>CAWHYZ010000019.1:0-99933 GCA_963833605.1 uncultured Alphaproteobacteria bacterium
TGCGGTCAAGTATCGGGGCGATGCGATGAACCGCTTCTGAATGCTGAATGTCAATTTGGTAATGCGCGTGGCGGGCAGACAGCCGGTATGCGGCGTTGACCGTTCCGGCGCACTCCACCACACTTGGGGGACCAGGAAACTTGGTTGGCGTAATGGAGCATTCGGGCGGCTGTCACTGCGGTAATATCCGGGTTCGCCTGCGTTGACGAAGGCGCCAGCTGAAAATTCGTTGCGGGCTTGCGCGTGCTCGTTCTGCCGTGCCCATCAGACCCGCACGGTTGCCGATCCGGGAGGGCTGTTCGAGGTTGAGGCCGACGACTGGTCGCTGGTCGAACCGTACCGCTTTGGCTCGCGCACGGCCGACTATCTGGTGTGCCGGCGCTGCGGCGTCTACGTTGCGGCGGTGTGCGAGACTGCGGCCGGTACGCGCGCAGTCGTCAACGTGAATTGCCTTGCCGACCGCGCCCAATTCACACAGGCGCCGTCGGCGCCTGACTACGATGGCGAGACGACCGACGCTCGGCTCGCCCGTCGCGCCGTCAACTGGATGCCGGCCGCGGTGCACCGATGAGTCTCATCGGCGTCGTGCGACCGGTGTCGGCCCAACCAGACGACCGCGGCCATGTGGCGTAGCCTCGCCCGCATCCGCCTATGGCGCGCCAATCCGGCGATCGGATACAGCATCGCGGTCGTCGCAGTCCTGATCTCGATCGGCTTGCGATTCCTGATCGAGCCGCATGTCACCGCGGGCCTTCCTTTCATTACGTTTTTTCCGGCGATCATCCTGACCACGTTCCTGGGCGGCCTCGGGCCCGGCATTGCCGTGGCATTCATCGCGGGATTTGTCTCCTGGTATTTCTTCCTGCCGCCGGAGTTCAGTTTCGAGCTTGGTGAAAAGGAATTCGCCTCACTCGTCGTGTTCTGGCTGATCGCCGCCATGGACGTGACGCTGGTGCATCTCCTCAACCGCGCGCTCGACCACGCGCATCGGCTCGCCGGCGAGCGCGCCGTGTTGCTGGACGAGATCCAGCATCGCGTCGCCAATCATCTGCAATTTCTGGCCGCGCTGTTTCAGATGCAGCAGCGCGATGCCGACGATCCGGCAGTTCGCGAAGCGTGGGCGAGGCGCTGCGACGGGTCGAGATTGTCGGTCAAATCCACCGCCGGCTCGGCAATGCACAACGCGAGCGGCTGGATCTGGCGGTTGCGATTCTGGGCATCTGCCGCCACCTCGTCGATGCGTCGACCAGCAAGGTCAAGCTCGAAGTCGCGGTCGAGCCGGTGAGCGAGCTGCCGGATCGCGCGCTCTATATTAGTTTGATCATTGTCGAGCTCGTCGGCAATTCGCTCAAATACGCGTTCCCGGACCGGGCCGGCACGATCCAGGTCAAGCTCGAAGCCACAGACAAGGAACTGGTCGTCACGGTCCAGGACAACGGTATCGGTCTTCCGGCTGCGGCTCCCGCGCCCAAGGGCGGCCTCGGGATGCGGATCGTCCAGCAGCTCGCCGAACAATTGGGCGGCACGATCACGATTGCAATCGAAGCCGGCACGATATGCCGGCTGGTGGTGCCGCGCGCCTGAGCCAGCCGGCAGTCGCACGTCTATTTGCTTTCCTGCAATTTGTCGCCATGCTGATCATCCTCGTTTGCCACGTCTTTCCGGGACCAAAACCATGCTAACGATGATTGCTGCCCGCCTGCACGAATACGGCGCGCCGATGCGGCTCGACCGGATCGAGATCCCGCGGCCGCGCCCGACCGATGTCCTGGTCGGGGTGAAGGCCTGTGGCATCGTTCCCAATCTGCAGCGGGTAATTGCGAATTTCTTCGCGACCAAGAGCCCGGAACCGCGGCCGACCTTGCCGTTGCCCGCGATCTTCGGGCTCGATCCGGCCGGGGTTATCGCCGAGGTCGGCGAACAGGTCCGTGGGCTGCGGCCGGGCGAGCGCGTCTACGTCAATCCGGTGCGCGGCTGCGGCGACTGCCGGATGTGCCGCTCGGGACAAATTCTCGACTGTCCGAAATTCACCCTGCAGGGCTATTTCGGACGCTCGCTCGAAATCATGAAGGACTATCCGTACGGCGGGCTGGCTCAGTTCATCACCGCGCCCGCGAGCGCGATCGTGCGCCTGCCCGATAATCTGACCTTCAACGAAGCCGCACGCTTCGGCTATCTCGGCACCGCCTATTCGGCGCTCAAAAAGCTCGGCGTCGGTCCGGGCCGTTCAGTGCTGATCAACGGCATCAGCGGCATGCTCGGTCTGTGCGCCGTGCTGCTCGCGCTCGCCATGGGCGTGACCACGATCCTGGGCGTTGGCCGCAACCGCGCGCTGCTCGACCGCGTCAAAGCGATCGCGCCGGAGCGGATCGACGTGTTCTCGGCTGCCGAAATGGGAGCGGTACCCGCAGCGCAAGGCGCGACAGATCCGCTGCTCGATTGGGCCCGCAAGGCGACCGGCGGGGAGGGCCTCGACACGGTGCTCGACTGTCTGCCGCCGGGTGCGCCCGGGGAAGCCATGATGCGTGCGCTACGCACACTGCGGCGGGGCGGGCAGGCAATCAACGTCGGCGCCGTGATGGATCAACTCCCGCTCAACGCGTTCTGGCTCATGACCAACCGGCTCGGCCTCGCGGGATCGGTGTGGTTCACGACGGCAGAAGGCGAAGAAATGGCCGCAATGGCCAAAGCCGGCACGCTCGATCTTTCGGTGCTGCAGCACGAGGTGTCGCCGCTGTCCAAAGTCAACGAGGCGATCGCCGGCATGCACACTCGCAACGGCGGCTTCATTAATTTCGTGGTCGATCCGTCGACGGTGTAGCGCGGGAGCGTATTTTTGGTATCGCTGGCATGTCGGTTTCGTCGAGCATCCCATTTCGGCGCGCGCTAAACACGGCTATTATTTGCCGGCCGAGCTTCGAGGGAGGATTGCGCCGTGAACAAGCCCGCCGGCAGTTTCCAAGGCCGTCCGATCGTGGCGCAGCATGCAGGTGTCACGGTTACGCGTGTTGGTGCGCACCTCGGCGCTGAAATCACCGGCGTCGATCTTCGCAAATCGATGTCCGATGCGGTGCGCGACGCCATCGAGGACGCGCTGGCCGAGAACGAGTTGCTCGTCTTCCGCAACCAGGACATCAGCTCGCAGAACCTGATCGACTTCGGGAGCCGGTTTGGCGAGTTGACCGTGCACCCGTTCGCGCCCAAGGACAAAGATGTCTCGGTGCTGATCAAGTTCCGCAACGACCAAACCAATCCGCCGTTCCGCACCGACGTCTGGCATTCGGACGAGACATTCCGCAAGGAGCCGCCGAAGGCTACGATGCTGGTCGCCAAGGAAGTGCCGGCGATCGGCGGCGACACGATGTTCGCCAGCATGTCGGCTGCGTTCGATGGGCTCAGCGACCGCATGCAGCAGTTCATTTCGGGCCTCGAAGCGATCCATGACTTCAAGCCATTCCGTGAGCTGTTCGACGATTCCGAGGAGGACCGGAAGAACATCGTGCGCTGGGAGATGTTGTACCCGCCGGCGGTTCATCCGGTGGTGCGCGTTCACCCGGTCACCGGCCGCAAAGTATTATTCGTCAATCCGCAGTTCACGGTCGCGATCAAGAACATGGACGAGCGCGAGAGCAAGGCGCTGCTCGACATCCTGTTCCAGCAGGCGCAGGTTCCGGAATATCAGTTCCGTCATCACTGGGCGCCGCACACGCTGATCATGTGGGACAACCGCTCGACCCAGCATTACGCGGTCAACGACTACTTCCCGCAACGCCGCTACATGGAGCGCGTGACCATCAAGGGCGGACCGGTGGATGGCGTCGAGCGCGCCGATCCGGAGAGCGTTCGCAAGGCGATCCGGCGTGCCACCGGCAAGCCGAAATCCGCACACGGCAAGCCGCAGGCTCCGATCACCCCGGAAGCGGCCAAGGTCTGATCGCGATAAACTCATGCCTGGCATCCGGATCATCGCCTTCGCGGCGGCAGCCGTTGTGTTGTCGTCATTCACCGCTTCCGCGCAAACGTGGCCGAGCCGGTCGGTGACGATGATCGTGCCGTTTCCCGCGGGAGGCACCGCCGACCTTTTGGCCCGCGGGGTGGCGCAAGCCCTGAGCGATGAACTCGGTCAGCAGTTTGTGGTGGAGAATCGCGCCGGCGCCGGGGGCAATACGGGCGCTGCCGCCGTCGCGAGAGCCGCGCCCGACGGCTACAGCCTGCTTTTTGCCTCGGGTTCACTGGCAGCCCTCAACAAATTCATGTTCAAGAGTCTGCCGTATGATCCGCAGCGCGACCTGGTGCCGGTCGCGCTGGTGATCAAAATACCGACCACCATCGTTGCCGGTCTCGATACGCCCATCGGCAACCTCCAAGCCATGATCGACTATGCCAAGGCCAACCCGGGCAAGCTCAGCATCGGCCACGCGGGCGTCGGATCGATGGCGCATATTACCCTTGAGCTCTTGCAGCAAAAGGCAGGCATCGTGTTGACCGGCGTGCCCTACAAGGGCGGCCCGCCGATGGTGACCGATCTGCTGGGAGGCCACATCCCTCTGAGCTCGGACCTGCTGTCGAATTTCGTTCAGCTCGCCGCGGACAAGAAAGTCCGGTTGCTGGCGGTCGCGAGTGCCCGGCGCATGAGCAACCTGCCTGACGTGCCCGCGGTGCAAGAACTGCTTCACGCGCCGTTCGAAGCCACCGCGTGGTTCACGATCATGGCGCCCGCCGGGACGCCGGCCGACATCGTGCAGAAGGTGAACGCGGTCACCAACCACTATTTGCAAAGTGCCGCAGGCAAGGACCTCATCGCCCGGCAGTCCGCCGAGGCTGGCGGCGGAACGCCGGAGGAGGCTGCGGCGTTCGTGAAGCTCGAGCTCGAAAAGTGGGAGCCGGTGATCAAGGCGGCGAACATTTCGCTGAACTAGTGCCCCGTTTCCGAAGTTCGTGACACATCGCGGCACCCTCTGACACGAACTTCGGAAACAAAGGGGCACTGGCAAGTATCTGATTCTAGTGCCGCCTATCGATTTGAAGTTCCTGAACGAGCTTGCAGCAGGTGATGCAGGAACTTCAAATCGGCGGCACTGGGCGTGTACTCATAAAACACACGCCGGCTGATGCGCTCTATGTCCGCTATTACCCGGCGGATTTAACCGGTCAGCGCAACACCTTCTAATCTTGCGGGATGAGGAGGTGTGCCATGGTGACATCGCGGATTTGGTTCACGGCAGCGCAGAAGGCCGAGCTGTGGGAGCGATGGAAGAACGGGCAAAGTGCTGCGGCGATCGCGCGGGCGCTGGAAAGGAAGAACAAGACCGGCGTTGAGCGGATTGCGGTACTCCATGGCGGGATCGGACCGGCGCCGCGCCGAAGAGCCTTTGCAGCACTCAGGCTTGAGGAACGCGAAGAGATTTCCCGTGGCATTGCGGTGGGCCGGTCGATCCGGCAGATCGCCCAGAGCCTCGGACGAGCGCCATCGACAGTAAGCCGGGAGATCCGGCGCAACGGCGGCAGTCAGGCCTATCGTGCAAACCGGGCTGATCGGCGTGCCTGGGAGCGGGCGTTGCGCCCCAAGCCTTGTCGTTTGGCGCAGCGTAGGGAGCTACGATGGCGCGTGGCGCAGAAGCTCGCGCTGCAATGGTCGCCGGAGCAGATCTCCGGCTGGCTGAAGAAGGAGTTCCCAACCCACCAAGACATGCAGATATCTCACGAAGCGATCTATCGCAGCCTCTTCATCCAAACCCGCGGCGTGCTGAAGAAGGAGCTGACGGCGCAGTTGCGTACTGCGCGGCGGATGCGTCGTCCCAAGAGCCACAACGCGAAGAGTGGACAGGGGCATATCCTCGATATGGTCTCCATCCGCGAGCGGCCCGCCGAGATTGAGGATCGCGCCGTGCCGGGGCATTGGGAAGGAGACCTTCTTACTGGAGCGAACGACACGCACATCGCCACCCTCGTCGAGCGCAACACCCGCTTCACGATGCTCGTCAAGATCCCCCGCAAGGACACGACGACTGTTGTTGCTGCGCTTGGCAAGCAAATCGGCAAGCTGCCTGAGGAGTTGCGACGCTCACTGACTTGGGATCAAGGCAAAGAGATGCATGCCCACAAGCGCTTCACGGTTGCCACCAACGTCCAGGTCTACTTCTGTGATCCGCGCAGCCCCTGGCAACGCGGCTCAAACGAGAACACCAACGGCCTGCTGCGTCAGTACCTCCCGAGAGGAACTGACTTCTCGCGCATCTCTCAAAGTTATCTGAATGCGATTGCTCTGCGGCTCAATCAACGTCCGCGAAAGACCTTGGGCTTCGAAACGCCAGCCGATAGACTACAAGCGGTGTTGCACTGACCGGTTG
This sequence comes from uncultured Alphaproteobacteria bacterium, assembly GCA_963833605.1. Lineage (GTDB taxonomy): Bacteria > Pseudomonadota > Alphaproteobacteria > Rhizobiales > Xanthobacteraceae > JAFAXD01. The sequence continues at coordinate 6,351 of CAWHYZ010000019.1, forward strand.
AACGCACACCCCAAGAGCCGACATCCAGCGGGCCTTCCGATATCCGCTAAGTGCCATGTGTGGACGGCTCCGGGTTGGCAAGGGAAATCTTCACGTCGCGTTGCTGGTCGGTGCAGCCATGTGTTCGGCCTGTTGGTGCGGTTCACATGACCGCTGGCCATAATGCCCTGCGCGGATCAGGTCCCGGTCAAAAGCCCGCATTCGACAATGCTCTGGCACATGTGGGTTTTCCTGATCGCCGGTTCGACCGGCTCTGCATTACGAGCTGTTCGCCCTCCCAACCTTCACATCACGCCAGATATCGGCGCGATCTCGTTACGCCGCCAGTGCGACGGGTTCCTTGTAGCGCTCGCCCTTGGCCATCATCGCCCAAGCCATGCGTGCAATCTTGTTGGCGAGCGCGATGGCAGCGACCTTCGTTGGGCGCCTGGCCAGCAACGCTGTGAGCCAAGGCCGGTGTTTGGTGCCATGGACCTTGGCGTAGCGGATCACCGCCAGTGCGCCGGCCGTGAACAGGCTGCGCAGATAGCGATCGCCTTGTTTGCTGATACTGCCGAGCTTGTCTTTGCCTCCACTCGAGTGTTGCTTCGGCACGAGCCCGATCCAGGCCGAGAAGTCTCGTCCTGATCGGAAAGCCTTCGGATCAGCGACGCTGGCGATCAGAGCGGTGGCCAGCGCCGGACCGACACCAGGAATTTCATCGAGCCGCTTGCTCATCTCGCTCGATCGGTGCCAGGCGTTGATCATACGGTCGAACTCCAGGATCTGCGCCTTGAGCACCCGCAGTTGGGCGCCGAGCGCGGCGAGACACGCGCGCGCAACCTCGGGCACCCGTTTGTCACTTGGATCGGCGACGACCCTCAGCAGCTCCTCGACACCATGGCGCCCGACCGGCGCCACGATCCCGAACTCTGCGAGATGGGCACGAATCGCATTGATTACCGCGGTCTGCTGGCGAATGAACAGATGGCGTGTGCGATGGAGCATTAGGCAACTCTGCTGCTCGGGTGTCTTGGTCGCGACGAAGCGCATGTTCGCCCTGGTGACCGCTTCGCAGATGGCCTCGGCGTCAGCGGCATCGTTCTTCTGTCGCTTGACGTAGGGCTTCACGTAGGCCGCGGGCATCAGGCGCACCGTGTGCCCTAGCGCCCGGAGTTCGCGCGACCAATGATGCGATGAAGCGCAGGCCTCAATGCCAACCAGGCATGGCGGCAGCTTCTGAAAGAACGCTACGACGTGCCGGCGCTTCAGTTGACGGCGGATGACCGCCCCACCTTCCGCGTCTATGCCGTGGACCTGAAAAACCGACTTCGCGATGTCGAGACCGATTGTCGTGACCGTTTGCATGACTAGCTCCTCCGAATCGTGGGGGCCTCAGCAGCACCCACTTCCATGGCACTCACGTGCCGGGTGGAGGAGCCGTCCACAGCATCAGAAGCGGACACGCTGCCGGCGGCCGGCGACACGTTCCGTTGGCGTCGATCTTCACTTCGCTCCGCTCAGTCTCCGATCCTTGCACCTTACGACTTCGGGACCGAGATGAAGTCGTTCGTGTAATAGGCCGAAGGATCCATGTTCGTTCAGGCCAAGATATTGCTTGAGCATGTTCAGCGACTTTTGCCAGGTTTCGGTGTCGGTCCAGCCCACCGGCTTGCCGGCTTTGACTGAATCTCCGAGCAGTGTCGTCTGGAATTGGCGAACACTTCCGGCCGCCGCAGGTAGCGGTTGGATAGTTGTTGCAGGGTGAAACAACTTGTGGGTCAGTCGTGACCCTCGGATTCAACTTGCGGGCCGAGCATCGCGTCTAACCCGTGCATGTTGACGGTCAAGCACCAGGGCTAAAACACTCGCAACGATGTTGATTAGCACATCTGGCGCCGAAGGACGTTCGTCCGGGTCAAATGCGAGTCCAATGACGGCATTCTGGCCTTCGGCCGTCTTCACAGGCCAAAAGTCAAAGCGCGAGGCCAGATCCGGGTAGGTGCCGCTGCGCACGACAGTTCCAGTCGCCAAGGACGATCGCGCCGCCTCTAATTCGGCCTCCTTGGGTTCTACGTCGCCGACCCTCTCGAGGGAAACCACCCTGCCCTCCGTAACGAGCATCACGACGGCAGGAACTTGGAAGAGCGCTGCAAGAGCTTGGGAAGTGATTGAGACGATCGCCTTCGTATTATCGGCCGCGACGAGGTCACGGCTGTAGCCTTGCAGAACAGTCGCCTGCCTTCTTAACAGTGCCGCCTCGGTCAGCCTCTGGCGGGAGGTGAAGGCAACGCCACTCACGATGAGTCCGACGACAAACAGCAGTCCAATCGCCCAGATGTTTGCCGGGTCGTCGACGACGAGTGAGTAGCGAGGCTCAGTAAGGAAGAAATTGAACGCTAGAGCACCAAGTATCGCCGAACAGAGTGACGGACCCAAGCCGAGGCTAACACCCGCGATGATCACTGGCACTACAAATACGAGGGATAGGTTGGGGATCGTCACCTTGCTGTCGACACCGACAGCCACGGCCGTCGCGACGGCGGTCATTGCAAATGAAGCAAGGTAGCGCACCACCTCCGATCCGACCGAGCCTAAAAGGGGATCGGTATCGGGCATCGGTGTGATGTCCTGCCGCAGCTTCGGCTCAACACCGGCCACCGGTTCAACTCCTGCCTAGTACTTTAGGCGACAACTCGTTGGCTGAAGAGCAACCAGCCAAAGCGAGGTCGCGGCTCTGATAAGCTAACCAAGTATACACCAAAAATTCAACGCCATCGACGGCCGGCCGGTAGACGGCTTTTTTGCGCTGCTGATGCCGGCAAATGCCGACCCGGAACACCTGCATGCACTGGCATCGGTGGCGCGAGTGTTGCGCGACCCGGCGCTTGTACGCAAACTCCGCAACGCTCCCGACAGCATGCAAGCGTATCGTTGCCTTGTCGCCGACGTGAACACGTAAATGCGACCAGGGCGGACGACTTGCGAAAGCCCGCTGTGCCCCCGATAGCCGACAAATCATTGCATCGCAGCGAACCGACGCGATGTACCAAGAGGCGACATCCTGGGACGTTCGAGAGACTAACCTTTGCGCCTAACGCCGCGCCAACCTGTGTTCTTCGGACGGGGACATTGAAAGGGCCAGCACTTGCGAGCCGGCCGGCCTTGAGATCAACGAGCGTGGATCTCCTTCTCGATGCAGAGAGTCCGACAAATCTTAAACTCAAATTCCTAGATTAGCCCGCCAAATGTCAAGTCGACAGAGACTATCAGCGTACGACGACGCCCCGGCGAACAGCGGGCCTGCGCACGACAACGGCCCTGCAGGGAGCCACGGCGCCTCTCCGCACGACGACAGCCGCCACGATTGCCACGGCACTCGCCGCCGAAGACAACGCCCCGGGGGCAAACATGGGCCCGGCAGCAAATGTCTCAGCTCGCGGCCACGACTCCGGCAACGAGACTTGCTACCAACAGCACTGTGCGTGTCGTTTTCAGTATCGCTTCTCCTATTCAGACGCGCTAGTGACCCTCGAAAGCGCAAGCCCGAATTGATGCAAATCAATCCGGACTAGTGAAATTGGACTATCGGAGGCCTTTTGGCCGTCTAGTCTCGCTAGCGTCACCTGAAGGGAACATGAGCAGAATTGAAAATGGCAGAGCGCGTGCAGTCGCCGACCTTGCCGAAGGACTGATCCTTGCGAGCGTCGAGATTGCGGCTCCCCCGGAGCGCGTTTTCCCAGCGCTTGTCTCGAAAGAGGTCTGCGAGTGGTGGGTTCGACCCGGCGTCTTCGACACGAGGGAGTGGACAGGCGATGTGGGCGTGGGTGGCCGCTGGCGAGCATCGGGCATGGACGCCAAACGCCCTTACGTCATCGAGGGCGAATTCCTCGAGGTCGATCCACCGCGGAAGCTCGTGCACACCTGGCACAGCGTTGGGGCGCCAAGCGCGCCGACGACGGTGACCGACGTCCTGGAACCGCTCGATGGCGGAACCCGCATCACTCTCCGACACTCTCGCTTCGCCGCACCCTTCGTCGCACCCGGGATGTGCATGAACACCTGCATCGGCTGGGAAACGAGCTTCGAGCGTCTCGCGGAAATCCTAACGATAGGGTTCGTTCCGAGTTCTTGACCGTGGTCTACGAAGACGGCCTACCGCGTGCGATGCAGTTTGTGCCGGGCCGCCAGCATAACGATCAGCTCGCGATGACCCAGCGCCAACGCGCTCCTCGTCATGATTAGACCGCTATTCGGGTTGCGCGCGAAGGCCGCCACGGCACGCTCGGATGATCGATGGACAGAGCATGTGTAGCCGATGCCCGTAGCCGATCCGCTCCAGCTCTGCATCAACTAAAGTCCGCGACGTTGCCCATTACGTTTGGTTCTAATTCGCAGTCAACAATTCTACTTTCGTGTTCGCTAGGATAAGCCGCTTAGCGAGCAGAATTGCCAAGTTACGGACAATCTTTTGACCCGCCCGCGGGTTGCGGCTACAGAATTCGTGGTAATCTGAAAGCGATAGCTCGAGGCATCTAACCGATGTGTCGGCCAATACATCCGCCGTCCGTCGTTCCTCGATCAAAGACATTTCGCCAAATGCCATCCCTCGCACCAGAGATGCCAGCCGAACGCCGCTGGGCAACTTAACGCTCACCATACCGCCTTCGAGAAAAAACAGCGACAATGCCGGGTCCCCCACTGCAACGATTTTTTCTCCAGTGTGATATATCCGTCGGATGCAAAGCTCGGCTAGTGCATCGAGTTCTTCCTTTTTAAATCCGGTGAGAAGTGCCTGCTCACTCAAAGACGCAATATTTTTTTGAATGTCGTATCCGCCGTAACGGTAAATGATCTGATCCTCAGCCCACTCAATGGCTTCATCGAGCTGATCAAAGCGACGTATATGTTGCAGGTCTTTTAGCCAAGGGGCAATCACGGGCCAGCCCAAGGAGCTGTCCTCCAGGCCAGAGAGAACTGCGGTCGTACTTTGGCGGCTTAGGTCACGCATACAGTCTGTAAGCAATCGCGCGGCGGCGTTCGTGATAGCTGGGACACGACGAAAATCGAGAAGCACAAACGGCGGGAATTGTTGGGAGGTGAGTTGACGCGACACATAGTCAATCGTTGCAAAGCTGAGCGCACCCACGAGTTCGATGATCCGAATATCCCCGGAGCGTTCGTCCAGAATTTCCTGTTCATGCGGTTGGCGCCCGCGACGAGAGGAAATGCCTGCGATATCATAGTCCGCATTGATACAGGTCTTCACGTCGCCGTTGCGGCCAAGTACGTGCAGGTCAAAATGTGAGGACAACTCTTCGCATATCCTTAAGCCACGCACGCTATTGCCATGGTCATCAAGCCGTGGAGAAAACGTTCCGAGCCCGAGCTGGGCGGGCAGTGCGGCGATGATGCCGCCTCCAACACCGCTCTTGGCGGGAATTCCGACCCGGTAGATCCACTCGCCAGCGTAGTCGTACATTCCCGAGCTGGTCATCACTGACAGGGTACGCGCGACTGCATACGGCGATAGAACTTTCTCTCCGCTGACAGGGTTTATACCGCCATTTGCAAGTGTGGCTGCCATGACGGCAAGATCGCGTGCGGTTACGAGGATCGAGCACTGGCGGAAGTAAACGTCCAACACAGCATCGACATCCCCCTCGATGACATTATACGTGCGCAACAGGTATGCGATGGCGCGATTACGATCCCCGGTTGCGCACTCCGACAAGAACACCGCGTCATCTACGCCCAGTTGCCTCCCGGCGAACCGGCTCAAGGATTCCCTAATGCATTCAAACGCGTCTCGGCCTTCCGCCTTGTACATCAAGCCAGAACAAGCGATCGCGCCGGAATTAACCATCGCATTGAACGGGCGATTTTCTGAGTTTAATCGAATTGAGTTAAAGGCATCGCCGCTAGGTTCCACGCCGATTGTTTCCTCAACCGCTTTGGCGCCGACCGTCTCCAAGTGCCAGCGCGAAAACAAACGCCTTGGATATCGATTGGATTGTGAAGGGAATTGCGCTGTCCCCCACCTCATAAACATAGCCGTCAATTGTTGCGAGGCTAATTCCAAAATGGGCGGGATTGGCTTTAGCGAGTTCTGGGATGTAATTGGCGACCGCACCACTGTTTTCAGCAGCTTATTTCTTTAAACTTTGCTGAAGGAATTGCAGTAGTGGTGGTGTTGATTTTACTCGCCGAATTTTTGCCTGCAACCGCAGGTCAGATATCATCTCGTTCACAACGCCCCCGTATCATTTCGCAGTTTTGAAAATTGTTATCGAACAGGCATTCGAGCAAGTAAAGTGCCAGCGTTGTCGCGCCAATGGCGCGCCTAATGGACAGGGGACCGAGGAAACCCAATGCTGCGCGCAGGTTTCTGTCGTAATGGTGCTCGCTGGCTGTTGTTTCTTCCTTCATTCGCGCCTCCCGAGCGCGGGGGGTGCCGTATGGACGGCACTACGTGGAGGTGGGCATTACGGTGGCGGAGATGACGGTCTGGTGCTGCCGGATTACGAGCTTCTGCGCGGCTCTTCGAAAGCTATTCAGGCAGAGAGAAAGTCCGCAACCAATGACCTGACGCGTGCACGAACCGAGCGGTGCTAATCTTCCGGCCGAGTAGAGAATCATTTGTGTCGGCCGGATCGGCGAGCACATGCGCCACCTGACCCATCGCAAACTGGCGAAAGACGCTCGCGCCTCGACAAGCAGCGGCGGCAATGTCATTGTTGCTCTTTATTGGGGCGGGTCTGGTGGACGCGAAACGGCGTCGGGATTGCCCACTGCGATTGCAACTCAACCCGGCTCCATCGGAGATGTTGGTGATGTCTGCGCACAAGATTGCTGTGTACGTGACGGCCCTGCTCGCCATCCTGGTCGGAACAGCGCACGCCCAGGACTATCCGTCGCGGCCGATCGTAATCCTGTGCGGGCAGCCGCCCGGCAGCGGCCCGGACACGATGATCCGCATCTACGCCGAGGTGATCGGCCGGAACGTCGGCCAGCGCGTCGTGGTCGACAATCGGACCGGCGCCGGCGGCATCCTGGCGGCGAACGCGCTGACCCAGGCGCAGCCCGATGGCTACACGCTTCTGCTCGCGCTCGGCGGCATGCACACGATCGTCCCGGCAATGCAACGCCTGCCGTTCGACCCGATCAAGGACTTCGAGTTCATCACCTTGCTCTATGCATCGTCGGGCCTGCTGCTGGTGCCGGCCACGAGCCCGGTCAAGTCGTTCGGCGAGCTCGTGACCTACATCAAATCCAAATCCGGCGGCGCTTCCTACGGGACGCCGGGAATCGGATCACCCGCGCATCTGATGAGCGCCATGCTGGCCGATCGTCTCGGCGTTCCGATGACGCATATTCCCTACAAGGGCGGCGGTCAGATCATTGTCGATCTCATCGCAGGCCGCATGGATTTCACCTTCCTCTCTTCGGTGCAGGCCAAACCGCATACGCAGGAGGGCACGGTGCGGGCGCTCGCGGTCGGCGGCCCCAAGCGCATGGACTGGCTGCCCGACGTGCCGACCCTCGCCGACCTCGGTTATGAAGACGTGACCATCCAGTCCTGGTTCGGCATCGCCGCGCCCAAGGGAACCCCCGACACGGTGACGGCGCGGGTGCGCGATGAATTCATCAAGGCATCGGCCGATCCAATGATCATCCGGCGCGCCGCTGAGGATAGCGCGACCATCATGACCGGTTCCCAGCAGGACATGCTGAAGCTGTTGGCCTACGATTACGATCGCCTGGGCAAGGCGGTGCGCGGGTTCGGGATCAAGGCGGACTGACCATGGCCCTCGCCGACACAATGACCGATACGACCACGGATCCGGCCGCACCCTATCCGGACCTGCGCGCCCATCTGGCGACGCTCGAACGGCAGGGCCTCGTCGTGCGTATCGACCGCGCGATCAACAAGGACACGCAGCTGCATCCGCTGGTGCGCTGGCAGTTTCGCGGCGGCTTGCAGGAATCCGACCGCAAGGCATTCCTGTTCTCCAACGTGGTGGATTCGCGTGGGCAGACATTTCGGTTTCCGGTGCTGGTGGGTGCACTTGCGGCGAGCGCCGAAATCTATCGGATTGGGATTGGTGCCAAGACCCTGGCCGAGATCGAGGCGATCTGGGCGCGAGCCTTGGCGAAACCGATCCCGCCGCGTGTCGTCGAGCGCGCGCCGTGTCAGGACGTGGTTCTGCTCGGCGATGAGTTGCGCGGAGAGGGCAACGGACTCGATCGCCTGCCGGTTCCGGTCTCGACGCCGGGCTACGACTCGGCACCCTATCTGACCGCCACCAACGTCATCACGCGCGACCCGGACACCGGCATCCAGAACATGGGCACCTATCGCGGCGCCCTGAAGGCGCCGGACCGGCTCGGCGTGATGCTCTCGCCGGTGTCGGGCGGCCGCGCGCACTGGTTCAAATACAAGGCACGCGGCGAGAGAATGCCGGTGGCGTTCGTGGTCGGCGCCCCTCCGGTCGTTGCCTATACGGGGCCGCAGAAGCTGCATCCCGACATCGATGAACTCGTCATTTCGGGCGGGCTTGCCGGCGCGCCGATCAACGTGGTGCGTGGGAAAACGGTCGATCTGCTGGTGCCGGCCGAAGCCGAGTTCGTGATCGAAGGTTTCATCCGCACCGACGAGCTCGAACCCGAGGGGCCGTTTGGGGAGTCGCACGGTTATATCGCGCTCGAGGAATTCAACTTCATCCTCGACGTCACCGCGATCACGCATCGTCGCGAGCCGATTTTTCTGTCGGTCATCTCCCAGGTGACGCCGAGCGAATCGAGTGTGGTCAAACGCGTCGCCTACGAACCTCTGTTCCTGACGTTCCTGCGCGACCGGCTCAGCATCAAAGGCGTGATCCGGGTGTCGCTGCACGAGCCGCTCACCAACCTGCGGCCGGTGATCATCATTCAATTTGCCGAGGATGTGCCATCGACCGAAATCTGGCGCGCGCTCCGCGGCGCGATGTCGTTCCAGCTGTTTTGTGGAAAGATTATCGTGGCGGTCAATGACGATATCGATCCCCGCAATGGGGACGCCCTGCTGTGGGCGCTCGCATACCGGTCGAGTCCGCATCTCGACACGGAGGTCGTGCCGCATCGGGCGCGCGGGCATGGGCCGCGCGGCGATACGCGCAGCGAGGACAACTCATCGCTCCTCATCGACGCCACCCGCAAGGGCCCGATGCCGCCACTCGCGCTGCCGAAACAGGAATACATGGAAGACGCCAGGCGGATCTGGGAGAGCCTCGGTTTGCCACCGCTGTCACCGCAGCCGCCCTGGCATGGCTATCAGATGGGGATCTGGAACGCGGCCTGGGACGAGGGCGCCGGCCGTGCTGTCGCCGGTCGCTATGCGGACAACGGCGCGCGCACCGCCAAGCGCCGGCGCAAGGACGTGGGCCCCGCCACTCCGATCGACCATCCGGATCGTTGACCTCGACATCATGAAACCAGCTCCGTTCACCTACCACGATCCGCGCACCATGCCGGATGCGCTCACCCTGTTGGCCGAACTCGACAACGCCAAGGTTCTGGCCGGCGGCCAATCGCTGATGCCGATGATGAACATGCGCTACGCCATGCCCGACCATCTTGTTGATCTCAATCAAGTTGCTGGTCTCGCCGGCATCAGCAAACAGGACGGTCGGCTGCGGATCGGTGCGATGACGCGCCAGCGCGACCTCGAGCTTTCGGCCGACCTGGCCTCCGCCTTTCCGCTCATGCAGGAAGCGCTGCGCCACGTCGGTCACCGCCAGACCCGCAACCGCGGCACGATCGGCGGCAGCCTGTGCCATCTCGATCCCGCCGCCGAACTGCCGGCGGTATGTCTCGCTGCCGACGCGAGCCTGCATGTCGCTGGCGCCGCGGGCGAGCGCCAGATTGCCATGGCGGATTTTGCGCGCGGCTTCATGACGCCGGCGATTGGGCCGGATGAGATCGTCACCGGCGTCAGCCTGACCGGATGGCCAGCTGGCCACGGCTTTGCGTTTGAGGAATTCGCCCGCCGGCAAGGCGACTTTGCGGTCGTCGGTGTCGCGGTGCTGCTCGCGGCCGATGCAGCCGGCACGCTGGTGCAGGCCGCGATTGCGCTGTGCGGTGTCGCCGATCGGCCGCTGCGCTGCGCGAGCGCGGAAGCGCTGCTGATCGGTGCGCGGCCGACGCCGGCAGCGCTTGCTGCCGCCGCCGCCGAGGCCGGCAAGATCGAGCCGACTTCGGATATCCACGCGTCGGGGGCCTATCGGGCGCATCTCGCCACGGTCCTGACCGAACGCGCACTCACCCGCGCGGTCAAACGTCTGGGCGGAGTGCATTAAGATGATCGACACTCGCCGGATCGCCGTCACCGTCAATGGTGTGACCCATGAACGCCGGGTCGAGACCCGGCTGACGCTTGGCGATTTTCTGCGCCACGAGCTTCACCTCACCGGCACCCACCTTGGCTGCGAGCACGGCGTGTGCGGTGCCTGCACGGTGTTGGTCGACGGCCGCAGCACGCGCTCCTGCCTGATGCTGGCAGTGCAGGCGCACGAGCGCGAGATCACGACCGTCGAAGGCCTGGGCGATGGCGAGGCGCTCAATCCGTTGCAGGACGCATTCTGGGAGACGCACGCCCTGCAGTGCGGCTTCTGCACACCCGGCATGCTGATGACGTTGACTGAACTCCTCAACGACAACCCGCAACCAGGCGAAGCGGAGGTGCGTGACGCCATTTCGGGCAACCTCTGCCGCTGCACCGGCTACCAGGGCATTGTCGCGGCCGCGCTGCTCGCGGCCGATCGCATGCGAAAGCAGGGCGGCTGATCATGGGCATGAAGTATTTCGGTGCCCGCATGAAGCGCCTGGAAGATCCGGCGTTGCTCAAGGGCCGTGGCCGCTTCGTCGACGATATTCATCTCGACGGGACACTGCATGCCGCTTTCGTGCGCAGCCCGCATGCGCACGCGCGTATCGGCAAGATCAATGCTGCGGCAGCCCAGGCGCTCGCGGGCGTGCAGGCGGTGCTCACGAGCGCCGATCTGTCCGACAGCATGCGCGAGCGCCTGCCGCTGATGGCGCCGCACCCGCTGATCAAACATCCGCTGATGCCGTACCCGCTCGCGCCCGAGGAGGTGAGCTACGTCGGCGAGCTGGTCGCCGTGGTGCTGGCCGACAATCGCTACATCGCCGAAGATGCGGCGGGACTGGTTGCGGTCGACTATGAGGTGCTCGATCCGGTGGTCGATTGCCGCGCCGCGATCGCGCCCGACGCGCCGCGCGCCCATACCGGCCTCGCCGACAACATCGCGGCGAAGTTCACCCTTGGCTACGGCCATGTCGGCATGGCGTTTGCGAATGCCCACAAGGTCGTCGATGTGTCGCTCGCCCAGCAGCGCGGCAGCGGACACGCGATCGAATGCCGCGCCGTGCTCGCGAGCTACGACAAGGCGAGCGACAAGCTCACGGTCTGGAACGCCGGGCAGACGCCACACATCGACCGGCGCAATCTCGAAATTCTGCTGCGCCTCGATCCGTCGCAGCTGCGCGTGATCATGCCCGACGTCGGCGGCGGCTTCGGCACCAAGGCACTGTTCTATCCGGAGACCGCGGTGATCGCCTGGTGCGCGCTGGCGCTCGAGCGCCCGGTCAAATGGATCGAGGATCGGCGCGAGAACTTTCTGGCCGCCACCCAGGAGCGCGATCAGTTCTGGGACCTCTCGCTCGCGCTCGCCCCGGATGGCAAGATTCTCGGGGTTCGCGGGCAGCTCCTGCACGACAGCGGCGCCTACGTGCCGCATGGCATCGTACTGCCGTTGATCTCGGGCACGACCGTGCCGGGGCCGTACGTGGTCCCGAATTTTGCGCTCGATGTGACCGTGGCGCTGACCAACCTGGTGCCGACCACGCCGGTCCGCGGCGCCGGCCGGCCGCAGGCCGTGTTCGCCATGGAACGGTTGATGGACAAGGCCGCGCGCACCCTTGGGATGGATCCCGTCGCGTTGCGCGCCAACAACCTGATCCAGCCCGAACAGATTCCCTACGCGGTCGGCCTCGTGTTTCGCGACGGCAAGCCGCTCACCTATGACAGCGGCGACTACCCGGCCTGTCAGGCCAAGGCGGTTGAGCTCGCGCGCTACGCGGATTTCCCGGCCCGCCAGGCGACTGCGCGCCAGGACGGCCGCTACGTCGGGATCGGCGTTGCGAGCTACGTGGAAGGCACCGGGCTCGGGCCGTTCGAGGGCGCGACCGTGCGGGTGCTGCGGTCCGGCAAAGTGCGCGTGCTCACCGGTGCGGCGCCGCAAGGCCAGGGCCATCGCTCGAGCTTCGCGCAAATCGCAGCCGATCACCTCGGCGTCGTCCCCGACGACATCGATGTGGTGATGGCGGATACCGACGCGATCGCGATGGGAGTCGGCACGTTCGGCAGCCGCGTTGCCGCCAACGCGGGGCCGGCCGTCGATATCGCCGCCAGGGGCGTGCGCCGCAGGATCGTCAAGCTCGCCGCGCACCTGCTGGAAGCAGCCGAGCACGACATCGAACTCGGCGATGGGCGCGCGTTCGTGCGCGGCGTGCCCGGAATGGGAAAAAGCTTTGCGGAACTCGCGAGCGCGTCGGTCGGGATCCCGGGCCTGTCGTTGCCGGAGACCATCACGCCTGGTTTGGAGGAGACCCACTATTTCGGTCCGCCGCAGGCCGCCTATTGCAACGGCACGCACGTGGCCGAGGTGGAGGTCGACATCGGGACGGCGCACGTTCGCATCCTCAACTACGTGGTGGCGCACGATGCCGGCCGGCTGATCAATCCGCTGATCGTCGACGGGCAGATCCAGGGCGGGGTCGCGCACGGCATCGGCAACGCGCTGTTCGAAGCGATGAGCTACGATGCGAACGGCCAGCCGCTCACGACTACGTTCGGTGATTATCTGCTGCCGATTGCGGGCGACGTGCCGGCCGTGACGTGCGCGCATCTCGAGACGCCGTCGCCGCTCAATCCGCTCGGCGTCAAGGGCGCCGGCGAAGGCGGCACGATTCCGGCCGCAGCCGCAATCATCGCGGCGATCGAGAATGCGCTGGCTCCGTTCGGGATCGAGATCAGCGAAGCGCCGGTGCGTCCGCAACGGCTCTATGAATTGCTGGCAAAGGCGGGGGCGTATGCGAAGTAGACCTAAAGCAGGTTCCGTTCAATATGATCCACGCTCCTTTGTCGTCGCAGGGCTTGTCGCCATAGGCTTGACTGAGAAGCCTGGTCGCGACCAACCCACAGGTGTCAGTAGCCGGGCAGCGCAGCGCCTCTTGGACCGTTGGGGTGTGGTGTTCCGCACCGCTGTAGCCCGGATGGAGCGCAGCGAAATCCGGGATCAAACGCAGCCCCGGATTACGCGCTGACGCGCTCCATCCGGGCTACGAGGCTGCGAGGATCGACGCTACAAACCCCAAATTGTCATTGCCCGCGAAAGCTTTCGCGGGCCATGACACAGGGAGAGGTGGTCCAAATATCTCTGTCACTTGCGGGTGAAAACCGCCGTGAACCATCGACACAATTCGCGCCACCACGCGCGTGTGAGCAAGGAAGCAAGATCAATCTCGGTTTTCCTCGTTTGTGTGGTGGGCCCGCCCGCTGCACGCATGTCGGCCGCGAGCGCGTCGGCAAAATCGTTCACCAATTGCTGGGCGACGCTCGTGATCATGGCGGCGCCGCGCCCGTACTGCGCGACCTGTCCGGCCAGATCGAGCGCCGTCGCGATGTCGACGCGGGTGTCCGTACCCTCGGGGCGAAGATTGCAGGTCATGAGCGCACGGGCGCTGCCGCGGCCCTTGAGCTCGTTGCCGGTCGCGCGGATCCTGGCGCGATGCGCGGCGGCATCGCGCTCGAGGAACTCGACGCTGCCGCCGAACTGAAGCTGCACCGGACCCAGCCGCACGGCGATTCGACCTTTGTAGATGTTGTCGCCGGCCGTGTCGGTAAGCTCCGCGCCGGGCACGCAGGCGGACACGCGGGCGATGTCGTTGAGCACGGCCCAGGCCTGGTCGATCGGCGCCGCAACCAGGAAGGTGTTGTTGATGTCAATGCTCATGGCGGTTCGCCCGCCGGGCAACGTTCGAGGCTTGAAACGCGATGATGGAGGTAGCTTTGGGTCAAGATTTACGGCGCGCGCCCGAGTACGCCGCCAATGAGCTGCCAGGATTTGCCGTCGAAACGGCTGAGCTGCGCCTGGGTGATCGGGTAATAGTTGGTGGGACTGGTATTGATCTTGATGCCGGGAAGCAGCAGCGGGAGTTCGAGATTCTTCAAATTGGTCGCCTGCCGCATGATGTTGTCATGGGTCAGCTCATCGCCGGCTTGCCGCAGCACCTGTCCGCAGGTCTCGATCTGGGTGAAGCCGTAGGCCACGATGAAGTCGTTCGGACTGGCCTTGGGCTGATAGTCCTTGAGGAACGCCAGATACTGCAGCATCCCGGGATCGTTGGCCCAGCGCGGGTCGCTGGCATCCTTCAGGAATTGGATCGACATCAGTCCGACCGATTTGTCGATGCCGGCCGGTGTCAGCACCGCGCCGATCGAGGTCGAGATGAAGGCGAGGAATTGCTGCGGCCGCCAGCCGATGTCGCTCGCCTTGCGGATCGCCTGGGCGGCGAACTTGGGCGACCCGCCATTGAGAAACACATTGGCGCCCGACGCCTGCAACGTGATGATCTGGGAATCGACGGTGGCGTCGGTGAGCTCATAGGAGGCCTGGCCGACGATCATGCGGTCGGCGCGCTCGCCGAGCCCGGCGCGCATTCCGGCGATCAGGTCTTTGCCGAAATCGTCGTTCTGATAGAGGATCGCGATCTTGGCGTCCGGAATATTGGCCAGGATGTATTGGGCATAGATCGCAGCTTCCGTCCGGTAGTCGGGCGCCCAGCCCATGCTCCAGGGAAAGTCCTTGTAGTTGCCCCACTTGGATGCGCCCGACCCGATGAAGAGTTGCGGAACCTGTTTGGCGTTGAGGTAGCGCTGGACCGCGGTGTTGTTGGCCGTGCCCGAGGAGCCCACCAGGAACAAGACCTGGTCGTCTTCGACCAGCTTGCGCGTGACTTCGACGGTCTTGGCAGGATTGCCGCCGTCGTCGCGCGACAGGAAGTTGATCTTGCGGCCGTTGATGCCGCCCTTGGCGTTGATCATGTCGAAATAGGCGGCCTGCACCGCCCCGAAGGCGCCGAACGCCGACAGCGGTCCGCTATAGGCCATGGTCTGGCCGATCTTGATTTCGGTATCGGAGGCACCGGGATCGTATTTGCCGGCGGCGAGCGCAACGTTGCCGTTGAGCGCGAAGCCTGCTGCGATCAGCGCGACGGCGAATGTCGTCCGCGGCATCATGCCCTCCCGTGCGATTTCTGTTCTCGACGAAGCGAAGCCTACCAGTCTGGGTTCAACCCAGGAAGCGACGCGGCAGGTGCGGGCGCGCAACGCGGACGTGCAGGCCGTGCATTGCGCGCAAACTTGCGTGCCGCGCGCATAACACCTTAGCTTGCCGCCACTCGAACCGCCGGAACTCCGACATGCCCAACGCTTTCAAGAAGGTCGATCGACTGACTGGACCGTTCGATCCGGGCGGGCAGCCCGAGACGCGAATCGGGCAGCCGCTCGAGCTGGGCTTCTTTGCCTGGAACATCAAGGGCGGCATGACGGCGTCGAAAGCGGTGCTGAGCGATCCGGCGCGGCTGCAGAATTACTGGGAATGGCCGAACTCCATGCGGCTGGTGCAACTGGCCGAACAGGTCGGGTTCGATTACCAGGTTCCGTTCGGCCGCTGGCTCGGTCAAGGTGGCGAAACTGATTACAATGGTGCGGCGCTCGACTTCCTGGCATCGGCGGCCGCGACCGCGCCGATCACCAAGCGGCTTGGTCTGTTTTCAACGGCGCACATCACCTACCGGTTTCACCCGCTGCACATCGCGAAATTCGGCGCCACCATCGATCACATCTCAGGCGGCCGTTGGGGTCTCAACATCGTGTCCGGCTACTCGGAACGCGAGATGGCGGCGTTCGGCTTCAAACAGCCGATTGGACATGACAAAGCCTACGACATGGCGGACGAGTTTGTCTGTCTGATGAAGTACCTGTGGTCGGAAACCGAGCGCTTCGATTTCGAAGGCCGATACTATCAGGCCTACGGCGCGCTGGTGGCGCCGCGGCCCACGCGCAATCCGCGCCCGGTCCTGATGAATGCCGCCCTTTCCGACAAGGGCATCGATTTCGGTGTGCGCCATTGCGATTGGGTTTTCACCGAGATGCCGACGCTCGAAGCCTATCGGGATCGCGTCAACTACATTCACAACCTGGCCGGCCGCTATGGACGCAAGGTGCGGGTAGCGACCATGTGCTGGGTGGTCGCAGCCGCGACCGACCAGGAGGCGAAGGCGATCTACGACTGGATCGAGGCCGAGATCGATCATGAGGCGGTGCTCAACTTCATCAACTCGCTCAGCAGCACCCGGGAAGCGCGCCTGGCCGGCAAGACCACCAGCAGCGAACCGTGGGGCGGGGTCGGCAAGGAGCGGTATGTCAGGATCGCGCTCGGCATCATGTCGCCGCAGATCGTCGGGAGCTACCAGACCGTCGCCGAGCAGTTGCGCGCGCTCCATGAAACCGGACTCGAAAGCTTGCTGATCTGTTTCTTCGATCCGCAGAAAGGGCTGCACCAGATGCAGGACGACATCATTCCGCTGCTCAAGAAGATGGGCCTGCGCAAGTGACCACGCGGCACGGCGGTGAGACCTACGATTATGTGATCGTCGGCGCCGGCTCCGCCGGCTGCACGCTGGCGAACCGGCTGAGCGAGGACGCGCATATCCGCGTGCTGCTGCTCGAAGCGGGCGGCTGGGATCGCGATCCCTGGCTGCACATTCCGCTGGCGTGGGGGCGCAATGTGCTGCGCCGCCGGCACGACTGGATGTATGACACCGAGCCCGAACCGACGCTCAACGGGCGCCGGCTGCCGGTCAATCGCGGCAAGGTCATTGGCGGCAGTTCGTCGATCAACGGCATGGCGTATGTGCGTGGGCATCGCGCCGACTACGACCGCTGGGCCGAGGCCGGCCTGCCGCATTGGTCCTACGCGCATGTCTTGCCGTATTTTCGCAAGCAGGAGAGTTGGCAAGGCGGCGCCGACGCCTATCGCGGCGGTGATGGTCCGCTCAGCGTTTGCATCGCGCCCTATCCGGATCCGTTGACACAGGCTTGGCTCGCAGCCGGCGCGGCTGCCGGGCATAAGATCACGGCGGACTACAACGGCGAGCAGCAGGAGGGATTCGGCCGTTTTCAATCGACCGTGCGTCGCGGCCGGCGCTGCAGCGCCGCGGTTGCGTATCTGCGCCCGGCGCTGCGTCGTCGCAATCTGTCGGTTGAGGTCGGCGCACAGGCAACGCGCGTCGTGCTCGCCGGCGCCCGCGTGATCGGGATCGAGTACCGCCAGGCCGGCAAGACGCGGAACGCACGCGCCGAACGCGAGGTGATCCTCGCCGGCGGCGCGATCAACTCGCCGCATGTGTTGATGTTGTCCGGAATCGGCGACCCTGCCGAACTCGCCTATCACGGCATCGCGCCGAAACTGGAACTCGCCGGCGTCGGCAAGAACCTGCAGGATCATATATCGGTCAGCGTCGATCACCTGAGGCGCAAGCCCGGCCCGCTGGTGCGCAAGATGCGGCTCGACCGCATCGCGATCGAACTCGCCAAGGCCTACCTGTTTGGTGTCGGCTTCGCGACCGGCATGCCCAACAACGTCACGGCGTTCCTCAAGAGCGATCCCGCCGAACCGATCCCGGATCTGCAGTTCATGATCCGGGCGGCGTCGATCATGACCGGCCCTTATCTGCCGCCGTTCCGGCACGCGTTCGCCGATTCCTTCGGATGCCGGCCAACGCTGCTGCGGACCGGCAGCCGAGGGTCGATCTCGCTTGCGTCCGCGGATCCCAATGTTTCGCCGCGCATCCGGCAAAACTTTCTCACCGCCGCGAAGGACCTGGGGACATTGCGGGCCGGCATCCGCATGGCGCGCGATCTGCTGCGCACGCCGCCGCTCGAGCCTTTCCTCGGCAGTGAGATCGCACCGGGGAGCCATGTGCGCTCGGACGCCGAGCTCGATTCCTTCATCCGTGCCACCGCCGATACGGTCTATCACCCATTGGGAACGTGCCGGATGGGACCCGCCAACGATGGCATGGCGGTGGTTGATCCGGAGCTTCGGGTGCGCGGCGTCGACGGCCTCCGGGTGGTCGACGCATCCGTGATGCCGGATCTCATCGGCGGCAACATCAACGCGCCGGTGATCATGATCGCCGAGAAGGCTGCCGACATGATCCGCGGCCGGCCGCCGCTGCCGCCGGTGAATGTGTAGATGAGCTGCTCTCTGGACCGATCGACGGCGCAGGGCTCACTGCGGCTCGATCTGCGCGAGTCGCACCCATTCGCCCCACCGGGCCATGTCCTTGATCAGCAGCGCGCGCAGGGCCGCGGCATCGCCCGGCATCGGATCGAGACCGTTCTTGGCCAGGAACTCGGACGTGTCGGGCATCTCGGCAATCTTCTCGAACCAGCCCGTGAGCTTGCTCACGATCGGCTTCGGCGTTCCGGCCGGCATGATCACGCCCCACCAGGGCGCAAAGTCCATGGGGATGCCGGCTTCCGTCATGGTGGGCACGTCGGGCAGCGCCTTGCTGCGCTTTATTCCGGTCACCGCCAACGGCCGGTAGCGACCGGCAGCGATCTGCCCGAGCGCCGTGGTGGTGTCGGTGAAATAGAAATCGAGGTTGCCGCTGCTCATCTCGTTCAAGCCATCGAACGCGCTGCGGTAGTTCACCCGCTTCACGTCGACGCCGATCGCATTCTTGTAGAGTTCCGAGGCGACGATGCCGGTGTTGGTCGAGCCGCCATAGAACGAGTCGCCCTTCTTCTGCTTCAGGAATTTGGTGAGATCGGCCAGCGTTCGGATCGAGTCGCGCGGGGCCACTACCAGGACGAACGACACCGACAACAGCGTGCCGCCGAACTCGAAGTCCCGCAACGGATCGAACGACAGTTTCTTGAAGATGTGTGTCGCCGCCGCCATGGTCGAGGCGACCGGGTTGATGGAGATCGTGTAGCCGTCAGGCTTTGCGTGCGCGACCGCTTCCGTGCCCAGCAGTCCCTGGGCGCCGGCACGGTTCTCGGTGATGACCGGTTTGCCGGCAACGTCGGAGAGTTTGTTCGCGTAGTAGCGCACCACGATATCGGCGCCGGTCCCTGGCGCGAACGGACAGATCGTGCGGATCTCCCGCGCCGGATAGTCCTGCGCCTGCGCTGCCGCCGGGCCGATGAAGGGAAGCGTCGCTGCGCTCAAAAGCGCGACCAGCCGTACGATCCGCATCGTCACTCTCCCGGGTGCTCGGTGGCGCTATTCGGCGGCTGCCGCCTGCGGCCTGCCCTGGGGCAGGCGGTCGCGGAAGGCCGGCAGGATCTCCTGCGCAATTGCCTGCATGTTGGCGCGCACCATGTCGTCGGGCAAGGTGCCGAACTGGGTCTTGGTCAGCGACGTGTTGAAGCCGGCGAGGTCCTGATACTCGGCGAGCTTCTCGCGTACGGTGTTCGGGCTGCCGATCATGACGACGCCGCTCTTGATCAGGTCCTCGATGGTTTGGGGTCTGCCGGTGACCTTGACCGAGCGGATGCGCTCCATCGCCTCGAAGCTGGTGTAGCCGGGCGGCAGCAGCATTTCGGGCGGCATCAGCAGGAGGCGGTTGACCAGCGCCTCGAGATGCGGGCGCGCTTCCGCGATCGCCTTGGCGTCGGTGTCGGCGACGTAGATCGTGTTCGACCAGGCGAGCTGATCCGGCGATGCCACATAGCCGGCCTTCTCGGCTTCGTCGCGATAGAGCTGGAAGAAGCGCGCCACCGCGGCGATCGGGCTCAGTGTCTGGCAATAGGTGTAGCGCATCTGCGCCGCCCATTTGATCGTGGAGCCGGAGCCTTGCGATGGAATCCAGATCGGCGGGTGCGGCGACTGATAGGGCCGCGGCCAGGTGTTGACGTAATTGAAGTGGTAGTGCTTGCCCGCATAGACGAACGGTCCGGGCTCGGTCCAGGCGCGCACGATCAGGTCGTGGGCCTCGGCAAAGCGTTCCTGCGACAGCGCCGGGTTGATGCCCATGGCATGGTATTCGGCGCCGATGCCGCGCACGAACCCGGCGATGAAGCGGCCGCGGGTCAGGTTGTCCAGCATGGCGTATTCTTCCGCGACCATCAGCGGATTGTTCAGGAGCGGCAGGGCGCGCCCGAGCACCGCCAGCTTCGCGCGCTTGACCGAGCGCGCCAGTGCTCCCGCGAGCACGCCCGGGATGGGCATCATCCCATAGGCGGTCTGGTGGTGCTCGTTCAGGCACACGCCATCGAAGCCCAGCCGATCGGCAAGCTCCATCTGGTCGAGATAGTCGTGATAAAGCTCGGCGCCGAGCTGCGGGTCGTAATGCGCATTGGTGAAGGTGACCCACGCGGATCCGTTTTGCTTGATGGCGTCGAGGTCGACATGCCGATAGGGCATGAGGTGGAAATTGAAGAACTTCATGGGCGGGTTTCCCTGCGTCGGCCGTTCGGCCGTTGCCATAGCTTGACACCTCGGCGCGGGGTCGACAATCCGGTCGTTGGCACGCTAATGCCGCCAATTCGGTGCAAACATGCGATAACGCATGGGCCGACCCAGGCCCACAGGGTGCCAACATGCTGGATGGCGTCATTCTGCTCTGGTTCATGTTGACGGCGATCTCAGTGCTGTTCGTCGCAATCGACATCCGCACCACGCCGGCATCGCCGGTGCTCAAATGGGGCTTCGTGCTGGTGACCGCCTATACCGGCGTGTTTGGCGCGTTCCTCTATGTGCTCGGCTGCCGCGAGCCGTTGCCTGGAACGCACGAGCAATATGTGGCGGCGCGCTGGCGGCAAACGCTGGGATCGACGATGCATTGCGTTGCCGGCGATGGCGTGGGCATCCTCGTGGGCGCCGCCCTCGCCAGCGTGCTCCATTTCGGCGCGCCTGCAGAGGTGATCCTCGAATACGTTCTCGGCTTCGCCTTCGGCTGGATGATCTTCCAGGCGTTGTTCATGCGCGACATGGCCGGCGGATCCTACACGCGCTCGCTGGCGAGCACGTTCATTCCCGAACTGCTGTCGATGAACCTGCTCATGGCCGGAATGGTGCCGACGATGCGGCTGCTCAGGGTGCACCTCGGGGCAGGTGGCCCGGGCACACCCGTTTTTTGGTTCGTGATGTCGATGGCGCTGCTGGTTGGCGCCGTCCTGGCCTACCCGATGAATTGGTGGCTGGTGAGTTTCCACTTGAAACACGGCATGATGACGGTGCGTCCGGCCGTGGTCATGGCCCACGACCATGGCGCGCAGGGTGCCATGGCGGACACGCGATCCGGCAAGCATGCCATGGCCATGGACACGGTGGCGCCGTGGCCGCCCGTTCCGGTCATGACGCTGCTGTCGTTCGTCGTCCTTGCGGTCGGGGGGGCGATCGCGTGGCTGTTCGGCGCGATGTGAACTTGTCCGTGCCTGTATTTCTTTGTTATCGCTCAATACGGAACAGCAGGCGGTTGGGAGAGCCATGAGCGTCGCTTCGAACTCGATCGAAGACTACGACTACATCATCGTCGGCGCCGGCTCCGCCGGCTGCGTGCTGGCCAACCGGTTGTCCGCCGACCCGGCCACGAAGGTGTTGTTGCTGGAAGCGGGCGGCAAGGACAACAACATCTGGATCAAGGTCCCGCTCGGGCTGTTCTACGTCATCGGCAATCCGCGCACCGACTGGTGCTACGAGACCGAGCCGGAACCGACCTGCAACGGCCGGCGCATTCCGATCCCGCGCGGGCGTGTGCTCGGCGGATCGTCGTCCATCAATGGCATGGTCTATGTGCGCGGTCAGCCGCGCGACTATGACGTGTGGCGCCAGCTCGGCAATACCGGATGGGCGTGGGATGACGTGCTCCCGTACTTCAAGAAGTCGGAGGACTTTGCCAACGGGGCTGATGAACTGCATGGCGCCGGCGGCGAGCTGCGGGTCGAAGACGCGCGCGTGCGTTGGGAAATTCTCGATGCCTTCCGCGACGCCGCCGAGCAGGTCGGTATCCCCAAGACCACCGACTACAACGCCGGCAACTACGAAGGCTCGGCCTATTTCCAGGTGACGCAGCGGCGCGGCGTGCGCTGGTCGACCGCAACCGCGTTCCTCAAACCGGCGATGAGGCGGCCCAATCTGCGGGTGCTGACGAATGCGCACGTCAAAGAGCTGCGGTTCGAGGGCAAGCGCGCGGTCGGGGTCGAGTTCTGGCAGGGCGACACGCTGCGCAGCGCCGCCGCGCGTCGTGAGGTGATCCTTGCGGCCGGCGCGATCGGCTCACCGCAGATCCTGCAGCTCGCCGGCGTCGGGCCGGGCGAGTTGCTGCGCCAGCACGGCATCGCGGTGCGCCACGAACTTGCCGGCGTCGGCGAAAATCTGCAGGACCATTGTCAGCCGCGTCAGCTGTTTCGGGTCAGCAACACCACGACGCTCAACGAGATGGCGAACAGTTATTTGCGGCGCATGGCCATGGGGCTCGAATACATTCTGCTGCGCACCGGTCCGCTCGCCATCGGCCCGGCCACGCTCACCATCTTCACGCGCAGCGACCCGTCCCAGGATACGCCCAACATCCAATATCACGTCGTGCCGGCGACCTATCCCAAGCTCGGCGAGCCGCCGTCGCCGTTTCCCGGGTTCACCGCCTCGGCCTGCAACCTGCGGCCGACCAGCCGCGGCTACGTTCGCATCAAGGCGGCCGATGCGCGCGCGCATCCGTCGATCCGCTACAACTATCTCTCGACCCCGGAGGATCAGCGCGTCGCAGTCAACTCGATCCGCCTCACCCGCCGGATCGTGCGCGCGCCCGCCATGACCAAATTCGCACCCGAGGAATTCATGCCGGGCGGCAACGCCGACGCCGAGGATGAGCTTCTTGCCGCGGCTCGCGAAACCGCCGGCACGGTTTATCACCCGGTCGGAACCTGCCGGATGGGGCAGGACGCGATGGCGGTGGTGGATGAGCGCCTGCGCGTGCGCGGGATCGCCGGTCTCCGGGTGATCGATGCCTCGGTCATGCCGAACCTGGTGTCCGGCAACACCAACGCGCCGACCATCATGATTGCCGAGAAAGGCGCCGACATGATCAAAGCCGATGCGCGCATCGGCGAACGCATCGCGGCCTAAAATATAGATCGATTACGAGGAAACCCCATGAGTGCACCAACATCGGCCGGGACCTATGACTACGTCATCGTGGGAGCGGGGTCGGCCGGCTGCGTGCTTGCCAACCGGTTGACCCAGGACCCGGCGGTGAACGTGCTGCTGCTCGAGGCCGGGGGCGAGGACAAGTACTGGTGGATCCACGTTCCGGTGGGCATGCCCTATCTGCTCGGCAACAAGGAGGTGGACTGGTGCTTCCAGAGCGAGCCCGAGCCCTACTGCGACAATCGCATTACGCCGGTCCCGCGCGGCAAGACATTGGGCGGTTCGTCCTCCATCAACGCCATGTGCTACATCCGCGGCCACGCGCGCGACTATGATATCTGGCGGCAGCTCGGCAACGTCGGCTGGTCGTGGGACGACTTGCTTCCTTATTTCAAGAGCATCGAGAAATACCCGCACGGCGCCAACGCGTCGCACGGCGCCGACGGCGAACTGTGCGTGCAGGAGAATCGCCAGCGCTGGGAGATCGTGGAAGCCTGGAAGCGCGCTGCCATCGAGTACGGCATTCCGCAGACCAATGATCACAATACCGGTGACAACGAGGGCATCTGCTATTTCGAGGGGACGATCCGCAATGGCCGGCGGTCATCCGCCGCGCAGGCGTTTCTGCACCCGGTGATGACGCGGCCCAATCTGCGCGTGCTCACCAACGCTCATGCCAAGGAGCTGCGGCTTGAGGGCAAGCGCGCGGTCGGCGTCGAGTTCTGGCAGGGCAATGAGCTTAAATATGCGCAGGCCAAGGGCGAGGTGATCCTCGCGGCCGGCGCCATCGGCTCGCCGCAGATCCTGCAACTGTCCGGCATCGGTCCGGCGGCGCTGCTCGGTCAGCACGGCATCCCGGTGCGCCACGAGCTGGCGGGCGTCGGCGAGAACATGCAGGACCATTGGCAGATCCGCGCGACCTACAAGGTCAAGAACACCACCACCATGAACGAATGGGTGCAGAACCCGCTGCGCCGCTACGGCATGGGCGCGTACTATCTGCTCACCAAGCGCGGTCCCATGGGTACGCAGCCGCCGCAGCTATGCGCATTCACGCGCAGCGATCCGTCGCAGGAAACGCCCAACCTGCAGTACCACGTGTCGGCCGCGAGCTCCGAGCGGTTCGGCGGCCCGCTGCATTCCTGGCCCGGCTTTTCGAACGGCATTGCGGTGGTGCGCCCCCAGAGCATCGGTTATTGCCGCATCAAGAGTCCCGATCCGCGCGCGCATCCGGCGATCCTGCACAATTTCCTGCAATCGCCCGAAGCGCAGCGCGTTGCGGTCGACGCGATCCGGCTGACCCGCCGGATCGTCTCTGGCCCGGCGCTCAAGCGCTTCGAGCCGGAGGAACACCTGCCGGGGCCCGGCGTGCAGTCCGACGACGAGATTCTCGCCTATGCGCGTCAGACTGTGATCACGGTGTTCCACCAATCCGGCA
Organism: uncultured Alphaproteobacteria bacterium; assembly: GCA_963833605.1. GTDB lineage: Bacteria > Pseudomonadota > Alphaproteobacteria > Rhizobiales > Xanthobacteraceae > JAFAXD01. The sequence continues at coordinate 31,053 of CAWHYZ010000019.1, forward strand.
CCTGCAAGATGGGGCCGGACTCGATGGCGGTGGTGGACGAGCGCTTGCGCGTGCGGGGGATGGGCGGACTGCGGGTGATCGACGCGTCGATCATGCCCAACGTTATTTGCGGCAACACTAATGCGCCGACCATGATGATTGCCGAAAAAGGCGCCGAGATGATCAAGGCGGATCGGCGCGCCGGCGCGGCGCGGGCCGCAGCGTGAGCGGGTTGCCGGTCAAGATCGAGGATCTGTTCGGCGTCACTGGGCGCGTGACCATCGTCACCGGCGGTGCGAGCGGAATCGGTCTGGCGTATGCGCAGGTGATGGCGGCGAACGGCGCTGACGTGACGTTGCTCGATCGCAACGCCGACGGACTCGCTGCGGCGGTCAAGCAATTGTCGACGGGCAGCGCGGCGGTTGCTGGCGAGATCGCCGATGTGACCGACAAGGCGTCGCTGCGGCGCGCCGTCGACGCGGTTGCGCAGCGTCACGGACGCATCGATGTAGTATTCGCCAATGCGGGCATCAGCGCCGGTCCCGGCTTTCTCAATGCCGAGCGCAAACGCGAGCCGCAGCGGGCGGTCGAGAACATCCCCGACGACCTGTGGGATCGCGTCATCACCACCAACCTCACGTCGGTGTTCCACACCATCCAGGTGGTCGTGCCGCACATGAAAGCGCGCGGCGGACAAATCGTCGTCACGTCGTCGATTTCCGCCACCAAGGTCGAGCAGTTCGTCGGCACGCCCTACGTGGCGGCGAAGGCCGGCGTGGCTCAGCTGGTTCGCCAGGTCGCGCTCGAACTCGCGCGCTACAACATCCGGGTGAATGCGATCGCGCCCGGCCCGTGCGTCACCAACATCGGTGGCGGCCGGCTGCAGGATCCGGCCAACCAGGCATTTTTCGCGCAATTCTCGCCGCAACACCGCATGGCAATCCCCGAGGATATGCAGGGCGCGGCGCTGTTCTTTGCATCCGACGCGTCAAAGCATGTCACCGGTGCCCACATCGTGATCGACGGCGGCGTGACCCTCGGCGTTGCGGATTGAAGTGGCCAACAAAAACATGTCTCTCATCAAGGCTGACAAGTCATGATCAAGATCGGTGACGTGGAAATCCAGCGTATCGAAGAGGTCATGATAACGGAGGAGCCGGCCTCATTCGCGGACTTTCGCCCTGAACTGATCGACGACATCCGCGATTGGCTGCTGCCCAACCACTACAACGAAAAAGCCAACACGTTCACCATGAGCGTGCATTCCTGGCTGCTGCGCAAGGGCGACCGCACCATCCTGATCGATACGGCGAGCGGCAACGGCAAGACGCGTCCGGTCTCACCGCGCCTGCATATGCTCAACACGCCCTACCTGGCGCGGCTCAAGGCTGCCGGCGCCGCGCCCGAGGACATCGACACCATTATCTTGACGCATCTGCACGTCGATCACGTCGGCTGGAACACTTACTGGGATGGCGAGCGCTGGGTCCCGACGTTCCCGAAGGCGACGACCATCATGTCGGCCATCGCGCGCGAGGCGCACGATCCCAAGCGCGGCGCCGCCAACAAGCCGCCCGAGACACATGGGCCATTTATCGACAGCGTGCAGCCGATCCTGGACGCCGGCACCGTGCGGTTGGTGGATGGCACCGAAACCCTGCTCGACGGCATCGAACTCGTGCAGGCGCCTGGCCATGCGCCCGGCCACCAGATGGTGCGCGTGCGCTCGGGCGGGAAGGAAGCACTGTTCATCGGCGACGTGATGCATCAGCCGATCCAGGTCGCACACCCGACCTGGAACAGCAAATATTGCGAGGATCCGCCGCTGGCGCGCGCAACCCGCGCACGTGTGCTCGCCTATTGTGCCGACCAGCGCTGCCTGACCCTGCCGACGCATTTCAACACGCCCTACTGCGGCTATATCGAACGGCGCGGCGATCGCTACGCCTTCGTGCCGTCGGAACAGATGCCTTGAGGTCCGGGCATGCCGCGTGCGCGATTGAGTCGTTCGCGCAACCCCGAGAGCGGGGCGAGGTGGTTGTGCTTTGACTTAACGTAAGAATGGAGCTTCATGTACTACGATCCTCGCACCCAGAAACACGGCCTGCGCCACAGCCCCGTCACCGCGCTCGTGGTCCCGCGGCCGATCGGCTGGATCACAACCGTCTCGTCCGCGGGCATCGTCAACCTCGCGCCATACAGCTTCTTCAATTTGGTCTCGGGCTACCCGCCGTGGGCGATCTTCGCGAGTGCGCCGCGCAAGCATTCGCAGATCAACGCGGAGGCGACCGGCGAATTCGTGTTCAACCTGGCGACCTGGGACCTGCGCGAACAGATGAACGCGACCTCCGCCGAATTTCCCCAAGGTGTGAGCGAGCCGCAAGCAGTGGGCCTCGACATGGTGCCGTCGCGCGCCGTGAAGCCGCCGCGCGTTGCGCGCACGCCGGTCGCCCTGGAGTGCAAATATTTCAAGACCGTGGAATTGATCGGTTCCGACGGCCGTCCCAATCGCTCCGCGATCGTGATCGGCGAGGTGGTCGGCATCTACATCGACGATGCGGTCATCATCGACGGCATGATCGACATCACGCGCATGCGACCGATCGCGCGTCTCGGCTATATGGATTATTGCGTGGTCGACGACTTCTTCACCATGGCGCGGCCCGGCGAGGTTGATCCACGCACCAACGTCGAAACCGCGGCCGTAGCCCCGAAGGGCATCGACTGAGCAGTTGCATCACTGCTCGAACTTCAGGTTCGCGGCTTTGCCGACGTCGGCCCACATCCGGGTTTCTGCCGCGATCAATTTGGCGAAGTCGGCTGCGCTGCTGCCGACGGTTCCGGTGGCCATTGCCCTGAATTTCTGCTGCACGTCCGGCAGCTGCATGATGCGCCTGAGCTCGCCTTCGAGCTTGCCGATCACGGCCGGCGGTGTACCGGCCGGCGCAAACACGCCGCTCCACAATTGCACGTGCACGTCGGGGTAGCCTTGCTCATCCATGGTCGGAACCTCGGGCAGATCGTCGAGCCGCTTTGCGGCGGTGATCGCGAGCGCCCGTACCTTGCCGGCCTTGACCTGCGGCGCGCTCGGCGGCGGGTCGACGATGGTCAGCGTCGACTGGCCGGCCATCACGCTGACCACCAATTCATTGCCACTGCGGTAGGGAATCGGAACCATGGGGGCTCCGGACTTGAGTTTGAACAGCTCGGTCGCAAGCGTAAACGCGGTCGAGGAGGTCGCGTAGTTGGCTTTATCCGGATTTGCCTTGGCCCACGCCACCAGCTCCTTCACCGATTTGGCCGGATGGTCCGCGCCGACGATCATGATCAGGGGGAACGACGCGAGCATCGAGATCGGCGCGAAATCCCGCAGCGTCACGTAAGGCACGCCGGCGACCACGGCGGGGCTGATCGCCATCGCGCCACTGGCACCGATCAGGAGCGTGTAGCCATCGGGCGGCTGCGCGGCGACGTATTCGGCCGACAATCGGCCGCCAGCGCCGACCCGGTTTTCCACCACCACAGTCTGGCCGAGACTTTCCTGCAACTTCTGCCCGACGATACGGGCGATGATATCGTTCCCGCCGCCGGCCGCGAACCCGACGATCAGCCGAATGGTGCGGCTCGGGTAGGTTTCCTGGGCGGATGCCGCACCAACTCCAAAGCCCAGCGCGAGCAGGGCCGCGACCCACGCCGCGATTATCCGTGGCAGAACCGGCATCTCCAAGCCTCCCTGATTGTTTCGAATATTATATCCGATTTGGCGCGTGTGGCGGATTTGACGTTCCGACCACCATAGCGGCGAAACGCTGGATCCATTGCGCTATTCGGCTGGGTTGAGCCGTGGGTGCGCGAGGTTTGGTCGTAGGCGCCCGCCGGCAGTGCCCCACAGACGGCGGTGCAGCCGGTCGAGCAGCAGGTAGATCATGGGCGTGGTGTAGAGCGTGAGCACCTGCGAGACCACGAGCCCGCCGATGATGGTGATGCCGAGCGGGCGGCGGAGTTCGGAGCCTGGTCCGGCCGCGATCACGAACGGCACCGCCCCGAGCAACGCCGCCAGCGTGGTCATCAGGATCGGCCGGAAGCGCGCAAGGCACGCCTCATAGATTGCCTGCTCGGGGGCAAGCCCGCGCTGACGTTCGCCCTCGAGGGCGAAGTCGACCATCATGATGCCGTTCTTCTTGACGATGCCGATCAGCAGGATGATGCCGATGAAGGCGATGATCGAGAGCTCCGTGTTGAACGCGATCAGCGCCAGCAATGCGCCGAGCCCGGCCGACGGCAGCGTGGAGATGATGGTCAGCGGATGCGCGAGGCTTTCATAGAGCACACCTAGAACGATGTAGACCGCGACCAGCGCGGCGACGATCAGCACCCACTGGGCGCCGGTGTTCTGGGTGAACGCGCGGGCGTCGCCTGCAAAATCGGTACGGATCGAGTCGGGCAGGTGCATTTCGGCGACTGCCTGGCGGATCTCGCTGGTCACCTCGTCAAGGTTAGCGTCCGGGCGCAGTGCGAACGAGATCGTGATCGACGGGAACTGGCCCTGATGGTTGACCACGAGCGGGGCAAGGCCGCGGGTAAACTTCGCGACCGTCGACAGCGGCACCGCCGCCCCTCCGAACCCCGGCGTATAGAGATGGGTCAGATCGGTCGGGTCGCGCTGGAATTGCGGATCGATCTCGAGGATCACCCGATATTGATTGCGCTGGCTGTAGATGGTCGAGATCTGGCGTTGCGCAAACGCATTGTTGAGGGTGGCGTCGACAGCCTGCATTTTGACGCCGAGCGTCGCGGCGCGCGGGCGGTCGACGACGACTCCCAGCTGCAGGCCGCCCTGCTCGCGATCGGTCGAGACATCAACGAGGCCACCGATCTGCTTGATGCGATTGGTCACCCGCGGCGCCCACTTCACCAGGTCGTCGAGATCGGGGCTCCACAACGTGAACTGGTACTGGGAGTCGGTCTGCCGCCCGCCGACACGCACGTCCTGCGCCGGAAACATGAACAGGGAAACGCCTGGCACCTGGCCGGCGGTTCGCCGGAGACGATCGATCACCTGCTGCGTGCTCAGGCCGTTGCGCTCGGCCGGTGGCTTCAAGCTGAAGAATATCGTCCCGCGGTTGACCGAGCCCGAAAATACTGAACCGCCCACGATCGACCCGACACCGGCGACCGCAGGATCCTGGCCGATGAGGGTCGCCACCTGGCGCTGCAGTTCCACCATGGTCTTGTACGATACGTCGGGCGAGGCGCGCGTGCCGCCGAACACCAGCCCGGTGTCGTCCTGCGGCAGCATGCCCTTGGGAATCTTGTAATAGAGGTCGGCGGTGATCACGATCGTCGCCACCATGATCACCAGCATGACCACGTGATGGCGCAGCGCGATCGAGAGCGTCGCACCATATCCCCGGGTCAGGCCGCGCAGCACCCATTCGACCACGCGATCGAAGCGCGATTTGTCGGCGCTCGGAACCTCGCGGATGAAATGCGCGCAGATCATCGGCGTGACGGTCAGTGAAACCACCGTCGAGATCGCGATCGCAAACGCCAGCGTGATGGAGAATTCGCGAAAGAACCGACCAACGATGCCGCCCATGAACAACAACGGAATGAATGCGGCCAGGAGCGAAATGCTGATCGAGACAACCGTGAAGCTGATCTGGCGCGCGCCTGCGAGCGCCGCGCGCAGCGGGCGGTAACCCTTTTCGAGGTTGCGGAAGGTATTCTCGATCATGACGATGGCGTCATCGACGACGAAGCCGACCGAGACCGCGAGCGCCATCAGCGACAGATTGTCGATCGAGAAGCCGACCAGCCACATGGCTGCGCACGTTCCGGCCAGCGAGAGCGGCACGGTGACGCCGGCCGCAATGGTCGGGGCCGGGCGCCTTAGAAATACGAACACGACCAGCATCACTAGCACGGCCGTGATGGCCAGGGTCAACTGCATATCGCGGATGCTTGCGCGGATGGTCTCGGTGCGGTCGGAGAGAACCGATACGTCGATGTCCTTGGGGATCCAGCGCTTGATCTCCGGCAGCAGGGCGCGCACCTGATCGACCGTATCGATCACGTTGGCGTTGGCCTGCTTGGTAATGATCAGCAGGACGGCAGGCTGAAGGTTGAACCAGGCCACCGATTGACTATTGCGAGTGCCCTGTACGATCGACGCAATGTCCGGCAGCAGCGCCACATTGCCGTTCCTGCTCTTGATGACCAGCGTCTGATAGTCGGCGACGGTGCGCAGCTGGTTGTTGGTCGCAATCGACTCGGCGCGCGTCCCGCTGAATTCGCCAAGCGGAGCCTGGGAATTGGAGTTCACGATCGCGGTGCGCACGTCGTCGAGCGAGATTCCGGCCGCGGCTGTCGCGATCGGATTGACGCGAATGCGGATGGCGGGCTGCTCCGCGCCGCTCACGGTCACGTCGGCGACGCCGTCGACCTGCATGATCCGCTGTGCCAGCACGGTATCGGCAGCGTCATAGATCGCACTCGGCGCGATGGTCTTGGAGGTGAGCGCCAGGATCAGGATCGGCGCCGCTGCCGGGTTCATCTTGCGGAAGGTCGGCGGTGTCGGCAGGTCACTCGGCAGATCGTTGGTTGCGGCATTGATCGCCGCCTGCACGTCGCGGGCGGCGCCGTCGATGTTGCGGCTGAGATCGAACTGAACCGTGATCGAGCTTTGTCCGAGGGTGCTTTGCGAGGTGATTTCGGTCACCCCGGCAATCTCGCCCAGCCGGCGCTCAAGCGGCGCCGCGATGGTGGCCGCCATGGTCTCCGGGTCGGTACCGGGCTGGCTGGCGCTGACCCGAATGGTCGGAAGATCGACGGTCGGTATGCTCGCCACCGGCAGGAACTGGTATGCGACCGCGCCGACCAGAAACAGCCCGATGGCGAGCAGCGTGGTCCCGATCGGCCGGCGGATGAACGGGTAGGAGAAGTTCATCGCCTGGCCTCACTCCGCCGGCAGCGGTGCCGGCCGGACGCGCGGCCGCGCCATCCGGGCCCGTAGGCGCTCCAGCGCCAGATAGATCACCGGTGTGGTGTAGAGGGTCAGCAATTGGCTCAGGACGAGTCCGCCGATGATGGTGATGCCGAGCGGAAAGCGCAGCTCCGAGCCGGTGCCGCTCTCCAGTGCCAACGGCAGCGCGCCGAACAGCGCCGCCAGCGTCGTCATCATGATCGGGCGAAAGCGCAGCAGCGCGGCCTGTACGATGGCATCGCGCGGCGAAAGCCGATCACCGCGCTCAGCCTCGATCGCGAAGTCGATCATCATGATGGCGTTCTTCTTCACGATCCCCATCAACAGCACGATGCCGATCAGCGCCACGATCGACAGATCCTGGCCGAACAGCATGAGCGCCAGGAGCGCGCCGACGCCCGCCGAGGGCAGCGTCGAGAGGATCGTCAGCGGATGAATGAAGCTCTCGTACAGCACGCCGAGCACGATGTAGATCGTGATGGCGGCAGCCAGGATGAGCCACGGTTCACCGGCCAGCGAGCGCGAGAATTCCGCCGCGTCGCCCGCATAGGCGCCGATAATCGAGGTCGGCATTTCGATTTCGCGTTCGGCCGCCTGCACGGCCGCGACCGCTTCGCCGAGCGAAGCTTCGTCGGTGAGGTTGAAGCTGATGGTGGCGGCCGGGAACTGCTCGTCGTGCATGACGACCAGCGGTGCGGTTGTCCGTTCGACGCTGGCGATCACACTCAGCGGCACTTGCGCGGCGGGCGTAGGTGAAGCCTGTGCGGTGGTGGTTGTCTGGGTGCTCGACACCGGCACCGGCTGGGTCGCGGCGGACGCCGGCACGTAGAGCCTCGACAATGTGGAGGGATCGCGCTGGTACTCCGGCGCCGCCTCCAGAATGACCCGGTACTGGTTGGCCTGGCCGTAGATCGTTGAAATCTGCCTCTGCCCGAACGCGTCGTTGAGCGTGTCGTTGACGATCTGCATGGAGATGCCAAGCCGGCCGGCTTTCTCGCGATCCACCTTGATGAGCGCGCGCAGGCCGCGGTCCTGGACCTCGGAGGCGACATCGCGCAACAGCGGCGAGGCCTGCAGGCGCTCCGCCAGCCGATCCGCCCAGGTCAGCACATCATTCACGTCGGTGCCGGTGAGCGTGTACTGATACTGCGCGCGGCTCAGGCGGGTGCTGATCTGGATGTCCTGCACCGGCTGGAAAAACACCTGGACGCCGGGGATCGGCGCCACCAGCGTTTTGAGCCGCTCGACCACCGCGGTCACGAACGCCTCACGCCCGTCGCGTGGCCGAAGCGCGATCATCAGCCGTCCGGCGTTGGGCGTGGCGTTGAGCGTGGTCACGCCGACGATCGACACCACGCCGGTCACGTCATTGTCCTGCCGGATCGCGTCCACGACCTTGGCCTGCAGCTTCTGCATTTCGCTAAACGAGATGTCCTGGCCGGCTTCGGTCACCGCCGTGATCAGGCCGGTGTCCTGCGGCGGCAGGAAACCTTTCGGGATCACGATGTAGAGCCAGATGGTTGCCACGAGCGTCACGAGCGTGACCATGAGGGTCGCGGTCTGATGGCGCAGCACCCACTCGAGGCTTGATCGGTAAAGCTCGACACTGCGGTCGACGGCGGCGGTGAAGCCACGCGTCAGCGCGTTGCCGGCGCGGTGCGGGGCTGGGCGCAACAGGCGGCTGCACATCATCGGGGTCAGCGTGAGCGACACGATCGCCGAGGTGATCACCGCGATCGTCAACGTGAGCGCGAACTCCCGGAACATGCGTCCGACGATGCCGGTCATGAACAGCAGGGGGATGAACACGGCGATGAGCGAGACGGTCAGCGAGATCACCGTGAAGCCGATCTCGCGCGCACCGCGCAGGGCAGCGCTGAGCGGATCTTCGCCGTTCTCGATATGGCGCACGATATTTTCGATCATGACGATCGCGTCGTCGACGACGAAACCGGTGCCGATGGTCAACGCCATCAACGACAGATTGTCGAGCGAGAATCCGCAAAACCACATCACCCCGAACGTGGCGACGATCGACAGCGGCAACGCCACGCCGGCGATCAGGGTGGCGCGGATGGTGCGCAGGAAAATGAGCACCACCGTCACGACCAGCGCGACCGCCAGGATGAGCGTGAACTGCACGTCGCGCACCGAGGCGCGAATGGTTTCGGTTCGGTCGCTCACCACCACGAGCCTGGCGGCGGTCGGCAGCGCCCGCTCCAGGCGCGGCAGCTCGCGCTTGATGCGCGCGACCGTTTCGATGACATTGGCGCCGGGCTGGCGCTGGATATCGATCACTACCGCAGGCTTGCCCTGATACCAGCCACCGACCTTGGCGTTCTCCAGTCCGTCGACCACGACAGCTACGTCGCGCAGCTTGATCGGTGCGTTGTTGCGATAGGCGATCACGATGTCGTTGTAGGCGCTCGCCACGGTGATCTGATCATTGGCAGCGATCATGTAGGCTTGGTGAGAGCCGTCGACTGCGCCTTTGGCGCCCGCAACGTTGGCGCCGACGACCGCGGCACGCAGGTCTTCGAGCGAAATCCCGTAGGCGGCGAGCCGGGTCAGATCGGCCTGGATGCGGATCGCTGGCTTGAGTCCGCCCTGCACGGTGACGCGGCCGACGCCGGTCACTTCGCTCAGGCGTTGCGCCAGCAGCGTGTCGGCGAGATCGGACAGCTGCCGCAGCGCGATCGTGTCCGAGGTCAGGGCGAGCGTGACAATGGGAACGTCTGCTGGGTTGACCTTGGAGTAGACCGGCGGATAGGGCAGGTTCTGCGGCAAAGTCGAGCGTGCCGCATTGATGGCGGCTTGTACGTCTTGGGCGGCGCCGTCGATGTCGCGGTTGAGATCGAACTGCAGCGTGATCTGGCTGATCCCGAACGAACTCGCCGACGTCATTGCGGTGAGCGAGGGGATCTGTCCGAACTGGCGTTCGAGCGGCGCGGTGACCAGCGCCGCCATGGTATCGGGATTGCCGCCGGGCAGCTGGGTCGAGACCTGGATGGTTGGAAAATCAACTTGCGGCAGTGACGAGATCGGCAGCAGCCAGTAGCCGAGCGTTCCGCCCAGGAGCACCGCAACGCCGAGCAGCGATGTCGCGATCGGGCGGCGGATAAATGGCGCTGAAACACTCAGCCCGCTCATGGCGTCCGGCTGGTTGCCTCCCGCTCGGTGCGCCGCTGGGGAGTATCGCCGGCGCGCGGCTGCTCGGATTGCGACGTGCCATCATTGCTGCGCCGGCGCTGAGGCCGATTCGGCTTTGGATTGGCGCTCGCGGGAACTTCCGCGTCGCTGCCGATGCTGACACGGCTGCCGTCGGAGAGCTGGTTGAAGCCGGTCGTGACAACGCGGTCGTCCTTCTGCACGCCGGACACGATTACGCTTTGAGCTTCATCCTGCTGGGTCACGCTCACCGGGTGCATGGCAACCTTGTTGTCGTCACCGACCACGAACACGAACGGTCCGTTCGGTCCGCGCTGAACCGCGGCTGTCGGCACCACCACCACCTGCCGCAGGGTATCGACCAGCACACGGACGTTGACGAATTGCCCCGGCCAGAGCGCCAGGTCCGTATTCTCGAACTGCGCCTTCAGCTTGATGGTGCCGGTCGCCTGGTCGATTTGATTGTCGACAACCTGCAAGGCTCCGTTCGCGATGATGGTTTGATTATCCGGCCCGAAGGCGTCGACGCCGACCGGCCCGCTTTCGAGCGCTTTGCTGACCTGACCGAGTTGCTGTTGCGGCAACGTGAAGATGATTGAGATCGGGCGCAACTGCGTGATCACGACAATCGGTGTCGTGTTGGACCCTTGCACAATATTGCCGGCATCGACCTGCCGGATGCCGGTGCGCCCAGAAATCGGCGCCACGATCTTGGTGTAGTCCAGATAGGCCCGCTGATTGTCAATGTTGGCCTGATCGGCTTTGACCTGTGCTTCCAATTGAGCAACGAGCGCCTTTTGCGAATCTGCCTGCTGCTTGGGGCCGGCATTGGTCTCGGCGAGGCGAACGTAGCGAACGAGATCCACGCGGGCATTGGACAAGGTCGCCTCGTCTTGCGCCTTCTTGGCAACCGCCTGGTCATATTGCGCCTGGTAAATGGTCGGATCGACCTGCGCCAGTACAAATCCTTGCTCGACGTCCTGACCTTCCTTGAAGAAGATGTTGATCAGCTTGCCGTCGACCTGCGAACTGACCGTCACGGTGTTGAGTGCCTTGGTGGTGCCGACCCCAACGAGGTAAACCGGCACGTCCGCGTTGCGGGCGGTAGCCGCCAGGATCGGTACCGGCTGGTCGGCCGGGCGCTGAAACCGTCCGCTCTGGGTCGTACGTTTGGCCGGACTCTGCATAACGACGGCAACCACGGCGCCGATAATCACCAGCACGACGAGGCCCGAGACGACGCGATGCCGCCACGTCGACCGGCGTTGCACGGGCTGTTTGATGACGGTCTCGAAGCGCTCCATCTTCATGGTGGTTTGCCTCCGGCGACTGGCGGCCAGCCGCCGCCGAGTGCCTGGTAGAGACTGACGACGGCGAGCAGGCGCGCAAGCCTGACCTGCGACAGCAGATCCTGGGCGGTGAACAGGGTTTGTTCGATCTGGATCACGGTGGTGAGATCGACGGTGCCCTCGCGCAGACGCTGCTCCGAGAGGCGGAACGCTTCGGCCGCGGCGCGCACCACATCGGCCTGCAGGCGCTCGCGGATTGTTTGTTGCTCGATCGCGATCAGCGCCTGCTCGACATCGCTGAACGCCGACAGGACCGACTTGCGATAAACTTGCAGGGCTTCCTGCTGGCGGCCCTGCTGAAGCTCGAGGTCGCCCATGCGCAGGAAGCCGTCGAAGATCGGCTGGGTCACGGCCGCAGTCCAGGTGTAGTACCAGGCGGCCGGCCCGAACAATGCGACGAGCGCGGCGCTCTGAAAGCCATTCTGGGCCGTGAGCTGAATATTGGGAAAGAACGCTGCCCGCGCCGACTCGACGCTGTGATTGGTGGAGGCGAGCTGCGCTTCGGCTGCGCGCACATCGGGACGCTGGTTGAGGATATCGGAGGGCAGTCCGGGCGTGACCGGCGGGATGAATACTGCCGACAGGATGCCGCCACGCACGAGGAAATTCTCGGGGGCACGCCCGCACAGCACCGCCAGCGCAATCTGATTCTGCCGTAGTGTGATTTCGAACGGCGGAATGTTGGCGCGTACCTGGAAAAGCAGGCTCTCCTGCTGTGCGATCTCGAGCTGGGACGCGGTGCCGGCCGCCAGACGATCGCGGATCACCCGCATCACCCGGCCGGCCTCGACGAGATTGCTGCGGGCGATCCGCAAACGATCCTGCGCGCCCAGCACCTGGAAATAGCTGTTGGCGACGGTCGAGGTGGCGGTGAGCGCGATGGTGTCACGGTCGAAGCGATCCTCGACGGAGACCTGTTCGGCCGCGAGCATTGCGGCGCGGTTCTGACCCCAGAAATCGAGCATGTAGCTCGCACTCAGGTTGGCGATATAGAGATCGGAGAAGGGCGAGCCGACCCGGCGCGGCGTGCCGGTGCGCCCGGGGAGCAAGGATGCTCGCGTGCGGGTCTTGCTGGCGTTGGCATCGATGGTCGGAAGCAGTGCCGACCCGGTGATGCGCACCTGCGCGTCGGCCTGAATGATGCGGGCGGCCGCTGCCGCGACATCGAGGTTTGCGGCCTGCGCCTGCTCGACCAGATCGGTAAGTTCGGGATTACGAAAGCTGCGCCACCAGTCGAGCTCCGGCAGGGCTTTGTCGGAATTGCGTGGCCCGTAGCGGTAGCGATTGGCCACTTCCAGTTCGGGATCGGGATGTTCGGTGCCGATGAAGCAGCCCGACAGCGTCTGCACCAAGACCAGGCTGCCGAGCATCGGCGCGAGGCGGCGAGACCGAAAGCGCGCTGATCGCGATGGTCGCTGAGGCATGCCCTCTCTCGAACGCACCCGGCGGGCGTTTCCCCAACCACTTGCTTGAGCGCCCCCCGAACAAGCTATCAGTCCACCCTCGACGAACAAGCGGGTCCGTGCGCTCGCCAGTGGAGGGCGCGCCGCCGTTCGCAAGAGCGCCGCCTTGGTGGTGGCCATGCTGCCGATCCCCGATGCGCCCGAACCCCGCCCGAGAGGCGCACAACTATAAGCCGAATATAGGGTTTCGTTTCGTGAAATGTCCGTAATGCGGGCCACGCCCCCAAACGAGGCGCTAGGGCATTAATATTACTCGACTATTTGCAGAAACAGGGTGTATGTCGAGCCCCCGTTTGGCGCGGGCTAATCCTTATGGTCGTGGTCGGGCTCGCCGATGTGGTGCTGGGCGTAGAGTTCAAGCCCGAGCCGGCGCACGAGTTCGAGTTGGGTCTCGAGGAAATCAATATGATCTTCCTCGTCCTTCATCAGCGACTCGAACAGGTCACGCGACACATAATCCTTGACTGCATGACAATGGGTCGCGGCCTCCTCATAGAGCGCGCGCGCGTGCATCTCGGCCGCCAAATCGCAATCCAGCACCTCCTTGACGGTCTGGCCGATGTGTAGGGGGTCGAGGACCTGCATGTTGGGAAAGCCGTCGAGAAAAATGATGCGTTGAACGATCCTGTCGGCGTGCTCCATCTCCTCGATCGATTCCTTGCGCCATACTTTTGCGAGCGCCCGGTATCCCCAGTTATCGAGCAGCCGATAGTGCAGCCAGTACTGGTTGATGGCGGCGAGTTCGTGCCGAAGACCCTTGTTGAGATACTCGATGACGCGTGCGTCGCCCTGCATGGTGATCCCTTGGTGCGCATGGGTCGAAACCCTGGTTCCGACCGAACCCATGCGCGACGTTACGGCCCTGGAAGCATACGCAGCGCGGCGACGCTCCCACCTGCTTACACCGACTCTAATGTCTCAGGGGGCCGTCGCAAATATAAATCGCGATCGCTCAGGCCGGCGGATGGTAGCTTGGATCGGGATCAGGCGGCTTCGCAGCGCCCGCAGGTGCAGGCATCTCCACAAGCTCCTGCCAGCGCTTCATCGATAATCTTGCGGATGGTGCGGGCACAGCGGCCGCACTGCGCGCTGCAGCCGAGGCAGCCATACACCTGACCGGTCGACCGCGGCGCTGCCGGTGCCTTCACCGCCGTACGCACGTCGTGGTCGGACAACACGTTGCAAGAGCAGATAATCACGCCGTCAATTCCCAGCTTGGCGTCCAACAGAGCACCCCTACCATATGGCAACTTGCCGGGTTTGATGCAAAACAAAAACGCAGGTTGAAATCGTTCCAGGCCGGTCCAATTTCCCTATATTTCCAGGGTTTTTGCAGCGCGCTCGGCGGTGCAAAAACTACAATTCCTCTAAAAAACGCGATCCTCAACCCGCCTTGCTGAGCTTTTCGGGGGCGTCGGCGCAGAACGCCCGCAACGCCGCAAGCTCGCGCTCGGCTTCGGGTTCCGTCTTGGCGGCACCCGCCGCCATGCGCTCGTAAAGTTGCGCGATCCCGGTGTACATGTCCCGGGAGGCCTCGTCCTTGCCAAGGAATTGCGCGATCTCCTCCATTTCGGCGATCCACCGGTAGGCTTTGGGAAACATGCGCGGCACCTGCCGGGTCAGCCATGTGGCGAGCTGGGGCTGGCTCTCGAACAGTTCACGCCGCAACGCATCAGCGCAGCCGGCGCGTGCCGCACCGAGCATCATTGCGGTGCCGATCGCGGTGAACCCCTTGGTAATGCCCGCATAGGACATCTTGAGCGCCGATGCTGCGCCGATCGGGCCGTCGACGACCCGGATGTTGAGCCCATAGCGGGCGAGCCGCAGGGCTTCGGGCGCCGCCTCACCGGCCACGTAGAGATTGGGACTGTAGGTGCCGGCCGGCGGCCCGCCGATGATCCCGCCGTCGACATAGCGGCAATTGGTGCCCGCCAGCACAGCCCCGATCTGCTCGGCGGTTTGCGGCGCTACCGCGTTACAGTCGATGTAGATCGGGTTCTGGGTGGCGCGTGCCAGCGCCGGCTTGAGCCGCTCGGCGAGGGCTATGGCCTGACCAGGCGGGACGACCGAAAGAATAACAGTGGCCTGCGCCACGAGGTCGGCGTCCCCGACGGCCACCATGCCGGCGTCGCGGGCGCGCGCTGCGCTCGCCGGGCCGCGCCCCTCGAGCGAGGTCAGGACACGGGCGCCGCGCTCGGTCAGGCGACGGCCAATCCCGGACCCCATTTCGCCCGCGGCAATGACTGCGAACACGTCGGTCATCGGATCTAGCTCCATTGGTTTGGGCTATTGTCGCCGTATGGCCACGCGCTGTCGAGCGGTGCGCGCGAGTGTCTCCAACGTGATAGCCCCCGCCCAAAACGGCGATTGACGCGGTTTGCCGGGAGTGCAATCGAAGCGCGCGCACATGAGACCGACCCCATGCTCAAAGAGATCAAGTCCTTTTTCGCCGATCTGACCGGCGGCAAGGAAGTCGCTCATTTCGAAGACAATGACTACCGCTTAGCGGCTGCCGCATTGCTCGTGCATGTGGCGACCCTCGAGGGCGCCCTTTCAGATACGAGCCGCGCGAAGCTCAACGCACTGCTCAAGTCGCGCTTCGAGTTGACCGACGCGCTGACTGAGGAATTGATCGACGCCGCGGTCGCCGCCGACCACGAGGCTATCGATTTTTATCATTTCACCAGCCTGCTCAACCGCGCTCTCAACGAGGAAGGCCGCCAGCGCATCATCGAGATGATGTGGGAGATGGTGTACGTCGACGGGCGTGTGACTGAGTTCGAAGAGAACGTGATGTGGCGTGTCTCCGACCTGCTTGGTGTCTCGGCGCGCGAGCGCATCGAGCTGCGCCATCAGGTTGCTGGAGAGCAAAGCAAAACCTCCGACGAGGCATGAGGCGAGGCGATGGCACGCCCGGTCGCGATCATTACCGGTGCATCCGCGGGCATTGGGACAGCGTTGGCGCAGGTCTTCGCGAGCGCACGGCCATGAGCTTGTGCTGGTGGCGCGGCGTGAGACGCGGCTGCACGCCCTCGCCGATGAGATTGCGGGTCGGGGCCGGCCGCGTCCGCTGGTGCTCGGCCTTGATCTCACCCAAGCTGGGGCCGCGGCGCGCATCGGCGAGGCTATGACCGCCGCCGGAGTTGAACCGCAGTACGTGGTCAACAATGCGGGCTTTGGCCTGTGGGGACAGGCCGCGACGCTCAGCCGTGACGAGCAACTCGCCATGGTCGACCTCAATGTCCGGGTCATGGTCGATCTCTCGCTCGCATTCGTTGACAGTCTGTCACGCCAGAAGGGCGGCATCCTGAACGTTGCGTCGGTTGCGGGCTTCCTGCCCGGGCCGAATATGGCGGTCTACTATGCCAGCAAGGCGTTTGTGCTTTCGTTCACCGATGCGCTGCGCGCTGAACTCGCGCCGCGCGGGATTCGCGTCACTGCGCTCTGCCCCGGCCCGGTGCCGACCGAATTTCAAGCCCGTGCTGGCGGCATCCCCACGCAGGGCGGGCCGTTGCTCAGACGCGGGGCCGAGGAAGTCGCGCTCGCCGGCTACCGCGGCCTGATGACTGGCCGCGCCTACGTGGTGCCGGGTTGGCCGAACCGGATCATCACGACCTTGCTGCCACGGCTGCTGCCGCGCGCGTTCCTGGCCAACCAAATGGCGAAGGTGCAGCGCTGATCGGCCCACAGGCCTGATATGCTTTCATGGCCGGGCTGCGTGCAATAGTATTTGCTGCAGTCGGGGGAGCAGGTACGAGTGGCCTCCGTGCACGGATCGATTCGAAAACCGACCCCCGATCACCCGGCCGAGCAACCGATGCTGATCATACTGCATCAGGAACTGTCGACCCCGGGTCGGGTCGGCCACTACCTGCACGCGCGCGGCTATCCGCTCGACATCCGCCGTCCCGCACTGGGCGACCCGCTGCCCGAAACGCTTGCCGGCCACCGCGCGATTGTCGTCTTCGGCGGGCCGATGAGCGCCAATGACGAGACCGATTTCATCAAGCGCGAGATCGACTGGCTGTCGGTGCCGCTGAAGGAGCAGAAGCCGTTCCTGGGCATCTGCCTGGGGGCGCAGATGCTGGCGCGCAAGCTCGGCGCCAAGGTTTGCTTTCACCCGGACGGAATGGTCGAGGTCGGTTATTACCCGATCCGGGTCACGGCGGCTGGTCGCGCCGTTTGCGAGACATGGCCTTCCCACGTCTATCAGTGGCATCGCGAAGGTTTTGATTTGCCGGCTGGCGCCGACTTGCTGGCGCAAGGCGATATCTTTGACGTGCAGGCGTTCCGCTATGGGCCGGCCGCCTATGGGGTCCAATTCCACGCGGAAGTGACCCACGCCATGATGTGCCGGTGGACGACGCGCGGCCAGGCCCGGATGGAAATGCCCGGCGCTCGCCAGCGCGCCGAACATTATGCGGACCGGCCGGTCTATGACCCGGCGATCCAGCGTTGGCTCACCGATTTTCTCGACCACTGGATCGGCGCGGATACGGAAGCGGGGCGCTAGCCCATGGGCCGCGAGGTCCTGAGTGATCCCAAGATTGCCGCCATCCTGGCCGCCCCCTATGGGCGGTTTTCCGACGCCGAGTTCGCACGCAGACGGTCGGCGCTCGCCGACGTGATGCATCGACATGAGTGCGATGCGCTTTTGCTGTGCGGCGAGCAGCGCGTGGGCACCGGCGTCGGCTGGCTCACCGGATGGGCGACCACCACCGAAGCGATGGTGTTGTTTGTGCCGGGCGAGCGCGACGTGCTCTGGGTCGAACACTATAACCACGTGCCCAATGCCACGGCGATCGCGCGCGATGCGGAGGTGCGCTGGGGCGAACGCAAGGGCGCGCAGCTGCCCGCCGGAGAGGCGAGCCGTCGCGGCATCAAGCGCGTCGGGGTCATGGGCATGCTGTCGTGGGCAAAGGTCCGCCAACTGTCGGCCGCGTTCACCCTCGTCGACCTCAATGCCGAATATGCCGGCTTGCGCATGCGCAAGTCCGACGAGGAGATCGAATGGATGCGGATCGGCGCCGCGTTCAGCGATCTCGGTATCGAGGCGCTGCTCAACGAGGCGAGGCCCGGCATGACCGAGCGCGAGCTGGGCGCCCTGGTGGAGCGCGACTACGTTGCGCTCGGAGGTTCGACGGTGATCCACTTCATCGGGATCAACAACATGGCCAGTCCCGATCTGTGCGTGCCGCCGCAGTATCATTCATCGCGCAAATTGCAGCGCGGCGACATGATGTTCGTCGAGTTCACCGCGAGCTTCTGGGACTCACCCGGACAAGTGCTGCGCACCTTTGCGGTCGGAGCGGAGCCGACGCCGCTCTTTCGCGAGCTCTACGCGGTTGCGGAAGCAGCGTTCCGCGCGATCACCGGGGTGCTGCGCGCCGGTGTCTCCTGCCAGGAGATCGTCGCGGCCTCCGGCGTCATCGAGGACGCCGGCTTCACCATCTATGACGACATCATGCATGGCTTCGGCGGCGGATATTGGCCGCCGGTGCTCGGCACCAGGAGCCGTCCGGCCGGACCCGTTCCGGACCTGCGGCTCGATTCCAACATGACGGTGGTGGTGCAGCCTAACGTGATCACGCGCGACCACAAGGCCGGCGTCCAGCTCGGCGAGATGGTACGGGTCACGCCCACGGGCTTCGAGCGCATGCACACCGCCCCATGGGGATTTCTGCGGATCGGGTGAGCTCGGGTCGGCGTTCTGGGCGCAGCGTCGTACCAGGGGCGCTGCAGATGCGGGACACGAACCCCGGCGTTGCTAACGATACCGTTGCTCAAAGCTTCCCATTCGAAACAGCGCCGGAAATGCTTTGATCCAAAGCGCCACCACCAGCAGTGTGCCGATCCCGCCGATCAGCACCGACGGGATGGTACCGAACCAGTCCGCCGTTACTCCGGAACGGAATTCGCCGATCTGGTTGGACGTACCGATGAACAGTGCGTTCACGGCGCTGACCCGTCCGCGCATGGCGTCGGGGGTCTCGAGCTGGATCACCGGCTGGCGGATCACGATACTGAGCATGTCGGAAGCACCGATCACCACCAGCATGGCCATCGAAAACAAGAACGATGTCGAGAGTCCGAAGCAGATGGTCGCGAGCCCGAACACGCCGATCGCCGCGTACATGACGACGCCGACGTGCCGCCGCAACGGCCAGCGTGCGATCGCGAACGAGCAGGCGAGTGCGCCGGCCGCCGGTGCCGCGCGCATCAAACCGAGCCCAACGGTGCCGACTTGGAAGATGTCGCGCGCAAAGATCGGAAGCAGTGCGGTCGCCCCGCCAAAGATCACCGCGAACATGTCGAGCGACATGGCGCCGAGCACGATCGGGTTGCGGCGGACGAAGTTGATTCCGGCAAACAGCGCGTCGAACGACAGCGGGGCACGCGCGGACTCGGTCCGCTTGATCGGGATGCACCAGACCAGGATGGTCGAGGCGAGGAACAGCAAGGCACACGCCGCGTAGACGTAGCTCGTGCCCAGGATCAGCATGGCGCCGCCGAGTGCCGGCCCCGCGATGGTGGCGGTCTGTGTCGCGGACGAGAGCTCCGCGATCACCCGTGGCAGCACCGTGGATGGCACGAGCGCGGGCGGGATCGTCTGCAGTGTGGTTGCCTCGAACGAACGCGCGGCACCGAGCGCGAACACGGCCGCGAGGATCAGGTCGTTGGTGACCACGGCGAACGCGGTGGCGATCGCCAGGATCGCCACCGCACAGGCCTCGGCAGCCTGGGCAATCAGCATGATGCGCTTGCGATCGTGCTGGTCGACGACGTGGCCTGCGATCAGCACCAGCGCGAACTGCGGGATGAACTGCATGAGCCCCACAAGGCCGAGCTGCATCGGGCTCGACGTCATTTCGTAGATCTGCCAGCCCACGGCGACGACCTGCATCTGGTAGGCGATCGAGGTGGCGACGCGCGCGAGCCACAGCAGGAAAACCGGCCGATGGCGGAACAGCGAATACGAGGTGTGCTCGCTGGTCATGTGGGTCCTGCGCTCGGTGTCATCGCCGGCGTTGATCCGACCACCCCGATCGAGATGGCTCCGCGCGTCCTAGTTGTTCGGATCCGACTGATACTGACACTGAGATTGGCTTTGGCGAGGTTTGGTGGAGCCGAGGGGATTTGAACCCCTGACCTCCGCAGTGCGATTGCGGCGCTCTCCCAACTGAGCTACGGCCCCGATCGGCCCACTGCTGTGGGCGGCAAACGAGTGGCGCCATTTAGGCCGCGGGTCTGCCAGTGTCAAGGATCGGCTGACGACTGGCTTGTGAGCGCATCGGCGACCCGCTACATGTGCGCATCGTTCATTTCCGGGTCCCGCTCATGCGCGCGCTGTTCCTCGTCATCGATCTTGCCCTCGAGATTTATATCTGGCTGCTGATCGCGGCTGCGATCCTGTCGTGGCTGGTGGCCTTCAATGTGGTCAACACCCGCAACCAGGTGGTTGCCATGATCGGTGACTTTCTGTTTCGGATCACGGAGCCGGCGCTGCGGCCGATCCGCAACATGTTGCCTGAACTCGGCGGTATCGACATCTCGCCGGTCATCCTCATCCTCATCATCATTTTCATCCGCTACGTCATTGCTCTTTACATCCTGCCGAACGTCTATTGAGCGGTACTCCGCAGCCGCCGTGGACTGCGAGCCCACACGGCATCCTGCTGACGGTGCGGCTGACCCCGAAGGGCGGTAGAGACGCGGTTGACGGCATCGAGCAGATGGCAGACGGGCGCACGGTGTTGAAAGTACGGGTGCGGGCGGCCGCCAGTGAAGGCGAGGCCAACGCGGCGCTGACGCGGCTGATCGCGCGCACGCTGGCGGTGCCGCCGTCGTGTGTCACGCTGGTCGCGGGCGCGACCTCGCGGGTGAAGCGACTGAGCGTCAAGGGTGACGTCGCAGTGCTGGCAGCCGCGTTGCGAGGAATCATGGGAGCGACGGAATGACGGCGAAGGTCATCGACGGCAAGACGATCGCAGCGGAGACGCGGGTCAAGGTCGCCGTCGAAGTTGCGCGGCTCGCGCGCGAGCACGCCGTGGTGCCTGGACTCGCCGTGGTGCTGGTTGGCAACAACCCGGCAAGCGAAGTCTATGTCGGCAGCAAGAAAAAGATGACGGTCGAAGCCGGGATGAAATCGCTCGATCATCATCTGCCGGAATCAGTCAGCGAGGCAGACCTGCTGGCGTTGATCGCGCGGCTCAATGCCGATCCGGCCGTCAACGGCATTTTGGTGCAACTGCCGCTGCCCCGGCAGATCGACGCCCAGAACGTCATCAACGCGATCGATCCCGGCAAGGACGTGGATGGATTTCATCCGCTCAATGCCGGCCGCCTCGCCACCGGGTTGCCGGCGCTCGTGCCGTGTACGCCGCTCGGCTGCATCATTCTGGCGAAGTCCGTCCAGCCGTCGCTGACCGGGCTCGAGGCGGTGGTGGTCGGCCGTTCCAACATCGTCGGCAAACCGCTGGCCGCGCTGTTGATCGGGGAAAGCGCCACGGTGACGGTCGCGCATTCCAAGACCCACGATCTGCCGGCGGTGTGCCGGCGCGCCGACCTGTTGTTCGCGGCGGTCGGGCGCCCCCAGATGATCAAGGGCGACTGGGTCAAGCTGGGGGCGACCGTGATTGACGTCGGCATCAATCGCGTTCCATCGGCGACGCCGGGCAAGACCCGCATCGTCGGTGACGTCGACTACGCGCAGGCGGCGGAGCGTGCGGGCGCCATCACACCGGTGCCGGGGGGCGTCGGCCCGATGACGATCGCGTGCCTGTTGGTCAACACCTTGCGATCGGCCTGTGCGGCCCACGGCCTGCCGCCGCCGGCGGTATGAACCGCATCGGCCGCGAGGGCGATTAAATCATCATGTGCCGATCTCTCGCACCGATTGCGGCGCTTGTCGTTCTGCAGGCGCCCGCGTTTGCGCAATCCAACCCCGCAATCGAGAGCGTCTACACGGCATTCGATTCCAACAAATGCCGTCATGCCCCTGGTCGCGACGTTGAGGATTATGGTTCCTGGCTGTGCCCAGGCTATGACGGCATCCCGGTGCGTCTCGCCGCCGGCGACCAGCGCATGTATGTGAGCTTCGGCCGCAATGCTGCACGCGAGCCTGCGGCTGGGGAAACGATCGATCACTTCAACGACGTCTACAAGGGGACGATCGAGTGGCGCCTCGAGCGCAAGCCCAACGGCAAGCTAGAACCTTTTGCCACCATCCTGCGCTGGAACTACATGACGAACGTCGACGACACCAAAGCGAGCGGGCGCAAGCTGGTGGTGACGCGATTTGGGTCGGGCGGTGTGTGCCATGTGGGCTACGTCGACGCGCGCGCCAATCCGGACGCCAACGAGCTCGCGCGCAAGCTTGCGGACGAGAAGGCGCGCACATTCCGGTGCGGCAAGGATACAGCTCAAGCAGTGGGAAATCGGCCGCCGGATGATTGATCAGGCGTTCCAGGCGTAGGCCACCTTGTCGAGCATTTTGCCGCCGAAGGTTTCCGACGAGCGCGCCACCGGCTGACCGCCGAGCGCGCGATAGAACCCGACGGCCGGCTCATTGTCGGAGAGCGCCCATACGACGAGGCTTTTGATCCCGCTCTGAGCCAGGTCGCGACGGGCTGCGGTGAACAGCCGGCGACCAAAACCGAGGCCTTGATATTGCGGCCGCAGATAAAGCTCGTAGATCTCGCCCTCGTAGCTCAGGCTGCGCGCACGGTTACGGCCGTAGTTGGCGTAGCCGGCGACGGTGTCGCCGAACACGAACAGCGACACGCGGCTGCCCTTGCGGATCGACCCATCCCACCACACGGCGCCACGCCGGTTGATCAACCGCTCGAGCTCGAGACCCGGGATGATGCCCTGGTAGGCTGTGCGCCATGCCTCATCGTGAGCGGCTGCGAGCGCTCTCGCATCCGAAGGCCTTGCGCGCCTGATCTCGATGAGTGTTGTGCTCATAGGTATGATTGAATCAATTCGCGCGGCTTACGGCAAGTCCTACGTTTACTGTTTGCATAATCGGATGAACTATTCCCGCAGGGTGTTGCGAATTTGTCGCTTTGCGACCGGCATTTGGACGTGCGCGCGGCTGTCGCGCGCATGTTTTCCCTTGCTGGTCGTGCTGTCCGCAGCATTCGCCGTCGCGCCGCTGGCGCAGCCGGCGCCGCGTGCGGATGCCGCTGACGTCCAGCAGCTTGCATTCATCCCACTGCCAAATCTTGGCATTTCGATGCGCACGTTGATCGTGCGCCCGGCCCGTACGGGTCCATTGCCACTGGTTGTAATCAATCATGCATCGACCGAAAGCGCGGAGCGACGCGCCGACATGCCGGAGCCGCGTTACGCGGCGCTGACGCATTGGTTTTCCGATCGTGGCTATTTGGTGGCATTGCCCCAGCGGCCCGGTCACGGCCGCACCGGGGGGCCCTATGCGGAGGACCAGGGCGGTTGCGACGACGCCGACTACCTGCGCGCCGGAAACGGCGCGGCGGCGAGTATCGAAGCGGCGCTCGCCGATTTGCTCAAGCGGCCGGATGTGCGCAAGACCGGCGCGATCGTCGTGGGGCACTCGGCCGGCGGATGGGGCGCGCTCGCGCTTGCGAGTCGCAACCCGCGCGGCGTCGCCGCGATCATCAACTTTGCCGGCGGCCGCGGCGGCCGCTCGTTCGACCACGCCAACAACAACTGTGCGCCCGAACGCCTGATCGCCGCCGCGCGCTTGTTCGGCTCAACCGCGCGGATTCCGACGCTGTGGATCTATGCGGAGAACGACAGCTATTTTGCACCCTGGCTCGTGCGCCGAATGGCCGAGGCCTGGCGCACGGGCGGCGGACCGCTCGAGCTCGCGCTGCTGCCGGCATTCGGCCTCGAAGGCCATCAACTCGCGGAGGCAGACGACGGGGCGACGGTATGGGGACCGGTGGTCGCGGGCTTTCTGGCGAAGCTGAAGTGAGGCTGTAGGATGGGTTGAGCGCAGCGAAACCCATCGCGCTGTGGAGATGGGTTTCGCAAGAGCTCAACCCATCCTACAAATCACTCACACCCCTGCGGCTTCCTTCTGCCGCTCTTCCTTCTTGCGATCGTTGGGATCGAGGGTCTTCTTGCGCAGCCGGATCGATTTCGGCGTCACCTCGACCAGTTCGTCGTCCTCGATGTAGGACAGCGCCTTCTCGAGCGTCATGCGGATCGGCGGCGTGAGCCGTACCGCTTCATCCTTGGCGGTGGTGCGGATGTTGGTCAGCTTCTTTCCTTTGAGCACATTGACCTCGAGATCGTTGCCGCGGGTGTGCTCGCCGACGATCATTCCGCGATAAACCTTCCAGCCTGGATCGATCATCATCGGGCCGCGGTCTTCCAGGTTCCACAGCGCGTAAGCGACCGCCTCGCCCGCGTCGGTCGAGATCAGCACCCCATTGGTGCGCCCGGCGATCGGACCCTTGTGCGGCCCATATGAATGGAACAGGCGGTTCATCACCGCGGTGCCGCGCGTGTCGGTCAACAGCTCGCTTTGATATCCGATCAGGCCGCGGGTCGGCGCCAGGAACACGAGTCGCACCCGCCCGCCGCCGGACGGCCGCATCTCGGTCAGCTCCGCTTTTCGTTCCGAGAGCTTCTGCACCACGATGCCGGAATGCTCCTCATCGACATCGATCACCACTTCCTCGATCGGCTCGAGCAGGTCGCCGTCATCGTCGTGCCGATACAGCACCTTGGGCCGCGATACCGACAGTTCAAACCCTTCGCGCCGCATCGTCTCGATCAGAATGCCGAGTTGCAGCTCGCCGCGGCCGGCGACCTCCATCAAGTCCTTCTCGGTCAATTCGCTCACCCGTAGCGCGGCGTTGCCCTCGGCCTCGCGCAGTAGCCGCTCGCGGATGACGCGGCTCTGCACCTTGTCGCCTTCGGTGCCGGCGAGCGGCGAGTCGTTGATACGAAACGTCATGGCGAGCGTCGGCGGATCCATCGGCTGTGCCGGCAGCGGTGTTGCAACCTGCGGATCGCAAAGCGTGTGCGTGACTGTCGCCTCCGGCAGGCCGGCGATTGCCACGATGTCGCCCGCCAGCCCTTCGTCGATCGGCTGGCGCTCGAGCCCGCGGAAGGCCAGCACTTTGGTCACACGGTCTACCTCGATCAGGTTGCCCTCGCGGTCGAGCACCTTCACGGTCTGGTTCGGCCGCACTGACCCCGAACGGATGCGGCCGGTCACGACGCGGCCCAGATACGGGTTGGCCTCGATGATGGTGCCGAGCATGCGGAACGGCCCGGCCTCGATCTTGGGCGCGGCCACGTGGCTGATCACAAGATCGAACAGCGGCGCCATCGATTGCTTGGGACCCTCCAGGCTCTTCGCCATCCAGCCTTCCTTGGCCGAGCCATAGAGAATTGGGAAATCGAGCTGCTCATCCGTGGCATCGAGCGCGGCGAACAGGTCGAACACCTCGTTCACCACCTGCACCGGCCGGGCATCGTGACGATCGACTTTGTTGATCGCCACGATCGGACGCAGCCCCATCTTGAGCGCCTTCGAAACCACAAACTTAGTCTGCGGCAGCGGACCCTCGGCGGCATCGACCAGCACGATGGCGCCATCCACCATGTTGAGGATGCGCTCGACCTCACCGCCGAAATCGGCGTGGCCGGGCGTGTCGACGATGTTGATGCGCGTGTCGTGCCACACGACCGATGTCGCCTTGGCGAGGATCGTGATGCCGCGCTCGCGTTCGAGGTCGTTGGAATCCATCGCGCGCTCGGCCACCCGCTGGTTCTCGCGGAAGGCGCCCGATTGCTGCAGCAGCCGGTCGACCAGCGTGGTCTTGCCGTGGTCGACATGGGCAATGATCGCGACGTTGCGGAGCTTCATGTTGGTTCCGGAAAGCGAATCGCGGGCCTTTCAGCCCGCGTGTTGCAGCGCAATATAGTGACGAAAGCGCGCGAAGCAATGGGTCCAGGGACCCTTCATAGTCGCGAATGTGTCATCACCGCGGTGCTTGCGCGGATATTTGCCTCCCGGCGTTTTTCTGGAATTCTCCGCCATCCTGCGCTTTGAAACCCGCCCCCCTTCAAGGAGAAGCCTCATGGACCCCCTCTCTCGACGCGGCGTGCTCGCGGCGGCCGCTGCCGGCACGGTTGCAACCGCTGCGGCGGCGAGCGCTGCGACTTTCGGCAACCCGGACGAGCCGCCGCAAGGCCAGATCAACACCACTGGCAACCCGTCGAGCTTCACCGACCCCGGGCCGCAGAACCCGGCTCTGGCATCGCAGTTTCCGAGCGCGTTTTCGCCGCCACCGACCAACGTCGGCGACATGCCGATGTTCTGGTCGACCTTCAACAATGCGCCACGGCGAATTCAGAACGGCGGCTGGGCGAGGCAGGTCACCCAGTCCGACTTTCAGATCGCGGAGGAGATTTCCGGCGTCAACATGCGACTCACCCGCGGCGGCATCCGCGAACTGCACTGGCATCAGGCGGCGGAATGGGCCTACGTCACCAAGGGGGCGGTGCGCGTTACGACGATCGACACGGCCGGCCGCTCCAATGTCGAGGATGTGGGCGAAGGCGGACTGTGGTACTTCCCGACCGGCTTGCCGCACTCGCTGCAGGGCATCGGCGAGGACGGGGCTGAGTTCATCCTCGCATTCGATGACGGCCGCCAGACCGAGTACAACACGCTGCTCGTTACCGACTGGATTGCACACACGCCGCCTAACATCTTAGCGGAGAATTTCGGCGTGCCGGCCGAGGCGTTCGCAAAGATTCCGCTGCACCAGCTCTACATCTTCCAGGGCCAGATGCCGGGCCCGCTCGCGGAGGAACAGGCGCAGGCGGCCGCAGGCGCTGGACGCATGCCGAATCCATCGACCTTCGCGCTGGCCAGCATGCCGCCGACCCGCAAGACCGCCGGCGGCGAGGTCCGGATTGCCGACAGCACAAACTTCAAAGCTTCGGTGACGATCGCGGCGGCGCTGGTGCGGGTCTATCCGGGCGGCCTGCGCGAGATGCATTGGCATCCGAATGCGGACGAATGGCAGTACTACATCTCGGGCGAGGCCACGATGACCGTGTTCAACGTCGGGCCTCGCGCCGTGACCCAGAACTTCAAGCCGGGCGATATCGGGTATGTAAAGAAATCCCTCGGCCACTACATC
This sequence comes from uncultured Alphaproteobacteria bacterium, assembly GCA_963833605.1. Lineage (GTDB taxonomy): Bacteria > Pseudomonadota > Alphaproteobacteria > Rhizobiales > Xanthobacteraceae > JAFAXD01. The sequence continues at coordinate 58,150 of CAWHYZ010000019.1, forward strand.
AAGAACACCGGCAACACCGACTTAGTGTTTCTGGAGATCTTCCGTGCGCCCCAGTTCGAGGATGTGTCGCTGTCCGATTGGCTGGCGCATACGCCGCGATCCATGGTCGCCCAGACGCTCAACATGGATCCATCGGTCATTGCCAAATTCCCGAGCAACAAACCGGAAATCGTGCCGGAGTAGTGTAGGACAGGCCGAAGCGCGTAGGATGGGTCGAGCGCCAGCGAAACCCATCATGGCGGCCGGTGGGTTTCGCTGGCGCTCAACCCACCCTACAGTCCTGGCATCATGGGCGCTGATTTTGACAGGACGCTAACAGGGCAGGGCGGCCGGCCGGAATGTCGGCGGGGCGAGGAGCGACGCCGGACAATGCAAAATCCGAGCATTCCGCTACATGTGAGACGGGTCCCTTAGGTCTCCCGCCAAATTCCTCATCTAGGGCCTTTCTAATGGAAAAAAGTACTTATTTTACAATATGTTGCCATAGATGAGGAAATCCGCGTCCGACTCTCATCTAGGAGCCTCCGACTCTCATCTAGGGCCCTTCGCCTCATCAATGCCCGTCAGTCCAGCCGGAACCGGCCGGCCCCACATAACGAGGGCATTGCGATCGCCCGGCCGCCACAAGGCAAGGACGATGTTCCAAAGCTTTTTGAACCACCTTCGCATTCGTGAATCTATGGCTGGTTCAGCGTTCTAATACTTGTGGCTGATCGGCAATTCCTCGGCCGGGAACAGCGTGATCACGCGACAGCCCTTGTCGGTGACCACGACCTCCTCCTCGATGCGCGCCGCCGAGTAGCCGTCGGTCGCCGGACAATAGGTCTCGAGCGCGAACACCATGCCCTCCTTGATCTCGGTCGGATGGGTGAGCGAGATCACCCGCGAGATGATCGGCCGCTCATGCAGCGCGAGCCCGAGGCCGTGGCCGAACTGCAGGCCGAACGCCGACATCTCGTCCGGAAAACCGAATTCCTCCGCCTTCGGCCACACGCTGCAGACGCGGTCGGTGGAGACGCCCGGCTTGATCAGATCGATCGCGCAATCCAGCCATTCGCGCGCCCGCTTGTAGGCGTCGTGCTGCACCGGCGTGGCGCGACCGACATTGAAGGTGCGGTAGTAGCAGGTGCGGTAGCCCATGAACGCCTGCAGAATATCGAAGAACGCCTGGTCGCCCGGGCGCAGCATGCGGTCGGTGAAATTGTGCGGATGCGGGTTGCAGCGCTCGCCCGAGATCGCGTTGATCGCCTCGACGTCGTCGGAGCCGTTGCGATAGAGGAACTCGTTGACCTTGGCGACGATGTCGTTCTCGCGCACGCCGGGCTTGAGCTCCTCGTGAATCAGGTGATAGGCGCCGTCCACCATGGCGGCGGCGCGGTTGAGCAGCGCGATCTCGTCGGCGGATTTGATCTCGCGCGCCTCCAGCATCACCTGCTGGCCGTCGGCGACCGTGAGACCGGCATTCTGCAGTTCAAACATCATCGGCGGTTCGATGATATCGACCCCTATGGGCATGTCGGCGACGCCGGCCTCGCGGATCAAGGAGGCGATCTCCTCGGCGTGGCGCTTCATCAGCCCGAACGCCGGGTTGACGGTGCCGCGCAGCCCGATCAAGCCGGCCTTGCAGTTCTCGGGCGCGAGCCAGGGCGTGTAGAGCTTGTGGTGCACGGCGGCGGAGCCGAAGTCCCACAGGATCGGCTCGCCGGTGCGCGTGAGCAGCGCCCAGCGCGAAAGCTTGTCGCGCTCCCACTCGCCGATCTTGGTCGACGTGACGTAGCGGATGTTGTTCACGTCGAACACCAGCAGCGCGCCGAGGTCGGAATTCTCCAGCGCCTGTTTGACGCGGGAGAGCCGATAGCGGTGCAGGCGGCGGTAATCGACCCGTTCCTCGAAGTCGACCCCCATGATGCCGAGCGCCGGCAGGGCGCGCCCCCAGTTGAAGCGCGGGTTGATGTCCTCGGCGCGAATTTCGTGGGCTTTCTGTTCCATGGCCGGCTCCTTGGGGCGTGCAGATCGTGATGCGGAGTATATCCCGTGTCCCGGGCACAGCGCAGCACGAAGTGATGCGCTGCAGGCGCCGACGGTCACGGGCGCGTTGTGCTTTCAGCAGTCCCGGTGCGTCCGCGACCCGCGTCAAATCTAAGCCGCGCTTTTCTTCCCCCATAGCCGTGCCGAAGCCAAGTCGGCGCCGTCACGCAACGCACGCAGCTTGAGCCACACCGCCGGCTCGATCACCCATTCGCGGTTGGTGAAGGTGCCAAAGCCACAATCGGTCGAGGCAATCACGCGCTCGCGCGCGCCGACCGCGGCGACCGCGTCCTCGATCCGGCGGGCGACCACCTCCGGGTGCTCGACGAAATTACTGGTGGTCTCGATCACGCCCGGAATCAGCAGCATGTGGCTCGGCAGCGGATGCTGCCGGAACGCGGCGTATTCGTGGGCGTGGCGCGGGATTGGAGAATTCGATCGAGAGCGCGCCGACGTTGGCCCCGTAGAGCGCCGGCAGGATGCTGGCGAGCGGGACGTCGTAGATGTGCGGGCCTTCCCAGTTGCCATAGCAGACATGCAGCCGCACGCGCTCACGCGGAATGCCCTCGATGCCCTTGTTGATCGCCGCGACCTGCAGCTCGCAGGCCTTGATGAAGTCGCGGTCGGAAAGATCGCGATGCATCATGGTGCGGTCCATGGCGAGGTCGGGCGCGTCGATCTGCAGCACGAGCCCGGCACGATGGATCGCCTGGTATTCCTTCTTCATCTCACGCGCGAGGGCGTTGAGATAGGCTTCGTGCGAATCATAATACGCGTTCAGCATGGTCGACGAAATGATGCCGGGCGAAGCCGCGGTCATGAACATTTCGGCGAATGCGTTGCCGGCGATCGTCTTGAAGCGCGCGATCTCGGCCTCGATGTCCTTGGTGTCCTTGTAGTGGATCTCGGCCTGTGCCTCGGGAGCATTCTGCTGTTTGCTCACCAGCGGAAAGCGCCGCATCAACGAAGCCACCAGCTCGGGAAACTCCTCGAACTCGCGGCCGCGCCGCCGCTTCGAGACGCCGGCAAATCCGGTCATACGCTGCGGCACATAGGTCTGGAAGCCGACGCGCTGTTGCTCGCCGTCGTTGCCGATGTCGATGCCGGCCTTTTTTTGCTGCTCGACCACATGGCGAACCGCCTTGTCCATCTCGGTCGCCATTTCGGCTGCGTCAAAGGTCTCGCCGGCTTCGCGGCGAACCAGCAGGTCGGATAGTTTTTCGTTACGCGGCAGGCTGCCGACATGGGTGGTGAGAATGCGGTCCCGGCTGGTGATCATGGGAGCTCCGAACACATGAAAGCTGGTGGGAGCACAGCATAGCCGGATTGTATCCGCCGTGCAGCATGCCGGGCTGGCATGGGGCTGATAACTGCATCAGGGCGTAGCTGACGCAAAAAAAGCGCAGCTGTTACTTGTGCTTCTGCTTCAGCACCTGCACCGAAAAATACTCATCCGCGTCGACATAGACCGCGATCGGCTCCCAGCCGGCGCCGCGCGCGAGCGCGCTGAATGATTTGAGCGTGAATTTGTAGCTGTTTTCGGTGTGGATGGTCTCCCCGGCCCGAAAGTCGAAGGTCTTGCCGGCAACGTGCACCTTCTGACGCTTGCGGCTCGCCAGATAGACCTCGATGCGGCCGCGCTCCCGGTTGTAGCAGGCGTGGTGCTCAAACGCGGCGAGGTCGAAGTCGCCATGGAGTTCGCGATTGATGCGCGCCAGGAGATTGAGATTGAATTTGGCGGTGACGCCGGCGGCGTCATTGTAGGCGACGTGCAGGACACCTGGATCCTTGACGAGATCGGCGCCAATGATCAGCAGCGCATCTCGTCCGAGAATACGCCCGGCGTTGCGAAGAAGGTCGGTCGCCTCGTGCGGCTCGAAATTGCCGACGGTCGAACCCGGGAAAAATCCCACACAGGGGTGTTTGCGCAGCGCCGGCGGCAGCTCGAACGGTTTCGTGAAATCGGCCGCCACCGGATAGACCTCGACCCGCGGAATATCGCGCCCGAGCTTTGCGGCTTCGTTGCCCAGAAATTCTGCGCTGATATCGACCGGAACGTAGGCACTGATCTGCGGGGCCGCCTCAAGCAAGATCTTCGCCTTGGTGGCCGAGCCGGCGCCAAGCTCGATCAGCGCGCTGTCGCGCGGGATGAGTGCCGCAATCGCAGGCGCGTTGTCGCGCAGGATTTTCAGCTCGGTACGCGTCAGATAGTACTCGGGCAGCCGCGTGATCTCTTCGAACAGTTGCGAGCCCGTCTCGTCGTAGAAGTATTTCGGCAGCAGCCGCTTCGGGTTGGCGGACAGTCCGGCAGTCACGTCGGCCGCGAATTGCTCGGTCGCTTGGTCGCGTGGTGCGGGACGCAGGGCTCGCACGGTCATTTTGGGTTCCGTTTGTTGGGTTGTTTTGTTGAGCGCTGGCTTTCGGCCCACGTCAGGCGGGAAAATCGGCCAAGCGCAAACCGGTAAACTGCCACCGCGCCGGCGGGTAGAAGAAATTTCGGTAGCTTAGGTGGGCATGGCCTTCCGGCGTCGCAAGCGAGGAGCCGCGCAACACCATCTGGTTGACCATGAACTTTCCGTTGTATTCGCCGATTGCCCCTGCCGGCGCCTGATAGCCGGGGTATGGCAGGTAGGCGCTGCGCGTCCATTGCCATACGATTCCAAAGACATCGCCGATCTCGCCGGCGCGCGCGGCGACTTCCCATTCGGCTTCGCTCGGCAGGTCCTTTCCGGCGAAACGCGCGAACGCATCGGCTTCGTAATAGCTGATGTGACAAACCGGCGCACCCGTGTCCACCGGCCGCAGGCCGGCAAGCGTCATGACAAACCATTCGCCGTCGATCTCACGCCAGTAGCCCGGCGCCGTCCAGCCCTCGGCCTCGGCGCTCGCCCAGCCGTCGGAGAGCCAAAGCGAAGGGGTCGTGTAGCCGCCTTCGCGCATGAAGGCGAGCCACTCGCCGTTGGTGACAAGGCTGCGTGCAAGGCGCACCGGTCCGACCAGGGTGCGATGCGCCGGGCGCTCATTGTCGAAATGAAAGCCAACCCCATCGTGCCCGATCGTGTGGATGCCCTCGATCAGCTCGACGTAGCCGCTGCGCTGCTCCAAGGCGGGCCAGTGCCATTGCGGATCATAGGCAGGCGCGATCGGGTTCAGGGAAAACGCATGCAGGATATCGGTGATCAGCAATTCCTGGTGTTGCTGCTCATGATTGAGGCCGAGCTCGATCAACGAAACGATCTGCGGAAGTTCGGCTTTCGTGGCCTGGTCGAGCAGGCGTTCAACCGCCGCATCGACGTGCGCCCGATAGGCCGCGATCTGCTCCGAGCTAGGCCGGGTGAGCAGGCCGCGCATTGGCCGTGCGTGACGCGGTCCGGCGGCGACGTAGTACGAATTGAACAGAAATGCGAAGTCCTGATCGAAGATCTGATAGTTCTTCAGGTGCGGGACCAGCACGAACTGCTCGAAGAACCAGGTCGTATGGGCGCGGTGCCATTTGGTCGGACTGGCGTCCGCCATGGATTGCACCATCTGGTCTTCGGGCGACAGGCGCGCCGCGCGACGATCCGTTTCCGTACGCACGGTGCGGAAGGTGTTACGCCACCGGGCGCGCTCGTCGGGGGGCGGGGCAGGCACACGGGTGGCGGCGAGTTGGCGAGTAACCGTGCCACTCATGATCAGCTCCCGAGCCTGCAACACATTTACCGGCAAACCGACGCAGCAGTGGACCACAGGGCAGGCTCAAAGGCGAGGCTCATGGTGCCTCAATACTCTGTGAAAGCCCCACCTGACGCTTAACGCCGGAAACCGGGATTCGATCCATCTTTTGTACGGAAAGCCCGCGGTTGCGGCTTACTCTGCGGCGACCCGCGCCGGCCGACCGTGCGCCGAGACGATGTAATCCATTGCGGCCTGCACGCCGCCCTTGCGGAACGGCACGCCGGCGAGTGCGAGCGACATCTCGGTCGCCGCCAGCGCCCCGACGATGGTGAGATCGTTGGTATCACCGAGGTGACCAATGCGGAAGAACTTACCGGCGAACTTGCCGAAGCTCATGCCATAGGAGATGTCGAAGGTCTGGAGCGCCAGATTGCGGAGCGCGTCGGCGTCGTGCCCCTCCGGCATCAGGACTGCCGTGATGGTCGGTGAGTAGTAGTTGGGATCACGGCACAGGATCTCGAGGCCCCAGGCACGCACCGCCCGCCGTGTCGCTTCGGCGAAACGGTCGTGGCGCGCAAACACATTCTCGAGGCCTTCCTCATGCAGCATGTCGATGGCGACCACGAGCCCGTGCAACATGTTGGTGGCCGGCGTGTAGGGGAAGTAGTTCGACTTGTTGGCCGCGATCATGTCGTCCCACGAGAAGAACGATTTCGGCAGCTTGGCATTCTTGCTGACGGCCAGCGCCTTGTTGCTGACCGCGTTGAACGACATGCCGGGCGGCAGCATCAGGCCCTTCTGGGCGCCGCCGACGGTGACATCAACGCCCCACTCGTCATGGCGATAGTCGGTCGACGCCAGCGACGAGATCGTGTCCACCATGAACAGCGCTGGATGGCCGGCGCGATCGATCGCCTTGCGGATTTCGGCGATCGGCGAGAGACAGCCGGTGGCGGTCTCGTTGTGCAGCACGCAGACCGCCTTGATCTGATGCGTCTTGTCTTCCTTCAGCTTGGCTTCGATCACCGCCGGCTCGGCGCCGATGCGCCAGTCGGTCGGGATGAACTCGGGCTGCAGGCCCAAATTCTCCGCCATGCGCTTCCAGAGCGTGGCGAACTGGCCGGTCTCCACCATCAGCACGCGATCGCCGGGCGACATGGTATTGACCAGTGCGGCTTCCCAGGCGCCGGTGCCGGTCGCCGTGTAGATGATGACCGGGTTGGTGGTCTTGAAAATGGTCTTGATGCCATCGAGCGCGCGGCGCGCCAGTTTGTGGAATTCGGGTCCGCGATGATCGATCAGCGGCGTATCCATGGCCCGCAGGATGCGATCGGGGACCGGCGTGGGTCCGGGTATCTGCAGAAAATGACGGCCGGCGGTGCGCGAAGCGTTCTTTGACATGCGTGAATTTCCGAGACAGAGGGCGTGATCTTTCGCCGGCGCGAGCACGCCGGGGTCGAAACTTGCCGCCATGAAGGACGAATGCGACAGTCAGTCAAGTCTCTAACGATGGGCTTCGGCCCACGGGAAACCCCAGGGAAATCAATATGGCGGTGACGCTCGCGCCGGGCCTCGAACGCCGGCTCAAGGCCGAAATCACCGGTGACGTGCTGTTTTCACCATTCGACCGCGGCCGCTATGCGACCGACGCATCGCACTACCAAGTCATGCCGGTTGGCGCCGTTGTGCCGCGCTCGGTCGAGGAGGCGGAGCGCGCAATCGCGCTCGCCCGCCAGGACGGAGTCAGCGTGCTCGCCCGCGGCGGCGGAACGTCACAGGCCGGCCAGACCGTCAATACGTCCCTCGTGATCGACTGCTCCAAAAGTCTCAACCGCATTCTCGATCTCGACGTGGCAGGACGGCGTTGCGCGGTCGAGCCCGGCATCGTGCTCGATGAGCTCAACCGCCGGCTCAAACCCCACGGCCTTTGGTTTCCGGTTGATATCTCGACCGCCTCGCGCGCGACCATCGGCGGCATGGTGGGCAATAACTCCTGCGGGGCCCGCTCGCTGCGCTACGGCAACACCCGCGAGAACGTGATTTCGATCGACGCCGTGCTGGCGGACGGCACGAGCAATCATTTCGGGCCGGTCGCAAACGATCTCTCCGACCTGCCGGCAGCGCTGCGCCCGCTGGCGGCAGACCTGCTGGCGATCGGCGGGCGCGAGACGAATGAGATTGCGTCCCGTTTCCCGCAGGTGCAGCGGCGGGTCGGCGGGTACAACCTCGATGCTTTGATCCCGACCCGCAACGATCTCAATCTTGCGCACATCCTGGTCGGTTCCGAGGGCACGCTCGCGTTCTCGACCCGCATTGAGCTCAAGCTCGCGCCGCTCATCGGCCGCCGCGCCGTCGGCGCCTGCCACTTCGGCAGCTTTCACGGCGCCATGGATGCGGCTCAGCACATCGTCAAGCTCAACCCGATCGCGGTCGAGCTCATCGATTGCACCATGATCGAATTGGCCCGCGAGATCGCGATGTTTCGTCCGACCATCGACGCCTTCGTGCGCGGTGCGCCGGCCGCGGTGCTGCTGGTGGAATTTGCAGAACCCGAATGGGATGAAAATCTGCGCCGGCTGGCGCGGCTGCACGAGTTGATCGGCGACCTCGGTTTTGCCTTCGATAAGTCGGACGTCCATAACGGCGGCGTCGTTGATGTGCTCGATCCCAGGCTGCAGGCCGCGATCAGCGACGTGCGCACCGCCGGCCTCAATATCATGATGTCGATGAAGGAGGAGGGAAAGCCGGTTTCCTTTGTCGAAGACTGTGCGGTCCCGCTCGAAAATCTCGCCGACTATACGGCGCGGCTTACCGACGTGTTCGAACAGCACGGCACCCGCGGCACCTGGTATGCGCACGCTTCGGTCGGCTGCCTGCATGTGCGGCCTGTACTCAACCTGCGGCTCGAGAAGGACGTGAAAGCGATGCGTGCCATCGCGGAGGCCGCTTTCGCGTTCGTGCGCGAATACAAAGGCTCGCATTCGGGCGAGCACGGCGACGGCATCGTGCGCTCCGAGTTCCACACGCCGATGTTCGGCGATCGGCTGGTCAAGGCATTCGAGGACGTGAAGGACCGCTTCGATCCAGCCGGCGTGTTCAATCCGGGCAAGATCGTGCGCGCGCCGAAGTTCGACGATCGCAGCTACCTGCGCTACGGGCCGCACTACCATGGCGAAGATATCGCGACGCGGCTCGATTGGTCGGCCTATCCGGGCGCGGGCGGGGGTTTCCAGGGCGCGATCGAGATGTGCAACAACAACGGCGCCTGCCGCGCGCTCGCGGGCGGCGTCATGTGCCCGAGCTTCCGGGTCACCGGCGAAGAGCGGGACGTAACGCGCGGACGCGCCAATACGTTGCGGCTGGCGATCACCGGTCAGCTCGGTCCCGGTGCGCTCACTTCCGACGAGATGGCGGAGACGCTCAAGCTTTGCGTCTCCTGTAAGGCGTGCCGACGCGAATGCCCGACCGGCGTCGACATGGCGCGCATGAAAATCGAAGTGCTGGCGGCGCGCGCTGAAAGATCCGGGCTCTCGCTGCACGATTGGCTGATTGCGTATCTGCCGCGCTACGCGCCTTATGCGGCTCGTGTTGCGTGGCTCCTGAACTTGCGTGACCGGCTTCCTGGCGCGGCTAAACTCTCCGAAGCGGTTGCCGGCTTCAGCGCCCGCCGCAGTCTTCCGCGCTGGCGTGCGGACTGGTTTCGCGATGACCGAGCTCGGTCGCGGCAGGGCGGGAACGGCCGCGAGGTTGTGTTGTTCGCCGATACTTTCAACCGCTATTTCGAGCCGGAAAATCTCCATGCGGCACAGCGCGTCTTGCAAGCGGGTGGTTACCGCGTGCACATCGCGGCGCCAACCGACGGCTTCCGTCCGCTTTGCTGCGGCCGGACGTTTCTGGCGGTCGGCAAGGTCGCGGAGGCGCGTCGTGAAGCGGAGCGGGTCATTGCCGCGGTTACGCCGTTCGTTGACCGCGGCGTTCCCGTGGTCGGGCTCGAGCCGAGCTGCATCCTGGGCTTCCGGGACGAAATCCCCGCGGTCGCCAATGAGGGTTCGGCCCGTCGTCTTGGCGAGCACCTATTGTTGTTCGAAGAATTCCTTGCACGCGAGACGCAAGCCGGACGCCTCAGCTTATCCCTGAGCCCGGTTGCCGAACGTGTTTTGCTGCATGGCCATTGCCATCAGAAATCCTTCGATGCCATGGGTGCGGTCGAGACCGCATTGAGGCTCGTTCCCGGATTGACGGTCGAGACCATCGATTCGAGTTGCTGCGGCATGGCGGGCAGCTTCGGTTTCAATGCCGACACGATCGACGTGTCGCTCGCCATGGGCGAGTTGTCGTTGTTGCCGGCCGTGCGCAAGGCGCCGGGCGATGCCATCATCGTCGCCGACGGCACCTCGTGCCGCCATCAGATTCACGACGGCGCCGGACGCGAGGCAATGCATGTTGCGCGGGTGCTGGAGCGAAGTCTGACCGAACACGGTCAACACGCCGGGAGGACCTGATGTCGCTGCCGCTGCTGCCGACCTCATTGGTCGGGTCCTATCCGCAGCCGGACTGGCTGGTCGATCGCAAGAACCTTGCCGGTCGGTTTCCGCCGCGGGTACGGGCACGGGAGCTCTGGCGGGTTGCTCCCGAATGGCTCGAACAGGCGCAGAATGATGCCACCCTGCTGGCGATCCGCGATCAGGAGCGCGCCGGCCTCGATATCATCACCGACGGTGAGATGCGTCGCGAGAGCTACTCCAATCGCTTCGCGACCGCGCTCGAAGGCGTCGACATCGATAATCCCGGCACGGCACTCGATCGCTCCGGCCATCCCAATCCAGTGCCGCGCGTCGCAGGCCGGGTGCGGCGCCGGCATCCGGTCGAAGTGCGCGACGTCGAATTTCTGCGCCGCAACACCGACCGCGCGATCAAGATGACCGTCCCGGGCCCGTTCACCATGTCGCAGCAGGCACAGAACGATTTCTACAAGGACGAGGAGGAGATGGCGCTGGACTATGCGGCCGCCGTCAATGCCGAGATCAAGGACCTGTTCGCGGCCGGTGCCGATATCGTGCAGATCGACGAGCCCTACATGCAGGCGCGACCCGAGAAGGCGCGGCAATATGGGCTCAAGGCGCTCAACGCCGCCCTCGCCGGCGTCACTTGCACCACCGCGGTGCACATCTGCTTTGGCTATGCGGCCATCATTCACGTCCGGCCGTCGGCCTATTCGTTCCTGCCGGAGCTCGAAACCTCGCCGGTGCAGCAGGTTTCGATTGAGACCGCCCAGTCGAATCTGGATTGCGCGATCTTGGCGAAGCTTCCATCAAAGACCATTGTCCTGGGCGTCATCGATCTCTCCGACGCGACAGTCGAGACGGCCGACAAAGTAGCGGCCCGCATTCGCCGCGCGCTGGTACATGTGCCGGCCGAGCGCGTCGTGGTCGCACCCGACTGCGGCATGAAGTACCTGCCGCGGGAAATTGCATTTTCGAAACTGCAGGCAATGGTGAAAGGCACCCAGATCGTGCGCCAGGAACTGGCTGCACGGACTTGAACCATCGCGGCAAACCCGCACAATAAGCGTCAACCAGTGGAGGAACCCGATGCCCAAGTTTGTCACGCCCGCATTGTGCGCGGGCTTGCTCACCATTCTCACCGGCGCCCCCGGATTGGCCTGGGAACCCACGAAGCCGGTCGAAATCGTGGTCGCGGCTGGTGCCGGCGGCGCCTCCGATCAGATGGCGCGCATGATCCAGGCCGCAGTGCAGAAGAACAATCTGATGAAGCAGCCGATGGTCGTCTCGCTCAAGGGCGGTGCGTCCGGGGCGGAAGCGCTGATCTACATGAAATCGGGCGAGGGCGATCCCAACCGGTTGCTGATTGCCTATTCGCTGATCTACACGTTGCCGCTGGCCGCCAAAATTCCGTTCGACTGGCGCGACCTCACGCCAGTGGCGATCGTGGCGTTCGACCAGTTCATCCTGTGGGTCAATTCCAAGGACCCCGCCAAGAGCGTGAAGGCGTTCGCCGAAGCCGCCAAGGCGGCGAGCCCGCCGTTCAAGATGGGCGGTACCGGTTCCAAGCGTGAGGACCACATCCTCACGGTGTTCATCGAAAAGCGCACCGGCGCCAAGTTCGCCTACCTGCCCTACAAGTCGGGTGGCGAGGCGGCAACGCAGCTCGTCGGCGGCCACACCGCCTCGAACGTGAACAACCCTTCGGAGAACGTCGAGGAATGGCGCGCCGGACAGGTGCGGGCGCTGTGTGTCTTCGACAGCGAGCGCATCGGCTACAAGAATAAGGTCACCGCCGACATGTCCTGGAACGATGTGCCGACCTGCAAGGAGCAGGGGCTCGACGTGCAGTACACCATGCTGCGCGGCATCTTTCTGCCCGGCAAGGTCGCACCCGACGTGGCCGCGTTCTACGTCGACCTGTTCAAGCGCCTTGTGCAGACGCCGGAGTACAAGGACTACATGGAGAAACAGGCGCTGAAGCCGGTGTTCCTCACCGGGCCCGACATGGTCAAGTTCCTGCAGCAGGACGAAGCGCTGCACAAGCAGCTGATGACGGAAGCGGGCTTCGTCGCGGCCAACTGATCGCGTCTCCCGGATGCAGTGCGGCGTGTAATGCCGCACTGCTGATCCGGGACCGCCAAAGACTCCCGGGCTTCACGCGGTCCCGGGTCTGCGGTGCGTCACTTCGTGCTGCGCTGCGCCCGGGACACGCTCATTTCAAATTCAACAAATGTCCACTCAAACCGACCATTCACAATCCGATCCTCCAGTCGCGCGCTCGCGCAGCGTTGACATCATCGTCTCGCTCGTCCTGCTCGCCCTTGCCCTCGTGCTTGGCTGGGACGCGCACCGCATTGGGGCATCGTGGGCGGACGATGGCCCGCAGGCCGGCTACTTCCCGTTCTATCTCGCGCTGATCCTGGGCTCCGCGAGCATCTACGGTCTCGTCGTTGCCGTGCTCGACACATCGCGCACGCCGTTCGTCACCCGTCAGCAATTCATGCGCGTACTGCAGGTGTTCGTGCCGACCCTGGTCTATTGCGTTCTCATGCAGGTGCTCGGTCTCTATGTGGCGAGCTTTTTGCTGATCGCCGGCTTCATGTGGTGGATCGGGGGCATCGCGATCTGGAAGTCGGTGCTGACCAGTTTCCTGTTTACCGCCGCGATGTTCCTCACCTTTGAAGTCGCCTTCAACGTCATCATGCCGAAGGGACCGCTCGAAGCGGCGTTCGGATATTAGCATGATCCCGAAAAGTGGTTACCGGTTTTCGGAGAAGATCATGCTCCAACAAAGCTCGAGCGTGATCCCGAAAAGTGGTTACCGGTTTTCGGAGAAGATCATGCTCCAGCAAGAGGTCTAGGGATCGGCATGGAAGCGTTCGGCTTGCTGCTGCAGGGCTTTTCAGTCCTGCTGACCTTCAAGACCCTGGCGTTGATGATGGTCGGGCTGGTGCTCGGCATTTTCGTCGGCGTGCTGCCGGGCCTGGGCGGCCCCAACGGGGTCGCCATCCTGCTGCCGCTGACCTTCACCATGGATCCGACCTCGGCCATCGTGATGCTCTCCTGCCTCTACTGGGGCGCGTTGTTCGGCGGGGCGATCACGTCGATCCTGTTCAACATCCCGGGGGAAGCCTGGTCGGTCGCAACCACGTTCGACGGTTACCCGATGGCGCAGAAAGGCGAAGCCGCCCAGGCGCTCACCGCCGCCTTCACGTCGTCGTTCATCGGGTCGTTGGTCGCGGTGCTGCTGATCACGTTTCTGGCGCCGCGCGTCGCCGATTTTGCGCTCCGGTTCGGGCCACCCGAATTCTTCGCGGTCTATCTGCTCACGTTCTGCTCGTTCGTCGGGCTGGGCAAGGAAGCGCGCCACAAGATCGTGATCTCCATGGCGCTCGGATTGCTGCTCGCCGGTATTGGCATGGACACGGTCTCCGGCCAGCTGCGCATGACATTCGGCTTCAACGAACTGCTGCGCGGCGTCAACTTCCTGGTCGCGGTGATCGGCCTGTTCGGTATCAGCGAAATCCTGATCACCATGGAGGAGCAGCTCGCGCTGCAGGGCCATGCTGCAAGCCTAAGCCCGAGGGTGGTGTGGGAAACCTGGAAGACGCTGCCGCGCTACTGGGTAACTTTGGTGCGGTCGGCGGCTATCGGCTGCTGGCTCGGCATCACGCCGGGTGGCGCAATCGCGGCGTCATTCATGAGCTACAACCTCGCCAAGCGTTTTGCGCGCGACAAGGAGAGTTTTGGCAAAGGCCGCATCGACGGCGTGCTGGCGCCGGAGACGGCGGCGCACGCGGCCGGCACGTCGGCGCTGCTGCCTATGCTGGCGCTTGGCATCCCGGGCTCCGGCACGGCCGCGATCCTGCTCGGCGGCCTGATGGTGTGGGGCCTCAACCCGGGCCCGCTCCTGTTCGTCGAACACAAGGATTTCGTCTGGGGCACCATCGCGTCGATGTATCTTGGCAATGTGGTCGGCCTTATTCTGGTGATGTCGACGGTGCCGCTGTTTGCGGCTGTGCTGCGAGTCCCGTTTGCCGCGATTGCCCCAATGATCGTGGTGTCGTGCGCGATCGGTGCCTATGCGATCCAGAACGCCATGTTCGATGTCTGGCTGATGCTGTTCTTCGGCGTGCTTGGCTATGTGTTCAAGAAGCTCGACTACCCGCTGGCGCCGCTCACGCTTGCGCTCGTCCTCGGCAGCCGCGCGGAGGATTCGTTTCGCCTGGCGATGATCGGCGCCGGCGGCGACCTGCGGGTGTTCTGGTCGAACTGGCTCGTGGGCTCGATTGCGACCTTGGCCCTGGTGCTGCTGTTCTGGCCGCTAATTGGTCGGATCCCGGATGCGGTCTGGCGTGTAGCCCGGATGGAGCGATAGCGAAATCCGGGATCAAGCAAAATTGCCTCGGCCCCGGATTTCGCTGGCGCTCATCCGGGCTACGGATCCGTTCCCATCAAAAAGTCGAAGTCGCATCCCTGATCGGCCTGGGTGACGCGCTCCACATAGAGCCTGGTGTAGCCACGGGCCGGCTTCGCCGGTGGCTTCCAGCCGGCGCGCCGGCGTTGCAATTCGGCGTCATCCACCAGGAGATCGAGCCTGCGGGCCGGTGCGTCGAGCCGGATCGGATCGCCGTCGCGCACGAGCGCAAGCGGTCCGCCGGCGGCGGCCTCGGGTGCAACATGCAGCACTACCGTGCCGAACGCGGTGCCGCTCATGCGGGCATCGGAAATACGCACAATGTCGGTCACGCCCTTTTGGCCGAGCTGCTTTGGGATCGGCAGTGCGCCGGCTTCCGGCATGCCGGGGGCACCGATCGGACCGGCGTTGCGCAACACCAGACAATGGTCGGGCGTCACGGCGAGCGTCGGGTCGTCGATGCGGTTGGCGAGATCTTCAAGTGAATCGAACACCAGCGCCGGGCCCTGGTGCGCACAAAGCTTCGCTGTCGCGGACGCGAGTTTGATGGCAGCGCCGTTAGGCGCCAGGTTGCCGCTCAGCACGGCGATCGCCTCGCGCGGAAAGATCGGCCGATCGAGCGGACGAATCACGTCGTCATTTGTGTAGCTTGGCCAGCGCGAGACAATATCGGAAAGCGTCTCACCACCTACGGTGCAGGCCGAAAGATCGAGCTTGTCGCGCAGCCGGCGCCACAGCGCCGGCACGCCGCCGCTGGCATGGAAGTCCTCGATGAAATGGGCGCCCGCCGGCTTCAGGTTGACAAGCACCGGCACATCGCGGCCGACGCGGTCGAAATCGGCGAGATCGTAGGTGATGCCGGCGCGGCCGGCGACGGCGGCGAGATGCACGAGCGCGTTGGTCGACCCGCTGGTCGCTTGCAGGATCACTGACGCGTTGCGCAGCGCCGCTGGCGAAAGAATGTCGCGCGGCTTTGGTCCGCCGGCGACCGCCATCGCGGCGGCGCGGGCGCCCGTTGCTTCGGCGATGCGCGTGCGCTCGGAGGAGACCGCGGGCGCGGTCGCGGCACCGGGCAAAGTGAAGCCAAGCGTCTCGGCGAGGCAGGCCATGGTCGAGGCAGTCCCCATCACCATGCAAGTGCCAGCAGTTGGCATCAGCTGATCATGCGCCCGGTTGAGATCCTGCGCGTCGAGCTTGCCGGCCCGATAGGCGGCCCACAACCGCCGGCAATCGGTGCAGGCGCCAAGCCGCGCGCCCTCGTGTCGGCCAGCCAGCATGGCGCCGACCGGCAACACGATCGCCGGCACGTTGGCACTCACCGCGCCCATGAGTTCGGCCGGGATCGTCTTGTCGCAGCCGCCGATCAGCACCACGGCATCGAGCGGCAGCGCGCGCAGCATTTCCTCGACGTTGATCGCCATCAGATTGCGCAGCAGCATCGAGGTCGGGAACGTGAACGCCTCGTGCAGCGAGACGGTCGGAAACACGAACGGCAACGCGCCGGCCATCCGCACACCACGCGCGACCGCGTCGGCAAGGCGCCCGGCCGTCGCGTGGCATGGATTGAAATCCGACGCGGTCGACAGCACGCCGACGATCGGCCGATCGAGGGCGTCATCGGTGAATCCCGCCCCCTTCAGGAATCCGCGCCGCAGAAACAGTGCAAATTCCTCGTCACCATACTGGGCGAGGCGTGAGCGCAGACCTTTATTCATGGACGTTTCCCCACAGAGACAGCGCATTGCTCAAACAATGCAAAGACAAGTCAACTAAAAATCAACGGCCCGTCCGGGTGGGGCACCGGACGGGCCGATCAAATCGGCGCGGTGGGGGGTGGGACGCCGGCGCCGATCTGACGCTTGGTTTTCTCAGTAGTACGAACACACCCGCGTGCTGCCGATGTAGTGGCCGTAGACGTTGTACTGGGGCACGAACCGGCAGCGACGGAAGCCCGGCGTGACGACGTAGCCTGGGTAGTAGCTGGACGCGGCGGCCGCGCCGATCAGCGCGCCGGCGGCAAGGCCGACACCAACGCCGCCCCAACCCCAACCGCCGGCCTGCGCTTCGCTGGTCGTGGCAATGGCGGTGGCGGCTAATGTGAGGGCTGCAAGCGCAGCAGCGGCGAATTTGGTCTTGGTGGACATGACGCTCTCCTGCTGAATTTTTATGGAGGCGCTCGTGCTTCGGCTTGCGAAGTTCGCCGGCAGCATGAGCGGCCTCGTTAAAGATTTGTCGCAGTCGAGCGCAGGGCGGTTCAAAGCGAAAAAGGGCAGGTGAATGGGTAGCAAAGGCAGCAAAAAGCCCGCCCGGTGACGCCGGACGGGCGATGCGGACAGGATTCTGTTGGTTCAACGACGGCGCGAACAGACCAGGTTGTTGCCCACATAGAAACCCCAGTCCGTGTATTCGGCGAACCAATGGCAGACGCGGGGGCCGTGGCGGGTCTTCACCACGTAGGTGGCGTATCCAATCGGTGTCTCATATCCCCAGTCCCAAAAATAGGGGGAGCGGGCGTGGCTGGCGGAGGCGAAAGCGGTGACGCCGATGGCAACGGCTGCAAGCGCCGCGGCGAGCTTGGTCTTCGTCAACATGCGTTCTCCTGTGACATGTGCGCAGGCCCAACAGCCCGGCCCGTATATTGGTAGCAACCGCCGGGAGGGTGGTTCAAGCCCGAGATTCTCCAATGGAATCATAAATTTGTTGAAGGCCTCCGGAACCGCCTTGCCGGCGCGCGCGGAACCGGCAACAACCGCGCGGGGAAACGGGAGAAGGAACGCCCATGGCCACGCCCAACAAAGTCATCATTACCTGCGCCGTCACCGGTTCGATCCATACGCCGACCATGTCGCCGCATCTCCCGATCACGTCCCAGGAGATCGCGGACGCGGCCATCGGTGCGGTCGAGGCGGGCGCCGCGGTCGTGCACCTGCACGCGCGCGATCCCAAGGACGGCCGGCCCGACCAGTCGCCGGAGGCGTTCGCCCCGTTTCTCAAGGTGATCAAGCAACGCTCGGGTGCGATCGTGAACATCACGACGGGCGGTGCTCCGACGATGACTATCGAAGAGCGTGTGCGCCCCGCCGCCACGTTCAAGCCGGAGGTCGCGAGCCTCAACATGGGTTCGATGAACTTCGGGCTGTTTCCGATGCTCGCCCGTTACAAGGAGTTCAAGCACGCGTGGGAGAAGCCCTATCTGGAAGGATCGCGCGAGCGCATTTTCAAGAACACATTCGCCGATATCGAATACATCCTCACCACCTGTGCCGAGAACGGTACGCGTTTCGAGATCGAGTGCTATGACATCGGCCACCTCTATACGCTCGCACACTTCGCCGAACGCGGCGTGGTCAAGCCGCCGTTCTTTGTACAGTCGGTGTTCGGCATTCTTGGTGGCATCGGCGGGCATCCGGAGGACGTGATCCACATGCGGCGCACCGCCGACCGGCTGTTCGGGCGCGAGAACTATCGCTGGTCGGTGCTGGGCGCCGGCCGCAATCAGATGCCGATCGCCGCCATGTCGGCCGCGATGGGCGGCAACGTGCGGGTCGGTCTTGAGGACTCGCTTTGGATCGGTCCTGGCCAGCTCGCGAAATCGAATGCCGCGCAGGTGACCAAAGCGCGCCAGATCATCGAGGGCTTGGGATTGGAGATCGCATCACCGGACGATGCGCGCGCGATCCTCGCGCTCAAGGGCGGCGACAAGGTGGCCTTCTGATACACGCGCTGACCTTCAATGCCCCATCCCCAACTGCTTGGCGATCGGGCCCCATTTGGCGATGTCGGCCGCAACGAAGGCTGTGAATTGCTCCGGTGACATCGGCTCTGGCACGATCGCATCGGCCAGCAGCCGTTGGCGGACCTCTGGCTTGGCCAGAACCTCGATCACGGCGCGGTTGAGCTTGTTGATGATCTCGGGCGCGATCCCGGCAGGGCCCGAGAGGCCGAACCAGCTGTCACCAACGATATGGTAGCCGAGCTCCTGCAAGGAGGGTACGTCGGGATATTCGGCGACCCTCGCTTTGGACGAGACGGCAACCGGCCGCACGGTGCCGGCGCGGATTTGTCCGATCGCCGAGCCCCAGGTCATCGAACCGAACACCACATTGCCGGCGACCAGATCCAACATGGCCTGCGACGAGCCGCGGTGTGGAATGTGTTGAAGCTTGATGCCAGCTTCGAGCGCAAAGGCCTCGACCAGGAGCTGTGCGAAGGTCGCGAGGCCCGGTGAGACGTAGTCCAGGGTCTTTGCGCCGCGGGCAAGATCGACGACATCCTTGAGCGAGCGCAGGCCGGACTTGGCATTCACGATGAACGCGTCCGGCTGGCCGCCGATGAAGGCGACATGGGTGAAATCGCGCGCCGGATCGAAGCCCGGGTTGGGGCTCACGATCGGCTCGATCGTGTTGTAGGCGATGCTCGAGGTGACGAACGTGTAGCCGTCCGGCTCCGCGTGCGCGGCCGCCGCAACGCCGATCAGGCCGCCGCCGCCGGCCCGGTTGTCGACCACGAAGGTCGTGCCGAGCTTGGGACCGAGATGATCGGCGAGCAGGCGTGCGAAGGTGTCGGCTGCGCCGCCCGGTGTCGAGGGCGCGATGATGCGGATCGGGCGCGATGGCCAGTCGGCCGCGCTGGCGGGCCCAGCAATCGCGAGCGCGAGCAGTGTGGCAAGGCACGCGGCCCATCCGAGGGCGGTGCAGTTTCTGATCGGCGCTTGCGCCTTGGCGGCGCGCCGCATCACTCGCCCCAGATCTTGCGGGCGACCTCGACCACGCGCGCCAGTTTCGCCAATGCCTGATCGTAGTTCATCACCGTATTGGCGGCGTCGGAGCTCGAAAACCCGCATTGCGGACTGATCGCGAGACGCTCAAGGCCGATGCTGCGCGCGGCATCGCGGATGCGCGCCTCAACGAAGTCTTCGTCCTCGAGTTTCGCGACTTTGGTCGACAGCAGCCCGAGTACGACAGCCTTGTGGGCTGGCACGGCTTTGAGCGGCTCGAAGCTGCCGGCGCGCGCGGAATCGTATTCCAGAAAGAAGAAATCGATCACGCACGCGCGAAACAGCTTGTCGGCGACGAGGTCGTAGCCGCCTTCGGCCTGCCAGTGGCCCATGCGGTTGCCGCGGCAGAGGTGCAGACCGATGCGCATGTCCTGCGGGGCACGCATGACGATCGCGTTGATCACCTCGATGTACTGGTCGAGAAGGTGCTGCCAGTCATCGCCGCGCGCCGCGAGCGCCATGCGGATTTTTTCATCGCCGAGCTTGGCGATTGAGGTCTCGTCAAGCTGAACGTAGCGGCAGCCGGCGTCGGCCAGTTTCTGCAGTTCGACCCCATAGGCGGCGACGATGTCCGACCAGAACGCCGCAAGATCCGGATAGGCCTCTCGGCTGATGCCGGCGCGGCCGGCGCGAAAATGGATGTAGCAGGGGCCGGGCAGGGTGATCTTGGCGGTCGCCCGCGTCATCCCGGCGAGCGCGGCGAAATCAGCGGCGTTAGTCGAATTGTTCCAGCGGATGCGCGCATGCACGGCCGGAATCCGCGCCGGCTCTTTGTGGCCGGACGCGTTGGTGTAGGACCAGGCATCGCCGGTCTTGTGGTCGGCGGTGACGCCAGTCAGCCCCTCGGTGGTGAAGTTCGACGTGTAGGTGCTGCGCCGGAACTCGCCGTCGGTCACCACCCTAAAGCCGAGTCGTTCCTGCAGCGCGACGAAATCGGCAATCGCGCGATCCTCCGCCGCGCGCAACTCGGCGTCAGAGACCCGCCCGGCCGCGTGCTCGGCGCGCGCCTTGAGCAGCGCGGCGGGGCGCAGGAAGCTTCCGATGTGCTCGGCGCGAAACGGCGGATGCAGTCGAACCCGGTCCACGGTGCTCATTACCTTTCGGGCGTGCCGTTCACGGGGCGGAATTTCTGCACGCGCTTGCCGTTGTCGACCTCGCTGGTGAACACATTGCCGGCGGAGTTGATTGCGATGTTGTGTACCCAATGGAAGAAGCCGGCGTTGCGCCCGGACCGTCCAAAGGCGCCGACCACTTCGCCGTCCTGGCGGCGCACCACCCGCACCTCGTTGTTCTCGCCGTCGGCGGTGACGAAGTGACTCTGGGTGCGGTCCGGCCACAGGTAGAGATCCCAGGCCGAGCCGGCGCCGCGGGTTTGCTTCTTCTGGATGAATTCCTGCACGAAGCTGCCGTCGCGGCGGAACACTTGGATGCGATCGTTCACCCGGTCGCACACATAGACGAGGCCGTCATTGGCGACCTTCACGCAATGCACCGGATTGCCGAAGGTCGGCGACGGCGGCGCCGCCGGATTATAGGCGGCCGGTCGTGCCGGTGACGGTCCCTCGTCGTCGGCCGGGCGCTTGCCGTAGGCGCCCCAGTGCCGCTTATAGGCACCGGTCTGCGCATCGAACACGATGACGCGGTGATTGCCGTAGCCGTCCGCCACATAGGCCTCGCCCTGATCGATCCAGATATCAGCTGGCCGGCTGAGTTGGGTCGGATCGTTGTCGCCCTTGGACGGGCCGGACTTACCGATCTGCATGACGAATTTGCCGTCGTGCGCGAACTTCACGATCATGCCGTCGTCGGGTGCGTTGCCGCCGAGCCAGACGAAGCCACCGGCATCGACCCGGATGCCGTGCTCATTCTTGGGCCAATCGTAGCCAGCGCCTGGCCCGCCCCACGCCTGCACCACGTTGCCGTCGCGATCAAACTCGATCACCGGCGGTGCCGGCGCGCAGCATTGCGAGCGCTGCGGATTGAGCGTTGCGCCCTTCTCGTCATCGGTGAGCGTGCGCGGACGTTGGATGATCCACACGTGATCCTGGGTGTCGACCGCCATGCCGGCAACCTGGCCGAGGATCCAGTTGTTGGGAAGCGGTTTCGGCCAGAACGGATCGACCTCGAAGCGCGGCGCCTCTGCGGCCATGGCGGTGCGACCCGCTATGAGGGCTGCGGCCACGACCCCGGCACCCAGGAGCCGAACGGCTTTCGACATGACACGACCTCCCTAACTTTGTCTTTGGCCGGAGGGTAGCACAGACGTGAGACCGGGGCCGTGCTTGCGGCGCAGCCTTGTATTGCGGAGAGCCCTTGGCTAGAAAACGCGCCGCGACCACACGCCTGACGACACCTCCGGAGAGGTGGCTGAGTGGTTGAATGCACCGCACCCGAAATTCGAGAATTGCCGTTTTATCCTGTGCGGTCTGGTGCTGCCCCGTATCGGCTTATCAGCAGAAATTGACCGGAGCGAGCGGTCGGGTTTGGCCGAATGTTGCCTCGTGTTGAGCCGTTGGATAGCAAAAGCGGCAGCAGCCTGTTCGCCGAGCGTTCACCGTTCAGGCCGTGGCTTATCGATCGAAATGTGGAAGGTAATCCCGGATCATGAATACAGAAGACCAGGTGAAAGCATTTCAGCAAATTGCAACGTTTGTCCGAACTAATACCAGTTTCTTCCGATGGGCCCTCCCTTCCTGCTGCGGTATGTATCCCGTGGCATTTCATCAGGTCCATGACACAATCCTGGCTGGAGCAGCGCTATGAATCCCCTCACGGACGTTTGGCAATTTCTTATCGCTGCCACACCGGACCACAATGAACTCGGCCAGTGGCGCTATTTGCTCGGAGCGTTGTTTGCAGCACTCCTGATCGCGAGCTGCGTTATCGCTTGGCGCAATTGGTCGCGCGATCCGGAACAGCGTACAGGCCGGCATTTCGGCACTTGGTTCGCACGCACCCTGATCGGATGCATGTGGTTTCAAGGGATGTTGTGGAAGCTCCCACTACCGGCCTCGCCTGGCTTGCAGTACTGGACCGAGCAGATGGCGACGCGCGCTGCATTCGATATTCACCGCGAGCTGGTTCGTGAGGTGCTGCTTCCACATCTCAGCTTGTTTGGTCCTTTCGTATTTCTCGCCGAGTTCGCGTTTGCGATCTCGATGATGCTTGGACTAGGCGTCCGGCTCGCTGGCGTCGCCGCCATGCTATTTGTCGCGAATTTGTGGCTTGGTATCTACCGGCCCGGCGACCCTGCGGAATGGCCATGGTCGTATGTTTTCTTGATGATGCTGATGTTCCTTTTTGCCCTCTATGCGGCTGGCCGAAGCCTTGGTCTCGATGCAATATTACGCCGCGAAGTTGCGAGCGTGCGCGAGCATAGAGGCCCGCTAGGCCGCTTGCTCAATTTCGTGAGTTGATCAACCTCAAAATCATGATTGCTGCCGTTCGCGACGCAGCGTCAGGCCGAGCCGAATGAAGGTCGCCGCGATCGACCACGCCGCGTTCACGCCGGCAATCGCATTGCCGGAGACCTTCGACGTACCTCCAGCACGCCGGCGTTGACCAACGGCAATTTCCACAGCAGGCACACCGGCTGCACAAACGCGCATGAGCATTTCCAAATTCCAACCGTAAGTCATCTCGCACATGCCGAGCATCGATAAGCTGTCACGGCGGATCGCACGAAACGGAGACATGTCGGTAAAGCGTGCGCCATAGACGATCCGCAGCAACAGGCCAGCGATATGGCCCGCTACGATTTGCTGCACCGAAAGGCTGCCCATTTCCCGATCGCCATGCATGCGTGTCCCGTGAACGAACGCCGTCTGGCCAATAGCAATCGGCTCCACCAGGTGGGGAATCATCTCCGGCCGATCGCTTCCGTCACCATCGAGGAAGACCAGAATTTCGGCATCCGAACGCACCGCCGCAATCCCCCTCTGGATCGCCCGGCCGTAGCCCCGTTGCGTCTCACAGACAACTGTTGCGCCGGCTGCAGTCGCACGTTTGGCTGTCTGATCCGTCGAGTCTCCGTCGACGACGATGACCTCATCAATGCCCTGAGCCAGGACGGCAGATACCACGGCCGCAATGGTGTCTTCCTCGTTCAGGCATGGAATGACCGCGGAGACAGTGACGGCGCGGCCAACCGGGCTTATTTTCACAGCCGGGCGCTTTCACAAGCTCCAACGCAGCCCACACCCCGCGCACGCCGCGGGCGGTCGATCTGACAACAAGGCCTTGCGAAACTCGCGATAGGCCGGACCGTTCCAGATTTCCCGCAAGGTCTGTTGGGTGGCGTCGCCGAGAGTGTAGTGGTCGTAACCGTGCTGCGAAAACGGAGCGATGCAGCAAGGCAATGCACGGCCGTTGGCCGTGATGTACATCAGGGACCAAGGTCGGCGGCACAGCGACCACGGAGCATTCCCTTCCGCACTTCTTAAACTCATGCCCGGTTCAGAGGCCGCACCAGAGGCGCTGAATACAATCCCCAGCGAATGAGCCAAGCGCTCGGCTTCCCTCAGATACTGAGCGTCTTCATGTGACGTTTGTTCAAATAGGGTCTGATTCGGTTGCGCTTTTCCGATCGTAGCTTCGTTGAAGTAGACAAGCCGTTGCAGATAGACCTCCTTGACCCCAACTTCGGCAGCAACTCGCACAAAATCCGGGAGCTGCGAAACGGTTTCTTTCAATCCAGTAAGCCACGCGGATACGCGCGGCTTGATATGACCTTCGCGCTCCTGCAATTCGCGGAACGCGCGTACATTCTTCAAGATTCGATTGAAGTAATTTTTGCCGCGGATTTCTTGGAAGCTCTTGGCATTGGATGCATCGAGCGAAACGCGCAATTCATCCAGCCCAGCGTCGATCAGTGCACGGCCGCTGCGTTCGCTCAGAATTGTCCCGTTGGTGTTGAACAGCGTGTAAACGCCACGTTCCACAAGATACCGAACCATTCTGGGCAATGCTTTGACCAGCATTGGCTCCCCAACCCCGTGCAGGACAACGCGGGCCAGGTCCGGAACTTGATCGATGATGGATGTAAACAGCTTCCAGCTCATGTCGGCCGGCGGTTCGAGCTCCTCGTAGGTGCGTGGGCAGGTCGTGCACAAAAGATTGCAGCGGTTGGTCACCTCTAGATAGAGACAAACCGGCGGCTGCTCCGCGACGGGGTCGCGCGACTGTACCGCTTCGTGATAGCGGCGCGGGTCGATCCTTCTCGCCCGGGACCTATCGGGCCGGATCACGGTTTTCTGCTCCATGGATCCGGACATTGTACCGGTGCCTCCAAATCGACCAGAGCCATGCAATCGCTATTCCACCGTAAAGCCCTGTCTTGCGCGCAAATAGAGGAATGTATTCGCCGATATCGACTTCTTCCTGTAACAGCAGCGCACCGATCGAGGCCGCCCACAGCGTAGCGCCGCCCTGCAGCGCCACAAATGGCATGATTGCCAAAAAGTACCAGGGGTATCGCGGTGACAGCAGAAGCAGGAAAATCAATAGGAGCCTGGCCGTATTGGCAAGAATCGTATGCTCCGTTCGTGTTGGCTGGAACGCTGTGCGCAACGTGAGAACGGCCAACATGAGTCCAGCCAGGGCAAGATAGACGGTGGAGTCCGCTTGCTGGACACCGAACACCAGACGCCACGCGTTCACGAACCAATTGTCGCCACCGTTTGGAATACCTTCTTCCCGCAGGTAGCCCGCCAGAAATCCAAAGACGCGCGCGCCGACTGACAAATAAGGGGCGTAACAGGCCGCTGCGATTGCGACAGCAAGCGCTGGCGCGCGCCAATCCCAGGGACGCCAGCAGACCGGAAGCGCAAGAATCGCAAACGGCTTGGCTAGAGCGGCCAGCGAAATCGCAGCGACCCCTCGCAAAGTCTTGCGACAGATCACAAGCCATAGCCCCGTCATCATCAACGCAACCATGAGCGCGTCGATGTGTCCACTGTTGGCAACTTCCCACATTGGCAATGGATGCCAGAGATAGGCGACTGTCCGCGTGACCGGGCGACCCGTCTGCCGCAACAGCATCCAGATCATAACGACCGTGACGGCCTCGCAGGCGAGGAAGGCCAGCCTCATCGTTGTGACGCTCTCGCCGAAACGGGTCACGACGAAAAAGAACATCTGCGCGACCGGCGGGTAGATCGTAACCGCAGAGTCCGAGCGGTTGATATGGGGGTAGATGGCGGCATCCCGCAGGGAGGCCAGCGCGGGCGCCGCCGGCACGTAGCGATAAGGATTGATGCCGGCCGCTTGCACCCGACCGTCCCAGACGTATCGATAGATATCGGTCGACAGCAGAGGTTCCAATGTGAGCAGAAAACAGCGAAGCCCAACGGCAACAACGACAATCAACCATAAGACACGGGTGGATGAAGCGTGCTCGGCGGTGCTGGTTGCTGCGAGCGCAAGACATCCTGCCGGGATCGTCAGTGCGATATAGCCGTTGTCGCCCCAAGTTTTGAACGCAACCGGTGTCAGAAAAGTCAGAACGGAAATCGCGGCGCCGAGCGCGATGAGCCGCATAAACGCCGCGCGATCGCTTGGCGCCGGCGTCATCAGTCGGTTCCGTCCAACTTGGCAAAAAACGCTCTTGTCGCCGTTGCGCGTCCGCCCCCGCGAAACCGTTCGGCACCTCCTGCCAATTCAGCTCTGAGCCAACCCAGGGTTTGCGCATCGTCGATGTCGTACCATTCGGGTAATTCAGTCACTGACAGGCCGATGTGCGCCGCCCGCTGACGGGTGCTTTCTGCGACGGTATCGGTGCCCCACGCGATATCCGTAAAGAGATGCCGATGCGGATGCTTCAATCCGATCAGGAAGTAGCCACCGTCGGCTGCCGGGCCGAGCACCACGCGATCACCTTGCTGGCGCAAACTCGCGATTGCCTCGCTGAGGAACGATGGTGGGAGCGTGGGACTGTCGCCGTTTACCAGCAAGACACAGTCATGCCCCATCGCAAGGAGACCCGCTGTCGCGCCAAACAGAACCATGCCGAAGTCGTCACCGACCTGGAGCATCAGGTCAAATCCAGGCGGAAACAGTTCGCGCAGCGCCGATTCCGCTCCGGCTGGCGCGTAGATTGCGTAGCCCTGACGCCCAACTTCAGTGGGTACTGCCTCAATCGCGGCGGCTACATCGCGCAGAAAGCATGCCGATAGGTCCGCAGCAGCCGCCGCGCCGATCGCCGCAGCGAGCCGCGTCTTGGTGCGCCCCGGTTGTGGCGCCTTGCACATGACGCCAATTGCCGCCGTCAACGCCTTCATAAGGAAAGTCGAATGCTAAGTCGACGCGCCGCCAAGGAAATGAGGCTCAGCGCATCCTTGCTGCCGTCGGCTTCGCCCTTTTCGAAATCCCCGTCGACCCGACCCATCTGATTGGTGACGTGCGCAAAGCACAGCACAGGCCTGTTGCGCGCCTTCGCGAAGGCATAGAGCGCCGCCGCTTCCATTTCGACAGCGAGCAGCTTCTTCTCGCGCATCGCATCAATGGCCCGCTGCGTTTCACGAAATGGCGCGTCTGTCGTCCAGGTGGGTCCGGTCAGCACCGGAACGGAAAAACCGTCGAACGCACCTTTCAGCGCATCGAGCAGCCGACCGTCTACATGGGAATAGGTGGACGGCGGCATATAATGGTAGCTGGTGCCCTCGTCGCGTAGTGCGCGATCGATCGCGATAAAATACGGCGGCGAATGCACCGGCAGGATTTGTCCCGACGACGTTATGCTGATCAGCAGTTTGCAGCCCGATGCAAACATCTGTTCGGCAATCAGCACCGCGAAGGACGCGCCGACCGCGCAGCCTACGATGCCAAAGTTGATGCCATCGAGGGCAAACGAATAAAGCTGTGTGTGATAGCAGGCCCATGCAGGGTGGAGCTGTGCACTCCCCCGCGCCAGGAGACTGCGCACAATGTCGCCGTCGGGATCAAGCACGCAAATGGCCGGAATGTCGGCGGGGGCAATTTTCTTTTGCCGGCGCGCTTCCCGCAGCAGGCTTTCGGGAGAAAAGGCCGACGGTGCTGAATATTCTTTCTGAGCAAGGATCGGCGGATCATTGTCTTCGTTGATGGTCCCCAACCTGTCACCTTTGCGTCACCCATCGTCAACGGATTTGGTAGCGCTCACGAAAAACTCTGACAAGTCCGGCGCTTTAACCGCGCAGGATTGTGATCAAGATACCAAGACGGGCATCCGACACTCCATTGAACACAACTTTGTTACTACAATCCCGCCAGCCTACCCGTATTCTTGAGAGGCCGCCAAGGCGGTCGCCCAAGCATCCTTCCGCACTCCTTCTGAAAATCCCGACTGACTAGCACCATCGATCGCGTGGAGAAATCCGTCATGCCGACAAAGAGCCAGCATCCCGAGACTATTGTGTTGCACGCGGGATACCGTTCAGACCCGGCAACTACCGCCGTGGCAGTCCCGATTTATCAGACGACATCTTACCAGTTCAACTCAACGGAGCATGCGGGAAATCTGTTCGCTCTGAAGGAGCTGGGCAACATCTACACCCGGATCATGAACCCGACGCAGGCCGTTCTCGAAGAGCGCGTCGCCGCTTTGGAAGGTGGAGTTGCTGCGCTCGCGGTTGCGTCCGGGCAAGCCGCCTCGCTCTTCGCGGTACAGAACATCTGCCACGCTGGCGACAATTTCGTCTGCTCGACCGATATCTATGGGGGCACCTGGAACCTGTTCGCCAACACATTGGGCACGATGGGAATCGAGTGCCGCTTCGTCGATCCCGCGGACCCTGAAAATTTTCGGCGCGCGACCGACGCCAAGACCCGCTGTTACTACGGCGAGACGCTGCCCAATCCCAAGCTCGCCGTATTTCCGATCGCAGAAGTTTCGAAAATCGGACGCGACCTTGGCGTGCCACTGATCATGGACAACACCGCCTGCCCTGTGCTGTGCCAGCCCCTCAAGCACGGCGCCGCGATCGTGATGCATTCAACCACGAAGTACATCGGCGGCCATGGCACCTCTATCGGCGGCATCGTCGTCGACGGCGGCAACTTCGACTGGGAGAAGCACGCCGATCGCTTCCCGATGCTCAACAAACCCGATCCGAGTTACCACGGTGCGGTGTGGACCCAGGCCGTCAAGCCGCTGGGGCCAATTGCCTACATCATCAAGGCGCGGGTCACCTTGCTGCGCGACATCGGCGCCGCAATGTCGCCGTTCAATGCATTCTTGTTCATTCAAGGTCTGGAAACTGTCGCACTGCGCATGCGCCAACATTGCAGCAATGCCGTGGTGGTGGCGAACTACCTTGCCAAGCACCCTAAGGTGGCCCAGGTGATCTTCCCCGGGCTGATGACCGGGGAGAGCAAACGCCGTGCAGACGCCTACCTGAAGAATGGCTACGGCGCATTGGTCGGGTTCGAATTGAAGAACGGACGCGACGCCGGGCGTAAGTTCATCGACAAGCTGCAGATGCTCTACCACGTCGCCAACATTGGCGATGCGCGATCGCTTGCCATCCATCCGGCAACGACCACGCATTCGCAACTGTCGCCGGAGGAGCAGCTCAAGACCGGCGTCACCGAGGGCTATGTGCGGTTATCGATCGGCATCGAGCATCCCGACGACATCATCGCTGACATCGATCAGGCGTTAGCGAGTTTATAGACTGCACCAAGCCGTAATGCTGAGGCACAGCAACAAACCGTCGCGCGATAGCGCCCCCAGTGGGACGGCACCGCGCCGACGTTATGCGGAATGATCAGCGCAAGTTGGGGAAGTCGACGAACAGGTCCGGCATGGTCAGCTGCAAGAACGCAGTCATGTCGGCATTGATATCGTGCGCCCCGGTGATCGTGCTTGATCTCATAGGCCCATTGCGAGCCCACCGGCACGGCGTGCCCTCGGGTGTCGACGAGTTCGAATGCGAGCCCCGAGGTGTCGGCAAGCGATGCGGCGTTGTGCCGCTCAACGGGCAGGCCGCTGCAACGATCGGGCGAGCACTTGACGTCAAAGAGCGCCAGGGAGCACTTTCAGTTCAGCCGCTTTCGACGAACCTCTGGAGAGGATGCGTGCAAGCGAAGTGGGGAGCGCCGAGACGTGGCGCGGGCGACATGATGCTGACGGCAATCGTCGTCGTCTTTGTCGCCGCCTTCACGATGTCGGCCTCTGCCCAGGACTTCATGGCGCAATCGGGCACGCCGGCCGCCGCCTTTCCAAAACCTGATCGCCCGGTTGCGGACATCGTGAGTCCGATCTGGCACGACGAAAAGGAGCGCGACAATGCCGGCGAACCGCGCCAGCTCGTGCGGCTGCTCGGCATCAAATCCGGGATGACCGTCGCGGACATCGGTGCAGGAAGCGGTTATTACGTCGTGCGGCTGTCGCCGATTGTCGGGTCCAACGGACGCGTCATCGCAGAAGATGTCGTGCCAAAATATTTGCGCAGCCTGCGCAACCGGGTGCGCGATCTCGGGCTGCAGAACGTCGCAATCAGCCGCGGTGAGCCGCACGATCCGAGGTTGCCGGCTAATTCACTCGACATTGCGATCATGGTGCACATGTATCACGAGATCAAACAGCCGTACGCCATGCTCTACAATCTCGTTCCTGCGCTTAAGACTAACGCGCGCGTCGGCATTGTCGACGCTTTCAGGCCGACCTCCGAGCATGGTACACCGCCAAATCTTCTGCGCTGTGAGCTTGCGGCCGTCGGTTATCGCGAAGTCAGCCTCGATCGACTCACTGGCAGCGAGGCCTATCTCGCGATCTTCGCGCCCCCGTCCGTCGCAGACCGTACGCGGCCGGACGCGATCGTCGCGTGCAAGGCACGGTAGCCGATTGCATGGTGGCCGATGCCGGCACCCGCGCGCAATCGTCGGTGCAAAACATCATGGCAGGCTGCGCCGCGCTCTACTTCCGTGGAGGAAGCAGCCGTTCGCCATGCGGATCTCGGCACTTGCAGTCGCACATCGAACCGGTCGCAAAACCGGTGTCCGCTTCTGCGCGACACGCTTAATGATCGACCCGGTATAGGCGCCACCGCTCCGGCACGCCTTTGAGTTGGTGAACGCCGCGATCCTTGAAGCGGATTCCAGACTGCGGCATCAGATCCTTGACCGCGCTCGAGACCAGGACTTCGCCGGCACGCGCTTTCCCGGCGACGCGCGCGCCGATGTGAAACGCGAGACCGAACACGTCAGCCCCGCTCACTTTGTATTCGCCCGCGTGCAGCCCCACCCTGATCTCCAGCCCCAGCGTGCGCACTGCCTCGCGGATTGCGGTCGCGCAACGGACCCCGGCCGCCGGCGCGTCGAATGTCGCGAGCAGTCCGTCCCCCGTCGTCACGACTTCTTTTCCGCGCAAAGTCTTCAGCTCTTTACGGACGGCGGCATAGTAGTGATTCATCACCTGTGTCCAGCGGGCATCGCCCAGCCGCGCGGCTTTTTCGGTGGACCGGACGATATCGACAAACAGGATCGTGGCGAGCGCTTGTTCGAGCTCGGAGCTACGATTGGCAGGTCGGCGCCGGATCGCAATATTTCCAGCCAGCGGTTCATAGCGATGGCTGCGTCGCCGCGCGATTGCGTTTTTTACATAGTCTTTGGCACGCGGCACCGTGCCGCAACGAATTGTTTTCGCCCGCGGTGGAAGCGTCCAGTAAATCTTTCGCTCATCTCCCACGCCATGGACCTCGACGGCGCCCCACTTCAGGAAAACCGCCGAACCAACCCGGCGAACCCACCATGCCTTTGACGTGTATCCGGAAACGTTCGACTGATGGACGCCGATGCGGAGGAACTTGGGCATGTGCGTGTGGCGCTATCGAAAGACCGTTTGGGCTTACCAGTGGTAGATGTGATCCTGCATTCCTGCGTTGGCAACAATACTCCCAATCGATAGTTGCTATGAACTCGCATGCCAATTCGCTTTCGCAATGCATTGGCTTGGAAACGGCCGGCATCCGAAAATCCTCACATATCCCGACATTTTCTGCCAACGAGTGGAATGGCTACGAGCGTAATCGGCTACGTATTGAGAGCGTCGAGCAGTGCCTTCGCCTCCTTGAGGTCAGGTGTATCGAAACCTTCGGTGAACCAGCCGTAGAGGGGTGCCAGCAGGTCGCGCGCCTCGTCCCGTCGCTCCCGTTTGCTCAATAACCGAGCGAGGCTGATCGCAGCACGCAACTCGAACCCGCGGGTACCCTGCTCGTGCGCAATCGCGAGTGAGGTGCGGAAAGAACGCTCGATTTCCGCCCAGTCTGGCAATGACAGGCGTTGAAGTAATTCGCCGCGCAAGCGGTGGAGCTCAGCATCGGCCCAATATGCGCCGCAAGCCTCCGCCGCTGCCAGCGCCGCAGCCAGCATCTCAAGAGCTTTCGCTATCGCTCCCGTCGCCGCGAGCGCCTCGGCCAACAAGCCGAGCACCATCGACTCGGCACGGCGCGCGCCCGTCGCTAGCATCGCCGCGATGCCTTCACGGATCCGTTCGACAGCGGCTGCTCCTTGCCCGCTTTGAGCCATGGCGCCGCCTTGGAGGATCAAGCCGTAACCTAAAAAGAGCGCAAATCCATGCTCCTCGGTGAGCGAAACCAGTTCGTTTGCGACGCTCGCCCCTTCGGTTGTCCAGCGCGCCGAGATCGCCATCAGGCCGGCATAAATCAGGGCATAGGCAAGGGTGTGCCGGTGGACGGACTGTCGGGCGGACTGGACCGCCTCGTCGAGCACCTTTCTCGCCTGATCGGGAAAGCCGCGATGCCATAGTGCCCAGGCGCGGACGCACATGGCGGTAATCCCGATGTCTGCCCCGAAGCGGAAGGCAAGCGCCCCATGCTCCTCCGGCCGATGCAATGCCACCGCCCGGTCGAGATGCGATAAGGCCTCTTGGAAATCACCGATGGGGATCAGCGCCGAGCCGACGAGCCGGTGCCCGGTCAACACCAGTCCGGACTGTGCCTGGGACTGGGCGAGTGACAGGAATTCCTTTGCTTGCTCGAGCGCTGCAATCGGCTCGCCGCCGAGGTACTGGGCGACCCAAAGCCCGTACAGCACGGAAAAGTGGAGGATGGTACCCGCAGCATCGGTATCCAACACCAGGTCGCGTGCGCGACGGAGGACCAAGCCGACTTCGGGGTTTGCATGCCCCTTCGCCTCCATAAGCGCTGCCGCCAGGGTGACCTGCAGCTCGAGCTCACGCTGTTTGCGCTCCCGGGAATCCCGCAGCTCGTCAATCAGCTGCAACCCTCTCCTCAGCTGGGCTATTGCCTCGATAAACGCCGATTTCGCGGCGGATTGCTGGCCCGCCCGAGACCGATACGCAATTGCTTGTTCGATCAGGCCGGCTTCGGTGAAATGGTGCGCGAGAACTTGTGGCTGCGCCTCTGCAACACTCGGGAAGCGTTCTGCGAGCGTGCGAGCGATCCGCGCATGCAATGTCTTGCGCGCTGTCCGCAGCAGCATGCTATAGGCCGTATTCTGAACCAGTGCATGCTTGAAGAGATAGGTGGCCTGCGGCGGTGTCCCCCGTGCGAAGATCAGACCTGCATCGACAAGCAGGGCCAGTGCCTGCGCCAATTCCCGCTCGGTTCGCTGCGCGGTCGCCGCCAACAGCTCATACGAGAAGTCGCGTCCAATCGCCGCGCCGACCTGCGCGACATCCTTTGCGATCGGCCCGAGTTCGGTCGAGGCGCGCGATCAGCGACGCGTGGAGCGTCGCGGGCACTGCCAAGGATGTCGCCGGAATGGGTCCGATTGCGGCATTTTCGACGACTGCCTTTGTCAGCTCTTCGAGAAAGAGCGGCACGCCGTCGGTGCGCTCGACGATCGCGGCCACAATCTCCCTGGAGAGCGATGCCTTAGGCCCTGCGACCTGCTCGACGATGGTTGTACACAGGCCCTGATCGAGGCGGGCGAGCGTCAGCGAGATCACTTGGCGAAGCCCCGTCCAGGGCGGCTGGAATTCGGATCGCAGGGTCGCGACCAACAGCACGGGCATCCCCTCGATCCGATCGACGAGTAAATCGAGAAACTCCCGTGACGTCGCGTCCGTCCAGTGCAGATCTTCGAAGATCATCAGCACCGGTTGCCGTTGCGCAAACCCCGCGAGGTATCGTGCCAGCGCCTCCAATGTGTTTTCTTTTTTTCGCTGCGGTGTGAGATCGGGCACGCGATAGCGGCCTGAATAGGGAAGCGACGAAAGCTCGGCGATGAGCCCTATATCTTCCTCCGATGGCGCGACCGGAGCGAGCAGCGCCCCGAGCTTGTCGAGCTTTGCTTCGGGCGTGTCGTCGCGCTCGAACCGTGCCGCCCGCTCGAGTTGACCAATGATCGGGAAAAAGGGGGTGTCCCGGTGGTGAGGCGAGCAAAAATATTGAAAGAGATTGTGCCGCTCTGCCTGGAGACGCTGCCAAAGCACCGCCGCCAAGCGTGACTTGCCAATACCCGGCTCGCCCGAGATCAACACGACCCGCCCGCCGCCATCCTTGGCTTGCTGCCAGAGCCGCAGCAGACGATCGAGCTCTTCTTCGCGGCCGACGAACGGTGTCTCGCCGGAGCGCTGCGCCTCGAAGCGGTTGTGGACGCTGCTCGCGCCCGATACCAGCCAAGCGCGCTGCGGCTCCGCCAATCCTTTGAGCCGTTGCGGCCCAAGATCGATGAGCTCGAAGAGAGATCCCAATTGCCGGCGCGTGCTGTCGGCAATTATCACGGCGTTTGGCTCGGCGAGCGCTTGCAGTCGCGCGGCAATATTCGGCGTCTCGCCGATGACGGCCTGCTCCCGGGCTGCGCCGGACCCAATCAAATCACCGACAACCGAGAGTCCCGTAGCAACCCCGACGCGGCATTGTAGCTTGATGGCCGCATGAGGCCTCAACACGGTCACGGCGGAGACCAGCGCGAGCCCGGCTCTCACCGCCCGTTCAGCATCGTCCTCACCCGCCTGCGGGTAACCGAAATAAATCAGCGCGCCGTCGCCCATGTATCTGGCGATAAATCCGTCGAACCGCCCCACAACTTCGCCTATGCACCGGTGATACGCTCCGATTACCTCGCGCAGGTCTTCGGGATCGAGTCGCGACGACAGCGCCGTCGAGCCGACGAGATCGCAGAACATTACCGTCAGCTGTCGCCGCTCAGCTTCCGCAGCGTATAGGCCGTCCGGGACCGGCGCGATCGCTGGCTGCTTGCCGCGCTCGTTCAAAGAGGCGATCGCCGCGAGCAGGCGGCGGCGATGGCCGACCGAGGCAATGCCCAGGCCCGTGAGATCCTCGGCCGTCAGGCTAGGTAGCACCACGCCGTCGATATCGTTGTCGCGAAATATCGGCTCGTACTGTTGCAGCCCGAGACCGCGGAGCCATGCCGCAATGTCCACGCTCTCCTCCCGGACACGGCCCAATCGGCTTACCGTACCCCAAATTGTCGCGGTGCGTGAATATTCAGCGCTGCTCGTCGACGGCCGAAGTCACGCAGGGCGTCATGCAGGGATTTCGGTGGTAATTGGTGGCGGCGAGCACCACGGGGCTGCTAGGCCGACCAGGAGGTTAGGTCCGGTTCGGGTCAAAATGCAAAGAACTTGCATCGAGCATCTGTTGTCCGCTTCTCTAATCGGCCGTTTGGGGTCAAGCGCTTTCAGACTATCCACCACCACAGTGTCGATGTCGCTCGCGGGCTCGTGCTTCTCTTCGGAATTGGCACCAAGGCCCTTCCATCATGGGATTCGAAGATGAGGCGGAACAATCTTTCGGGCGGCCTTGCCGTCTTACAGACAGTAGGTCCAAGCGGACATACGAACTCACCTCATCCATCGTCCCGCGAGGGACATCATTCCACCGCTCGGTGGAGCTCGAGTTTTCTTTCCTATCGCGTTTGATCCTGCGCGGTTCTCACGCCGCTGTAGCTTCCCGGGTCCACTGGAACTCGGTGCCGTCGACCCAGATGCGGTGCATGATCACCGCCAACCGGCGCGCCAGCGCCACGATCGCCTTTTTCATCCCGCGGTGCCTGGCGATCTTCATCGCCCAGGCCTTGAGCCAGGACCACTTCGCTAAACGCACCAGCATGATCTGAGCCGCTTCGTAGAGCATCACCCGTATCATCTCGTCCCCGCATTTTGATATAGCGCCGGTTCGGTTGATCTCGCCCGATTGATATTTGGAAGGCGTCAGCCCAAACACCGCCCCGACTGCCTTGGAGTTTCGGAAGCGTGCGGGCACGTCGACGGTAGCGCGATAGGTCAGCGCCACCACAGGGCCGACACCAGGCATCGTCATCAGGCGCCGGCACACCTCATCATTCCGGACGATGGCCAGCAAGCGACGATGAAGAATGCCGATCTGCTCGCGAAGCGTCCGCCGGACAATGAGCAGCGGTTCGACTAACTCAGCCAGATCAGGGAGGTCTTCGACAAGCTCCTTGATGCGCGCCTCAAACTTCACCGTTCCCACCACGCCCACCTTGAGGCCGAAGTTACGCAAGGTCCCGCGCAGGTCGTTATCGATGGCGATAGCCTTCGACTGCAGCAGTTTGCGATGGGTCAGCAGCATTCGTAGTTTCTGACTGCGTAGCGTCTTCACATGCACCGGGCGATAAAGTCCCACCCGCATCATCTGCGCCATGCCCCGCGCATCGTTGCGGTCGGTCTTGTTGATTTGTGCCCTCAGCACCGCCCTCATATGCCGCGTCTCGACACAGATCGCTGGCAAGCCTGCTTCGGCAAGCGCGCTAAAAAGCCATTGCGATAGCGGCCCGGCTTCCAGTCCAATCCGCTTGAAGTGGTAAGCGGGGTTCGTCAGCACTTGCAGCAGAGCTTCAGGTTCGCTTGCCACTTTTACTTCCCGCACGATGCTGCCCGTGTCATCCACAATGCAGACACTCGTCTCCTTGACTGAAACGTCTAGTCCAGCAAAATGGTCCATGCTGCGCTTCTCCTTCTGATGCTTGAGGCCGTAACTACGGACCTCGTTTCACCATCAGCCTGAAGCGCAGCACCCAAAAATCTTCAGCTATCCACAAGCTGGGCCGGCCGATTACCCCATCTTATCCCTCGATCGCGACTGTTGAGCGGACATCCCGGATCGGTCGCTTCGAGCTGCCATAACTCATGCACCGCAGCAAACATCAGGCAGGGCCTTCCCCGCGGTCAGTTTCGGATACTTGTCTGTCGAGTGCCCTTTTAACAAATTCTACGGAATCAATTGCCGCCCCAAGTTGGGTGCGAAACTGCTCGATCGCTTCTTTCATCGGCGGCGGCAGGTCTCCCCACCAGTCAGTAACGCTACTCATCGCTTCTTCGACGGTTCGCAGCATTTGCTCCATTGCAATTTCACGGTAGGTTCTCGGCATAGAGCTGTGGCCTCTTCTTCCAACAGATAAACCGCTGAGCACGGCCGGGCTATCCAATTGCCGGACTCCTGCACTGCAGCAACAGCGTCTCTATTTAATCGCTGCCCGAGTCTCCGCGAATGTCAGCGCCAGTTTTCGGTGTGATCCGCGCCTATACCGGTTTCATGCTCCGCTACTTTTCGAATGCGGCGTGCCCATGTACGGGAACTCCTTCAGGATGTCGGTGTGGGGCTTGAGGCCGGTGGGCGGACACTGATTTTTTGTCAGGAAAGCGATGCGGTAATCGATCACGTCGTCAGTAAAGAGCCGGCCGTTGGGATACTTTGCGGGCTTCGACGGATCGAAACTTAGCACGTCGGGAAGTGTGCGCTCCTTGTCGATCGCGGCAATCGCTTCCTCGCGCGTGTAATTGCCGGTATGCCCCATCAGATGCACGAACTGGTCGAGCCATCGCTTGCGGTCGTTGACGGGCTCGCTCGCGTTGTATTCCTCCTTGGTGTCATCGGTGTTGAAGAAGCTGCTAACGCTCGGATGGCCCGCGCGATCGACGTGAAGCAACTTGCCGTCGCGTCTTACGCTGCACCGCCCCCAGATATGTATCTCGGGCTTGGGATCGAGTTCACTCGTTGGCAGCTCGATCACAGTCGAAAACACGTTCGCTTCCGTATTCGAATTTACGCCGGTCCATGGGGACTTGCCGCCGAGATGAGGCTCGGTGAAGTTCCGTTTGCCTCTGGTATCGAACAGGTTCTTGATTCCGTCGAAGTCGAAAAAGAACGCGTCGCTGCGGCTGCCGGCGAAAAAAGTGTAGTGGCCCGACTTGATGATATTCGGCTTGGCGCCGAAGGAGACCTCGGCGTCGGCGATTATCTTCGTCCCTGGCGCTCCGTCCAAGCGCGACTCCGAGCCCGTCGCGACGAATACGTTAACGGTCTGCCTGCCGTTCTGCGGCTTCGAGAACACATAGCTGAATGCGATGTCCGTCAGGTAATCGCCGTCGTTATCGATGTTGAGGCGATAGATTGCGTCGGGATGAAGTGCGTCCGCGTTGGGATTTGCATTGAGGATGATCACGGTTCTGTTTTGTCAACGGGCGACTGGAATGCGTACAGGTCGCAGAGGTCGAGTTGTTGATCGCCCAGCGGCGGGCCGAGACTGAGTCCAGTGAAGTGGTTTGACATTGCACTCTCCTGTCAACCAAGATTTCTATTTTGGGTCTTCCAGACTGGGCATTACAGCAAAACAGCAGCTCTGCTGGATTACCTCGGCAATATCTCCGCACGAAAGGTATTAAACCTCAGTTCCCGAATGGGGTCGTCAGTTCCGTCTCGTTCGTGTCCACCACGAACACCGCGAGGAGCTTGGCCGGCTTCGTCTTGCTGGCATTGGCGCTGACGCCGTGGCGGTCGCCGGGCAGCTCGGAGAAGCTCTGTCCGGCCTTGTAGGTCGTCACCGGTCCGTCGTTGACCTGACTGAGGATCGCCCCCTCAAGCACGGTCGCGTAGATGAAGGCGGATTTGGGATGCGTGTGACCAGGCGAGTAGCCGCCCGGGCCGTATTCGACGAGCACGCCCTTGATGCTCTTGCCGGGAACGTTCGGCAGCTCGTGCTGGTAGACGAGGGTCACCTTGGCGTTCTTCGACTTCGGCGCATCCGCGAGGACGCTGCCGAACGGCAGGGTGGCGACAAGCAGCGAACAGAGGATGCGTTTCATGGAGCCCCTATCCTTCGGTTGGCGGATCCGGGATCAGGCTGCTGCCCGTGAGCGGCGGAGCCATTCGTCGAAACCGATGCGGCCGAGGCGCGCCTCGCCCAACGGCACGAGCGAGTGCTCCTCGACCCGGCCGCCGAAGTATCGGGCCTCGGGGTCGCTCACGACCTCACGCGGGTCGCCGACCGCCTTCAGATAGCGGGCGACGATTTCGTTGAACGGCGCTCGTTCCGGGCCGGCGATCTCGACGATGCCGTTTCGCGGCGTCGCGAGCGCCACATCGGCAACGATGGCAGCAACGTCGTCCGCCGCGATCGGCTGGAACAGGCCAGGCGAAAGCCTGACCATGTTTCCATCCGCACTTGAAGCGGCGATGCCGCCGAGGAATTCCAGGAACTGGGTCGAGCGGATGATGGTGTAGGGGATGCCGGAGGTCTTGATCAGTTTCTCTTGGGCGACCTTGGCGCGGAAATAGCCATTGTCGGGCGTCCGGTCGGTTCCGACGATGGATAGCGCGACATGGTGCCGGACGCCCGCTGCGGCCTCCGCCGCGAGAAGGTTGCGGCCGGAGGTCTCGAAGAATTTCAGCACCGCCTTGTCTTCAAATGAGGGCGAATTGGCGAGGTCGATCACCACCTGCGCGCCGGCCATGGCCTCCTTGAGCCCCTCGCCGGTGATGCTGTTGACGCCGCTATTGGGCGAGGCGGCGACGACCTCGTGGCCGCCCTGGCGCAGAATGGCGACGGTCTTCGAGCCGATCAGGCCGGTGCCGCCGATGACGACGATCTTCATGGTTTACCCTCCCTTGTCGACGACTGGAGACCCTTTAATGGGTTCGAATGCAAGTGAGCAAGATATTGAGGAAAATATCTGGGCGTCAACGCGTGCATAATGCAAACCCATGAGGAGACACCGAGGCGTCCCTCTTGGACGGCGCGCAGAAAGCGCGGGAACGACAAGTGTCCGCTCGCGTGGTTGTCGAATAGCAAGGCCGTTAATCCGCCTGCTCGAACTGGTTGAACAATCCAGTTCGATCAAGTTGAGGTAATACGAGGTTCTTATTTCGGCATTTGCCGCTTATTTCCGCATTTTGCGGCACGCAGCGGATATCAGAACATGGTACCGGGAACGTCACCATCGCCTGACGGTTCCCGGCTCAGTAAATTAAATTGCGAACGCGTTGGAACGTCGAAAGTCGAGCGGCGTTTAAACGTCGAAATCCGTCGAATGTTCCCGCGGCGCCTCAGCATACTCGAGTGACACAGTAGGGCGTTTGCGAGCGCAGCGATAGAATTGATGAAGCTCAGCTGATCGCACCCATCGCGTCCGATCGCCACTGGTGGAAAGAGAGGACGCCATGTCGTTCACCATTAAGGTCAACGGAAACAGACATAACGTCGATGTCGACGGCGACACGCCGCTCCTTTGGGTGTTGCGCGACGTGCTCGGCATGACCGGCACGAAGTTCGGCTGCGGAATGGCGCTGTGTGGCGCCTGCACGGTGCATGTGGACGGCGCCCCCACACGGTCGTGCATCACCTACATCGACAGCGTCGGCGACAGCGAGATCACGACGATCGAGGCAATCGGCGCGACTCCGGCGGGCGCCAGGATCCAGAACGCCTGGCTCGACCGCGAGGTCGTGCAATGCGGTTACTGCCAGTCGGGCCAGATCATGGCCGCGTCGGCACTGCTTGCCAGCAACCCGCATCCGACCGATTTCGATATCGACGACGCGATGTCCGGCAACATCTGCCGCTGTGGGACCTATGTCCGCATTCGCGAAGCGATCAAGCAGGCCGCGCAGTCTAACGGAAGGGACGGCTGGCCATGATTCGCGATCGCCTCGCGTCCCAAACTCCCGCCCCTGCTCGACTGCCGGTCGCGCATCGTCTCTCCCGGCGCAGTTTTCTGCAAGCAGGCGCGGCTGCAGGCGGCGGCTTGATGTTGAGCCTGAGCCTGCCGTTCCCCAAGGATGACGCGCAAGCGGGCGACGCCGATGGCTTCACTCCCAATGCCTTCATCCGCATCAGAGGCGACGGGCAGATCATCCTGACCATGCCGTACGTCGAGATGGGCCAGGGTACCTACACTTCGATCCCCATGCTGATCGCCGAAGAGTTGGAGGTGGACCTGAAACAGGTACAGCTCGAGCATGCTCCGCCCAACGAAAAGCTGTACGGCAATCCCTTGCTCGGCGGAATACAAGCAACGGGCAACTCGAACGCCGTCCGCGCGTCGTGGCAGCCGCTGCGTCAAGCCGGTGCGATTGCACGAACGATGCTGGTGTCGGCGGCGGCAAAGCGCTGGCACGTCGATCCCGCGTCCTGCCGCGCGCGGAGTGGTGAAGTGCTGCACGCGCCGACGGGGCGACGGTTCAACTATGGCGAACTTGCTGCCGACGCCGCCCGCTTGCCTGTCCCCGACAACGTGACGCTCAAGCGCCCGGAGGACTTCAAGCTCATCGGCACTCCGGCCAAGCGCCTGGATGCGGCGGCGAAGGTCAACGGAACGGCCATCTACGGCATCGACGTTCATCCGCCGGGCGTGAAGATCGCGACGCTTGCGCAATCGCCCGTGTTCGGCGGCCGCGTGAAGCGCGTCGATGATACGGCAGCGAAGGCCGTCAAGGGCGTGCGTCAGATCGTACGGCTCGACGACGCCGTCGCCGTCGTGGCCGATCATATGGGGGCTGCGAAGAAAGGGTTGGCCGCGCTGGCGATCGAATGGGACGACGGACCCCACGCCAAGCTCAATACGGACGCGATTGTGGGCGAGCTCGAACAGGCGACGCTCAAATCGGGGCCGGTCGCGCAGAATATCGGCGATGTCGACAAGGCCATGGCGAGCGCCGTCACCAAGGTCGAGGCGACGTACCGGGTTCCGTTCCTCGCACACGCGACCATGGAGCCGATGAACTGCACGGTTCATGTCCGTCAGGACGGCTGCGAAGTCTGGGTCGGCAGCCAGGCCATGGCGCGCGTCCAGGCGGCAGCGGCGAAGACCGCCGGCCTGCCGTATGGACAAGGTCGTGGTCCACAACCATCTGATCGGCGGCGGTTTTGGCAGGCGGCTGGAGGCCGATGGTGTCGTTCGCGCCGTCGAGATCGCCAGGCAGGTCGACGGCCCCGTGAAGGTCGTGTGGACCCGCGAGGAAGACATCCAGCACGATATGTACCGGCCCACTTTCTTCGACCGGCTGTCCGCTGGTCTCGACGAGAAAGGAATGCCGATCGCGTGGACCCATCGCTTCGCGGGCTCCTCGATCATCGCGAGATATCTCCCGCCAGCGTTCAGCAATGGGCTGGACCCCGACACCACTGAAGGTGCGATCAATCTGACCTATAGCTTCCCGAACCTGCACGTCGAG
>CAWHYZ010000020.1:0-206610 GCA_963833605.1 uncultured Alphaproteobacteria bacterium
TCGATCTTAGCTACGTCACCGGTGTCGCTGACCGCCTGGCAAAGCTTTATAAACACCTTTTTGAACATTATGTTTTTGTTCGATCTGATTATAAATGACAAGACGTTCGACGACCTGCTTAGTCAGCGCCCAAGCTCGTCAATTACGTCAAAGCTTCAGCGTCTAATGGAAAAGTGTTTTTGGTTTTGGCCGCGAATTGTAGATGCCAAGGCCGGGGCTTATGGTGCCGAAGGGGCCCAGACACCGCTGAACTATATAGACTTGGACATTCCCTCGGAGCTATTGCTTAAGGAAGTAATGCGCTACGCGCCGGATCGTAGATCCACAATTCTCGATGTTGGTTGCAATTCTGGGCGCGATCTCAATGCCCTTTACCAGTCGGGCTATCGCAACCTCGACGGCGTGGACGCTATGGGTGCGGCGTTGGAGCTCTTTAAATGTAAATTTCCAGAGACTGCCAAGTGCGCCAACATCTCGCACGACCTCTTCCAGCGGTTCCTACGGAGGCAGAAGGATCGATCGTACGATCTGATCTATTCGCACGGTGGGACATTAGAGCTCGTTCACCCGTCCTTTGATATCGTGCGTCATCTTTGCCGAGTTGCGCGCAAACATGTGGTGCTTTACATCAATGAGCATGGACATGCGTACCCACGTTTCTGGATTTATGAATTCCGACGTTGCGGGTTCTATCTGGTTAGAGCGGAGCGTCCGGCGGCACAATTCAGTTCCATAGAACTAGAAGGCAGTTTACTCGTCTTTCAACGCATTTAAATGCACGATTATAGCGATTGTAATATCTGGACATCGCGGAATAAGCTGTTTTCTTGATCTGTGTCATCGGACTAACGCCGAGGTAACCAAGATGCTGTCTTCTGTTAAAAGCGCTATCAAGAGGAATGTTGTTGATGGCCTGCAGGGGGATGCGGAAATTTACTACGGCAGGTTCAAGGGGACCTCGGATTTCTTGCCACTTCTCGTCAAGAATGTTCTTAGGCCGACCCGTTTTTTTGAAAAGGCAAGTGTCGGCCAGATAACTTTTTTTCCTGAGTTCCTGAAGGCGGGCAAGCCTTATCCGGACGCATTTGACAAACATATCGAAGAAGCAAACCTGACCAAGCACTTTGAAGAGTTGAAGACGACCGGGTCTCAATTATTCCCGAATATTTTTCCAGGAAACAATGCGATGCAGTGATTGAATACCTCGGTCTAGCAAAAGCTTTTTCGGAAGAAGCTGATGTATATCGAAACAACGACAAACTTGTCAAACTGAATGCCCTAACAACATCATTTTGGCTTCATATGCCTCTGGTCGCGTTGCTCGGAAAGTATCTTCAAAGATTTCCTTATGCTCGTGACTATCCCAGCGTGTCTGTAGCAAATCCGAATTTCAACAGCATACCTACGCGGCAGATCGAAAATTTGGAGAACGTAATACTCAATGTGGGCTGGCACTATGACACGGTCAATCTGGTTCAGTTCCACGTGCTTCTCAACGATGTAGAATCTGACGGGTCCTGCATGCAAGTGCTTGGCGGACGCACCGTCATCATCATCTGAACTCACTTCTGACGACTACTGGCTTTCCGACGAGTATGTTAAAAACAGGGGCTATCCAGTCATTAATTGTGCTGGAAAAAAGGGAACCGTTTATGTATTTGATTCGAACGCGTACCATCGATTCCGAGCTGTAAGAGGAAAACCGCGCGCCTATCTGAAGTGCGAATTTACTCCAGGCAATAACATTTTAATGCAGTGTACGAAGGTTGCGGCATCGCTAAGCGAAGACGAAAACGCCCTTAAAGCGTTGGAACCGCCGCAAAGGGAGATTTTTTCCGGCGTTTATCCCGTTACACCGTTCGGTGGGTTCAGGTATGTTGCTGGGTCTTTCAGTCACGACCATGCCCGACTTTGAATTGGGCGAGCGGAACGCGCGGGAAGTAAACGCCGCGACGACCGTCAATGCCGATGCGCGAGTCCTGCTCGACCGGGTCGTAGGGCTTTGTACGGACAAGGTCTCGTTGGCAAGGCTACGAAAACCTCACAGGCTCGACGCCGCCAGTGGGCTCATCAGAGAATACGCTCAGATATTCCGGTGGGTCCACGTCACGAATGACTCGAGCTGACCTATGCGCCAAGCTCGACGATCGCGCTTTGTGCATCCGTTCGACATCTTATGTACATGTCTTTCTTTGTCAGTGGGCGTGAGGCCGATCACGCCGGGCCACGTCGGCAGCTTGATCGTACTGCACCGAAACTAGTCCGCATGACCGCGACCGCGCCATACAAACACTACCAGCAGTTCATCCGGCTGTGCGCCCGCACAGTGGCCGCACAA
This sequence comes from uncultured Alphaproteobacteria bacterium, assembly GCA_963833605.1. Taxonomy (GTDB): domain Bacteria; phylum Pseudomonadota; class Alphaproteobacteria; order Rhizobiales; family Xanthobacteraceae; genus JAFAXD01. The sequence continues at coordinate 2,339 of CAWHYZ010000020.1, forward strand.
CCCTGGCTGTTCGCAGGCTTTCTGGTGCTCACGACAGGGGCTGCGGTATCCGAAGGGTTCGGCGTCGGCCTGCTGATTCCCTTGCTGCAGGCAGCGGCCCCGGGCGAAAGCGCCCGTATGCCTTGGCTTGACGGCGCGCTCGGCGCGTTGCTGCCCGCGGCGCCCGGCATGCTCACGGCGGTGCTTGCCGGCTTGCTGGCGGGGGTCATCGTGCTGCGCGGTGCGCTTCAGGTGGCTGCATCCTGGGTGGCGATTGCGCTCCCGATCGGCGTGCAGACACGTCTGAGCTGCGCGACCTACGACACGATGCTCGATACCGGGCTGGAGTTCTTCGCGCACAACGACGGCGGGATCCTGCGCACGCTCGTGCTCGATTATCCGCAGCGGCTCGCCTCCGCGATCAAGTCCATTACCGACGTGATCGCGAATTTGTTGCTGGCGCTGATCTACGCGGCCCTGATGCTCGCGGTATCTTGGCGGGTATCGCTCGTTGCAACCGCTCTTGTTGGCACCCTTGGTCTTGGTGTTAAATATCTGCTCACGCTGCCGCTCGGCCGCACCGGCGAAGCGCTCTCATCATGGCAGGAGCGTTGGAACACGCTCATCTACGAAACCGGGCTCGGCCTCAAGCTAATCCGGCTGCTCGGCGCTGAGCCGATGTTGCGGCGATCCTATCGGTCGGTAATCGCAAACTATTTTCGCTACGATGCGCGCCGTCAACTGATCGCCGAGGCGTACTCGCCGCTGATCACCAGCCTTGGCGGGCTGTTGGTGTGCGTCACACTCATCTATGGGTCGGTTGCGGCCATCGGCGTCGATGCGGCCCAATTGTTGGTCCTGGTTCTTTGCCTCTACCGCCTGATGACACCGGTGAGCCGAATATTGACCAATTTCGTCATCATCAACACCAACCTCGATGCCCTGCAGCGGCAAGAGGAATTCGCCTGCTCGACGGCGATTGCGCGCCCGCTTGACGGGAAGCGCCCGTTCGAGCATTTGCACGAGGGTATTGTTTTCAAAGGTGTGACGTTTCGCTATCCGGGGTCCGACCGAGCGGTGTTGAACGGGCTCGATCTGACCATCGCGCGCGGCGAAATGATCGCCCTCGTTGGCCCGTCGGGTGCCGGCAAGACGTCGATCGTCAATCTGCTCGGCCGCCTTTACGATCCGCAGCGCGGTCGCATCGAAATCGACGGAGACGACCTGCGCCACTATCAGATCGCTGCGTGGCGCAAGCGCATCGCCGTGGTCACCCAGGACATCACCCTGTTCAATATGTCGGTTGCGGAGAACATTTCGTTCGGACTGGAGGGCATCAGTCGTCGAGCGTTAGATCACGCAGCTTCTCAGGCCGCTGCCTCCGATTTCATCGCGGAGCTGCCGGAGGGATGGGACACACGTCTTGGCGACCGCGGCGCCCGGCTGTCTGGCGGCCAACAGCAACGCCTGTCTATCGCGCGCGCTATTCTGCGTGATCCCGATCTCCTCATTCTCGATGAAGCAACCAGCCAGCTCGACACCATCACTGAGCATTCAATCCAGCGGCTGATCGAGTCCTATCGCGGTAGGGGCACGATCCTGGTGATCGCCCATCGGCTGTCGACCGTGCGTCGCGCCGACCGCATCGCGGTGATGCGCAACGGCAGTGTGGTCGAGTGCGGGTCCCATCAGGAGCTCGCTGCGCGTCAAAGCGCCTATCGATCAATGTTAGATGCGCATGAGTTGGACGTCATGGTTGATCAACCGGTTTAGCGCGTGGCGAAATATCCTATGTTTGACGAGCAAGCGCGGCGTGTGATCGGCGACTTTAAAGCGATGTACGCCGGGGGGTCACCTGGCAGATCGTGCCCGCGCGATGCACAAGTCGGGCCGCCGGGATGGTAAGCGCGTGAAAGTCGTCGTCACAGGCGGCAGCGGATTTCTCGGCAGCCACATCGCAGATGCACTGAGTGCAGCTGGGCACGAGACAGTGATCTTCGACGTCGCGCCGTCCCCCTGGTTGCAGCCCGATCAGACGATGGTTGTGGGCAACGTTCTCGATCCCGATAAGATCGCAAGCGCGCTATGCGGCACCAAGGCAATCTATCATTTAGCCGCGATGGCCGATATCGCCGATACGCTCGACCATCCGCGTGAAGCAGTCGAAATCAACGTCATGGGTACAGTCAATATGCTCGAAGCGGCGCGCGCGATCGGCGTGCGGCGTTTCGTGTTCGCGAGCTCGATCTACGTCTATTCCAACCACGGCTCATTTTACCGCACGACCAAACAGGCATGCGAAAATCTCATACACGACTACCACGAACGCTTCGGCCTGGAATTTACCGTGTTGCGGTTCGGCTCACTCTATGGGCCACGAGCCGATGACAGCAACGGCGTACACCAGCTCTTGTCTCAGGCGCTCGCCGAACGTCGCATCGATCACTATGGTAATGGTGATGAGGTGCGGGAGTACATTCATGTGCTCGACGCGGCGGCGATGAGCGTTGACGTGCTGGCCCCCGAATTTGCCAACCAGTTCATCCATCTCACTGGGCGCGAGCGCATGACGACTCGGGAGATGTTGCACATGATCCGAGAAATCATGGGAGGTGATATTGAGCTAAGCTTCCGCGGGACGGGCTTCGAGGGCCACTATGTTCAAACGCCATACAACTACACACCTAAGCTCGGCCGGCGGCTGATCAAAAATACCTACATCGACCTCGGCCTCGGCTTGCTCGATTGTTTGCAAGCGATCGACCGAGACAAAGAAGGCGAGCAGCTCGGTGTTCATAGAAGCGCGCAGTGAAAGAGTTGTCGCGAACGCGACTAGCGCCATAGGCGACATCATGTTCCCTTCTTTGGCCTGAAATTATGACCTAATTTGAATGATACGATTGGCCGAAACAGCAAAGCGAGAAATCAATGCATGGTTCGATGCAGCAGTGCGATCGACCCCCGGCGTCGTCGGACTAAGATTGCGCTCTTGGTTGTACAGCCGCAGACTACCCGGCGGCCCGACTGGGCTTTATATTGGAGACGGCGTCGTCTTCAATGGATGGTCAAATATTCAAATAGGAGACCACGTTCTTTTTCATAGTTGCTGTACATTGGAGGCAAGGACCGGTGTTGTCATCATCGGCGCACGTTGCGGATTTAACCATGGAGTTCTGGATCGGCGCCGATGGTGGGCGTATTGCTCTCGGAACCGACGTTAATGTCGGCCCGTATGTCGTCTTCCGGGCGGCCAACCACCGTTTCGATCGAATTCCATTTCAAGAGCAGGGGCATGAGGCGGGAGAGATTACGGTTGGCAATAATGTCTGGATCGGCGCCCACGTGTCAGTACTGTCCGGCGCGCGCATTGGAGACAACTGCGTGATAGGCGCAGGTGCTGTCGTGCGAGGGGAAATACCTGCCGGCACTTTGGCGGCTGGTGTCCCAGCCGCGGTCGTTCGCAAATTGTCGTTGGTGGAATGAACACGATCCAACCATCGCAGCCGCTACTGAACAATTGCGATGAGTGGAAACGTGGAGTTGATCTCCATCGGCTGGGGTGTCCAGATAGGTGAGACATGATTATTGCAATTCTAATTGGTCGGGAGGGCTCAACAGGCTTTCCCGGCAAGAACGTGGTTAACGTAATTGGCAAGCCGCTTGCAGCTTGGCCGCTTGAGGCAGCTCGAGCGACATCAGTAATCGACCGGACCTATGTGTCGACGGATAGCTCGCGCCTCAAGCAGATCGCACTCGATTACGGCGCGCGTATTATCGACCGGCCACCTCATTTGTGCACGAAAGAAGCGCTCGGCGAGCATGCTTATGTGCACGCACACGAGGTAATTTCGGCAGAATTAAAAGGCGAAAATGAGCGGGCCGAACTGTACGTTTTGCTCATGGCTAACGCCCCGACGATATCATCGGAGCAGCTTGACGAAGCAATTGCTGTATTACGTGCGCGACCGGATTACAACTCGGCGGTTACCGTCTCGTGCTACAACATGTGGAGCCCGTTGCGGGCGCGCAGAATCGGAGCGGACGGTTTGCTTCATCCATTCGTCCCGTTCGAAACGTTCGGTGACCCCAAGACGCTAAACTGCGATCGCGACAGCCAAGGCGATGCCTGGTTTGCGGACATGGGCGCGTCCGTCGTGCGTCCCGCGAATCTGGATCATCTTGAAGAAGGATTGCTACCCCAAAAATGGATGGGGCGTAAGATATATCCGATTAAAAACGAGGGTGGACTGACGTCGACTACGCCTACCAATTGCCGCAAGCCGAACATTGGCTGCGGTCGAATTACGAGATGTAATGATGCGCCGTTGGGTGAAGCACCGCGTATTTGAAAGGGATGTCAAACAGCCACCGCTTGATCACTTCGCTCTGATGGGAGGATATCTACCTGGGCCTGAATATGAGTTTCGACAGTCTTTTTTCGCGACTCACCTCGATGCGCACGAAAGACTTGTTGAATGTGAACGCTATCTTGCTCCTCGCATCAATAAGCAGGATCGTATTTTGTCCGTCGCTAGCGGGCGTTGCGCAACTGAGCTGCGACTTCAAGAAATGATCGGATGCAGCATCGTCTGCAGCGATCTTGATGAGCCACCGTGTCTCGGGTCGACGGAAGAACTCTTTCCCGAGCTTGAGTTTCGCGTCTTGGATGTGATGAATGAGCTTCCACCTGACAAGTTTGACGCTGTCATTTCGATCGGGCTAATATACAATTTCGACAATCCGCAGTTGTCAAATTTCTTCGATTTCGTTGCCAAAGTGCTCAACCCAGGGGGGAAGCTGCTTCTCGACTTTGCCGGTTCAGCTGACAACGTTGCGAGCCGCGCTTTCCATGATATCTATCTTCCCTTCGAAGCCAGGCTCGCAGCGACGGCACTTACTTTGAAGCATCGAAGGCCTTTCGGTGTCGCGCGAGACATGCACGGCTATCGCCGTACGTGCGAGGATGTGCAGAGGATCGCTCAAAGCCGTGGCTTTGTAATGTCGGAATACTGGGAAGGTGACTACACCACGGATTTCCAGCGTAGCCTCATTTTGCAGCGCCTGTTGCGGAGTAGCGCCGCTGCACGTCGGGGGCTGTCGGTTGCGGGACGTTTAGTCCCTTATGTTCGAATTGCGACTTTCACGCTACAGGATCAGCCTTCTGGACATCCGTCGGTGACAAAGTCGTGACGATACCGTCCCCACATGAGCACCTGCGCTCGATCTTCCGTACTAGCGAACGTCACGAAGGCCGGAAGGGATTAATCTGTCTCGATCGGAACGAACGTGTTTCGCCGATCCCCGAACCGATCTTCCGGGAGATGCTTGCGCATCTGACAATTCAAGATGTTATGGTCTATCCGGATGCCGGTCCTTTCGTCGAACGGCTGGCGCGGGGGCTATCGTTGCCCGAGGACCACATAGCTGAGACGGCCGGGTCCGATGCAGCGCTGCGTCGCGTGTTCATGGCCTACCTGCGGCCGGAAGGCATTGTGGTGTCACTCGATCCATCGTACGCGATGTACGATCTGTATACCCGGATATTTCGCGGTCGTTCAAAGCGCGTCTTGTATCCGATCGACCGTCAGTGCGACGTTGCAAGTCTGCTTGCAGCGATCGAGCCGGGAGTACAGCTCGTCATCATCGCTCACCCCGACCAGCCGGTCGGGACTGCAATGGCCAGCACGGATATTCGGCGCGTAGTTTCGCGGGCAGCTGCTGTGGGCGCCATTTGCCTCATCGACGAAGCGTATTATCCATTCAATCCGGTCACCGTAGTCGACGCGGTTCGAGAGTTCGACAATCTTCTTGTGACGCGATCGTTGTCCAAATATCCCGGGTGTGCCGGGCTGCGGCTTGGCTATGCGGTTGGTCATCCCGACCTCATTAAGGGCTTAATGGCAGTGCGCGGCGGTAACGAGGTTTCGGGTTTGTCGCTCGCGCTTGGCTGTTATCTGCTTGATCATCCGACGATTGCGGAAGATTTCCGAATAGCGGCAGAAGAGGGCCGCCGTCGATTGATCGGCCGGAGTGCAGAATTGGGCTTCGAACCGCTCCCGTGCGTTACCAACTTCAATCTTCTGCGATGCCCACCAGGGATCTCGTCGGAACAAATCGCTGGTGCGCTGGAGCGGCGCGGTTATCTTGTCAAGCACGGGTTCGCCCACGCGGGCATCAAGGATTGCATCCGGGTGTCGTTAAACGGCCCCGACATTATGGACCCATTCCTTGACGCTCTCACCCACGTGGCCTCGGAGCTGATGCACCCTGTGACGGTTAGCTAGATCAATCGCGGTGGAAATGTGGCGATTGGCAACTCGACGCTACGTTTTCGCGGATTTCGACTTCCGCGGCGAATTCGGCTATAGGGAGCGGGGCGGTTGGCGCCACGCACTGTTGCCTTCCTGATTAAGGGGACGACCTATACATGGGCATCAGAGTTCTGTTCATCTATCCCAACACTTATGGGATGAACATGTTGCCGCCGGCGCTCGCGCTCTTCTCAGCGCTGCTGAAGGGGGCGGGGCACCAAGTCGAAATTTTTGACTCGACTTATTATCAGACCGACTACGGGATTGACAGCGATGGAACTAAGATGGAGTTCCTCAACGTCGTCCCCTACGACCTGGACGGACGCGGTATTCGCCTGCGCACGACGGACTGGCGCGAGGATCTGACGGCACAGCTCAATCGCTTTCAGCCGCACCTGATCGCGATTTCCTCGACCGAGGACATGTGGGAGCTCGGCTTGCGCATCCTCGATCAAGCCAAGGCCTACAAAGTTTCCAACGACATTCCGGTCATCGCCGGCGGCGTTTTTCCGACATTCGCGCCTGCACTTGCTCTGCGTGCTTCGCTCGTTGACATGGTGTGCGTTGGAGAGGGCGAGAACGCCCTCATCGATCTCTGCGATCGCATCGAGCGTGGCACCTCGTTTGAGGACGTCACCAATCTCTGGGTCAAGCGCAAGGACGGCAGCATCAAGCGCAACCCGATCAGCAAGCCTGTCGATATCAATGCCGTCCCGATGATCGACGTAAGCCTGTTTGAAGATGCTCGGCTCTACCGCCCGATGGCCGGCAAGATCTACCGCATGTTGCCGATCGAGACGGTACGAGGCTGTCCCTACACTTGCACGTTCTGCAATTCTCCGGATCAAGTAACGCTCTACAAACGCGAGGCGAATGCGAAATTTGTCCGCAAGCGGGGCATGGACCTCGTGTACAAAGAGCTGAAGTATTTCAAGGAGAACTTGCAGCTCGAATACGCATATTTCTGGGCGGACACGTTCCTGGCGCTAAACAAACGCGAGTTCGAAGAATTCTGCGAAATGTACTCGGACATCCGGCTGCCGTTCTGGATGCAAACGAGGCCGGAGACGATCAGCCACGACAACATCCGTCGCTTGGCCGATATCGGTCTGCACCGTGTTTCCTTCGGTATAGAGCACGGCAACGAGGAGTTCCGGGCGCGCTTGTTGGACCGTCGGTGGAAGAACCCCGATATAATCGAGGCACTCAAAGATTCCTCATCAATACGGCGTCCAGTTTTCGGTCAACAACATCACGGGATTCCCGACAGAAACACGCGAATTGGCGATGGACACCGTCGAATTGAACCGTCAGATTGAGGCGGACAACGCCAATCTGTATTCATTCACCCCCTTCCACGGCACCCCGTTGCGCAGGGTGTGCGAAGACATGGGGCTTATCGATCCGGACACTATTACGAAATGCGCGACCGACAGGCCGGTGTTTGAACAGACGCAGTATCCGATTTCGGAGATTATGGGTTTGCGCAAGTGTTTTGTGCTTTACACTCGTTTTCCAAAGTCACGATGGCCGCAGATCCAGATGGCCGAGGCGGATACTCCAGAAGGCAACCGGATCTTCAATGAATTAAAGCAGGAATATTTTGCGCGATATGCAATGTCAGCGAACGATGCGGGCCGCCGCGAGCAGCCGTGGAGCGCCGATCTCGAATACGGTATGGCCTCTGCCCCAACGTGAAGCAGATGATTGCAACTTGGCTGGACAGAGCGGGCGTGGATTAATAGAGGGCGTCGATATTATTGAATGGCATTACCTACATTATGTCCACTTTGCGGCGCGTCACCTGATCAGCAGTCGGTAGTAGTGCCGCGCGTCTATGGCGACGACAGCGGGCGCGCGGTGTTTGTTTGTGCCGTCTGTGACGTTCGATACCTGTTTCCCGGGCTCACTCCTGACGAGGAGCAACGGTTATATGCCGCGGAATTCGAGTTGTTCATGGCCAACCGCTCCGGCCCCGATGCCGGGTGGGACGGGCCCGAGCGGCACATAACCGTCAACGAAGCTCAGCGTCGGCGCCGCATGAGGCACTTAGCGGCTATGATCGAGCCGACGAGCCGTATTCTTGAAGTCGGTTGCGGATCTGGATTTATGTTGTATCCGCTGGCTGCCGAAGGCCACGAGTGTGTCGCAATCGAACCGTCGGGCATTTTCTCAGAGTACGTCTTAAGCCGTGGAATTCGCTGCTTTCGCGCGGTCGACGAGCTTTTGGACAGTGGAACTGTCGCCGGCAGCTTTGATCTGGTTCTTCATTACTATGTCATGGAACACTTGGCAGATCCGGTTGCCTTTCTGAAGGCTCAGCTCGATTTGCTCAAACCAGGCGGGCGCATCGTGTTCGAGGTTCCAAACGCCAATGATGCACTGACGGTGCTTTACGAGATTCCCGCCTACACGCGCTTTATCTGGGTGGTTTCGCATCGGTGGTATTTCACCGAGAAATCGCTCGCGGCAACCATTGCAAGGGCTGGTGGGCAGGGAGAGGTGCGGCTTGATCAACGTTACGATCTTTCGAATCACCTTGTCTGGGCGCGCGACGGTCGGCCTGGCGGAATGGGCCGCTTCACGCCGAGCCTCGGCGAAGAAATCGAAGACCTATACCGGCAGGCGCTGATTCGTGCGCGCGTTTGCGACACGTTGATCGGTATTATTCAAAAATAGCGGCGGAACTTCGCATCATGACGCTCGCGAAATCGGAAAAAGCCCCCTTACGAGTGGCGGTGGTCGGCTGCGGGCGTGTGAGCCGAACCGTGCATTATGCGGCAATCAAGGCCAATAGCGATTTCGAGTTCCGTGCGGTATGCGACATCGACCGGGCCCGAGCCGACGAGTGGTCGCGCAAAAATAACGTCAAAGCCTATTACGACATTGACGATTTGTTGGAGCGGGAGCCCCTCGATCTTGTCGCGATCAATGCGCCTAACGGGACGCATCCCCAATTGGCGGCCAAGGTCGCGAATCGCGGTGTCCATGTCCTTTGCGAGAAACCGCTCGCGATGCGGGTTGCGGACGCCGACGCCTTGATCGCATTGTGCGACAGAAACGGCGTGCGCCTGTTTTCCGTCCTGCAGAACCGATTTAACGCGACTAATCAGCTGCTCAAACGCGCCGTCGAGAAAGGTCGGTTTGGGCGCTTGCTGAGTGTGAACGTGACTATGCGCTGGTATCGCGGCCATAACTATTATGTTGAGGACGACGGCTGGCGTAGCCGCTCCGATATGGCGGGCGGGGCGTTCACCAACCAAGCCATCCATTATGTCGATACGATGCAGTGGTTGGTCGGCGCGGCACCCGTGAGCTGTTATGCGCGTATGGCGACGGCGGTCCATCCAGTGGAGGTGGAGACACACGGGTGCGGGATCGTGACCTTTAGTGACGGAGTTATCGGTAGTCTCAACTTGACCTGTCTTAACTATCCGGACGACCGTGAAGGCAGCATCACGCTTTTGGGCGAGACCGGCACGGTCAAGGTTGGCGGGGCGTCAATGAACAAGATCCTTGAATGGGAATTCGCGCAGCCGGATCCGCAAGACGATTCGTTGGCGCGAGCCACCGACTATGAACCTCCGACAGTTTACGGATTTGGGCATGCTGAAATGTATCGCCGTATCGGCGCTCTGCTGCGACGAGGAGAGGGCGACGTTCCCGATGGTCGGGAAGGCCGCAAGTCGGTGGTCATCTTGGAGGCTCTCTACGAATCCAACCGCAGCGGGGGGGCTGTGCGGGTTTCGTTCGCGTCTCCCTGATGCGCGTCCTTATCACCGGAGGCGCCGGTTTCATCGGTTCGACGCTTGCTCGTCGCTTGATTGCGACCGGATACGAAGTTGTTGTCATCGACAACTTGTCTACCGCCACAAAAGAGAATGTCCCGCCCGCTGTGCGTTTTGTTTTCGCTGATCTCACCGATCCAGGTGCGCTGGGTATGATCCCTGACCAGCATTACGACGCTGTGGTTCATCTCGCTGCACAATCATCCGGATCCCTCAGCCAGAAAGAACCCTATGCCGACATGCAGACCAATGTCGGGCCTACGTTGCAGCTGTCGCGCTGGTGTCTCGAACGTTCGGTGCCGCGCTTTTTGTTCGCAAGTTCGATGACGGTGTACGGGCAGGGAAACCGTGAGCCGGTACCGGAAAGCACGCGTTGCGTACCGATCAGCTATTACGCGGCATCGAAGCTCGCCAGCGAAAACTATCTGCGCCTGGCGGCGAACGAAGGTCTCAACACAGTATGTATGCGCTTTTACAACGTGTACGGACGCGGTCAGAACATCGGCAACCTCGACCAAGGCATGGTGAGCATTTATCTCGCGTATTTGCTCAAAGGGACGAGCGTGCCCGTCACCGGTAGTCTCGACCGATACCGCGATTTTGTCCATGTGGATGACGCTGTCGACAGTTTGGCGCGGGGGCTCGCTGGCACGCGCGCGCCATTCGAGGTGTTCAACATCGGCAATGGAAAGAAGACAACTGTCCGCGAGCTTTTAGCAAAGCTTGTATGGGCGATGGACTTGCGGCCTGATCACCCTATTGTGGAGCTCGCAGGCTCCGCGAGCGATGTTTTCGGTTCGGTGGCGGACATTAGTCATGCCCGCGCGGAACTTGGCTGGGAGCCCCGCACCGACCTCGACGAAGGCCTCGCGGACATGATCGCTTGGGCTCGTGCACTCGCCCTGTAACGAGTCCCCGGCTGAGCGAGAGTTCAACAATAACGATCTGCCCGCGCTCGCAGCACCGCGCTGCCCATCGCCGGGTTCTACCATCACACAACATTTGCGTTGTACTGTGAGCGGCGGTGACGTTGTTGTTTGGGATGTGGGTCGAAGGCTTGACCCGGCCGATGTCGATGACCGGCGGATCTGGTATTTCGGCGGCGACTACGCGCAATACGAGGAGTTGCGCGCTGCATTGGGGAAGGCGGCCGAGTTCGAGCCCGTCGGGGAGGCAATAGACGCGGTCGCTGGCCGCATAGGCCCCGACATGATCGAACTGGACGCGCGTGTAACCTCCGGCCGCAGCGTCGTCTCGTGGCTCGCAAGCGACCTCGGCGAACGAAGCCCGTTTGCCAGTCCGTTCTATCTTGATTTGTGCCGAGCCATCGCGCTCGTCAAAGCTGCCCGAGAGGGTGGGAGGCATCTCATACTTGTCGACGAAGGGCGTTTCGGCAGAACGCTCGTCGCATTATGCCAGGACAATGGACTATCGGCGCGATGGCACGGGGCAAGCGCCAGTTGGAACGGTTGGTCGAGAGGTCTGCGCGCGCACGCCGGCTTCCTGCGCGCCTGGTTTCGGCAGTGGCGTGCGATCAGCAGGGCCCCATGTGTGGCCGACGAGCTGACCCTTCGGCATCCCTGGCTGATGAGCTGGGCTGAAGGCGAATTTGCACCCGGGAGCGATCGTCATCTCGGAAAGCTCGCAGATAGCCTGCGCCTAAGCGATTTCAAAATAGGGTGGCTCTATAGTCCGGTCGCCTGGCTTTACCCAATTGAAGCGATTGCCTTAGCGGTTGAACGATCCTCACGCATTGAACCCGCCGCACTCGTTGGACAGTTCTTGCGATTGGCGGATCTTGTTCGCGCTTATGGACGGCTGGTCACGTTTCCACTCGCGATCAAGCGTCAGCTATCGATTGGGGAGGTCGATGTTTCCCGTCTGCTGCGGCAGGCAATGCACCGCGAGCTTGCCTCGCCGCGGCTCGTCGCGGCCGCTCTCTACGAACGCTTGGCGTATGCCCTCACGCGCAGAGGGCTCGCTCCGCGTGCATTGTTCTATACGTTTGAAAATCAGCCTTGGGAAAAGGCCATGCTCGCAGGGTTTCGGCGCGCCCTCCCGGGGACAATGCTGATCGGTGTGCAGCACGCGCCATTGGCGGAACGTCACCTGTGCGCGCATCCAAGCCGGCGGCAATGGCGGGATGGCACCACGCCGGACTTGTTGGTGACCATCGGCGATGTATTCAGGGAGCGACTGGTCGCGCTCGGTGCTCCCGCCGAGCGCATTGTCGTTGGCGGCGCCTTGCGCCACGCCGACTTGCTGGCGAAACAATCCTCGTCAACGCCTGAACCCGGCATGCAACGGCTGGTGCTGTTGACCTGCTCGATGGACCCACGCGAGTCACTCGAGCTTGCCTGCAAGGCAATCGCAGCGACCGCACCGATCCCCGACGTTCGCCTCGTCGTCAACTTTCATCCAATGATCGAAGAAAACATTCGCGCCGCGATACGTACACGGCTCGCTAGACTTGTCGATTGCTATCGTGTCGAGTTCGTCGACGGCGCCGCCGCGCAATGGCTGGCGCGCGCGCATCTTCTGATTTATAGCGCGTCGAGCACAGGATTGGAGGGTGCGATGGCCGGTGTGCCGACTATCTTCGTCGGCTCCGACATCATGCTGGACACCGACCCCATGGCGGAAGCGCGAACGGCGAAGTGCCGTTCGCCGGAGCAGTTGAGACGGCAAATCGTCACGTTGTTAAACGACGCTGAGGCGCGCCGTGCGGCGATCGAGACTGGTCGCGATTTTGTTGCACGCAGCCTCTCGCCGCCGAAGGCTGAATTCTGGACCGCGCTTGCCAAGCAAACAGCGAACGGACGGCTCCAATGAAAACCGTCATCCTGTGTGGAGGGCAGGGGACCCGCATTCGTGGTGTCGCCGACGATCTTCCTAAGCCGATGATCCCGATCGGCGGATACCCGATCCTGTGGCACATCATGCGCGGCTACGCTTCGTTCGGGTTCAAGGATTTCATCCTGTGCCTCGGCTACAAAGGCGATGCGATCAAGAATTTCTTTCATGAATTACCATTCGATGGTATCGGATTTTACGATCGACTTCGCACATGGTGGAGCGGTCACGACCAATCACAGCAACCCGACCATCGATTGGCGCGTGACATTGGCGGAAACCGGGCTCGACACTCTGACAGGTTCGCGACTGAAGCGGGTCGAGAAATTCATCGGCGATGATCCGCACTTCATGCTCACTTACGGGGACGGCGTGAGCGACATCGATCTCAAGCGATCTGATGACGTTCCACCTTCAGCATCGCCCGATCGTGACCGTGAGCGGCGTGCGGCCGCCCGGGCGCTTCGGTGAGCTCGAAAGCGATGCCGACGGCCGGCTGCGCGAATTCAACGAGAAGCCGCAGGCGAGCGGGGGCCGCATATCTGGTGGCTTTTTCGTCTGCGATCGCGCGCTTCTGCAGCATCTCGATGCCAACCGCGAAGATCAGGTGCTCGAAGCCGATCCGTTGCCCCGCTTGACGCGCGAGGGCAGCGTGATGATGTATGCGCATGACGGCTTCTGGCAATGCATGGATACATTTCGCGACTATTCGCTGCTCAACGAGCTCTATCAGGCGGGCAAGGCACCTTGGACGAATTGTTATGCCTGAACGGCGGCTATTGGCGCCAGACGGCCGATCACCTTCGCCCGGCGTGATGATTTGGGATGGCGGACGTCGTTATCACCGGCGTATCGAGCTTCGTCGGGCATCATCTCGCGCGTCATTGGGCATCGCGCGGTCATCGCGTCATCGCGACCATCAGTCGTCCGCGCGATCAATATACGCGGAATTGAAGCCGAGCGCATCGCGGCGATCGCGCCGCATGTCGAGATCACCAGTCTCGATTTACGTGAGCCCAGTCACATCGGGGCTGTGGTCGACCGATGCGCGCCCTCGCTGTGGATCCAGCACGCCGGCTTCGCGCGCGGCTACGGCTCGCTCGACTTCGATCTTGATCATGGCCATCTCATCAACGTCGCCCCGCTGACACAGCTCTATTCCGCGCTGCGGGGAAGTCGGTGTGGCGTGATCGTCACCGGCTCGTCGGCCGAATACGCGGCGGCGGACTCCGGCAATCGCGAGAGCGATGCCTGCGCACCCGACACGCCCTATGGCCTGTCCAAGTTTGCGGAAACATTGCGCGCGCGCCAGCTCGCCGCGCAACACGACGTTTCGACGCGGGTGGCACGCCTCTACATTCCCTTCGGTGCGCGCGACAATCCGCAAAAGCTGCTGGTGCAAGTCGATCGCGAAGCTGCGCAACCGTGAACCCATCGCATTGTCGCCGTGCGAACAGCAGCGCGACTTCCTCGGCATCGCCGATTGTGTGCGAAGCCTATGACCGGCTCGCCAGCGATCTCGCGAAGGCGGGTTTCGACAGTGTTCAATGTCGGCAGCGGCGAGCCGGTGGTCTTGCGCGATTTCCTCGGCGAAATCGCCGATCGGCTCGGCGCCGATCATGAGCTGCTTCGCTTCGGTGCGATCGCCATGCGCGCCGGTGAACCACCGGTTTGCTACCCTGACATCAGCAAGGCGCGCCGCCTCCTCGGGTTCAATCCGACCCCGCTGAGGGCGGCGATCGATCGCGATTTGCTCGGGCCCGCCTGACCGCACATGACGTCAGTTCCCAAGGTCAGCGTGCTCATGTCGGTGCTCAACGGCGAGGCGTTCTTGCGCCCGGCGGTCGAAAGTATTCTTGGCCAGACTTTCCGCGACTTCGAATTCATCATCATCGACAACGCATCGAGCGACGGCACGGCAGCGATCCTGGACGGCTACCGCGACAGCCGCATCGTTCGCCTGCGCAACGATAATGTTCTGTCTTTGACGCAGTCTCTCAATCGGGGTCTTCAGTCTGCCCGCGGCGAGTATGTGGCTCGGCTGGATGCCGACGATGTTGCGGCGCCCGAACGTTTTGCTCGCCAGGTGGCGTTCCTCGGCGCCGATCCTGACATGGTGCTGGTAGCCGGTTTTTTGCGCATCATCGACGAGACTGATCGCACGATCGGGCAGTTTACCCCTCCTGCCGGCGTTGACGAGGTCTATGACGCACTCGCCTACTGCAACCCGGTGGGGCACTCGGCGGTCATGTTTCGCCGCGCGCCCGTCGTGGCCCTCGGCGGTTATCCGACGACATACGTGTTCGCTCAGGATCTGGCGCTGTGGGTGATGTTGGCGCACCACGGCCGGTTTGGAATGATCGCCGATGTACTCGGTGACAATCGCGAGCATAGCCGACGGACGACGCTTTCCCCTGCCATGGCGCTGACGCGGCACCGCGAATCGATCGCGATCTTCGAGCGGGCGCAGCAGTTGCCGCGGTTGTCGGCCGAGGCGCGACGTCTCGGCCGCATGAACCTCGCCCGACTTCACTGCCTCCTCGCCGGCGCGCTGTTGAAGTCGGGCGACCCGACGGCGGCCGCCGCCGAGTTGGCGCACGGAATTCGTTTGGCGCCGCTGTTCTGTTTTCGACGCGCCCTGGCCGGCCGTTGGCGTACCGCCCTGCCTGCGGGTCCAACCGCAAACTAATCGAACGAAGGCGGGCGGTGAGCAACATCGATCGGCGCATCGTCCCGATGCACGAAGCCGATCTTCCGAGTGTCGGCGCATTTCTGGCCCAACATTTCGGCGCAGACCGAACAAGCGAGCAATGGCGGCAGGCGATCGCGCCGATCTGGTGTGGCGTGCCGGACTGCGGCTATGTGTTGCGCGCGGATGATGGCCGCATTGGTGGCGTGATCGTCTTGATCCGCGCCGAACGCACAATCGGGGGAGAACGGCGACGGACCTGCAGCCTTTCGAGCTGGCTGGTCCTGCCCGAGTTTCGCGACGACAGCATTCAGCTCCTGGTTCACGCTACGCGCGACCGTGACATCGTTTACGTCAACTTCACGCCAGCTCCGCGAACGGCCCGCATCTTCGAACGGCTTGGGTTTCAACGCATCGATACGACCGAATGGGTGATGATCAATATTCCCTACCCGTGGGTGCGGGCGGTGACCGACCCAGCGCAAATCGCGTCAAATCTGACCGGGCGGGCCCACGAGGATCTGGTGGCCCATGCGCCTTGCCCGCGCCTGCATCACGTCGGCATTTGGGCCGACGACAGAGATTTCTGTCACGTGTCTTTTATCAGGGGCAGATTCCATCTGATCCCAACGGCCCGCGTGCTCTATGCCAGTGATTGGAGCGTTTTCAGGCGGGCTCTGGCATCTTTTCGGAGCGCGGTCCTTATGCGCTTCGGGCTGCCCCTGACCTTGGTTGAGCAGCGTCGAATTGCAGCTCGACCAACGCTCGCGGTCGCGCATACGGCGCCGCAACTGGCGCTGTTTCGCGGTGCCGGCGTTGCGCCCGATGCGATCGACGGACTTTACTCTGAACTCGTCACGTTTGCCTGATCATGGGCGCAGGGCACTTGGTCGACAAGATCAGCAATTTCGGTGTTCTCGCCAAGGAGCGAGAGCCGAGTGCGTTCGAACAGGGCGTCGTCCGTGGGCTAACTACACATGGGCAGTGCCACTTGGCTTGGCGGACCACTGTTACCGGAGCGCTGCCGGAACCGGTCGATTTCGTCGTGGATTTGTCCGAGCGTGGAGCCGGCCGCGCATGGTGCGGACAGGCGCCTCACGGTGTCTGGTTTCTCAGCATCGGTGAACGAAATTATCTCGACCTCGTTCCCGCGCTGTCGGAGAATTTCGACACGCGCGCCCCCTCGATTCCGGTCACGTTGGCGCGGTGGAGGACGGCGGGCGACGTTGCCGAAACGCTGACCACCGGGAACCTACGCCGTCGCCGCATCCGCCGGCGGCACGTGCAATCGGTGCTTGCTGGCGCCGCCGAATGGTTTGTCGGGGGCCTCAAGCGCATCAAGGTCGACGCTCTGCCAAATGTTTCGGGCTTCACGCCATGCATCGGCGCGCAAGCGGTGGCTCCCATGCGCAGACTCGCGGCCACGGCACAGAATCTGTTCGATCTTGCCGCAGGACTGTTCACATTGGACATGTGGAATATCGGCATCCTTACAGGCGGGTCTGCGCAACAACTGTTCGATCCAATGTTCATGCGTAACGTCCACTGGCTTCCGCGCCAGGGCGGCCTGCGCTACCGCGCGGATCCATTTGGATTTCGACGGCAGAACGGCGACATCGTCGTGTTTCACGAATCCTGGGACTATCGCGTCGGCAAGGGGATCATCGCTCGGATCGTTGGCGAGGAGGTGTCAACTGTTCGGGAGTTTTCGGTGCACGCCGCATATCCATACCTGTTTGAGCACGACGGGAAACGCTATTGCTTGCCTGAACTGTCCGAGAGCGGCTCAATCACGTTGTTTGCGGTCGATGAGTCATCGCTGGGCCTGGTCGATGGTCGAGCGATGTTGCCCGACGTCCCACTGATTGACGGCACGGTGTTTGTCTTCGGCGGGTTGAATTGGTTGTTCGGGACTCGGGCTGACGACGAATACAATGTCCGGCTGTTTGCATGGTATTCCGAGGGTCCTTTCGGACCGTGGCAGCCGCATGCGTGCAATCCGATCAAAACCGATATTACCAGCGCCCGTTCGGCCGGGACTCCGTTTCTTTTCAATGGATCATTGATCCGGCCGGCCCAGGATTGCTCGCGCACCTATGGGGGGGCGGTGGTTCTCAATCGCATCATCGAGCTGTCGCCGACCCGCTTTGCAGAGGAGCCGATCGGGCGCGTCGAGCCCGACCCGGATGGCCCCTATCGCGACGGCGTACATACGCTATGCGTGCGCGACGGGTTCATTCTGGTCGATGGCAAATACTGCGCGTGGCGTTGGCTAGCGCCGCTGTTGCGGGTTCGGCTCGACCGAGCCAGCGCGCGGCGCCGTCAGATGATGTCGTCAAAGCATTGAGCGGTCGTTGGTGAATCTCATCGATCTGCTCAATACCCCAGACCTCTGTTTGGAGCCGAATGGAATCGCCGACTTGGCGCGCCGCGCCGCGGCCGGGCTGGGCCTGCCGTTGGGACAGTACGCAAAGGCCGGACATGATGGCGATGAGGTTGCCCTCGCGCGCGACCCCCTTGGATGCGCCAAATTGTTTTATGGGCGGAGCCGTACAGGCGATCTCGTTGTCAGCAACCGGATCGCCAGGCTCATTGCGCGCGGGGTCCCGTTGGCCGATGTTGCATCCTGCCCGCCCGGACGCGTCGTCCGGATCGATCCAGACGGAAACCGATGCCTGCTCGGCGCGCCCATGCGGTACCCGGCGTCGACCACGGGGCCACTTGATCCGGACGAATTGCGGGCCCGCGCTACAGCGCGCCTCGCTGCCGCATTCACGGCGCTCGGCGAGCGTCATCGCGGTGCCCGCTTCGTTGTTTGCCTGTCCGGTGGCAGCGACAGCTCCATCATCGCCGCCTTCGCCGCCAGATATCTGCGAGGCGCGATCTGCTGCAGCTTTTCATTCCGTCCGGAAGTCGAACCTGCAGACCAAGCGGATTCGCTTGACGCGGGATCTGACGATTTTCGCGCCGCGACCCGCGTCGCACAGCAGCTCGACATGCCGCTGCGGCCGGTGTTGCGATCGCCGCAGGCCGTTCGCGATGCGCTCCCGCTCGCAATCGGCCTCTGTCAGGATTGGCGCGATTTCAACGTTCATTGCGCGGTCGTGAACCTGTTCCTGGCGCAGGACATTCGGGCCTGGTTTCCCGACGACGATGTGATTGTCCTGACCGGTGATTTGATGAATGAATATTTGTGCGACTATCGCGAAGAAGTCGTCGACGGGCAGGTCTATTATCGCCAACCGCGCGTCGACATCGCTCGCCGGCGCGATTTCTTCGTCATGGGCCTGGATGCCGGCGACCGCGAGATCGGCGTGTTTGGCGCCTATGGCCTGATCCCGTATCAGGTCTACGCACTGCTTGCCGACCTGTACCTGGCGGTACCGGCCGCCGAACTCGAACGCCCCGGTTTCAAGCATTGGCTCAATGGCCCGTTGCTGCCGAACGGTCTCGCGAGCCTCATCAACCAACAAAAGACGCGCGCCCAGGTCGGCGGCGAGGACAAGGGCGTGTTGGGGATCTGCCACCGCATGGGCATCACCTCTGCGCACTTGCAGGCGCTCTGGAAGGACGCGCTAAGTCCGGAAGCGGACTTGCCCGACGTGCTTGATCTCATTCAGGTCGGCAAATACCGGACCTTGGCGGAACGGGCTTAGGCGCGATCATGTGCGGAATTGCAGGTTTCGTTGATCCTGATGCCCGTGCGAGCGGCGAGGACCTGCTGGCCCGCATGTTGTCGAAGATCCGGTACCGCGGTCCGGACGACGCCGCCGGGTTTTGCCGCGCCCCGTGCGGTATCGGCATGGTGCGCTTGGCGATCGTCGACCTGGTCGGGGGCCTTCAGCCTGCACTCACGCCGGACCGGTCGGTCGCGCTCGTGTTCAACGGCGAGATCTTCAACTATCGCGACTTGCGGCAGCAACTCGCCGACCAAGGTGAAACATTCACCACCAACTCGGAAATCGAAGTCCTGCTCAAGCTCTATCGGCGCGACGGGCTCGCCATGGCGTCGCGCCTGAATGGTCAATTCGCCATTGCGATCCTCGATCTGCGCCACAATCGGCTCGCGTTGCTGCGCGATCCGTTCGGCATTCGCCCGCTGTTCTGGACCCGGATCGCAGGAGGCATCGCCTTCGCCTCGGAAATCAAGGCGCTGGCGGCCCACCCCAAGGTCAATCTCGCACTCGATCCCCGAGCCATTCTCCAGACACTTCGCTTCTGGACCGTTGCGGGCGACCGTTCGGCCTTCGCCGGCGTTCACCAGGTGCCGCCCGGCCACTGGCTGACCTTCGATTTCAATGGCGAGATGCGGCTCGAGCGCTACTGGACCTGGCCATTTCCGCATGAGCAGGACGAACTGCGCCTGACCAGCGACGCGGAGTATTTCGAAGCGTTCCGCGTGCAGCTCGATGCCTGCATCCGGCGGCAGTCCATGTCGGACGTGGAGGTTGGGAGCTACCTGTCCGGAGGCATCGACTCGACGGTTCTCGCCGTGCGCGCGGCGCAGCAGATGACGGATCGGCTAAAAACCTACTCGGTGACGTTTGCGGATGAGGGCTACGATGAAAGTCCCGCGCAGGCGCAAATCGTCGCGCACTACAAATTCCGCCACAACGCAATCCGCGTGACCGACGCGGATATTGCGAGCGCGTTTTCGAACGTTGTCTATCACGCCGAGACGCCTTTGTTCCGAACGGCACCTGCGCCACTCTACCTGCTGTCGGAGCGCGTGCGGCAGGACGGCATCAAGGTTGTGCTGACCGGAGAAGGCGCCGACGAGATTCTGCTCGGCTACGACCTGTTCCGCGAGGTCAAGATACGGCGGTTTTGGGAACGCCAGCCGGAATCGCAATGTCGGCCGCAGTTGTTCCGTCGGCTCTATCACTATCTCCCGCAGTTCCGGAACGCGCGTTACGCCGGCCTGGTCATCGATATGTACAAGGCGCACCTCGTCGCCCCGGACGACGCCCACTATGCGATGCGCGTTCGTTGGGCGAACGGCAAAGCCATGGAGGGTTGCTTGTCGAAAGAGATGCGGCAACTCTTTTGCGACTATGATCCGATCGAGGATCTTGCGCGCTGGCTGCCGCCCGGATACTGGGATGCTCCCGACATCGAGAAAGCACAGCAGATCGAAGTCGCCCTCCTGATGGGAAATTACCTGTTGTCCAGTCAAGGCGACCGCATGAGCATGAGCCATTCGGTCGAAGGTCGTTACCCGTATCTCGATCTGGAGTTCGTCAAGTTTGCGGCGAGCCTGCCGCAAAGCGTCAAACTGCGAAGTCTGCGCGACAAATACATCCTGCGTAACGCCTTTGCCGACCAAATTCCCGAGGGCGTTCGCACGCGACCCAAGGTCGCCTATCAGGCGCCCGAAATGAAGGCTTTCTTCTGCGACGAGGTGACGGCGGGTACAACGGCCGACATGCTGTCGACCGACCGCATCAACGAACTCGGACTGTTCGATCCAGCCTTCGTAACCTATCTCGTGACCAAGGCGCGCACACGGCAATTCGACCGGCTCGGCTTCCGCGACAATATGTGCTTTGTAGTCATTCTGTCGACGCTGCTTCTTCATGATCTTCTGGTGAAGGGACGAGGAGCGGCGGCCAACATGGGCGGGTCAGCCCTGCGATTGCACGAAGGCGCGGTGTACGAATGAAGCTCGCGGACCAGGAGAGTGTGGCCGACGCGATCGCCGAATGGACGGTCGCGAATTTCGGCATCGGACAGCCAGCTGCGTCGCTGCCGCGGGATGAGTCGCTGGTGGAGCTGGGGTTCCTCAATTCGTATGCAGTGGTCGAACTGGTGGAATTTCTCGAAAAGAATTGGAACATTGCGATCCTCAATGAGGAGATTACCCGGGAGAAGATGGGCTCGCTTAACAAGATGGCGGCTCTGATTCTGCAGAAACGCGGCGCCGGCTGACGATCGCGACCAAGCCGTTCGAAAGCTGCGATTTCGTTCCTCTTGATTTTGCAACGGTCGCGTTCAGTGAAAGGCAACGTGTGAAAGCCCTGGTCACGGGCGCCGCCGGATTCGTCGGCAGCCATTTGGTCGATGCGTTGCTCGCGCGCGGCGACAACGTCGTTGCCTTCGATCATCGCTTGCGCGGCAAATGTCTGAGCGAGGCCGCGTTGGCGCGGACACGCGCCATCGAAGCCGATATTTTCGACGCCGCCGCGGTCACCGACGCTGCGCGGGAGTGTGCAGCGATCTTTCATTGTGCGGCGATCGTCGGCGTCGACGCGTATACGGCCCAGCCCGCGCGCACCATGGACGTCGAGGAGGTCGGTTTGCGCAATGTGTGCGCGGCCGCGGTTTCCAACGAGGGAACGCGTGTCATCTACGCCTCGTCGTCGGCAGTCTACGGACAGGCCAGCGGCAACCCGCTGGAGGAAACGCTGGTGGTTGCTCCCGTTTCAAACTATGGAATCGCCAAACGCTTTGGCGAACTCTATCTCGCCGCGCAGTATAGCGAGTATGCCCTCCAGTCGGCGGCGCTGCGCATTTTCAACATCTACGGTCCCCGCCAGGACGAGCGTCTCGTTATCCCGCGCTTCATTCGCCAGGCGTCAGCCGGCGAGCCGATCGTGATCTATGGCGACGGCGCGCATACCCGCGATTTCGTGTATGTCGGCGACGCCGTAACGGCGGCGCTGGCCTGCGCCGACCGGATCGTGGGCTGCGAGATCATCAATGTCTGCAGCGGAATGGAAACAGCGGTCAGAACGCTTGCCGAGCGCATCATTGCGTTGACCGGATCGCGCTCGCGCATCGCCTATAGCGAGCCGCCGGTCGCGCGCACGGCGTTCGAGGTCGAACGTAGCGTCGGTAGCCGAAGCAAGCTCGGGAAGCTCATGACGCAGTCGCCAACGTCGCTTGACGATGGCTTGCGGCGCACGATCGCGGCTTCGCTGGCCGAACGCGCTGAGGGGAGAGCGCGCAGCCGGTGAAGTTGCTCATCGTCACCGAGGGCTATCCCTGGGAAGGGAACGTAGCGGGTATTTTCCATCGCGATCAGTTTCGGCTGTTCGCGCAAGCCGGCCTGGACGTAACCGTGGTTGCGCCGATGCCTTGGGTGCCGCCGCCCCTGGTCGAGCGCAATCCGCGCTGGCGCAGTTACGCGCAGGCGCCGGCACGCCAAATCGATGGCGGCGTGCAGGTCGTGCGGCCGCGCTACCTCGCAGCGCCGCGGGAAAATGCCTGGTTCGTCCCCGATATCACCCGCTACATCGCAATCCGCAGACTGCGACTCCCCCGGCCCGACGTGATCCAGGCATATTTCGCCGTACCGACCGGCGGCGCGGCCCGGCTGCTCGCCCGCGATTGGAACGTGCCCTACGCGGTCGGCATGCTCGGTGACGACGTCAACATCTATCCCTATCACAATGCCCGCAACCGGCGCCTGCTCAAGCGCGTGGTCGATGATGCCGGGTTTGCATTTGCCAATGGCCCGACCATGGCGGCGAAAGTGGAGGAACTGACGGGTACGCGAGTGCCTTGGCTCTCCATCGGCGCCTTGTCGACGCGGTTCACCGACGCTCCGGACCGCGACGCGGCGCGGGCCAAGCTGCAATGGCCGCGCGATCAAAAGATTGCGCTCTACGTTGGGGCGCTCACGCCGACCAAAGGGATCGGCGATTTGATTGCGGCACTCGAGTTGTTGAAGGATCGTCAAATCCTCACGATGGCAATTGGCGAAGGACCGCTGCAGGGCGACCTCGCCCGCAGGTCCGACGCACAGTGTCTCGGAGTGCGGCCTGCATCCGACGTTGCACTGGCGATGCGGGCTGCCGACGTGCTGGTGCACCCCTCGCATTATGAGGGTCTGCCGACGGTGCTGGTCGAGGCCGCGTTTGCACGACTGCCGATCGTCACCACCGATGCCCCCGGCTGCATCGATCTGGCGCGCGAAGGCCGTGCTCTGATCGTGCCGGTCGGCGATGCGCGCGCGCTGTCGGCGGCGATTTGCGACAGCATCGAGAATCCCGAGGCAGCCCGGCAACGCGCCGAACGGATGCTGGCGCATGCCCGCGCGCACTATGACCTTGCGTCGAATGCGGCGCGCCTCGTCGACGTTTATCGTCGTCTCGCGAACGAGGCCGCCTAGGTCATGTGCGGGCTTGCCGCTGTTCTCGCGTTGCATGGGCACCGCGTCCCCGCGGCACTGTGCGACCACTTCGACGCCGCGCTCGCCCACCGCGGACCCGACGCCTCGGGGCTTGCGACCTATCTGCGCGATGGCACCTCGTGCGCGCCCGACGCTGCCGAGATCGCCCTCGTTCACCGACGGCTATCGATCATCGACCTCGATGCCCGCGCCAACCAGCCGATGGGCTCGCCGGACGGGCGTTACGTCGTGATCTTCAACGGTGAAATCTACAACTACGTCGAACTTCGCCAGGAGCTCATTGGCGAGGGCCATGGCTTTCAGACGACATCCGATACCGAGGTTCTGCTTGCGGCGTTCGCGACCTGGGGCGAGAAGGCACTCACGCGCTTTGTCGGCATGTTCGCGTTCGTTTTGCTCGACCGGCAGCGACGCGAACTGTTTCTGGCGCGCGATCCATTTGGCATCAAGCCGCTGTTCTGGGCCAAGGGGAGCGCGCAGATCGCCATCGCATCGGAAATCGGTCCGCTCCTCGACGTACCCGGGGTCGGGCGTCAGATCGATCATGCCCGAACCTGTCTTTTTCTGTCCGCCGGCCAAACCGATGAGAGCGAACGCACGATGTTTGCTGGCGTGCGCAGCCTTCCAGCCGGCACCTTCGCGCGCGTGTCACTCGAAGCACCACGCGTCACGCCGGTGCGCTACTG
Organism: uncultured Alphaproteobacteria bacterium; assembly: GCA_963833605.1. Classification (GTDB taxonomy): domain Bacteria; phylum Pseudomonadota; class Alphaproteobacteria; order Rhizobiales; family Xanthobacteraceae; genus JAFAXD01. Next base: position 26,779 of record CAWHYZ010000020.1, read on the forward strand.
GAGACCAACCGTTGCGCCGCATGAACGGGCGCCTGCGGTCGCGGCGCGTGACGTGCGCGAGGCGTTCATCAATTCAATCAAATTGCATCTGCGCAGCGATGTGCCGACGGGCATTGCGCTCTCGGGCGGAATTGACTCCTCGTCGATCCTGGCGTGCGCGCGGCACGTAGGCGGGCCGGCGATCGACCTGCGCACGTTCAGCTTCGCGGCGACCGGATCGGAGGTCGATGAGACCCCCTTCATCGAATGCGCCGCGCACGCCGTTGGCGCCCAAAGCCATATGGAGCGAATCGAACCCGACGAAATCGTCACAGACATCGACCGATTGATCGCGGTTCAGGGCGAGCCGTTCGGAAGCCTCTCCATGTACGCACAGCATCGGGTGATGGGCTTGGCGCGCCGACACGGTATCAAGGTCATTCTTGATGGACAGGGCGCGGATGAGTTGTTCGCCGGCTACCGTCCCTATCTGGCGCGGCGGCTGACCGAGCTCTTGGCTTCATTTCGCCTGCCGCAAGCGCTCCGCTTCATGCGTGCCATGTTGTCGTTGCCCGGTGTGCGCCCCGTGCTGATCGCGCAGGCGCTTGAGCCCTTCGTCTCTCCGCGGATGCGTGGCCTTGCCCGCGGGCTGGTCGGCCGGCCATTGTTGCCGCCCTGGATCGACGCGCGGTGGTTTGGCGAGCGATCCGCCTATGAGACGGCGCGCGGCCTCGCACGCAGCCGGCATTTCTTCCATGACGCCTTGGTGCAGGGCCTCACCGAAACCGTGTTGCCAGCGTTGCTGCGCTACGGCGACCGCAATTCGATGGCATTCTCAATCGAATCGCGTGTGCCATTTCTCACGCCGGCCCTGGCCGACCTGGCGTATTCGCTGCCGGAGCGGGATCTGGTCGATTGCAGGGCGACTTCGAAGGCGGTGCTGCGCGCGGCCATGCGCGGCATCGTGCCGGACCCTATTCTCGATCGCCGGGACAAAATCGCGTTCTCAACACCGGACCGCATGTGGGCGCGAGCCTTGCAGCCATGGTTCGCCCGTACGCTGTCCTCGGATGCGGCGCGGGCATTGCCCTGGCTCAGAGCAGATGTGGCCCTGCAGGCGCTTGAACAGCGAACCTCGCAATCAGTGGCGTTCGGGTTCGATCTATGGCGCACGGTCAACGTCGTGCGCTGGGTGGAACGGTTCGGTGTTGCAACAGCCTGAGTCGCGCTGGGTCACGCCGCGAAGGTATTGATCGACCGAATGTGCGGCATTGCCGGACTCTGGCGATTCGGCGGGGGCGAAGAGGCTGAGCTCAAGGCGGCCTCGCGCGCGATGACCGATGCAATTGCCCATCGGGGCCCTGACGGCCACGGGCACTGGATTGAGGCCGCCGCAGGCCTTGCGCTCGGGCATCGCCGGCTGGCCATCATCGATCTTTCGCCTACCGGGTATCAGCCGATGATGAGCGCCGATGGGCGCTTCGTCGTCACCTACAACGGCGAGCTCTACAATCGCGCCGAGATCGCGGCCGAGCTTGACATGCAATGGCGTGGCACCTCGGATACCGAAGTTCTCGTCGAGGCGCTGGCGCGGTTTGGGATCGATGGCGCACTTGCGCGCGCCAACGGTCTTTTTGCGTTCGCGGCCTACGACATCCGCACGCGCACGCTGCACCTCGCGCGCGACCGGCTTGGCATCAAGCCGATGTACTGCACAAGGCAAAACGGCGTCTTCGCATTTGCCTCGGAGCTTCGGGCGCTGCGAGCCGTCGCCGGACTCGATTTCACTCTCGATCTCGGCGCGATGGCGTCCTATCTCCGATACGGCTGCGTCCCGGCGCCACGTGCAATCTATCGAGAGGTCGAAAAGCTCAGACCCGGTTGCCGACTGGAGGTCAGCAGCAGCGGTCAAACCGTCAGGACCTACTGGGATCTCGGCGCGATCGCACGCGCAAACCAGCGTTTGCATGACGATCGGCCCGAAGTTGATGTCTATGATGAGCTGCACGCGCTCCTGGCGGATGCGGTGAAGCGGCAGATGGTGTCGGATGTGCCGCTCGGGGCCTTTCTGTCAGGCGGTATCGACTCCTCCACTGTCGTGGCCCTGATGCAGCGGGCGTCGAGCCGCCCAGTGAAGACGTTCTCCATCGGCTTTCACGAACAAGCATTCAACGAGGCGGCCGACGCGCGACGCGTTGCTCAACACCTTGGAACCGATCATACGGAGCTGATCCTCTCAGCAGCGGACGCCCAGGCGATCATTCCGGAGCTTCCCGCGATCTACGACGAGCCGTTCGCCGATAGCTCGCAGCTTCCGACTTTTTTGGTTTCGAGATTGGCGCGCGCGCACGTCACGGTCGCGCTGTCCGGCGATGGCGGTGACGAGGTGTTTGGTGGCTATGTGCGCTATTGGGGCGTCGATCGGCTGTGGCGCGCGGCTCGCCACGTGCCGTCCAAGCTGCGCCGCGCGGCCGCTGGCTCGTTGACCCTCTTGTCCGCGGATGCCTGGGATCTGCTCGCCAGCCCTGTGCCGCGCCGGCTCAAGCCGACACATCTCGGCGACAAGATCTTCAAGGGCGCTGCAGTGCTGCACGCCGACGGACCACTCGACATGTATCGGCTGCTGACATCTCAGACGCCAAACCCTGGACAATTCCTGGCGGCGGCTGACGAGCCGCCGGATGTGGTCTCGCGTTTTGGGGGCGAAACCGAAGGGCTCGATACGATATCAAAGCTGCGGCTCCTCGACATGATGACCTACCTGCCGGACGATATCCTGACAAAGGTCGATCGCGCCTCGATGGCTGTCGGTCTCGAAGCACGCGTGCCGTTGATCGATCATCGCGTCGTTGAGTTCGTTTGGCGCTTGCCAAGCAATCGACTGATCGCCGGCGGCGAGGGCAAGCGCCCACTGCGGGCCGCGCTCGACCGTTACGTCCCGCGCTCGCTCGTGGATCGCCCAAAAATGGGCTTCGGCATTCCACTTGCTGATTGGCTCGGGGGTCCGCTGCGGGCTTGGGCGGAGGATTTGCTGTCGGCGGACTCGCTCTCCGATGGGCTATTCGATCGGGTGGCGCTGCGCCGCTGTTTCGACGACTGCATGTCCGGCCGGCGCGGAGAGTTGCACGCCCTTTGGGCCGTCCTCCAGTTTCAGGCTTGGCGCAATGCCTATCGAGCGCCCCAGGGGCAGGCCTCGATTCCAACACGATAGTTGCATGACTTCGGTAGATGAATGTTTTGTCCTGATCTACAATGGCGCAACTATGTCGCTGCGCGAAGATCTCGCGAAGGTCACACCCCCGCAGACGACATTCGAAGTTCGTGGCGAGCTATTCGCTGGTTGTGGCGAGAGAACGCCCGACCGATTGGCCGGAATGTCGAGTCGAACGATCCAATGTCGCAGTCGCCTGAGTACCGGCTTGCCTATTTCGCGCTTGACGTCCCGCACAAGGGCCAGGCGAGCCATATCCATATCAATGAGATCGTTGGCAACTTGCGTCGACTCGGCTGGCAGATCGATCTTTTCGCGCCCGAACCGGCGAGTAACGGTCGCGCCCGGCGGCCGTTCGAGCGGCTGTTTATATATTCGCGTGTTACGTTCAGTGTCCTGTTGCGGCTGCATCGCTACGACGTGCTTTATGTTCGAGCGCATCCCCTCGCATGGCCGGTGACATTCTGGGCACGGGCATTGCGGCGTGTGATCGCGCAGGAAATCAATGGCGTCGAACTCAACGTCATCGTCAGCCATCCTTGGCTCACGCCGACGCGGCCGTTGGTGCGCTGGCTCTATCGCTCCCAATACCGTGTGTCTGATCGGCTGTTTCCGGTCACAAAAGAGCTCGCCCAATGGCTCGCGGACGGGCTCCCGAGCGAGCGCATCACGGTGATCGCCAACGGCGCGAATACGGATCTGTTCCGGCCGATCGGACGGACGAGCGCTCCGTTTGTCACGTTCTTCGGGGGTTTGACCAGCTGGCATGGCGTAGACCTGATGCTCGACGCGGTCCGACACCCGCGTTGGCCTGCGGGCGTGGAACTCGTCATCATCGGCACCGGCGCGCAGGACCATGCGGTGCAGCAGGCGTTGCAGGCCGGTTTGCCCATACGCTGGCTTGGCTACCGTCCGCAGGAGGAGATCCCCGAGCTCGTTGCTGGCGCGATCGCCGGCCTCATCCCGATCACCAATCCGCGCGGACGCTCGTCGACCGGTGTTTCCCCGCTCAAGCTCTATGAAACCCTCGCGTGCGCCATTCCGGTCATTGTGACGGATCTGCCCGGACAGGCTGAAGTCGTGCGCGCCGGCAAATGCGGCTTGGTCATCCCCTGTGACGACGCGGCCGCTTTGGCGGATGCAGTGGCACGGCTTGCGGTCGATCCCGTCGCGGCCCGCGAAATGGGGCAGCGCGGAGCCGACCTGGTGCGTTCCGAACATTCCTGGGCAGCCCGCGCGCGCGAGGTCGATCGCATTCTGCGCGCGGCGCTCGAGCGGCCCGTCTCGACAAACAATCGGGATTTTATTTTTTGACTATTTCAACGTCAGGTTTCCGATAATGGGCCCGCCTGCCAGCGCATCGAGGCTCGCAGGCCCATGAGCCATTCACGCACGGCGGCAGTGCGATCTTCGGTCACGTAGGCGAACCCGCGCGCGGCGACGAGTGCGCCGATGACCATGGTGGCGAAGCCCAGCATCCCGCGCAGGTCGGGTTGTACGAGAACCGGCGGCCATCCCGCGAAACGCTCCAGCAAGGCGCCGATGAACACGCAGACCGGCAGATGGATCGCATAGAGCGAATACGAAAAGCTGGCACCGCGCGGAATGGCACGAATGCCTGCGGTCCATCGCATCACTGCCGGCGAGGCGACCGCAACCGCGAGCCCGGCGGCGAGGCACGCATCAGTCACGAGCGGCGAGACCAGCGCGGCGCGCGATACGATCAGTGCGGCGCCGGCGATCACCAGTCCCGCGCTACCGAACGCCAGTCCGATCGGGCGAGTCGCGAACGCGCGTGCTGCGATCGCACCCAGCATCCACAGCGCGAACCAGAACGGCCACTCCGGATTCCACCAGGTCAACGCCGCAAAAACGATCGCCACCGCGGCACAGCTCGTCAGGCGCCGAAATAGTGGCAGGGGAATGAGCAGCGCGCCGAAGATCGCCGGCGCGATAAGATAGAGCCCCCATTCGTAGCCGAGTGACCAAAGCGGCGGGTTGGCGCCCCAGGGCAAACACATCAGGCCTTGCAACGCCGCAAGATGACACGGGATCTGGGTCCACCACCACTCGTCAAAAATATTCGCAGGCAACAGCGGTCTCACGCCGTAGAAGCGGCCCTCTGCAAGGAACTGCCGGCCCGCCGTGTCGAGTATGAGGACCAGCAGCATCGCCGGGATGAACACCAGGTAGATGCGTGCGAAACGGTTGATCAGGTAGGCCCCGACGTCGAAGCGCGCCTGTGCGATCAGCCGCCACACCGAGCCGCCGACTAGAAAGCCGCTGACGATGAAGAACATCACCACGCCCTCGTGCTGCAGCCCCGACACGAGGTAGAGCAGGCGGATCATCGGGTTGGGATGTTCGACACGCGCGAAGCTTTCGAACAAAAGCCCGCGCGCATGGCCCAACAGCACGAGCAAGGCTGCAGAAAAACGAATCAGGTCGAGAAAGGGCCAATGCGGACCCGCCGCTGTCCCCAGCCGCGATTTGCTAGGCGGAGTGGTGGAGGTAAGATCCTGCTTCATCGCAGGTGATTCATCTGTAAAGAGATCATGCTTGGCAGGCCCAACTCTCTGTCACACTGGCGATGGCGCACGTCAAGCTTCGCCGACAGGCCGGATGCGGGCCCGCCGAAGGCCTGTAACTTGTTGAATCAAATTGTGTTCGGTCTGTTTCCAGCCTCCTGTCGCCAGTCGCCTTCGGGCGTGTTAGGGGATGGTCCGCCGGACGGTAAGGGGTGGGGTTAATGGCGCAATCGGACACAGGATCAGATCGGCTGCTGCGCGTGGGCGTTGTTGGCGTCGGCGTGATGGGGTCGAATCACGCCCGCGTGCTCGCCGAATTCCCTGGCGTGAAGCTGACTGCGGTCGCCGATCCGGACCACGCACAATGCGACTTCGTCAGGCAAGCGCTCGGCTGTTCGACCGTTTCGGGCGTTGACGAACTCCTCGACTGCGGCGTCGATGCCGTCACCATCGCGGCGCCGACCCATCTGCATCGCGAGATCGCACTCGCGTGCATCAAGCGCGGCGTCCACGTCATGGTCGAGAAACCGATCGCATCCTCGGTCAGGGAGGGGCGCGATATCATCGCTGCCGCGCGCCGCGCCGGCGTTGTGTTGATGGTCGGCCATGTGGAGCGGTTCAATCCGGCTGTGCAAGCCATCAAGGATGCACTGCATGGCGAAGATATTCTTTCGATAGCGATCACCCGCGTCGGCCCGTTTCCGCCGCGCATGTCCAACGTCGGTGTCGTGATCGATCTCGCGGTGCATGACATCGATCTGATCGGATGGTTCACCGGCTCGAAGATCGTCGAGGTGCAGCCGCAACTGTCGAGTGCGATCGCCGAGCGCGAAGACATCGCGTTGCTGCAGTTCCGCACCGCGTCGGGCGTGCTCGCCCAGATAAACACAAATTGGCTCACGCCGTTCAAGGCGCGTACGGTCCACGTCGCGACCAAGCGCAAATATGTCATCGGTGATCTGCTGACTCGGCAGGTCACCGAGTGCTTCGGGTTCCAGCCCGACGGCAGCTACTCGATGCGGCACCTATCGGTCGGCCACGCCGAGCCGTTGCGCGCCGAACTGTCCGCATTCGTGCAGGCGATCCACACCGGGCGCGATCCCGCGGTGACCGGCGAAGAAGGCGTCGCGAGCCTGGAGATCGCCATCCGTTGCCTCAACGACCGCGGCACCGACGTTATGCCTCACAAGGCACCGCGCCGGGCCGCTGGGTGATGAACCAGCACGCTCCATTGCCGCCGATTCCGTTCATCGATCTTGCGGCCCAGCGGCGGCGCCTTGCGCCGCGCATCGACACAGCGATCGCTCGCGTCGTTGAACATTGTCAGTTTATCCTGGGCCCCGAGGTACGCCAGGTCGAGGCCGAACTCGCCGCGTTCTGCGGCGCCCGTCACGCGCTCTCATGTGCGAGTGGAACCGACGCGCTGCTACTTGGCCTGATGGCGAAGGGGATCGGCGCGGGCGACGCAGTATTTTGCCCGGCGTTCACGTTCTGCGCGACCGCGGAGGTGGCGGCCCTGCTGGGTGCGACCCCGGTTTTCGCCGACGTCGATGCCACGACATTTAACATCGACCCGACGAGTCTGCGCAGCGCGATCGCGACCGCCAAGCGTCTCGGCCTCAAACCCACAGCGGTCATTCCGGTTGATCTATTCGGGCTGCCGGCTGACCACGACGCTATTGCGGCGATCGCGCGCGCCGAGGCGCTGTTCGTGCTCGACGACGCGGCACAGGCCTTCGGCGCTACCTACAAAACGCGCGCGCTCGGCGCGCTTGCGCATGCGACCGCGACCAGTTTCTTTCCAGCGAAGCCGCTTGGTTGCTACGGTGACGGCGGTGCGATCTTCACCGATGACGATGCATTGGCAGAGACGATCCAAAGTCTGCGCGTGCACGGCCAGGGGGCCGACAAATACGACAACACGCGCATCGGCATCACCGGCCGGCTCGACAGCATTCAGGCGGCGGTCCTCATCGAAAAGCTCACGATCTTTCCGGACGAGATCGCTGCACGTCAGCAGGTTGCGCAACGCTACACCAACGGCTTGGCCGACGTTGCGATCGTGCCGCGTGTGCCGGATGGATATGTGTCGGTGTGGGCGCAGTACACAATTCGTCTCAAGGCGGGGTCGCGCGACGACCTCGCGGCGGCTTTGAAGGCCGCTGGAATTCCAACCGCGATCTATTATCCGAAGCCGGTACACCGGCAAACCGCCTATCGGCATTTCCCGATCGCGGGTGATGGCTTGCCGGTCTCGGACCAGCTCGCCGACGAAGTCATCAGCCTGCCGATGCACCCGTACCTCGATGCGGCGACCCAGGATCGCATCATCTCGGCCGTGCGACGCGCGTTACGGCCCTAGTGATGCGACCCAAACAGATGCTTGGCATCTGTTTGGAAAAGTCGCCCCACTAAATCAATATCTTGGTGGGCTGACTTGTCCGAACATTTGGGTACCAAATGTTGGGGTCAGACCACTAGGCGACGGACGCCTGCCCATTCTCGCGCCGGCGGCTATTCGGTAGGCAGGTGAAGCATCGGCCAAACTCTCATCCATGATCAAAAGAGAGCCAAAAGTAATTTTAGACCAATATGTTAACCATGGATGTGAAGTGATCATCAAATTCTCATCCATTGGGGCCGATCCCTCATCCATGGGGGCCAAATTCTCATCCATGGAGGGGGAGTTCTCATCCATGGTGCCGAAAGCCGCCCGCGCTCCCTGATCGATCCATGCTGTCACGCATTCTTACCGTCGGCGGACTGACGCTCATCTCGCGCGTGACCGGGTTTGCGCGCGATATCGTGCTCGCCGCAATTCTCGGCGCGGGTCCGTTGGCAGACGCTTTCTTCGTCGCGTTGCGCCTGCCCAACCATTTTCGTGCGATCTTTGCAGAAGGCGCTTTCAACGCGGCATTCGTGCCCGCCTATGCGCGCGTCCGCGGCCAGGCCGGCCCGGAAACCGCGAAGCTCTTTGCCGACCGCATATTCACCCTGCTGTTCGCTGTCGAAATTGTTTTGCTGGTGTTGGCGCTGGTGTTCACGCCGAACGTCATCGGGGTGCTCGCCCCCGGATTAGACCCGCAGCGCTTCGCACTCGCGACCGTGCTCACGCGCATCACTTTTCCCTACCTGCTACTCGTCTCCCTCGTCACCCTCTATGGCGGCATCCTCAATACGTTGGGGCGTTTTGCGTCGCCGGCGGCGGCGCCAATTCTGCTCAATCTCAGCATGATCGTGACGCTCGCGCTCGCAGCGTGGTTTCCAACGGCCGGCCACGCCGCAGCCTGGGGTGTTTTGATCGCGGGCTGCCTGGAGGCTTTGCTTGTCGGAGGCGATGTCTATCGACAAGGCGCGCTGCCGCGCTTTGCGGCATTCCGGCTCGACGACGATCTCAAGCGCTTCTTCAAGGCGCTTGGTCCCGCGATCCTCGGTTCGGCCGGAACGCAAATCGCGCTCCTGGCCGACACCATCATTGCGAGCTTGTTGCCAGCCGGCGCGCTTTCGGCCCTCTACTACGCCGATCGCCTCAACCAGTTGCCGATCGGCGTGATCGGCATTGCGGTGGGTACGGTTCTGCTGCCCGAGATGGCGAGCCGGCTTGCTGATGGCGACGAGAGCGGCGCGCGCGGCGCGCAGGATCGTGCCATCGAGTTGACCCTGCTGCTGTCGCTGCCCTGCTTCGTCGCGTTCCTGATGGTTCCCGATCTGATCATGCTGGCGTTGTTCGGCCACGGCGCGTTCACGGCCGCGGATGCAGCCGCCGCAGGCGCGACGCTTTCGGCCTACACGGTCGGCCTGGTTCCGTTCGTGCTCGCTCGCACCTTGTCGTCAACTTTTCTGGCCCGCGGCGATACGGCGACGCCGGTGAAGGCGCTGGCCGTCGGCGTCGTCGTCAACGTCGCCCTGAAGGTTGTTCTGATGAAACCGCTGGCTCAGGTAGGCCTGGCATTTGCCACGTCGATCGGGGTGTGGATCAACGTGGCGCTCCTGCTGTGGTTCGCCCTGCGCGCAAAGCTCATCGCCTTCGACGAACGGCTGAAGACGTCGATCTGGAAATTGCTGGTGGCCGGCGCCGTGCTGGCCGTCGCGATTTGGGTCGGCGAGCAAACGATCGGGCCGTTCGTGGCGCATCTGCCGCGCTTTCGCCCGGAGGCAATGCTCGGCGCGCTCGCACTCGTGGGTGCGATCGCCTACGTCGGTGCCATCGTTCTACTGTTCGACCGGAAATGGTTCGCCGCTTTCCGTGGCCAGCCGACCGGTGCGCGCCGTCCTGTTTTGCTCGAGCCGCCGATTTGAAGTTCCTACAGCAGTTGCAGCAAGCTCACACAGGAACTTCAAATCGAAAAGCGGCTCGAGCATCATAAACTTGCGAGTGCCCCTTTGCTTCCGAAGTTCGTGTCAGAGGATGCCGCAATGGATCACGAACTTCGGAAGCGGGGCACTCGAGCCGCCGATTTGAAGTTCCTACAGCAGTTGCAGCAAGCTCACACAGGAACTTCAAATCGAAAAGCGGCTCGAGCATCATAAACTTGCGAGTGCCCCTTTGCTTCCGAAGTTCGTGTCAGAGGATGCCGCAATGGATCACGAACTTCGGAAGCGGGGCACTCGAGCCGCCGATTTGAAGTTCCTACAGCAGTTGCATCAGGCTCGTGCAGGAACTTCAAATCGAAAAGCGGCACGAGAATCATAAACTGGCGGCGAAGTGATCAGTCGCGGCTGCGGCCCGGTCGCTCTTCCGCCGTCAGGGTCACGGTGCGGCGCTCGCCTTTGCGCAGCGTCTCGACCTTGACGTCGCGGCCGATCTTGTCGGCGGTCAGGGTGCGGATCAGATCATCTGCACCGGTCACGACGGTTCCGTCGAGCGCGAGGACGATATCGCCGGCAGCGAGGCCGGCGCGGTCGGCCGGGCCGCCCGCCTCCACGCTCGAGATCATGACCGCGCTCTCCTGAGCCACGCCAGCGACATGCCGCAACCGGCGCGGCAGCGCCGTATGGGCCGCCGCGATCCCAATGAACGAGCGCCGCACCCGTCCGTGCCGGACCAGTTCGCCCAGCACGAAGTTGGCGGTGTTGGCAGCGACCGCAAAGCAGATTCCCTGAGTGCCGAGGATGATCGCGGTATTGATTCCGACCACTTCGCCTCGCGACGACACCAGCGGTCCGCCGGAATTCCCGGGGTTGAGCGCGGCGTCGGTCTGGATGATGTCGTCGATCAGCCGTCCGCTGCGCGCGCGCAACGAGCGGCCGAGTGCCGACACCACGCCGGTCGTCACCGTCAACTCAAAGCCGAGCGGATTGCCGATCGCAATCACCAGTTGGCCGCGCTTGAGCGATTTGGAGTCGCCCAATCTGGCGGCCGGCAAGGCAACGCTTTCCTCGACCCGCACCAAGGCCAGATCGGTATCGGCATCATCGCCGACCACGCGGGCGTTCAGGCTGCGGCCATCGGCCGTCGTCACCGCCACCCGGTTTGAGCCGCCAATGACGTGACTGTTGGTCAAAATGAGCCCATCCTGGGCGACGATCACGCCCGAGCCCGAACCGCCGCGTTTGTTGCCGCGAAGATGCAGGCCGACAACCGTGGGGCCCAGGCGTTCGACGACATCGATGACGGCGCGCGAATAGGCGTCGAGCAAGGCTTCGTCGGCCGGTATGGCGGTATCGGAAGCGGATATGGCTGCTGGTTCGTCGAACATGGTTTTGATGTCGGGAGTAGGTGACCGTGGTTGATTTGGCCGCTACCCGGGGCAGCGGCTACCAGCCAGACGGTCAGGTTGCGATGAAGGCTTGGATGATGGGAAGCGGGCTGGGCCAGGGAAGACGCACGCAATGGGCGCTCACGAAAGCGCGATCCGGGATGTCTCCCGCACTGCAGCACATATATAGCATGGCCATGCCGAGGGCACCCAAAAACGCCTTATGGGGTAGGGACATGACGCGGTTGGTCCGTTTCGCCGGGGTGGCGCTCGCGGCGCTGGCTGTGGCGGGCTGTAGCGAGGGTCAGCCGCAAGCTAAAGGCGGCGCCGCCACCACCCCCACCGTCACCGTAGCCAAGCCGGTGCGGAAATTGGTGGTCGACCAGGACGAATATGTCGGCCGCTTCGTGGCCGTCGATTCGGTCGAAGTGCGTGCGCGCATCGGCGGCTATCTCGAGCGGATCAATTTCACCGACGGCCAGATGGTGAAGACGGGCGACCTGCTTTTTGTCATCGACCGGCGGCCCTACCGCCACGTCCTCGAGCAGGCCAAGGCCAATCTGGCGCAGGCGCGCGCCAATCTCGCCTATGCCCAGAGCCGATCTCGATCGCGGCGCCCTGCTGGTGAAGGACCACACCATCACCCAGCAGACTCTACGACCAGCGCCTGCAGACCAAGAACGTGGCCGAAGCGAACGTCAAGGCGCAGGAGGAGGCGGTGGCCACGGCCGAGCTCGACCACGAATTCACCGAGCTGCGGGCGCCGATCAGCGGGCGCATCGGCGATCGGCGTGTTTCGGTTGGAAACCTCGTCACCGGCGGCATTGCGCGGCAACTCCACCCTGCTCGCCACCATCGTGACGGTTGATCCGATCCGGTTCGAGTTCACCTTCGACGAGGCGGCTTACCTGCGCTACGAGCGGCTCGCCCGCGAAGGCAAGGATGTGACCAGCCGCGAAGGCAGCACGATCGTCGCGGTCAAGCTCATCGACGAGAAGGATTTTGCGCACCAAGGTCGGCTGGATTTCGTCGACAACGTCATCGACAAGGCCTCGGGCACCATCCGTGGCCGTGCGGTTCTTTCCAATCCGGACGGTGTTTTGACCCCTGGCATGTTCGGGCGCATCCGCGTGCCAGGGACGCCGCCCTATCTCGCCCTGCTGGTGCCGGAGGTTGCGATCGGAACCGAGCAGGCGCGCAAGTTCCTGCTCGTGGTAGCGCCCGACGGAACGCGTGCAGCAGAAATATGTGACGTTCGGCCAGGCGGTCGGATCCATGCGGGTGGTCAAAGACGGGCTGGCTCCCGACGATCGCGTGATCGTCAACGGCTTGATGCGGGCGCGACCGGGACAGAAGGTGACGCCGCAGGAGGAGGGGGCCCCGACGGTCGGTCCCGGGCAACCGTCGGCCGATGCCGGTACCACCAAAGCGCAATGAAGGTGCGCCGTTTCCGAGCCTGTCCTGGACGCGGAAATTGATGTGATCGAATGAAGATCTCGCATTTTTTCATCGACCGGCCGATCTTCGCCTCGGTGGTCTCGATCGTTTTCGTGATCCTCGGCGGCGGTCGTCCTATGTGCGCCTGCCGGTCGCGCAGTATCCCGAGATCGCGCCGCCGGTCATCACCGTGACCGGTCAGTATCCCGGCGCCAGCGCGGAAACCGTCGCCGATACGGTGGTGACGCCGATCGAGCAGCAGATCAACGGCGTCGAGGGCATGCTCTACGTCGTCGTCGAACTCGACCTCGGACGGCCGGTTCTCCATCTCAGTCACGTTCGATATCGGCATCAATCTCGACATCGCGCAGGTCCAGGTGCAGAACCGCGTCGCCACGGCGACCGCCACGCCTGCCGCTGCAGGTGCAGCAGATCGGCGTCATGGTGGCCAAGAGTTCGCCCGATATCTGATGGTGGTGAATCTCTATCTCGCCGGACAAGTCGCGCGATCAGCTGTTCATCACCAACTACGCCAATATTCGAGATCAAGGACGTGCTGACCCGCGTCGATGGCGTCGGCTCGATCACGGTGTTCGGGGCGCGCGACTATGCCATGCAGGTCTGGCTCGAGCCCGACAAGATGCAGTCGCTCAACCTGACCGCACTCGACGTGACGCAGGCGCTGCAGGGCCAGAACGTGCAGGTCGCCTCCGGCGTGCTCGAACCAGCCGCCGGTGCCCAGCCAGGTTGCGTTCCAGGTCGCGGTGCGCACGCTCGGTCGGCTCGCCGATCCCGAGGAGTTCGCCAACATCGTGGTCAAGCAGACGCCGGATGCCGTCGTGCGCATCAAGGACATTGCCCGGGTCGAGCTGACCGGCCAGGACTACACCATCGAATTCCTATCTCGATCACGAACCCGCGGTCGCGCATCGCGGTGTTCCAGCGCCCCGGCTCGAACGCGCTCGCCACCGCGCAACGCGGTGCGCGGCACGACCGCAGATCCTCGCCCAGGGATTTCCCGCCCGGCATCGCCTACACGATCATCTACGATCCGACCGCAGTTCATCTCAGCAGTCGGTCGACGCGGTGATCGAGACGATCTGGAAGGCGATCGTTCTGGTCGTGCTGGTGGTGCATGCTGTTCCTGCAGACCTGGCGGGCGGCCGATCATTCCGATCGTCGCCATCCCGATCTCGCTCATCGGCACGTTCTTCTGTCATGGGCGATGTTCGGCTTCTCGCTCAACAACCTGTCGCTGTTCGGCGCTGGTGCTCGCCATCGGCATCGTGGTCGACGACGCAATCGTCGTGGTGGAGAACGTCGAGCGCAACATCGCGGCGGGCCTGTCGCCGCACGATGCCGCGGTCCGCAGCATGGACGAGGTCGGCGCTGCGCTGGTGGCGATCGCGCTGGTGCTGTGCGCGGTGTTCGTCCCGTCCGGCATTCATCACCGGCATTTCCGGCCAGTTCTACCGCCAGTTCGCACTGACCATCGCGGGCGCGACCGTGATCTCGCTGATCGTGTCGCTGACCTGTCGCCGGCGTTGTGCGCGCTGCTGCTGCAAGCCGCACGATCAGCCGCACCGTCGATCCGCTGGTGGGAACGGCCGATTCGCGGCTTCTTTCGGCCTGTTCAACCGCGGCTTCGACGCGACTCGCCAACGGCTACGGCTGGCTCGCCGGACGGGTCGTGCGCATTGCGGCGCGTGATGGCTGTCGTCTATGTCGGCGATCCTCGGCGTTCGGCGCTGAACATGTTCCGCAAGACCCCGTCGGGTTCATTCCGCAGCTGGACCGCGGCTATCTGATCGTGGTCGCGCAGCTGCCGCCGGGCGCGTCGCTCGCGCGCACCGACGAGGTGCGTGCGCCGCATGGTTGACATCGCGCTCGCGACGCCGGGCGTCAGCGCACGTCATCAACATCGTCGGCTTTTCCGGCGCGACCTTCACCAACGCGCCGAACTCCGGCGCGATGTTCGTCGTGCTCGATCCGTTTGAGAACGCGCGCCGGCGATCCGCAGCCAATCTGCCGACGCCATCCAGCGCACGTTGTTCGGCAAGTTCGTCGCCGATCCAGGAGGCGCTTGCGTCTTCGTGGTGCAGCCGCCGCCGGTGCAGGGCATCGGCAATGCCGGCGGCTTCCGCATGATGATCGAGGACCGCGCCGGCAGCGGCCCGCAGGCGCTGCAGGCCGCGGCCTACGCGATGATGGGCAAGCGCAGCGCAGACGCCGGGGCTCGTGCAGGTGTTCTCGCTGTTCGAGACTCGACGCCGCAGCTCTATCTCGATATCGACCGCACCAAGGCGCAGCTGCTCGGCATCAACATGCCGGACGTGTTCAATGCGCTGCAGACCTATATCGGCTCGTCCTACGTCAACGACTTCAATCTGTTCGGCCGCACGTTCCGGGTGCAGGCGCAGGCGGCCGCGCCGTTCCGGCTCGACCCGCAGGACGTGCTGAACCTGCGCGTGCGCAATACCACCGGCAACACAGTGCCGCTCGGTTCGTTCACGACCGTGCGCGATATCTCCGGGCCCTACCGCGTGCCGCGCTACAACATCTATCCGGCGGCCGAGCTCGACGGCGCAGGCGGCGCCCGGCTATTCGCAGGGCCAGGCGATCGAGATCATGGAAAAGCTCGCCGAGGAGACGCTGCCCGAAGGCTTCGGCTTCGAGTGGACGACGCTGGCGTTCCAGCAGAATCGCGCCGGCAACACGGCAGTGTTCGCCTTCGCGCTCGGCGTCGTGTTCGTGTTCCTGGTGCTGGCGGCGCAGTTCGAGAGCCTGACCTTGCCGCTCGCGGTGATTCTGATCGTGCCGATGTGTCTCGTCTCGGCGATCATCGGCGTGCTGCTGCGCGGCCAGGACAACAACATTCTGACCCAGGTCGGCTTCATCGTGCTGATCGCGCTCGCCGCCAAGAACGCGATCCTGATCGTCGAGTTCGCGCGCGCAGCTCGAGGATCACGGCCGCGATCGGTTTGCGGCGGCGATCGAAGCGGCGCGGCTGCGCTTCCGGCCGATCCTGATGACGTCGCTCGCCTTCATTTTCGGCGTGGTTCCGCTGGTGTGGGCGGTGGGCGCCGGAGCGGAGCTGCGCCAGACGCTGGGCACCACCGTGTTCTCCGGCATGATCGGCGTCACCTTGTTCGGTCTCGTCTTCACGCCGGTGTTCTACGTGCTGTGCCGGCGGTTGGCGCTGCGTGGTGAGCGGCGCGGGCAAACCCCCGGCGTGTCCACGCAGCCGGCGGAGTAGCGATCATGGCGACCATCACTGCCGATGCATCCGCTCAGATCATCCGCTGGCACTATCTCTGGTATGTCGCGCTCGCGCTCGCCGTGATGGTCGCAGCGATCCTGAGCCACGATCGCTGGTTCCTGAATTTCGTGCACGTGCTGTGCGGCGTGCTGTGGACCGGTATCGACCTGTTCATGGGCTTCATCGTCGGTCCGATCCTGCGGCGCATACCGCTCGCGGCACGCCGCGAAGTGATCACCCGCCTGGTGCCGAAGACCCTGTTTCTGATGCCGACGCTGTCGATCATCACCGGAACCACCGGCTGGTTTCTGGCCAAAGACCTCGGCTTTCTCGATCTCGGCTGGCCGGAATTCGGCTGGGTCGTGGCGGCGCTCGTTTTGCTCGGATTGATGACCGTGCAGGGCACCGGCTATCTGCTGCCCACCAATCTCTGGGTCTGCTTCCAGCTGCAGAAGCCAAACCCGGATCATGAAAAGGTGGGCCGCGTCATGCGCAACTTCTTCTATGCGGTCGCCGCGCAGGGTACCATGCAGATCGCGACCCTTGTGATCATGGCGCGCTTCGTATCGGGGCTTTGACGCTCCGCTCACTCGCCTGACCCGATTTCCAGCAACCGAGAGCCCTGATGAAATCAGCTCGAAGTTCGGCATTTCCCAAAGC
This sequence comes from uncultured Alphaproteobacteria bacterium, assembly GCA_963833605.1. Classification (GTDB taxonomy): domain Bacteria; phylum Pseudomonadota; class Alphaproteobacteria; order Rhizobiales; family Xanthobacteraceae; genus JAFAXD01. The sequence continues at coordinate 43,552 of CAWHYZ010000020.1, forward strand.
GTCGTGCGCAAGGAAGATGACCCACTGTTGCGCGGCGCTGGGCGCTATACTTCCGATCACATGCCGGCCGGCACGTTGCACGCGGTGGTGCTGCGCTCGCCGCACGCCAACGCCGGCTTCCGCATCACCGACGTTGAGAAAGCTCGACAGCTTCCCGGCGTGCGCCTGGTCCTCACCGGGGCGGATACGGCCGGGCTCGGCAAAATGCCGATGATGTTTGGCATCCCGGACCTGGACATCCCGGTGCCGCCCTACGAGATTCTGGCGCGCGATGCGGTGCACCATGTCGGCGATGCGATCGCGTTCGTCGTGGCTGACACCGTCGAGCAGGCCCGCGATGCCGCGGAAGCAGATTGCGGTCGAGTGGACGCCGCTGACCCGCGGTCGTCGACGCGGTGGCGGCGCTCGCGCCCGGTGCAGCGCGGGTGTGGCCGGATCGTCCGGGCAATCTGGCATTCGAGACATCGATCGGCGACAAGGCCAAGACCGACGCCGCCTTCGGTCGCGCGGCCAAGACCGTCGCGCTCACCATCGTCAATCAGCGGCTCGTCACCAACTATCTCGACACCCGCGCCGTCGTCGCCGAATACGACGCCGGCCAAGGACCGCCTCACGCTGACCTTGGGCAGCCAGGGTCCGCACCGCATTCGCGATGTGCTGTGCAAGATGATCATGAACATCCCACCGGAAAAGATGCGCGTGATTACGCCAGATACCGGCGGCGGGTTCGGCACCAAGCTGTTTCCATATCGGGAATATGCGCTGGCGGCGGTGGCGGCGAGGAAACTCAAGCGCCCGGTGATATGGGTCTCCGAGCGAACCGAACACTTCCTGTGCGACGCCCAGGGCCGTGACAACGTCACCACGGCCGAACTCGCGTTGGACGCCAACAACAAGTTCCTGGGGCTGCGCGTCGATACGGTCGCCGACATGGGCGCCTATCTGTCCGCGTTCGCGCCCTATATCCCCTACGGCGGTGCCGGAATGTTGCCCGGCGTATACGATTTTCCGGCCTGTCATGCGCGGGTACGTGCCGCCTACACCAACACGCTGCCGGTCGACGCGTACCGCGGAGCTGGGCGGCCGGAAGCATCCTACGTGCTTGAGCGACTGGTTGACGTTGCGGCTCGCGAACTTGGCGTGGCGCCGGATGCGTTGCGCAAGAAGAACTTCATCAAACCTGCGCAAATGCCGTACACGACGCCGACCGACAAGGTCTACGACTCCGGCGAGTTTGCAGCCCACATGGCGCGCGCCCAAGAGGTGGGCGACTGGAAGGGTTTCGGCAAGCGTCTCGCGGATGCGCGCAGGCGCAAGAAGCTGCGCGGCATCGGGCTTGCCACCTATATCGAGGTCTGCGGTGGGGCCGGTCCGCAGCTCGCAATCGTGCGGCTCGAGTCCGACGGCAGCGTCAAGGTGGTGATCGGCTCGCAGTCGACCGGGCAGGGTCACCAGACCGCGTATGCCCAGCTGATTGCCGAACATCTTGATCTGCCGCCCGACCGGGTCACCGTCGTTCAGGGCGATACCGACTCGATATCCTCAGGCTTTGGGACCGGCGGGTCGAGCTCGATCCCGGCCGGCGGCGCTTCGGTCTCCAACGCCGCCAAGAAGCTCGCCGACAATTTGAAGAAACTCGCGGCCGACGCGCTCGAGGCCGGTCCGAGCGATCTCGAAATATCCGACGGCCAGGTGCGTGTCGTCGGAACCGATCGCGCGATCAGTTTCGCCGATCTCGCCACGCGCGGAAAGCCGGAGCAGCTCGCCGCTGAAGATGCCTGGATGCCGCAGTCGACGTTTCCGAACGGCACCCACTTGGCTGAGGTCGAGGTCGATCCTGCAACCGGCCGGGTCGAAATTGTGAGCTATGTGGTTGTCGACGATTTCGGGGTCACCATCAATCCGCTGCTGCTCGAAGGTCAGGTGGTTGGCGGTGCCGTTCAGGGCATCGGACAGGCACTCATGGAACGCACGGTCTATGACAAGGACTCCGGCCAGCTTGTTACCGCTTCACTTATGGACTACGCGCTACCGCGGGCAGACGATGCGCCGGCGTTTCATTTCGAAACCCGTAATATCCGTTGCACCGCCAATATCCTGGGCGTCAAAGGGGCGGGGGAGGCGGGTACCATCGGGGCCGCTCCCGCGGTGATGAATGCGGTCGCGGATGCGCTCTGGCGCGCCCACCGGATCCGACACATCGACATGCCGGCGACGCCCGAGCGCGTGTGGGCCGCGATCCACGAGGCTACGCGCCTGCACACGCTGTGAGCGAAAGTTCCCGCGCGTGGGGCTGGGTTCGCCCGCGCGCACCACGTAGGATCGCCGATTGTTGCGAGCCCGTTCGGAATAGCGCCGCCGAGGCGGTGTTTTCTGGTCGCGGCTTGCACCAAAGGGTGTGCACGGTTGGAAACCAGAGGGAGACGAATGTCATGATCCGCGCGGTTGTCGCGTTGTCTGCGCTGGCGGTTGTAATGACCGCGGCCTTGGCCCAGGAAAACCCGATCAAAGCCCGTCAGGCCCTGATGAAAAGCAACGGCCAGCAGGCGGCACTCGGCGCCAAGATGGCAAAAGGCGAGGAACCGTTTGACCTCGCCAAGGCCAAGGCGATTTTCGCAACCTTCCAGGACGCGGCGGCCAAGGCGCCGGCGCTATTCCCGGATAATTCCAAGACCGGCGATGACACGGCGGCCGACACGAAAATCTGGGCCAACATGGCTGACTTCAAGGCGATGTTCGTCAAGCTTGGCGCCGACGCCAAGGCCGCCGAGGGTTCGGTGACCGATCTGGACAGCTTCAAGGCGGCGTTCGGCAATCTCGGCAAGGACTGTGGCGGCTGCCACCAGACCTATCGCATCAAGAAGAGCTGATCGATCCTGACTGTGGTTGATGAAGGGCGGCCTTGTGCCGCCCTTTCTGTTTGCGCATGTGTCCAGGCGTAGCATCTCTTGGTGCTGCGCCGCAGACCAGGACCTTCACGAACTTGGCGCTCTTTGGCGGTCCCGGATCAGCGGTGCTCAATGACATGCCGCCCTGGGTCCGGGACACGAGGAATTTTTATCTGCCGCATGGAATCTGGACTTGCGGGCGCGCCGCGTCACAATGGTGGCGTCGGTCGCCGGAGAGGGCGCTCATGTTGCGTAAAGTGTTGCTGATCGTCGTCCTGGTCGCCGTCGCCGGGGCTGCGGTTTTCGCCGTCGTCACCACGCCCGCAAAGGTGCCTGCGAGTGCGCTGCCGGCCCGCGCCCCCGACCTTGCCAACGGCAAGCTGATTTTCTTTGCCGGGGGCTGCGCGTCCTGCCATGCCACCCCGGGTCAGCAGGACCCGACCCGGTTGGGGGGCGGTCTCGCACTCGAATCGCCATTCGGTACCTTCTATGCGCCGAATATCTCGCCCGATCGTAACGATGGCATTGGGCGCTGGAGCGAAGCCGACTTTGTCAGCGCGTTATGGAAGGGTACCTCGCCCGAGGGCCGGCACTACTATCCGGCATTCCCCTACACGTCCTACCAGCGCATGGCGCTCGACGATGTGCGCGACTTGTTTGCCTACCTTCAAACCCTGCCGTCCGTCGCGGGCCAGCCCTCCCATCATCAGATGGTGTTTCCGTTCGGCTGGCGCCGACTGGTCGGCGCATGGAAATTCCTGTTTCTAGACGGCCAGCCGTTTCGGCCCGATCCGTCAAAGTCGGCGCAATGGAACCGCGGTGCCTATCTGGTGAACGGACCAGGCCATTGCGCCGAGTGCCACAGCCCGCGAAATTTTTTGGGCGCGATCAAGTCGTCGCAACGGTTCGCGGGTGGACCGGATGTCGAAGGGAAGGGATGGGTGCCCAACATCACCCAGAAAGGCCTTGCCGACTATTCGGTGAAGGACATCGCCTATCTGCTTGAAACCGGGCAGACCCCGGACGGCGACTCGGTTGGGGGAGCCATGACGGCGGTGATCCGCAATACCTCTCAGCTTCCCGCCGCCGATCGCGAAGCCATGGCGGTCTACCTCAAGTCGCTGGCACCTGTTGAAGGACCGCCCCGGCCGAAAAAGCAGTAGTGAGGCTCGCCAACCGCCGCGAGTTCGACCTTCCGCGGCATTTTTTTGCCGCCGCGCGCCCTTCTACCGTGCTAACCATGGGCGGGAGGTAGTGTGTCCATGAGTGCCGAGGTCATCCTCGCGACCGAGAACCTGACCAAGGAGTTTGCCGGCTTCGTCGCCGTGAACGGCGTCGACCTCAAAGTCGGGCGCGGTACCATCCACGCCTTGATCGGCCCGAACGGTGCTGGCAAGACCACGTGCTTTAACCTTTTGACCAAATTCCTGCAGCCGACGCGCGGCCGTATCGTCTATCAGGGGCGCGATATCACCGCGATGGCACCGGCCGACGTGGCGCGGCTCGGGCTTGTCCGGTCGTTCCAGATCTCGGCGGTGTTCCCGCATCTCACGGTGCTCGAGAACGTGCGCATCGCGCTACAGCGCAAGCGCGGCTCCTCATATGATTTTTGGCGCTCGAAGCGCGTCCTCGATGCCTTCAACGATGCTGCGATGAAGCTGATCGACGACGTTGGCCTGACCTCGTTTGCGCAGGCGCGTGCGGTCGAATTGCCCTATGGCCGCAAGCGCGCGCTCGAGATCGCGACCACGCTCGCACTCGATCCGGAGATGCTGCTGCTGGATGAGCCCATGGCCGGCATGGGGCATGAGGATATCGATCGCATCAGCGACCTGATCAGATCAGTCGCGGCCAGCCGCACGGTGCTGATGGTCGAGCACAATCTCAGCGTGGTTCGCAACCTGTCCCACCGCATCACCGTTCTGACCCGCGGTCGCGTGCTTGCCGAGGGTGACTACGCCACCGTGTCAGCGGACGCGCGGGTGCGCGAGGCCTATCTGGGAGTTGGCCATGCGTGATCCGGCCCGCACGCCGCTGCTCGCGATTGAAGGATTGCAGGCGTGGTATGGCGAGTCGCATGTTCTTCACGGCGTCACCTTCGATGTCTTTGGCGGTGAAGTGGTGACGCTGCTCGGCCGCAATGGCGCCGGGAAGACGACGACCCTGAAATCGATCATGGGCATCATCGGTGCGCGCACCGGCTCTGTTCGTTACGAGGCCAAGGAGCTGATAGGGCTCACCAGCGATCGCATCGCGCGTCTCGGGATCGCGCTCTGCCCGGAAGAGCGCGGCATCTTTGCGAGCCTGAGCGTCAAGGAAAACCTGCTGCTTCCCCCCAGGGTGCTGCCGGACGGTCTCGCGATCGAACGCATCTTCGAGCTGTTCCCCAACATCAAGGAGCGCTTGTCGAGCCAGGGCACCAAGCTCTCCGGCGGCGAGCAGCAGATGCTCGCCATCGGGCGTATCCTGCGCACCGGGGCGCGCCTTCTCCTGCTCGACGAGCCGACCGAGGGGCTCGCTCCCGTTATCATTCAGCAGATCGGCAAGACCATCCAGATGCTCAAGCAGCAGGGCTTCACGATCCTGTTGGTCGAACAGAATTTTCGCTGGGCATCGACCATTGCGGACCGCTACTACGTGATGGAGCATGGCCGCATCATTGATGCCTTCGCCAACGCCGAACTCGAGGCCAATCTCGACAAGCTTCACGACTATCTGGGCGTTTGAAGTTGGGGCGCAGTCAAACAGGGAGGAATGCCAATGCGAAGATTGATCGGCTATACGGCGCTGATGATTGCGCTCGGATGCGGCGCGGCCCACGCGCAATATTCCGACGGCACCATCAAGATCGGCGTGCTCAACGACATGTCGGGGCTCTATTCCGACCTGTCCGGGCAAGGGGCGGTCGCCGCTGCCAGCATGGCGGTCGAGGATTTTGGCGCAGCTGCCAAGGGCATGAAGGTCGAGATCATTGCTGCCGACCATCAGAATAAGCCGGATGTCGGCTCCAACATCGCGCGCACATGGTTCGACGTCGACAAGGTCGACATGATCGTCGACGTGCCGACTTCATCGGTCGCGCTCGCCGTCAACGAGATCGCGCGCGAGAAGAACAAGGTATTCCTCGGTCTCCGGCGCCGCCGCCTCCGACTTGACCGGACCGAAGTGCTCGCCCAACACCGTGCACTGGACCTACGACACCTGGGCGCTTGCCAACGGCACCGGTCGCGCCATGGTCAAGACCGGCGGCGATACCTGGTTCTTCATCACAGCCGACTATGCGTTCGGCAAGGCGCTCGAGCGCGACACCGCCGAGGTGGTGGTGGCTTCCGGCGGCAAGGTACTCGGCCAGGTGCGCCATCCGTTCCCTGGCACCGACTTCTCCTCCTTCCTGCTGCAGGCGCAGGCTTCCAAGGCCAAGGTCATCGGGCTTGCCAACGCCGGCGGCGATACGATCAACTCAGTCAAGCAGGCGGCTGAGTTCGGCATCACCCAGGGCGGCCAGAGCCTCGCCGGCCTTCTGGTCTTTGTCACCGACGTGCACGCGCTCGGCCTGCAGACCGCCCAAGGATTGATGCTGACCAAATCCTTCTACTGGGATCGCGACGACGCCAGCCGCGCTTTGCGAAGCGCTTCGCTCCACAGTTCAAGAACAACATGCCGACCATGGTGCAGGCCGGCGTCTATGCGTCCGTGCTGCATTATTTGAAGGCGGTCGAGGCGCTCAAGAGCGACGCCGACGGCAAGGCGGTGGTCGCCAAGATGAAGGAAATGCCAACCGACGACCCGCTGTTTGGCAAGGGCACGATCCGCGTCGACGGCCGCCACGTGCACGACATGTATCTGTTCGAGGTGAAGAAACCGAGCGAGTCGAAGCACCGTGGGACTACTACAAACTGCGCGCGACCATTCCGGCCGCCGAAGCGTTCCGCCCGCTCAAGGATGGCGGCTGCCCGCTCGTGAGCGGGTAGGGGATGAAGGTGCTGCGGTGACGCCATGCTGGCGCGCGCTCTGATGCAGGTAGCGATGCCCCGATGCGCTCCCTTGTCGCTTGTGGGAGGGGGGTGGCGGGGTTGCGCATCAGCAGCGACCCACTCTCCCCCCACCTCAGACCCCTCCCCACAAGGGGGAGGGAGCGTGCCATGTCGTACGGCTAGCGGAGCAGCCGGTCATGTTCCAAATCTTCGGCGTTCCGTCCCAGGCCTTGTTTGCCCAACTCCTGCTCGGGCTGATTAACGGCTCGTTCTACGCTCTGCTGAGCCTTGGGCTGGCCGTCATCTTCGGAATGCTCAACATCATCAATTTCACCCACGGCGCCCAGTACATGATGGGCGCCTTCGCGGCGTTCTTCCTGCTGCAATACGTCGGCCTCGGCTACTGGTGGGCGCTCGTGCTCGCGCCGATCATCGTCGGCATCACCGGCGTGATGATCGAGCGGCTGTTCCTGCAGCGGCTGCATAATCTCGATCACCTCTACGGCCTGCTGCTGACCTTCGGCCTCGCGCTGATCATCGAAGGGCGTATTCCGCAATTTCTTCGGCTCTTCCGGCCTGCCTTACGCGGATGCCGGCCTCGCTGCAGGGCGGACACAACCTCGGCTTCATGTTCCTGCCCAACTACCGTGCCTGGGTGGTCGTCTTCTCACTCTTGGTCTGCTTCGGCACCTGGTTCCTGATCGAGCGCACCAGACTCGGCGCCTATCTGCGCGCCGCGACCGAGAACCCGACCCTGGTGCGCGCCTTCGGCATCAACGTGCCGCGCATGATCACGCTCACCTACGGCTTCGGCGTCGCGCTTGCGGCGCTCGCCGGCGTGATGGCGGCGCCGATCTACAACGTCAGCCCGCAGATGGGCGCGCGACCTGATCATCGTCGTGTTCGCCGTGGTGGTGATCGGCGGCATGGGCTCGATCATGGGCGCGATCGTCACCGGCTTCGGGCTCGGCCTGATCGAAGGCCTCACCAAGGTGTTCTTCCCGGAGGCCTCCAACACGGTGATCTTCGTGATCATGGCGATCGTGCTGTTGATGCGGCCGGCGGGCCTGTTTGGACGGCGAGCCTGAATGGACGCCACCGCCACGCAGTCCTCGGCCATCGCCGCATTCGCGTCAGGCGCGTAGCGAAGCCATCGCCTTCCTGGTGATGGTCGCGGCGTTCTGATCATCGCGCCGTTCTTCGCCTACCCGGTCTTTCTGATGAAGGCGCTGTGCTTCGCACTGTTCGCCTGCGCGTTCAACCTTCTGATCGGCTATGTCGGGCTCCTGTCCTTCGGCCACGCGCTGTTCTTCGGCTGGGCCGGCTATGTCGGCGGCCCATGCGGCCAAGGTCTGGGGGCTGACGCCCGAGCTCGCGATCCTCGCCGGCACCGCGATCGCGGCCGTGCTCGGCATCGTGGTCGGGCGCGCTGGCGATCCGCCGCCAGGGCATCTATTTCGCGATGATCACGCTGGCGCTGGCGCAGATGATGTATTTCTTCGCCGTGCAGGCGCCGTTCACCCACGGCGAGGACGGCATCCAGGCGGTGCCGCGAGGGCGGCTGTTCGGCGTCATCGATCTGGCCAACCAGACGAACATGTATGTCATTCGTGCTGGTGATCTTTCTCGTCTGCTTCCTGTTGATCTATCGCATCATCAACTCGCCCTTCGGCGAGGTGCTCAAGGCGATCCGCGAGAACGAGCCGCGCGCGATTTCGCTCGGCTACCACGTCGATCGCTACAAGCTGCGTGGCCTTCGTGCTGTCGGCGGCCTTTGCGGGCGTCGCCGGTGCCACCAAGGCGCTGGTGTTCCAGCTCGCCTCGCTGACCGATGTCGCACTGGACCATGTCGGGTGAGGTCGTGCTGATGACCCTGCGTCGGCGGCCTCGGCACCGTGTTCGGGCCGGTCGTCGGCGCCTTCTTCATCGTCGCGATGCAGAACTATCTCGCCGCCATCGGCCAATGGGTGACCGTCGATCCAGGGCGTGATCTTCGTTGTCTGCGTCATGGTGTTCCGCCGCGGCATCGTCGGCGAGATAGCGCATTTGGCGCGCATCAGGTTGTGAGCGGGCGACGGATGACGGAAGACAGATAGTCTCCGTCCCCCATTCGTCGTCTATCCTCAGTCCTCCGTCCCCCGGATGAACATCCCCTTCGCCATCGCGATCAAGCTGGTCTCGGTGCTGCTGTTCGCCGTGATGAGCACGCTGATCCGTGCCGCCGGTGCCAAGTTTCCACTCGGTGAGATTGTTTTCTTCCGCAGCGCCTTTGCGGTACTGCCGGTGTTCGTCGTCTACGCGGCGCGCGGCCGGCTCCTTGCCGCAATCACCACCACTCGGCCGTTCGGCCATCTCGGTCGCGGGGTCATGGGCATCGCATCGATGTTCCTCAACTTTGCCGCGCTGGCGCGGCTCCCGCTGATGGACGCGACCGCGATCTCGTTCGCGGCGCCGCTGATCACGGTGGTGCTGGCAGCGCTGCTGCTCAACGAACACGTCCGCGCCCATCGCTGGTCGGCGGTCAGCGTCGGGTTCGTCGGCGTGATCGTGATGCTGTGGCCCTATCTCGATATCTGGAGCCTGTTCTATGTCGGATCGCCCGCCCGCACGGTCGGGGCGATCTGCGCCATGATCGCGTGCTTCACCAACGCCGGCACTGTGATCCAGACCCGCCGACTGACCGACAGCGAGACCACGGCTTCGATCGTGTTCTATTTTTCGCTGATCTGCGGGCTCGCCGGCCTCGCGACTCTGCCGTTTGGCTGGGTCATGCCCTCAGCGCCCGAGTTCCTTATGCTGGCGATGATCGGCATCCTCGGCGGCCTTTCGCATCTCCTGCTCACCGAGAGCTATCGCTATGCGCCGGCTTCGTTGGTCGCGCCGTTCGACTACACCGCTATGATCTGGGCCTTCCTGCTTGGCTATGCGGTGTTCGGCGAACTGCCGAGCATATTCGTGTTCGTCGGCGCCATGATCGTCGTCGCCTGCGGGCTGTTCGTCATCTGGCGCGAGCACAAATTCGGCGTGGAACGCCTGCGCCCCGACGCGGAAGGCGCGCCAGCCGGGGAGTAAAGCATGTCCCACAAAAAGCCCGTCACAACTTGATGCGGGATGGAAACCGGCGGCTGGTCGGCCTACTCCGCTGACCACGACCTTCGGCTAATGCGTGGATTGCGGATCGAGGAGGCGATCGTTTGCAGCACGATCAGAACCTGACGGCCGGGCGGCCAACCTTCGTGACGCATCTCGAGTGCGCCGCAACCGGCGAGCACTATGCGGCGGATCAAGTGCATAACCTGTCAGCGGCCGGAAAGCCGCTGCTGGTACGCTATGACCTCGCCGCCGTTGGGAAGGCATTGAGCAAAGACACCCTCGCGGGCCGCCCCGCGGATCTCTGGCGCTACCGCGAGCTCCTGCCGGTGCGCCGCACGCACGACATCATCAGCCTGGGCGAGTCTATGACGCCGCTCGTTGCGATGCCGAAGCTCGCCGCCAGCCTCGGCGCCGGTGAGCTCCTGGTGAAGGACGAGGGCCGGCTGCCGACCGGCTCGTTCAAGGCGCGCGGCCTCGCCATGGCGGTATCCATGGCGAAGGCGCTCGGTATCCGGCATATGGCGATGCCCACCAACGGCAACGCGGGCGCCGCGCTCGCCGCCTACGCCAGTCGCGCCGGCATCAGAACCACGGTGTTCTGCCCGCAGGACACGCCCGAGGTGAACGTGCGCGAAATCGCGGCGCAGGGCGCAAGTGTCTATCGGGTCAACGGCCTGATCGACGACTGCGGCAAGATCGTTGCCGAAGGCCGCGCCAAGGTCGGCTGGTTCGACGCCTCCACCCTAAAGGAGCCGTACCGGATCGAGGGCAAGAAGACCATGGGCATCGAGCTTGCCGAGCAGCTGGGCTGGCAACTGCCCGACGTGATCCTCTATCCGACCGGCGGCGGCACCGGCCTGATCGGGATGTGGAAGGCATTCGCCGAGCTCGAGGCGATCGGTTTCATCGGCCGCAAGCGCCCGCGCATGGTCGCGGTGCAGGCGGCCGGCTGCGCCCCTGTGGTGCGCGCGTTCGAAGCGGGAAGCGATCATGCGGTGCGCTGGGAGGATGCGCAGACGATCGCGAGCGGCATTCGCGTGCCGCAGGCGATCGGCGATTTCCTGATCCTGCGGGCGGTGCGCGAGAGCGGTGGTTTTGCCGTTGCGGTTGCGGACGATGCAATCGCCGCGGCACTTGACGAGGTCGCGGGCACGGAGGGTTTCCTGCTGTGCCCGGAGACGGCAGCCACCTACGCGGCGTTCAAGCAGAGCCTTGCTGATGGACGCATCGGCCGCCACGAGCAGGTCGTACTCTTCAACTGCGCGAGCGGGCTCAAATATCCGCTGCCGCCGGTCGAGCGCACCCTCGACCGCACCAAGCCGATCGATTTTGCCGCGCTGTAGAGCGTGTCCTCTTCGGGTCGATCCACTCGCGCGGCGTCGGGGCCGGGCCGGCCGCCGTCCTAGTGGTGCGACCCAAACAGATGCTTCGCATCTGTTTGGAAAAGTCGCCCCACTAAATCAATATCTTAGTGGGCTGACTTGTCCCAACATTTGGGTACCAAATGTTGGGGTCAGACCACTAGTCTCGGCAACCACGTCCTTGTTGTTGATGTGCTGGCACCCTCGCGTGGACGCGCTGGACGAAGCCCGGCCACGACGGCGTGGGGACATCGCCGGCTACGCGCTTGAAAACGCCTTGAACGTGATGATCGTGCGGGTGTCCTGAATGCCCGGAATGGTCTGCACCCTTTCGTTCACGAAATGGCCGATGTCGGTCGTGGGATCGACGTAGAACTTCACCAGTAGATCAAAGTCGCCTGCGGTCGAATAGATCTCGGAGGCGATCTCCGCGTCGGCGAGCGCATTGGCCACCATGTAGGATTTGCCGAGCTGGCATTTGATCTGAACAAAAAAAGGAATCATCGCGAGCCTCCGTGCCGGCACCCGGCCGCGTGCAATTCAGCAAAAGCCCCAGCCGCTGGCAAGCCGGAGCCGCCTTTCACCCTCGCAATCTCGGCAGCAGCCGCATCGCATTGCCGCTCCCGATCGCCGCAAGGTCGGCGGCGGAGAGCCCGGCTTGCGCCAAGGTCACGTGCTGATCGAGCGGGAAGTAGGGATAGTCGGTGCCGTAGGTGATCTGCGAGACCGGCACGAGTTTCATCAGCGCCGCCATGGTGGGCGCAAACGTCGCATTGGCCGTGTCGTAGTAGAGCCGCGCCAGCTCGCCGAAAATTCCCGCCGGCGCGAACTCGGCGGCTTTCGGGTTCTGGCCGTAGAACGCGTTGATGCGGCCGGCCATCAGCGGAATGGTGCCGCCCGCGTGCGAGAACAGCCAGGTGAGGTCGCGCAGCCGCGCGAACGTGCCGCTGAGCAGCAGGCTCGTGATCGTGCGGGTGGTGTCGTGCGGCACTTCGATGACCGCCGGGAACGTGCCGACGCTGAGATTGGCGCAGCAGCTCGCCACCAGCGGATGCACGTAAATCACCGCCTTGCGCCGATTGAGCTCCTCCAGGATTGGTTTGTAGAACGGGTGACCGAGCCACTTGTCGCCGTAGTTGGACTGGAGCCCGATGCCGTCGGCCTTGAGCGTATCGAGCGCATATTCGATTTCTTTCAAGGTCGTGTCGACGTCAAGCATGGAGAGCGGCGCGAACAGTCCGAAGCGGCCGGGGAAATCGCGCACCATCTGGGCGCCGTAGTCGTTGCAGATGCGCACCATGCGGGCCGCCGCTTCCGGGCCGCCATCGAACCAAAGTCCGGAGGTCGACGGAAGTGACAGCAGCGCGCTGCGGACACCGTTCTTGTCCATTTCGGCAACCGCCTTGTCGCGCGTCCAGGCGATCTGCTGGGGCGAATGCGGGAGCTTCTTGCGGTCATCCCAGTCGATGAAGGCTTGTTGGTAGGGCGGCGGGTAGAAGTGATGGTGAGTGTCGATCAGGGTTGCGCCCCCGGCGGCGCGGGCGCGACCGGGCAAGGTCGCGGCGGTGCCGAGTGCAGCGGCCCCCGCAAGGAAAGCACGCCGGGAATGGCAGGTGCAGATTGCAGAATGCGCCAGGCGCAGCGTCGAGCTCATCGCGTTTCTCTCCCGGTTCGATGTTTTGCGTGCATTACAGAGCGCACGGCGGTGCAATTGCAAGGGGCCATGCGCCTTGTATGGGAGCCGGTGCGGCGCTACATATCGACTTGCAATCTCAATGGGGTGCCCGAGAGCCCGGGCTGAGAGGCGTTTTGCCAACCCATCGAACCTGATCCGGATCATGCCGGCGGAGGGAGCTTGAGATGCGGGATCCTGCCATTCCCCGCAAGATCGTTGCCCGCACCGGGCCGGCCAGCGCGCTGCCCGCGATGGCGGCCGGAATCTTGGACCGCGTGCGCGAGCGGGCGCCGCGCGTTCATTGCATCACCAACGCGGTGGCGCAGAATTTCTCCGCCAATATGCTGCTCGCACTCGGCGCAATACCGTCCATGACGATTGCGCCCGACGAGGTCGGAGAGTTTGCCGCACGCGCGGATGCGCTGCTCGTCAATCTCGGCACCTTCGATGCGGAGCGCCGTGCCGCCGCCGAGATTGCAATCAAGAAGGCCGCCGAAGCCGGACGGCCCTGGGTGCTTGACCCGGTCTTTGTCGAACGCTCGCACCCGCGCACCGCGTTTGCCAAAGCGTTGGCTGACCAACACCCGCGGGCGCTGCGGCTCAACCGCGCCGAGTTCGCGGCGCTCACCGGCGCAGAGTGGAGCGAAGGAGGGCTGCGCGCCTATGCGTTGGAGACAGATGCCGTCGTGGGGCTGACCGGAGAGACCGACCTGGTAACCGACGGCAGGCAACTCGCGCGCATCGCCAACGGCCATCCGCTGATGAGCAAAGTCACCGCCATGGGGTGCGCCGAGTCCGCCGTTGTTGCCGCGTGCCTCGCGGTCGAACCCGATGCGTGGCGAGCGACGGTGGCTGCGCTGATCCTGTTTGGCATTGCCGGCGAGATTGCAGGAGCGCGCGCGACTGGACCCGGCAGTTTTGCCGTCGCCATGCTCGACGCGATCTACGCGCTCGATGGCAATCGATTGATGAAGGCGGCGAGGGTCGCGTGTTAGACCAGCTTGACCTTCGGCTCTACGCCATCCTGGATCCGGAGAATGCCGGCGGGCATACCCTGCCGGATCTGGCGAAGAAACTCGCGACCGGTGGCATCACCCTGGCGCAGCTGCGCGACAAGCATGGCGACACGCGAAGCCAGATCGCGCTCGCACGAGCGGTCAAGGCGGCGCTTGGTGCCGTCCCCCTGATCATCAACGATCATGTCGACGTGGCGCTCGAAGCGGGCGCCGACGGCGTTCATCTCGGCCAGGACGATCTGGACGTCGCGGCGGCGCGCGCGCGGCTCGGGCCAGTGCCGTTCATCGGGCTCACGGTCAAGAACCCGGCGCAAGCCTGGGCAGCGCCGCTACGCCTGATCGACTATGTCGGCATCGGCGGCGTGTTCGGCACGGCCTCCAAGAACAACCCAGATCCGCCGATCGGGCTCGACGGCCTGCGCGCGATCGTGCGGATCTTTCGCTACCGCATCGGCAATTTTCCCATGTGCGCCATCGCCGGCATCGATGCCGGCAACGCCGCGGGCGTCATCGAGGCCGGTGTGGACGGCGTCTCGGTCATATCCGCGCTCTCGCGCGCGCGCGATCCTGTCGCCGGGGCGCGTGCGTTGCGCTCAATCGTCGATCTTGCGCTGGCGCGCTGCGCCCCGAAGGTACCGGCGGTCGGCGCCGCTGGACACTGACCGCGCCATGACCCCAATCGCACTCACCATCGCGGGTTCCGATTCGAGCGGCGGTGCCGGTATTCAGGCCGACTTGAAGACCTTCGCCGCGTTCGGCGTCTACGGCGCGAGCGTGATTACAGCGCTGACGGCCCAAAACACCACGGGCGTCGCGGCCGTCCACGACGTTCCGGCGGAGTTTGTTACCGCGCAGATCGATGCAGTATTTTCCGATCTGGCGGTCGGCGCGGTGAAGATCGGCATGCTGGCGTGCGCCGAAATCGTTGCCGTGGTGGCGCGGGGACTCGATCACCACGGGGCACCCAACATTGTGCTCGATCCGGTCATGATCGCGACCTCGGGCGACCGGCTGCTGCGCGCGGATGCAGTCGATGCACTATGGCGCGAGCTTATTCCGCGCGCGCGTCTTGTGACGCCCAATCTGCCGGAAGCGGCGGCTCTGCTCCACACGGATGTGGCAGCAAGCGAAACCGAGATGCGGGCGCAGGCCACACAGCTGCTCGCCGGCGGCGCGAAAGCGGTGCTGATCAAAGGCGGCCACGGGCATGGGGCCGAGAGCATCGACTTGCTGCTGGACGATTCTGGCCTCACACGCTTTGCCGCGCCTCGCCTCGTCACCAATAATACCCACGGTACCGGCTGCACGCTGTCCTCGGCGATTGCCGCCGGCTTCGCCAAGGGCCTCACCTTGGCCGCCGCCGTCGGCGACGCCAAAGCCTACATCACGGCGGCGATTGCGGCCGCCGACCACCTATCCATCGGCAAGGGGCATGGTCCGGTCCATCATTTCCATGCCTGGTGGAAGACATGAATCTGTGGAGCACATCATGCGCATGATCGATCGTCGCAGATTAGTTGCAGGTGCGGGCACGGCGCTCGCCGGAACGCTTGCGGCGCCGAATGTTGCGCGCGCCCAGACCCGCCGGTGGCGCATGGTGACGTCATGGCCCAAGAAACTGCCGGGCCCCGGCATGTCGGCTGAGCGCGTGGCCGAGCGCATCGCAGCGCTCTCCGGCGGGCGGCTGCATGTCACGGTCCATGCCGCCGGTGAATTGGTGCCAGCGTTCGAAGTCCTCGACGCGGTCGGCGGCGGCGTTGCGGAACTCGGCCACACCGCGGCTTTTTATTGGCAGGGCAAGCAACCGGCAGCAGCGTTCTACACCACGGTGCCGTTCGGTTTGACGCCGCTCGAGCACGTTTCCTGGGTCGACGCCGGCGGCGGTCAGGCGCTGTGGGACGAGCTTTACGCGCCGTTAGGAGTGAAGCCGTTTATGGCCGGCAATACCGGCGTGTGCATGGGTGGTTGGTTTCGGCGCGAGGTGCAGGGTCTCGACGATCTCAAGGGCCTCAAGATCAGATCGCTCGGGCTCGGCGGCGAAGTTTATCGCCGGCTGGGCGCGACCCCGCAGACCACGCCGGTCGGCGAAATCCTCACCAGCCTGCAGTCGGGCGTGCTCGATGCGGCCGAGTTCGTGGGACCCGGCACCGACATCTCGCTCGGGCTCTACCGGGTCGCGCCGTTCTACTACGGTCCCGGCTTCAATAAGCCGAACGGCACCGGCGAATGCATCGTGTCGCGCAAGGTCTGGGAGGCGGCTGACGCCGAAACCAAAGCGATCATCGCGCATGCCTGTGCGGCGGAAGCGTCATTCGCCCTTTCCGAGATGGAACGGCTCAATGCCGAGGCTCTGGCGGTACTGATCAGCCGCGACAACGTGCAGCTCAAAAGCTTCTCGCCCGCGATCGTTAATGCGGCTCGCAAGGAGGCGACGAGCGTGATCGACGAACTTGCGACCCGCGGGGTGATGGCGCGCAAGGTGCACGAATCATATTTAGCGTTCCGCGACCGCACCGCCGCCTGGTCGCGCGTCTCGCTCAAGGCTGTCCTGGAGGCGCGGGAAGGGTAGGGCGCTGTCGCGGGCGCAACGGAGCACGCACTGACGCTGCGCTGTAGACCCGAGACCGTCGTGAACTCAGTGCTGTTTGGTGGTCCCGGATCGGCAGTACGATATTTCATGCCGCACTGCGTCTGGGACACGGGCTATGACTTGAACGGCACAATCCTCTGCTGCTGCTCGCCGAGCCCGGTGATGCCGAGCCGCACCACGTCGCCGGCCTTGAGGAACTTCGGCTCCGGTTTCATGCCGAGCGCAACACCCGGCGGCGTACCGGTCGCGATGATGTCGCCCGGCTCCATGATGAAGAACTGCGAGCAGTACCAGACCAAGTGCTCGACGTTGAAGATCATGGTCTTGGTCGAGCCCTTCTGGCGGTATTCGCCATTGACCGTGAGCCACATGTCGAGCGCTTGCGGATCCGGGATTTCATCCTTGGTCACGAGCCATGGACCGATTGGTCCGAACGTCTCGCAGCCTTTGCCCTTGTTCCACTGGCTGCCGGAACGCGCGATCTGGAAATCCCGCTCGGACACGTCGTTGGCGAGAAAGAAGCCGGCGACGGCGTCCATCGCCTTGCTCTTCTCGAGGTAACGGGCACGGCTGCCGATCACGATACCGAGCTCGATCTCGTAGTCGAGTTTGGTGGACTCCTTGGGAACGATGGTGTCGTCGTTCGGCCCGCAGATCAACGTCGGCGCCTTGCTGAAGATGATCGGTTCCTTCGGAATCGGCGCACCCGCCTCCGCGGCGTGGTCGGCGTAGTTGAGGCCGATCGCAATATAATGGCGCACGTGCCCGACGCAGGGGCCGAGCCGGGGATTGCCCGCGACCTGCGGCAGCTGATCGATCTTCTGGCTGCGGATCTTGGCAAGCCCGGCCGGGGAGAGGGCGTCGCCCGCGATGTCGGGGACGACGTTCGATAGATCACGGATACCGCCCGCCGGGTCGATGATGCCGGGTTTCTCGTGACCAGGCGGGCCAAAGCGAACCAGTTTCATGGAAAGAACCCCTGCGTTGAGGTGAATAAATCGATCATGCGTCGTGCGGCGGCCGCCGCCGATTTGAAGTTCCTACCGCAGTCGTAGCAAGCTCGTTCAGGAACTTCAAATCCAAAACCACACTAAAATCCCATGTTTGCTAGTGTCCTTTCAATTCCGAAATTGGTGTTGAGCGTACTGCAAGGTTCGATGGACTTCGGAATCGGGACACTAAAGCATGTTTTAAGCGGCGATCACGCAAAGGCGGCTGGGAATGCCCCGCCATCGATCAGGAGATTGTGGCCGGTGATGAATCCGGCATGGGCGGAGCACAGAAACGCACAGGCGGCGCCGAATTCGTCCGGCCGTCCGATGCGTTTGGCCGGGATACTGGCGATGCGCTGCGCCCGCGCCTGATCAGGCGTTGTGTTGTCGCGCTTGGCAGTTGTCACGAAGATCGCGCGCAGCCGGTCGGTTTCGAAGGCTCCCGGCAGCAGAAAGTTGATGGTCACGTTGTGTGGTGCGACGGCGCGCGCAACCGTATTGAGGAACGCCGTCAAGCCCGCACGTGCCGCACACGAGACTTCGAGGTTGAGCTGCGGCATCAAAACGCCGCCCGAGGTGATGTTGACGATGCGGCCGAACTTCTTCGCCACCATCTTGTCGATCGCTTTCTGGATCAGTTCGATCGGCGTCACCATGCTGCCGACGACCCCTTCGAGCATCTGTTGCCGGGTCACGTCGTGATAGTCGCGCGGGGGCGGTCCCAGGTTGTTGGTGACGAGGATGTCGGGCTCTGGACACGCGGCGAACAGCGCCGCCTGACCCTCGGGGCTCGCGACGTCTGCGGCGACCGCGATCACATTGGCCCCCGTTGCCGTGCGGATCTCCGATGCCGTCGTCTGCACGCTGTCCTGGCCGCGGCCATTGACGACAACCTGGCAGCCCGCTTCGGCGAGTTTCTCCGCGCAGGCGCGGCCAAGTCCCTTGCTTGATGCACAGACAATGGCCTTGCGGCCGGCGATCCCGAGATCCATGGGGTTTCCTCAGTCAGTAGGGTGGCAAAATCGCTCGTTATGGGTGACCGACTTGTACATCGTCTGTGGCGGTTTTGCCCACGCGACAAGCCGAACACCTGAGGCTCGCGCACAGCGGCCGCGTAGAATGATGGATGCAACAATTCGAACGGAATCCGCTCACGCCGGCGGCAACTCACCTGCAGTGACGCTGCTCACGGCGTTGCCGCGCCAGACGAAGTCGAAGCCAAGCCAACCGGTGACCCACAGCGCCGGAAGCGTGAGGTCGCGCACGATCCCGTGCAGCGGATAGGCCCACGACAACGGCCAGCCGGCGGAACGCGCCAGCTTGCTCTCGGTGCCGTACCAGAAGATCGCCACTGCCGCGACGGCCGGGATCCATGACAGGTCGAAGGCGGTCGCCAGCGTTGCCGCTGCCGCTATCGGAACGACGGCCCCGCCGAGAGCTTCCGTAAGATAGAACAGCGGGAACGAGGCGCGCCGAAGCTGCGCCCAACGCGCCTGCCGGCTCCAGACTTCGAGCAGGCTACGCCGGCCAAGTGGCTGTGCGAACGGGGCGTCGACGAGGCGCACGCGCAATCCACCGTCGCGTACGACCTTGGTCGAAGCAGCGTCCTCTGCCAACTCGAGGCCGAGGACCTGAATACCACCGGCTTGTTCGAGTACCGCGCGCCGCCAGAACATGGTCTTGCCCTGCGCAAACCCGATGCCCATGCTGTCAGCCATGTATTGCCAGCGGGCCTCGTAGGTATTGAGAAACGCGCATTCGACGTTGGCCCAGAAGCCTTGCGGAGCGGTTCCGGATGGCGGCGAGCAAACGAGGCCGGTGTCGTCTCGCCAGCTGTTCCATAGGCGGGTCAGATAATCGGGCGGCATCAGGACATTGCTGTCGGCGAGTACGATCCACTCGTGTACGGCCGCGGTCCAGCCCTTGAAGCAATTGTTGAGCTTTGGGTTGGCGCTGATGCGCTCGTCGCCGATGAGGAGCCGGGCGCGCACCTGCGGGTGCGCGTCGATCAGGCGCCGGACCGTGGGCACCGCCGGGTCGCGCGCGTTGGCGACGCAGAAGATCAGTTCATAATTTGGATAATCGAGTTGGAAACCGGAGCGCAACGTGGGTTCGACGAAATTGTCGAGTCCGCAGACTGGTCGCACCAAGCTGATGGCCGGGGCGTCCTTGGGGGCCTGCTCGACGTGTTGGCGTGCCCGGCAACGGACGATTGCAATCGCAATGCTGGCGATGTGGCAGCCAACGGTGATGCAGAGAAGAATCGATGCGAGCAAAATCACCGGTGTCATGGTCGCGACGCTAATGCGGTGCAATGACACATTTGTGACGGGTTCGTTTGCTGCTCGCCTGCCAAGAGATTACCGCTTACGGCCCGGCCACTTTTGTCATATAAGTGTTATCCGAGTCGGGCATAGCATTATTATCATGCGTCAACAAGACTGCTGGTCGTGACGGCAAATCCTCGGCATTTCCGCGCGCTGTTCATCTCCGACGTGCACCTCGGCGCACGCGGCTGCCAGGCCGATCAGCTGATCGATTTTCTGCGTTGGCACGACGCCGATACGATTTACCTGGTCGGAGACATCATCGACGGGTGGGCGTTGCGCTCTGGGTGGTATTGGCCGCAAGCGCATAACGACGTGGTGCAGAAGCTGCTGCGCAAGGCGCGCAAAGGTGCGCGTGTCGTCTATGTGCCGGGCAACCACGACGAATTCATGCGCGAGTATCATGGCACTCACTTCGGTGGGATCGAAGTGACTGAGCATGCCATTCACGTGGCGGCCGACGGGCGCCGCTACCTCGTCATCCATGGCGATTTGTTCGATCTGGTCGTGACGCAGGCACGCTGGCTCGCACTGCTCGGGGACAAGGCCTACGACCTCGCGATCGTGATGAACCGGGTGTTCAATGCCGTGCGTCGCAGGCTCGGGTTTGGGTACTGGTCGCTGTCGCAGTGGGCCAAGCTGAAGGTCAAGAATGCGGTCAGTTATATCGGCGAATATGAAAAGACGCTGGTGGCCGAAGCGCAACGCCATTCGGCAGACGGTGTGATTTGCGGCCACATCCACCATGCCGCTATTCACGACGACTTTGGCATCCGCTATATCAACTGCGGTGATTGGGTCGAAAGCTGTGCGGCAATCGCCGAGTACGCTGACGGCCATTTTGAGATCATTACCTGGACGCACACCAAGCCGCAGCTCAAAGCCGTTGAGGCTGGACCTGCGGCCGGGGCCCAAGCCGCCTGAGCCACGCACAACGACCCTCCTTCCCGCACTCTGCGCCAATTGCTGAGGTACGCCATGCAACATACGCGATTGTCCGATCTTGACCGCCAGGTCGTCGAGACGGCCTATGCGCGCTGGGCGCCGGTCTACGACAAGGTATGCGGACCGATCTTCGAACCGGGTCGGCGCAGTGCGACCAGCGCCGCGATGCGGATCGGTGGACGCATCCTCGAAGTCGGCGTCGGTACTGGGCTCTCGTTTGGCGATTACGATTCCTCGACCGAGATCATCGGAATCGACCTTACCGAACCGATGGTGGCGAAGGCGCGGGCACGCATGGCGAGCGGCCTCTACCCGCATGTCAAGGCCGTGATGGTCATGGACGCGCACGACCTCGCATTTGAGGACTCATCGTTCGATTGCGTTGTCGCGCAATTTGTCATCACACTGGTCGCCGATCCCGAGCGCGTGCTGTCGGAATGCGCGCGCGTTCTGCGGCCCGGCGGGGAGATCATTCTGGTCAACCATCTTTATTCGGAACGCGGCATGCTGGCCGCGATCGAGCGCTGGGCGGCCCGGCCAACGCGGGCGTTCGGCTTGCGGCCGGAATTCCCTTTCGCACGGCTGCTCGCTTGGGCGAAGGCGCATGGTGGCGTCGAATTGATTGAGCGCCGGCGGCTCAAGCCGCTCGGCGCATATACACTGGTGCGCTTCCGGCGCGTCGCTGCCCAGTCGCAGGCGGCGTAGCGCCGCGCGCGTGGGTGGGTTGAACTCGCGGGCTCTTGGCCCAGGGAAATCCGTCATCTGTTTGTTTCAGAAGCGATACGGTGGATTTCGCTTGCGCCAAATCATTATTGCGAAAAGCAGTCTCCAGTCGGAAATAGTGGCCTTTTCGCACATTGCGCGCTACCGTGCGGGCAATGGCTGCGCCCGATGCCTTGAGCAAACTGCCCACGTCCGCTGATGTCGATGCGGCGGCCGTGCGGCTCAGCGGCGTTGCGTTGCATACCCCGCTGATCTCTTCGCCGACGCTCGATGCGCGCACGGGTGGCCGCATTTTTCTCAAAGCCGAGACGTTGCAGCGCACGGGGTCGTTCAAGTTCCGTGGCGCCTACAACAAGCTCTGCGCGGTTGCCGTAGAGCAGCGCGCCGGTGGTGTCGTGGCGTTTTCCTCCGGCAACCATGCGCAGGGCGTCGCCGCCGCGGCCAGACTCCTGGGGATGCCGGCCGTCATTGTGATGCCGTCCGATGCGCCGCGCGCCAAGCGCGAGCGGACGGCGGCCCTGGGCGCCGAGATCGTGCTCTACGATCGTGCAAGCGAAGATCGCGTCGCGATCGCGCGTGGCATTGCCAACGATCGCGCGGCCGTCCTGGTGCCGCCCTACGATGATCCGCTGATCATCGCCGGCCAAGGCACGACCGGCCGTGAGATCGTGGAAGACCTGGCCGCGCTCGGTCTTGTGCCAGACGTCGTTATCGTCAACGCGTCGGGCGGTGGGCTCGCTGCCGGGATCGCGCTTGCCGT
This sequence comes from uncultured Alphaproteobacteria bacterium, assembly GCA_963833605.1. Taxonomy (GTDB): domain Bacteria; phylum Pseudomonadota; class Alphaproteobacteria; order Rhizobiales; family Xanthobacteraceae; genus JAFAXD01. Next base: position 65,896 of record CAWHYZ010000020.1, read on the forward strand.
CAAGGCGCGCACGCCGGATGCCCGGCTGCTGACCGCGGAGCCAGCAGGATTCGACGATCACGCGCGCTCGTTTCGCTCCGGCCGGCGCGAGCACAACAGCAAGATCAGTGGCTCGATCTGCGACGCACTGATGGCACGGTCTCCCGGCGAACTCACCTTCGAGATCAACCGCGCGCTGGTCGGCGAGGGCGTCACCGCCACGGATGAGGAGGCGGGCCGCGCGGTTGCCTTTGCGTTCCACGAATTGAAACTCGTGGTCGAGCCCGGCGGTGCGGTCGCGCTTGCGGCACTGCTCGCCGGCAAGATCGACGTGCGCAACAAGGTCGTCGCCGTCGTGCTCTCGGGGGGCAACGTCGATCCCGAGTTGTTTTCCCGGCTGGTCGCGTGACCAGGAATCGGTAATCAGTTGTCAGTAATCAGTCATCAGATTCGCAAACAACCGTTTGTGTCTGATCACTGAACTCCTGATCAACCAATTCCTTGGTCCCGATGCCTCATTACGATTGGTTCGTGCCGCGCCTGGCGGCGTTCTATGCGAGCCTGGGCATTGCCACCGGGTTCGGCATGCCGTTCTTCCCGCTCTGGCTCGAATACAAGGGGCTTGACCCCGGTGCGATCGGGATTGTTCTGGCGGCGCCGATGGTCGTGCGCATTTTCTGCGTGCCGCTGGTGACACGCCTTGCCGACCGCTTCAACGCGTTGCGCGCGGGAATCCTGATCAGTGCCGTCGGCAGCGCGATCGGCCATGCGCTGGTCGGGCTTGCCGACGGCTTCGTCGCCATCCTTGCCTTTTTGGTGCTGGCGTCGCTGTTTTTCACGCCGGGATTTCCGCTTACCGACGCCTATGCGCTACGCGGCCTTGCCGAACGCCGGCGCGCGTACGGACCGGTACGGCTGTGGTCGTCGGCGGCATACATCGCTGCCAATATCGGCGGCGGCGTTCTGATCGGCGTCATCGCGCGCGCGAACATTATTTGGCTGCTCGTCGTGGCGTTCGTCATCGGCACGATCTGCGCATCGATGCTTTTGCCGCTGGCGCCGCATCCGGTGTCGAAGAGCCAGAAGGGACCTTCCGCCAAAATCCTCTGGCGTTCGCCGGTGTTCGTCGCTGTGCTCGTCGCCTGCAGCCTGGTGCAGGCGAGCCATGCGCTCTACTACGGATTTTCCACCATCGACTGGACCGCGAAGGGTTTGAGCGACACGACGATCGGTGCCCTGTGGGCGCTCGGCGTGATCGTCGAGATCCTGCTGTTTGCGGCGTCAGGCTTTCTGAGCGAACTGATCGGCCCGTTGGCGTTCGTGGTGATCGGCGCCGCCGGGGCGACGGTGCGCTGGGGGCTGATGGCCTTCGATCCACCGCTCATCCTGCTGCCCGCGCTGCAATGCCTACACGCCCTATCGTTCACCTCGACCCACCTCGGCGCCATGCAGTTCCTTTCGCGTGTCGTACCGCCGGGGCTTGGGGCGACGGCGCAGGGCGATTTTGCCGGTGCGCTCGCGGTCGTGTTCAGCATCGCCATGGGATTTTCCGGCAGCCTGTTCAACGCCTATGGGGATCTGGCCTATTCGGCGATGGCGCTGATGGCGGCAGTGGGCTTTGCGGTTGCGATCGCCGCGTACGCCATGCGGGGAGGGCGTGCGGCTTTATAGGCCGCACTAGGAACAAGAGCCGTCCCGCCCAGGCGAGGCTCCGATATCGATACCGTTCACCGGTGGGCGGGCATCTATGGTGAGCAAGGGCATCTATGATGGTTGCCGCCATAGATGCCATCTGCCGTTACGAGGGCATCTATGGTGAGCAAGGGCATCTATGATGGTTGCCGCCATAGATGCCATCTGCCGCTAGCGAGGGCATGTATGGACGGCCCCTGGTCGGCAAGAGCTTTTTTGGCATTTCGGCAAAGGAGTTGGGAGCGGTCATGTATGCGGCCTTTGTGCGCGGTCGCTGACCGCTGGCCCTGATGGAATGCGAGGATCGGGTTCCAATCATCTATGCGTGCTTGCTGCGCGATGACCTCTCGGAGTGTCCCGATCGGCTTCCTGACCGTTTGCCATCATGCCAAGTTTGCTCCTTCCGACGGGTGGAGCGCGCCCAGTCCGTGCCGCGTCTCAGGCGGCGAGCGGCATGGGTGCGCGATACTGTTCTTGCTTGGCCAGCATGGCCCAGGCGATGCGTGCGGTTTTTGCGGCCAGCGCCACCGCTACAACCTTGTAGGGCCGGCGTGCCATGAGCTCGCGCTGCCACGGATCCTTGGCGCCGCGGCGGCGGGCATGGCGCAATTGCGCGCTCGCACCGATGATCAGCAATCTGCGCAAGTTGCGATCGCCTTGCTTGGAGATCGCGCCCGAGCGGGTCTTGCCGCCGGTCCCGTGTTGCCGGGGTGTGAGCCCGACCCAAGCCGCAAACCCGCGCGCCGTGCGGAACACCTGCGGGTCCGGCACCGTGGCGGCAAGCGCGCTCGCCGTGATCGGCCCGATGCCGGGAACATCCATGAGCTTTCGTGCATCGGCATTGGAGCGTGCCGCACACACGATGCGTCGCTCGAGCGCGCGAACCTCGCCATCGAGCGCCTTCCATTGGCCAGCCACTACCAGCATCACCGCGCGCGCCGGCGCCGGGATCGGGCAGTCGGGCGCCGCCAATCGCCCCATCAACTCGCCAAGGCCCTTAACGCCCTGCGCCGCCACCACCCCAAACTCCGCAAAGACCGCTCGCAACGAATTGGCCAGCATTGTGCGCTGGCGGGTGAGCAGCGAATGCGTCCGGTGCAAAACCAGCACCGCCTGCTGGTCTTCGCTCTTCACTGCCACAAACCGCATCGTCGGGCGCTGCATCGCCTCCCAGATCGCCTCGGCGTCCCGCCCGTCCGTCTTGTTGCGTTTGACGTACGGCTTCACGTAGGCCGCCGGCATCAACCGCACCTCGTGCCCCATACCCTGCAGTGTGCGCGCCCAGTGATGCGCGCCGGCGCAGGCTTCCATGCCCACAACTGCGGGCGGCTGCAACGCAAAGAAGCGTTCCAGCTCGGCGCGCCGCAGCCGCCGCCGAAACACCGCACCCGCACCGTCCGTACCGTGAACCTGGAAAACGCTCTTCGCGAGGTCGAGACCGATCATGGTAGTATTCATCGTGGATGGCTCCTTGCCTGGTTCGAAATCAGCATTCACAAACCAAGCTTGGCACACCGATGCCGTCGGGGCCGTCCACACCATCATCTATGGTGAGCAAGGGCATCTATGATGGTTGCCGCCATAGATGCCATCTGCCGCTACGAGGGCATCTATGGTGAGAAAGGGCGTCTATGATGGTTTTGCCACCATAGATGCCTGCCATCTGCCCGTACCAGGGCATCTACGGCGGCGGGCAGCTGCCGCCACCCCATTGAAGCTCTTTTCACCCCCACAAGGCGGGTTCCGGCGGATAGACGATGCTGCCGTCATAGCGCAGCCCGTTCGGCCGGTCTTTCGCCAGCAGGAGTGGTCCATCGAGGTCGACCACGCTGGCACGCTGGGCCAGTAGGATCGCTGGCGCGATAGCGAGCGAGGTCGACACCATGCAGCCGACCATGATCGCGAATCCGAGCCGTTGGGCCTCCTCGGCGAGCGCCAGCGCTTCGGTGAGTCCCCCGGCTTTGTCGAGCTTGATATTGACTGCCTCGTATTTGCCTTTGAGCCGCGCCAGGGTAGCCCGGTCATGCACGCTTTCGTCCGCGCACACCGGGACTGGATGTACGACTGCCGCAAGCGCTGCATCGCTTCCGGCAGGCAGCGGCTGTTCCACCAGGGTCACCCCGACTTGTGCACAAGCCGCAAGATTTTCCGCAAGATTAGCCGGCGACCAACCTTCGTTGGCGTCGACGATCAACTCGGCATTGGGGGCACCATGCCGAACCGCGCGGATGCGCTCGGGATCGCCCTCCCCACCGAGCTTGATCTTGAGCAAGGGCCGTGCAGCGGCGCGAGCGGCCTGCGCCATGGCGTCTGGCGACATCAGCGAAATCGTATAGGCGGTCTTGAGCGGTTTCGGCGCTGGCAGACCGGCCAGTTCGTGCACCGGGCGGGTGCAGCGTTTCGCCGCAAGGTCCCAAAACGCGCAATCAAGGCCGTTGCGGGCGGCGCCGGCAGGCAGCAGCCGTTGCAAGCCGGCACGGTCGAGCCCGGCAGCCAATGGCCCGCTCACTGTCCGAACGGCCTCCAGGATCCCGGTGGCGGTTTCCCGATACCGTGGATAAGGCACGCATTCGCCGCGGCCGCGATGCTTGCCATCCGTGACCTCGACCACCACAACTTCAGCCTGCGTCTTCGAGCCGCGGCTGATAGTGAACGCGCCAGCAATGGGCCAAGTCTCGATTGCGGCGGCGACCGTGGTAAAAGGCGACCGGTTCACGAATTCAACAACCCTCTGAAAACTCGACATGTCCAGCAGGTACGGTCAGTATGACGGCATGGGATGGCGGCTCTCAAGCGCGCCTGCCAATCGCGCGCAGGGCCAAACCGGCGCTACCGCATCCAAATGAGCGTGGCTTTGACCGGCGAACCGTTGCTTCGGAGCAGGGCCCAGGGCGACCGGCTGCAGCTCGCCGCCGCGGGGTCGTGGACCGCGCAGCATGCCAGCGACCTCGAAGTCCTGATCGACGATGCCGTCAAGTCGAGCAAGTCGGTCCACGGGGTCGACCTCGATATGGCCGGGGTGGAGAACCTCGACACGTTTGGGGCGTGGCTGTTGGAACGGCTCTTGCGCGGTCTGGCGGAAGGCGGGCTCGGGATCACGGTCAACGGTCTGCATGAGCGCTTTCGCGGCCTGATCAAGGAAGCTCACCAGTCCAACCGCAAACTGCCGGAGCCCGTGGGTGAAGACATGTTCACCTCGACGCGGGCGCTGCTGGCGCACGGGTTCGGGCTGTTGACGCGCGACGTCCTGCTCAACGTGGAGATGTTCGGCGCACTCGTGCTCGCGAGCTTGCGCGTGTTGGCAAAACCCCGGGCATTCCGCCTGACTTCCATGGTGCATCACCTCGATCGTGTTTGCTGGCGGGCGGTTCCGATCATCCTGCTGATCACCTTCCTGATCGGCGCGATCATCGCCCAGCAGGGCATTTTCCACTTCCGGCGCTTCGGCGCCGAAGTCTACGTCGTCGACATGCTCGGCATTCTGGTGATGCGCGAAATCGGGGTGCTGATCGTCGCGATCATGATCGCCGGCCGTTCTGGCTCGTCCTATACGGCGGAGCTCGGCTCCATGAAGATGCGCGAGGAGGTCGACGCGCTGCAGACCATGGGTCTCGACCCGATCGATGTGCTCATTCTGCCTCGCATCGTGGCGCTGGTGATCGCGCTGCCGATCCTGACCTTCCTGGGCTCCATGGCGGCGCTCTACGGTGGTGGCATGGTGTGCTGGCTATACGCCGGCATGAACCCCGAAATCTTCCTCGCGCGCCTGCGCGAAATCATTTCGCTCGATCATTTCACGGTCGGGTTGAGCAAGGCGCCGTTCATGGCGCTGGTCATCGGCATCGTGGCGAGCGTGGAGGGGTTGCAGGTCAAGGGCAGCGCCGAGTTGCTTGGCTTGCAGACGACCGCATCCGTAGTCAAGGCGATTTTCCTGGTGATCGTGCTCGATGGAATCTTCGCGATGTTCTTTGCAGCAATCGGGAAGTAGCGCATGCTGGCGCCCTCCACCAACGACGCCGTGATCAGCGTGCGCGATGCCGTCGTCGTGCTCAACAATCAGGCCGTCCTCGATCATCTGTCGCTCGACGTGCTCCGCGGCGAGGTGCTCGGCTTTGTCGGGGCCTCCGGCACCGGCAAGACCGTTCTGATGCGGACCATTCTCGGCCTGCTTCCCAAACGCGCAGGCACGATTGAGGTGCTCGGCGTCGATCTTGACAAGGCGAGCGAAGCGGAACGCCACGCCATCGAGCGCCGCTGGGGCGTCCTGTTCCAGCAGGGCGCGCTGTTTTCCTCGCTGACCGTGATTCAAAACGTCCAGTTCCCGATGCGCGAGTATCTCAAGCTCTCCAACAGGCTGATGGACGAGATTGCGATCACCAAGCTCGAAATGGTCGGACTCAAGGCGGACGTGCGCGACAAGTTTCCGTCCGAGCTTTCCGGCGGCATGATCAAGCGCGTGGCGCTTGCGCGCGCCTTGGCGCTCGATCCTGAGATCGTTTTTCTCGACGAGCCCACGTCCGGCCTCGATCCGATCGGCGCTGGAGATTTCGACGAATTGATCCGCACGCTGCAACAGACGCTCGGCCTCACCGTCTACATGGTGACGCACGATCTCGACAGCCTGTACGAGATTTGCGATCGCATTGCGGTACTGTCGGAAGGCCGGGTGATCGTGAGCGGGCCGATCGCCACCATGCTGCAATCGGAGCACCCGTGGGTGAAAGAGTACTTCCGCGGTAAGCGCGGGCGTGCCGTCGGCATGTCTCAGGCACATGCGTGAGCGAGGACCCGATTCATGGAAACCAAAGCCAACTACGTTCTGATCGGGTTCTTCACGCTGGTTGTGCTCGCCGGCGGGTTCGGGTTCGTGCACTGGTTCCGCAGCAGCACGGTCACCGGCACGCGCGCGACGTATCACGTGGTGTTTCAGGGCTCGGTCGGCGGCCTGCGCAAGGGCTCGACGGTGGAATTCAACGGCATGCGCGTCGGCGAGGTCGCCGATTTGCAGCTCGACAAGCGCGACCCGAAGCAGGTGCTGGCGACCATTTCGGTCGATTCCAACGTGCCGATCCGCAACGACACCTACGTGCGGCTGGAATTTGCCGGGCTGACCGGCGTCGCATCGGTCGAGCTCAAGGGCGGTGATCCGCTGGCCGGGCCGGTGCCGGAAGGCCCCGACGGTATTCCGACCATGATCGCCGACCCGAGCGCGACCCAGGATTTGTCGGGAGCAGCCCGGGAGCTCATCAGCAAGCTCGACCGGCTCGTTGGGGACAATTCAGCCTTGCACCGTTCGCTTGACAATATCGAGGCGTTCACCGTCTCGCTCAAGAACAACTCCGAGCGCTTCGACCGCATCATGGCCGGCCTCGAGGGCATGACCGGCACGCCCGACAAGCCGCGGCGAACTCGTCGAAGCGGTCAAGTCGATACGGTTGGCCGCTGGCAATCTCGACAAGCGGATCGACGAGATGGCGCCCGGGATCACGCACTTTGCCGGGCCGGGCCTGAAGAATCTGGAAGCCTTGATTGCCGATGCGCGGCGCGCGGTCTCGACCGCCGAAGTTGTGTTCCGCAACATCGACCAAAATCCGTCGCGCCTGATTTTCGGCGGTGCGCCAGCGGGGGTCCAGGCTACGCCGGTGGTCAGGCAACCGCAGCAACGCGCCACCATCCGCAACGCGCCACAGTGAGATTACCGCGTCAGCTTGATCGGGTCTCGAATGAATGCGCCGGCTTTCGCTTGCGAAAGCCGGCGCTATCTTCCCGCAATCAATCCACGATCTATTCGATACGGCCAGAGGCGTGGGCCAGCATAGTGTAGACCTTGCCGGTTTCCGACGTGAGGTAGGTACGCACCACCACTTGGCCGCGGTCGTCGCGCGAGACCTCGTCGAGCAAGCGCTCGAACTCCGCGATGTAGCGATCCACAGTCTGCTTGAACTCGCGGTCGGCGCGGTAGCGTCGGCGAATTTCCTCGAACGTCTTCTGGCCCTGCATGGTGTAGAGGCGGCGCGTGAACACGTTGCGTTCGCCGCGATTGTAGCGCTCCCAGAGTTCGGCGGCGGCGTCGTGATCGATCATGCGGGCGATGTCAACCGAGAGTGAGTTCGAGCGACTCGATCGTATGCCGAGTCGGCCGCTCCTCCTGACGCACCTGTCGCTCTTCCTGGCGTACCACCCGCCCGTCGCTGCCGCGCGGTTGTGGGGGCTCCGGCTGCGAGGCCCGGTTCAGCAGGTCGGACAGCCAGTTGGCCTGGCCCCCGTTGCCGGCCTGCACGAGATTGGATGGTGCGGGCTCTGCACGTCGCTGCGGCTGCGGCTGCGGCGGCACGATCGGGGGTGCAGTCGGATGGGATTCGGCGCGCACAACGGGGCGCTGCGGCGGCGCGTCAACACGGCGAGGGCCGCCGGCGCCGGTGCTGATTGCCTCCTGGACCCGCCGCACCGGTTCACGCACCGGCTCGGCAGCCTCGAATTCGCGGCCATGGCGGGCGACGATGCGGTTGAGCTCGGCCAGCGCGTCGATCTGGTCGACGATCACCCGCCGCATCTGCGCGGTGGTCTCCGCTGTTTCCTGCGGCAGCTCCAGGATGCCACGCCGCAATTCTTGGCGGGTGTTGTCGAGTTCATGCTGCATCTCGGACGCCATCTGCTTCATGCTCTGCACGATTTCGGTAAAGCGCTCGGTCGCGCTCTGGAACATCACCTCCGAATCGCCGATCGCCTGCTGGTAGATGCTGTGCAGCGACTCCATCGTGCGCTTGCGCTCCTCGTCGGTCGCGTTGCGCACCTGCTCGTATTGCTCGGTAATCGCGTGCGTGCTCGTGTTCATGCCCTCGGCAATGGTCCGTGCGATATCGCGCGCACGCGCCTCCGCGGACACGAACGATTCCTCAAGCAGGGTCGAGAACCGCTTCAGGCGCTGGTCGAGGTCGCCGGTCCGGTTGTCGAGCGTGGCGACCAGCGTCTCCAGCGCCGCACGCTGGTCGGTGACCGAGCTTTCGGTACGCTTGCTCGAATTGTCGAGCTGGGTAACCGCTTCTGACAGTGAGCGGCCGTGGGCGTCGAACTGCTGGGCAAGGTCGCCCAGGTTGCCGAGCACCTGCTGCGTGACGCCGTAGAACGAGCCGATGTGCTCATCCAGGGTGGTGGTGGTAGCGCCGGTTCGCTCCAGCAGATTGTTCATGGTCGCGACGAACTCGGTCACGCGCACCGAGAGGATTTGCTCGATGGAACTGAGGTTGTTTTGCGCCCCGCCGAGCACATCCTGAAGGAGCCCGTTGGCATCGCGCAGGCGCTCGAACAGCGCCGTCGCATCCGTACGCAGCATCCCGTGCGTCTCCATCATCTCCGAGACCGCGGTGGACGCTGTCTGTTTCGACTGCTCGATGGCCGCCGCAGCTGCCTCCTGCAGGGTCAGCATCCGGCTGGTGATCGCCTCGGCCGAGCGCTCGCCCTTGTCGGTGATCTGTTCGACGATCTCCTGGGCGCGCGAAGCCAGCTCATAGGCGAGCGCGGAGTTCTTGGTCTCGATGGTCTTGGCGGCCTGTTCGGTAATGCGCGAGATCTCGCTCGCGAGCTCGGTGGTCTTGGTTCCGATGGCGTTGATCAGCTCGCCCCCGTGCTCGTCCAGCACGCGGGTCAGATTGGCGGAGCCGTTGCCGACGGCCACGACGATCTCTTCCGCCTTGCTGACGAAGTTGCGCGCCACCTGTGAGCTGACGCCGAGCAGTGTGCGTTCCACGTCGGCGGCGTTCTGCTTGAGCGACCCGCTCACGCCGCTCGAGAGCGCGGTGAGCGAGCGTTCCGTCTCGGCGGCGTTGTTCTTGAGCGCCTCCGTGATCCCGGTCGAGGCCTGGGTCAACGCTCGCTCGGCTTCAGATGTGCCATGTCCGATCACTCTGGCGATTTCGGACGACGCCGCGCTCAGCGCACGCTCCGCCTCGGAAGCGCTCTGGTCGATGGTTCGCGCCAACTCATTCGAGATCGACGAGAGGGTGCGTTCAGCCTCGCCCGCATTCTGTTTGAGTGCGTCGGCCACTTCGGTCGAGACCACCACGAGCGAGCGCTCCGCCTCGGAGGCACTGAGTTCGATCGCCTTGCCGAATCCGGACGATACCGCTGTCAGCACGCGGTCTGCTTCCGTGGCACTGTGCTCGATCGCCTTGCCGATCTCGGCAGATACGCTGATCAGATTGCGCTCCGCCTCGGAGGCCTTCTGGGTGACAGCGTTGGCGATTTCGGCCGACGCAGTGGTCAGCTTGCGTTCGGCTTCGGATGCGCTTTGACCGATGGAATTCGCGACCTCGGACGACAACAGCGTGACGGCGCGCTCAGCCTCCGATGTGCTCAGCTTCACCATGTTGGTCATGTTGATCGACACCGCCGAGAGCGTCTGCCGCGCGTCGGCCGCACTCTGGGCGACCGCCTTGGCAACCTCAGACGACAGTGTTGTCACTGTGCGCTCGGCCTCGGAAGATACCGACGAGAGGGTGCGCCCGGCTTCTGACGACGCCGACGCGAGCGTGTTCTCCACTTCGGAGGCGGTCTGCCGTACCGTCTCGGTCACGTTCGCGGCGAGCGAGGTAAGCGTATGATGCGCCTGCGATACGCCCGAGGTGAGTGACTGCATGGCCGAGTTGGCCACGTTTTCCAGGTTGGCGATGCTCACCGTCAGCCGTTCAGCGGTAGCCTTGCCGCGGCTCTCGATGTCCCGCGTGACCGCTTCGGCGCGGCCGACCAGCAGCGTCTCGAAGCGATTGATGCGGGTGTCGAAGCTGTTGGCGATATCGGTAGCGCGGCCGCCGAGCGTGCGATCGATGTCTTCAGCCTTTCTGCTCAGTTCCTCGGCCTTCTCGCCCAAAACCCCGATCAGGCGGCTGGCGCGCGCGCCGAGCGTCTGATCGATTTCCTTGACCTTGTCGTTGAGCGCGCCAACCAATGTGCCGGCACGCTGGTCGATAATGCCGGACATGTCCGCCAGGCGCTGGTCGACCGAGTTGAGTACGTCGTTTCCGCCGGCCGCCACCGATTCGACAATCGTGGCAATGCGCGCGTTAAGGGCGTCCTGCAAGCCCTGCGTACGTTCATCAAGCGCAGCCTGGAACCGGCCAAGGCGCTGGTCGAGCACCGCGGTCACTTCGGTGGCGGTGGCGCCGACCCGGCTGTCGAAGCCGTCCACATAGGTCTTGAGGGTGTCGTTTACATCCTGGGTGCGCTGACCGATGCGCTCGACAAGTTCGCCCCCGTAGGTCTTCAGGGTGCGGTCGAACTCAGTGAGATGCCGAGTAATGAGGTCGCCGAGCGTACCCGAATCGTGTGCGATGCGCTCCGCGAGCTCGCCACCGCCGCGCGTGAAGATCGTTTCGAAGGCCTCCAGCCGCTGGGTGAGCAGATCGCGTATCGCATCGCTGCGGCCGACGATGGTGTTCGCGAGCTCGCTGGCATGTTCGTGGAAAGCGTCCGAAACCTGGCCCCCGCTCGCGGTGAGTGCCTCTGAGATCGCCGCTCCAGTTTGCTCGAGCTTGCCGACTACATCGCCGCCACGCAGGCTGAGATCGAGGACCAGCGAGTCACCGGTCGCCTTGAGCGTGTTGTTGACCTCGTCGACGCGGTTGGCAATGGTATCCGTCAAGTTGCTTGAGGTTTCCAGCAGCGCGTCGGTGATCGTGCGCGAGTGCTGGTCCATGGTGTCGAGCACTGATATCGACTTCTGTGAAAACTCGTCGGCGACTCCGTCCAGCCGCTCGCGCATGACGCGCTGGATATTGTCGGCGATGCCGATGAATTCGTCTTCAATGTGGTTTTGTTTGAAGCTCAGGCTCGACGTCATGCGCTCGGCGGCGGCGTCGATCGAGCGTGTCGTTGTGTCGCTCGCCTGTTCCAGACGATCGAGCAGCTCGCCGCCGCGCTCGCCCAGGGTCGTGATCATGTTGTCGGCGGTACTCTGCAGCCCGCGCTTGATCTGGTCGGCCTTGTCGCTCAACGCATGAGAGACCTGCTGCGCGGCCTCATGCACTTGCTTGGCGACCATCTCGCTCACGGCGCCGATCTCGCTCGTGAGATCGATGTGCACCGAACTGATCGCTTTTTTCACTTCCGCGGCGTGGCTGATCAACGTGTCGCGCTGGGAAGAGATCGTGTCCAGCAATCCGCGGATGCGGACCTCGTTCTCCGTATAGGCGCGCTCGAGCGTGGCGATCTCATTGTTAACTAGGCCTTCCAGCTCCGCGGCGCGCGCCAGCGCGCGCTCGACACCGTCGCCCATGGCAGCCACCTCGCGGCGCACCGCCTGGCTGACGTTGACGATCGAATCGCGCGCGAGCGTTTCTGGTTCAGCGAGCCTGATCGCAATCTCGGCCATGGACTGGCCGACCAGCCGCAACTCGCGCGAGCGCGTCAGCATGTTGGCAAGAACGAACGCGAAGGCAACTGGCAGCACGAAGCCAGCGATGAGACCCAGCGTCAGCGGCGCCGATACCGCGAACCCCTCGCCGAACAGATCCCGAATTCCGAAGCCGATCGCGATCGTGACCAGGACCCAGACGACCGCAAATCCCCACGCATAGAGATAGTGCTTGCCGGCGGGCCGTTGCTGCAAGGCGCGCAATAGCTGACCGATGTTCTCACGGTCGTCGTTGGCGGCGCGACGCAGGCGCTCGTCAGCGCCGGAGGGCGCTGTACTGATCAATTCGTCGACCCGCGGCAGACGTGCACGCTGCGCACTCGCGGAAGTGGCCGACGCCGGCGAAGCGACAGGTGTTGCGGGCGCGATCGGCGGAGGGATGATTGTTCCAGACGTGCCGGGCGTGGCAGCCGCAGCGGGCGTCGGCGCAGAGGTTGGGCCCGTGCGCTTGGGCGCGGCTTGATCGAGATCGCGCAGGTTGAGTGCCTCTTCGATCGCAGAGAGCACTTCTTGTTCGGTCCGATCCTTGGAACGTTTGGGGATTGTTCGCCATAGTCCAGCCCCTCCGTTACGCTTTCCACAAAGCTTGACGGCCCCATCGGCCGCCATCGCAGGCGGCTGAGGCGTCCGGGTTACCCCGGGAACAAAAGTCCCCGCATCATTCCCTGGGACGTCCCCACCACGCTAGGCTATCCTACCCGGCCACAACGCTGAAAAAAACCGGTTTCGGTAACCTCTTTTTAATCATCGTTAACGGCAAATAGTTAATACGGTACAATGATATGCCCGCAGCAGCCGAAGCGTCAAGTGAGCCCGGGCCTGATTTGCGGCCAAGTCCGGCCCAAATCCGCTACCTCGCGCGCGGGCTCGATGAGCCAGGAGGGAAGCTTCCTCTGTTCGACCGCGATGGGCGCGAGATCCCGAAAAAAACCGTCGAGGCCTGTATCGCCCATGGATGGGCAGAACCATGGGTGGCAAACCCGATGAAGCCCAACTGGCTGGTTTGCAGATTGACGCCGCAGGGTTTTCGCGTCCTCGGCCGCGCTCACCAGAGCGCCATATCGCACACTAAAATCACCGACCGCGAGCCGATATAGGAACGGCCGGGCGCGCTGATCGCAACAGTGCGTCGCGTCCGTGGACGCGTGCACGAAGAAACTGGACGCCCCAGTTTCGATCCTGAAACTGAAGCCAGCCAATTCCTCGCAAATTTCTTCCCATGCCAAAGATCACCTACATCGATTCAGCCGGCACGGCCCGCACCGTCGATGCCGAAATCGGCGCAACCGTCATGGAGACCGCGATTCGCAACGCGATTCCCGGCATCGAGGCTGAGTGCGGCGGTGCCTGTGCCTGTGCGACATGCCACGTTTACGTGGACGACGCCTGGCGCGAGAAGACCGGCGAAGCCTCGGCGATGGAGCAGGACATGCTCGATTTCGGCTATGACGTGCGGGCGAGCTCACGCCTCTCCTGCCAGATCAAGGTGACCGCAGACCTCGACGGGCTGGTGGTGCGAACGCCGGAGCGGCAGGCATAGCGTATGATCCGGCGAAATGTGAGTGGTTTGCCGAAAAGATCATGCGCCAAATCAAGATTTTAGCAGGCGATCGAACGCAAGACCGGTGCCCACTTTTGCTGATCGCGCGCTCGGCGCTCTGCGCCATGATGCCGCCCTCCTCGGGCATTTTCTTCTCCGATCAGGGGCCAGGGGGGATGATCGTTGTCGTGATCGTCCCATATTGACGATTGCGATCGCGGGTGGGCGCCGGTAGACCCTGCCGGACGATTGACAGATTTGCCGGCCGAAATGGAGCCGGAGGAACCTTGGATTTTGGCGATGCTGAGTAAAAGTGAACCGATCCAAACCGATGTGCTGATTGTTGGCGCCGGTCCGTGCGGGCTTTTCGCCGTGTTCGAGCTTGGCCTGCTCGATATGAGGGCGCACCTCGTCGACATTCTCGACAAAGTTGGCGGCCAGTGCGCCGAGCTCTATCCGGAGAAACCGATCTACGACATTCCGGCAGTGCCCTTCATCACCGGCGCTGGGCTGACCGACGCGTTGATGGCGCAGATTAAACCGTTCGGCGCGACCTTCCATCTCGGCGAAATGATCGAGTTCGGTCGAGAAGATCGGCGAGCCGCTGTTTCGCGTGCGCACCGACCAGGGCAAGGTGTTCGAAGCGAAAGTGATCGTGATCGCAGCCGGCGGCGGATCGTTCCAGCCCAAACGCCCGCCAGGTGTAGCCGGCATCGAGGCCTATGAGGGCAAATCGGTGCACTACGCCGTGCGCAAGATGGACGCGTTTCGCGACAGGCGATTGCTGATCGTCGGAGGCGGCGACAGTGCGCTCGACTGGACGCTGAACCTGCAGCCGATCGCCAAGCGTGTGACACTGCTGCATCGGCGCGACCAGTTCCGCGCTGCGCCCGACAGCGTCAACAAGATGCACGCCCTGGTCGCCGAGGGACAAATGGACTTCAAGCTCGGCCAGTTGTCGTCCCTGGAAGGCGAGGGCGGCAATGTCGTCGCGGCGAACGTCAAACCCGACAAGGGCGACTCCTACCGCATCGAGTGCGATGCCGTGCTGCCGTTCTTCGGCCTGACCATGAAGCTTGGGCCGGTAGCCGACTGGGGCGTCAAGCTCGACGGCGAGCTAATCCCAGTCGACACCGCGGCGTTCGAAACCAATATCCCGGGCGTGTTCGCCATCGGCGACATCAATACCTATCCAGGCAAACTCAAACTGATCCTGTCGGGCTTCCATGAGGCCGCGCTCATGGCGCAAAAGGCCTATCACTACGTTTATCCCCAGAAGCGGCTGGTGTTCCAGTACACGACCTCGTCCACCAGCCTACAGAAGAAGCTCGGCGTGGTGGAAGCGCGTTAGGGAGCGGCGTCGCGCACCACGACGTGGACCGCGAATGTGCGCGCCGGTGGCGTGTTCTTTTCCCACGGCCGGCGATAGTTGAGTTGGATCTCGCCCGTTGCACCCGGTTTGAACATAAAGAGCTGCACCTGTGGTCCGCCTGGGCGATTGCCTCCTTCCGCGGGCAAGACCTTTGAGCCTATCAGGCCAACCGGCGCGCTCGGCTTGGAAGCGAGTTCCCACGCAAATCCGGTCCCGCCTTGAACCGGGAGGCGAATTTCCACCTTTTGACCTTTAGCGATTTCGACCCGGGTTCCATTCTGACTCTCAGTCAGCGCGATCGTTTGGGTCTGCGCCCTCGCGGGCGACGCCGCACACATACAGAGGGTAAGCGCACCCGCGAGCAGCAGCGGACTGGTCATATCAGCACCATCATCATCGCTCCGGCTCAGGTAGCGGTGCCACAGACACTGCCGCCGGTGGCGGTATGAGGCCGAGAACCGTGCGCGCGGCAGGCAGCGCGGCGTCCGCCATCGCAGCGTGGCCCTCCGCAGTCGGGTGCACGGCACCGCCGTATACTGCCGACAGCAGTCCCCAGGTGGCGTCGTGGATGTCGCTCGGCTGCAGCCCGGCAATGCCCTGCGGATAGGTCATGGCAGCAAAATAGCTGTCATTGGCAGTCCTGATCCAGCGCGCGCGCGACGCATAGGCCCGATACGCGCTCGGACTTTGAACGCAGGCGAGCGGCGCGTCGGATGCTTCGACCAAGTTGGGGGTGAAGCTTTGCCCATCGGGCGAAAAGCACGCCTCGTCGAACGCGGGATCGGTCGGCGCCCGCGCGCAAATTCCATGGCCTGCGAAGGCGGGCTGATGCGCATCCACGAAGGTCATGCGCTCGCTTGCGTCGTTGCAGATCGTCCCGCCGCTGCACGTTGCGAGCGCCGCGAGCGCCGGGAGGAAGTGCATCTGCACGAAGTCCGATACACGGGCGAGCCGCCCGGCGTCCACGCCGAAGGCCGGGTGAATATCAAAACCAAGCCGCCCACCCGAACACGGTTCGCCCTCTGCTCCCAGCGCTGGATGTGCGTAGGATACATAGACGACGCGCGCGAGGTTGCCCACCAGCGGCCGCAGCGCCGCGCGCAGCCGGATGAAATCGCGCGGCAGCTTCTGCTCGAGCGCCGCCCGCGCGGAATCTACGCTGGCGAACAGACCAGCGCGTCGCAGCAGGCTGCGGGCGGACGGACTGTCCACGATCACATCCGCGACCAGGCCGGAGAAGTTGATGTCGTTTGCCCCGATGGTCAGCAGCACGAGGTCGAGCCGGCGCGTGGGGTCGCGCTTGCGCGCAGCGTCGAGCAGGGCTTGTAGGCGGGTGAGCTGCGCCGTGACGGTGCCTGAACAGCGGCCGGCTCCGCAATTGAGCTCGCGCGTGGTTTGTGCGTTGAGAACCCCGGCGTCGATCGACGCTCCCGTGCAGGCCAGCGGCACGAAGGTCACGGCGACCCGCGGGTTCTCGACCGCCAACGCCAGCGCGGTGCGCAGCTGATAGCTGTAGAGCGAGCGGTGGCAGGCGGAATTGAGCCAGCGTGCGGACAGGCGATTCCACTCCTCGGCGGGCGCGCCAGCTTCACACGACCGGTCGCCGCGAAAGCCCGCTCGGCTCGGTCGAAAGTATTCGGTACGTTCGCTGCCGGAAAGTTGCCGGAAGCAGAAACCTTGATCGGCAAGCGCGATCGGCCGGTCCGGGTTGCCTTCGCCTGACGCCACCGAATCGCCGAGCCCAACGACCAGAAGATCACGCACCAGGATCTCCGTGGTGACGCGTTCGCTGCCCTCCGGGCGATCGACCTCGACCGTTGCGATCGTCGGCCGGCCATAGCGAACACGCAAGTCGATCGGTTCGGCGCAATCGACATGGACGGCGTGTGGCGGGCCATCGCCGTCATCGAAGCTCCATGCGCACGGTGCGCCGTCAGCTCCACTGAGCCGCACTTGCACCCGGTGATCGGCCGGCGCGAGATAGCTTTCGCTCGTGCCGTCGCGCGTGCAGGGGTTGGCGATGCGGCCGGCGGGGTCGATGCACAGACGCGTGAGCATGTTGCGCGCCCAGCCGCGACCGTCGCTTTGTCGAGCCAGCATCTCCTCCGACTCGATCACACTGCGACTGCGCAACGCCTCGGCGTGCAGCAGAAAATCCTTCTCCTCGCGAAACAGGCGAAACCTGTTCCTGACTTCCCAGCTGATCATGAGCCCGCCGTTAGCCGGCGATGCCAGGATGTCGTCGGCAAATATCTTTGGTGCCTGCGCCAGGAAGCAGATGGCGAGGCACGCGGCGATCACATAGCGCATACACGATCCCACAGGGCGAACGATCTTCGTTAGACTGGCCGCGCGGCAACAAGATGACGGAATCAATGACGCAAATCCTGACCACGCGCTGTTGCATCGTCGGCGGCGGGCCCGCCGGGATGATGCTTGGATTTCTGTTGGCCCGGGCCGGCATCGACGTGCTGGTCCTCGAAAAGCACGCCGATTTCCTGCGCGATTTTCGCGGCGACACCATTCACCCTTCGACGCTCGAATTCATGCACGAGCTTGGGTTGCTGGATGATTTTTTGCGTCTGCCGCACCAGGAGCTGCGCGAGCTCACCGCGCAGATTGGAGATACTCGCATCACAGCCGGAGATTTTCGTTACCTGCCCACGGTGTGCAAGTTCATAGCAATCATGCCGCAGTGGGACTTTCTCAACTTCCTCGCCGCGCAGGGCGCCTGTTACCGGAACTTCAGGTTGCTGATGCGCGCCGAGGTGACCGACTTGGTCTTCGAGGGCGAGCGCGCAGCAGGTGTAAGCGTGGCAACACCCGACGGCGCGCGCGAGGTGCGCGCCGAACTGATCGTCGGCGCCGATGGGCGACATTCAACCATGCGCAAGAAGGCCGGCTTGGCGGTCACCGATCTGGGCGCGCCCATGGACGTGCTGTGGATGCGCATCTCCAGGCGGCCCGAGGATCACAACGAGCCGCTCGGCCGCATCGAGGCCGGACACGTGTTCGTCATGCTCAATCGCGGCGATTACTGGCAATGTGCCTACGTCATTCCCAAGGGTGATGCCGACCAGGTTCATCGCGCGGGCCTACCAGCGTTTCGCGCAGCAATTCGCAGGTCTGCGCCAGGGTTGGGCGAGCGGGTCGAGGAGCTCAAGACCTGGGACGACGTGAAGTTGCTCACGGTCGCGGTCGATCGGCTGTCACGGTGGCAGCTCCCCGGCCTCCTGTGCATCGGCGACGCCGCCCACGCGATGTCGCCGATCGGGGGCGTCGGGATCAATCTCGCCGTGCAGGATGCGGTCGCGGCCGCGAACATCCTTTACGCCCCTTTGCGCCGGGGCTCTCCGACCCTCGCCGAGCTCGTCGCGGTTCAGCACCGGCGCGAATTCCCGATGCGGGTGATTCAGCGGTTGCAGGTGCTCATGCAGAACCGGATCATCACGCGGGTGCTAGCCAGCACGACGCGTCCGACGCCACCGTTCGTGGTCAAGCTTTTCGCCTGGATTCCGGCTTTACGGCGAATTCCGGCACGCATTGTCGGGCTGGGCGTGCGGCGCGAGCACGTGCGCACGCCCGATGTTGGAACGGGTTGACTGCCGGGTTCGCGATCTTGTGATTCACCTTTTCAACCCAGCGGCTTCGGCCAGCACCTTGCCCTTCTTGATCTCGCTTTCGATATAGCGCGCGAAATCTTCCGGGCTGCCCCCGAGCGGGTCCTGGCCCTGCGCGCGCAGCACCGCCGAGACATCGGGCGCGCCGAGCGCATCATTGGTCGCAGCCGCGAGCCTGTCGATCACCTCGTGCGGCGTCCCAGCCGGCGCTAGCAGCCCAAACCACAGCCCAAGGTCGAAGCCCGGCAGGCCTGCTTCCGACATGGTCGGCACGTTGGGCGCAATGCTGGCGCGCTTGAGACTGGTCGAGGCCAGCGCTTTCAGGTCCCCTTTTTCCACGTACTGCATCGCCGCCGACGCCGGCACGAATACCAGCGGGATACGGCCGGTGAGCACGTCAGTGATCGATTGCGCGCTGCCCGGATAAGGCACGTGCACGAGTTTGATCCCAGCCATGACGTTGATGAGTTCGCCCGCGAGGTGGGTCGAGGTGCCAACGCCGGAGGAGCCAAACATGATCTCACCCGGCTTCTGCTTGGCGAGGGCGATCAACTGCGCCAGGTTGTCGACGCCGAGCGAAGGATGCGCGACCAAAATGTTGGGCGCCGCGGACACCAGCGCGATCGGCGCAAAATCCTTGGCAAAGTCGAAAGAAAGGTTGGGCAGGATCGAGACGTTCTGGGTATTGGCTGCGGTGGCCAGCAGCAGTGTGTAACCGTCCTTGGGGGCGCGTGCCACGTAGTCGGCGGCGATATTCGAGCCGGCGCCGGGGCGGTTTTCGACGATGAATTGCTGGCCGAACCGTTGCCCGAATTTCTGTGCCAGCAGACGGGCCGGCGTGTCGGCCGCCGCTCCAGCGCTAAAGCCGATCATGATGCGCACCGGCCGGTTGGGATAGTCGTCGGCGTGGACGGGAGCCGAAACGAGCCAGGCACCCACCATGAGCACACCGGCGAACGCGCAATACGCCCTGGTTGTCACCGCATCCCCTCCCTCGCGCTCATACGCCCGTCGTGGCTCAATATATCGGCTCACTGCGGCGGCGTAACCCCGTCGTGGGCCTTGGCCGGCGCTGTCGTTTTGCTCTTGGTCTCCTGGCGGACCAACCCGGCCTTCAAACTGAGCCACAGCTCGCGGCAACCCAAGAAGGACAGCGTCAGCGCGAACGGCGCGATGTAATAAAAAAGCCGAAACAGCAGCAGGGCTGCGAGCAGCTCGGCCTTGTCGTATTGTTTGAGGCCCACCATCATGGCGGCATCGAACACCCCAATCCCGCCGGGTGCGTGGCTCGCAAACCCGAGCAGCGTCGCAAGTACAAACACGACCAGCACATTGACGAAGTCGAGCGGCGGGTTGGCCGGGGCCAACACAAACATGGCGAGGCCGCTGAAACCGAGATCGAGGATCCCAAGACCGATTTGCACGAGCGTTAGCGACGCGCTCGGCAGGGTCAGCAGCAACCCGTTGCGCCCGATCACGCGCTTGCGAGGAAGCAACCAGGCAAGATAGCCGACGATGGCGGCGAGGCCGGCGAGACCGATCAGGCGGTTGAATTCAGGCGCTATCTGATCGATGGCGCTCGCGACGCCGGGCTCGTAGGCCATGCCTAACCCTAGTACGAACGCGTTGCCGAGCCAGAATGTCAGACCGGTCACAACCGCGATTTTGGTCACATCAATGACTGTCAGACCCCACGCCGAGTAAATTCGGAAGCGGACGGCTCCGCCGGTGAAGACGGTGGCCCCGATATTGTGGCCAATCGAATAGCTGGTGAAGCTTGCAAAAGCGGCAACGCGGTACGGAACATTCAGCTTGCCGATCGTGCGCAAGGCAAATAGGTCATAAAATGTTAGTGTCAGGTAGGCGCCGGCGACCAACGCCGCCGCGATGGTGATGCGTTGCGGGGAGGTGGCCTGCAGGGCGGCCGTGACCTTGGGAATATCGACGTCACGCAAGATGTGGAACAGGGTGAAGCCGGCAATGATCATGATGCCGGAGCTGAGAATGATGCCCACAAAATGCCAGCTCCGGCGTTCCCGCAAAGCTTGGACGGCCGTCGCCAGCGGTTTTCGCATTCACTCCTGCCTTGACCAGTTGTTGCCGGTCAGTGATTCGGTCTGCCAGTATCTCAGGAAGTTGCAACAGAAGACTGACGGCATCAGCGTGCCGTAAAAACTGGTCCGTAACGCAGCGTCGCTGCTCAATCTTCGAACGTCGGAATCGGAGCGTTGGTGGACGCCCCGGTCGTCCGTCATGAATTTGAGACATGATTTGGTCAATGTCTGAGCATGCAATTCGGCTTTGAGATCGACAACAACGACTGGTTGCCAGCGAGGCCGCGACGGTATCGCGCGTTGTTCCTGTCTGACATTCATCTTGGCAGCCGCGGGTGCCAGGGTGACCAACTCCTCGACTTTCTTCGCAATCATGAGGGCGAGACCATCTATCTGGTAGGCGACATCGTCGACGGTTGGCGGCTCGGATCGAAATGGTATTGGCCGATGGCCCACAACGAGGTCGTTCAGATCCTGTTGCGCGCGGCGCGCCGGGGGATGCGCATCGTCTATATTCCGGGCAATCACGACGCTTTCCTTCGCGATTTCTACGGGACCAATTTTGGCGGTGTCGCAGTCGTCGAGCAGGCTGTTCACCTAGCCGCCGACGGCCGGCGTTATCTGGTGGTTCACGGCGACAGCTTCGATACCGCCCTCAGGCATACCCAAAGGTTTGCGTTCCTCGGCAGCTCGGCCACGCGCGCGACATCCGCGATCAACGGGCTGCTCAATGTGACGCGCCGCGTGATGGGCCTTTCGCACTGGTCGCTATCCAGTGGGCCAAGCTCAAGCTCAAGAATGCGACCAACTATCTGAAAGATTTCGAACAGGGCTTGGTCGCGTTGGCGCATCGGCGCCAGGTCGACGGAGTGATTTGCGGGCACGTCCACCACGCAACAATCCACGATGAACGAGGCGTTCGTTATATCAACTGCGGCGTCTGGATCGAAAGCTGCACAGCAGTTGCGGAGCACGGCAACGGCTCGTTCGAAATCGTCAGCTGGCAGGAGCAGGGGCACGCCGATCGTGCGGTGATGGTGAGCGAGGCGCGCCCGACATGATGAACGTTCTGGTCGCGACCGATGCCTGGGATCCACAGGTGAATGGCGTCGTTCGCACCCTCAAATCGATCGCCAAGACGGTTCGGAAGTTCGACGCCGCAATCACGTTCCTAACGCCGGACGGGTTCCCATCGGTTGGGCTTCCGACTTATCCGGAGTTGCGCTGCGCGCTGCCGCGGCCACGTGAGATCGCCCATCGGATCGAGAATGCAGGGCCCGACGCGATCCACATCGCCACTGAGGGACCAATCGGCCACGTCGTACGGCGCTATTGTGTCAAGCGGCGGCTGTCGTTCACCACTAGCTTCACAACCCGGTTCCCCGAATACATCGCCGCTCGCCTGCCGATCCCCGAAGCCTGGAGCTATGCGGTGCTACGCTATTTCCACGCCGCCGCACGGGTCACCATGGTGTCGACACCCTCGCTGATGGTCGAACTCGCGGGCCGCGGCTTCACCAATCTCGGGATGTGGACGCGCGGTGTTGACACCGATCTGTTCCGGCCCGAACGGGCGATCGATCTAGGGCTGCCGCGGCCAATCTTCGCCACCGTCGGACGGATCGCGGTCGAGAAAAATCTTGCGGCGTTCCTGTCGCTCGACCTGCCGGGCTCCAAGATCGTCATCGGCGCTGGGCCGCAGGAATCTGAGCTGCGCCGGCGGTTTCTGGACGCGAAATTCCTCGGTGCCCTCCGGGACGAGCCCCTGGCGGCCCACATGGCGGCTGCCGATGTACTGGTGTTCCCGTCCCAGACCGATACATTCGGGGTAGTGCAGCTTGAAGCGCTGGCGTGCGGGGTCCCGGTCGCCGCCTATCCGGTGACCGGCCCGCGTGATGTGATCGGCAACAATCCGGTCGGCGTGCTCAACAGGGATCTTCGGACCGCCTGCCTTGAGGCGCTGAATATCTCACGCGAAGCCTGCCGCGCCTTCGCGCTCACCCGGTCGTGGGACGCGAGCGCCAAGCAGTTCATCGCGCATGTGCGCGGCAGTACGCCCGCTCGCTCGCGCGAGGCGCAGGCGGCGTAGCGGGAGATCGCGCTCTGTAGCAGATGAGGTTGCGCAGTTGTGGCCGCGCCTACGCCAGCCTCTACGCCTGCTTTGATGATCTGCCAAATCTTGGACACCGGCGAATACGCACGGGCACTACGGCACCACCGGAGGCTCAATCGGACGGGAAACCGTGCGCAATCGTCGCTTGACCGGCAGCGTACTTGGGCCAATGTTGCCGGCATGTTCGTCACGTTTTTCCAGGAACTCAAGCAGGCCGGCGTCCCGGTGACGTTGCGTGAGTACCTCACTTTGATGGAGGCGATGGATCGCGACCTCGCCTCCCGACGGGTCGAAGACTTCTACTATCTGTCGCGCGCTACGCTGGTGAAAGATGAACGCAACCTCGACAAATTCGATCGGGTGTTTGGCCACGTTTTCAAGGGGCTGGAGCTCACGGCCGATCTTGCGGCCGAGATCCCAGTCGAATGGCTCAAGAAGCTCGCCGAGAAATACCTCACCGAGGAAGAAAAGAAGGAGATCGAGGCGCTCGGCGGTCTCGACAAGTTGCTCGAAACATTGCGCAAGCGCATCGAGGAGCAAAAGGGCCGCCATCAGGGCGGATCGAAATGGATCGGCACCGCCGGGACGTCGCCATTTGGCGCCTATGGCTACAATCCAGAAGGTGTGCGCATCGGTCAGGACAAGAACCGCAACTTCCGCGCCGTGAAAGTCTGGGACCGGCGTGAGTTCAAGGATCTCGATGATGAGGTCGAGCTCGGTACCCGGAATATCAAGGTCGCTCTGCGGCGGCTGCGCAAGTTTGCGCGCACCGGCGCGCCCGAGGAGCTTGATCTCGACGGCACCATCAAGGGAACCGCCCACAAGGGCTATCTCGACATCATCATGCGCCCCGAGCGCCACAACGCGGTGAAGGTGTTGTTATTCTTTGACGTTGGGGGCTCGATGGATTGGCACGTGCAGGCGACCGAGGAGCTGTTTTCGGCCGCGCGCAGCGAGTTCAAACACATGGAGCATTTCTATTTCCACAATTGTCTCTATGAGCGCGTGTGGAAGGAGAACCGCCGGCGCCACGATCACACCACGCCAACCTGGGACGTGCTGCACACGTTCCCACATGACTACAAGGTAATCTTTGTCGGTGACGCATCGATGTCGCCTTACGAGCTGGCGCTACCGGGCGGATCCGTCGAACACATGAACGAGGAGGCTGGCGGGGTGTGGATCGAGCGTATTGTGCGCACCTATCCCGCCTGCGTCTGGCTCAACCCGGTAGCCGAGAGCCAGTGGGAGTACACCCAGTCGATCCGCATGGTCCGCCAGCTCGTCGCCGAGCGGATGTATCCGCTCACGCTCGATGGCCTCGATCGCGCGATGCGCGAACTGGTGCGGTGAACAGAAGCATCTTCCGGAAATTTGGACGCCCGTTTTCTGCACAAGACGAGACCAGAAACGACCGTCACGAACGGTCGCGTCAGCGACCACAGCCCTCGTCGATCACTGACCCGAGCCCGCCGGGCCGGAGGATAAGCCGCCCAATCCTCCGGATGAACCAGCGCCAACACCCGGTGCTACGCTTCCAAACCCGGCTGACGGGCTTCCACCAAACTGGGGCAGGATCGGATTGGTGGGCCCGGTTGGCCTGCCGCCCGAGCCTCCCGCCGCGCTCGAACCAAAACCGGAGGCCCCAAAGTTGGTAGAACCTGTAGCGATTCCGCCAGATCCTGCGGACGAGCTCGACCCGTAAATTCCGGTAAAATTCGTTGGGCCGGTCGGCGTGCCGCCCGACCCTCCCGCAGTGCTCGTGCCGAAGCCGCCGATTTGGGCATTCGCTGAGTGCAAGCCGAAAAGCATTGAAGCCGCCAGGCAGACCGCAGAAAGCGTCGTCAGAACGAGGCGTTTTCGTTGCATCCTGTCCTCCATTCAGCGCTTTGGTCCTGGGAACACGTCGTGCAAAGCCAATATAGCAACCGGCAAGGTTGGCGGTATGGTCGGTGGGTGCTTTACATCAAGGCATCACCCGCTTGTGAACGCGCGTGGTATCGTCGCGGTCCCTCCTCGTTCAGATTGCCGCATGGCCGACGTTCCCCTCACTACGCTCTTCAGGCATCGTTCATTCGCGTACTTCTGGTTTGGCCGCACCGCGACCGTGAGCGCCTATCAGATGCTGGCGGTCGCCGTCGGTTGGCAGATCTATGCGATGACCGGCAACGCGCTCGACCTTGGCCTTGTCGGATTGGTGCAGTTCATACCGATTGTCGCCATGTCGCTTGTCATCGGGCAGGCCGCCGACCACTTCGACCGGCGTGCCGTCGCACGCGCATGCCAAATCGCCAAAGCGTTGTGCGCTCTGACACTCGCGCTTGGCACCGCAGCCGATTGGCTTAATCGCGAGGCGATTTTTGCAATCCTGTTCGTTATCGGCACGGCGCGGGCGTTTGAAACGCCGACCTTGCACGCGCTACTGCCCGGCATCGTGCCGCCGCCACTACTACCGCGCGCGATCGCGGCGTCGGCGACGGCGAACCAGGCCGCGACCATCGGTGGTCCGGCGCTCGGCGGTCTGATCTATGCGTTTGGTCCGTCCACGGTCTATGTTACCTGCACGGCGATCTTTTTGGTCGCCAGTATTCTCGTGAGTTTCGTCGCAGCAACACCGCGCCCAAGCGAGCGCAGGCCGGTCAACTTGGCCTCGCTGCTTGCAGGCTTTGCCTATATCCAGAGCCGGCCCGTGCTGCTCGGTGCCATCTCGCTCGATCTGTTTGCGGTGCTGCTTGGCGGCGTCACTGCACTGCTGCCCATCTACGCGCGCGATATTCTTGCAGTCGGTCCCTGGGGTCTCGGACTCTTGCGTTCGGCGCCCGCAGTCGGTGCGCTCGCGATGTCGGTGGTGCTGGCGCACTATTCGATCGATCGGCGTGTTGGCGATGTGTTGTTTGGATCAGTCATCGTGTTCGGTGGCGCAATCATGGTGTTTGCGCTGTCGACCTCTTTCCTGTTGTCGCTCGCGGCGCTCGCGATCTATGGCATGGCCGATGCGGTCAGCGTCGTGATCCGCCATTCGCTGGTGCAGACCCGCACTCCTCACGAAATGCTCGGCCGTGTCATGGCGGTGAATTCGCTTGGGACGGGTAGTTCCGGCACCTTGGGGGAATTCGAGTCCGGGCTCTTGGCGGCTTGGCTCGGGCCGATGTCCTCGGCGTTAATCGGCGGCATTGGCGCAATCGCAATCACGCTGATCTGGATGCGTGCGTTTCCCGGGCTGCGGAAGGTTGCGAGCCTCGCCCCGGCCCCCGGAGAATGACGCTGGCGGTACGGCATGCCGGCCGCTAACTTGGAATCCGTTCGGTCAGGATACACCGGAGAATAGCGACATGTGGAGGCATCGGACTGCCGCCTGCGTCGGCATATTGCTTGCACTCGGGCTGGCATCGCCCGTGCGCGCGCAGGACTACCCGAGCCGCCCCGTGCGCATCGTCGTGCCGTTCCCGCCAGGCGGCACCGCAGACGCTTTGCCGCGCATCATCGGCGATTGGCTGGCACGTAAATGGGGCCAAGCCGTCATCATCGAAAATAAGGCCGGCGCGGCGGGCAATATCGGTGCAGAGACCGTGGCCAACGCAGAACCCGATGGCTACACGCTGCTGTCGTCGCCGCCGCCGCCACTCGTCGTCAACCAGAACCTATATCCAAAGCTAGGATTTGATCCGGCGGCGTTCGTCCCGATCTCGGTAATGGCTATCGTACCGACCGCCCTCGTCGTCAATCCGGCCCGGATCACGGCCAACACGGTTCCCGAATTCATCACGCTGGCGCGCGCCAATCCCGGCAAGATCACATCCGCCACCCAGGGCAACGGCAGCACGTCGCATCTGAGCTCCGAGATGTTTCAAATGCTGGCCCAGGTGAAGTTCGTGCAAGTCCCCTATCGCGGTTCGGCACCGGCTCTGCAGGGCCTCGTGGCCGGCGACGTTGACATTATGTTTGACAATCTCGGCGTGTCGCTCGCGCTGGTGCGGGGTGGTCAGTTGAAGCTGATCGCGGTCGGAACCGAAAGGCGGGTAGCATCCCTGCCAAGCGTTCCGACCATAGCCGAAACCTTGCCAGGTTTTGCGTCGTCGGCCTGGTTTGCGGTCGTAGCACCGCCCAAAACGCCGCAGGCGATCGCGCAGATGATCAATACAGACATCACCGAAGCGTTGCGCCAGCCGGATATCGTCGAGCGGCTCAAGGAACTGTCTGCCGAGCCGGTCGCGGGCTCGCCTGCCGCGGCTGCCAAGTTCATGAGCGAGGAGGTCGATCGTTGGCGCGCGGTGATCAAGGCCGCCGGCATCAAGCTCGAATAGCGCCGTTGAAAAGCATCGCGCCGCTTTCGTCAACCTGGATTGCAGTGGTAGCGCCACCCAAGACACCGCATCATATTGCCAGTAAGCTCCGCACGGATTTTGTAAGTATTGAGCGAGCCTGAGATCACAACTCGCACCCGTCAGAATGGCTGCGAGCGGTCGGGATGACGCCTGAAGCCGCTGCGGTGTTCTTGCAGGCGGAGAGTGAGAAATGGACGAAGGTCGTTACGACCAAAGGCCTCAGATTCGAATAGATCCGGTCGGGCCTATCCGGCGAACTATGATTTTGCTTGCCATCATATCCGTGGGGTTGAGTTGTTTTTTGACTGCAAACGTGCGCGCGCAGGATTTCCCGACTCGTCCGGTCAGGCTCATTGTTAATTTTCCTGCAGGGTCCGGCACTGCCGATACCGTTGCGCGCGCTCTAAGCGAATATTTGACCCGCAGATGGAACCAGCCGGTAACCGTAGACAACATTCCGGGATCGACTGGTGTCGTCGGCGCCGAAACGGCCTATCGCGCGGAGCCGGATGGCTACACGCTGCTGGTCACGCCCGCCGGCGCGCTCACGGTCGCGCAGCACCTGCAAAAGCTGTCCTACGACCCCGCGCAGTTCGTCCCGATTTCGATGCTGGAAACGAGCCCGATCGTGCTGGTCGCCTCGCCGCATCTGCCGGTCAAGACGGTACCGGAGCTTATCGCCTATGCGCGCGCCAATCCGGGCAAGTTCAGCGCCGCCAACCACGGCATAGGCTCGAGCTCGCACCTCGCCGCCGAATGGCTTCGCAGCACTGGCCAGATACAGGTCTTCCATGTCCCGTTCCGAGGCTCCGTTGCGGCGCTGCAAGGCCTCAACGACGGCCGCGTCGACATTCTGTTCGACAATCTCGGCAGTTCTCTGCAGCCGATCCGCAGCGGTCAGGTCAAGGCGCTTGCAGTTGCTTCCGATAAGCCCGAGCCCTTGCTACCCGGCGTTCCAACTATCGCCGAAACACTTCCGGGCTTCGTGACATCGTCATGGCTGGCCGTGGTTGCCCCGCCCAAAACGCCGCAACGTCTCGCCAAGTTGTTGAGCGCGGAATTTGCTGCGGCGCTGCGTCAACCCCAGATCGTACAGACATTGACCAACCTTGCATGCGAGCCGGTTGGCAGTACGCCGGAGGCCACGGGCGCGTTCATCCGCAACGAAAGTGAGCGCTGGAAATCGGTGATCAGGGACGCCAAGATCGGGCTGTGAGGTGGCCGGAAACATCGCGCAGGGCAGTCAAAATCGCCTATTATAGCAGCAAGGTCATTCACGAACCTCAAAGGCGATTTTGCCCACGTGCCAAAATTGAACGATTAGACTGCAAGGGCATTGCACCGCGCGGCCGAGTGAACCGGAGAGTCAAATAGGCGCACAATGCCGACCCTACGGAGAATCAACAAGTCCTGGAGTAGATCATGAACGTGCACACCAGCATCCGCCAGTGGCCTAGCGAAGGTCTCACCCGGGTGCCATATTGGATCTATTCCGATCAGGATCTGTATGCGCAAGAACAGGAGTGTATCTTTCGCGGCAACACCTGGAATTTTCTCTGCCTTGAAGCGGAGCTGCCGCGCGCAAATACGTTTCGCACCTCCAATGTCGGCGACATGTCGGTCGTGGTGACGCGCGATGCGAATGGAACGGTTCACGCCTTCGAGAACCGGTGCGCCCATCGCGGCGCGCTGCTGTGCCTCGTCCCTCATGGCGAGCGCAAGGAGTTCGCCTGCGTCTACCACAACTGGACCTACGACCTCGCCGGCAATCTCACGGGCGTAGCGTTCCGGCGCGGCATTGCCGGCAAGGGCGGTATGCCGCCGGACGCAACGCCCGAGGCACATGCCCCGCGCAAGCTGCGAGTTGAGATTTTGGCCGGGCTCGTGTTTGGAACGCTCGGCGCCGAAACACCGCCGCTTGAGTCCTATCTGGGACCCGAGATCACCCACGGTGTTCGCCGGGTGATGCGTGCGCCCGTTCGGCTCCTGGGCGGCTACAGCCAGGCGCTGCCCAGCAACTGGAAGCTCTATATGGAGAATACCAAGGATTCCTATCACGCGAGCCTCCTGCACATGTTCTTTACGACCTTTCGCCTCAATCGGCTCTCCCAGAAGGGCGGGCTGGTGGTCAGTGAGAACGGCGCAGGCCACATCAGCTATTCGATGGCGGCTGACGTTGCCGGCAACGAATACGAGCAGGCCAAGATGCGCAGCGCGCAGGATGGCTACGCGCTCGAGGCCCCCGAGCTCCTGCAATCGGTCGATGAATTCGGCGACGGCATCGGCCTGCAGATCCTCGCCGTGTTTCCTGGTTTCGTGCTGCAGCAGATTAGGAACAGCCTTGCGGTGCGCCGGATCATCCCGCAGGGCCTCGACCGCACCGAGCTGGTGTGGACCTGCTTCGGTTTCGCCAGCGACGATGATGCGCTCAACGCGTTGCGTTTGCGCCAAGCCAATCTGATCGGCCCGGCAGGCTTCATCTCGATGGAGGACGGCGCCGCCACCGGCTTCGTCCAGCGTGGCTCGCGCGGCGCCCCGCGCGAGCTTTCGGTGGTCGAGATGGGCGGGCAAGGGACTTCGTCGGAGGAAAGCCGCGTCTCGGAAGCGGCCGTGCGCGGCTTCTGGAAGTCCTATCGTGAGCATATGCGGATGTGAGAGCCGACGACAGGGGACCCAGATGACAGACGAACAGGATCACTCTTCTGCGTCCTCTGTGCTCCGTCGTCTATCCTCCGACCTCGCCGTCCAGGATCTCAACGCCCGCTATGCCGAGGCGATTGATGACGACCGTCTAGAGGAATGGCCGGAATTTTTCCGGGCTGACGGCCGCTACCATATCACGACCGCTGAGAACATCGCCCAGGGGTTCCCGATCGGTTTCGTGTCGGCGACCTCGCGCGCGATGCTGCGCGATCGCATCAAGGCGTTACGCCAGGCCAACGTCTACGAGACGCAGCGCTATCGCCACGTTCTGGGGGTGCCAAGGGTGGTCGCGCAAAACGGCGAGCTCACGGCGCGCACCAGCTTCTTGGTCGCGCGCATCATGCACACCGGCGAGACCATACTGTTTGCCACCGGCTGCTACCAGGACCGTATCGTGCTCGACGGCGCCACCGCGACCTTCGCCGAAAAGGTGGTGGTGCTCGACAGCCGCCTTATCGACACGCTGCTGGCGATCCCGTTGTGATCGGGCGCTGCCGGCACACATACAGCATTAGCGAAGTCCGGCCTGAGCGTTCGCGGATTGCGCGCCATCCAGGCTACGCGCTGTGCATGGCCGACCGTTAGCGTCTCACCACCAACACCGAGCACTTGGCGTAGCGCACCACGTGTCCAGCGTTGGAGCCGAGAAAATAGGTCTTCATTGCCGGCCGATGCGAGCTCATGACGATGAGATCCGCCGGCAAGAGCTTCGCCTCCTCGAGCACCTCGTGATAGATGCCGCCTTGCCGGACCACCGTCGAAAAGCGCGCGGCTTCCAGGCCGCTTTCCTTGGCGACGGCGGCAAGCGCCTCCTCGGCCGATTGCCGTTGCTGCGCGTCGAAATCAGCCGGCACGTACTCGGCGAGCATCACTGGCGTCATCGGCAACACGTTGACGACCCGCACGATGCCGCCCGAGGTGCGCGCCATCTCGACCGCGGTGTCGATCGCAGGCTTTGCGAAGTCGGGCTCGGTCAGATCGACCGGAACCAAAATACGTCTGAACATGGCTCGACCTCCTCCCAGGCCTTCCACGGGCCCATAATGCCACGAATGGGCGGGCCGTCGAGGGAAAGTGCGCCTTTAGGCGAATGAAACCAAATCGCTGAGATAGTGGGACGCCACAACCGGCCAGAGGGCACCGGTACGCCGATAGACCAGCATCGCCCCAATCCCGAACCACATGGCGGTGACCATGTTTCCGATACCCGTCCACCAGTGATAGCTCGCAAACAGCAGTGACGTGGCGATGGTCATCCCCCAGCCTTCACCTAGCCAATTGCAAAACAGGAGACGGCCGCACCGGCGGAAAATCAATTCCTCCTGATAGGCGACCAGGGCCAAGCCGAACGTGATGTCGACCGCGCGCAGCCAGCCATGTGAAACCGGATAACGGCCGAGTTGGGTACCCGGGAGCAGGCTATCGATGAAACCGCTCAACGGGCGATCGATCATCAAGTAGACCGCGGTTAGGCCAATAACCCACAGGATTGCCTCAGGCGCACCGACCTTCAGTGGTTGAGGGGCGAACGCCATAGTCCTCGCCGCCGGAATAATCCAAAGCACGGAGAGCGCGCCAAGCCGCCCAATATAGTCGTAGATGAGCCAGGCGAGAGGTGAGGTCTGATCAAGCCGCAAGATCTGGGCTGCCACCAGCGGTATCAACGCCGCACCGAACCACAGCGGCACGGCAAGCGCCGGGCGGGTCGAAGACATGATCCTTATCGTCAGGCTCTCTTGCGCCGCGCCTTAATCCGGCTCCATCGCCAATTGGCGCGGGGTGACGAAGCGATCGAGTTGGCCAGACCGCGGGTGCAACTTCCCCCACTCATCGAGCGCGAAATCGATCACCGCCAGGGCCGCGGTGGGGAATTTCTCGTGCAGCCGCTCGCGAGCCTCCACGTCGCCCGACGCGATCAGCATCAGCGCTAGCTGGTGCATGCCCGGATTGTGGCCGATAACCAGCAGCGAATGGAATTTCTGCGCCGTAGTGCGGAGCAGGCCAAGGATCGCCTGCGCTCCCGCCTCGTACAGCCGTTCGTCGAAATCGACGCCCGGGCGGTTTACTAACTGGCCCGCCACGAGATCCCAGGTCTGGCGGGTTCGCTCGGCAGTCGAGCACAGGACGCGGTCGGCGATGAGCGCGTTACGGGCGAGGTACGTCCCAATCAATGGCGCGTCATACTCACCGCGCCGGTTGAGCGGGCGATCGTGATCGGGCATTCCAGCCGGACGGTCGGACTTGGCGTGACGCAGGAGCATGAGGCGGCGCATGGTAATTGAGAGTACAGAAGACGGACGACGGACGACAGAGGACAACGCCCCGTGATCGGCCTGCCATCATCTGTCTTTAATCGTCCGTCGTCTGGCCTCGGAACCGCAGACCGGACAGCGACCTGGTACGACCAGTCGGCGGTCGGCGCGCGGCAGTGGCCGGCGCTGACGTTCGACCTCGATATCGACGTGTGCGTGATCGGGGGTGGGCTTGCCGGGATCACGGTCGCGCGCGAACTGGCGCGGCGCAACTGGGCGGTTGTGTTGATCGAGGCGGATCGTATCGCCGCAAAGGCGTCCGGCCACAATACCGGTTTCGTTCTTCCTGGGTTTGGCCAGAACGTATACCGGATGATCGAGCGCTGCGGGCTCGCGCATACCAAGGCATTATGGGCGTTGTCAGAACAGGGCGTGGCGTACGTGCGCAACGCCATCCTCGGCCTCGTTATGGCGGGGGTCGATCCAGTCGATGGCTGGCTTGATATCTCCAAGGATGACAATGCCGACGATGTGATGCGGACTTTGACACTGCTCGGACAGGATTTTGGCGCTAACGTTGAAGGCTGGCCGGTCGAGCGCGTGCGCGAAATACTTAAGACCGATTGCTATTTCCACGCGCTACATTTTCCCAAAGCGTTTCATATCCACCCGCTTAACTACGCGCAGGGCCTTGCGGCCGACGCTGAGCGGCGGGGTGCGCGCCTGTTCGAGCACACCGAAGCACTGGAGTTGGATCCGGTGGGCGTGCGCAAGCGCATCGTGACGCCGTTTGCAAAGATTCGCGCCAATCACGTCGTCCTGGCCGGCAATGTGCAGCTCGCTCGGGTCGCCCCCCGCCTAGCCGCAACCATCGTGCCGATAACCAGCTATGTGGCGGTCACCCAGCCGATCGGATATCTAGCCGACGCGGTAGCCTACCGGGGAGCAGTGAGCGATTCGCGGACGGCCAGCAGTCACTATCGCGTCGTCGATTGGGACCGTCTGATGTGGAGTGGGGGCACCACCGCGTGGGTGGGTGACCCGCGCCGTTACGCCGACCGGATCAAGGCGGCTATTGTGCGTACCTATCCACAACTGCGCGAGGTAGAGATCGCCCAAGCGTGGTCGGGGACCATGGGTTTTGCGGTGCACCGCATGCCGCAGATCGGAGAACTAGCTCCGGGCCTGTGGGTCGCCAATGCATTTGCAGGCCACGGCATCAATACCGCCGCGATTGCCGGCGAACTGATCGCGCGCGCCATCGTGGAGCACGACGACGCTTGGCGACTGTTTCTGCCCTATGACCTCGTGTGGGCCGGGGGCCCACTCGGGCGCGCGGTTATGCAGGTCAACTACTGGGCGCGGCGCGCCAGCGAGGCCGTGCGGGGACAGGCGGCTCGCAGGCGCGAGGCGTCGCTGCGTGCGAACGAAGTGGGCGCTGCGGCAACTCCCCCCGAATAGTTGGGGTAACTACGAAAAATTAGCCAAACCGGCGCGCGATCCAAGGCCCGGATGGGTGCAAAACTGCCACACGTTAATCGAAAGCACCGGGTCTGAACCTCGAATACGGCCAAAAGCGTTTACCGCTCCGGCGGGATATGGCCATATCGGCCGGTTGCGTGGGGTTAGGGGACGGGGAAATGCGGTATAGGATCGGTTCGATCGGAGTACTGTTCGTATTGGCGTCCGCGCCTATCGTGCAGGCGGCCGACATCTCCCTTCCACCGGTACCTTCTGGGCCGCCCGCCTGGGTTGTCACCATCGGCGGCGATGCCCGTATCGTTCCAAGGTATACTGGGTCGAACGCGTTCTCCTTGGTGCCGGTGCCGTATTTCGACATGAATTGCCCGGGGTCACCGGAGAAATTCCACGGACCGCGCGATGGCGTCGGCTTCGCGCTGTTCGATAACCGCGTGATTGCCATTGGTCCGGTTGGCTCGTGGATCTGGCAACGCAAGCAATCCTACAGCTCATCGCTCAACGGGCTTG
The DNA here is from genome assembly GCA_963833605.1 of uncultured Alphaproteobacteria bacterium. Classification (GTDB taxonomy): domain Bacteria; phylum Pseudomonadota; class Alphaproteobacteria; order Rhizobiales; family Xanthobacteraceae; genus JAFAXD01. The sequence goes on from CAWHYZ010000020.1 coordinate 99,943, forward strand.
GCAACGTGAACTTCACTGGGCTGGCTGGCGGGTTCGTGGATTATTGGGCCGTGCCGTGGCTGCGCACGCGGGCGGAGGTAATGCAGAGCTTTGGCGGTGGATCTGGGGTTATGGCGAACCTCTTCGTGGACGCCATAATTCCGTTGTCTCCGGCCATGACCTTGTCCGGTGGTCCGCGCGTACGCTATGTCACGAGCGGGCTGGAGAGCCCGTATTTCAGCATCACCCAGGCGCAGTCGCTAACGTCCGGATATCCTATTTACAACGCCGGCTCAGGCTTCCAGGCAGTCGGTGCGGGTACTCAACTCAAATACCGCTTCAATCCGTCCTGGGCCACCTACGGTTTCGTCGAATACGACAAGCTCGTCGGGCCCACCGCCAAGTCGCCAATCGTGACCGGGCCGGGCGGGAGTGCCAATCAATGGACCGTCGGTCTTGGCCTCACGTATTCCTTCACAATGACCGGATTGCCTTTTTGAGCGCCAGCCGGCGCCTGATCAGCGTCCCTCGCGCCGTGCCATAAATGCAAGCCGCTCAAACAGGTGGACATCCTGTTCATTCTTGAGCAGCGCTCCGTGCAGCGGCGGGATCAGCTTCTTGGGGTCGCGCTCGCGCAAGGTCTCCGCTCCGATATCCTCGACCATCAGCAGCTTGAGCCAGTCGAGCAGTTCGGAAGTCGACGGCTTCTTCTTGAGGCCGGGCACGTCTCGGATTTCGTAGAACATCGTCAGTGCCTCCGACACCAACCGCTGCTTGATCGCCGGAAAATGCACCGCAATGATGGCTCGCATGGTGTCGGCGTCGGGGAAGCGGATGTAGTGGAAGAAGCACCGGCGCAGAAACGCGTCGGGCAGCTCTTTCTCGTTGTTCGAGGTGATGATCACGATCGGCCGCCGGCGCGCATGGATAGTCTCGGCGGTCTCGTAGACGTAGAACTCCATCCGATCGAGCTCCTGCAGGAGATCATTGGGGAACTCGATGTCGGCCTTGTCGATTTCATCGATCAGCAGCACCGGGCGCTCGTCGGCGATGAACGCGTCCCACAGCTTGCCGCGCTTGATGTAATTTCGGATGTCCCGCACGCGCTCGTCGCCGAGCTGACCGTCGCGCAAACGTGAGATGGCGTCATATTCGTAGAGGCCCTGCTGCGCCTTTGTGGTCGATTTGATGTGCCATTCGATTAGCGGCGCACCGAGGCTTTTGGCGATCTCAAGGGCAAGAATGGTTTTGCCGGTTCCGGGCTCACCTTTGACCAGCAACGGGCGTTCGAGCGTGATCGCGGCGTTGACCGCGACTTTGAGGTCGGTCGTCGCCACATAGGAACTGGTGCCTTCAAATCGCATCAAAGCAGTATTCCGGATTAGCGAGGCGGACGAGAAACACGCGGTTTGCGTCCCCCTCAGGTACCAGGAGTGAGGCGTCTCGTCATCCGACGTCCTCGGCTTCCGTACGGCTCACTTGTAACCCGCTGAGTCCTGCTTGTAACCGACCAAGCTCGCCGATATAAGGCGCCCGCGGGCAAGCCTCGCATGGGGATATGGGTGCATGGAGTAGAACTTGGATGAGCCTGGTTAAGGAGCCGAATTACCGGCCTTCCCAAAAAGAGCCCTTCATGAACGAGCGCCAGCGGGAATACTTCCGACAGAAGCTGCTCGTTTGGAGAGAGGAAATCCTGAAGGAGGCCAAGGAAACCCTGCAGCACCTGCAGGACGAGAATCAAAACCACTCCGACCTGGCCGATCGCGCCTCTTCGGAAACGGACCGGGCGATTGAGCTGCGGGCCCGCGATCGGCAGCGTAAGCTCATTGCCAAAATCGATGCAGCGATCCAACGCATCGATGATGGAACCTATGGGTATTGCGAGGAAACGGGCGAGCCCATCGCCCTGAAACGGCTCGAAGCGCGTCCGATCGCGACGCTATCGCTCGAGGCACAAGAACGCCACGAGCGTCGCGAACGCGTTTATCGCGACGATTGAGGCGTCACCCAGTCGTTGCTACCTAGGCGGCCGTCCGAGCAGGCTTGCCATCTCGCGCTCAAGGCTTTCGAACGCGGGCCGTTCCTCATCTGACGAGCTATTGACCGTCGGTTCCGGCGCGACGCGTGGCTCCGGCGTGACCCGTGGCTCAGGCGCAATGCGTGGCTCCGACGCGAGCCGGGACGGCACGCGCGGCACCTCGATCGTCGGCGTTACGCGTTGGGTCGGCGGTGCGGCAGACGGCGTCTGTAGGGGCCGGCGCGGCTCGACCCTCGACTGAGGCGGCGTCGGGACCGGTTGCGTGAGTGGTCGCCTTAGCGCTGCTTCGAGCCGATTCGCCATATCGGTCAGATGAGCATCTTCGGTGGGCGTAGACGCACCCGCACGGCCGGGAGCCGGCTTGGGTTCCTGCACTGCCGGACGTTGCAGAGCCGCGGCGAGCTCGGCGAAGTGGTCCGTAGGCATGGCTGGCTTTTCTTTTTCCTGGTCACTGGCGGACACCTGCGTCGCTTCCTGTGCGACCGGACGCACCGGTTCGCTCGATCGTTCCGGGAAAGACACAGGCTGCGGCATGGGAGACTCGGTCGCGACAGACCGCAACGCTGGTTCGGGCCAATGGGAGGCTTCCTCGGACGCTCGTTTGGCGCGCTGCGAGGGTTCCGGCTGCAACGGCCAGTTGGCGCCATCCGCCAGCGGGAGTTCCTGTGCCGCCGAAGGAGTCACGCGGGCGGCAGGCTCCTGAGCTGCCACGCGAACATGCGGCTCCGGCTCGGCTATGCGCGTGGGCGGCACATCGCGGACCGGTGGGACCGACGCATGGGCAGCGGAGCGCGCGATATTCGGCTCGACCAGCACATCGGTCGTGCCGCCGATCAGCAGGAGATGCTCGACATTGTCACGCCGCACAATCACGAGCTTGCGCCCGTCGATGATCGGAACCGAATCAACCAGCGCGAGGCGCGATTGTCGGCTGTGCGCGACCCCCCCCGGCCGGGCACCTATGCCGAAGCGGCGGACCAAGTAGATCGCACCGAGTGCGGCTGCCACCACGACCACTAGCGCGACTAGCAGCATCGGCAGTGAACTGCCGAACAATCCTGACATTTGGCTTCTCCCCACATGCGGCCACGCAACCCCAGACCCCAGTGGCCGACTTGCCGAAAAACGGCCGACGGTGGCATCAAAACAGGGCAAGTTTGCGTCAAAAATCATTCCATGCTGTTTTTCCCGGACCCCAGAGATCACTGAAATTGCTCTTCTTTTGGGGCGGTACAAACGACGGTTGCAGGCAAAGGTCAGGCCGCAAGGCGCACGATGCGCGGATCGTGCCGCCCGCGCGATCCCGCGATCTGAATGCACTTGTCATCCGCAGGTTGGCTCCGGGATGTCTCTTGCGTACCTGGCGCCGCTCATTCATCAAGAAGTCCGAGCACAATTCGGGACCATGGCGACGCAGGACCTGAGCCAGGAGCATCCGGGCACCATCGACCGCACCGGCCGCCGGGGTAGCGTCCTTCTGGTGTTGCTGGTGGCCGCCGCCCTGATTGCGGCCGCCATCGGGCTTACCCTTGTGGGCCAGGGCCGCGCCGAGACCTACGTCATGGTTTTGCTCGCCGTCCTCGCCACGATCGGGGTGTTTGCTCTGCTCGCGGGAGCGACCGGTATTCTCCAAGTCGGCGGCGACGATACCGGCTACGCGATGCTCAAAGCTGTCGTCGACGGGGCGGGTGACGGCATTGTCATTACCAACGCGGCGGGCCGCGCCATTTACGCAAACTCCGCCTACCGCGCGCTGGCTGGAACGGATAAGTCCAACAACGTGCGGCCGATCGAACGGGTATTTGGCCGCGATTCGGCCGCCTCCCAGGCGATCTTCCGTCTCTTCAACGCGGCTCGCACGGGGCGCAAACTGCATGAGGATCTGTATTTCGTGCCTGCGCGTGGTGGGGGCGAGGCACGCTGGATCAGGCTCGGCGTGCAACCGCTCGCGGGGCGCAGGCGGGGTTCCCGCCTCGCGGTGTGGACGGTCAACGACGTGACGGGTGCACATGCACATCAAGAGAGCACGTTCCAACAATTGCAGCGCGCGCTCGATTGTGTCGACCATGCGCCGGCCGGCTTCTTTTCAGCCAATGCGGGCGGCGAGATTGTCTACCTCAACGCGACGCTCGCGAACTGGCTCGGTTACGATTTTGCAAAAGTCGGATTCGGTGGACTGAAGCTCGCTGACATTGTGGGGGATGACGCCGAGGCTCGCGTGAGCACGTTATCTGGCACCACCACAGGGACCCAGACCGAGGTCATCGATCTTGATCTTGAGACCCACACCGGCGAGCGGGTGCCGGTGCGGCTTTATCACCGGGTTGCTTCCACGGCCGACGGAGACGGCGACGTTTCCCGCACGCTTGTATTGAAGCGCACGCGGCGCGACGAGGATACGCAGCCGTCTGGCTTGAGCTTCAAGCAGTTTTTTCAGAATACGCCGATGGCGATCGCCACCGTCGACAAAGCCGGCAAGATCGCGCGCACGAATGAGCTGCTTGCACGCCTGCTGCAATCGACGCGGCCAAGCGAAGATGTGCGGAGGACCGGGTGCTCTATTCTCGATATCGTCGCCGACCGTGACCGTCCCGCAGTCGCGACGCATATCGCGCAGGCGGCAGGGCGGCAGAGCGACACTGCGCCCTTCGACGCGGCGCTTGCTGGAAAGGGTGAGCGCTGGGCGCGGTTTTACGTGACGCCGGTCGACCACGAGGATGAGGAGGCGGCGATCGTCTATGTGCTGGAGATCACCGAGCAGCGCAGTCTGGAGAACCAGTTCCTGCAATCGCAGAAGCTCGAAACGGTTGGTCAACTCGCGGGCGGTCTTGCGCACGACTTCAATAATGTGCTGTCGGCCATCATGATGGCGACCGATTTTCTGCTCAGCGCGCATCGGCCGACCGATCCGTCGTTTCAGGACATCATGCAGATCAAGCAAAATGCCAACCGGGCGGCCAGTTTGGTACGACAATTGCTGGCTTTTTCGCGCCGTCAGACGCTGCGACCGCAGGTGCTCGATCTTGGCGAAGCGCTGTCCGATCTGTCAATTTTGCTACGACGATTGATCGGCGAGAAGGTGACTCTCGAAGTTCGGAGCCGTGACGTTTGGCCGATCAAGGCCGACTTGTCACAATTCGAGCAGGTGATTGTGAACCTCGCTGTCAATGCCCGCGACGCTATGCCCAACGGCGGCAAGCTCTCCGTGTGTGCCAGCAACATCACCCAGGCGGATACCCGCAAGTTCGATGGCTGGAGCCTACCCGCCGGCGATTACGTGTTGGTCGAGATCGCTGACACCGGCACCGGCATCGCACCCGAGATCATTGGCCGGGTATTTGAGCCGTTCTTCTCGACCAAGGAGGTCGGCAAGGGTACTGGGCTAGGCCTCTCGACTGTCTACGGCATCGTCAAGCAGACCGGCGGCTACATCTATCCGGAATCGGAAGCCGGTAAAGGAACGGTGTTTAGGATCTTTTTTCCCCGCCACACGCTGCGGCTCGAAGAGCTGGCTTTGCCTAAGGCTGCAACGATCGACGCGCGGCCATTGCGTACTCCCGACGATACCGGTCAGGGCACGATTCTGCTGGTCGAGGACGAAGTAGGGCTGCGTGGTCTCAACGCGCGCGGGCTCGCCTCCCGGGGATACAGCGTGCTCGAGGCGGGCAACGGCATCGAGGCTATCGAGGTGATCGAGCGTCATCCTGGCAAGATCGATCTCGTCATCTCAGAACGTCGTTATGCCGGAAATGGACGGCCCGGGCCTGCTCAAGGAATTGCAACAGCGTAGCCCAGAACTGCGGATTATCTTCGTATCGGGCTATGCGGAGGAAGCCTTCGCCAAGAGCCTGCCGGAGGGCGGCCAATTCGAATTTCTCCCGAAACCGTTCACCCTCAAGCAGCTGATCGCGAAAGTGAAGGATGCGATGCCGGAGCAGGCGCGCTCGGCGTGAGCTTCGCTCGCCGGCGCGACGGCATATTGTTAGCGCGGCTTCTGGAATTTAAGCACGAACTCGTCGACTTTCACCGGGGATTTGAAAACGATCGTGTCGCGCGGATCCTGTGGATTGCGCAGGAAGTCACCTGCGGCAACAAGTTTGAAGCCGGCGGCTGCAAGTTCGTCCTTCACCACGTTCTCTTCGATACGATGGAAGGTACTGGCGACCGAGATGCCGTCGCCCGGACGCGCGGAGTGATCGGCAAGAACCAGCATACTGCCCGGCTTGAGCCCGTCGAACAGCGCCTTGTTCATGCGCGTGCGGTCGACGTTCATGAAGGCAACGTCGTGATAGGCAAACAGGAAGGTAATCAGATCGAGATCACGCACCTCCGTCGGCATGGGATCGTCGTACGGTCGAACCAGGTAGGTGACGCCGGCCATCGCGGGTGTCTTGGCCCGGGCCTCGAACCGTTCCCGGGATTTTTCATCTTGTCCGAACACCTTGCCGTTGGGGCCGGCGGAACGAGCCATCAGCTCGGTGCTGTAGCCGGCACCCGCTCCCATATCGAGCACAGCCATCCCTGGCTGTACGCCGATGAACGTCAAAAGTTTGATGGGATCGCGCCGCTGATCGGTCCTGCGGTCGGCGTCGCTGCGGTCGGGCGCGGCGATGATCGCCGCATAATCGACGACGCCCTGCGCCGCCGTCCTCCCGAGTGTTGCGGCGACCATCAGCGCTGCGGCGCCAATGATCGTTCTGCGCACGCCAGCTCGGATCGCGCTGCTTGTGGCCATCGGTCAGCTCCGTTTTGAAATCGGCTCCAAGACCCGCGTAGCATAAAGCGACGCGCGCGATATTTCACCTTCTCCAGGGCTTCGCTATGCTGGTGACATGGACCAGACGCCACCACCGCCCGACAGCGAGGAAGACGAACGCGACCGTCAACTCGCGAATATTTTTCTCGCCGCGTTCTTCGTCCTGATCGTTGGCGGCGGTATCTGGCTCGTTAACGCCATGGTGACCCAGCGCGATCTCGACAACTGCGTGGCACAGGGACGACGCAATTGCGTGCCGGTCGAAACGCCGGAAAGATAGGGAATGCGGTAGATCGCCTGCCAAGTCGGGGGTGGCGCTTAATACCCGAGCGAGCGGTAATAGCGCTCCTTGACCGGATCATAGCCTTGCGGGAACGCGCATACGAACCCGACATAGTCGCCATAGACCGGATGGACGCTGGTGATGAAGGCAACCTTATGGTAGCGCCAGCAATGGGCGGCCGCGATGTCCTTGTAGATGTGGGCTATCTCCGGGTTCCAGGAGATGATCCCGCCGGTATCGTTGCCCTTGAAATCATAGCCGGCTCGCACACCCGAGATGGAAAGCACAAAGACCAATGCGGCCAAGGCGGTTTTGAGTTTCACAGCTTCATCCCCCGGACTCGACCGCATTTAAGCATATCGCGAGTTTGTTCATAAGGGCGAAGCTGCGCCGCCAAGGCGCTGAGCGGAACAGAATTTGCGAGTGTGTCGTTATGGCAACGGTGCTTCAATGCGAGAAGCGGCGGTTTTTGTCCCGCGCGCTCTTCCCAGGTCATTAACAGGAAACCAAGAGGTCGCTCATTCCATGCGCTACGAGCTTTACTATTGGCCCGAAATCCAGGGCCGCGGTGAATTCATCCAACTCGCGCTTGAGGAAGCCGGCGCCGACTATGTCGACGTGGCGCGCCGGCGTGGCGGCGAGAGCAAGATATTCGCCGTCATGCAAAGGGCGCGATTGAAACAACTGCCATTTGCGCCGCCGTTTCTCAAGGCCGGCGACCGGCTCATCGCGCAGACTGCGAATATTTTGCTGTTTGTCGGGCGCCGCCACAATCTAGTACCCGCGTCCGAGGCCGGGATGCTATGGACACATCAGCTCGAACTCACGATTGCAGACTTCCTGGTTGAGATCCACGACACTCATCACCCGATCGGGTCGGGCCTCTACTACGAGGAACAAACCAGCGAGGCTAAACGGCGCGCTCGGGATTTCCTGAAGCACCGTGCTCCGAAATTCCTCGACTATTTCGAGGCCGTGCTTGAACGCAACAAGACCGGATTTATGGTCGGGGCGCGACTTACAACGCCTGACCTCTCGATGTTTCAGATCGTCGAAGGCCTGAGTTACGCATTTCCGAAAGCGATGCGGCGCTATGAACGAAAATACCCGCGCATCGTCGCTCTGCACGAACGCGTCGGTCGGCGCCCGCGCATCGCCGCGTATTTGAAATCCGAGCGACGGATACCGTTCAACCAGATGGGAGATCTTTCGGCACTATCCCGAGCTCGACGGCTAATCGATGCCGTCCGCGCACGAGGTTTTCGTGCGCTCACCCGTGTGCGTGCAATACTTTGCCGCCAGCATGCACCGGCTTGGCGGCCACCAGCGTGAAAGCGATCACGCAGGGTTCACTGCCTTTGTTGACCCAGTTGTGAATAGTACCGCGCTGGACCATCACGTCGCCGGCCCGCAGGTGCACGGTCTCCCCGTCTAGTTCCATGTCGATCTCGCCCGATATCACGACCGCATAGTCGATCGAGTCGGTGCGATGGTTGCGAGGCGAAACGCCTGGCCCGAAGCTCACCACGCGGAACACCGTCCCGTTGTCAAGCGTGGTACCGACCTTGCGCCCAGACGCGTCAGTGTCGCCATCGTTGTTGACCGGAAAACCTTCCGTCGTCCAGATTACCGCGGCGTGTGCGCCCGGTCGCGCTGAAACGACGTTCTTGACAGACTCGTCGATCTTTACGATGGCACGGCCATCCTTGTCGTGCCCGGTGACGACGCGGCGAATGCTCAGGCTCATTGGATGATCCTCCCTGCGGTGCTGGTTGAGATGTTCTGTCGCTTTGTGAAGTCTACCGCAAGGTTAGCCGCAGGTGAATTGCGCGCCGGCCTGGGCGTAGAACCGTAGCGCCGCGTGCAGGTCGTCATAGAAGACCGCGCGTGTGCTCTGGTCGAGCGGCGCCTCCGCCAGACCTTTCAGCCAGGGTGTAAACGCAACGCGCTTTCCCGCAAATGGCGATTTGCGTAGGCGCTGTTCGACCAACGCCAGAAGCTCGGTGCGGCCTTCAGCCTGGTAGCGTGCGCGCAGTGGTCCCAGCATGTTGTGCTCCATGACGTCGGGGTCGATCGCGCCCGATATGATGCCATGGCAAGGGCAGGCCGGCATGCTCTCTGCCGCCGCGCGCGCCCGCCTCCACAGTCCGGCAAGCTCTTCAACGCGGTCGACCGGCGGTAAGGGCTGAAAGCCCCAATCGATGATCTGTTCCATCATAGGATGGACGTCCGTGCAACACCGAGCTGACCCCGTTCGATCTTGGCGGTCGTGCTCAGGAGTGCGATTACAAATTCCAAGTCGGCTGGCATTCCCGCAATCAGTCGCTAAGGTGCCGTGCGGTCCGCCACGGAGCAAGCCTTGAACGAGTACCAGCATGCCACGGAAGCCGAGGGCGTGCGGCGTCGCTTGGTGACCGCGGCCTGCATGCTGTCGGCGTTCATGATAGCGATCGAGGTCACGATTGTCGCCACGGCGATGCCAACTATTGTTGCCCAGTTGGGCAGCTTTGAACTATTCACCTGGGTGTTCGCAGCCTACATCCTGACCGGCGCTGTGACCGCCCCGGTCTACGGCCGCCTTGCCGACCTTTATGGGCGAAAGCGCGTATTTTACGTGGGCGCGAGTCTATTTCTGCTCGGATCGGCCCTGTGCGGTTTTGCGCCCAGCATGGCGTGGCTGATTGCCTTTCGTACATTGCAAGGTCTCGGCACCGGCGCGTTGCAGCCGCTCACCCTGACGATACTCGGCGACATGTACCAAGGCAAAGAGCGCGCACGTATCCAGGCATGGTGGTCGAGTGTGTGGGGCTTGGCCGCGATCGCGGGCCCGGTCGCCGGCGCGTTCATTATCGAACATCTGTCGTGGGCCATCATATTCTGGATCAACCTGCCGATTGGAATTGTAACCGTCGCGATGCTGGCGCTGACGTTCCATGAACCGGCTATACGACGCGAGCATCGGGTCGATTATCTTGGCTCACTGCTACTTATGCTGGGCGCAGGTGCTGTCCTGATGGCACTAGTGCAGGCGAATGAATTGCCGCGTTCGATGTTCTTGGCTCTGATCGCTGTCGGCGCGGGTCTCCTGTTGGCTCTGGTGCTCAATGAAAGCCGCGCCCCGGAGCCGATCGTGCCGATTGCACTTTGGCGTGTGCGCAGCGTTCTGTTGGCCAACTTGGGCGCTTTCTGCATCGGCGTCGTGCTGTCGTGCACGACCCTTTTTCTACCGACCTACGTGCAAGGCGTCCTCGGTTACGGGGCGCGGACCGCGGGCGCCGTATACGCGGTACAGTCGCTGGCCTGGAGCGTCGCGAGCGTGCTCGCCGCCCGGGTCATGGCTTACGCGAGCTTCCGCGCCGCTGCCGCCGGCGGGGCGTTGCTATTGATCGTGGGGGCGCTATCGATGGCAATGAGCACCGACGTGTGGTCGGTCAGTGGAGGAGCCATCGTCGTCGGCATCGGCATGGGAATTTGCAACACGACCTTCATTGTTACATGCCAGGCCGAGGTCGGGTGGGAGAACCGTGGCGGTGCGGTTTCCTCGAATTTGTTTCTGCGTTCGATCGGGATGGCGATCGGCGCCGGTATCGGGGGCGCGGTGATCAACTTTGCCGTCGCTCGGGTAGCGCCCGCCGAGAGTGAGGTCATGCGTCAGCTGCTCACACCGGCGACGCGAGCTGGGCTCGAACGTCGATATCATCAGCCAACTTGCCGTTGCGATCTCCCGAGCTCTGCGGGACGTTTATCTGACGGCAGCGGTGGCGGCAGTCCTCGCCTTGGTCTGCGCCCTGTGCCTTCCGGCGGCACTCTCACTCACGCGCCCGCCGGAGCGATTGCAATAAATGCGCAGGCGCGCGGGCCCTTGGATGGCTTGGGTGAACTACTTCGCACGGTCACTGGCAGGTGGCGTTGTCGGCGCAGCCGGTGAGTTCGGTGAGTTCACGGAGTGCGATGCGATCGGCGGCACGTCATTCGATGCAGTCTGCGTGCTGTTGTGTCCGCTGGTAAAAGCAATGAACAACACCACTGCAACGAACACTGCCGCGGCGACCCATCCCCAAGTCGCATTCGCCGAGCGCATCTCGTTACGCCCGAAATCCGGACGCCACTCGTCGCGATGTAGCGGGTCGTTCGGATCCATGTTGTCCTCCTCTCGGGGTCGTGGTGTGTCTCAACAGACAAACACGGACGTGCGGGCGGAGGTTCCCGCATTATTGCCCGTCCAGCGCGCGCGCTCTAGGATCAAATTCCCTACAGACCGACCCGGCCCTACGCGAGGGAAATCAGGTCGGTGAGGTTGGTAACGATACGGGAAGCGCCGCCGTATTCGTCCGGCAGGTCGGCGCGGTTGACCCAGACAGTTCGCAAGCCAAATGCGTCAGCGCCCATCACGTCCCATCGATTGGAGGACACGAATACGATTTCGGCCGGCGCCACCCCGAAGTAGTCGCAGGCGAGTTGGTAGACCTCGGGACGCGGTTTGTAGATGCGCAACGCGTCAACCGAGAGAACGGCATCAAGGTCTGAGACGAGCTTGGCGGCATCGACGGCGGCGGCCAGCATGGCAGGCGTTCCGTTCGACAGGATTGCAGTGCGCTGTTGGCGTACCTTGAGCCCACGCAGCGTTTCGCGCGCATCCGGATAGGCGTCGAGCGTGCGGTAGGCTTCGAGGTATCGCGCCCTGAGCCGCGCGTCCGCCGATGGAACGCGCGCGAGTGCAAATTCGAGCGCGCGCTTCGTCAAGGTCCAGAAGTCGACGTAGGCGCCGGCGAGCGTCAAGGTCCAGGTATATTCAAGCTGCTTGGCTCGCCAGATCTCGGAAAGACGATCGGCATCCGGGCCGGCCGCGGTCCGGTGGCGCGCAATGGCGGCGTGTACGTCGAACAGGGTTCCGTAGGCATCGAAAACGAAGATTGGCATTGAGTGAGAACTCCGGCAGGGCATAAATCGGCTAACGATTTCGTTTGCTTCGCCGATGACCAATGCAACGGGCGTGCGATCCGACGAACGGTCAGGGTTTACGGAAAAGATCATGCGCCAAATCATAATTTTAGCGCGCGATCGAAAGCGAAACCGGTGACTACTTTCGCTGATGGCGCGTTACGGGGCCGGCAGGGTCAGAAAACTCGTGATGGACCGGCCGCGGATATCATACACGCGCGCAAACACGACGCCATCGCGCTCAACTTCGACAAGAATCGGCGCGTTGAGCTTCAAGCAATAGAACTCGCCCAGCATCATCGCAAAATCGGCACCAGCAGGGTCGCTGGATGTGACGAATTCGGGCCCAAGCTCGATCTGGGCCGGGCGTTGCGGGCCGCACACCGCGATGCGCCAACGGCGGTTTGCGCTCGGAGCCTCGAGCCGCTCCGTCAGTTTGGCGCGGAGCTCTTCCGCTGCCTGTTTGAAGGCGAGCCCCCAATAGTCCAGCATATATCGATCATCGGCGGCACGTACACCACCGGCGATCCTGTTGAAATGTGTGTACTCATAGGGATGCAGCCGAATCATGTCGCTGATCGGCAGCAGGAGGCCGGCCCCGATCGCAATCGTTACGACCGCGCCTGCGACACGCGACATGAGCACCGAGCGGGCGATGATCCAGGCTCCGGCAATCCCTCCGAGCAGAGCGAAGGGAGGTGCCAGGAACACGAAATGCCTAATACCGTTGTACATCGCCGGACGCGTGAGCAAGGCGATGATGATAGGTGTCGTGGCCGCCAACACGATCACGAGCATTCCGGCGCGCCGGGCAGTATCCACGTGACGCTGAGCGATAGTGGCAAGAGCGCCAGCGATGCCTGCAATTCCGAGCAGCAGAAAGACCACCGGCATAGTAAGCAAGAACAACTGCGGCACGTAGGTGCGAGGCATGTCGGGTACGGCCACCGGCACGCCGGCAAACATTTCCTTCCAGGGCTTTTCGAAGAAATGCGAGAAGTAGGCGAGCGCGCGCAACGGATTAAGCGGAGAGACGACCGACCACGGCCAGATCAGCGCCATAACCGCATATGCCAGCACGAGCCCGGGCAGTAGTGCCACGACGAAGCGCAAGGCCCGCTGGCGGGCCGGCGCGAACGTGCCCAGCTGACGCGTTTCTGCGGCCGCGACGAAAGCCATCCCGGCGAGCGCATAGAGGGGGGCAAGGTCGCCTAGGACACGGGTTCCTATCGAGAGGCCAAGGCCAATGCCGAAGATCGCAACGACGGGCGCGGAGGGCGTCGGATATTCCTCGAACGCCCTAATCAAGCCCAGCAACATCACAACCATTGCGACCGCGAACGGCAAGTCCTTGGCGTTGATGAACATGTGACCGTAGTAGAGTGGGCAAGTGGCCAGCAGCACCAGAGCGATCAGGCCGGCGAGTGGACCTCCGATGCGGCGCCCGATCCGCCATGTAATGGCGAGCCCGATCAACCCGAACATCGCACCGCATAAGCGTCGCGTCTCAAACAGGTCGAACGGCAAAATCTTCGCGACGATTGCGGCAAGCATGTCGAAGCCGCCGCCGTATGCGTACAAATTGACAAACGATAACGCGCGCCGATCGCTAAATCCCAACTCGTAAAGTCGCAAGAGCAGACCGCCGTATTCGGCATGAGTGTAGTCGTCCCAACCAAGTCCGTAGTCCCTGAATGTGAGAGCCGATAACAGCGCTACAGCGGCAAGGACCGCTAACGCTAGGTTATCAAAAGTACGTTCGGTGGACCGTCGCCAGGTCGACAATCCCAAGCCTGTCTTCCAGGCAGACTGCGTCCGCCCCGGAGTTTCCGGACCCCCCGATCGTTCCCAAAAATCAGCTTGCAGCATCGATTCCGCTCAATACGTGGCGCTGAAGAACTAAACGAGCTGGGTCGGTTGGGACAACAGATACGAGGAGCGGCTCAACTAGCGACCAATTGTGGCGCGACGTTCTTGCCAAACAACGGTGGATCTTGATCACCGCGTTTTGGTGCAACGCACCATTTCTGGAATGCTGAAAGTCCGATGCCGATCCGATCAGCGATTGGCGCTTGGCTGATGCGGCGCGAACTGGGTCATTGGCGTTTCCCCCGAATTTTTTTGCTTGGGGCACGGTAGCATATGCTTCTTTTCCTTCAACACCGAACGAAAGCTGTGACAATGGAGACGGCGCAAAAAAGGGCGCGGACAGATTGCCGCGCCCCCAATGTTAGCGTATGCGCGCCGAGGGATTAGGCCGCAGCCTTTTGAGAAAGCGCAGCCTTGTACATCTCGTCGACGTACTCCCAATTCACCAGATGATCGAGGAACGCCTTGATATAATCCGGCCGCCGGTTGCGGTAATCGATGTAGTAGGAGTGTTCCCAGAACGTCGCAGCCTAGGATGGGTTTGGCGCCGTGCACCAACGGATTCTCGCCGTTCGGCGTTTTCGTCACGGCAATCTTACCATCCTTGACGGCTAGCCAAGCCCATCCGGATCCGAACTGCCCGACACCGGCGGCAACGAACTCCTCCTTCATTTTGTCGTATGAGCCCAGGTCTTCGGTGATCTTCTTCTGGAGATCGCCGGGGAGCTTGGTGCCGCCGCCGCCTGGTTTCATCCATTTCCAAAAGTGCAAGTGATTGTAATGCTGGCCGGCATTGTTGAAGAGGCCCGCATTCTTGCCGAACGAGCCGGTAACGATTTGCTCGAGCGATTGTCCCTCCCATGGGCTGCCTTGCAGCAGCTTGTTGCCATTATCGACATAGGCTTGGTGGTGCTTGTCGTGATGGTATTCCAGCGTTTCGCGCGACATGTAGGGCGCCAGCGCGTCATGGGCATAAGGCAGGGGCGGAAGCGTGAACGACATCTGATCTCTCCGTCAAAACTGGGGAGCCGACCGCAAATGCCGTCGCGAAGACATGTCGGCGGGTCGGCGTCCGAAGATATCACTTCAGGGACCCCGTTGGTTCCCAATTGTGCGGCGAAATTCGGTACAGTATTATGATACCTGAAACTTTTTCCGCAGCAATGGTTAACCGCGTTAATGAAGTCTCGACACAGTTTCACTAGGATCCGCCCTAAGCGTGCGCCGTCAGAGGGAAATCCAGCGGGCGCCTGAAGCCGCTCCCGATGACGAGTAGGAGAAGATGCCCTTATGGTTGTGTTCTTGTATGTACTCGGTGGCATCGCGAGCTTGGCGGGATTGGTTGCGATTGTTGCTGGTGCTTTGATCGACTTAAGCTTCGGCAACACACTGATCGTTAGCGGCTGTACGGGCATTGCTGGCGGCCTGATTGTTATGGGCCTGGGTGCAACGGTGCGCGAATTGCGCCAACTCGGCCGATTGCTCGATCGCCCCGCGCCGCGGGCCGTGCGTCCCGCGGACGTCGATGGGACGGCGCGGGCTCCCGGGCGCGTCGCCATGCCGGCTCGAGCGCAGTCAACAACACCGGCACGCCGGCCGCCAGAGCATCGCCCCGAGTCAATTCCGCCGCCCGAACGGCCCGCGCTCGAACCCGAACGCTTGCGCCCAGGCGGCGCAGCGGGGCCGCGTCGCATGGCAGAGCCACCTGTTGCTGACGACGATGATCTTGTCCCGTTGTCGCCTGCTGGTGTGGGCCGAGGCGCCCAGAGGCCGCAGGTCGCCGGGGCGCACGATGAGGGAATGATCGAGCCTCGGTTCGAGCCACCACCGCCCCCGCCAACGCCCCGGTTCGAAAGCCCGCGGCCGCAAGAACAAGAACGTCCCAAACGCAACCTGTTCGATACGACGTGGTCTTCGGCGGTAGCTTCGGGACGCAGGCCGATTGATCGTGAGCAGCCTGATCGGACTCAAATTGAGCGCGGGCAGCCAGATCGCGAGCTACTCGAGCGCGCGCAATTGGATCGCGGGCAACCTGATCACGGGCAACCTAATCGCGGTCAGCCTGAAGATGAGCCCATTCAGCAGCGGAAGATCGATGCGCCTGCCGAAGAGTCTAATGAAGCCGCACCTCCCACCACGCAGGATCAAGCCCAGCCGACGCCGGCGGTGATCCTCAAATCCGGGGTGATTGATGGCATGGGCTACACGCTCTACACCGACGGCTCAATCGAAGCCCAGTTGCCCAGCGGCATCGTGCGGTTCGAATCCATAGAGGAGTTGCGCCTGCACCTCGAAAAGAACAGCTGAGTGCACGGCCGTACGCGCGCCGGAACTCGGCGTCTGTCGCTTCTTAGAAATCAACCAAGCAGGTTGCCTCGGTGACGTTCATGCTACTTTGATCGCAAAGGCGTAGGCCAATGCGATTTCCTTGAGCCGATCGAAGCGGCCTGACGCCCCCATGTGGCCGGCGCCGAGATTGGTCTGCAGCGCCAACAGATTGCGATCAGTCTTGCGGGTACGCAGCCGAGCCACCCATTTGGCCGGCTCCCAGTAGGTGACGCGTGGGTCGGTGAGGCCGGCAAATACCAGCATGGCCGGGTAGTCCTGGGGGCGCACATTCTCATAGGGGTCGTAACTGAGAATGGTTCGAAAAATATGCGGATCGGTCCGCGGATTACCCCATTCCGGCCATTCGGGTGGCGTGAGCGGAAGGGTATCGTCGAGCATCGTGTTGAGCACATCGACAAACGGGACTTGAGCAACAATCCCTCTGAACAGGTCAGGCCGTAGGTTGGCAACGGCCCCCATCAGCATCCCGCCGGCCGAACCCCCTTGGGCGACAACTCGCGTGGGTGCGACCCAACGCTGGGCAATGAGGAATTCCACAACCGCGATGAAATCGCGGAAGGTATTGGGTTTATTAGCGAGTTTGCCTTCGCGGTACCAGCGCCAACCCTTTTCAGTGCCGCCGCGTACATGCGCGATCGCGAACACAAAGCCGCGATCGACCAGCGACAACCGATTGCTGTTGAATGCTGCGGGAATTGCAAGCCCGTAGGCGCCGTAGCCGTAGACAAGCCCCGGTGCTGTCCCATCAATCTGTCTATCCTTACGATGCAATAGTGAGATGGGGATCATCTCGCCGTCATCCGCAGGCGCAAACAGGCGACGCGTCACGTAGTCGGTGGGGTCATGACCGGATGGGATTTGTTGGCGCTTGCGGAGCAAACGGATCCGGCGATCGAGGTTGTAATCCCAAACTTCCGACGGGGTCGTCATGGATGAATAGGTGAAACGCAACACCTCCGTCTCGAACTCCAAGCCCTCAGAAATCGCAAGTGAATAAGCATCCTCCGGGAAGGCGATAGTGTGCTGTTCCCCGGTCGCGATGCGCCGCACGACGATACGGGGCAGTCCGTCCTCGCGCTCGAGCCAGACTATCCAATCGGCAAGCACACTGAATGTCAGAATGTAAACGCCAGGTCGGTGGGCAACGAGATCGCGCCAGTTTGCGCGTCCGGGCGATGCCAACGGTGCCCATGCCAACTTGAAGTCCTCGGCCCCGGCGGCGTTGGTTCGAAAGATGAGCGCCGGCGCACCGTCAAACGACGGGTGGTGTGCCACGTCATAACGCACCGATGGTTCACGCGGCGCAATCAGTTGCGGTGCGGCGTCCCGAAGCGAGAGGTCAACCACTAACGCCTCGGACGTCTCGTGGTCATGCACTGAAATGACTGCAAAACGTTTCGATTGCGTGTCTGACAGAGACAGAAAAAATTGCGGATCGGTCGTCTCGAAGATCAAGGCGTCGTCACTCGCCGGCGCCCCCAGCCGGTGGCGATAGACGCGGGAGGGGCGATGCTGGCTGTCCAACCGGACATAATAGAGGCCCGAGCTATCTGCGCTCCAAACCGGTGGGCCTGACGTGTCAACGAGAGTATCGGCGATATCGGATCCGGTCGCGATATCTCGGATTCGGATGGTGTAGAATTCCGAACCGGCTTCGTCCGAAGTCCAAGCCAACAGTTTGTGATCGGGTGAATGGCGACTGGCCCCCAGCTCGAAAAAGGATCGGTCCCGGGCCAACGCGTTGCCATCGAGGAGAACTTCTTCGGCACCGCCATAACGGCCTTGCCGGCAAATCAGAGGGTGTTGCCCGCCTTCCCGGTAACGCTCAAAGTAGGCAAACGGCCCGTCAGGAATTGGAACCGAAGTATCGTCTTCCTTGATGCGGCCCTTCATCTCCGCGAGCACGGCAGCTTGCAGGGCTTCGGTATCGGCCAGTACCGCATCGGCATAAGCGTTTTCGGCCTCCAGATAGGCTCGGATCTCAGGGTCGAGTGTCGCTGGATAGCGCATCACCTCCAGCCAGTTTTCGGCTTTGAGCCAAGCGAATTCATCGGCGCGCGCAATGCCGTGCCACGTCCGTATCATCGGTCGCTGCTGTGGTTGCGGCGCTTCGGCGGGGCTCGGAACCTGCTGCGCCATCTGGTCCATGGTCATCTCGAATCGTTAGTTAGGCGCGTTGACGGGCGTCCTTCAAGGGTTTGACGAACTGCGCGATGGGTTCGGCGGTCGTGCATTGTTGAATCTGATGGTAACCCGCGACAGTAGACGATAAAGTGTGATTACTTGGACTACACCTCATCGGAGACCGGACAGTTGGCTGTCTCGCTTGGAGTCCCAAGTATTTGGCTGAGAGTTACCGAGACAATACTCAAGCGTTACTTGGCGTTTACATGTATCCTCTTGCAGTTGCCAAGTACTCGTAGTAAAATCGCAAGTAGTTCTTGTTCTTCGCGCAGTGTATTCAAAGCGGCCTCGCGACCGGCAAAGCCGAGCAGCACAACTTCGGCCGCCGCGCGAACCGAGCCTCGGGGTTAGGCGAAAAATGGCAACCGGTGGGGAACATACAACTAGCTTCATCGAACTGACGGCGACTATCGTTTCGGCCTATGTCAGCAACCATACGGTGCCGGCGAGCGACATCTCGACGCTGATCAGTCAGGTGCATTCGGCGCTTCTGCGAATATCTTCCGGCCGCGGCGATGGCCCGTTGGAACCGCCGCGGCCGGCCGTATCTATCAAGAAATCGATCACCCCTGATCACCTCGTCTGTTTGGAGGACGGCAAGAAGTTCAAGTCGCTGCGGCGTCATTTGCGCAGCCAGTACAACATGACACCCGAGCAATACCGCGAAAAATGGGGGTTGCCGCCGGACTATCCTATGGTAGCTCCGAACTACGCGGCGGCGCGCTCCCAGCTCGCCAAGCAGATGGGGCTCGGGCAACAACGCCGGCGGCGCTCGAAGTAGCGGACGCCATGAGGCGCGTGTCACGCCTCGGCAGCGAGTGCCGCGCGGGCGTCCGACCGGATGCGCTCGACCATCGATCGGAACCCGTTCGAACGTTGCGGCGTGAGGTGCTCGCGCAAGCCCATCCGCTCAAACACAGCGAGCGCGTCAGTGGCGAGAATGTCGCGCGCCGGTCGATCCGAATAGATTGCAAACAGGATAGCAATCAGCCCGCGCACGATGTGGGCATCGCTGTCGCCGCGGAAAATCAAAATCGGGCCTGACGTGCCACCCGCCCGGACCTCGGTGTCGAGCCAGACTTGGCTCGCACAACCCGGAACCTTGTTGACCGCGGTGTGGTCGGCGGCCGGCAAGGGGGCCAGCTGGCGCCCGAGCTCGATGATGTAGCGATAGCGATCATCCCATTCATCGAGCAGGGAAAAATTCTCAAGAATCTCATCGATCGACGCGCCGATCGTACCGGTATCGTCAGCCATGCCTCTGATATGAGGCATCGCGCAAGCTTCCGCCAGAAAAAACCGTGCGCGCCGCACTCTCGCTCAGGTTACCGGAGGGGCCGCGCCCTACCGTCGATCCTTTCGCCAAAGGCGAACAATGCCGAAAGTAGCCGGCGGTCGCCGGAGAAACGCTGGGTTCGAGCGGTTACTTGCGGCCGTTGGGTTCGTATTGTGCAACGGCGCTTGGTCGCACCGGCAGCTGATAATCGCTTAGCCTGCTGACAATATCCTTGATCGGATAATCAACCCACGCCCGCGTCACGTAGTCGCGATGGGAGACGTCGGCCTCGATGAAGGCAACGCCACCCTTTCCGAGATCGGGCTTGAGTTCCTGGCTAAACGGCACGTCGTGATCGGCGAGGATGCGCTCGAGCTCTTTGTTGTGCCGCTTGGTGTAGTGAGTATAGGAGCTGACGAAGAAAGACGATCGATTGTTCTCGATCCACGTCGCGAATTTACCCAGCTCGCCGTAAACGCCGTCGAGCAGTACGACCCCGCGCACGCAATTCTTGGCGAGACCGCCGGTGTAAAGGGAATAGGCGGTCGGCAGGAACCCGCCGCTGTAACCCACGATAATGATGCGCATGTTGGCGAAGGTCTTGGCGGTGAGCGGATCGCCGTGCAACCGCGCCAGTTTGTCCGCAGCTTCGGCGACAAACCGCGCGACCCCTCCGGGCTGCGAAAACCGGCCGACGCTCAAATCGGCGGCGTCGACCGCGAACTGCGGTGCTACCAGAACTGCGTTCATGCCTGAAGCCGAGATTTGCGCCGGCACTTGCTGCCGGTCGCGAACATCCCGTTCGAGAGTGGCACGATGGCCATGGAAAAACAGGACCATGACGCCGGGCCGACGGGCATCAAAGCCTTTGGGAATGTGAAGCAGGACGCGGCGGTCACGATAGGAACGCCGAGCGCCCTCATAAGGAAACGGCGCGGCATCAAAGTCGACTAGCTTGGTCAGAGCTTCCTTCACTGGCAAACTCTGCGGTCGAATTTGCTGCGCGCGCAGGGCGTTCTCCAGCCGGCCTTGATCGAGCACCGAGTTGCGCTCGGTCACATAGGCGACCCGCTCCCCGGAAAATCGGTGCGTTGGGAAGACGCCCTTCACTTCGTTCGCGCGATCCGTCGACAGCACGCTTCCGTCATCGGTGAAACGATACAGTGGAAAGGCCTTGCGCTCGCCGGTGGCGGCGGCGCCGGATGTACGTCGTTCGTTGACCTGTAGCGAGGCGACGCGATATTTGCCGCCGGAGCTCGCTTGCCCCCCGAGATCGGAATTAGCCAATGCCGCGAACGCCGTCTCGGCAGTCTCCCATTTGTTTGACTTCAATTCGGAGGCGGAACTCAGTCTTGTAGATGACCAATTCGCCCTCGCCCCGCGCGTTCTGCGCGCCAAAATTGGTATTCAGCACCGACAGGCAAGAGGTGGCGCCCGCGACCACGAGGGCAGCGGTGACCACTGTGACAGTACCCCCCAACGTCATGCGTTACGGTCCCCACCTGTATGTCAGGTCGACTGCAAACGTAGATGGCGTATGGGTTAGGACAGTTTTGGGACACGCAGAAACAGCATCGCTGACTGCGACGCGAACCCAAGCAAAAAGAACGGATGCACCCCGAAGCCCCGCAGACCCCTTCACGACCCCCAACCCATTCCAATTTACGGTCCCCACGGTAAATAGCTTGCTAACTATGGCGAAATCAGGATTGGCGAGTGACTTAGTGTTGGCAGGTCTTTGATTTGTTCCGGATATTCGGCGCGGTTCCCACTCGTTATCGTACGGCGCGTTCGCAGGCTTCTGGTTATTCTTCAAAGCGGGCAGCAAATTCGACGGCTGCGCGTCCGCCTATTGCTCAAACTCGACGAGCTCCGCGCGGCCGTCATAGCTACAGCTAATGGTTGCGGAGCGAACGCGAAGACTCGGATTACTCAGCACGCGTAGGATGCGTTGGATGTGCCGGTCAGTATCTATTTTGCGGGCCATAGAAGAACGGCCAGAAGAACGGTGCCGGTCTTGCGGCATTGGCGCGCTGTTTCTGCGTCTTCGTTTTACTCGTTGCCTTCTTGGCGGCGGCACCGGCCGCCCCAGTTGGCGGCGCGCCCGTGGGGGCCGGGGGACCATCCGGCTCTGTGCTGGCGACCGGTTGAAGACTCGATCCAGCCGGCGAAGGTTGATCGCCTGAAGGTGTTTGTCGGCTGATCGCCGCTTCGGGCACCTTGGGCTCGGTGCGCGTAGCCAGTATCAGGTTTGATCCCAATACCCGCCACTGATACCCAAGGCCAAAGTTAAGTTGCTCGGCGCGACCTCTCTGAAACAATTGTGTGAGTTTCGGCTGGTAATTACGCGCGAAAATGCTGATCGGGCCTGTGTAGCGACCGAACGGACGCAACTGCCATTTATTAGGATCAAAGTAGCTCACCGGTATGCCGGTGTCGTCCTGCAGGACTAAATTCGCGTGCTGCAGCAGGAAATTGCGGACGTCTGAGAAGTTGCTGCTGTGCAGAAGATAGGACGCACTCTTGACGAATGCGTCGCCGGTACCGAGCCGATCGCAGAACTTTGCAAATCCGCTGACTTTGAAACCGTCGTTGGCGACGTTGGTACCGAAATAGTAGAGCGTCTGTTCGCTGCCGTCGTTGCCAGTGAATACAATTTTGACGCCATGCGCTGGGTTTCTCATGCCAGGCGATGTTGGTGCATTTTGTGGCTGTGCTACGCCCTGATCGTCGAGCTTGATTAGTGAAACGTCGCGGATCGTCTTGCCGGAGCGAGCGAGAAAGACGTACAGGAGCGGCAGCGTTCCGCTGACCCGGCTCGCACCGAGGGTCATGCGCATGTCATGCGTCTTGAAGAAGCTGATCGTCAGGATCGTGCCCAGCGAGCCTTCGATATGTCGCAGCGCTTCGCCGATCGATCCGCGGGGCAATCGCAGCAGATCGGGAATCGGGCCAACCGGCTCCAGCCCGCTCAAGACGTAAGTTGTGGCGTTGGGAAAGAAGGCGTTGGCATAGAGAAAGTCCGGACCACTGAACATGTAGAACAATACGGGGCTCGGGGCTGTGAGTTTTGCGCTCGTCCAAGCGCGGATTTTGGAAAACTGATTCCTGTCAAGGTTGCCGAATGCGGAATTGAAATGACGGGCGTGTTGCTGCCAGGCTGCGTCTTGCGTCAGGGGAGTAAGGGGCGAGCCGCTTGACGGCGGCATTCCAGCTAGGAAGCGGGCAGTGTCATCGAAGCTGGCGTTCTGGGCGCCGGCGGGCCGGGTTGCCGCAAGCAACAGCCCGCTTACGAAGAGAACGGCAATTCCAGCTGTTCGGACCATTGAGATCATGTTTTGAACTGTGGTTTCGAGATATCCCGTAAACGAGACGCATAGTAGATCGCAAGCCCGGCGATCATGAGGGCAAAGCCGGCTAGCGACTGCATCGGCCGGTTGGTGATGAGATAGTACATCATGAAGGCCGTGACGCCCAGGAAGATCAACGGCGTAACAGGGTAACCCCAGGCTCGATACGGGCGCGGCTGTGCACGATGCGTAAAGCGCAGCTTGATCACGCCCAGTACCGTGAAGAACGAGCAGAACGTGAGGCTGAATTGGATGAACTCCAGCACGGTCTCGAAGCTTTGCGTCAGGAGCAGCAGCGTGACGATCGCGAGTTGAGACAGGATCGCGGTGGTCGGAACATCATTTCCGGATTTGCGCGAAAACACGCGCAGCATTGCAATATCCTCGCCCATCGCCACGGTAACGCGAGGACCGATCCAGGTCATCGCGCTGATCGATGAGATCAGCCCGAGGCAGATGAGTGCGCCGACCAGGCGGCCGCCCCAGTCGCCAAATATGTACCGACCAGCGATCACGGCAACGTTGATCTGGCCGGCCATCTTGTCGATCGGTGTGGTGTAGAGAAAAACCGCATTAAGTCCGACATAGAGGAACAGCACGACCAGCGTTCCGGTGAACAACGCGCGCGGCAGACTGTGATGCGGTTCGCAAATCTCTCCGACAATATAGGCGGCTGCGTTCCAGCCCGAATAGGAATACATCACAAAAACTAGGCTGATCGCAAACGGCGCGCTGATGATCTGCGATAGATCAGTCGCGCTCGGTGCAAACGAAATCGGTTGGGCGCTCCCGAACGTAAAACCGGCAATCAGAAAGGCGATGATGAGCACAAGCTTGACTACCGTCCAGATATTCTGGAACGCGCCGCCGCTGCGAATTCCGCGCAAATGCACAAATGCGATCAGCCAGGAGATCGCAAGGCCAAGTACCAGTGGCGGAATCCCGGGGACGATAGCTTTGAAATATTCGCCGAATGCCATGGCGGCGAGCGCTATCGGTGCCGCGAAGCCGACGGTTGCGGACACCCAGCCGGCAAGAAACCCAAATGCCGGGTGATATGACCGGGCGAGAAAATTGTATTCGCCGCTCGATCGTGGAAACATCGCCCCGAGCTCGCCGTAGCAAAATGCCCCGCACAGCGCCACGACGCCGCCGACGATCCAGAGCAGCAACAGCGAGAAGCCGGATGTGATGTCTTTCACCTGGAAACCTAGGCTCGTGAAGATCCCGACCCCGACCATGTCGGCAATGACGATGGCGGTCGCCGTCAAGGTCGACACGGACGCCGGGCTATGTTGGCCGGTAATGGCGGGGGTCATCAGCTGATCTACACCTGGGCCTGCACATCGATGCAGGCCTTTGTGTCGCGAAGCAGGCAGAAGCCTTCCTGCAAGCGAAAAACATACGGCGGGGACGCGCAAACGCACGTCTCGCGAACGACCGTATCACGACCGTATCGGGCAAAGTGACAAGCTGAAGAAGCGCGCGCAAGTGCACGAACGCAACACGTAACAAAAAAAGCAGCGTCGCACAGGGCGCCGGGTGCAACGCCCCATTCACCATGCCCAGCGATTGCAGATTCGGGGGCTTTGAAAGGCGCCGCAGCGCGCAGCGTGGCGACCGGCCTTAGCGTTCGCTTAAGCGACCTCTGACACGATCTCTGCAGCCAAGGGGGCGCGTCCGCGCGATCGGACGTTGGGGGGCGAACGTGGGTCGTTTCAAGCTGATTCAAGATCACATCGAAACACTGTTGAACGCATTTTCAACGCGTCGTGCCGCGCGCGCAACGCCGCCTTTAGACCAAATCGGTGACACACGCTGGCTCGCCAACATCACTCACGAGTTGCGTACGCCGCTCAACGTCGTGATCGGCTTGTCGGATATGCTGATCAACGAACATGCACTGAAGCTCGATGCAGCTCGCCGTAGCGACTACGCCCAGCTTATCCATACCTCCAGCCATCATTTGTTGGCGCTGATCGACGGCATCATGGACATGGCGAAGCTCGATGCCGACATTTTCGAGCTGCAGTGCGAGCCGTTGGCGCCGGGTCGGGTAATCACCCTTTGCGCCGACATGCTGGCACACGACGCCGAGCGTGCCGGCCTTGATCTTCGCATCGAACTGCCGCCTGATTTGCCTAACATCGTCGCCGATCAGTGCGCACTTAAACAAATCCTGATCAACCTGTTGTCAAACGCAATCAAGTTTACCGAGCGTGGTTACGTCATGGTGGGCGCCTCGGTCGACGACACCGAACTCGCGATCTGGGTCGAAGACAGCGGCATTGGAATCGCTGCGGACGATCTGCGTCAGATCGGGAGCCCGTTCTTCCGAGTGCGCGCATCCGGGCGGCACGGCGTTGGACACGGCCTTGGCTTGTCGATCGTCAAGGGGCTCGTTGGCCGGCACGGCGGCCAGTTGCAGCTGCGCAGCCGCGTCGGCGGGGGGACCTGTGTTACCGTCCGGATGCCGATCAACGGTGTTCCGAAGCCGGTCACTCGACCCGCGGTCCATGATCGGCGAAGGCGTCTCACCAATTCGGTGCCGCCTGCAATTCGCTTCGCTGATAGTGGTTGACGACCGTGCGCGCCCCCGAACTTAGAGCTCGGCGAGCAGCTGGCGAGGCCCGATCCGCTGGACGCCCGCGGCTTACTCGGCTTCCGGCCGTCCTGCATGTGCTACTGCGCCGGCCACGCGAGTGCCTGCTGACTATCGCCGGAACCGGCGCCGCTGCGGCGATCATCATCAACAGTCTTTTCCTGCAACCCGGTCCGCATCCGGCGCCGATCTTTACAATCGCGCCGCCGATCGTAGTGACTGCCGCCAACGCGATTGTCGGGCCGTCTCGGTCACGCGGGCCTGTTGCCGAAATCGTCCGATCAGATTCCGTGACGCGGCCGCGCGCGGAAGTCATCGCCGACATCCAACGCGAACTCGCTCGCCGCGGGTTTTATGACGCGCCGGTCGACGGCACGCATGGCGCCAAGACCGACGCAGCGATCCGAGAGTTCGAGCAAGCTGCAGGGCTCAAGCCTGCAAGCGAAGCGAACGAAACGCTGCTGCAAAGCATTCAGAGAACGCCGGCGGCAACGCGCTCGACCGCCCCGCGCAAGGACCCCATCGCGGGTCTGATCGCGTCGTCGCGCCAGCTGGTCGCGGTCCAGCGTGCGCTAAGTGATTTCGGCTACGGGCCCCTGGAAACAAATGGTGTGCTCGGGCCAGATACGCGGGCAGCGATCGAGCGCTTCGAGCGCGAGCGTAAAATGCCCGTTACCGGGCAGATGTCGGAGCGCCTCATGCGCGAGCTCGCCGCGATGACGGGGCGGCCGCTGTAACGAGAACGATGCAACTCAAATCAGCGATCTGGGTTTCGGCCTATCTGCGCCGCTGCCAGCACGAGGGAGCCTACGCGTTGGTGCGGCGCCGCGGCGCTGAGGAGGCCGGCGCGATCTTCGTCAAGATCAATCGGCTCGACGGGACCGCTGATCTCTATGGCCCGGCGCCTCAGGCCTCATTCGATAAATCCCATCCGAGCGATCGTAGATTTGCCGCCTGCCTCGCGACACAGCCTGCCCCGGACGCGGAGATCAAGTCCTATCTGGTGCGCCAGGTTCGCTATGACCCCGACCTTTGGGTCATCGAAGTCGACGACCGCCGCGGACGCCATTTTCTCGATCAGGCGGCCCCCTGAGCGGATCTCGCCCGGGGTACCTGATTGTGTTCGCGACGCTACACCGGCTTGAAATCGCGTTTGGAGCGCTACACCCGGGTTGTCAGATCGGCTATTTAACAGGCGCGCTATAGGACTTGTTAACCAACTCGTTGTCCTATCAAGCGTGCGGCGCGGGGGCGTCGCGGGGATTTCCCAGGGTGGGGGCAAAGACGATGGGCACGGTGATCGCGTTCCCGGCTGCAAGGCGCGCTGAGCGCTCAAGCGAGCGGTATGTCGCGGCAGCGGGGGAAGCTGCCACGATCATCATACTTCCCGTTATCCGTATCGAACGGATGACCGACACGCCCGCGGAGAGCGTCAAGCGTCCGCCGGCAGGGCGTAAGCGCCGACGGCGCGGGCGTCAATCCTAAACTTACCGGACGGCCCGTTACTGCGGCTGGCATTTGGCGCCTGCGAGCGCACGCTGCGCCATCGGCATCTGGCTCGGCTCAGGCGCCAGCGCCCGCACCACGATCAATCCGGTAGGGGTCGGGGAATTCAACGATCAGTCGGTCCGCCGCTGTCACGTCCTCTTCCTCAGGAAGCTGGCTTCGCTGCCGGGCGGTCATCAGATCAAGCTCTATCACCCGCCGGCCCGCCGCGCGGTCGGTGATGGCGTAGTGGGCGGCACCCTGGCGCGTGTAGAACGAAACAGAAGTATAAGCCTGGGACACCGGTGCTGTCAGCTTGAGCGGTCCTTTCGATAAATCGTAACGGCAGACAGCGGTCGCAAAGGCCGGGTCCAAGAACGGGACCACGGCCCCGTTGGGGGTCGGCGCCGGCAGCGGGACCATTGCGTTCACAGGGGTCATCGGCGCCAGGCGAGCGTATGCGTCGCGAGCGGCCGCGCGCGGCAGGTACAGAATCGTTGCAAGGTGAACGATCCCGCCGAGCACAAGTCCCGCCAGCAACCAAAGCAACCAGCGGATCATTGACAGCGTCCCAGTGTGATCGACGGCATCGGCGTCTCGCGTCCAGCCTTGGACGCAATGCCTACCGGGGTGTCATAGAGTCTTAGCGCCAGCAGGTAGCGTTCGATCCCGCCGGTCGGCAGCCAATTTCCCGGGCGCGCCCGCGGCCCGACGGCAAGCTCGAAACTCCCGTCCCCGTTGCGGGTCAGCTCCTGGCTGGTGAAGCCATAGCAATTCACGACATTGCCTACCAGTCTTCCAGTCGGATCGTAGAGTGTGATGGTGAAGAACCGCGCTTGCGGTGTGATCCCGCGTACCGTGATCTCGCAGCGGCCGTCGAGCGGACGATCGGCATCATCGGTTTGCGCCAAGAAGGTAATGCCATCGCCAAGCGCGACCGGCAGTTCGCCCCGGCGTTCTATTTCGGCGCGCGCATAGGGATCGATCTCGGCGGTGCCGAGCTTCGGTCGCGCCGTCCAGGCTCCAATGGTGAGTGCTCCGATCGTCACGCCGTTACTGACCGCGAGCCAAGTCGAGCCTAGCCCAACCGCCGCTGCGATCACGAAGCAGAGCAATAATCCGACTAGGAGGCGCATCAGGTTCGTAGGCGTTGCGGGGCGTTTTCCATCAAATGCGAAGCCGCTCTAGCGTGTCCGATGTCCGAGGCTTCGCATGCGAGGGTGCGGCAGTAGTTGTGGGAACTTCAAATTCAGAGCCCGTGTGTACACTGCAATCACCACAGCGCGCGATCAGCGGCCGTGCGCGCGGTCATCAATCGTTGCGCGCACCTTGTCGCTCGGATTGTTGTTCCGAGGCTGTGATCACCGAGCGTGATGAGGTGCCGGACGGGGCTATTGCCTCAGCCGATTGGCCGGGCGCCGGAAGGGCGCGAACCGCGTCCTCCATCGCGCGTTCCAGCCGTAACAGCACTTGTACACCGCGCTGGGTAAGCAAGGCCGGGCGGGGCAGGGCATCGGCCGCGTTCGGACTAGCCTGCGAGACGAGATCAGGGGGCGCGATGGTCGACGGATTAGGCGGCAACCCAGCAATGTTCTTTAGTTCGATACCTTGATGCGCGTACGCCATGATCTCGTGCCAAGTCATGGCCGGCAGCGATCCTCCGGTCATGCGATTGAGGGGTGCGTAGTCGTCGTTGCCAAACCACACCCCGCATACATAGTTGCCGGTGTAGCCAACGAACCATGCATCTCGATAGGCATTCGTGGTTCCGGTTTTGCCCGCCGCCTTGACGCCATTGAGCATGGCGCGTCTGGCCGTGCCTTCCTCGACCACCTTGTTCATCATGAATGCCATGTCAGCGGCTACCTGCTCGCTGATCGCGCGCCGAGGTTTTGGCCCATCGCGATCGAAGCGCCAGATTGTCTCGCCGTTCGCGGCGCGGACTTCGAGTATCGCATGCGGGGTTACCGCTATGCCTCTGTTAGGGAAAGTCGCGTAGGCGACGGTGTGCTCGAGCACGTTGACTTCGTCGGCGCCGATCGGGAGGGAGGGCGTGTCCGGCAAGGGGCTGCGAATTCCCATGCGCCGTGCAGTGTCGACGATCATGTTGCGACCAACCTTCGCGGCGTTGATTTCACCCTTAGCCGCTTTTTTGCCGATCTCGACGGATAGGCGCACCGCAACCGTATTGAGTGAACGCGTTAGGGCCTGGACGAGGGTCACTCGTCCGGCAAAGCCTCCGCCATAGTTGTGCGGGCACCAATTGCCGAGACAAATCGGTGCGTCGACGACGATCGAGTTGGGCGTCCAGCCGTTCGCGAGTGCCGTCGAGTAGACGTAGGGCTTGAACGACGAGCCGGGCTGGCGCGCCGCGTCGGTGGCCCGATTGAACTGACTCGCCCCGTAGTCGCGCCCGCCGACCATGGCGCGCACGGCGCCGTCGAGATCGGCTACCACCGCGGCGGACTGATGAGCGTTGTATTCGCGGCCGTACTGCTTGAGCGAATTTTCGACAGCGTTCTCGGCGGCGCGCTGCAGGTTCATGTCGAGCGCGGTGCGTGCCGTGAACGAGCGCTCGGTGATGTTCTTGGGCAGCTTGTTTGCGAGCCTTGTCATCTCGTCGAACGCGTAGTCGAGGTAGTAATTGGGCGCGCCTTCGTCGCGCCGGTCGATTGCGGTCGCCGGATTGCGGCGTGCCCCGAAGACCTGACCCTCTGTCATGAAGCCAGCTTCGACCAGATTGTCGAGCACGATATTGGCGCGCGCACGAGCGGCTGGCAGGTTGATATGCGGTGCAAATTTGGTCGGCGCTTTGAACAGCCCGGCCAGCATTGCGGCCTCTGATAGGTTTACGTCGCGTGCCGATTTACCAAAATAGTATTGTGCGGCCGCATTCACACCGAAGGTGCCGCCGCCCATGTAGGCGCGATCGAGGTACAGTTTCAGGATCTCGTTCTTGGTCAGGCGCAACTCGAGCCAGAGTGCGAGAAACGCCTCCTTGATCTTGCGCTCAATGGTGCGTTCATTGTTGAGAAACAGGTTTTTGGCGAGCTGCTGGGTGATCGAGGAACCGCCCTGGCGCACGCCGCCGGCGCGCGCGTTGGTCACGACCGCGCGCAACGTGCCGGGAACGTCGATCCCGAAATGCTCGTAGAAGCGCCGATCCTCGGTTGCAAGCACAGCTTTGAGCAGGTGATCAGGCATTTCTTCGAGCGGAATCGAATCGTTCTGCTTAACGCCGCGGCTGCCGACCTCGTTGCCGTAGCGGTCGAGGAAAACCACCGCGATCTCGGACTTGCGCAGCCAATCCTCGTCCGAGGTTTCCTGGAACGCCGGAATGGCGAGTGCCAGCATGGCGATTATGCCGACGCAGCCGAGCGTTCCAGCCTCTGATAGCGGTTCGATCAGCAGCCAGCGCCGCCAACCCGCGACATGAAAGCGGTCCATGAAATCGGAGAAACGCTCGAACAACTCACGGCTCCAGCTGCCGCCCTGGAACAGGCCAAAGTCGAGCCGCGCGTCGAAGTCCAGCAGCAGGCGCTGCAGGCGCGCTTTCCATCCCAGTCCGTTGCCGGATAGCCGCATAAGGACCTTACCCAAGCCGCCGACGCACACGTCCACCGGCAGGTTTCATAGCGAAAGCGCTACTGCCGACCAATGGCCTCAATCTTTCGACCGCAATATGGCACGTGCTGAGGTTTGACACATGCCGCCCATAGCCGGGCAAAACTTCATACCAGTCAGGTGTTTACGTGCCACCTGTAGCCCTTTGTTGAGGCCAGGGCAAATTAGGCCGACGCAATCCTGCGCCGTAGTCAGCGCCGAGTTCGGCCTGATTCCCATAATGTGGGCTCGCCCGAGCCGCTCAACCTGGTCTAAAAACAGGCGCAGAGGAGCGCGCATGGACGAGATTCCTTTTTGGCGACGCAAGACACTCGCTCAGATGACGCAGGCTGAATGGGAAAGCCTTTGCGACGGCTGCGGGCGCTGCTGCCTCAACAAGCTCGAAGACGAAGACACTGGCCGCATCTATTTCACCGACGTCGGCTGTCGGCTGCTCGACGGCGAAACCTGTCGTTGCCGCGACTACGACCATCGCATGGAGAAGGTTGCAGATTGCTTGCAATTGAACCCCGCGAATGTGGCCGGTTTGACTTGGCTGCCGCCAACCTGCGGGTATCGGCTCGTTGCGCAGGGCCACGACCTTTACTGGTGGCATCCGCTGGTGTCGGGTGACCCGGAGACTGTCCATATCGCTGGCGTTTCAGTGCGCGCTCGCGTGTCGGCGTCCGAACTTGATGTCTCGGACGATCAGCTCGAAGACTACGTGGTTGACTGGCCGATGCGAGTACCAACCTCCGCTCGGGTGCAACCGAAGGCGGACAAGCCCACCGTCAAGCCAGCATCTACGCAACGTTTGCCAAGGCCCCGCCGGAAATCGGTTCGGAGGACTTGAAGCGTCATCGATACCGGCCCCATCGCGCAGGGGCTGGAACGATTGACCTCTTCAACTCATACCAGCCCCGCACCACAGCCCATTGAAATGCTGCGCCGCACGCGCGATCTAGATGACGTGTTCTCCGAAACGCTTCCAGACAGAACGTCGCTCCCCGTGGTGAATCGTTTGTAATGGCACCTCCGAAGGCCAAAGAACGCGCGCTGGATCGCGATGTGAGCAGCGCGCGCGATCCGGAGGCGCACGACGCCGCGCTCAATCAGCGAATCGCGGGGAGTACAGGCGCGGCCCCTACCGAGGGTAAAGCAACTGGAGCAGCAGCCAAAGTCGCGTCGCTGACGATGATCGTCGCAGCGGCTGCGCAGGATGCTGCCGCGCGGGGCGATGATCAGCGCGACCCCGAAGCGCGCGATGCGGCGCTCACTGACCAGATTGCCAGTAGCGAGGGTGTCGACCCGGCTACGACCGAGTTGCAGGAGGCCGCGGTTGGGCCGGTCGGGCTCGCGCCCGTGGATCTCGTGGCAACGCCGCCATCGACGGGAGCCGCGCCGGCTCCCGGAGGGCCGCTGCCGGGCCGCTGGGTGCTGACGGATGCGGAAATCCGGCCGATCGTGCTCGGCGTCTGCCTCGCGATGTTCGTGTCGGCGCTCAATCAGACCATCATCGCCACCGCATTGCCGACAATCGGGCGCGACTTCAACGATTTCGAGAATCTGTCCTGGCTGATCACCGCCTACCTGCTGTCATCGACGGTGGCGGCGCCACTGTTCGGCAAGCTGTCTGACATCTACGGGCGCCGCAAAGTGATGATTTCGGCGCTCGGCATTTTCACCTTCGGTTCTGTCGCCTGTGCGCTTGCGCCGAATATGCTGTTGCTCATTCTGTGTCGAGGGCTGCAGGGGCTCGGTGGCGGCGGCATCGTACCGCTCGTGCAGGCGACTGTCGCTGATGCCGTAGCGCCGCGCGAACGCGGCCGTTATCAAGCCTACATCGGTACGGTGTGGATTGCGGCCGGAACTGCTGGCCCGGTCGCCGGCGGATATGTCGCTGACCACATGCCTTGGTCGGTCGTGTTCTGGCTGAATGTCCCGCTCGGACTCGCGGCCGCGTTCATGATCTATCGCAACCTCGGCCGGCTGCCGCGGCACGATCGGAAGCACAAGCTCGATCTGATTGGGGCGCTGCTGATGATGTCAGCGGCTATTCTGTTGCTGCTGGTGTTGACTTGGGGAGGTGTACGGTTTGCCTGGACCTCGCCGCAAATTTTGGGGTTGCTGGTCGGCTCAGGCCTCCTCTGGCTCGCATTCACGTGGCGGTTGACCCACACCGGAGAGCCGTTCCTGCCGCTCACGGTGCTTGCCAATCCGGTCGTCCGCGCAGGCACGCTCGCTGCGTCGTTCGCGGTCGGATCGCAGATCGGGCTGACGATCTACATGCCGCTCTACTATGAAAATGTGCACGGGTTGTCCGCGAGCGGTGCCGGCTGGGCGTTGATCCCCATCGCCGTGATGACGACACCGGGCTCGATTCTGTCGGGCCAGGTCATGGTGCGGTTCACCCATTACAAGTGGTTACCTATGATCGGGCTTTCGGTCGCTGCGCTGACGCATGTTTTTTTGGCCTGGTGGCCGACGGCCCCACTGTGGGTCGTGATCCTCGCGCTATGCATCGTCGGTACCGGTGTCGGAACCGTGTTTTCGGTTGCTACCGTGAGCATCCAGAACGCGGTGTCGCGATTTCAAGTGGGGGTTGCTACCGGCGTGATGAACTTCTTCCGTGCGCTGTTCTCCGCGCTTGTGGTCGCGGTGATGGGCGCAATCGTGCTTGCCTTTGTGGGCGGCGAGGGCCGGGCTGTCGATGCGCTCGCGGCCGCGGGGGCGGGTGGGGTCGACCTCGCCGGTGCATTCCGGTGGGTATTCGTGTGCGGCGCCATTTTCCTGATGCTCGCTCTGGTTGCGTTGATCTTGATGGAAGAACGCCCGCTGCGGGGCCGCAGCGAGGCCTCGCCGAGTTCGCCTGGAACGGCATAAGTATTTGAAAATAAGCTAGCAATTGCTCTCTGTCGGGTGCATAATGCAACGATGCCTGGGCATAAATTCAAGCTCGGCGAAGATGTGTTTCTGAGCCCGAGTCCATATCTCCGCAGCGCTCCCGGTGGCGTTTATACGGTCGTGCGTCAGTTGCCCGAAGAGGCCGGTGAGTTTTCATATCGGATCAAAAGCGTCAGCGAAGGCCACGAGCGCGCCGTCAGAGAAAGTCAGATCGAAAAGGCGTGAAGGCGACTTTGCGTCGCAGTCCGCAGTCGCGCCCGTTGCGCAAACGACAAAATCCCTTCCAAGGCTTTCGCTGGCCCCCGCCCGAGCACGGAACGCTCTCCCGGGGCAAGCGTTGTCGATGCGACGCGGCCGGGTTTCGCCAAAGATCATGCAGCGAGGGCCGCCTCGCGGTTGTGGGTCATGGACGCGCGCATTCACGAAGCCCAAAGCAAGCCGGTTGAGAAATCGGCGAACGCGGCGCGCCAGGGCGTCACCGGGCATAACGTGAGGTACGTTCTGGCGATCAGCTTGGGGGCGGCCGTGCTGCTGCTCGTTTGCGTTTGGCTCGCATTCTTCTTTCGGTAGGCAGTTTCACAATGGGCTGCCGAGGCGCGCCGCTTGTTCCACAATCCACCCGCGATAGCGCACGAGGGGAGTCACGCCAGTAAGCCCGCCGCAGCCGGCAGTGGCCCCGGGACCGGTCGACCAGCTCACCAGCCCGATCACCGCCAACGGGTCGGTGGTTTTGAAAACCGGCGCTCCCGAGTCCCCGGTGCAGGCACCAAGACCACCCGTCGGCGGCGCGTCGCGATCAATGAGGCGGATCTGCAGCGAACCTGGCTGCCCAGTAGCCGTCAGCGTGGCGGCGCGCGCGCTTCCGCCGGTGCGGCCATCGCCGCGCACTGCAACGCCATAGCCTGCGACCAGGAAACGCTCGCCGACCATTACTGATCGCTGCGGGTCGGCCAACAAAGCTGGATCAAGGTTGGCCGGTTGCTTGAGCTTGAGCAGAGCGACATCAGCGGTCGCACGATGCGCCGACAGAGCCTTGAGATCGAACTGCGGATGACGGGCGATTTGGGCAACGTCACGCAGCACTGGTTGGTGTTCGGCGTTGTATTCGACCAGCTTGTAGTCGGCACCCGGAACCACGCAATGGGCGACTGTCAGCACGAGGTCGCGCGCAAGCGCAACGCCGGTGCAGAAATTCCCCCGCGAGCCCACGATCAGCGCGAAGTCGGCGCGCAACTGCTTCGCTGGCTGGGGACGCCCCGCCGACCATGGCGACCGCGATGGAGGACACGCAGGCGAGGGCAAGGGCGATCAGGGTCCGCAACATCGCACGATGAGCAGCAGCTGGGATGGTCTTGTCAACGCGGATCCCACCCTCCGTCCAGGGCGTCGCGCCGCACTTCGCGGCTCTTGACGTGCCGCTCGGTTACGGCGATTCCGGCGACCCATGCACCCTCAATTCATAATCACCGTGCTCGTTCTTGCTGCGGCGGTGCATTCCGCCGCTGCCGAATTGAGCCACTGCCTCAATTCCGATGAGCGTCGGGCGGTGATCCGGAGCCACAAGGTCGTGCCGCTCTCCAGAGCCATCCGCCGGGTGCAGGCGCGCTACCCGGGGGACCTCGTCGCGGTGCGCCTGTGTCAGCAGGGAAAGCGCCTGTTCTATTTGCTGACAGTTTTGCCCCACAGTGGCAAAGTAGTGCATGCATCGGTGGACGCCGCCACCGGCGCCATCGTGGATGGGTCCTGAGCCCGTCCTCCGTAACTATCGCAGGTGAACACATGCGCCTCCTCGTCGTTGAGGACGATCCTGACCTCAACCGCCAACTCGCCACGGCCCTCACTGAGGCAGGCTACGTGGTCGACCGTGCGTTTGACGGCGAGGAAGGTCACTATCTCGGCGAGTCGGAGCCCTACGACGCCGTCATCCTCGATATCGGCCTTCCGAAAATGGATGGCATCTCCGTCCTGGAAGCGTGGCGGCGCGCCGGGCGCGCAATGCCGGTACTGCTGCTCACCGCGCGCGACCGCTGGAGCGATAAGGTGCAGGGCTTTGACGCCGGGGCCGACGATTATGTCGCAAAGCCATTTCATCTCGAGGAGGTGCTGGCGCGCATCCGCGCGCTCCTGCGCCGGTCGGTTGGCCACGCCAAGAGCGAGTTCACCTGCGGGCCGGTCCGCCTCGACTCGCGTACTGGACGCGTCACCGTCGACGGCAACCCGGTCAAGTTGACCTCGCACGAATATCGGCTGTTGTCCTATCTGATGCATCACACTGGGCGCGTGGTGTCGCGCACCGAACTGGTGGAGCACCTCTACGACCAGGATTTCGACCGCGACTCGAACACTATCGAGGTTTTCGTCGGCCGCATCCGCAAGAAACTCGGGGTCGACGTGATTCAAACCGTGCGCGGGCTTGGCTACCTGCTCACGCCTCCGAGCGAAGCGCGTCCGGGTGATGCGCGCTAACTCGCTGGCGCTCCGGCTCTTCCTGTGGGCGACCGTCTCGACCGTCTTGATCCTGTTCGCTACCGGGATCGTGCTCTCCACCCTCAATCGCCAAGCGGTCGAACGCTCGTTCGACCGGCGACTCAGCGTCTACCTGCGCACCCTGGTCGCCGAAGTAGCAACGCCCGAGGAAGGGGGTGAACGGCCGCCGCAGTCGCTCGGTGAGCCGTTGTTCGAGTTGCCGCTGTCCGGATGGTATTGGCAGGTGACCAAGCTCAATACGACCAAGCCGGAGGTGCGCTCCTCGCGCTCGCTGTGGGACGGCGGGCTGCCGCGTCTTTCCGATCAAAACGTTCTGCCGGGTGCCGACGGGACGCGTCGCAGCTATGTGGATGGACCCGAGGAACAGCGGCTGCGACTGATCGAGCGCACGGTTGATCTTGGCGAAGACGGTCGCTACCTCGTCGCGGTCGCCGGCAACTCGCAGGAAATCGAGGAGGAGACGCGCTCCTTCGACCGAGTCCTGGTCGTTACCTTCGGCACGTTGATCGTCGCCCTCCTGCTCACCACGATGTTTCAGGTGCGGTTCGGGCTGTCGCCGCTCAAACGTATTTCCGCAGGCCTCGCCGCGATCCGGAGCGGGAAGGCCGAGCGACTGGAAGGGCGGTTTCCGTTTGAGATTGCACCGCTGGCGCGCGAGACCAACGCGTTAATCGAAGCCAACCGCGAGATCGTCGAACGCGCGCGGACCCACGTGGGCAATTTGGCGCATGCGCTAAAGACGCCGCTATCGGTGATGGTGAACGAAGCGACCGCCCGCGACGATGATCCGCTTGCCGCCAAGGTGTTGGAGCAGGCCGATATCATGCGCGATCAGGTGACCCGTCATCTCGAGCGGGCGCGGTTGGCGACACGGCTCGCCGTGGTTGGCAATGTCACCGATATACTGCCTGTTGTGTCCGCACTCGCGCGTACCATGGAGAAAATCTATCTCGATCGCGGGATCGCGATCGACATGGAGGCTCCGACGCCAGTGCGCTTCAAGGGCGAGCAACCCGATCTCGAGGAAATGGTCGGCAACCTTGTCGATAATGCCTGCAAATGGGCGCTCTCGCGCGTGAGCATCGAGGTGATGGCGGAGCAGATCGGCGGACAACCGGTCGCGCGAATCGTGGTTGACGACGACGGCCCCGGCCTTGACGCCGACCAACGCGAACAGGTGATGCACCGCGGCCGCCGCTTGGACGAGACCAAACCAGGCTCGGGGCTTGGGCTGTCGATCGTGGTCGAACTGGCGGCGCTCTACGGCGGCAGCCTAACGCTCGGGACCGCTCCGATCGGCGGGTTGCGTGCGGAACTCGTGCTCCCGGCGGTGTGAGTGTGATGCGGCGAAAGGAAACACAATGATCGCCCCATCGGCACGCCGCGGGGTCCCGCACCGTGGCATTCTACTGGCCGCGGCACTCACCGGCACTCTGAGCGCCGGCTCTTGCCGCAGAGGACGTCACGCAACGTCACGTTCCAAATCCGGCAAGCCACCGTTCGCCTGCCCGCGTGGACTTTATCGGGGTGAATCTTGGCGTATGGCGCAGGGGCCTGGAAGCTGCCTTCGTGCCGTCGCCGCAGAAGCGAAGCCTGCGCTGCAGACTGGCCGGACAAGAAGCCGAACGAGGTCTCTTGTCGACGGCTAGTGCAAATTGGCAACAGTCGAATTTAATTTTGATTTGGTGGCCACCCACCGAATTGATGCCGTGTTTTCGCTTGAGACTGCTGTCGTTGCAGGTGGGGCTCGATGCCGTGAATGGATCGTTAGATCTACGCCATGGCCGCGATGGGGGTTACGTCCGCCCTTGCTTTCGGAATGAACTGGGCGGTGAGAATCTGGGTGAAACCGGATTTTTGTCATCTCCACTGGCTGGTGAGGTTTCGGTGCGGGGTTCGTAGTTGATGGCTGAAAGGGGGAAATGAGATGATTAATCGGCGGAAAGTGGAGCGAACGAGGAAACTCCCGAGCTTCGTTCTGGATGAGAATGCGTTGAGCGATCGAAGCGGGTACGATTGGCAACGTTTGCTTGCGGCTGGGGTACTGATCTTTTCGCTCGCACTTTGCGTTGTCGTCGCTCAGGCAGGGTGGAAAGAAATAGTGGCCGAGGAATGTAGTCTGAGCGGCCCGCCCGACTGCCAGGTGATGGCGTCAAGCCCGGGTGATGCATCGCAATAGCAATCTCGCTGCACCGCTCGTCTCCTAAAGTGGAGGCCTGTGCGTGCGCGCGCGATCAAGAGCCTTCGCGCTTCCCAAGCCGAACAGGCGCAACGTTGCTGGCCGCGGCGGGGGCCAAGCTCTGATGTCGGGTTGAACGTAAGGGCCGATCGCTTCGGACTGCAGCGCCGGAGGCTCTATTCGGCATCAAAAAGCCGAGGCCGCTTACTTCATATTAACCATCATGGTGAATAATCCAACTGTAACCCAGCGTTCCCCAATGTTGCGGGCCCCGCCTCTTGTCCCCAACTGAGGCGGGGCCTCTGCATTTAGTGCCGGCGCGCGGTGAGGCGTCACCCATTACTGGGCGGCGCTACAAAGCGGCGGACATTGCCGTCAGAGGCCGTATTTTGCGATTGTTGCAACAGTCACGATAGAGAGCGTCGCAATCGCAAACTCTGCCGCAAGATAGCAAAGGCTTCGAAGTTCAAAATGCCAATTTCGCATGAGCCGATCCTCACAGGACTGCCCTGGCACATACGCCATAGTTCAATGATGATTCCTTAATTGCATTTCGATCGTCGTCGTGTTCGCGATGTGTCGACGGGTCCAAGCGGCATCATCGGGTTGCCGACTTGCGGGCTAAAGGGCTGGTAAGCACAAGGTACGTGTGCTGCCAGGGTCTGACCGGTCTAACCCGTTGCTTCCATTGGCAAGCTGCAATTTCGCCGTAATCCTGACCTTTTGCTGAGTGCCAATCCGGCAGGGGTCAATCCAGGGCAGGGGCCCGGGGATTAGGGCGCGCGCGGCACGCCGTGATGGGGGTGAACATGTCTCCAGCGAAGTTCGCCTGTGCCTCGCTGTTTGCGGCTAGCCTGTCCGCCTGTGCGGCTACCCCCGAGACCGGCCAGGGGGCTAAGGAGAATACCGGCACCGCGGTCGGCGCCATCGCAGGAGCACTCGTGGGGTCCCAGTTCGGCGGCAATACCGCGTCGCGCCTCGCGGCGGGCGTGGCCGGCGCGGCGGTCGGTGGCCTGATTGGCAATCGCATCGGCGCCTCCATGGATGACGAAGACAAGCAGCGCGCCTACGCGGCGCAGATGCAGGCACTCGAGAGCGGCCAGTCGGGTGCGGCGGTGACCTGGAAGAATCCCAATTCCGGCCGTTACGGCACGATCGTGCCCGGCCCGGCCTATCAACAGGCTGGCAATACCTGCCGCCAGTACACCCACACGATCTACATCGACGGTAAGCCGCAAACGGCGCGCGGCGCTGCATGCCGCAACCCGGACGGGACCTGGACTCCGATCAGCTGAGCGCGCGCCCGGCTATCTTGTCGCGGCGCTGCGCTGTTGCGACCGCTGGTGGGCCGTGATGTAACGCCGCTATCAACAAGCGTTTTCCGGCGGAGTGCGCTCGCACCTGATCGAGGGCGAACCTCGCGTCACCGTTCGAGAACGCAGCAGACGACATGCTAGTGAGTGCGAATGCTTTGGCTTGTCTTGGCGCTGATGACCGCGGTGGCGATGTTTGCTGTGCTGTGGCCGCTAGGGCGCAGCCAGCGAGCCGCCAATGTCGCGGCTGACGCCGCCGTCTATCGCGATCAGCTTGACGAGATCGAACGCGACCGGGTGAGCGGAACGATCGACGCCACCGAAGCCGATGCGGCCCGCGTGGAAGTTTCCCGCCGTCTGCTGGCCGTCGCCGATGCGCCGGTCCAGGCTCCAGTGGAGCCGGTGTTGCGCCTCAAACATCGCCGCTTCGCGGCGGTTGGGGTGCTGGTGCTTATTCCGCTCGGGGCGGCGAGCGTCTACTTGATGTTGGGTTCTCCCAATCTGCCTGGACAGCCGCTCGCACAGCGCCTCTCCGTGCCGACTGATACCAGCTCCATGGCCGGCCTGATCGCGCGCGTCGAAGCGCATCTGGAGCGCAATCCCGATGATGGTCGTGGCTGGGATGTGATCGCACCGGTCTACATGCGTCTCAGCCGCTTCGACGACGCAACTCGAGCCTACCGCAATGCGCTCAAGCTGGTGGGTGAGACCGCTGACCGTGAGGCCAGTCTCGGCGAGGCGCTGGCCGGCGCCGCCAACGGCGTCATCACATCCGACGCCAAGGACGCATTCGAGCGCGCGCTTGCCCTCGATGCAACCAATGCCCGCGCGCAATTCTATCTCGAACTCGCCTCCGAGCAGGACGGTCGTGTGGTCGAAGCCGGGGACCGATGGCGCAAACTGATCGCGCAAGGCCCCGCCGGTGCGCCCTGGGTCGCATATGTGCGCGAGGCGCTGGCACGAGTTGAGCCAAGGGGCACCGCTCCCCCCGACGCCGATGCGCAAAGCGTGCCGGGCCCAAGCGCGCAGGATGTCGCCAGCGCCTCCGATATGTCGCCTGCGGACCGCGAACAGATGGTACGCGGCATGGTCGAACGGCTGGCGGCGCGCTTGTCCGCCGACGGGTCCGATGTTGAGGGTTGGCTGCGCTTGATGCGCGCCTACATGGTTTTGGGTGAGCGTGCCAAAGCGCGCGCCGCCGTGGCGGATGCCCGGCGCGCGCTTGCAAGCGAGCCCGACAAGCTGCGCCGCCTTGATGAGGGCGCCAAGAATTTTGGTCTCGACGGATGACACGCAAGAAGCGCCGCTTGACGTTGATTGGTGCCGCCGCGGTCGTGCTCGCGGTCGCGGTTGCGCTCGTGCTGTTCGCGCTCAGGGACTCGATAGTCTTTTTCAATTCGCCGAGCGATGTGGTGGCAAAGCACGTCAAACCGGGCACTCGGCTGCGGCTCGGGGGCCTTGTGGCGCCCGGGAGCCTCGTTCGCGACGGTCAACTTCGCGTGCATTTCGACGTGACCGATGGCAATCGCTCGATCCGGGTCGCGTATCAGGGGATACTTCCTGACCTCTTTCGCGAGGGGCAGGGCGTCGTGGCGGAAGGTACGCTCGAGCCGGACGATACGTTCCGGGCCGACACGGTACTCGCCAAACACGATGAGACCTACATGCCGAAGGACGTTGCCGACGCGCTCAAGAAACAAGGTCACTGGAAGGACGAATACGCCAAAGCGGCGATGCCGAAGGTGGCTCGATGAGACACAACCTGGAGTAGCGTTTTTGCATACGCCTCAGATCGCCATGGATGCCCATGGATGCCCATGGATGCCCTCGTGCGCACGCACACCGTCAGGTCATCCATGGGTCATCCATGGGAGGATACCCTCACGGCTCATTGATGCCCTCCCCCGGCGAGCGGGCATCAACAGGCGGTTACGGAAAATAGTCCCAATTCGAGACTATAATCCTAGAATGCTGCTACAACTTTTTCGTGTAGATTTTGGGTGGCCGGGCCATCCAGCGGCTGCAACGGGGCCATAAATGATCCCTGAGATCGGTCATTTCGCCCTGGTGCTGGCCCTCGTCATCGGGCTCGTGCAGGCGAGCGCGCCGCTCATTGGCGCGCGCCGCAACGACGCGACCCTGATGGGCGTCGCGGACGCGACGGCGCTCGCCCAGTTCGGCTTCGTCGCGCTCGCCTTTGCCGCGCTCGCGGCCTGCTACGTCGGCTCTGATTTCTCGGTTCTCACCGTGTTCGAGAATTCGCACTCGGCGATGCCGCTGATCTATAAATTTACCAGCGTGTGGGGAAATCACGAAGGTTCAATGCTGCTATGGGTGCTAATTCTCACATTGTTTGGCGCGCTGGTCGCGGCGTTCGGTCGCAACATGCCGGCGAGCTTCAAAGCGTGTGTGCTCGCGGTACAGGCCTGGATCGCGGTTGCGTTCTATCTGTTCATTCTGGTGACCTCGAACCCGTTTCTGCGCCTGGCACCGGCGCCGTTCGAAGGCCGCGACCTCAATCCCGTGCTGCAGGATATCGGCCTCGCCATCCACCCGCCGCTGCTTTATCTCGGCTACGTTGGGCTCTCGATCACCTTCTCGTTTGCGATCGCGGCGCTGATCGAAGGACGCATCAATGCCGCGTGGGCCCGCTGGGTGCGGCCGTGGACGCTCGCCGCCTGGATGTGTCTGACGCTCGGAATCGCCATGGGTTCATACTGGGCCTATTATGAGCTCGGCTGGGGCGGCTGGTGGTTCTGGGATCCGGTCGAGAACGCCTCGCTGATGCCGTGGCTTGCCGCGACCGCGCTGCTGCACTCCGCGGTGGTGATGGAAAAGCGCGAGGCGCTGAAAGTCTGGACTATTCTGCTCGCGATTCTTGCATTCTCGCTGTCGCTGATCGGCACGTTCTTGGTGCGCTCAGGCGTGCTCACCTCGGTGCATGCTTTCGCGTCCGATCCGACGCGCGGCGTGTTCATCCTGACAATCCTGGTGGTGTTCATCGGCGGCGCGCTCGCGCTGTTCGCCTGGCGAGCGCCGCTGCTTAAGCAGGGCGGGCTGTTCGCGCCGATCTCGCGCGAGGGCGCGCTGGTGCTCAACAATCTGCTGATCACCACCGCCTGTGCGACCGTGTTCGTTGGCACGCTCTATCCGCTCGCTCTCGAGGCGCTGACGGGCGACAAGATCTCGGTCGGCGCGCCGTTTTTCAATCTTACATTTGCGCCGCTGTTCATTCCGCTGCTCATCGTGGTGCCGTTCGGTCCGCTGCTCGCCTGGAAGCGCGCCGACCTTCTCGGCGTCAGTCACCGCTTGATCGCTGCGTTCCTGGTGGCGCTGGTCGGCGTCGGGGCGACCTTTGCGATTGAAGGCCGTCCGGTGCTGCCCGCGCTGGGGATAGGGCTTGCGCTGTTCGTGATGGCGGGCGCCCTCACCGACATCGCCGAGCGCACCGGGGTGCTACGTGTCCCGCTCGGCACCGTGGTGGCGCGTGCGCGTGGCTTGCCGCGTTCGACCTGGGGCACAGCGTTCGCTCATTTCGGGCTCGGAGTGGTGTTGCTCGGGATCGTCGGCGAGACGCAATGGGGGGCTGAGCGGATCGTGGCGATGAAGCCATCGGACAAGGTCACGCTGCGCCACTATGATTTTACTTTCGACGGAATGCGGCCGCGCGGAGGGCCGAATTATCGCGAACTCGCAGCGCATTTCACGGTGCGGCGCGACCGTGAGGTGCTCGGCACGATGGAACCGGCAAAGCGCACGTTCGTATCGCGCAATTCCTCGACCACCGAGGCCGCGCTGATGGCGCGTGGCTTCAGCCAGCTTTACGTCTCACTCGGCGACCTCAATCCTGACGGGTCGATCGTGGTTCGCATCTATCACAAACCGATGGTGCTGATGATCTGGCTCGGCGCTGTCGTGATGGTCTTGGGTGGCGCACTCTCGCTCTCGGATCGCCGCCTGCGTGTCGGCGCCCCGAAGCCGGCGCGCGGCGCGACCGTCATGCAGCCGGCGGAGTAGGCCGTGGGGGCGGTTCTGACCCGGGGCGCATTTCGGATCGTGGGCGGAGCGATCAACCGAAAAACATTCTTTGTGCTGTTGCTTTGCCTGCTGAGTTGGCCGGTCGTGACATACGCGGTGCAGCCTGACGAAATGTTGTCCGATCCGCAGCTCGAAGCGCGCGCTCGCACGTTGTCGCGCCAATTGCGTTGC
The DNA here is from genome assembly GCA_963833605.1 of uncultured Alphaproteobacteria bacterium. Taxonomy (GTDB): domain Bacteria; phylum Pseudomonadota; class Alphaproteobacteria; order Rhizobiales; family Xanthobacteraceae; genus JAFAXD01. Next base: position 143,750 of record CAWHYZ010000020.1, read on the forward strand.
ATGGTCTGCCAGAACCAGTCGATCGATGATTCGGATGCGCCGCTGGCCCGCGATCTGCAAATCCTGGTACGCGAGCGTATCCGCGCCGGCGACAGCGATCCCAAGGTGCTCGATTTCCTGGTTGCCCGTTATGGTGAATTCGTCCTGCTACGCCCGCGCTTTGAGGGGCGTACCGCGCTGCTGTGGGCGACCCCGCTCGTGATCCTGCTGGCCGGGGGGCTTGCCCTCGTAGTGCTGGCGAGACGGCGGCTGCACTCGGACGAACCACCCCGGCTCTCAGGCGAGGAGGAGGCCAAGCTTGCCCGACTGACCACTCGCGACAGCTCTCGCCTGTGATCGGATACCTCTAGCCAAGTATTTGTGATTTCGAACCGATTTAATCGTCGCCAGCTTACCAAAGTTTAATGCGGCCGTCAGGAGACGGTAAGGCTCGGCTCTCCATCTTGCACGCCATGCAGTGAAGCGCTTGTGCCTCTTGCACCAGCCCGGAAGTCAGATGGAGGACCTATCAATGACCAATACCCCTGCGCCCCGGCCACGTGTTTTGTCGGCGCGCCGTATCGCCTTGCTGGCGACCACCGTTGCGGGTCTGGGTGCACTCGCGCTCGCCGTACAGCCGGTGTTCGCCCCGGGCGAGAGCTTGCCCGGCCTGTCGGCACCCGCGCACGCGCAGAACATGAACGCCGCCCGCGCGGTCGGATTTGCAGACATCGTCGAAAAGGTAAAGCCGGCGGTGGTCTCGGTCCGCGTCAAGGTCGAAGCTGGTCCCCAGCTGAGCAGCGACAATTTCTCGATGCCGCAGGGCCCGCAGGGCTCGCCCTTCGAGTTCTTCTTCAAGCGCTTTGGTATGCCTGACGGGCAAGGCGGCATGGGCGGCCAAGGCACGCCGCGCCGACACAACTTCACCATGGGCCAGGGCTCGGGCTTCTTCATCTCGCCGGACGGTTTTGCGGTGACCAACAATCACGTGGTCGAGAAAGCTGAGACCGTCGAACTCACCGCTGACGACGGCAAGACCTACACCGCCAAGGTGATCGGCACCGATCCGCGCACCGACCTCGCGCTGATCAAGGTCGAAGGTCGCAGTGATTTCCCATACGTACGGCTCGCGGACGCATCGCCGCGCGTCGGCGACTGGGTGCTGGCGGTCGGCAACCCGTTCGGCCTCGGCGGCACCGTCACGGCCGGCATCGTCTCGGCCCGCGGCCGCGACATCGGCGCCGGACCCTATGACGACTTCATCCAGATCGACGCGCCGGTCAACAAGGGTAACTCCGGTGGCCCGACCTTCGATGTCGATGGCAATGTCATCGGTGTCAACACCGCAATCTTCTCGCCGTCGGGCGGCTCGGTCGGTATTGCGTTCGCCATTCCGGCGGAAACGGTGCGGACCGTGGTCGCGCAGCTCAAGGACAAGGGCGCTGTCACGCGCGGATGGTTGGGCGTGCAGATCCAGCCGGTGACCAGCGAAATCGCCGAGAGCATGGGCCTCAAGAGTGACCAAGGCGCCCTTGTGGCGGAGCCTCAGGCAAACAGCCCGGCCATGAAGGCCGGTATCAAGTCCGGCGACGTGATCACGAAGGTCAATGGCGAAGCCGTGAAGGATGCGCGCTCGCTGGCGCGCCGCATCAGCACGCTCAGCCCCGGCGCCTCGGTGAAGCTCACCATGATGCGCGGCGGCAAGGAAGAGGTCGTCACACTCACCCTTGGCGAGATGCCCAAGGACCGCCAGGCGAATGCCGGTACCGAAGAGCGTGAGCTTCCGGGCGCGGACGTGCCCAAGCTCGGTCTTTCGCTCGCGCCCGCCAAGCAGGTTGCCGGTGCGTCCGGCCAGGGCGTGGTGGTGACGCAGGTCGATCCCGATGGTCCCGCCGCCGAGCGCGGCTTCAAGACCGGGGATGTGATCCTCGATGTCGGCGGCGCCACCGTCTCCACGCCGGCCGACGTGAAGAAGGCGCTCGTCGATGCCAAGGGCGCCGGAAAGAAGACTGTGCTGATGCGGGTCAAATCCGAAGGCGGCACCCGTTTTGTCGCTCTCCCGATCGGCAACGCGTGAGTTGGGAGTGTATCGCCGGCATCCGTCGCCCCCGCCGGTGGTTCATTCTCACGGGGACGGGCACTCGTGCTCGTCCCCACAATTCCAAGCGTTTCCGGGCGACCTGATTATCTCTTCGCCGTCCGAAGACGCGACATAGAAACGAGAGATTACCGGGCCCGGATTACGTCGCCCCCTTCGGGTCCGGCTTGGGGTGGCGGGAGTGTTTCCGCCACCCTATTTTTTTGATTTGATGCTAGTGCGGTGGATTTGAAGTTCCTATCATCTGAACGGCAAACTCGAATAGGAAATCCAGATCCACCGCGCTAGAATCACACGTTTCTAGTATCCTTCTGATTGTGCGGTTCGCATCAAAGAAGTGCCGTAAGGGATTGCGAACCTGGCAATCGGGGCAACGGGTCGTTTCGGGCTTGGCCGCGGATCCGGGACGAAGCGGCCGACAACATCAGAGGATCACAGCGAACCGCCATGCGCCTGCTGATCATCGAAGACGACCGCAACGTCGCGGGCTATCTGGCGAAGGCCTTCAACGAAGTCGGCCACGTGGCCAACGTCGCGTCCGACGGTGAGGACGGTCTCAACCTCGCCCTCGACGGCGCCTACGATGTGTTGATCGTCGACCGGATGCTGCCGAAGCTCGATGGGCTTTCGGTCATCGGCAAGCTGCGGGCCGACGGAATTTCCACTCCTGCGCTGATTCTCTCCGCGCTCGGGCAGGTCGACGATCGCGTGAAAGGGCTGCGCGCCGGCGGCGACGATTATCTCGCCAAGCCCTATGCTTTCTCAGAACTGCTGGCACGCGTCGAGGTGCTTGCACGCCGGCGCGTTGGACCGGGCGAAGAGACTGTCTACCGAGTCGCCGATCTCGAGCTTGATCGGTTGTCGCACCGGGTCATGCGCGGCAAGGAGGAGATCGTCCTTCAACCGCGCGAATTCCGCCTGCTCGAATATCTGATGAAACATGCCGGCCAAGTGGTCACCCGCACCATGCTGCTGGAAAACGTCTGGGACTACCATTTCGACCCGCAGACGAATGTGATCGATGTGCACATTTCGCGGCTGCGTTCCAAGATCGATAAGGGTTTCTCGCAGCCGCTGCTGCACACGGTGCGAGGCGCTGGATACATGATCCGTGACGGCGCTCGCTAAGCTGTTTCGCGCGACGGCGTTTCGACTGACGCTCGTCTATCTCTTGGTCTTTGCTTTGTTCGCTGCCTTTTTGCTCGGCTATTTCGCACTCAACACGCGCCGTTTGATCACCGAAGAGATCACCAGTACGGTCGATGCCGAGATCACCGGTTTGGCAGAGCAGTACAACCAGGGCGGCATCAGGCGCCTCGTGTTTGTGATCGAGACGCGCTCACGCCGGCCTGGATCAAGCCTTTATCTCGTCACTACGCCAAGCGGAGAGGGACTAGCCGGTAATATTGGCTCGCTCGTGCCCGGCGTGCTGGACAAGCCGGGCTGGTTTGAGACCGCGTACCGCCGCCTCGAGGAGCCGGAAACCGCCGAGCATCACGCCCTGGTGCGAGTATTACAACTGCCTGGCGGTTTTCGTCTGCTCGTCGGCCGCGATCTCGATGAGCGTGAACGGCTGTTTGAGATCATCGCCAACGCCGGGCGCTGGTCGGTAGCGATCGTCATTATCCTTGGCATTGCAGGCGGTGTTTTCGTTAGCAGGCGCGTGCTCAACCGCGTTGACGCGATGACCCACACGGCTCAGACCATCATGGCCGGGGACCTGACCGGCCGTCTGCCCATCGCCGGCTCGGGCGACGAGCTCGACCGGCTGGCCTCCAACCTGAACGCCATGCTGGAGCGCATCGAGGCTTTGATGCGCGGGTTGAAGGAAGTGTCCGACAATGTCGCACACGATCTGCGTACTCCGCTCACGCGCTTGCGCAACCGCGCCGAAGAGGCGTTGCGAACCGCCAGGGACGAGGCTGGCTATCGCAGCGCGTTGGAAGCTACCATCGAGGAATCGGACGGCTTAATCCGCACATTCAATGCGCTGCTGATGATCGCACGCGCCGAGTTGGGCGAGGCACGCGAAGGCATGTCCGAGTTCGACGCGGCCGAAGTCGCCCACGATGTGGGCGAGCTTTACGAGCCGCTCGCCGATACCAAGGGCCTCGCGCTGCGCGTCGAGGCGACGACACCAGCAACCGTCAAGGGCAGTCGCGAACTGGTGAGCCAGGCGTTGGCCAACCTCGTCGACAACGCCATCAAGTATGCTGCCGATCCGCAGGTCGGTGCCGGCAACGGCGCTCCTTCGGAAATCCTGGTCACTGCCGGGGCCGAGGGCGATCGTATCCAGCTATCCGTACGCGACGCCGGCCCGGGTATCCCTGCCTCCGATCGGGCCCATGTGGTCGAGCGCTTCGTGCGCCTCGAGCAAAGCCGCACTCAGCCCGGCTCCGGGTTGGGCTTGAGCCTCGCTGCCGCGGTCGCTCGCCTGCACGGCGGCGAGCTGAAACTTGAGGACAATGCGCCGGGGCTCAAGGCCACCCTTGACTTGCCGCGCGCTGCGGCTTGACGTGCAACCGGGACACTAATCGTGACCGAAGCCTTCGGAGCACGCGATCGTGTCAGGTCCATACCGATGCTTGCCGAGCGCATCGTTGCCCCGGCCGCATCATCCGCGGGCCGGGCACGCGTCGATGATCTACTGCGTGCGATTGCCGGCAGTCCCGCTGGCACGGCGCTTTCGGCATTGCTCGAAGTTCAACCAGGCGCCCGTGATCTCACCGCAGCGATTGCCGATGGCTCGCCCTATCTGTTCGATTTGATTCGCGCGGTGCCGGCGCGCTGGGTCGCCTTGCTCGAGGCCGATCCGCAAGCGCGGCTCGACACCCTCCTGGTGGACATCGCTGCGGCCGCGTCTCACGATCAGGCGACCGCGATGCGCCTGTGGCGCCGGGCCAAGGCCGAGGCGTCGCTCCTCATTGCCGCTGCGGATACCGGCGGCGTATGGAACCTCGCCACTATCATGCAGGCGTTGACGCAGGTCGCCGATGCGGCGGTCGGCGCCGCGGTGCGTTACCTGCTGGCGGAGGCAGCGCGCGAAGGCAAGTTGATCGTTTCCGATCCGGCGCAACCCGAGCGCGGATCCGGCTACGCCGTGCTCGCGCTCGGAAAGATGGGAGCGCACGAGCTCGAACTATTCGAGCGATATCGACCTCATCGTCTTGTTCGACCCTGATATCACCCGACTGGCGGAAGGGGTTGAGCCGGGGATGCTGTTCGTGCGGATGACCCGTGCATTGATCAAGCTCCTGCAAGACCATACCGCCGACGGCTATGTGTTTCGCCTCGACCTGCGTCTGCGGCCGGATCCGTCCTCGACCCAGATCGCGGTGTCGGCCCCCTTCGCGCGCGACTACTACGAGCGTCGCGGTCAGAATTGGGAGCGGGCGGCCATGATCAAGGCCCGCGTCTGCGCGGGCGACCGCACCGCGGGCGAGGCGTTGCTGTCCGAACTCAAGCCATTCGTCTGGCGCAAGTATCTTGACTATGCGGCGCTCGCCGACGTGCATGCCATGAAACAGCAGATCCACGTCTACCGCGGCCACGGCGAGATCGCGGTAGAGGGACACAACGTCAAGCTCGGACGCGGCGGCATTCGCGAGATCGAGTTCTTCGTGCAGACCCAGCAGTTGATCGCCGGCGGCCGCAATCCGGCGCTGCGCTCGCGCGAGACCCTGGCGACATTGGAGGCGCTCACGCAGTACGGCTGGATCAAGGCTGGCACGCGTGACGAGCTCGATGCCGCCTATAGGTTTCTGCGCACCGTCGAGCACCGGCTACAGATGGTGGCAGACGAGCAAACCCATACCTTGCCGGCCGACAAGCAATCGCTTGAACGCTTCGCTCAGTTCATGGGTTTCGCTGGCCGCGAAGCTTTCGCAGAGGTCCTGCTCGCGCATTTGCACAACGTGCAGCGTCATTACGCCAGTTTGTTCGAAGCCCCGCTGGCGCCTCCGGGTGCGCGGGCATCGTTCACGATTGACCCGGACAACGTGCGTGCGACCGTCGATCGGCTCACGGCGCTCGGTTTCAGGCAGCCAGCGGAAGCCGCCAGTACCGTTGCGCGCTGGCTTGGCGGTGAATATCGCTCGCTCAGGGGCGCCCTCGCACGCGCCCATCTCACCGAGCTCGTTCCGGTCCTGCTCGACGAACTTGCGCAAGCTGAGAACCCCGACGCAGCGCTGGTAGCGTTCGATAGTTTCCTCGGCGCTCTGCATGGCGGCGCGCGCTTCTATTCGTTGCTGCGTCAGAACAGTGCGGTCGTTTCCCTGCTTGCGACTATTCTCGCAACAGCACCGCGCCTGGCCGACATCCTGGCACAACAGCCGGATGTAATCGACGCGGTGCTTGAGCCCGCATTTTTTGGCGCGCTACCGGATCGAACGGAGCTGGAACACGCGCTGACTGGCTTTCTCGGGCAAGCGACATCGTTCGAGGACATTCTCGACCGTGGACGTCTGTTTGGACTGGAGCACATGTTCTTGATCGGCGTGCGCGTCATTTCCGGCACGATCACCGCCGAGCAGGCCGGCGAGGCGTTTGCCCAGCTGGCGGAAGTGCTGATTCGAGCCATGGGCCGAGTTACGCTCGATCGGTTCGTTGCCGATCATGGCCGCATCGCCGGCCAGGAAATTGCAATCCTTGCCATGGGCAAGCTTGGCGGTCGCGAGATGACCGCCGGCTCCGATCTCGATCTCATCGTAGTCTACGATTTCGATTCTGCTTCGGATCATCCGGTTTCTGATGGAGCGCGCCCGCTCACCGGTGGCCAGTATTTCGCGCGTTTCACCCAGCGGCTGATCAGCTCGCTTACCTCGCCTACCAACTATGGCCGCCTCTATGCGGTCGACATGCGGCTGCGCCCGTCGGGCCGCTCCGGCCCGTTGGCGACAGCGTATGCGTCATTCAGCAATTATCAACACAACGACGCCTGGACTTGGGAACACATGGCGCTCACCCGCGCGCGTGTGATCTCCGGTTCTGACGGGTTCACGCAACGCATCGAGACATTGATCCGGGGCGTGCTGAGGCGATCGCGTGATCCGGTGCATACTGCCACCGATGTCGTGGAGATGCGACGTGCGATCGCGGCTGAGCGCAGCGACAAGGAGCGCTGGAACCTCAAGGATGCGGCGGGAGGGCTGATCGATATAGAGTTTGTGGCGCAGTATCTGCAGCTCGTGCATGGTGCTGGAAACCCGGAGATGTTGGATGCCTCCACGGTGCGCGTGCTCGACAAGGCTGCGCGGCTGGGCGTGCTTGCGCCGGCGCATGCCGACGTGCTGCGGCCAGCGGCGCGCCTCTATCACGATCTCACTCAGGTGCTGCGCCTCTGTGTCACGGGTCCGTTCGATCCCAAAACAGCGGGCCCGGGGTTGCTGCGGCTCCTGGCGCGCGCCGCCGACCTGCCAGATTTCGCGACCCTCGATGCGCATCTTATCGAGACGCAGGCGAGGGTGCGTAGGAGCTTTGAGCGGATTATCGGCGACGTTGGTGGCGTGTGACAGAAATGCTCTCGTTGGTCATACGCGCTCGCGTCGCCAGGGCATTGCGGCGCGCTCGACTTCCCGCAACAGTAGGGTCGTCACCACGCCCAGAATCGTGATCGCAATGATTCCGACGAACATATTTTCAATTCGCAGAGTTTCCCACGAGGTCCAGATCAAATAGCCGATGCCCGAGCGTGCGGCGACGAACTCGGCAGCTACGATCACGATGAACGCAACGCCGATCCCAAGCCGCATCCCTACGAAGATCATCGGTAGAGCACCCGGAAATACGACCCGCGTCCACAGCTTGTGACGCGGTGCGCCATAGTTTCTCGCAACGTCGAAATGGATCGGATCGATGGCGAGGACCCCGGCCATGGAGTTGATCAGGACCAGGAAAACGACTCCAAGCGCCACGAGAGCGATTTTCGAAGCCTCGCCGATGCCGAGATAAAGCATGATCAACGGTAGCAGCGAGATCTTTGGGATTGGAAACAACGCCGCGACCAGCGGATCGATTGCCGCGCGAACCCAGCGCGAGGCCCCCATCGCGAGCCCGATCAAAACGCCCGGCACCGCGCCAATGAGGAAGCCGGCGAGGATACGCAGGAGGCTGATCGACACGTGATGGACAAGCTCGCCGCTTCGGATCAGCGCGTAGCCGGCTTCGCCGATACCGATAGGTGAGGGGATGAAGCGCGGATCCAGCACACCGCCCCAGCTCAGCAACTGCCAGGCTGCGAGTAGGGCCGCCGGCGAGGCGATCGACAGCAACCGCTCCTTGTTTTCCGTGCTCAATGCGTCTCTTCCCCGCCTCATCGTTGCGCCTCGCGTGCCTTCAGGACTTCGAGTTCGAGGATGTTCCAGATCCGCGCCGAAACTGCGCCAAATTCAGGCCGCGCACGAATTTCGAAGATGTTGCGGGGCCGCGCAAAATCGACCGAAATCATCTCTTTCAACTGTCCCGGCGAGGACGTCATGACTACAATCCTATCCCCCAGTGCCAACGCCTCGTCAATGCTATGGGTGATGTAGACAACGGTCTTGCCCGAGCCTTCCCAGATTCGCACCAACTCGTCCTGCAGCAGGACCCTGTTCTGTGCGTCGAGCGCCGCGAACGGCTCGTCCATGAGCAGGACTTCGGGGTCGGTCACAAAGGCTCGCACCAGGCTGACGCGCTGCTTCATTCCGCCCGAAAGCTGATGGGGATAGTGATCACAAAATCGGGCTAGGCCGACGACATCGAGCAGGCTTCTGGTTTTCTCGTTGCGTTCGGCGCGCGGAATGCCCCGCATCTCCAACCCGAATGCGGCGTTGTCGAGGACGGTGAGCCAGGGAAACAGCGAGTGATCCTGAAACACCATGGAGTTGAGCGGACGCGCCGGGTCGTCGCGGGCGATTGATACGGTCCCCGATGTCTGGGTTTCGAGACCGGCCAGAATCCGCAACAGCGTAGTTTTTCCGCAGCCGCTCGGTCCGACGATACAGAGGAATTCCGAAGCCGCGATCGACAGAGAAATTCCGGCAAGCGCGCGGGTTTCGCCAGCGCGCGTCCGAAACGACTTTGACAGATTATCGATGACGATCTTGGCGCGGATCGGCTAGTTCCTCGGTTAGAGCGAATTTGGGGAAAACCTGACCTGAGCCAAGTCCAAGAACTCGCTCCGGTCGAAACCCCGGCTAGCTGCAGTCTTCTGCAAAAAACGCGACCAAGTAAAGAAGCGATCGCGGGAGCCCCGGTTTCTGCCTTCAGAGAACGCGCTCCATGGCGTCGGTGCTCAATTCGGATAGCGTCCCAGGTAGTCGAGCGCGCGATCCAGGTAGGTCGTGTCGATGAAACTGTTCGCGGGTATCAGATCGCTGTAGGTCAACTTGCCGCGACTCATGTGATATTCCTGCTGGGCCATGATGCTTTTGACGTTCAGTTCGCCGTTCGGCGGTATCAGCGGCGGGGAGGCTGCCCGGGTAATGTCGCTTGGAACCTTGGTGAATTTCTCCATGATCGCGAGAATCTTCGGACCTTTGAAAGTCTCGCGCGTAATGTCGCGGGCGGCCTTGAGGTAGCCGATCAGGAAATTCACAATGACGTTGGGATGCTGCTTGGCAAAATCGCGGTTGGCTTGAATCCAGAGAATCTGCTCGCCGAGATCGCCCTTGGCCTCCAGCACCTCGGCGACGCCTCTTTTCATCGACATTGTCGCGAACGGTTCAGCTAGCAACGCGGCGTCGATCGCCTTGGTTGTCAACGCGTCGACCATCTGGGGAAAGCCGAGCGGTGAGACCACATCAACATTATCGAGAGTGAGGCCGCCGGCTCGAAGATGAAGCGCTAGCAGATACTCGGTGATGCCCCCAGGGACGAGATTGGCGACCTTTCGGCCCTTGAGCTGCTCGACCCTGGTGACTGCTCCGCTGTCAAGCAGATCCTTGCGGACCATAAGGAGGTTGCTCGACTGGGTGGCGGGATTTACCGCCAGCGAGCTGATCGCCATTAGTGGAAGGCCACGCTTGAGGCCGTTAAAGAACGCGGAGTCGGGTGAGCCTCCTGCAAACTGCAGCGTGTTTCCGGCGATCTGGAAGGCGGTATCGCCACCGCGGGTAAGCACAAGCTCGACCTCAAGCCCGCGCTCGGCAAAATAGCCGCGCTCAACTCCGACATAAAAGCCACCGTAGACAAAACTCGGTACATTGCCGGCCGCGACCTTCATCTTCTCGATCGGAATATCCGGCTGCGCTTGGACCGGGAGCGGACCGGTCGCGAGCAACGATCCAGCGCCGGCCAACGCCAGCGCACCAAAATCCCGGCGGGAGAAAGCCATATCCAACTCCTACAGGACACCGCGGGCGTCGATGCGCCAGATGTCGACAAGCGTATCGCCTTCGGTGACATGCAAAAAGTCGTGCAGGTTCACTGTCGGGTCGCAGTGCGGCGTAACCAGGTCGACGCAGGTGCCGACTGCAGGTCTGGCGCAACCCGCGCCCAGGACGAGGCGGCCATACTCATCGCCATAGAGTTCATAGCTTGCGCCTTGAAACGCCGTCCCGCTGAGTTCTGGCAAAGGGCCGTCGGTGGCAAACGACTTGAAGCCCGCATTAAGAGTAACGTACCCGCCAACGTTCGCACTGATAACCGACGTACGCAGGGTCAAAGAGACGCAATACGGATTGGGATGGTGTTCGAACAATTTCACGTCGTTGTATTCAACATCCATGAAGATGTAGGAGCCGGCCTGGCTCTCGGTGTAGAGCCCGCGTTCCACGTCAATCGCAAACGTGCCCGTGCCACCGCCGCTGACGATCGCCGGCGGGAGACCTGCATTCTTGAGTGCACAGATTGCCCGCTCGAGGCGGTCGAGCTGCGACCAGTAGGTACGCCGCCGTTCGCCGTAATCGTTGACGTGCTGAACCCGCCCCGAATAGGCCTGCACGCCGGTATATTCCAGAGTCCTCGATCCGGAGAGCCTGCGCGCGATCGCCACGACTTGCTCGACAGAGCCTGCGCCGGTACGGCCCATGCCGATATCGATGTCGACGAGCGCGGACAGCGGGCGCGGGGTGCCGCTTAGCAGGGCCTCCCAGGCACTTATCCCATCCACATGATCGATCACGATCGTGAGATCGACACCCTCGCTATGCAGATCGGCCAAAGCCTGCATGTGGCGTGGCTGCACGACGGGTGCCGTTATCAAAAGATCGCGAATGCCGGCTCTAGCAAATGCAATCCCTTCGTGAGGCGTCGCGCAACAGATTCCGAGCGCGCCGGCGGCAATCTGTTCGGCTGCGAGGCGCGAGCACTTGTGGGTCTTGCCGTGCGGGCGCAGCTTGATTCCGGCGCTCGCACACTGGCGTCTCATGTGCGCCTGATTGGCGCGAAAACGCTGCAGGTCGAGGAGCAGGGCGGGGGTCGTCAACTGAGTGAGCCCGCCGGGAACGCCGATCAGGTCCGCGTTGGCGGCGGCCAATGACTTATGTGGTGAGAGCATGGGCGCTTGTTCTCCCGGCTGCTTGCGACGCGTTGCGTTCGAACACTGTCCGGCCCCCAACGACCACGAAATCCGCCACGATGTCCTTGATCCGGTCTTCGTCGATAACAAGCGGATCGTCGCTCAGGCAGGCGAAGTCGGCGAACTTTCCGGCTTCAAGCGAGCCGCGAACACGCTCGTCCATTGTCAGATAGGCGCCGTCGATGGTAGCAGCCCGCAAGGCGTCCATTCGGCCGATTTTCTCGCTCGGAGCGATCGTGCGGCCAGTTGCGCGATCCTTGCGGGCCACGCTCTGCCAGATCGGATAGAACATCGAGGTCGGCACGTTGTCGGTCGCCAGCGCGAAGCGTACGCCTGCGGCTTTGAGGCTGGCGAGTGGCGAGATCGTGTTTTCCCGCTCGGCGCCGACCTCTTCGGTGACGCGCGATCCCATCCGCCAAATATAGCGGTTGGTGTAAGTCGAAACCGCAAGGCCCAAGTCACGGACTTTTGCGATCTGCTCTTTGCTGAGGATACTGACGTGGCCCAATACCCATCTCTTGTCGCGGATCGGGACGATCCGATCAACTTCGGCGTAGAGGTCGAGCAAATCGGCGGTCAAGCCTACGCAACGGATGTCCTCATGCGCGGCCGCAATCATCACTTCCTTCAGCTGGTCCCGCGGCAGCCCCGCATCGTAGTAGAAACCAGCCCATCCTGTGTAAGGGCTCGCACTCGCTCGCATGGTATTCTCGATCGGCGATCGCGGCCCTTCGTCTTCATCATCGAGCATGACGTAAAGGCCGCTGGCGCGTAGATAGTCATCGCCGAAGCCGCGCCCCCCGAGCCAAGCGGCCCAGGTACCGAGCATTGTCTTTGGCGCAACGCCGGGGACCGTGCTCCAGGGCGGGCTGAACAGCAGGTTCGCCCTAACCGAGAGCGGACCCTGCTCGCGTAGTGCGCGATAGGCGGCCAGAACTTCACCGGAAACGCCATGTTCCTCGAAAACGGCGGTCGTGCCGAACCCATTGTAGGCCGCCATGGACCGCTGCAACGCCCGCACGCGGTCCTGGTGCGAGAATCCGCCTGCTGGCCGCATGAGCGTGAGCTCGACGATGCTCATGTAGGTCCACTCGGTGAACACACCGGTCGGGTCGCCGGATGAGTCCCTTTCGATGGTCACCGACGGTGCAGGCGGCGGCGTATTGCGGTTGATGCCGCAGCGATCGAGCGCGCATGAATTGGCGATTGAAACCAGCGGCAGCTTGTGACGCCAGAAGCCCCAGATCGGCCTGATGTAGACTGGGTTCTCGGGCGCAACCAGATCGAGATCATGACGGTTTGGCCAGCGTCGCTCCGCAAGATTGTCCGGCACATCCCAGTAGGACGGTGGCTGGCCGATCGGCATGGTCACGATCCAGGCGCCGCGCGGAGCTTTCTTGACCAATTCCGCGATGCGAGCGAGCACCTCATCGATCGATTTTGCGCCCGCGAGCGAGGGATAGACATCTTTCAGGCCCTCGCGATCCATGTGAGCGTGGCCGTCAACCAGCCCCGGGATGACGACTTTGCCGCCCAAATCGATCATCTCGGTCATTGGATGCGCGGCCGTCCGTAGGAGGTTGTCGTTGCCGGTCGCGAGGATTCGGTCTCCGCGGGTCGCGATCGCGGAACAAATCGTCGATGCGTCATCGAGTGTGATGACCTTGCCGTTGTAAAAAATTCGCTCGGCGCCTTGAACCTGCATGATGATCAAAGCGCCTCAGCGGCGGCCTCGCGTCGAAAATCCGCGGCTGCGGTAAGCCCGCCGGCCGGATCGATCGCGATGCACTCAGCCGAGCCGAAGAAATAGCGCTGTTTGCGAGTGGCGAGCCGGGCCGGCACGCCCGCCACTCCCAGACGGGCCGGCAAGTCCGGATCCATGTCGTGCTCGAGCGTGAAATTGCCTTGCAGATCCATCGACCAACGCGACGCAGCGATCGCGTCCGGCAGGTCAAGGCCGAGATCGAGCATATTGGTGAGTACTTGAGTGAGCGTGATGGTTTGCCCGGAGCCACCGGGGGTGCCCAGCAGGAGCGCCAGCCTGTCGTCCTTGAACGCCATGGCCGGATTGAGGGTGTGGGCGGGTCGTTTGCTCGGTGCGGCCCGATTCGGGTGACCGGGAACGTGGGAAAATCCGAGCAGCCGGTTGTTGAGCACGATCCCGGTCGTTGTATCCGCGACGCCACTGCCGAAGGGCGCAAAGATGCTCTGCACGATCGTCACGCCGTTGCCCTCGCTGTCGGCAACCGAGATGACGGCGGTCCCATGGCTGCGCAAATCGTCGACGATCGCGACCGGCTCGGGTCGCAAGGCTGCGCGCAGGTCGGCGATCATGCCAGGGCCCAGTACGTCGGTGAGCCGGTCGGCAACAACGCCGGGGTCGGCCATCAGTGGACGCGCCACCCTGAAAGCGGCGTCGGCCGCCTCCATCAGAAGACGCAGGCGTTCGACCGAACCGAGAGCTTGCTCGCGCAGCCGCGAGCCTTCGAGGGCCGCGAGTTGCAGCAGCATCGCCAAGCCATAGGAGTTGGGTGGCATGACGCAAACGTTGTGACCGCGATACGGGTAGTGGAGCGGCTCAACCCAAAGCGGCTCGTAGGCCTCGAGATCCGAACGCGCCAACACCCCACCGCGCTGTGCAATGGTCTCGCAGAGATGCTGGCCGATCCAGCCGAGATAGAACTCGTCGGCGCCACCGACAGCAATCGCTTCGAGCACGCGCGCCAGCGCCGGTTGACGAAGAATCGCACCGCTGCGGTATGGCTTCTCTCCGTTCAAAAACAGCGCATTACAGCCCGGGTCATGGCGCAACTCATCGAGATAGTCGCTAGTGCCGGCGACGAACTCGTGCGATGCGGGCACCCCCTCTCGCGCAAGTGCAGTTGCGCGTTGCAGCACGTCGGCCCACGGCATTGCTCCAAAGCGGCGGTGCAAGGCGTTCCAGGCGCCGACCACTCCCGGCGTCGAGCAGCTGAGTGGCCCGCGTGCCAGTTGTTCCGGCTTTGCTTGGACGGGCAGCGCGGCGGGCGAACGCCCCGAGCCGTTGAGGCCGTAGAGCTCACCCCCGATATGGGCTAGGGCGAAGCAATCGCCACCCAGGGTGCAGGCGTGCGGGAGCAGGACCGCAAGCGCGGCGGCACCGGCAACCGCGGCGTCCACCGTATTGCCGCCTGACCGGATAACGTCTATCGCCGCAGAGGCTGCCAGGGCATGCCCGGCTACGACCGCGGCCCTGCGCCCATGAGCGACTTGAACAGGCATTCGATTGACCAATCGATTGTTCGAAGTGAGCTCTCTTGCCCGGGCCGAGCGGATATCCGGCAACTACAATGCCGTTTGCCGGTGCAATGCCTTGCAACGCCAGCAAATCATGCTCTGATAGCTGAACGTTAGGCTGCCCGAACGCGCACCGGCGGACAAGGTCATAGAGGGTAAAGTGATGCGCTCAAAGTTATCGCTGAATTTTAACCATCTTCAGCATTTCCTGGCGATCGCCGACCAGGGAAGTCTACGCGCCGCCGCAGGCGCGCTCGGTCTGTCGCAACCAGCGATCTCGAAATCGTTGAGGGCCCTGGAAGCGGCCCTTGGTGCTCCCCTCATAGCACGCAACGCGCGCGGATCGACGCTCACCCCCTACGGCGACCTTCTGTATTCGCGGGCGCGCCTGATTGGAAATGAGCTCGAGCGTGTGACGGATGAGATCCAGCAACTGGCCGGACACCGGGAAGGGCATGTTGCGCTCGGCGCCTCGGCGATGCCTTCGCTGCTGTTGATCCCGGAAGCCGTTGCGCGATTTCGCGCTCGTCATAGAGACGTTCGCCTGGACCTTATCGGCGGAATGCCAAGCGTGCTGTTGCCGCGTCTTCTGGACGGGTCGCTCGATTTTGTAGTCGGCCCTCGACCGGTGCAGAAGATGTCGGACCAGATCGATACTCTGCCATTGCTGCAGATTCCGGCCAGCATCGCAGTTCGCCGCGGTCATGCCTTGGAGCGCGCGCGCTCCGTCAGCGATTTCATCGATGCAGAATGGGTCTTGAGTTCGAGCGCCGCGCACACCGAATCAACCCTGCACGCAATCTTTGCCAGGGCAGGGCTGCCTGCCGCGAAGATCGCCGTACGGGTCGAGTCGTTGTGGGCAGCCTATTCGTTTATCGCGAAGACCCAGTACGTTGGGCTGCTTCCAAAACATTCTTCCAGCGACAATTTGCTGTCCGACCGGATCTCTTATGTGGAGCTGTCCGAGTTGGCGATCATCGAAGCGTATGATGTCTTCTTTCGACGCGAGGCCCCACTTTCCTCGGCCGCGCAGAATCTTGTTGCCGACATCCGATTCCAGGCGCGCCAACTACGTGAAGACGTCGTGAGGCCCAACAGCAAATCGCGACTTGACAAGCGCGACTAGTGCGGCAGATTTGAAGTTCAGTGAATTTTGAAGTTCTTAACATCACGCGACTTCGCACAGGAACCTCAAAAACCACAAAGCTATTACAGCACGATATTCTTGCAGGTCTCTTTTTGATTTCCGAAAGTCGCATCGGAGGGTACCGCCAGGTAGCGCGAAGTGCGGAATCGCGACACTCGAATCATATTGTGCTAGTGTCCTGTTCGATTCCGAAGTTCGCGCGCAACGCGCGGCAGGGCGTGACGAAATTCGGAGGCAAGACAATTGGCTGGACCGGGAAGCAGCAAATGCGACGCAATTTTTTAAGCCGTCTGAATCGAAGATTCGATTCAAAGACTATCAAGATTTGCGTGAGCGCACAGGCGGTTTGCGCTGTGATTTTGGGCGCCCAGGTTCGCCGTTTGCACGCCGGCCGCTTTCGCGGCGGCGCATGCGAGATCGAGGGCTTCAACGAACTGCCGTTGTTCAGCAAGCTCGTCATCTACCTAACTGGACGCTCAGTCAAAGCAAAGACTGGCTTTGCCGTGGACGACCGCGCTGATCTCGCGCGCGCAACTGCGCTAGCGGCAAATGTGGCCCCGTCGCGTCATGAAGTCGAACAGCTGCTGCGACTGGCGGGAGAAGAGGCCGAGCGGATCATTGGGCAGCGGTGGACCGTTGTCCAGCAACTCGCCGACACCATTGCGCAACGCGGCGAGCTCACTGGCGATCAAGTGAGCAGGATCGTTCACCAGACCAGGAAAAGACCAGCCGTAACGCGCCGCCCCGAGCGCGGGCCTTCGGCGGGCCGACCGGGCATGGGGCGGATCCGCGCGCCATGGGTCATACGCATGCTATCGCACTGCGCGGCCGTGCTGGGCACGGGAATGGGCAAGCGTAGCCAAACCAGCCTATCCAATGCGTCGCGGCGAACCGACGCACGCAAGGACCCGGGCCGATCATCTGACCGGGTGCGCAAGTCCTGACCGCCGGATCGCGTTGCCTTCGATGGTATCCGATCACGACGGGCTGCAACGCAAGGCTGCTGTCTGAAGGAAGCCGCGCCAGACCACGCTGGCGGAGGTCGAGCGCATAGGCACAGACGCATTTCTGCTGCGTTTGGGCGCGCGTGCACCGCTCCCGTCATCCCGGATCGGTTTGGTCTGATATTTCCGCTTGCCGCCTCGTGTCTCGCAATTCTGTTTGCCAGCATTGCATCAGCCATTGCGATGCTGAGCTGACGTTACGGCAGACCGAGAAATTCTTTGACCGCGGCAGCTGTCCGCGCCGGGTCTTCTTCTTCGGGCGCGTGTCCAAGGTCTTCAAATACGATGAGTTTGCTGCCGGCGATTTCGCGATGGAAGCGTTCTCCATCGGCAGGCAGGATCAGGCGATCGCGCCCGCCCCAAATGATCAGCGTCGGCAGTTTGAGCTCGGAGATGCGCTCCACCATGAACCCCGGCTGCCGTTGTCGCGCGCGATCGATCAGCGCGCGCCGGTTACCGGCGCGTTGGGTGAGTTCGATCGAGCGCTCGATCTGCTCCTGCGTGACCTTGCCGGGGTCGCCGTAGATATTGCGGAACCCTGCTCGACAAGGAAGCGCGGCAACGTGTGCTCTATTAGGGAGCTGATCAGTGGCAACCGCAGGAGTTGAACTCCAATCGGCACCGAGATCGCTTGTGACGGGTAGCCGCCGGCATCGACCAGAATGAGTTTGTCAACGCGCTCCGGATGAGCCAGAGCCGTGCGCCAAGCGATCGCTCCGCCGAGTGAGTTGCCGCCAAGCACGCAATGGGCAATACGGAGTTTGTCCAGAACGCTGGTGACCAAGCCTACGTCGCTTTCGGCCGAATAATGCCCGTCCATCGAGGGGCCGGTGAGCCCAAACCCGGCTAGGTCGAGCCGTATGACGCGTCGGTCTTTCTTGAGCGCCTGCGCCCAGCCATCCCACGCCTGCAGCGACGATCCGGAGCCATGCAGCAATACGATCGGACTGTCGTCATCGCGCGGTCCTTCGTCGCGCACGTGCACCAGCAGATCGGAGACATCGATGAAGGTAGAGGGCGGCGCAGCCCACCGGTCTTGCAGCTCGGCTACGCTGCGCTCGGGAGCCCAATTGGCGGCGACGAAAATCGCTGCCGCAAGCGCAGTCGCGACGATCGTACCGGCGCAGACGATGATGATCGTTAGAATTGCAGTCCGCATGGCGCGCTGGCAGTCCCAATCGTCAGCGAGATTAGGGAAACCGTGCGTCCTGTAGAATAGCTGGCTCTGTGCGTCTGATCACCTGTGCGCCGCCCACGCCGGGGGGCGGCCGAGCAGCAGGGGACCGTAGATCACTGCAAACCCGGCAAACGCCGCAGACCACGCGAAGGCGGCGACGTAAAGCAGGAGAAGGGACGGTTGGAATGCCGCCCATATGCGGCTTGCAGCGGCAATCAGCACGCACAGATAGATGAGCTGGGTCGGCACCGATGCGACGAGGTCTCGTCCGCTGTGGCCGAGGCTTGCCCGCGTCATCACCGCCAGCGTCATCAATCCGAACGCGCCCGTGGTCCAGGCGTGCAGGCCGGCGCTGGTCGGCCATTCGGAAGGCCATAGGATCGCGGCGCCGAGGAAGAGGAAGCCCAGTGGCAGGAACCCGTAGGCGACGTGAAGGACGAGCACGAGCCGATCCGCAAACGTGCGGTCGCCGGCCCAGCGCGCCAGTCGCGCCGCCTGCAGCAGACCGGCGCCAATCAGCAGTACGCCGGTGAGGAGATGCATCGGCAATACGATCCACCCTATGAGGGCGGCGGCGCCGGTGCCGAGCGCAATGGCATCGAAGCGAGAGAACGGACGCGGCAGACGGCCTGGGTTAACGCGGGTCAACCAATTGCGTGTGAAGCTCGGCACGATGCGCCCGCCAATCAGCGCGATCAGCAAAACAACCGCAGCAATGCCGATGCGCGCGCCGTAGTCGGTGCTGCCGCGCCAGAATGCCTCCGCATGGAATACGACATTGCCGGCGATCAGCACGATCAGCACGACGAGGACGCGCAGATTACGCCAATTCCTTCCCGTGACGATCTCGCGAATCGCCACGCCCGCCAGCACGCAGAGAAAGGCTAAGTCGATCAGTGCCGCGAGCCCGGCGCCGAGGATCGCCGATGTCGCAATCGCAGCGCGACCCACGAGCCACAGCCCCGCGAGGGCGGCCAGCGGATAGCCGTTGACCGGCAGCCTTCCGGTCCAGTTCGGAATCGCGGTGAGCAAAAATCCCGCGATGATCGCGGCCACATAACCAAAGATCATTTCATGGATGTGCCAGTCGAGCGGCGCAAAGGCGGTTGGCAGGGCAGCCTCACCAAGATACTGGGGCAGCCATAGGATGATGGCGAGGGCAGCCCATACGGCGCCACCCAAGAAGAACGGGCGGAAGCCGTACGAGAACAGCACTGGTCCAGCATATTCGCGCCGGCGACGTAGGGCTGCGGGAATGCTGGCATCGCCCATCCTGCTTCAATGCTCCGCCGACAAGGCGTGCGGAGCGATAGTCTGCCGGGGCGCGCGGCCGCTTGCGCCCAAGGCAGCAGACAAAATCTCATGCAGGAACACCGCGCCCGGGTCTTCCGCCCGCGCCAGGCGGCCGATCAGCATGAGCCAGTCCTCGTTAGTTGCGCCGCGCGCAAACTGTTCGACTGCGACCGAAGCGAACTCGCCGAGCGTCAAACTTCGTTGGGCAGCGGCCGCCGAGATGTCCGCCAGCAATGCGACATCGCCCAGCGCCATCAAAGTCTCGGCCGCAACGGCCTCATCTTCGAATCGTGCGGTCAGATCGCCAATGGACATCATTGTCTCCGTCAATGAACGCGCAGCGCGTCGGTGCCGGCAAGCGCAACCCCTTCGATCGAAGCCCGCGACGCGAGCCGCGCAACATACTGCGCGATCGCGCGCCGCTCGACGCTGTCCTTGAGATAGGCAGCGATCCGATCGGCGACGGTTGCAAATGGCAGCTCGTCTCCCGCAATCCGCCGGTCGAGCCGGATGACGTGGAAACCATACCGAGCCGGCACCGGCTCCTGGGTGATCATGCCGGGAGCAAGCTTTGCGAGCGCCTGCGCGAATTCCGGCGTGATCTCACCTCGCGTGATTTGACCAAGATGGCCGCCTTGCACGGCCGACGGACAGGCTGAGTGGGCCTGGGCCAATTGGGGAAAAAGCTCTGGCTCCTCGCGCAATTGGCCGATCAGGGCTTCGGCCACGACGCGCGCGTGCGCATAGGCCTGCGTATCGCTCGCGGGCGCAGCGCACAGGATGTGCGCGCACTCATAGATATCCGCCGAGCGAAAGCGACGGCGGTTGTGGTCATAGTAACGTCGGCACATCGCAGGATCCGGCTCCGGGGTCACTACTTCTTGCTCGATCAGCGTTCGGATCGTCGCCACGTCGTCACTCTCGCGCGAGCCGTCGCTATCGGTTGCGGGCTTCCCGACGACGCCCATGCGTTGCGCCTCCTGCAGCAACAGTTCGCGCACCACCAGGGCCCGTGCGGCCGCCGACCAGCCGTCCGCCGGCGTCTTGGATGGATGGTGCTGAACCTCGCGGGCGATCAGGTCGCGCCGGATTGCCACTCCGTTGACCTGCACGCCGGTACCCGTCGGCAGGATGGCCCGATTGATGGCGCAACTCATGTTGTTCGCTCCGCCGCAGTGGATGCCGGCCGTCCAGTCTGTAATATCCGCGCGCCTGACGCCGGCCGAAGGGTGACACGTGCACGAGCTGCCGCATGTCTCGTTCGCACCACCTGGTAACCGCGGCGGCCGAGATACCAGACCGGTGCGCTCCACACGTGCACCAGCCGCGTGAACGGGAATACGAGGAAAATCGTCATGCCGATGAAGAGATGCAGCTTGAAGATCGGACTGGCATCGGCAACCAGACTGGATACCCCGGGCTGCAGGGTCAGTATGCCCTGCGCCCAATCCATGAACTTCACCATCTCGTGGCCGTCAAGATGATTGAGCGACACCGGGATGGTGGCGAGGCCGAGAGTGAGCTGCAGGTAGAGCAGCAGCAAGATGGCGACGTCGCCGAACGAGGACGTCTTGCGGATTCGGGAATCGAACAAGCGGCGATGCACCAGCAGCGTGATGCCGATGAAACAGGCGATGCCCGCAACCCCGCCCACCACGATCGCCATCATCTGCTTGAAACCGTGCGATATCCCGATCAGGTCGAACACCCAGATCGGCGTCAGCAAGCCGACAAGATGGCCGAGGAAGATGATCAGAATGCCGACATGAAACAGATTGGAGCCCCACGTCAGCTGGCGGCGGCGCAAGAGTTGGCTCGACCCGCTCCTCCACGTGTATTGCTCGCGATCGAAACGCACCAGGCTGCCAAGCAGGAAGACCGTGATGCAAAAATACGGGTACCAGCCGAACACGATGTGGTTGAGAGCGTCTCGCACGGCGTTGTTCTCCTCAGGCCGTAGGCGCGGGCCGCTTGGCCGCGCGCAGGCGGGCAACCAACCCATCCTTGCAACTCGCGGCGCCGGGTCCGAATGTTACTGGTTCGTCCTCCCACGCTGCGTCGAGCGCTGCGAGATCGGTCGGATCGGGATCGGCTTCCGCGAGAAGACCCAGGACCTCTTCGCTTTTCGGCTTTACGGCCGCGAGTGCGGTGAGCGCACGAAAGACCGCCTCGTAGAACGAACGCCGCTTGCGCAGACGTTCGGCAAGTGCAGCCAAGATGTGCGCAGGTTGCGCAAGGGTCTCGCACGCCTCGGCAGCCGGTCGGGTTGAAAGGAACTCGAGGAACAACGGGAGAAAATCGGGAAGCTCCGAACTCCCGATGAACAGCCCATTCTTCTCATAGAGCGCCTTCAGGTCGATCATGGCTTGACCGCGGTCGCGGCTTTCGCCGTGTACGTGCTCGAACAGATGCAGCGAGAGCGAGCGCGTGCGATCGAACAGCAATACATAGCGCTCCTGCAAATCCATGAGGTCGCCGGTGGCGATGTCCTCCATCAAGAGCGCGAGCTGGCGCCGTGCAGTCGGCGGTACCAGGCCCTCGTGCTCGATCACGCCACCCAGGTCGGCCACCGCCGCCTGCAGCTCGGCCGTTGGATAGCTGAGCAACGCGGACAAGGCCTTGAAGGTCTTGGCCATCACATCACCTCCATCGGCGTCTTGGCGCGTTTGGGCGTGCCAAACAAGTTGGCTTCCGACGTCCCGCCCGAACATCCGTTTCCGAACGAGAACCCGCATGATCCACGCAGGTCATAGGCGTCCTCGTCGATCTCCCGGTGCGCGGTCGGAATCACGAAACGGTCCTCGTAATTGGCGATCGCCATAAGTTGGTACATCTGCTCGATCGCCTGGCCTGTGAGGCCGACCCGCCTGGCGATGCTCTCGTCGATTACGCCGTCGACCGTCTTGGCGCGCATATAGGCCCGCATCGCGAGCATGCGCTCGAGACCCTGGGCAACAGGTGCCTCTTTGCCGGCAGTCAGCAGGTTGGCGAGATACTTCAGTGGAATCCGCAGGCTGCGCACATCCGGCATCTCGCCATCAATGCCAATCTTGCCGGCTTCGGCCGCCGACTGAATCGGCGACAACGGCGGCACGTACCAAACCATCGGCAATGTGCGATATTCGGGGTGGAGCGGGAATGCGACCTTCCAGTCCATTGCCATCTTCCAGATCGGAGAATGCCGGGCCGCCTCAAGCCAATTCTCGGCAACGCCGTCGGCACGCGCCTGTGTGATCACGGCCGGATTGTTGGGATCGAGAAAGATCCGGAGCTGAGCCTCGTACAGGTCCTGCTCGTCGGGCGTCGATGCGGCGTCTTCGATTCGGTCGGCGTCGTAGAGGACAACCCCGAGGTAACGAATGCGGCCGACGCAGGTCTCCGAGCACACGGTCGGCTGGCCGGCCTCGATCCGCGGATAGCAGAAGATACACTTCTCAGACTTGCCGCTCGACCAGTTGTAGTAGATCTTCTTGTAAGGACAGCCCGACACGCACATCCGCCAGCCGCGACATTTGTCCTGATCGATCAGGACGATGCCGTCCTCTTCGCGTTTGTAGATCGCTCCCGACGGGCAGGCGGCGACGCAGGCCGGATTGAGGCAATGCTCGCAGAGTCGCGGCAGATACATCATGAAGGTGTTTTCGAATTGTCCGTAGATGTCCTTCTGCACGCCCTCGAAATTCGCATCTTGCGAGCGCTTAGAAAACTCACCGCCCAGAATTTCCTCCCAATTCGGACCCCATGCGATCTTGTCCATGCGCTCGCCGGTGATGAGGGAGCGCGGTCGCGCGGTCGGGAAGGCCGCCAACTCGGGCGCCTGCTGCAGGTGCTCGTAGTCGAACGTAAATGGCTCGTAGTAATCGTCGATCTCGGGCAGATCCGGATTGGCGAAGATCTTCGCCAGCACCCGCCACTTGGAGCCGATTTTCGGCTCGATCTTGCCGTTCCGCTTGCGCCGCCAGCCGCCGTTCCAGCGGTCCTGGTTTTCCCAGTCCTTCGGATAGCCGATGCCAGGTTTGGTCTCGACGTTATTGAACCAAGCGTATTCCATGCCTTCGCGGTTGGTCCATACGTTCTTGCAGGTCACCGAGCAGGTATGGCACCCGATGCATTTATCGAGGTTGAGCACCATCGCGATTTGAGCGCGGATCTTCATTCTGCGGCCTCCAAAAGGGGAGCAGCGGGCGGTTGCTCGGCATTCGGCTGGTCGAGCCAATCAACCTTCGCCATCTTGCGCACGACGACGAACTCGTCGCGATTGGTGCCGATCGTTCCGTGGTAGTTGAAACCGTAGGATTGCTGGGCGTAGCCGCCGATCATGTGGGTCGGCTTGAGCACGGTGCGGGTGACCGAGTTATGAATGCCGCCGCGCTGCCCGGTCTGCTCGGAACCCGGCACGTTCACGATCTTCTCTTGCGCGTGATACATGAGGCACATCCCTGGCTTCACCCGTTGCGACACAACGGCGCGCGCAACTAGCGCTCCGTTGGAGTTGAAGGCCTCGATCCAATCGTTGTCGGCGATGCCGGCCTTGCCGGCGTCGACCTCGCTGATCCACACGATCGGTCCGCCGCGGGAGAGCGTCAGCATCAGCAGGTTGTCGGTGTAGGTGGAGTGGATGCCCCACTTCTGATGCGGGGTGATGAAATTGAGCACGATCGGCGGGTTGCCGTTGGGCCGGCGGTCGAGGACGGGTTTCACGCTCTTAGTGTCGATCGGCGGGCGATAGACGCACAGCGCTTCACCGAACGCCCGCATCCAAAGGTGATCCTGATAGAGCTGCTGGCGACCGCTCAGGGTTCGCCATGGGATTAGCTCGTGCACGTTGGTATAGCTGGCGTTGTAGCAGACCTTATCCGACTCAAGTCCTGACCAGATCGGCGATGAGATGATCTTACGTGGCTGCGCGACGACGTCGCGAAAGCGGATCTTCTCGTCCTCCTTTGGAACCGCCAAGTGAATGTGATCGCGCCCGGTGAAGGTGCCGAGCGATTGCCAGGCTTTTACCGCAACCTCGCCGTTGGTCTCCGGCGCCAAGGTCAGCAGAACTTCGGCTGCATCGATATCGGTTTCGATCCTGGGTAGCCCGTTGGCCACTCCTGCTTCGGTAACGACCCCATTAAGTTTCTTCAGAAACTCGACCTCGTGCTCCGTGTTCCAGCTCATGCCTTTGCCGCCGTTGCCGAGCTTCGACATGAGCGGACCGAGCGACGTGAAGCGCCGGTAGAGATTCGGATAGTCGCGTTCGACGACAGTAACCTGCGGCATGGTCTTGCCAGGGATCGGCTCGATCTCGCCCTTCTTCCAATCCTTAACGTCGAGAGCCTGGGCGATTTCGCCCGGCGTGTCGTGCATGATCGGGGTCAGCACGACATCCTGCTCGACGCCTAGCACTTCCGGGGCGATCTGGGAAAACGCTTTGGCGATCGCCTTGTAGATGTCCCAGTCGCTCTTGCACTCCCAGACCGGATCCACCGCCGCCGTCAGCGGGTGGATGAAGGGATGCATGTCGGACGTGTTGAGGTCGTTCTTCTCGTACCAGGTCGCGGTCGGCAGCACGATGTCGGAATAGACGCACGTGGTCGACATGCGAAAATCGAGGGTCACCAGCAGATCAAGTTTTCCTTCCGGCGCCTCGTCGTGCCAGGCAACCTCCTGGGGCTTGCGCCGACCGCTCTCGCCCAGATCCTTGCCCATCACGCCGTGGGTGGTTCCGAGGAGGTGCTTGAGGAAATATTCGTGCCCCTTGCCGGACGAGCCGAGCAAGTTGGATCGCCAGACGAAAAGGTTGCGCGGCCAGTTGACCGGTTTGTCAGGATCCTCGCAGGAAAGCTTGAGCTCGCCGGATTTGAGTGCGGCCGCGACGTAGGCCTTGGGGTCCTGGCCCTTGGCGGCGGCCTTTCCCGCAACGCTGAGTGAATTCGTCTCAAATTGCGGCGCCGAGGGTAGCCAGCCCATGCGCTCGGCCCGTACGTTGTAGTCGATCAGCGCACCGTCCCATGGGCCACCGGGCGCGGTCGGAGACAGGATTTCGCGCACGTCGAGCGTCTCGTAGCGCCATTGGTCGGTGTGGGCGTACCAGTACGAGGTCGAGTTCTGCTGGCGCGGCGGCCGCCCCCAATCAAGCGCGAACGCCAAAGGAAGCCACCCCGATTGCGGGCGCAACTTTTCCTGCCCGACGTAATGCGACCAGCCACCGCCCGACTGGCCGACGCAGCCGCACATCACCAGCATGTTGATGACGCCGCGGTAGTTCATGTCGCAGTGGAACCAGTAATTCATCGCCGCGCCGATGATCACCATCGAGCGGCCCCCGGTTTTCTCCGCGTTGCGCGCGAATTCGCGCGCGACGGTGATGATCTGGTCGCGTGGCACGCCGGTGATCTGCTCCGCCCAGGCCGGGGTGTAGGGTTCATTGTCGTCATAGGATTTTGCGACGTGCTCGCCGCCGAAACCGCGATCGAGGCCGTAGTTGGCGATGAACAGGTCGTAGACGGATGCGACCAGCGCTTCGCCGTCCTTGAGCGCGACCCGTTTGGCCGGGACCTTGCGGACCAAAACACTGGGATGGTCGGTGCCGGTGAAGTGATCGTGCTCGCGATTGCCGAAGTACGGGAACGCGACGTCGGCAAGCTCATCCCGCACGTCGGCGAGCGAAAGCCGCAACTTCGTAGTGCCGCCCGCGCTGTCCTTCTCCTCGAGATTCCATTTGCCCTTCTCGCCCCAGCGAAAACCCACCGAACCGCGCGGCACGACGACCGCGCCGGTAGTCTCGTCGAGCGCGACGGTCTTCCAGTCCGGGTTGTTGGTCTCGCCAAGGTCGCCGGCGAAATCGGAGGTGCGCACGAACCGCTCCGGCACGAGCCGCCCTTCCGATTTCACCAGCCGCACCAACATCGGCATATCCGTGTACTGGCGCGCGTAATCCGCAAAGTAAGCTGCCTGGCGGTCGACGTGGAACTCGCGCAGGATCACGTGACCCATCGCCATGGCCAGGGCAGCGTCGGTGCCCTGCTTCACCGAGATCCAGAGATCGGCGAATTTTGAGGCCTCCGAATAATCCGGGCAGATAACGACACTCTTGGCGCCGCGATAGCGCGCCTCGGTATAGAAGTGGGCGTCGGGTGTGCGCGTCTGCGGAACGTTGGAGCCCCACAGGATCAGGAAGCCCGAATTATACCAGTCGGCCGATTCCGGGACGTCGGTCTGTTCACCCCACGTCTGTGGCGAGGACGGTGGCAGGTCGCAGTACCAGTCGTAGAACGACATGCACACGCCACCCAGGAGCGACAGGTAGCGCGCGCCCGCCGCGTAGCTCACCATCGACATTGCCGGGATCGGCGAGAAACCGATCACGCGATCGGGCCCGTAGGTCTTGGCCGTGTAGGCATTGGCGGCGGCGATGATCTCGGTGACCTCGTCCCAGGCCGCGCGCACGAAGCCGCCGAGACCGCGTTTCTTTGTGTAGGCGGCACGCCTGACCGGATCTTCAACGATTGACGCCCAGGCCGCGACCGGTGAACGCAACGCTCTGGCCTCGCGCCAGAGCCGCAGCAGGCGTGCGCGCACCAACGGATATTTCACGCGGTTTCCAGAATAAAGGTACCAGGAATAGCTGGCGCCGCGGGAGCAGCCGCGCGGCTCGTGATTGGGCAGGTCGGGGCGCGTGCGCGGATAGTCGGTCTGCTGGGTTTCCCAGGTGACGATGCCGCCCTTGACATAGATCTTCCAGGAGCAAGAGCCGGTGCAGTTCGCTCCGTGGGTCGAACGCACGATCTTGTCGTGCTGCCAGCGCTTGCGATAGCCGTCTTCCCAGCGCCGGTCCTCGTTGGTGACGACGCCATGCTGGTCGGCGTCGACGACGCGCTTGAAGAAGGTAAGGCGATCGAGAAAGTGGCTCATAGTTGCGATCCTTCACTCGGCAGGCGTCGGCGTCGGCGCGAGCACAGATGGCGCAGGGCGTCCACGTTCGATGTCGTGCAGCAGGCCGCCGCGGCGCGTGTAGTAGAACCAGGTAATGAGCACGCAGCTCACGTAGAAGGCGAAGAAGCCCCACAGCGCAGTCTCCACGCCGCCGGTCAACCCGAGCGAGGTGCCGTAGGCCTTGGGAATGAAGAACGCGCCGAACGCGGCGATCGCCGATGTGAATCCGGTGATGGCGGCGGATTCCTTTTCCGCCTGGCGCACGCGCGCCGTCGCCTCCGCCCCGGGCATCAGCCGTTCCATCTCCTTGCGCATGATGTTGGGGATCATCTGGAAGGTCGACGCGTTGCCGACACCGGTTGCGAAGAACAGCACCAGGAACATGGCGAAGAATCCCCAGAATGCGTCGGGCTGATCCTTGATGCCGAGGAAGTAGAGCACGCCGACAACGCCAACCATCATGAGCACGAACACCCAGAAGGTGACGCGGCCGCCGCCGTAGCGGTCGGCGACCCAGCCGGTCGCTGAGCGCGAGAGCGCCCCGACCAGGGGGCCCAGGAACACGAAGGGGAGGGCGTCGACCGCCGGGAACTCGATCTTGGCCAGCAGCGGGAAGCCGGCCGAGTAACCGATGAACGAGCCGAAGGTGCCGGTATAGAGCCAGCACATGATCCAGTTGTGCTTACGTTCGAAGATCACGGCCTGCTCGGCGAACGACGCCTTGGCGGACGCGATATCGTTCATGCCGAACCAGCACGCGAACGCGCTGGCAACGATGAACGGGACCCAAATGAAGCCAGCGTTCTGCAGCCACAGCGGGATCTGCTGGCTGCCGGATTTGACCATGACCGGATCGCCGCCGAACCAGCCGAACACACCGGCGGTGATCGCGATCGGCACCACAAACTGCGCGACGCTAACCCCAAGGTTACCAAGGCCGGCGTTAAGCGCGAGCGCATTGCCCTTCTCCGCCTTGGGGAAAAAGAACGAGATGTTCGCCATCGACGAGGCGAAGTTGCCGCCGCCGAGCCCGCACAACAGGGCCAGAATCAGAAAAATAATGTAGGGCGTCGCCGGCTGCTGCACCGCATAGCCGATGCCGACTGCCGGAATCATCAACGACCAAGTCGCAACTGTGGTCCACAAACGACCGCCGAAGATCGGCACCATGAAGGAATAGAAAATGCGCAGCACCGCGCCCGAAATGCCGGGCAACGCCGCCAACCAGAACAATTGCTCGGTGGTGAATGAAAAGCCGACCGTCGGCAGTTTCGCGACCACAACCGACCAGACTTGCCACACCGCGAACGACAACAGCAGGGCCGGAATCGATAACCAGAGATTGCGTCGAGCGATGGCGCGCCCGCTCTGGTTCCAGAACTCGGCGTCTTCCGGGCGCCAGTCCTCCAGCACTTTTCCCGACAGCGCGCCGACGTGCTCGGGCTTGTGGATTTCCTCCATTTCCGGGAGCTCGGGCAGCCGGCGCAGCGCTTCGCCGACGGCGCCGCGTTCCATCTGCCGGATGGCGACGTGCATCCAGATCAGCGCGCCGGTCACCAGCACGAACAGCAGCATGAAGCAGCTTGTCCACAGCCCGGTGAGATCAAGCAGCGCACCGAAAGCGATCGGCAGCACAAAACCGCCGAGCCCGCCGATCATGCCGACGAGACCGCCCACCGATCCGACGTTTTTCGGGTAGTAGACCGGGATGTGCTTGTAGACCGCGGCCTTGCCCAGCGCCATGAAGAAACCGAGCACGAACACCGTGACTGTAAACGGAACGACGCCCATCTCGAGATGGAAGGCCCGCGGCCCGTTCACCGTATAGACCACGTAGTCGGTCGGCGGATAGGAGAGCACGAACGTGCACACGACGGCGACCAGGAAGGTCCAGTACATTACCCGGCGGGCGCCATAGCGATCGGAGAGGTGGCCGCCGTAGGCACGAAAGATGCTGGCGGGAATCGAAAAGAACGCTGCGATCATGCCGGCGCGCGTGATGTCCAAGCCATACACGTTGATCAGGTATTGCGGCAGCCATAGCGCAAGCGCAACGAAGGCGCCGAACACGAAGAAATAGTAGAGCGAGAAGCGCCAGACCTGAACATTCTTGAGGGGCTCGAGCTCGCGCCAGATACTGACGGGCTGCTCATGCCGCGTCCGCCGTTCGCGCAGCACCGGATCATCGTTGGTCGTGAACCAATAAACGACCGCCATGATCGCGATACCTGCCGCCCACACCTGGGCGGTGACTTGCCAGCCATAGGCAACGAGCACGAATGGGGCCAGAAACTTTGTCACCGCAGCGCCGACGTTACCGGCGCCGAAAATGCCGAGCGCCGTGCCCTGCTTTTCGGTCGGGTACCAGCGCGACACGTAGGCGACGCCGACCGCGAACGAGCCGCCAGCGATGCCCACGCCCAGCGCCGCGAGGAGCACCTGCGGATAGGTGTGGGCGTAGGAGAGCAGGAAGGTCGCGACCGCCGCCGAGAGCATGACCAGCACATAGACGATGCGACCGCCATACTGGTCGGTCCAGATCCCGAGCAAGAGGCGGATCAGC
The DNA here is from genome assembly GCA_963833605.1 of uncultured Alphaproteobacteria bacterium. GTDB lineage: Bacteria > Pseudomonadota > Alphaproteobacteria > Rhizobiales > Xanthobacteraceae > JAFAXD01. The sequence continues at coordinate 173,709 of CAWHYZ010000020.1, forward strand.
GAGCCGGTGAGGATCGGCGTTCCTACCAGCAGGCCGAACTGGGTTTCGTTGAGACCGAGCTCTTGCTTGATACGGATGCCGATGATCGCGAAGATCGTCCACACCGCAAAGCAGATCGTGAATGCGACGGTCGACATCCACAGCGCGGTGCGCTGGTCGGCGGGGGTCACGTCCGGTCGAGCAAGCATGGTCGCTTCGGCTCTCATCGCGCGCAACGTTGATCCACCCACGCCCGGCTGCGCCGGCGCGGGCGTTGAGCTTGATTCAATTGGCGGGGATGGCTCGCAGGAGGGGCGGCGAGAGCACGACAAAGCGCGCTAAACGGACCCTGGCGAAGGCCGCTTTTATCGCTCTCCTCCGGCGCATCCACCGGTGCTCGACCGCTGCGTCGGCCATTGGGGCTCAGTTCCTGACTGATTAGCAAGGATCAGTGAGGCTTCACGGCAAATGTCTTGAGCGTCGATGCGTTGGGGCAGAACTCATCGTAATGCTCGGCGGCTGTACCGGCCGTCAGCTCATGCGCGCACTCCCGTTTGTGTGCGCACACCGAACAAACACGCTCCAGGTCGCGCATGACCATCGGTTCCACTCTGGCGACCGCCTTCGGGTCGATGCCAAGGGCGGTCATCATTTCCGGCAATGCGTCGGCCGCATGCGGGCCGCGGCGAACCAGATCGTTCAACTCGCCGGTGGAAATGTTTAAGTCATGGGCGATACGTTCATATTCCGCCGAATCGCAGCTGCACGATTTGGCGATGTCACGCCGGTGTTTCAGCCATTTGGCGAACATGTCGATGACCGCATCGACCACAGGGTATTGCCTGGCTTGCGGTGTCATCCCTTCCTCCTTCGGTATGGTCGGGACGAAGATCACCGCGATGCGCAATGCCGACATTGCGCTGGATCAAAAATGCACTAGCCGAAGGTAGGGTGTTGGGGAGTCCGATCGGGCAACCCGATATCAGGCCGCCCGCAACGCGTTGATATTGAACGCCTTGATGGCGCGGCTCAGCCCCTTAAGCACGAGCTCGCCGGCTGGCTCGACGTCAGCCAGCGCGTCGACCGCCGCATACACCTTAGGGTCGATCAAGATCTGTCCGGCCTGTGCCTGGGAGCACAGCCGTGCGGCGAGGTTCACGACCGTGCCGATCGCCGAATAATCGAAGCGGCCCTCGAAGCCGATCCGGCCCAGGGTAGCGTAGCCGTGCGCTATTCCCATGCCGAAACCGAGGTCGTGGCCGTGTTTGTGCCAGCCGGCGGCGAGCTCGGCAACGGCCGTGCGCATCTCGACCGCCATCCGCACCGCGCGCAGCGATGGGTCCGGGCAGCGCAGCGGATCATTGAACAGGACCATGAGGCCGTCGCCGAGGAAGCGCTCCAGCGTCCCCTCGTATTTATGGATGAGCGCGCCGAGTTGCGCGTGATAGTCGCGCAGCACGGCCATGACTTCCTCGGGCTCGGCGGTTTCGGCGAATGCCGTGAAGCCACGCAGGTCGCAGAACACCACGGTGACGTCGCGACGGTGACTTCAAGCACCCGCTCATCGCCTTCGTTGAGAACGAGTTCGGCGATCTGTGGCGCCAGGAAGCGTTTGAGTCGGCTGACCCGTTCAATCTGCGTCAGTTGATCGGCGACGCGCTGCTCCAGCGTCTTGTTCCAGGTCGCGAGATCGGTGGCCTGGGCGGCGACCTTGTCGTGGAGTTCCTTCACTCGCAGCATCGATTTTACACGTGCAACGAGCGACGTTCTGGTCCACTGGCTTGGTCAGATATTCGTCGGCGCCGGCATCGAGCCCAGCCACCACGTCCTTGCTGTCGGCCTTGGCGGTGACCAGGATGATCGGCATGAACGGCAGACTGGCGTCGGCCTTGAGCCGCTTCGTTGCCTCGATGCCGTCGAGCTTGGGCATCATCACGTCGAGCAGGATCAGATCGGGAAGCGACGTCTTCGCGACCTCGATTGCTTCCTCACCATCTGCAGCCTGCACCAAGTCGTAGCCGTGGGTGCCGAGACGCGTCACAAGAATGTCGCGGTTGGTCTCGTTGTCGTCGACGATCAGGATGCGGGGCGGGTTATGCATGACTAGCGAGCCAAAGCGTTCAAAACTCTCCGCGTCATGGCCAGTCTCGTCCCGGCCGTTTTGGCGAATGATGAGGTTATGGCAAAAACTCCCGCACTTTTGCCAGCAACTGGCGCGGGCTGTACGGCTTGGTCACGTAAGCGTCGCAGCCGGCTTCGCGCGCTTTGCCCTCGTCGCCCGATAGCGCATAGGACGTGACCACGATGATCGGAATCGACTTGGTGGCAGGATCGGCCTTGAGTCGGCGTGTCGCCTCGTAGCCGTCCATGACCGGCAGCTGAATGTCCATCAGAATCAGGTCAGGGCGCCGCTTGGCGACGGCGGCGAGCGCCTCCTCACCATTCTCCGCCTCGACCAGCTGGAAGCCGGCATTGCCCAGAAGATCGCGCAGGATCTGCCGGTTGTCCATCTGGTCCTCGACCACCAGGATGCATCTGCTCATCAGTGTTCTGCCTGTCGTTCGACGTGGACCGGCACGCTGAACGAGAAAGTCGAACCGTGCCCCAGCTCCGATTCGACCCACAAGCGACCGCCATGCATCTCGATGATGCGCTTGGCGATGGCAAGCCCGAGCCCGGTGCCGCCCTTCTGCTTGGTGGTCGAGGCGTCCGCCTGTTGGAACTCCTCGAAGATCTTGCCCTGGTCCTTTTCGGCGATTCCCGGGCCGGTGTCGTGCACCGCGACGGTGAGGGTTCCATTAGCAGCCGTCGTCTTGATCGACACCTCGCCGGTATCGGTGAACTTGATCGCATTGCCGACGAGGTTGAGCAGAACTTGCGTGAGCCGGCGCTCGTCGCCGTGTGCTTGCGGCAGGTCCTTCGGCAGTTCGACCTTGAGCGCCAAGTGCTTGGAGGTCGCTAGTGATTCGACCGCGCCGTAAACGTTGTGTACCACGTCCTTGATCGAATAATCCGTCAGCGACAGCGTGAGTTGACCGGCTTCGATCTTCGACAAATCGAGCACGTCATTGATGAGTCCAAGGAGATGCTTGCCGTTGCTCTGGATGCGATCGAGCGTGGCGCGCGCCTTATCTGGAACCTCACCGTAGATATTGTCGAGGATCAGTTCAGTGTAGCCAAGGATAGCGTTGAGCGGCGTGCGCAACTCGTGGCTCATGTTAGCCAGGAATTGCGACTTGTGCTGGCTCGCGACTTCGAGCTGACGGCCCTTTTCGCCGATCTCGCTGAACAGGCGCGCGTTCTGGATCGCGAGCACCGATTGCGCGCCGAACGTCTGCATCAGATCGACGGTATTCTTGGAAAACTCGCCGGGTTGCCGGCGACGCACGACCAGCGCCCCGACCACACCGTCAGGCGCGACCAGCGGAACCAGCAGCCGTGCCCGGTAGCCAGCTTCCATCATGATTTCGTTGACGCGTGAGTGCGGCGCGTCGCGCAGGTCGGCGATCTGCACGGGGACGTGCCCCTCCGTCTGTTCATCGACTGCATCGGAGATGTCCACGTGCTGGTCTTTGATTGCCGCAATCAGATCGTCGCTCATTCCGTAGGTGGCGCGCAGCCGGAATTCACGACTCGCTTCGTCGTAGACGTAGATCGCGCCCGCCTCGGTGCCGGCGATCTGCGTTGCCGTTGTCACAATGGTGTTAAGCACGGTTTCCAGATCGAGCGTGGAATTGACGGCCTGGCTGACCTCGCCGAGCGCACGCAGCTCGCGCACCGACTGTGCCAATTCCTGCGTACGAATCTCGACCTTCTTTTCGAGGTCGGCATACGACTCCTGCAGCCGCCCGGCCATGTCGTTGAACTGGTCCGCCAACCCCTCGAGCTCGTCGCCGGTCTTGATCGAGATGCGTTGGGCCAGATCGCCCGAGCCGATGCGCGCCGCTCCCAAGCGCAGCGCCTGGATCGGAACCACCATCCTGCGGACCAGAAAGAAGCCGGCGATCAGCGCGAGCAGCAGGCCTGCGAGCAAAAGCAGGCCGGAGCGCTCTATGGTGGCATAGAGCGGCGCATAGGCTTCCTCGACTGGAAGCTCGACAAACATGATCCAGCCGAGCGGTGCGACCGGAGCGTAGGCGGTGAGCACGCGGCGGGTCTGGAAGTCGTCCGCCTCCTGCACCTGCTGGGTTGGGCTCCCGGTGAGATGCGCGCGCGCCGCCTGCACCTGCGCGAGCCCCGACAGGTCGGTGTTGCGCAACACCAGGCTGATGTCCGGATGCGCGATCAGCCGTCCCTGCCCGTCGATCACATAGGCGTGTCCGTGCACGCCGACCTTGATCTGTGAGACCACATCCCAGATCAGCTTGAGGTTGACCTCAGCGACGCTCACGCCTGCATCCCGCCGCGTGCCGGCGAGCGCAAGCGTCATGTAGGGTTCCGACTCACGCCGGAAATAGACTGGGCCGTAGTAGACCTTATGGGCGACGGCCTCGGTAAATTTCGGATCTTTCGAATAATCGGTCTGGCTGCCCACAACGTCCATGGCGAGACGCGACACGCGCAACTGCTCGTGGCCGGTGGCGTCGAGCTGGGAGAGCTCGGTGATGGCCGGCACTTGGCGCAAGAGCCGCAGCCCATCGAAGCGCCGCTGCTCCAGCGTGCCGGCCGACCACGGCAGCTGTGTGGTCCAGCCGACCTGGGCTTCGATCTCGCGGACGAACTGGCCGATCTTGGCCGCCGCGGCTTCAGCCTGTTCGCGCTGAATGCGGATCAGCGAGGATTTGTATTCCTGATAAGAGAACCAGACTTCGAACACGCCATTGGTGATGAGCGCCACCAGCACGACCGCGAACACCAGCGCCACATACTTGAAGAGCAGACCGACGCCTGTCTTGGTCCTCGGCTGCACGCGGGGGTCGCGCGCCGTGCCCTCCACGGCCGGCGTGATTCGCTCGCGGGTTTCTTGGTGGCCGATGGCCGTCATTCGGTTCGGTCGACTTCGCATCATTGAGCCCTCATTCCGAGGTGCCTGGCCTCGCTATGTGCAATGAGGCAAACAGGATTTACAGCCTCACTGGTTGCATCGGCAAAGGCCGCCGCTACAGGCGCCTCGGCTGAGACGAAGATGGTATACCTCACGGCCCGGTCAGACCACCGCCGGAACCGCCGATCGCCCGAATTCACTCGACCACCTCGTCGGCAATGGCGAGGACCCCTGGGGTGGGGGTAAGCCCGAGCGTCTTGGCGGTTCTCAGGTTGATAATCAGCTCGAACTTCGTTGGCTGCATGACTGGCAGGTCGGCTGGATTGGCGCCGCTGAGAATTTTTCCGACCAGGATCCCGGCCTGGCGATATCCATCCTTGAAATCGGTTCCATAGCTGGCAAGTCCGCCAACGTCGACGAACTCGCGCTGATTGTAGATTGCCGGCAGCTTGTGGCGGTTCGCCAGCGCTACCAGTTGCTCGCGTCGCGAATTGAAGAACGGGTCTTGCGCGACGAGCAGTGCGCTGGCTCCGTGCGCCGCGATGGTCGCGAAGGCCGTGTCGATTTCGCTATCCGTACTGGCGTTCACGATGTCGATCTGTCGTTTGATCACGCTTGCACCATTGTGCAGTTCGACCAGCTGGAGATCGGCGTCCGGATACTTCGGGTTCACAAGCGCGCCGATCAACCCGTCGCCGGGAACGAGCTGGTGCAGAAGCTCCAGGCGCTTAGCCTCCAATACCGACCCGAGCAGACTGACGCCCGTGATATTGCCCCCCGGCCGGCTGAAGCTCGTGACGACGCCGGCCTTAACCGGATCGGCGGCGCTGACGAAAACGATCGGGATCGTGGCGCTTGCTGCCTTCGCCACTCTTGCCGGTTCGCTGCCGCCGGCCGCCACAAGTACAGCGACCTTGCGGTCGACCAGATCGGCCACCAGCCCAGACAGCCGGTCATATCGACCTTCCGCTGCGCGATACTCGATCGCCACGTTCTGGCCTTCGACGTATCCGGTTTCACGGAGCCCTTGGCGGAAGCCGGGCGCGAAGTGCGCGATGTAGCTCGATGAGAGACTGTGAAGGAAACCGATCACCGGCATCGCGGGCTGTTGCGCGCGCACCGCGAGCGGCCACGCCGCCGCGCCGCCGAGGCCGGCAATGAAATCCCGGCGCCTCATTCGATCACCGCGTCAGCGTTCGCCAGCAACGTCGCCGGCGCGGTGATGCCAAGCGCCTTCGCGGTTCTGAGATTGATGACGAGATCGAATTCTGTCGGAAGCTGGACCGGCAGGTCGCCCGGTTTGTCGCCTTTGAAGATGCGGTCGATGTAGCTCGCCGCCCGCCGGTTCTGGTCGACCAGGTCGACCCCGTAGGACATCAGGCCGCCGCTGGTCGCAAAGAAGCGATAGGGATAGATGGCCGGCAAGTTGTTACGAGCCGCCTGGGCGATGATCAGGTCGCGAAAAGTCAGCACGAAACTATCTGGCGTCAGGATCAGGGCGGAGTCGCCTTCGCGCGCGAGCATCGTCATGGCGGCAGCGATTTCGGACGGGTCGTGGACCGGGGTTGCGACGGGCTCGATGGCAAGCGCTCGGGCCGCGGCCTCGAACGGCCCCAGATAATAGGTTCCGGCGCGAGGCGCGGTCCTGGGATTGAACACGAGTGCGATCCGCCGCACCGACGGCACCATTTCCTTGAGCAACTCCACCCATTTGCCGCCAAGCGACGCTTCGATGTCGACGAACCCAGTCACATTGTCGCCGGGGCGTGCCAGCGTCTCGACAAAGCCGCTGCCGACCGGATCGGACACTTCCGTGAACACGATCGGGATCGTACGCGTCGCGCGCAGCAGCGCGGCAACGGCCGGTGTCGCGACACCGATGATCAGGTCGGGCTGTTGATCGATCAACTCCTTGGCGAACCGGTCCATGCGGTCGGCCTCGCCGGAGGCGCGGCGATACACGATTCTGATGTTGCTGCCGCTGGTCCAGCCTAACTTGGCAAGGCCTTGGGAGAGCGCGATGGCCTGGTTTTGCCCTTCCGGATCGTATTCGCCCCACCAGGTCAGGACGCCGATCCGCCTGATCCGCCCCGGCTGCTCCGCATGTACGGAGTCCATCGACGCGACCCTCGCCAAGGCCGCGCCACCAAGCCCCGTAATGAACGCGCGTCGCCTCATGCGATGACCTCGTGGGTGCGCGGGAGCATTGTGAGCGGTAGTGGTCGGCCGGGGTGCTGGGCGGTTTTCAGAGGGGTCACCAGTTGAGAGCGTGTTGGCCGTTGCATCGGCTGATCCGTCGTTCTGGCCCCTGCAAGGATTCCCCGCCCTGACTGAACGGATCGTTAGGGTTGTTCCCACAAGATATCATCTACCGACCTGAGTGGATTTTGAATCCAGCGTGATCGCATAAGTAGCGCGCCTGGGGTTTGGCGACCAGCCAAGGGCTGGTGCCTAGAGAAGGCGCCGATAGCGGGAGCCTCGCCCCGCGGCTGCCTTTTGGGGCATGGATCCCGTCAGCCCTCGCTCTGAAAACTCGCGCGCGAATGGTCGCCTGCATGGTCAAGGCAACCTTGTCCTGCCTATAGGGCTTGATTTAGGCGAGCTGTGCCGCAATCCGCAGTCTGGCCTCTCCATGCGATTGCGCGCGCAGTTGTGCCGGATCACCAACGGGTGTGGTTTCAAAGTTACATTCGTCGAAAAACGCACGTCACCCGACAAGCATCGCATTAACGGCACAATCCGATTCGGCTGAACACCTGACGTGGACGGCGCAGCGCCTTGATTGTCGAGCGTTGGCCACGCCGAGGCGTAACCTGCACTGCTGCGTTCGCGCGATATTTGCCGGGCTCCGCGGGACGGTTCGTGTTGCCGAACATTCCGGAACCCCAGTCGCAAAGCGCGCCCTCCCGTCGTGATCCAGATCTTCCGCACCACCGCGCTCGCCGCGAGCCTTGTCTTGGTCCAACTCTCCGGCGTGGCCAATGCACAATCCGTCGGTGTGAATGACACGGCCCGCTTTCTGGCCGGCATGCGGCCGTCTGCGGATTCACCCCTCGTCACCCTCACTCAGGATCGATCCTGGCAACAGCATGCCGATCGCTTCAATGCCATCTTCGCGAAGGTCGATAGCCGCCAGCTGAGCAGGATTCGCACATGGTCGAGCGCGAAGCTCACCGCGCCGAGCCCGGTCCTGTTCTACATGTTCAGCGGGCCCGACTTTCTCTACGCAAACGCCTTCTTTCCAAACGCGTCGACCTATGTGATGAGCGGCCTCGAGCCTGCGGGCTCGATTCCCGAGCTGATGAAGTTGTCAGGCGAGTCGGTGAGACAGTCGCTCCGGAACATTGAGGTATCGCTGAACTCGATCCTGGCATACAGCTTTTTCCAGACGATCGACATGCGCCGAACGCTCGTCGCCACCCGGGTCAGCGGCACGCTGCCGATCCTCTACGTGTTTCTGGCCCGTTCCGGCAAAACCATTCGCGACGTATCTCTGATCAGGCTCGCCGAGGATGGATCGGTGCTGCCCGACGTTGGCGATACCGCTGCGAACGTCGGCCACGCCGCGCGCGGCGCCAAGATCGTGTTCGCGGGCGAGGATGGGCAGCTGCATACGCTCTACTACTTCAGCACCAATGTGGCCAATGACGGCTTCAAGGCCAGCGGGTTCGCGCGCTTTTGCGAACGGCTCGGCACCGGCGACGCACTCGTCAAAAGCGCCTCATATCTCATGCATGACAACCGCTTCTCCGACGTTCGCAGTTTTCTGCTCGGCCACAGTCGGTTGATGCTGCAGGACGACACCGGCGTTCCGGTGGCTTATTTCGACCAGCGGCAATGGCAGCTGCGTCCTTTCGGCCGCTATACCGGCCCGATCGGTCTGTTCGCCGGGCGCTATCAACCCAGACTGACGCAATTGTTCGATCGCGCCGACGCCGAGCCCATCGACTTCGGGATCGGATATCGCTGGCGCGCACAGAGCTCGAACCTGATGCTGGCTGTGCGAACCGACGCGGCGATGCCAGAGGCTCTTGCTAGTGCTGAGTTGGGCTCGGGTGTCGGCAAGGTGCAGCTCATGGTCGAACGACCAGCGGCCGATTTACAGATGCGCAGACCGGGACGGGGGTCAGGGAGCGCAAGTCGGCTCACCGGGCGGCAGCCGGCCGCAAGTCTGCGACAAGAACGGGAACCCGCGCCCAACGATTCCCGGCGAGGTCGGAATATTTTACCTCCTGGCCTTTCTGGTTTGCGCGCTGATATCAGCCCGAATTTCGACCGTTTAAAAACATTAGCGCGCTATCGTGCCCACTTACGCAAGCACGCCGCCGACCATTGCCGCCGGGCTCGCGCGTGTACGACTTCGGCATTTATGGTGTATCTGTGGAGTGCTGATCCTGAGCCGCGCGGCGAAAGCCAACCATTCGGTGCCGCAGTTTGGCTTCCACCAGGACAAGGCAGATGACCCAGCTCGGACCTAGATTGACCTTGACCGATACCAGCCGCAGTGGCCCCGCCTTAGTGCATTTCCATGATCCGGTATTTGACAAATCGTGGTTGTTCACGGCGTGGTCGGGCGTTGGCAACGAGTTTATCAATCTGATGCACGTCGATGAATTCGCTGGCCAGATCAGCAAATCCACATCCTCGGAAACAACGCGCAAGCCACCCTATCTGGCCGTCCACGATGGCGGCGTCGTCATCGCTTGGACCGGATCCGGTAACCCCGGCCAACTTAATGTCAGCCCGATAAACGTAGGGATCGGTCAGGGGGACACGGAACATCCTCAGCTCCGACTTTTCGATCAAACAAAGGTGACGCTCGTCGAAACAAGTACGGAAGCGCCTGCGCTCGCGTCACACAGCGGCCGGCTCATCATTAGCTGGACCAACGTCGGCACCAATCGTATCAACCTCATGATTTCCGAAGATAACGGCGCACAATTCCATGGAAAGATCACGTTGGTCGACACCGCCATCGGGCGTCCGGTTATCGCTGCGCATCGCAGCCGCCTGTTCATCGCCTGGACCGGAAGCGATCATCAACTCAACATTGCCCGAGTGGTCACGGTCCTGTCGCTTGCGCGACCCGGGCGCGCTTCGCACCTTCTTATTACCGGACTGTCCGGCAAGATGACCCTCGCAGAGACAAGCGATGCCGGACCTGCACTTGCCTCGTTCGCCGACCGGTTGGCCGTCGCTTGGACCAGCGCTGGTGACCGACATTTGAACTTTCTGTTTTCGCGCGATGATGGCGCGAGTTTCCACGACAAGTTTACGTCGTCGGAACAAGCGCGCGACGCGCCCGTTCTCGCGGCCGGCGGTGGCCGCCTTTATGTATCATGGACGGGTGTCGACCCCGAGGGGCACCTCAACCTGGCCGCGGTCGATCCCTCGTAGTGCGGGAAGATCACGCCGAACTTTTGCGAAAGCGGACGACCTACCCTGCCTGCGCTCGCGGCGTTCCCATCAGGTCCGGGACAGCATTTGCCCGCGGGACGGGGCGAAACGCGTGGGCGTCCCGCTGATCAGAATTCGCGCTTCATCCTCTGGACAGCAGCGCGTCCGCCGATTGGGGGACGCGGCGCATCGAAGAGTTTGTCAATGTAAAGCCGCAGCGCCGGCGCCCGGCGCGCAAGCGGATGAAAGAATTGAGGAGGAGTCGTAACTCATTTTGGAAGTTGCTTTTGCGGCGCAGTCGAACTGCAGGTCACCGGGTCTCCGGAGGCGATGGGCTACTGTCATTGCCGCTCCTGTCGTTCCTGGTCCGGCGGGCCGGTGAACGCTTTCAGCCTGTGGAAGCCGGAGGCGGTGCGGATCACGTTGGGGATCGAGTGTGTCGCGACGTTCGAAAAGACCAAGCTCAGCCAGCGTCGATATTGCGCAAAGTGCGGCGGGCACCTGCTGGCCAATCACCCGCCTCTGGGCCTTGTGGACGTGTTCGCCGCGACGATTCCGACCCTCGCTTTCATCCCCGGCGTTCACGTCAACTATGCCGAGACGGTGCTACCGATGCGGGACGGCTTGCCTAAGCTCAAGGATTTCCCGGCTGAGTTTGGCGGCTCCGGGGAGGCAATGGCGGAGTAGCCGGCGGTTCAAGAAAAACCGCGATGCCCTGACCGTTTCGCCATTCGCTCGGAGCCATGTCGAAGCGCATGCGAAACGTCTTGTTGAAATGCGACAGATCGTTGAAGCCCCAGCGGTAGGCAATTTCGGAAATGTTCAACGCTCGCTGATTCTGGTCGCGCAGCGCCGCACGGCACGCTTCAAGCCGATGTTCGAGCATCCAGCGGCCGAACGTAGTGCCGATCTGTTTGAACCGCGAATGCAGGGTCCTGACCGAAACGCCAAGATGGTCCGCCACGAGTTGCGGCGACAGGTCCGGATCGTGAAGATTTTGCCGGCAGAAAGCGAGCAAGGCTTCGACTTGCAATTCCGGTTGCAGGCGATTTGGCGCGATGTCGGTCGCACTGGCGAGCGCCAACAGGTTGCACAGATTTTCGGTCAGCACGCTGGTCGCGGTGTCACTCAATGTGAAGTCGTCGGCGATCAATGTCAGCAGATGGCGGCGCGCGAGATCGACGAACGGTGAATTCTTGGAAAATTTCTGAACCGGATGCTTGCGCAGCCAGGGTGCGCGCCGATCGATCACCGCGCGCGGTATCACGGCCATGGCCCGGCCCCCGTCATAAATCGCGGCGTGGATCGGGAGCCGTCCATCATAAATCGCGATGTCGTCGGCATTCATCGCAATTGTATGATCGTTCTGGTGGACGACGGTCCGCCCGCTCAACTGTAAAAAGATGGAGTAGTGATCTGGGGAAGCGCTGGCAATGTCGCGGTGGTTCCGGACGAGTTGGTAGTTTCCGGTAGACGTGGACGTTGCAAAACGGAGCGGGCCGGAGCTGCGCGCGGACATGCGAGCGGAAAAGCGCTCGGGCGGGGATTCGATCGACATGTTGAAGATCGTCCGACACACCACGTCGCGCCAGTACGCAAATCGCTCGCGCTGGGGGGTCGCGTCGGTGGACCAGATAGCCGCTCGCCCATTCGCGGGGGAGGGCCGTTGCTGTCGCTCGACCGGCTTGTTTGTTGCACTCTCGACCAATTTGATTGCGCTCCCGCCCAAGATCGCCCGAACCGGTCCCGATATAGTGGCGGTTGATGTACACGGATTTCCCGTCGTCGCAAGTGACGGGCTTCACCATGCTCGATTTCTCAAGCGCGCCTGAAGGTGATCTCAAGCGTAGGTCAAGGTGACGGTAATTGGCTCCGTTGAAGAGGGTCGACGACCGTTCGATCTTCACGACTTTGTGAGCGACGCCATGTGCGAACCCCAGGAACTGACCCAAATCATTGCGGACGCCTATGACGCGGCGCTCGAACCCACGCTGTGGCCGGACGTTCTCGCGGAGATTGCTGATTTCGTGGGCGGTCAGGTCGGCGGGCTTCTCGTGAAGGATGCGGCGAAGAATAGCGTCAGCGCCAATTGTCACGCCGGCGGCGATCCCCACTACATGCAACTCTACACGCAGACCTATTCCAACCTCGGCCCCGTTGCGACCTCGCTATTCAGCAACGTCGGGAAGGTCGTCAGTATTCCCGAGCTCGTTCCTTACGAAGAGTTTTGCCGCGGCCGCTTCTACCAGGAGTGGGCTCGGCCGCAAGGTTGGGTCGACGTCGCGGTCGCCACGCTGGAAAAGTCGGCCAGCGGCTGTGCCTATCTCAGCGTTGCCCGTGATGAGGCGAGCGGCATGGTCGACGACGAGATGCGCCGCCGCATGGCGCTCGTTGTGCCCCACGTGCGCCGCGCAATCCTCATCGGCAAGACCATCGATTTCAAGCAAGCCGAAGCGGCGATATTCGCAGAACGTCCTCGACGGTCTGAGCGCCGGCCTGTTTCTCCTCGATGCCGGCGGTCGGTTGGTCCATGCCAACGCCGCCGCGAACGAGATTCTGGAAGCCGGCGACTTGCTGCGTTCGACCCGCGGCCGGCTCGTCGGGGAGGATGCGCATGTCGATCAGGCCCTGCGCGAGGCTGTCGCTGCCGCCGGCAACGGCGACTCCGACGTTGGCGCCAAGGGCGTTGCGCTGCCGCTGACCGCGCACAACGGCGACCGCTATGTCGCGCATGTGCTGCCCTTGACATCCGGTGCGCGCCGCCGGGCTGGCGTTGCCTACACGGCCACCGTCGCCCTGTTCGTCCGCAAGGCGGCGATGGAATGCCCGTTGCCGCCCGAGGTCATCGGCAAGACCTACAAATTGACTCAGGCTGAGCTGCGCGTTCTGTTCGGCATTGTCCAGATCGGCGGCGTTCCCGAGGTTGCGGCTGCCCTTGGCGTTGCCGACACCACGATCAAAACCCACGTCAGCCGGCTGTTTGAAAAGACCGGCACCGGCCGTCAGGCTGATCTCGTCAAGCTTGTTGCCGGATATTCCACGCCGCTGGTGCACTGACCCCAATTCCTGCTTTGGATTGTACATCCGACGGGCGCCGCGCGCGCTGGCTTCGCGTGCGCACGCTGGTCGGATTTTTGAATGTTTGATGCACCAATCTCGCTCACAAATGCCGCGCTGTATATTGGGGTTGCTCACACCGACTTGATCGGTGTCCGCTGTTTTGTCACCCCGAGTTGATTCACTGTTGTGCCCTACGTCCTCCAATCGATGGACGCGGTGCGTTCGATCCCCCGCCACTGTCGCGTCGATTTTGCCGAAGGCGAGATCAACAATCAGCGGGGTGACGTTGTACCCACGCGCGCCCAACAACGAACTGAGACACAGCCGACGCGCATCTGCGCCGCGGCCAGATCTTCGAAAGGATGACGACGATGGCAATTACGGCCAGCTTTTCCCCAAGCACCCACTTGCTGTCAGTGTTTGGCGACAGCCTCGACAACACCATCACGATGAGCCGCGACGCGGCTGGGAACCTTCTCGTCAACGGCGGCGCCGTATCCATCGTCGGCGGCCCAGCCACCGTCGCCAATACCAGCCTGGTCCAGGTGTTCGGTCAGGACGGTGATGACACGATCTCGCTCAACGAAACCAATGGTGCACTCCCCCCCGCCGATCTGTTCGGCGGCGCGGGCAACGACGTGCTGACCGGGGGCTCGGGCGCGGATCAGCTCTTCGGCCAAGCCGGAAACGACATCCTCAACGGCAAAGGCGGTGACGACCTGCTGTTCGGCGGCGACGGCAACGACGTGCTGACCGGCGGTACCGGCAATGACCAGATGTTCGGTGACGCCGGCAATGACCGCATGATCTGGAACCCGGGCGAGGGCACCGACCTGATGGAAGGCGGCGACGGCACCGATACTGCCGAGGTCAACGGCGGCAACGGGGCGGAAGTATTCACGATCACGGCCAACGGGACGCGGGTGCGCTTCGATCGCGTCAGCCCGGCGCCGTTCAGCCTCGACATCGGCACCACCGAGAACCTCGTCCTCAACGCCAATGGCGGCGACGATGTCATCACCGCCGGAAACGGCCTCGCCGGCCTCATCCAGCTCACCCTCGACGGCGGTGCCGGCAACGACACGATCACCGGCGGCGACGGCAACGACATGCTGATCGGCGGCGATGGCGATGACCTTGTCAACGGCGGCCGCGGCAGCGACACGGCCTTGCTCGGCACCGGCAACGACACGTTCGTCTGGAACCCGGGCGACGGCAGCGACACGGTCGAGGGCCAGGCCGGCACCGACACGCTCCTGTTCAATGGCGCCAACGTCAACGAGAACATCGACATCTCGGCCAATGGCAGCCGGGTGCGCTTCTTCCGCAACGTCGCCAACATCACCATGGACCTCAACGGCGTCGAACGCATCCAGTTCAATGCGTTGGGCGGCGCCGACAACATCACGGTCAACGATCTCACCGGCACCAACCTTGCCGGCGGTCTGGTTCAGATTGATCTCGCCGGCGTGGCGGGCTCAGGCGTGGGTGACGGCCAGGCCGACACCGTGACCGTCAATGCCACCGCCGGCAACGACACCGTCCTGGTCGGCGGGTCCAGCGGCGCGGTCAGCGTCATCGGCACCGCCGCGGCGGTGTCCCTCCTGGGGGCGGAGGCCAACGACACGCTGCTCGTCAACGGCGGTGCCGGCAACGACGTCATCAACGCGGCGGCACTCGCCGCCGGCACCATCGGGCTCACCATCGACGGTGGCAGCGGCGACGACATCTTGATCGGTAGCCAGGGTGACGACGTGCTGCAGGGCGGTGACGGCAACGACATTGTCGTGGGCGGCCGCGGCAACGACACGGCCTTGCTGGGCGCGGGTAACGACGCCTTCTTCTGGAGCCCGGGCGAAGGCAGCGATGTGGTCGAGGGAGGGGCCGGAACCGATCGGCTCGATTTTGCTGGCGCCAACGCCAACGAGAACATCGACATCTCGGCCAACGGCAGCCGCGTGAGACTCTCCCGCGACGTCGGCAGCGTCACCATGGACCTCAACGGTATCGAGGGCGTCACCGTCCGGGCGCTGGGCGGGCAGGACACCATCACGATCAACGATCTCACCGGTACCGACCTGGCTGCCGGCTCCGTCCTGGTCGATCTCGCAAGTACCGTCGGCGGAAGCCTGGGTGACGGCCTGTTGGACACCGTGATTGTCAATGCCACCGCCGGCAACGACGCGATCGTCGTCGCTTCGTCCAACGGCGCCATCGGCATCACCGGCAGCTCCACCGCGATCGGCATCGTGCACGCGGACGCGACCGACGCGCTGACCATCAACGGCGGCGTCGGCAACGACACGATCAACGCTTCCGGGCTCGCCGCCGGCACCGTCGGCCTCACCCTCAACGGGGGCGGCGGCAACGACCTGCTGATCGGCAGCCAGGGCGACGATCTCGTCAATGGCGGGCACGGCAACGACGTGGCGTTTCTTGGCGCGGGCGACGACACGTTCGTCTGGAACCCGGGCGACGGCAGCGACGTGGTCGAGGGCCAGGCCGGTATCGACACCCTCCTGTTCAACGGCGCCAACATCAACGAGAAAATCGACATCTCGGCCAATGGGAGCCGGGTGCGTCTCGCCCGCAACGTCGGCACCGTCACCATGGATCTCAACGGTGTCGAGGACATTCAGCTCAACGCCTTGGGCGGCGCCGACACCATCACGGTCAACGATCTCACCGGCACCAACGCCAGCAAGGTCAAGATCGACCTGGGCGCCGTGCCCGGAAGCCCTGGCGGCGACGGTCAACCGGACACGGTCATCATCAACGGCACCAACGGCGCCGACACGATCACGCTCACCAACAACAACGGTGTGATCACCGTGTCGGGCCTGGCCACCGATGTGACGATCTCCAACTTCGATGCAACAACCGACCACATCGTCGTCAACGGCCTCGGTGGCGATGACGTGATCGCAGGCATCGGGGCTGACCGGCATGCTGACTCACCGCCAATGGCGGCGACGGCAACGACGTGCTGATCGGCGGCTCGGGCGACGACCAGCTTTCGGCGGTGCGGGCGACGACGTGTTGATCGGCGGCGGAGGAGTAGGACGTCCTCGACGGCGGACCGGGCAACAACACCGTCATTCCAGGCGCCGCCATCCAGCCGCCTGCGATCGCGACTGGTGCCGCCAATGGCAGCGGCCCGACGGCGAATGTCGCCCTGCTCGGTCAGTTGATGGCTTCGACCTTTGTCACGGCGGGCGATGGCCACGGCGGGACGCCGGCTGCCGAGCAGCCGCAGAACCAGCCGCCGTTGCTGGCGCAGCCGCACGCCTAAGGCCCGGGAGAAGCGTACGTGAGCACCGCAATTGACCGCGCGCGACCAGTCGACCCGGGGCTCGAAGCCCTCGTGACGTTACTGCAATTCCAGGGCGTTGCGGCTGATCGAGGACAGATCAGGCATCGGCTCGGAACTGCCAAGATTGGCGCACCGGAGATGCTCCGGTGCGCCAAGGACCTCGGGCTCAAGGCGCGGGCCTACCGGACCGACTGGTCGCGGCTTGCCAGAACGCCCTTGCCGGCCATCGCGTACCTGCGGGACGGCGGGTTTCTGGTGGTCGCCAAGGCCTCCGAGGACAAGGTGTTGGTTCAATCTCCGCTGGCGCCGCGGCCGGCCTTGATGTCGCGTGCCGAGCTCAACGTAGTCTGGGATGGTCGGCTGATCCTGATGACCCGCCGCGCCCCGATGTCGGACCTTGCGCGCCGATTCGACATCACGTGGTTTCTAGCGGCGATCCACAAATATCGACATCTCCTGAGCGAGGTGTTGGTCGCGTCGTTCTTCCTGCAGCTGTTCGCCCTGGTTTCGCCGCTATTCTTCCAGGTGGTCATCGACAAGGTGCTAGTCCATCGGTCCTTGAGCACCCTCGACGTGCTGGTTGTCGGTCTGGTGGCCATTTCGATCTTCGAGACAGTCCTGGGCATCTTGCGGACCTATCAGTTCGCCCACACCACGAACCGCATCGACGTCGAACTGGGTGCGCGTCTGTTTCACCACCTGCTGGCATTGCCGATGGCCTACTTCCAGGCGCGTCGCGTCGGCGATTCGGTGGCGCGGGTGCGCGAATTGGAGAATATCCGCAATTTTCTCACCAGCTCGGCCCTGACGTTGGTCATCGACCTGTTCTTCACCTTTGTGTTTCTGGCCGTGATGTTCTTCTACGCGCCGCTGCTGACCTTCATCGTGCTCGGCTCGTTCCCGTTCTACATCGCGATCTCGGCGGGGGCGGCGCCACTGTTCCGGCGGCGGCTGGACGAGAAGTTCCAGCGCGGCGCCGAGAACCAGGCCTTCCTGGTCGAAAGCGTGACCGGGATCGAGACGCTCAAGGCGATGGCGGTCGAGCCGCAGATGCAGCGCCGCTGGGAGGAGCAGCTGGCCGGTTACGTGGCCGCGAGCTTCCGGGTCCTGAGCCTCGGTAATACCGCGAGCCAGATGGTGCAGTTCGTGAGCAAGATCGTCACCGCCGGAATTCTGTACTTCGGCGCCAAGCTGGTCATCGACGGCGGCCTGTCGGTCGGCGAACTCGTGGCCTTCAACATCCTGGCTGGCCGGGTGAGCGCGCCGGTGCTGCGTCTCGCACAGATCTGGCAGGACTTTCACCAGGCGCGCCTGTCGATCTCGCGGCTGGGCGACATCCTCAACACCACCGCCGAGCCGACCTACACGGCGGCGCGTGCGCGCCTGCCCACAATCCGCGGCAACATCACCTTCGATCATGTCACGTTTCGTTATCGCATCGATGGCCAGGAAGTCCTGCGTGATGTCAGCTTCGAAGTGCCGGCCGGGCAGATGGTCGGAATCGTCGGGCCTTCCGGGTCGGGCAAGAGCACTTTCGCGAAGCTCGTCCAGCGCCTCTACGTCCCCGAGAGCGGGCGTGTTTTGGTCGACGGCATGGATCTCGCCGTGGCCGACCCGGCCTGGCTGCGCCGCCAGATCGGCGTCGTCCTGCAGGAGAACGTGCTGTTCAACTGCTCGGTGCGCGAGAATATCGCACTCGCCGACCCGGCCATGCCGATGGAGCGCGTGATCGCGGCGGCACGCCTCGCGGGCGCGCATGAATTCATCCTCGAACTCCCCGAAGGCTACGACACGATCGTCGGCGAGCGCGGCTCCAGCCTTTCCGGTGGGCAGCGCCAGCGCATCGCCATCGCCCGCGCGCTCATCACCGACCCGCGCATTCTGATCTTCGATGAGGCGACAAGCGCGCTCGACTATGAGAGCGAGCGCATCATTCAGCAAAATATGAAAGACATCGCCAAGGGGCGGACCGTTCTGATCATCGCGCATCGACTCTCGACCGTGCGGGCGACGGATCGCCTCGTCACGCTCGAGCGCGGCTGTCTGGTCGAAGACGGAACCCATGACGCACTGATCAAGACTGGCGGCCGCTATGCGTCGTTGCATCGGTTGCAGGGAGGCATTCATGAAGTCGGCTAGTTCCGTCGTACTCGCCAAACCCACGCGGCGCGTCAACCGGTTTGGGCGCGCGCGCGGCAGGCGCCGCGAGGAGCTGGCATTCCTGCCGGCCGCGCTCGAAATCGTCGAAACGCCGCCGTCGCCGATTGGCCGTGCGATCGGCGTCAGTCTCATTTTGCTGTTCTGCGCCGCCCTGGCTTGGGCCTGGTGGGGGAGGATCGACATCGTCGCGTCGGCGAGCGGAAAAATCGTGCCGAGCGGACGCACCAAGGTCATCCAGCCGTTCGAGACCGGTGTGGTGCGCTACGATTCGCGTGGAGGACGGACAGGCCGTGAAGGCCGGCGACGTGTTGATCGAGCTCGATCCGACCGTAAACGCCGCGGAACGAGATCACCTGCGCAATGACCTCCTCGCGGAGCAACTCAATATCGCGCGGCTGCGCGCGGCGCTCGCCGGCGGGGAGGATCCCGTGGCCGACTTCACGCCGCCCGCCGGGGCGGACGCGGCACTGATCAACACCCAGCGCCAGCTTTTGCTGCACCAGGTGACGGAGCATCGCGCCAAGATTGCCGCAATCGCCCGTCAGGAGGCGCAGAAGGAGGCCGAGCAGGCCTCGACCGCGGCCACCATCCATAAGCTCGAGACCATGATTCCGGTCGTCCAGCAGCGCGTCGACATCCGCAAGACGCTCATGGACAGGGAGCTGGGCTCGAAGCTCACCTATTTCGAAACTCTCCAGCTGCTGGTCGAGCAACAAGAGGATCTCAGCGTTCAGAGGAGCCATCTGCACGAGGCCGAGGCGGCGGTGGCGGCAATTCACGAGACGCGCGGCCAGGCAGTGGCCGAATATCGCCATGCGCTCTCCGAAGAGCTCGCCAAAGCCGAGCAGAAGGCAAACGGGCTCGCTCAGGACCTGATCAAGGCCGAGCAGAGGACAAAACTCCAGCTGCTCACCGCTCCCGTAGATGGTGTGGTGCAGCAGCTCGCGGTTCACACGGTCGGTGGCGTTGTCACGCCTGCGCAGGCCCTGCTGGTGGTAGTGCCAAGCGACAGCCGGCTTGAAATCGAGGCTATGGTGTCGAACCGCGACATCGGCTTTGTCCACCCTGGACAAGACGCCGAGATCAAGGTCGACACCTTCAATTTCACCCGCTACGGCCTCCTGCACGGCCAGGTGCTCAGCATCTCGCAGGACGCCGTCATCCGCGACCGACAGCAAGACCGCTCCAGCGAGCGGGGGCTGGGCACGCCGAACGACACCAGCGAGCCGAAAGGCCAGGAGCTGAACTACGCCGCGAGCATTTCCCTCGACCGCGCGCAGATGCAGATCGACGACCGGATAGTCAACCTTTCACCCGGCATGGCGGTGACGGTGGAGATCAAGACCGGATCGCGCCATGATCCTGAGCTATCTCTTGTCGCCGCTGCTGCGCTATCGGCAGGAAACCTTGCGCGAGCGGTGACAGCGGCTTTTGCTTCACCGGGCTGCCAGTAGCACCGCTCCGAACAGGATCACCAGCGCAAGGAGGGAGAGCCCTGCTGCCGGCCATTGCCGGAGCGTGCCATCGACCCGCTCGATCATTCCGGCGATGGGAAGGGCCATGCGTCGGGCGGGCGCTGCCATCGTGAGAAGCACGTTCCGACCGGCCGCGCGCGTCAAACCGGGCCCCCAGCGGCCAAGCAAGATCGCCAATACGGCACCGGCTAGAATCGGCGAAAGCGACGTCGAGAGGGCCGTGAAAGTGAGCAAGTTCGACGGCATGCCGCGCGGCAACGGGAGATCGGCCCCCCAATCAACAAGCCCGAGCAACAATGCGCAGCTATCAAAGCCGCAATGTGTGACGGTCGCCGATCGGGCTCATTGACGGCCATGGCATCGAGTTTCTCGGCGAAGTGCGGAACCTCAAGCAGGCCGAGCATCGTGAAGATCAATAACAGCAGGCTAAATCCGATAAGATAATTTGCTCGGGCCGCGACGCCGTTGAAGAACCCGATCAGCCACCCGACGTCAAGTCGCTCAACAATGATTCCGGTCACGAATATGCCATGGCCGTCGAGCCAGGCGGTCACATGTTGATACAGCCGTTGAAATCGCGCCACATTGGCCAGCAACCAGTGCCCGACCTGGCCGACGCCCCATACGACCAGGAAACCGACGATGCTGACCACCACAATCGTCAAGGCGAGCGTAACGATCATTGCAAGGAGTGTTGGAACCCTGGCCTGAAGTTTCTTTTGCACGGGCCAGACAAGGGCGATTGTGAACAGCGCAAAAGCGACAGGCTCAAACACCGGGCGAGCCAGGTAGAGCCCTGCTGCACCGAAGCCTGCAATGAAGATCGCGATAATCTTGTGTCCGCCTGTACTCTCGCCGATAAGTCTGTCCCCGAGCGAACCCATCACTCCGATCCCTCTTCACAGCAGGATAGGGTGGTGCAGTCCGTCGACCACAAGCCTGAGCGGCCGGCCGGCGCTACAAAAAAATCGGTGTGACCGACACGAATGGACGATTGCCCGGCGGTAACGGCATTTCGCCGGCGGGTCAGCCATGCAACTGTATCGGCGAGCGAAAGAGCATTGATATCCAGCACCGCACGTGCCCAGATCGCCAACATCTCTATTTGAATCTCGCGATCAGCAGGCCCGATGAGCCAGTCGGAAGTCCCTTGAACCGCGGAGTAATCCAACGCCTCGAATTGCCTGATTGCGGAAACTGCGGCGAGCGGCCCGAGCGCAGGCCCAAAACCCTTGTCGGTGCGTTGATGCGTATTAACGGCGGAGATCACTGCATCGTCGAGGTCGTCGACGGGATCGAGTACGATGCGTCCATCGTAGCTGAGCGCCGCATAGACCGGGATGGATCGGGCAGCGAGCCGGCGTGCCAAGCGTTCGAGCCAAGCCTCCGAGACGAGGTCGAGCAACGCGGAGGTGGTGATGAGGTCGACCGGGCGATCCAACACCGCTTCTAGGTCGCGATTGAGATCAAGTGCACTCGCCGCGCCCGTGACGCCGGCGGCCTGTACCGACGCGCTTGCGCGCGCCAGCAGGCCTACATCGTTGTCGACGAGTTGCCAGATCTGATGAGCCGGAAGGCGCGGCGCCAGTGCGCGCAACGTCGAGCCGGTTCCTGAGGCGAGATCGACAATACGCTTCGAAGAAGCGCCATTGAGCGAACCGACAACCGCGTTGAGAACCACGGGATTGCGCGCGCGCACGTCATAGGGCTCGCGCATGGTGAGCCAGTCTGCCGAAAAGGAGGCGATACACTCCTTCCGTGTGTGGGAGAGTATTTTCACGAGGCCCCCTTTCGGATCGAAAATGCGTCTAGCGGATCCCTGGCGGTTTGCGCCGCTGTCAGGGTTCAAAACTCCTCGAGCAGGCGCCCTAGTCCAGCGATCTTGTCCATGATCTTGTTCTGGCGCAGTGCGTGCCAATAGGTCGCCGTATTGATGGCGATCACTGGTTTGCCGAGCCAGAGCTCGGCGGCGGCCGCAAGTCGCACCATGCTGAGATTGGTGCCGACCTGGACGATCGCATCCACATCGTGGCCGTTGCCATCGAGAAGGATCAACTGTTTACGCAGCACGTCCGTTGTCACTTCGGCGATGGCCGTCCAGCTCTTGCATTGCAGGTACACGTCGCGGACGACCTCGAACCCTGAGTCCGTGAAGTAGCGCCTGACCTGCTCGTTTGCGACCGGATAGTAAGGCGAAAGGATCGCGATCCGCTTGATGTTGCCATAGGTCTTCAGCGCCGCTGTGCAGGAATGCGACCCGATGCTGACGCCGACGCCGGATGCGGATTCAACCTTGGCTTGGAATGCATCGGCCCCTTTCGACCCGCCGTAAAACGTGACTGCGGACATCCCCATAACGAGATAGTCGGGCGCGCATGTCATGACGCTACGCACGGCGTCGAGCGTGTTCTCGCCGATCAGCTGCGTGCCGGCCATGAACGTCTCGTTGCTCACGGCTTGGGCGTTCGGGGTAAAAATGCGGCTATAATGGTTGGTCACGCCGACCGGGCGCATCATGTCGAAGTCGGGCTGGACGATCGTGTTGGTCGAGGGTCCCAGCACCCCGAACTTGCACCGCCAACCGAGAACGTCTCTCATGGCCAAGCCGCCGCTATATGATTGCAGGGTCATCTTGCTATGTCTCGACGGCCCCTGAAAGGGCCTCTTTGATGTCAAGCCAAACTGATCGCATCATTGTCGTTGGGGCCGGACCCGTTGGTCTGACCGCCGCCCTCGCGCTCAGCCGGCGCGGAATTCCGACGGTACTTCTCACCGCTGAGACAGAACCGGCGATGGAGCTACGGGGCTCCACATTCCATCCGCCGACGCTCGACCTTTTGGACGAGTTTGCCGTTGTGCCGCGGATGCTCGAGGCCGGGCTGAAAGCGCCGACGTGGCAATTTCGCGATCGGGAGACCGGGCCGGTTGCAACCTTCGACCTGTCGCTGCTGGCGGGCGATACCAATCATCCTTATCGCGTGCAGTGCGAGCAATGGAAGCTCATGCGCTTTCTCGAAGCTGAGCTGGGCGCGCTGCCGGGAGCCGACCTGCGCTTCGGCCATGAGGTCACCGACGTGCGGCAGGGCGACGACACCGTGACCGTAACGGCGCGCACCGCATCCGGTCCGGTATCGGTCTCCGGCCGCTATGTCATTGCCGCCGACGGTGCCCGCAGCGCAGTGAGGCGTTCGCTCGGAATCGAGTTCGAAGGCTTCACCTATCCTGAACTGTTTCTCATCGCCTCGACCGACTTTCGGTTCGAGCGCACTCTCACTGACATCGCCTATGTGAACTACATTGCCGATCCACTCGAATGGCTGGTGCTGCTGCGCGTGCCCGAGCTCTGGCGTGTTTTGGTGCCGGCGCCGGAAAATTCCGACCGCGAAAAGTTGCTCTCCGACGCCTTTTTGCAGGATGTTCTGCAGCGCGTGGTGTCACGGTCGGTGCCGTACCGGATCGCACACCGTTCGATCTATCATGTGCATCAGCGGGTGGCGAAGAGTTTCCGGCACGGCCGCGTCGTGCTCGCAGGTGATGCTGCGCACATCAACAATCCGCTCGGCGGCATGGGCATGAATGGCGGCATTCAGGACGCGTTCAATCTGGCAGACAAGTTCAAGGCGATCTGGTCGGGCAGCGATGACCGGTTGCTCGACCGCTATGACCGGCAGCGGCGAACAGTGGCAGTCGAAGCCGTACAGCAGCAGACCCACCGCAACCAGCAAATCATCAGCGAGCGCAATCCGCAGACGCGCAAAAGCTCGCTCGATATGTTGCGGCGCACGGCGTCAGACAAGGCATCGGCGCGCGAATACCTGCTGATGTCCTCGATGATCGCGAGCATGCGCCGGGCGGCCGAGATCGACTAAATTAGGCAACTACTCATTCCGCTATGCGGCGCTTACGGACGCAAGTCAGACATTCCGGCAGTTCTCAGATGTGGCATTGAACGAAACCGCTCGCGCGGTAGAGCGCTGCGCGCAAGGTGGGGCCTGGGACTGAGGGTCCACGGTAACGGGGCTGGCCGTCCTGTCTGAAGATCGAGGGGTCAACGACCTCGGTTCAGACAGGAGTATCCCATGACCGATGAGTGCATCAGCCCGCTGCGGCGGCGCATGATCGAAGACATGACGGTCCGCAATTTCGTGGCCAAAACACAGACTGATTACATTCGGCGGGTCAAGAACTTTGCCGCTTATCTGGGGCGCTCGCCCGATACTGCGACCCGGGAAGATGTCCGACGCTACCTGCTGCATCTGGCATCGAGCGGAATGAGCGCGGGAACCGTCAACGGCACTGGCTCGGCGCTGCGGTTCTTGTTCGACATCACGCTCGATCGTCCTGAGATTGTCAGGCATCTGCCGGTTGCGCGCGAGCCGCGCAAAGCGCCGGTCATCTTGAGCCCGGAGGAAGTGCCCGCATGTTGGAGGCGGCACCTGGCGTCAAGTACAAGGCGGCGCTGAGCGTTGCCTATGGGGCGGGTCTGCGGGTGTCCGAAGTCGTTGCACTCAAGGTGAGTGATATCGACAGCGCGCGAATGATGATCCGGATCGAGCAGGGCAAGCGCCGCAAGGACCGCTACGCGATGCTGTCGCCGCGGTTGCTCGACCTGTTGCGCGAATGGTGGCTGGCTTGCCGCTCGCGGGGCTGGTTGTTCCCAGGCCGCGATCCGCTCCAGCCGATCACCACACGTCAGCTTACCCGCGCCTGCCACACGGCTGCGCAGTCGGCCGGGATCGAGAAGCACGTGTCTCCGCATACGCTGCGGCACAGCTTTGCCACCCATCTTTTGGAGAAGAATGTCGATGTTCGGGTGATCCAAGTGCTGCTCGGACATACCAAGCTCGACACGACGGCGCGCTACACGCAGGTCGCGACCAATACGATCCGTAACGTCACCAGCCCGCTCGATCATCTCATAGGCAAGAAGGACGAGCCGCCCGCTTGACGCGCGGCGCTGATGGCCCGTCCAGTTCTGGAGGTTGCGGACATCTTCCGCGGCCATGGACCAGCTTGGCGCAAAGCCAATGCCGGCCACGTGAGCCTCGGCCAGCTCAAGGTGATGTCGGCAATCGAGAGCTGCCGCACAGCGGCTCTCGGCGGTCATGTTGCGCGTTGCCAAGACTGCTCGCACATGGTCATTGCCTATAACAGCTGTCGCAACCGGCATTGTCCCAAGTGCCAAGGCTCGCAGGCGCTCGCATGGATGGAGGAGCGCACGTCCGAACTGTTGGCCGTTCCTTACTTCCACGTCGTGTTCACGTTGCCGGTGCGGATCGGGGCCGTCGCCTACCAGAACAAGGCCGTCATCTACGATCTCTTGTTCAAAGCTTCTTCGCAGACAATGCTGACGATCGCCGCCGATCCCAAGCGCCTGGGCGTCAAGATCGGCTTCACGTCGGTGCTCCACACCTGGGGCTCCACGATGACGCATCACCCGCACGTGCACATGATCGTGCCGGGTGGTGGGATATCGCTCGACGGCACACGCTGGATCGGCTGCCGCCCCAAATACCTCTTGCCGGTGAAGGTGCTGTCGCGGCTGTTCCGCCGCCTGATGTTGGAGATGCTGTTCGCCGCGCACGACGCCGGCCGCCTGCAGTTCTTCGGCGACCACGCCCACCTCGCCGACATGGCCGCATTCAAGGCCTATCTCGCGCCGCTGCATCGGACCAAGTGGTTCGTCTACAGCAAGCGGCCGTTCGCCGGGCGGGAGCAGGTGCTGGCCTATCTGTCCCGCTACACGCACCGGGTCGCGATCTCCAACAGCCGGCTCATCGCCGCCGACCCGATCGGCGTCACGTTCAGGTACAAGGACTACCGGATCGAGGGGACCGGCCGCTACAAGACCATGACGCTCAAGCCGGGCGAGTTCATCCGCCGCTTCCTCATGCACGTCTTGCCAAACGGGTTCCACCGGATCAGGCACTACGGTCTGCTGGCCAGCGGCACCAAGACCGAGACCATCGCCCGGGCGCGTGAGCTGATCGCTGCGGCCAAACCTGCACAAACGGCGCAGAAGCAGCACACCCCCGATAGCGCCGCGCCAACAGACAACCCGACCCAGCCGTGCCCATGTTGCGGCGGTCGCATGATCATCATCGAGACTTTCGAGCGTGGCTCGTCACCTCGATATCGAGCGTCGCCACAAACCGCGATCAGCATCGATACGTCGTGATCACGATCCCAATGTCACAAATCCGCAATGCCGATCTGCCTCGCCGGCCGTCGACCCGCCACGGCGTCGCTCGCACAAATGCACGCTTGCGATCTCAACGTCGCCATCGATCTTCGTGCCTTAAGGCAGAATTCCAGCACCTGCGGCGGACCAATCATGCGCGGCAACGTCGTCAGCCATTGCACTCATCGGCGTTGCTCGTCGTCACGCAGCTCTGCCGCGCGCAAATCCCCATAGCGCCCGCGGCACCGTCGCCTGCCACTTCCCGCGGTTTCGTTCTTTGAAGGCTTTCGGACGCCGGCCACGGTGCAAGCCGCGTCGTCGTCATGGGCCGGCATCCGAAACCCTCAACAAAACCGGACTTCGCCAGATCGGCTTCGCGCCCCAAGGCAACATCATTCGATCACTAATTAGCGACAATTTAACGGGCATTCCGGATCGGCAGTTTCGGGGCAACCGCGGACTTCGCTATGCCTCAGCCGGCTGCAGCGCGCGCCCCCGGATCATGTCCGCCGCCTTCTCGGCGATCATGATCGTGGGGATGTTGGTATTGCCGCTGGGTTCGTCGGGCATCACCGAGGCGTCGACGACCCGTAGCCCCTCGATGCCGCGCACGCGCAGTTCGGCATCGACGACGGCCGAAGGTCCGGTGCCCATCGCACAGGTTCCTACCGGGTGGTGGCGGTGGCTGACGGTGCGGCGCAAGAACCGGCCTAACTCCTCGTTGGTTTTCAGGCTCGGACCCGGCGACAACTCGCCTCGGACCAGATCGGCGAGCGGCTTATGGGTGAAGAGTTCGCGCGAATAGCGAATGGCACGGATCATGGTGTCGAGATCCGCCTGTTCGCCGAACATGTTGAAGAAGATACGCGGCTTGTCGCGCGGGTCGTCGGAGCGCAGCTTGACCCAGCCACGCGATTCCGGATGCAACAGACCGCCACGCGCGGTGTAGCGGTAGACCGGTGGCTTGGTCAGGCCCGGAAACCATAGTCCGCTGTCCAAGCCCAGCGTGGTGAAGATAATCTGGATGTCTGGCCGGGCCAACCCTGGCAGCGAGCGCAAATAAATGTTGCCGGCCGTGTTGTTGGTCGCGAACGGGCCTTTGCCGGTCAGCATCCAGGTCAGCATATGCCCGACAGCGCGGTCCAGCCGCAAATCACGAGTTGACGTTTCGGTACCACGCGCCTGGAACACCACACCGAAGTTCGGATGCTCCGAGAGATTTTGGCCCACGCCCGGTAGATCGTGCTGCACCCTGACGCCCACATCGATGAGATGGCCAGCCGGACCGATGCCGGACAACATCAGGATCTGGGGTGAGTTGTAGGAACCGCCCGAGAGCAGCACCTCGCGCTTCGCGTAGACCCATGTCTTGTCGCTGCCATGCTGGTACTCGACGCCGACTGCCCGGCGTTTGTCGAGCAGTACCCGGTTGACCAAGGCTCGGGTCTGAACTGTCAGGTTAGGTCGGCCGCGTGCTTGCGCGAGATACGTGGTTGCCGTGCTCTGGCGACGCCCGCGTCCGATGGTCGCTTCGCTCAGGCTGAAGCCTTCCTGATCGGCGCCGTTACTGTCCTCGCAATAGGGGATGCCCGCGGCAGCAGCAGTCTGAGCGAAAACCTCGTCCATCAGCCCGCCCCCTCGCATGGGGGTCACCGCAAGCGGACCGTCTCCACCGTGATAAGGCCCGGCGCCGCGCCAATGGGTCTCCATCTTCTTGAAATAGGGCAGCACATCGGCAAACGACCAACCCTCAAGTCCGCTTTGTCGCCACAGATCGTAGTCGACCCGATTGCCACGAACATGAATCATGCCGTTGATCGCGGACGATCCGCCCAGAACTCGGCCACGATTGACAACGAGGCTACGACCATAGAGGGCCGGCTCCGGCTCGGATGCGAATGGCCAGATCAATGGCGGGTATGCCCAGACCTTGCCAAATGCGAGCGGCATTTTGATGAGGGGGTGCCAACCACGGCCACCTGCCTCCAGCAGCAGGACACTGAGGTCCTGCTCCTCGGACAACCTTGCCGCGAGGACTGCGCCCGCCGATCCGGCGCCGACGATGACATAGTCGTAGGACTGAAAATTATCCGGCACCCGAACTCTCCTGCTGTCTCTGATCAACTGCGGACCGGCAGAACGACGAATAGCCTAACGGCCGCTGGCCGCAACCCGGCGTCGGCCCCACCGGGATGTTAGCAATCCTTCCGCAGGCCCGCTCTAGCATCTCAGAACGTTTCGATTGAGGAAGATCGAGCGCGTAGCGCTCGACTTTATGGACTGATGAGTGTCCGCATTTCGAAGCGCTTGGAAGCGCATGGCGTTCCCGGCGAAATTCAGGTATCCGCGCATCTTCGGGAAGATGGCCTGCGGTGTAGGCAATGGGCCAATCGGACTTGAGCCCAGCAGGTTCACGCTGTCGTAAATTCGGTAGTTCGACAAACGTACTTCGCGGAGCGGAAAAACGTGCCCCGCAAACGCGGCTGAACAATAATCCTGGCAACAATCCCGGCGATAATCGCGGCGCGAAATTTCGCTCGCCGCGATTGCCAATATTTTGGAACCAGTGCCACGCGCTTACGAACGTGCACACGCACATTCATGTGGAGTAGCGCGGATGTCCCTGGAACATTCTCCAGCTCGCGCATCGTTTAGCGTGCCCGACGCATCGCTAACAATTAATGAGTTCTGTCGGGCTGAGAAAATCAGCAGATCGATGCTGTACCGCGCCTGGTCGGAAGGCTGGGGCCCGAAGTTCTACCGAGTCGGCGTGACGCGTCGGATTACCTACCGCGCGCGTCTGGAGTGGCAGCGCGAGCGTGAAGCCGCGGCTGCCGCAACGGTGGCGGGGCGAGCGGAAACATGATCTCCCGGACCTTCAGACCGTCGCGGAGCCAAGCTTCGAACCGAGTCTCGCATATCACCACTCCTGGAACCCAGGGCCGATCTCTTACCAAGTTGCGGACCATTGATGAAACCGCCGAGCTCTTCAACACATCGACACGCACCGTTCGCCGACTTATCGAGTCGGGTGCACTGCCCGTGCACCGCCTGGGACGCTCCGTTCGCATTTCGGAGGCGGACATCGCGGCATTCCTGCGGCGAATTGCAGCGTCTGAGCATTGGATCACGAGTTCACATAGAGGCCTGATGTGTCACATCTTTTCGATCTATCGGGAATACGCTCAGACAATAGATTTGCCATCTATGATGTAGGCCTATTCCCGAATGTCACCCCCTGTCCGTTCCAGTCCAACCCTGACCCTGGTGGTCACCTCAGAGCGAGCCCATGAAGACCAATCGTCTGCCCCGTGCTGCGGCCCCGGCGAAGCTGAAGACGGTCGTCGCGCGGCTTGACGCCGGCCCTTCGAAGATCCGCAAACGTGACTTGCTCTCCACGATCACAAGCATCGCGACGCCCGCGGCCCCCGCTACGCTGCAGACCCTCCTCGATCGACTTGCCGCTGATGCCAGCCTTTCGCCGAGCCGCAAGCGCGACCTGAGGTGCGCGGTCACCAGCTTTGCGAAGCTCCGGGGCCAACCGCCAGCGGCAATAGTGTTCGACCTTGCCGACATCCGCCGGACCCTCGACGGCACGGTGCCGGCCTGGGCAAAGGTCTCGCGTAAGCGCTGGGCGAACATACGCAGCGACCTTGCCGCCGCCATCGATGTGTCGGGGCTACGGCCGATGCTCAAGACTGGCGATCTCCCCCTCGATAGAACTGGAGCCGTCTCCTTGCACGTACCCCTCGGCGAATACGGCTTCGCCTCTTGCGCTTCGCCCGATGGTGAGTCTGCGCCGGATTCGGCCACAGGCCGTCAACGACAGCACGATAAAGCGCTTCATTGCCGAGTTGGAGGCCGCAACCCTCGTCCGAGGCTTGCGGCACGTGCCCCGCGTCGTCACCAAGGCGTGGAACGCCCTAGGCGCGCGCAATGAAGCTTCCGGTCTTCGACCTGTTACGGTCCCCGCTAACGGGCGTGCGCTGATCCGGATTCCCTGGCAGCGGCTCCCTGCCTCGTTCCGCGCCGATGTCGAGCGGTACCTCACCTGGGCGTCCGTGCCCGACCCGCTCGAAGACGAGGCTCGGCCAAGAGCCCTCGGATCGCAAACGCTGCGCCTGCAGCGCGACCACATCCATTCGGCGATCAGTGCGGCGGTTGCGGCCGGCATCCCCCTTGAACGGCTTACGTCCTTGGCTTGCCTGGTCGAACCCGAGACCGTCCGTGCCCTCCTGCGCCACCGGTGGAGGGAGGACGGAAGCAGACTGTCGGCCTACACCCACGGTGTCGCGGTCACGTTGACCGCAATCGCGTCCGAATGGGTAAAAGCGCCCGCGGATGCGGTTGCGACCCTCAAGACCCTTCGGAGCAAGCTCGGAAGGCTGCCGAACGGCTTGACCGACAAGAACAAAGCCCTGCTACGAACCCTCGATGATCCTCGGCTTGTGACCGCCTTGGTTCAACTGCCCGATCGCTTGTGGAATACAGCACGGCGTACGCTGCCGAAATCGCACCGGTCGTTTATCGATCTGCAAACTGCCTTGGCAATCGACATTCTTGTCCACGCTCCGCTGCGCATGCAAAATTTAAGTACGCTGCAATTCGACCGCCATTTGCATTGGCCTCGAGGCCGGCGCAAGCCAGCACTCATCACGCTTAGGCGCGAGGAGACCAAGACGAAGCTCGACCTCGAGTATGAGCTTCCGGTCGCGCTCGCTGATCGTCTTCATGTTTACCGCAACGAGATTGCACCTGCCGTGATCGGCAAGCGTCCCGACGTTGTCTTCCTCGCGGAAACGGGCAAAACGAGGAGCCAGCCTGCGATTGCGAATGCAATATACAAGGCGATCTTGAGGAACTTGGGAATTAAAATGACGCCGCACCAGTTCAGACATTTGTGCGCAAAAATAATCCTTGACGCCAACCCGGGCGCTCACGAACTGGTCCGCGAGCTGTTGGGACACACGAGTCTGAAAACCACCACGGCCTTCTACGCCGGCATCGA
This sequence comes from uncultured Alphaproteobacteria bacterium, assembly GCA_963833605.1. GTDB lineage: Bacteria > Pseudomonadota > Alphaproteobacteria > Rhizobiales > Xanthobacteraceae > JAFAXD01. The sequence continues at coordinate 205,266 of CAWHYZ010000020.1, forward strand.
CACCCGCCGTGCCGGACGAGCGCACGCCAACCTTCTTATGAAGTTGCAGTATCCCGATTGGGCCGCGAGCGCCATCGCGGGGCGCCTAAGGCCCGAGAGGATTAGCGCCGTGCCCCCTCAACCGCGACTCCACCTACCCCTTGGCCAATGGCCCGCAGAGGATCGAGTGCTCTGGGAGCGGGCCTTTTGCAACAACGATGATCCCTTCGGCGAGGCCGCCGGTGCCCGCCTGGCCAAAGCCTCGCAAGATCGCTGTTTGTGGGCATATCCACGCTTGCTCGGGTTCTTGGCAATCTACGAGCCCACCGCATTGCATAATTGCTCCTCATGAACGGCTCACCGTCGCGCGCCTACGGCCCTTCGTTGCCCATCTAGCTGAAAAACAAACGCTCCACGATTGGTCGCTAGTCATGTTGAAGCACTCTATCAGGCTGCTCGCGCGATGATGCCGGACCACGATTGGACCTGGCTCAAGTCCATCAAGGCGCGCCTCTACGCGGCGGCCCCGGCTGAATCTTCAACTGGACCCGTCATTACGAGCCTCCAGCTGCTCGACCTTGGGCAGCGGTTGATGGAGGAAAGCAAGCCTACATCGGGCATTCCAACCCAGCTTGCACAATGCCGTCCGTTACAGAGATGGTTTTCTGGCCGCGTTTGTTGCCTTTATTCCGATTGGCCCAGGAATTTCTGCTGCGCTTGAGATCGGCAGAGAAATTGTCCGGGAGGGCAATCGGTGGTTCGTCATCATTCCACTCGAGGAGACGAAGACCGGAAAGCCCATCGAGTTCCTGGTCCCCGAACTGCTGGAGCCTTATCTTGTTTTTTATCTTGACTCTCGTCCGCCCACGGATACTCGGAAGTTGGGGCCTGCGCCGCGCTGTGGGTCAGTCCCAAATGCGGCGGCGCGCTCTCGCGGGTCGGGGATCAAGAAAAGTTTTGGTCGGTTGTCGAGCCGCGTCTTCGTCCACATCACCCCGCACGACGCCCGCGCTGCCGCTGCCACAACCTGGGCGATTTTCGGCGCCTGATCAGATCTGCGTTGCCAGCGACCTGCTTACCCATAGCGATCGGCGCACCACTCCCAAGCACTACAATCGGGCGCGAGGGATCGAAGCCAGTCGGGCCTATCGTCAGGTGATAGCTGGACTGCGCAACAAACAACGCAGGCTTACCCATACATAACTCATGAAGAAATGCATCTTTCTTAATGAGTTTGGACTGGCCAAAAAATGCGACGTGACCGACGTCCGTTGTTCCCCCAATAGCGGCACAAAAGCAGACGTGAATTGAGGTCCGCTAAGTGCCAGGAGCAGACTTCGAGAAAACCCGCGCCGGTGATACGGCG
>CAWHYZ010000021.1:0-148554 GCA_963833605.1 uncultured Alphaproteobacteria bacterium
GACCGACTCTGAAACAGGATGGGTTCGACGATGTTCATGGCGAGGGTTCCCGTAGCGTAGAGGATCAGCTCGCGCGCGAAGTTTTATTTCCGAGGTCGAAAGCCTCGCTGGTCGAGCCTTCGTGTTGTGCGCGGGATGCATTGACCGCTCATAAGAGCTACGAAACAAAGATGCAAGGTCGCGCCGGCATTCAACCAAAAATTCTCGGCGCCTTGCAATCAATCCGACCAAATTTATGGCCTATAACGAAACGCAATTGAGGAGTGGAAGCAAACGCGTTCCACGACGACATCACGCTTGTTGATGTTGTCCGAACTTCATGTTTAACAGGAGCCGTGGATCTACGTCATGTGCCATTTCATGCGCAAGCACCAGCGCTGGCGACATGACACCAATTGTTCCTCCGGAAAGTCACGCTGATCAATGACCGTCAATGCCGCTTTAGAAACCGGGTGCTCGGCGATTGGCTCGGCTGGCGCTGCCGTGCGCGGGACAACACTTATCCTTAGCGTCCACATGAACGGTTGCTTCTTATATCAATAAAGATATAAGTGTCTCTCATGGCAGTCAAGCGGGTGATCGTTTCACGGAGACTCGCTCGATCGCCTGTGCGACTTCCCCGGAGAGGCGCGCCGGGAGGCCGGCCACGAACTCTACCAGGTCCAGAAGGGTCGTGACCCGAGCGATTGGAAGCCGATGTCGACGATCGGTGCGGGCGTTCGCGAGATCAAATCCGCGATGCGCTGGAGCATATCGCGTGATCTACATTGCGGCTTTGCCGACGCGATCCACGTGCTCCACGCGTTCGAGAAGAAGACGCAGAAGACCGCCCGGCGCGACCTCGAGCTTGCCGCGGCGCGGCTGCGGCAGTCAAAGCGAGGAACAGAATGACCAAGACCAGTACCTTCGCCAACGTGTGGGACGCCCTCGAGGACAGTGCTGAAGATGCGGCGACAATGACGATGCGATCGGATGTCATGATTGCGATCAAGGGCCAAGTGGACAGCTGGAACACGACGCAGGCGCGGGCCGCCCGCAGGCTCGGCATCACCCAGCCTCGCCTCAATGACCTGCTGCATGGCAAGATCAACAAGTTTTCCCTCGACACGTTGACGACCTTGGCAACGCGCGCAGGGCTCAAGGTAAGGTCGAGGTTCGTTCGGCCGCCTGAGGCCCAACGCGGCCTGGGGCTTTTTGGCGCGCGGCGGCCTCCGCGTGGCGGAATTGAGTGCGGTGCAAGCTCACTCCGTGTCATGGCCACGCAAGCGGGCCATCCCGTAAAAGCCGCGCCTGCGGATCGCGCTGGCTGACCGAACTTCGTCGTTCGTGGTTACTGCGTCGCCCGCTTTCGGCGGCACCCCATCGCGCCCCGCGCGATGGGGACCCCTTGCGGGCGATGACACATCTGGGTTGGCCGCGTCGTCAAATGCTCACTCCGTCGGGATCCGGCCAAAACGAACCAATCTGGGTTGGAGCACGACAAAGCGCACGCGCAGCTTTTCGCCGTAGCTGGCAACAACGTCGACGACCATCGCAGGCAGGCTCGCGCGTACGGTCGACGGAAAGCGCAACAGGATGACGCCAGCGGCCGGCTTTGGAGGCCGAATAGACAAACTCCCGAAAATCTACTCGGCGGAAAATCTACTCTGACCCCATTCAATTCGACCCCATTCAATTCTTACCATTCAATTCTTACGATTTTAATTCCTAGGTGCACTTGCAGCGCCGGACCTCGTCGCAGCGGACATGTTCGTATCTTCGTTTTACGGACCATAAACCCTGAAAATTTGGAGCTCAATTCTTCTCGTTCTTCACAACACGAGTTCTGCCTCCGTGGCAGTAACCGCGGTCCGGTCCACTTCCAAAGTTGGGGTTAGGAACGCGCCAGTTTTTTCGCTTCAGCCACGTAGATGTGTGGAGTGATATGTTTGGCAAAATAATTCACTCCTTTCATGTATTCGATCATGAGGCTATAGCAATCAATTATCAGATCATCGATTTCGCGGTCGTTTACTCGTTCCCCGATCGCGCGCGTAATACGTTGCTTAAGCTCCCCCTTGATCAAGATAATCCCGGTACGAAACCGCCCCTGCACCGTTTTGCCCTTCCACTCGTATTTTCCCGGTTTGTAAATCGGCCTGCCGTCGAAACCGACTTTTAGATGATACGCTGGATGCGCGTACTCATAGTCGGACAACGCAAAAGTCCAGACCGCCTACGGCCTTACTAAAGACAGAACCAGTTGACTTGCGCTTTGCCGACATGCTTTGCACTTCGATATCGTTTTCCATCGCACGCTCCGGCTCATGGGCATTTATTCCACTGATTTGTCGAATAATGCAATGATAACCCCGTCGGGCATGATGACGAGCGAACGAAAAACGGGGAGTGCATACTCATACGCCGCCAGATTTTCGGAGCTTCCTCCACGACATCGCACTCTATGACGTTCCGGGCAGCTGGCGTTGAGCGTCCTCACCGCGCCTCGATCGCGTCAAGCACACGCTCGGGCGTCATCGGCAGGGCGCGCGCGCGCGCGCCGGTCGCGTTGTGGATCGCGTTGGCGATGGCGGGCGCCGCGCCCACCAGCGAAGGCTCGCCGACGCCCTTGGCGCCGACCGGGTGGGTTGGATCGCGATCCTCCAGCACGATCGCGTGGATCTCGGGCGGCGTATCGAGCACGCCCGGCACCTTGTAGTCGGCGAGCGTCACGGTGGTGAGCCAGCCTTCGTCATTCCAGCGCATCTCCTCGGTGAGGGCATAGCCCATGCCCTGGACGAAGCCGCCCTGGATCTGGCTTTCACAGCTGACCGGGTTGATGGCGCGGCCGGCGTCGTGCGCGCACCAGGCGCGGCGAACCTCGACCGCGCCGGTGGCCTCGTCGACATCCACCTCCACGCAGTGGGCGCCGAAGGTGAAGACACCCAGGTTTGCGAACGCGAGCTGATGGATCGAGGCGCGCTTGGGATCGAACGGCGGGCCGTCGAAGACGAAGCCGTGGCTCGCCGCGATCGGGCCGCCGGAATGAAACAGCGAGCGCATCGCGACCTCCCTGAAGCTCACGCCTTGTCGGCACGCCCTTGATGCCGATCGCGCCGCCCGGACTGCAGCTCGAGATCGACGCTCGCGCATTCGAGCATCTCGGCCGCGTGCTCGAACATCGTCTCGCGCATCTCGACGGTCGCGACCGCGACCGCCCGGCCGGTCATATAGGTGGAGCGGCTGCCGGCGGTCTTCCAATTGTAGGGGGACGAGTTGCTGTCTTGCGGGGCATAGCTGACGCGCTCGATCGGCACGGCGAGCGCATCGGCGCAGATCTGCACCATCGACGGTGTCCGACCCCTTGCCCGATATCGACGCACCCGGTCGACAGCGCAATCGAGCCGTCGGTGCGCAGCTGAACGTTGGCGGCCGTGCCCATCAGCCCGGAGACGTGCGACATCACGGCATAGCCGACGCCGCGTCGCGGCCCGAGCCGCGGCGCGAGCGGCGGCGCCGCGCGCTGCGCATCGCTCACGCGGGTCAGACATTGCGGTCAGCACGCAGGAGCGCACGACCTGGCCGCCGAACGCCGTATCGTTCGGGCGCATCGCGTTCTTCAGGCGCAGCTCGACCGGATCGATGGCGAGCTTCACGGCGAGCTCGTCGATCTGCGACTTGCCGGCAAAGCTCGCCTGCGGATTGCCAAAGCCGCGGAACGAGCCCGCGCGCAGCTTGTTGGTGTAGACGACCTGGCCGCGCGCCCGCGCGTTCGGCGATGCGGTAGGGCCCGCGCGACATGAGCAGCGCAAACGCGAGCACCGGCGGGCTCTCGTCGGCGTAGGCGCCGCCATCGAGGGTGATGCGGGCGTCGCGCGCCACGATCGTGCCGTCCCGCCGCGCGCCCGGTCTTCATCCAAATGCGCGCCGGATGACGCGAGCGCTGGATCTCGAAATCCTGCATGCGGGAGAGCACCAGCTTCACCGGGCCGCCGCGCGGCGCGCGCCAGCCAGGCGGCGATCGAATGGATATTCGACGCATGCTTGCCGCCGAAACCGCCGCCCACCCGGGTCGCCAGACACGGATCTTCGCCATCGGCTCGCCGAGCTCTTCGGCGACGCGTTGCTGGATGTGGTGCACCGACTGGCAGGTCGCGTAGGAGCGTGATGCGCCCGGCCGCGTCGACGTCCGCCACGCAGCCGTTCGGCTCCAGATAGAGGTGGTGCTGCGCCTGGGTCTCCCAGGTGCCCTCCACGACCACGTCGCATTCGCGGAAGGCGCGCTCGACATCGCCTTCTTCGACCGCAGCTCTCGAACACCATGTTGTCATGCCCGCCGCCCTGGATGGCCTTGAAGTAGTCGGCGCAGTCCGCGTGCAGGATCGGTGCGCCAGGCGCGAGCGCCTGGTCGATCGTCAGCGCCGACCGCAAGGCTCGTACGTCGACCTCGATCGCCGCTGCCGCCCGGTTGGCGGCTTTCGCGATCGACCGCGGCGACCGCCGCCACGATCTCGCCGACGTAGCGCACCGGCCGCGCGCGACCATCGACTCGTCCTTGACGATGCCGCCGGAACGCGGCCCGTTGAGATCGTCGCCGGTCAGGATCGCCTTGACGCCGGGGAGGGCGCGCGCCGCATCCAGCTGGTAGCCGAGGATACGGGCGTGCGCATGCGGGCTGGTGACGAGCGCCGCATGCAGCATGCCCGGCAGCTCGGATGTCGTCCGCATACCGGGCGCGGCCGGTCGCCTTGTCGCCGGCCTCGAGGCGCGGGGGGCTCGAACCGATGGTCATGCGCTTGCTCCGGCGAGCCGTTCCGCCGCCTCGACGATCTTCACATAGCCCGAGCAGCGGCAAAGGTTGCCCGAAAGGCGGCCGCGGATCGGCCTCGCGTCCGGGATGCGGCTCGCGCGCAAACAGCTCGGTGAGCGCGATGACGAATCCAGGTGTGCAGAAGCCGCATTGGATGGCGCCGGCCTCGATGAGGGCGCGCTGCACGGCGGAAAAGCCTCGTTGCCGGCGATCCCTTCGACTGGTCGTACCGGCCGCTCGCCGACGTCGGCGGCGAGCGTCAGGCAGGAGCGCGCGAGCTTGCCGTCGAGCAGGACGGTGCAGGCGCCGCAGACGCCATGATTGCAGCCGCGCTTGGTTCCGGTCAGCCCGAGCGAGGAGCGCAGCACATCGAGCAACGTCGCCGGCGTCGCGGCGAGCACGTCGTGCGGCTCGCCATTCACGTTCAACGTTATCGAAATTTGCTGGTCATGCTGAGCCGCCCTCACCGCTCGGCAGACGAGCTCGGGAAGAACCTTGCGGCGATAGGCCGCCGGAGCCGCGATGGTCGCTGGGCGGATCGCTTTCGGCCGCAAGCTTGCGCGCCGGCATCGCTGAGGGCCGCGTCGGTGAGCGCGAGGCCCGTCCGCCAGAAGTGGGCGTGGGGCCGCAGCACGCCGATCGCCATCCGCGCCGTGCGCCGCCACGATCGCCGCCACCGAGAGATGGCGAAATCGCCGGCGACCAGCGACAGCTTCTCGTAAGCGGCGCCGCCGCTCGGCGGCCCGGCAGGAACGTGGATCGCGGTGACGATCTCGCCGCGTTCTGAGCGCGGTCTCAAACAGCCCGCGGAAGAAGTCGCGCGCCGCGACACGGCGGCGGCCCGCGGCGCGATCCGACCTCGATGGTCGCGTCCGCAGCCACCAGCACCACCGGATAGTCCGCGGCCGGGATCGGCATGCGCAACGGAGCCGCCGATCGTGCCGAAGGCGCGCACCGCCGGATAGGCGACGACGCGCGCGGCCTGCGCGAGCAGCGCCGCCCCGGCGCCACGGCGCTTGAGCTGCGGCGAGCTCGGCATGCGTGGTCATGGCGCCGATGCGCAAGCTGCCATCGGGCTGCGTCGCGATGCCGCGCAGGGCGGCGATACGGCGCAGGCTGACGAGGCGGGACGGCGCGACGAGCCCGAGGTTCATCATCGCCACCAGCGACTGGCCGCCCGCCAGGCAGCGCGCCTCCTCGTCGTCGAGGGCCTGATAGGCTTCCTCGAGTGTCGAGGGTGCGACGTAATCCATGTGTCCCCTGCCTGCGCTCGCGTCGATTACTGCGGCGGCCTTCGGCTCAGGTGATGTCCACCAGTCATCGAAGCACCTCGGCAACCCAGTCGGCAATGTAGTCGATGGTGGGAGAGAACAGATCACCGCCCACGTGTCGGCGCCGCCCTCCGCCTCGGTGAAGACGCGCAGCTCCGCGCGCGGGCTGCGCACCGCGGCGCGCACCGTACGTTCGGCCTGATCGAGCGGCACCTGCCGGTCGCTGCTCGCCGTGCACCACCAGCAGCGGACAGGTGATGCGCTCGGCAACCCCCTGCAAGCGTCATCTGCGCGATCTTCTCGTAGGCTTCCTCGGTGCGTCTTTGCGCCGTAGTACCACAACGCATGCTCGACCCAGTTGGTGACCGAGCGCGCCGCGTTCGGATCGCGCAGGATGCGCCCGTGCGACCCGACATTTTCCCAGCGCGCGCCCCAGGCCACGCAGGCCGCGAGGCGCGGCTCGAACGCCGCTGCGCGCGGCGCATAGTAGCCGCCCAGGCTCATCGCCACCACACCAACCCGGCGCGGATCGACGTTGCTGCGCCGCTCCAGCCAGTCGAGCGCCGCCGTGGCCCAGCGTTCGCTCTCGGGGTTCATCGCCATTCCCTGCAGGCGCAATGCGGCACCGATGCCGGGATGATCGAGCATCAAGGTCGCGATGCCGCGGGCCGCGAACTCGCGCGCGATCCCGCACAGATGCATCCACTCCTTGGTCACGTCAAAGCCATCGAAATGGATCATGGCAGGCGATCGCACCGCGCCGGGGGCGCGGTGGAACAGCGCCGGAAGGGTCGTACCCGCGTAGGGAATTTCGACGAATTCGATCGGCTCGCCGCGCAGGCGCACGCCGCGCCCGAAACAGTCGAGCATCGCGCGATACATCGGCAGTTTTTGCGGCGACGTGTGACTGGCCATGCGCTCGGCGCGTGAACCAGTAGACGCAGGCGCGCAGGTATTTCTTGCCCGCCGTCAGGGCGTGGCCGGCCGCTTCATCCGGCGCGCGCGCTCTTCCAGCTCGCGGGCCAGCGACGACCAGCGCTCGATCCAGGCGGCCTGGGCGTGCGGATCGTCCTTGGCGTTGGGACGTTTGGCGAATTCCTGCAGCGGCCGGCAGGCGCGGTCGATCTCGGTCATCTCGCCCCCGAGCTGCGCCGCCATCAGGAGGCCGAGATTCAGGAGTAGTGATCCGGGAAGTACTCGAACATGCTAAGCCTCGGCGACGTACCAGTGCAGCAGCCTGCCGCGCAGCCGCTGTGCGATCTTGAACAGCACATAGCCAACGAGCGAAATTGTAACAAGCGTCGCAAAGGCCGTGCGCACATCGCCGTAACGGTACGAACGGATCATCATCTCGCCCAGCCCGCCGCCGCCTGACACCATTTCGCACACGACCGCGACCAGCACGGCCACGACCACCGCCACCTGCACGCCGTCGTAGATCGACGCGAGCGACAGCGGCAGCACGACCCGCCACATCATGCGCACGGGGCCAGTGCCGCGCGACTGGGCCGACCACAGGTACATCGGGCTCAGCCCACGGGCGCCGTGATAGCTGAACAGCACGATCGGGAACAGGCAATCGGTGAAGATCAACATCACCTTGGACAGGCTGAAGAGGCCGAACAAGTGGACGTAAAGAGGTATGAGCGCGATCTTCGGCAACGGGAACGCGAAGGAAAACAACGGCTCGAAAAACCACTCGGCCCAACGTGCGCGGCCCATCAGCAGCCCAAGCGGTACCCCAACGGCGATCGCGCCCGCGAGCCCCGCGAGCGCCCGCCACAGCGTGGCCCCCAGCGGAACATAGATGCGTCCGTCGGCAAACACCGTAAACCAGCGCAGGATGATCTCGGTGACGGGAGGAAACACGTTGGGATTGACGAAGCCGGTGCGCGCCACGAGTTCCCACGCGGCGAGGACAATTGCGATCGGCGCGATTTTAATGAGCAAAGGCATGCCAGGATATCAGCCGGCGCAGCCCGGCGAGGTAGCAGCGGTCGAGCAGAAAGCCGAGCACCGCGAGGTAGATGACCACGGCCAACATGGCGTCATCGGCGCCCACGCCGCCATACGAGAAGATCAGATAGCCAAGCCCGGACTTCGGAGGAAATGAACTCCGAGCTGACGAGCACGATGATCGCAATCGCGATCGCGGTACGCACCCCGGCGGCGATCTGAGGCAGCGCCGCCGGCAGCACGACCCGCCAGAGCAGGCGCCGTTCCGAAGTTCCGCGCGCCTGCGCCGACCAGATCAGCATCTGATCCACGCTGCGGGCGCCGTTGAAGGTCGCGGTCACGACCGGAAGCAGGCAGGCGAGCGCGATGACCGCCACCTTGGAGAAATCGCCGATCCCGAGCCAGACCATGAACAGCGGTATCATCGCTGGCTTGGGCACCGGATAGATCAACAACAGGATCGGTTCCACCGCACGCTCGACGACGCTCATCCGCGCCATCAGCAGGCCGAGCGCCACGCCGATGAGCACGGCAGCAAGCAACCCGGTGCCGGCGCGCGCAAACGACGCCCAGGTGTGCACCATGATCTCACCCGAGCGCAGCAAGGCGGCGAGCGAGACCGCGACGTTCGAGAATGACGGCAGTACGGATTTGGGCAGCACTCCCGAGCTGGATGCGGCTTGCCAGATGGCCAGCAGCAACAGCAGCGGAACAATCTTGACGACAGGAAACGCTTTCATGCGTGCGCCGCCTCGACCTCCTCCTTGATGCTGCGCCAGATGCGCAGCTTGAGCGCGGTGAACGCGGAGTTGGCCTCGAACTCCTCGCCGTCGGCCACGTCGAAGCCGCGCTCATGCACTTCCTTGATGCGCCCCGGGCGTGCCGCCATCACGACGATGCGCGTTCCAAGGGCCACCGCCTCCTCCACGTCATGGGTCACGAACAGCACGGTCTTGGCCTCATGCCGCCAGATGCGCCGCACCTCATCCTGCAGAATGCGCCGCGTCTGCGCGTCGAGGGCGCCGAACGGCTCGTCCATCAGCAGGATATCGGGCCGGCACGCGAGCGTCTGCGCGAGCGCGACGCGCTGCTGCATGCCGCCGGAGAGTTCACGCGGATAGCGGTCCTCGAACCCCTGCAGATGCACGAGCCGCACGTACTCGTCGACGATTCGGTTGCGCTCTGCCCGTGCCATGCCCTGCTCGCTCAGCCCGTAGCCGATGTTGCTGCGCACCGTGAGCCAGGGAAACAGTGAATAGCGCTGAAAGATGATACCGCGATCCGGTCCTGGCCCGCGTGATCGGCCGCCCGCGCAGGCGCAGGCTACCCGAGCTCGGGCGCAGGAAGCCACCGACGAGATAAAGCAGCGTGCTCTTTCCGCACCCGCTCGGTCCGACGATGGTGACGAATTCGCGCTCCGCGATATCGAGATTGATGTCCTTCAGCGCCTGGATCGCCTGCGCACCCTCGCCATACCGCATACCGACGGAGCGCATCTCCAGGCACGCCGCGGTCATCTCAATTTAGCGGCTATTTCGGCAGATAGGACAGATCGGTGTACTTGGCGACGTTGAAGGATTGGCCGATGAAGCCGTTGGCCGCGAGCCCATCCACGATTGGTTGGATGTTCTTCGGTGACAGCCGGCCGTCGCGACGCACCAGATAATCCTTCTTGGTGAGGAGATAGCTGTCGGCCACGTCGAACGGCAGCTTCCATTCGTCGGCGTAGATCTTGACGGCCTCGGCGCGATTGTCGAGCGCCCAGTTCACCGCGCGCAGGTAGTCCTCGATATAGTCGCGCACCGCGGCGGCATTCGCCTTCAGAAACTTGTCATCGAAAGCCATGAAGACGTAATCGGTCGGTCCGCCGTAGACGTTGCTCACGCTGAACAGCACCTTGAGATCGCCCTTCGCCATCGCTTGCTCGTAGAACGGCTGAAACAGGGTGGCGGCCTGCACTTTGTTGTCGCGCACCATCGCCGGCAGAAACGGCGGCCGTCCCTCGACGAAGGTCAGGTCACGATCCGGATTGAGCCCACTCTTGCGCGCCATGATCCGCACGTTCTGCTCGACCGTGCTGCCGATCGCGTTGACCCCGAAGATCTTGCCCTTGAGGTCGGCGGCACTGTTGATCCCGCTGTCGGCGCGCACCACCGTCGCGTCGTCGTAGTGGCCGTCGAAACCGAACGAGAGCAGCTGGTGCACGACGGTGACCGGCACGCGCGACTGGAACAGCGCGTTGGCCATCGGGAACGGCGTTGCCAGGCAGCCGTCGAGCTTGCCGGCGACGAGAGCCGGCATGGCGTCGCCGCTGCCGGCGAAACGGACCCACTCGACCTCGTAGGACTTGCCCATGTTCTTCAACACGTCGGGCTTCTTCTGCATGAAGAGGTGCGCGCTGATCGAGATGTGGGTACCGATGCGGAGCTTGACCTTGTCCTGCGCCAGCGCCATCCCGCTTGCGAGGACGGCCACACCGGCGACCAGCACTCCAAAAAGGCGGGACAGTTTCATGGGCCCTCCCCGGCATCTTGCGTGTAGGAACTTCAACTCGACGGCGCTAAGACGATTTCCGCTCATTTGGAAGCAAAGCCTCTCGGCTCGTCATGGCCGGGCTTGTCGGGGTCCCCGCGCGCAAGCGCGCGGGGTGCCCCGTTCCGGCCATCTCGCTTAGGAAGGCAACGTCAGTGCCTCGACAATCGGGATCGCCGGGACAAGCCCGGCGATGACGAGGAGAGTGGATCCAGTCGAACCGAACATACTTCAGCGCTGCTCGCGGACAACCATCATCTGCGGATCGACGATGCGGCCGCGTTCGATGACCGTGCGCCCGTCGAGCATCACGGTGCAGTCGCGCATAGGCACGTCGTAGTGGCCGCGCGTGGTGCGGTTGCCGCCGCCCTGCGAGTTCGGCCCGGTCGAGAACAGGAAGTTGCCGGGGAAGACGCGGGCCGCGGCGCGGTTACGCTCCGGGTCGGCGCCGTTGAGGCCCATCCAGTACCAGCGCGCCTGCGGGTTCATGCCCCAGCCGAGATGCGAGAGCGCGTAGGGGTCGCGGTCGCCCTCGCTGTCCTTGCCGTCATCGAGCCAGTCGCGCATCAGCTTGGCGTCGAGACCACCCTCGACTTTGGTGACGTGCCCCTCGCGCACTTCCAGGCGTACCGGGTCGGTGACGAAGCGACAGTATGGCAGGATGACGATGTCGCCGGGCTGGATCACGACCGTGCCGGTCGCACTGCCCTCGTTCGGGAAGGTATGGATATGGCCGGCGCCCCAATGGTCGAAGTGGCCCGGCTCGTCGGCGAACCCCCACTGCGTCATCACCGGATACTCGCCGCAGCTCCAGGTGAGATCCGTGCCGGCGTCGGAGACGACCTGGACCTGCTTCGTGCTCCGGTAGACGCCTTCGGCATACTTGGCCGCGTCCTTGAGCCCGCGCGGCGACATCAATTGCTCGAGGTCGTCAGGCGAGTCGATGATCATCAGAACGCGCACCCGCTTGTCCATGACCGTCTTGAGCCAGCGGGCGAACAGCGGCACGTGAAAGATCACGATCAGGTCGGCGCAGGAGAGCGCCTCCAGCGTTCCTTTGCACTTGCCGACGGTCGGCACACCGACCTTGGTCCAACCCGGGATCGAGTTGACGCACATCTCGTAGGCGTCGGCACCGAGTTCGTCCGCAGCGGCGAAGGTCGCCTGGATATATTCGCGGCGGGTGCCGAGGTCGGAGACCAGCGCAATCGTGTCGCCGGGTTTCACCTTGCACAGTTCGAGCTCGCGCTTGTAGAGCATCGCGAGCTTGGCGGGGTTGACCTCAGTGGTCCGTGCTACAGCCTGGAGCATGTTTGAATGCCAATACAGATTGCAATCTAAAGATTGTTTCAACGAGCAGCACGCGAGTTAAGAAGCACCACCCGGTGCACGAGGCCGCATGTCGAGCATCAGCCGGCCGTGAAGGACTTCAATACCAAGTTCCGGCTCCTCTACGAGGTGTACGAAGCGCCGAGCACACGCGCCGCAACAGTTGCATGCGACGGCGAAAGCGGCGTGCCAGATGGCGGCGTATGCCCGGCGTCAGAGCAGCGTGCGGCACTCGGTAGGCGTTATGTCATAATATACCAAGCCGACGGCTCGCACACCTTTGTAATCGCGAAGCACATCCCTACCCTCCTGATCGCCCAGCAGATCGTATAACATCACAGTCAGCTGCCCCACCTAGGGAATGTGCCGAGGATTCCAAGCTCGCATACAACGGGCAGCGACCATGCCGCCGGCAGGCTCGTTCTCTGAGACCCGGTCTTTTTTGTCTCTGCCAGCGTCAGTCGACCGAGATCTGCCGCTGCCGTGACAGATCAACATGCAGGAGGATCGCATGCCGACATTCGTCCTTTCGCTCAATTGGACCGATCAAGGGATTCGTTCCGTGAAGGATGCACCAAAGCGCACGAAAGCCGCGCGCGAGCTGGGCAAGAAAATGGGCGTTGACATAAAGCATGTCTACCTCACGTCCGGTGACAGCGATCTCTTGATCATTGCTGACACACCTGACGGAGACAACATTGCAAAATTCGCGCTTGCGATTGGCGCGCAGGGAAATGTGCGCTCGCGTACCGCGCGCGCCTGGCCCGAGGCAGAATATGTGAAGCTCGTTTCCGAGCTGCCGTGATCGCGCATGGATGAGCCGGCTCCAGGTCACGCGGACGCTGCCCAATCCAGGCTGATGTTGTAAGAGAAGCGCACGGACTGCATCGCGCTCCCTTCTGGCCTCGCGTGCGAGGGCACGTTGTCCTGTGCGCTCGCGATCGGTCATCCTACTGCGCGTTCGTCGGCTGGCGTTCCGCGCTTTTCCCGGGCCGAGGCGGTTGCAATCATCTTTGCACAGCAGCCTGCCCGTTGCCGGCGAGCCGGATCGCTGCCGCCCGATCCGCAACGATCAGGGCGTGGTCGCGACGGATGCGACCGGCTGGAATTGATTGATCACCTTCGCGCAAGCGGGCCAGCACCTCGGCTTTTTCGCTTCCCGTGACCAACCAAACAATGCGTCGCGAACGATCGATGATCGGATAGGTCAAGGTCATGCGCCGGCGCGCCTGGTAGGCTCTGGTCACGGCGACATCAACCTCGGTGAGGTCGAGCACCGGGTCGTCGGGCACCAGCGAAGCCGTGTGACCGTCGGGGCCCAGTCCCAGCTGAACGAGATCGAGGACGGGAGGCGAGCCGGCGCATTCCTGCAACGCACGGGCATATTGCATCGCCGCCTGACCGAGATCGATGGTATCGACCGGCATCGCGTGGATACGATCCGGCCGCAGTGGCGCGCGCGCGAGGCTGGCACGCAGTCGCGCGACATTTCTGTTCGGATCGTCGGCGGGGACGACACGCTCGTCCACCTGAAAGACGTGAACGTTCTCCCACGCGAGCCTTTCGTCGGCCAACATGCGCAACATCAGCCAGGGCGTAGTGCCACCGCTGACCGCCATGACGAAGCGGCCACGAGCCGCGACCGCCGCGCGCGCTTCCGCAGCAATGATTGCGGCGGTCGTTCTGGCGGCCGCATCGGCATCGGCAAGGACCTCGATTTGCAAGCGATCACCTGTTAGCCGTAGCGAGGGCTGATCGTGCCGCCGGAGAGTTGAAACGGACCCTCGCGGACGAGCCGACCAAGGCATACAATAGAATGAATGAGCGAACTCGGCCCGGCGAGGAATGCCGCGCTCGAGTGGCTCGCGCATCGAACATCGTCGGAGTTGCAGGTGAGCGCCAAGGCCAGGCAGTCGGAGACCGTCTATCGGCCCCTCGGCCTGCTGGCCGAGCTCACGCACCGTTGCCCGCTCGGCTGCCCATACTGCTCCAACCCGATCGCGCTCGAGCAGCGCACCGGCGAGCTCGACACCGCCACCTGGGCGCGCGTGTTTGGTGAAGCCGCGGCGCTGGGCGTGCTGCAGGTTCACCTCTCGGGCGGCGAGCCCGGTGCACGGCGCGATCTGGTCGAGATCGTGGCCGCGGCCCATGCGGCCGGCCTCTACGGCAACCTGATCACGTCCGGTGTCGGCCTCACCGCCGCGACCTTGGGCAAGCTCAGCGAGGCAGGCCTCGACCACGTCCAGATCTCGATCCAGGACAGCGTCCCCGCTTCCGCCGACCGGATCGCCGGCTATGACGGCGCATTCGCGCGCAAGAACGCACTCGCCAACGAGGTGGTGCGGCTCGGGCTGCTGCTCACCGTCAACGTGGTCGTGCACCGCGCCAACATCGTACGCATCCCCGCCATGGTCGAACTGGCCCTCGGCCTTGGGGCGAGCCGGGTCGAAATCGCGCATGTACAATATTACGGATGGGCGTTGAGGAACCGCACCGCCCTGATGCCGGAGCGCGACCAGGTCACGCGCGCGGCCGCGCAGGTCGAGGAGCTGCGGCGGGCGCATCATGGCCGCATCGTGATCGACGCGGTCGTGCCCGATTACTACGCGCGCTATCCCAAACCCTGCGTCGGCGGCTGGGGACGGCGGTCCCTCAACGTCACGCCGTCCGGCAAGGTGCTGCCGTGTCACGCGGCCGAGACCATCCCGGGCCTCGAATTCTGGTACGTCACCGAACATGGGCTCGCCGACATTTGGGAGAATTCGCCGGCGTTTCGCGCCTTTCGCGGGGTCGGTTGGATGCGCGAGCCGTGCGCAAGCTGCGCGCGCCGAGAGGTCGATTTCGGCGGCTGCCGCTGCCAGGCCTTTGCGTTGACGGGTGACGCGACCGCGACTGATCCGGTCTGCCATCTCGCCCCTGATCACGGTCTGATTGCGAAGCTTGCGGGCGGACGCGACGATGTCCCCTACGTCTATCGCCGGCTGACCACCAAACCGGCGGCGGCCGCAAAAAGCGCGGTGTGAACGCAGCCGAAACGCGAGTGCCGCGGCCAAGTCGTAGTCCGTAAAGTTATTGACATTTTTTATAACTAAATATATAGTTGTTGTCATTCCGGCTCACCAAGGGGCGTTTCTCGAGACGATCCTGAAGCGGGGCGGGAATGCGGTGCCTGCGGGTCCGGCTCGTAACCGGGCACTCGGGAGGCTCTGAGGATCAGCCGGGCGATACTACGGTCGTCCCGCGGGACCTAGTGCAGCAGGGTCTGGGCTTAGCGCTCGCCTGGTCCGAAGTCCCGAAAGTCACAAAGCCGCGTGGAGCGCCGAGAGGCGGGCCGTGTTCCTTCGCCAAAGGAACGCGGGTCCGCGTCGAAAGCGCGGACGATTATTGAACTTACTCGCCGGCCTCGGCGCTCCCATCCCCTTGGGGAAACGGAAAAGAGGACAATGGGTGGCCCGGCACCCGCTTTCTCCGGGCGGCGCAGCGTTGGCTGCGCGGGCTATTTGATATGTGAATCGGAAATGTTGGAGTGAAGCGCGCCTCGCGCCCCACCTCTCCCCGCTTGCGGGGAGAGGTCGATTTCCGAGCAAAGCGAAGGAAATCGGGCGAGGGGGAGTCACAGAGAGCTCGGAACTCGCGGCGACACCCCCTCACCCGCTCGCTTCGCTCGCGACCTCTCCCCGCAAGCGGGGAGAGGTGACCCTCACTCGGATTGCGCCAGGCTCATCCGGGGTGCGCGCTCATTGCACACAAGAAACGTTTGCACCCCATTCCGCGTAATCCTATAGTTGCCGGCACAATACAACGAGGAGGAAATGTCATGGCCTGGACAACTCCAACCTTGGTCGAGATCTGCGTCGGCCTCGAAATCAACGGCTATCTGCCGGCGGAGTTCTGAACCCCGACACCATCCAATTCTGACGCCGAATACCGCCTACACGGCGGAATGAAGGCGTTCGGCTATCGGCTAACGAGCCCGCCGGCAAGCCGGCGGGCTTGATCTATTGGAGCGACAGCCCCGCTGACGCCGTCGCCTTCCTGGAACTCCTCACACAAACGATCTTCACGCGCTCATCCTGGCCGATGTCCTGTCCGATGGACGTTTCGGCGAGGTAGGCTTGGCCGTGCAGGAAACAGGTGGCCGGATTTGCGAATTGCTCCGGCACGTACATCGTATGGACGGCGTTGGATTGGCTGCACGCCGCAAGGTCAGGGGTAACGGCGAGCGAGCAAACGAGGATCATGGCTGTCAGCACCAATAGCTCCCTTTAACGCGTGATGGACGCGTCTCCCTGCTATCAGTGCCCCCCGTCCGTGCGGGGCGCATCGTGTTGCCGGAGCTTCAAGCAAGAGCCGGGCCAGGTTGACCAGTTGCGGTCGCGCAGGTCGTGACCACGACAGAAAACGCATGCGATTTCAACTTGCTATATCAGTCCGCTGAACTCATATCAGAACTAAGCACAACTCAGTCGCACACTATATTATATGGCGATCGCTATGGGTCATCGATCCCCGTAATGGGCACGGATCCTGTCGGCCAGCCACGTCCAGGCTTCTTGCTCGGCCGGCCCGGCAGTCTTCTCAACCGCGATCCGCAGGTAGGCGATCTCCTGCTCGACCTTGGCGCGCGGCAGCAGATGCAGCCGGCTCACCAGGATCGCGGCTTCGACCACGGCCGCCTGGGCACGATTGAACCCAGCGAACGGCGCATGGGTCGCGCGGTGCACGACCCGGCAGTGAAAGCGCGGCCGCTGCTCGTCCTGCGTCGTTCCGGTCACGGCAAGCTCCGCGTGGGACAGCGCGCCGGTGAGGCGGGGCACCGGCACCTCCCGGGCCGCGGTTGTCGGCCAGTCAGCCCGGCCGGTCAGACAGCCGGCGAACACCCGCACGTCGTCGGTATAGTTTGCGACCGCGAATGGAACCGCCTGCAGATTGTCGAGGGTCGTCGAAGGACGGAACGGCGCAATGATGAAGCCCTCAGCGTCCGCGATGATCCCGATCGGCGCGATATGAACCCGACCCAGACGATCGGCCGTCGTCACAATCGTCTCGCGGATCATCGGCATCTTGTCACTTGCCGGATTTGCTCCCGCGCATGGTGTGGCCGGCCTTGCGCAGGCGCGTGAGATCCTCGGGCGACTGGTCCGCACCACATCCCCAGCTCAGCGGCTCGTCCTGGGTATATCGCTTGCCGAGCCGGTACGCGATTTCGGCCTTCATCAGTTCGGCGCCGAGATAGAACGCGTGCGGTGCGTCTGCCTCCAGCGCAAGCTTGGGGAACAGAGAAAGAGCGTCCTGTGCCACGTGGTGGCCGGCGCGATTGTAGATGTGGATCCCATCCTCGGCGGTCTCGATGCGAAAGTTGGCGTCTTTGACCTGGGCGGCGACATCGGCAATGTCCTTCGTCGAATTCGGGAATGGCGAACGCTCGTGCAGCTGCAACAAAGCTGCGCTGTAGTCCTTCGGCAGGCTCGCGTCGGCGCGCGCCGCAAACATCATGCGGCGGGCTGCATCGTGTTCCGCAATGGTACGCCGGGTGTGCGGACTGACCTGCACGACCAGCACATTGCGGATCGCAAGCTCCGAACAGATGCCCAACAGGACGGCGGTGACGCCGCCCGAGTCGGCGTCGGTCAGTTCGGTCAGATTGCCGGTGCCCATAAGCATCTCGGCCGCGGGCAAGGTGTTGCGAAGCTCGGCGTAACGCACGAGCGACGCCATGAAATCGAAATGGATCGGATCGAGGATCGGATCGAGCAGCGCCGCCACGCCGCGCTTGTCGGCCGCCTCCGCGGCGCGCAGAAGCGAGCGCAGATCACCGTGGGTCACCGGAACCAGCACCGGCGTCGCGCCGGTTTCGACCGCAAGGTCGAGCGAGTTCTCGGTCAGGCTCAAAAGAAACGTCGCACCGGCCTGCGCGCCGCGCCGCAGTTCGCCGGTATCCGCGGAATCGACGCTGACCACGAACCCCGCCCCGACCAGCCCGCGTACGGCGTCCTCGAGATGCGGGAACGGCGTGTCAGGCAGACAGCCGAGATCGATCACGTCGGCGCCCCCTGCCCGCATCGTCGCAGCGCGCTTGAGAATCGCGTCGACGGTGAGCGCCGAAGCATCGACGATCTCGGCGAAGATCCGCATGTCGTGGCGCGAAAGGTCGACCGCGCGCCTGCCTTTGCCGAAATACGCGGGCAGGTCGTTGAGCTCCTCGGGTCCGCGCTCGAACGGCACGCCGAACTCCCCGGCGAGGCGATCAAGATCGGCTCGGCAACGGCCGGGCACCAGAACGCGATTTGCAGTGAGCGGGCGCGGCAAGCGCCGCGAGATGATGTTCTCCGTCATCAGCGCGGCGACTTGTACGCCGATATCGAGGATCGAAGGCTCAAACGATCCTTGATCCAGCCCGGCAATGAGCTTTTCCAGGCGCGGATACGCAAGGTGGCCGGTCAGAAAAAGAATGCGCTCCGGCTCAGCCATCGCGTTCGAGCTCGCGCTTGCGCTGCGCCAGGGCGTGCTCGAGTTCGGCGAGCGTGTCGACAACGCGCGTTCCCTCGAACGACCGCAGCCGCTCGGTATTCTCGAGATCGATGCGACGTGGAAAAACCTTGACCATGCCTTTCGGCGCCTCGGTCTCCAGTTCCGGCGCCGTATCGCATGCGAACACGATCGATAGAACGCGGCATTTGCCGGCTTGCGCAAAGACATTGGTCGCCAGGTTGTCAGAAATTCCATAGACGCATTTGGCAACCGTATTCGACGTCGCCGGCGCGACCACCAGCGTGTGATAGATGCCGTAATAGAAGTTGCCGACCGGCGGTGCGCTCGCCGCCGTGTCGCGAAAGATGCGCGCCGATTTTGGCAGGATCAGATCCTGCTTGTACATCCGCACGACCTCGGCCGCGGCCTTGGTGACGAACAGGTCCACCTCGTCGAGCCCGTGGATCAGCGCGAGGCATTCCTTGAAGAAATGCCCCGAGCCGGTCAGCGCCCAACCCCAGCGCGGCGTTTTGACTTTGGCCATGAGGGAATCTCTAGCGCAAGTCGATCCGGGTGCCGACCACGCTTCCGCGGCTTAGAGCAACGGCGGCGCCTGGGAGCCGGGTCGGTCCGGCAATCGATGCCTCGAGCCGGCTCGCGCCGAGGAAATCGACGAACGAGCGGTCGACGATGCCGCGCGCCACCAAGTCAGCGACCGTCACCGGATCCGATGGCGGCTCGACCTGCTTCAGCAGCAGCAGGCGCTGTGCCCCAATTCGAGCCGCGAGCCAAGCCGCCAGGCTATCCCCCGTGATCTCCCAGGAGGAAGGAATATCCTTTCTGGCGAGCACCATTTTGGTCGGCGACCAAACCGGAACCTTACCGGCGCCGAGCGCGCGACGGATTGCGGTCACCGAGGCGGCAAGCACAAGGTTCGTATTGAGGCTGACAAGCGCACGGCCGTACTGGTCCATCGCCAGCAGCGCCATGTGGTGGGCCGCGGCGTCGTCAAACCCCAGCTTCGGTTGCGCGGATCGAACCGCATCGGCGAACGGGCCGCCTCCCGGGACGAGCACGATATGGCCGGCCGCGTGCGTGATCGCATCGAGCCAACCCGACAACGCGCCCGAGCGCGCATAGCTTCCTCCGAGTTTGACCACCATCAGCGCAGCTTTTGGAAGACGGGACACGGGTGTTTCGTCAAACCATGGCGACCAAAATACCATCGAGCGCCGGTCGCCGGTTTCACTCGGACATGGTCGAGCGCGAATTGCCGGCGGCGGCGGGATAGAGCTGATACACCTTGGCAACGTCCCGCTGCCGCTCCCGCATGATCTCGACGCCGACGCCGCCCGGCCCAACGTCGAGCTTCTCGACCCGCACCTTCACGCGCGCCACACGCGGATACGCCAGCAGGAACGCCGCAATTCGCTCCGCCAACGTTTCGACCAGGGGAACGTGCTCTTGCGCGACGATGATCCGTATGGCGTCCATGATCACGTCGTAGGAAAAAACGTCGCGCATGTCCACGGCGGCGCGGCCGATGCGCATCGCCGTCACATCGACATCGAAGCGAACGTTCTGCGGCTTTTCCCGTTCGTGCGCGTAGGCGCCGACGCGGACCGGTACCACAAAATCATGGACAAAGATCTGGTCAGTCGCCGCATCGCGCTCAGGCCCATCGAAATATTCGCGGGCCGCCAAAACCCGCTCGTCAGCGCGTTGCAGGTTGGTTGCACCAACTCGGCTTCGATCATCGAGCGGGATGAGCGCACGAAGGAGGTGCATAGAATTGGGATCAATCCGCGCCGAGCGATCGTGGCCCGCCGACAGCGCCCTGCGAAAACCAAGAAAATCCGGGCTGAGCAGCAACAGCCGCGGGATGTCGGGCGCCTCCAGCGAGCCCGCGAGGCCGGTCAACAAGCCGTGCCCGCGACATCGTCCGATGAAATCCTGCAGGACGGGTACGTCCGCATGATTAAACAAGCGACCGGCGCCCTTGCCCGCCGTGTCGAGCATGGCACCGACAAACCCGCACTCGGCGATGAGCGACAGGAGATCAGTGTCCGGTTCCTGGTCGGCGAACATGACTGCCACGATGTTGGTCGTGCGTGTCAAAGCGGACAGGGCGCGCACACACTCCTTGCGGCGCAGACCCGGAAACAGGCCAACTTTGACATAGTCGACACCGGTCCGGCTCATAGCCTGGACCGCCGCGACGACAACATCAGGCTCCATCGGAAGGTCGCCCGCGACCGCGCTCACCGGCCGCCGTCCCGCGACCGCGGTCACTGCGGCGCGCACGGTGTCTTCGGATAATGCGCTCAGCGCGCCCTTGGACGGATCCTTCAAATCGATGATGTCGGCGCCAAGCTGCAGCGCGATCTCAGCCTCTTCGGTTCCGGTCACGCTCGCAAGCAACAGGGTCATGGGCGTTCACCGTGGAAGAGGATCGCGGCACGGGTTACGCGACCGTGCCGTTGTTATTCATTCTCGCTCCGTATACCGCGATCTTCAACACCGGCGCCGTACGCGCAGCACTTTGTTTGTCCCAACGTCCGCTTCCGCTCGCTCGCGGCTATGCTGCATCGCAATACAATTTCCTGCCGCTTGCTTGCGGCAAACGGGCATTATCTGAGCAAGGAACGGCGGCCCGATCGGCCGCGGAGGCCCCTCTGGTCGGAGCTTTTCATTGATCCGGATACCGTTGGCCGCAACCCTTCTCTGCGCCTGGATAACGGCCGCACCGGCGGCCGATCCGGCTGAATTCAAGATCGGCTATTTGCGCGTGCCAAAGCCACGCACGGCGATTTCGTTGATCGACGTGCCGCCGGCCGACATCGGGTTGGCGGGGGCGCTGGCAGCGGTCAACGACAACAACACGACCGGCAAGTTCTTGAACCAGCATTTCTCGCTCGAGGACGTGAAACTCAAGCCAACCGACGATCCCGCCGCCGCCGTGAGCGCCATGGCGGACCGTGGCATTTCGCTTGTCCTCGCCGATCTCCCGGCCGATGCCCTGCTCGCGGCTGCCGACGCCGGCAGGTCGCGCGGCCTGCTGCTGTTCAACGTCGGGGCGGCCGACGAGCGGCTGCGCGAGGATGACTGCCGTGCCAATGTGATCCATACCGCGCCGTCGCGCGCGATGCTGGCGGACGCGCTGGCGCAATACCTCGTTTGGAAGCAGTGGCGGCGGTGGCTGCTGGTCGTCGGCTCCCATGAGCCCGACAAGCTCTTCGCCGAAGCGCTGCGTCGCGCCGCCCGCCGGTTTGGTGCCAAGATCGTCGAAGAACGGGTGTTCGAGGATACCGGCGGCTCGCGGCGGTCGGACACCGGCGTCGTGCAGGTGCAGCGCCAAATTCCGGTATTCACCCAGCAGGCGCCCGCCTACGACGTACTGGTTGTGGCCGACGAGAGCGAAGTCTTTGCCGGATACTTGCCGTACCGGACCTGGGATCCGAGGCCCGTCGCGGGCTCCGCTGGCCTCATCCCCACGAGCTGGGATGCGTCCAACGATCAGTGGGGCGCCACGCAGATGCAGGATCGTTTCATGAAGCAATTCGGGCGGCGCATGACGGCGCTCGACATGCAGGCCTGGATGGCCATGCGCATGATCGGCGAGAGCGCGGCGCACGCGCGGACCGACGATGCGAAGGCGGCGCTCGGCTTCTTCAAAGGTCCGGATTTCGCTTTGGCCGCATTCAAGGGTCAGAAACTGACGTTGCGGGACTGGAACCTGCAGCTTCGGCAACCGATCTTGCTGACCGACGGAAAGACCATCGTGTCAGTCTCACCGCAGGAAGGTTTCTTGCATCAGTTCTCAGAACTCGACACCCTGGGTTTCGATCGCAGCGAAAGCAAGTGCAAACTGAAATGAATGTCCTCATCCTCGCCACGGCACTGATGGTCGCGCTTGCGGGCCCGGCCAGCGCTTTCACGGCTTATGTGTCGAACGAGAAGGGAAATACGATCTCGGTCATCGATACGGAAAAACTGCAGGTCGTAAAGACCATCAAGGTCGGTCAACGGCCGCGCGGCATCGAATTGACCAAAGACGGCAATTTCGTCCTCGTAGCGGTCGGCGACGACGACACCATCCAGGTGATTGACGTGAAGTCAGGAGAGATTGTCGCAACGTTGCCGTCGGGGGCCGATCCCGAGCTGTTCACCCAGGATCCGGCCGGCAAGATCCTCTACGTGGCGAACGAGAACAACAACACGGTGACGATCATCGACATGCAAAAACGCGTTCCGGTCGGCGAGGTGCAGGTCGGGGTCGAGCCCGAAGGCATGGGATTGAGCCCCGACGGCAAGACCCTGGTCGCCACGTCGGAGACGACCAACATGGCGCATTTCATCGATACCGACACCCACCAGATCATCGCCAACGTTCTGGTCGATGCACGCCCTCGTTTCGCGGAGTTCAAGCGCGACGGTTCCGAGCTTTGGGTCTCCTCAGAGGTCGGCGGCACGGTCAGCGTCATCGACCCGCGCAAGCACGAAATCACCAAGAAGATCACATTCGCCATTCCGGGATTGCGGAGTGAAGCGATCCAACCGGTCGGGATCAACATCACGAACGACGGCAAGACCGGCTTCATCGCGCTCGGGCCCGCCAATCGGATCGCGGTCGTCGATGCAACAACCCACGAGGTCAAGAAATACCTGCTGGTGGGCCAACGCGTCTGGCACATGGCGTTTACGCCGGACGAGCGCTATCTGCTGACGACCAATGGCGTCTCCAATGACGTTTCGGTTATTGATGTCGCCAACCTGAAGGTGATCAAATCGATCCAAGTCGGCGAGCTGCCGTGGGGTGTGACCATTTCGCGGCACTAACGAGTTCCAGCACGACGTGAACATGATGCACGGTCCTGCGCTTACACCGCCAGCTGCGCTCTCGGTCGAGGGCGTGGGCTATTCGTACGGAGCCCGCCAGGCGCTTGCAGCTGTGACGTTTGCGATCGCGCCGGCCACATTTGCAGTCCTGCTCGGCCTCAACGGTGCCGGCAAGAGCACGCTGTTCTCCCTGATCACGCGCCTCTACGCCACAAGGCACGGCCGCATCCGGATCTTCGGCCACGATGTCGCGCGCACGCCGGGCGAGGCGCTGCGCCTGGTCGGCGTCGTGTTCCAATCCCGCACGCTCGATCTCGACTTGTCGGTGATGCAAAACCTCGTTTACCACGCGGCGCTGCATGGCATCGGGAGCCGCCAGGCGCGCCGGCGGGCGGGCGAGGTGCTGGAGCAGACCGCTCTTGCCGATCGCGCCGCCGACAAGGTCCGCAATCTCTCGGGTGGGCAGATGCGCCGTGTCGAGATTGCGCGCGCGCTGCTGCACCGCCCTCGCCTGCTCGTGCTCGACGAGCCGACCGTCGGTCTCAACGTCCAATCGCGCGCCGATATCCTTGACCACGTTCGCGGGCTGGTATCCCGCGAAAACGTATCCGTGCTGTGGGCGACGCACCTGATCGATGAGGTGTCCGCCAGCGACGATGTCATCGTGCTGCATCGCGGACACGTGCTCGCGCACGGCCCGGTGGCACAAGTCGTGGCGGAGGCTGGCACGCCGGATATCCGCAGCGCCTTCGCCCGCCTGACCAATATCACTCTCTCTGAAGCGCCCGACGAGGCCGCATGACGACGGATATTGCGAGCCGTACCGATCGAGGCTTTTCGTCGTTGCAATACGCGATCTGCCTCAACGGCATCGTCTGGCGCGAGGGGCTGCGCTTCTTGCATCAGCGTGAGCGCTTCGTCTCCGCGCTGGTGCGCCCGCTGGTATGGCTGTTCATTTTCGCCGCCGGCTTTCGCCAGGTTCTCGGCGTCTCGATCATTCCGCCGTATGACACCTATGTGCTCTATGAGGTCTATATCACGCCGGGCCTGATCGCGATGATCCAACTCTTCAACGGCATGCAATCTTCGCTGTCCATGGTTTACGACCGCGAGATGGGAAACATGCGCACGCTGCTGGTGAGTCCGTTGCCGCGCTGGTTTCTCCTGTCCTCAAAACTCGTCGCCGGCACGGCGGTGTCGCTGCTGCAAGTCTATGCGTTCCTGTTGATCGCCTGGTTCTGGGACATCGAGCCGCCGCCGATCGGCTATCTGACGGTGCTGCCGGCGCTGGTCCTCACCGGCCTGATGCTGGGCGCGCTCGGCATGCTGATCTCGTCCGTCGTCAAGCAGCTCGAGAATTTCGCCGGGGTGATGAACTTTGTCATTTTCCCGATGTTTTTTGCGTCGTCCGCTCTCTACCCATTGTGGCGCGTGCGGGAAGGAAGCGTCGCGCTCTACTACGTCTGTCAGTTCAACCCGTTCACTCACGCGACCGAGCTCGTTCGCTTTGCCCTCTATGGCGAAATCAACTGGGTATCGCTGGCGGTCGTGTGCGGCTGCACCGCGCTGTTCATGGTGGGCGCCATCCTGGCCTATGATCCCTCGCGGGGCCTGTTGGCGCGGCGCGGCGACCGCGGAGGTCCGCAATGAGGCCCGCGGCAGCACTCGCGTTGCTCCTGTGGATGATCGTTCCGGGCGCCACGGCGTTGGCGGCCGATCCGCGCTACCCGGACTGGCCCTGCAATCAGATCAAGGTGCCGGAGCTGTCCGCGGCGGCGGTCTGGACCGGCCCATCGATCGATGACGTTGGCGATGCCTGGGAGCAAGATCCCCAAATCAAGGATCTGGTTGCCCGCATCGCCGCGCGCCGCACGCCGATCGAGGAGGCCGAGAAGGCGGTCGCGAGCTTCCTCGCGGCTGATGGCGGGGACAAGCAGACCAAGGCCAAGCTGTTGTTTGCCGGGGTGTTCACCGCCCTCAACCGCGAACGCAGCGTGGTGATGAGCGGCATTGAACGCTTTTCCCACCGGCAGCAGCAGATGGCTGAACGGATCCGCGCAGAGGCAGGCCAGATGCGGGAGCTGCAGGACACCCCCGGGCGCGACGAAGCGAAAGTCGATGCATTGACCAATGCCATCAACTGGGACACCCGAGTCTTCGAGGACCAGCGGCGAGCCATCGGCTACGTGTGCGAGGTTCCAACCGTCATCGAGCAGCGACTGGGAGCGCTCGCCCGAGCGATCCAACAATCGATCGAATGAGGTTCAGTCGCTCGGCCGCGGAACCGGCTGCGCTTCCGCAAGCGGCAACCCGGCCTCGTCCCATCCATCGGTTCCGTCGGGGTACCAGATCACGTTGCTGTATCCGAACGACAGCGCGCGTTTGGCGGCGTTCCACGACATCCAACAGTCGCGCAGACAGTAGAAGACCAGCGGCTTGGCGCGGTCGTCACTGGTTATCCGCTGCAGGCCAGCCCTCAGGTAAGCCTCGGTGGCCGGGGCGAGCGCCCCGTATCCCGTGTCGGGAAACCAGAAACTTCCTGGGATGTTCGACCTCGGCTTCTCCCGCCACAGGGTTCCGGCCGGCAGGTTCGCCGGGCGTGGCGCGTGCGGCAGCACGTCAACAAACAGCGCGTCGTTGCTCTTCCAGATCGCTTCAGCCTGAGCGGTCGTAACGACGCGCGCGCCGGCGAGGGTCGCCGGGGTAGCGGTACGATAATTGTCCAGGCGGTACGTGTCTGGCTCGGGCGGCGCCTGTGCGGTGGCCCGCTTGCCCGGCCACGCCAACGTCAGGAGTGCCAGGATGACGCAGAGGACGACGCGGGGCGGCATATTTTACTTTGCGGGGGTGTCGGAAATGGGCTGGTCCTTGTCGTCGAGCAATGGGACACCGTAGCTTGCCAGCAGATGGTTGATCTCGGGTTGGTTCTCCTGGATCAGACGGTTGAGCAATCGCTTCCAGTCCTGATCGGCAAAACGCACGCCCATGCCAATGCGGTAAGCAAGGCGCGGGCCGCCCTTTTCCTTCGTCAGCGGCACGACCGTCACAGGCATGTTCGCCTGTTTGGCATAATAGCCGGCCATGGGACCCCAGAGGACACCGGCGTCGATGTCGCCCTTGGCGAGATCCTGCATCATGGCGGCGGCTGACGAGTCCACGCGCGTATCAATGACCAGCGGATAGGGCTTGGCATTGGCCAGGAGGCCGTTGACCGCCATGTAATTGCCCGGCGGCGTGCCGGCAACGATCCCGATGTGCTTGGCCTTGAGACGTTCATCGGCCAGGGTGTCCACGCCATCGAGGCCGGCGCCCGGCTTGAACACCAGCGCGTAGGCCGCGCGGTAATACGGGTTCGTCACCTGAACCAGGTCGTCGCCCTGCGGAAAGCCCATGATGACGTCGCACTTGTAGGCAGCGAGCGTGTTGCGCACGAAGCCGGGCGACCCGGGGTACCACGCATAGGCCAGGCTTTTGCCGAGCTTCTTTGAAAACAGTTCGGCAAGCTTGTTCTCGAAACCACTGCCGTCCTCCATCGAAAACGGCATGTTGCGCGGATCGGCGCAAACTCTGAACACATTCGGATCAATGAGTTCGATCGACGGGCCGACCCGTTCGGTGGTTTGCGCAACTATACCCGCACTTCCGAAAAAGGTTGCGCTTGCGACCAGCAGATACTTGATCACTCGGACGGAAGGTCTGCGTCGAGGGCGCTTGTGCGCCATGGTGCGATCTCTCGGCATTTTCATCGACCGCAAGGACGTCGACCGTCGCCGCAACCCCCGCGGCCGGCTACGATCTAACTCCCCATGCAGCTCGTTTCGGCTTTGGCGGCCTGCGCGGGTTTATCCTCATGCTTAGCTGGCCGGCCACGCGGGACGGCGTTGTTCGCGCGCGCGCGCAAATACACGAAGATGTCGTCGATGTAGCACATGACGTTTCGGTTGTCGCCGAACGCCGGCATCACGTTCTCCTGGGCGGTGTTGACGTTCTTGCGTCCGCTCGCCGCAATGCCGAGGAAATCGCCGTAGTTCATCGTCTTGAGCGAATTGCTCAGCGCCGGAGCATAGCTCGAGCCTTCGCCGTCGGGACCATGACAGGTGTGGCAGTCCGAGTGATAGCGGCGAAAGCCGGAATAGGTATACCAATCGACGGTGCCGTCTGCGCCGACCTTGTAGGTCGGATTGCCGTCCTTGTCGAAATATTTGCCGTCCTCATCCTTGACCGCAGTTGGGTCGCCGGAGCCGTCGGCGTGCGCCGCACCCGCAACGAACAGCGCGGCGGTCAAGGCTGCGACCACAGAGACCATTCGCAAGAGCTTGTCCTCGGCTGAAGGAGCATTCGATGCAGGAGCGCTGACGAAAAGCAACCCGACGCGTCGCCGTGGCGCACGCGTCGGGAAGTTCGTCGCCCCTGCGATGCTCGGTTACTGGGGCAGCGCGAAGACCGTCAGCTGACCGCCGAGCGACGTGTAGTTGCTCAGGGCCGCATAGCCACCGACTGCACCGAGGCCATCGGTCGGATTTGTCAGTCCGGCCGCAAGACCAATGCCAGCCCAGCCGCCGACACCGGACAGCACGGCGATGTATTGCTTGCCACCCTGCTCGTAGGTGGTCACGTTGCCGATGATGCCGGACGGGGTCTTGAACTTGTACAGTTCCTTGCCCGTCTTGGCGTCAACAGCCTTGAGGTAGCCTTCGAGGGTTCCGTAGAACACCACGCCGCCGGCGGTCGCGAGCGCTCCCGACCACACCGAGAACAGCTCCGGATTGGACCACACGATCTTGCCGGTCTTGGCGTCCCAGGCAATGAAGTTGCCCATGTTGGTTTGACCGGGAGGTGGATACATGGAGAGCGTCGCCCCGACGTAGGGTTGCCCTGCCGTGTAGCTCACCTTGAACGGCTCGTAGTCCATGCAGACGTGGTTGGTCGGCACATAGAAGAGGCCGGTGTCGGGTGAGTAGGCCGCCGGCTGCTCGTCCTTGGTTCCGAGCGCTGCGGGACAGATGCCCTTGGAGTTGACATCCGGCCCGTTCTGCTCGGTCGAATACTTGGCGACGACCGCCGGACGACCATAGGTCGGCGACGATTTGTTCATGTCGACGCCCGTCGTCCAGTTGACCGATGGGTCATACTTCTCGGCGACCAACAATTCACCGTTGGTACGGTCGAGCGTGTACCCGAGCCCGTTACGGTCGAAGTGAACGAGCGTCTTTCTGCTCGCACCGCCGATGTTCTGATCCGCAAGGATCATTTCATTGACGCCATCGTAGTCCCATTCGTCGTGGGGCGTCATCTGATAGACCCACCGCGCCACCCCGGTGTCGGGATCACGGGCCCAGATCGTCATCGACCATTTGTTGTCGCCCGGGCGCTGTTTCGGGTTCCAGGTGGAGGGATTGCCGGAGCCATAGTAGAAGAGGTTGAGCGCGGGGTCGTATGACATCCAGCCCCACGTGCAGCCGCCGCCGATCTTCCATTGATCGCCCTGCCAGGTCTTCAGGCTCGAAATCCTTGCCGACCGGCTTGCCGAGTTCGGTCGTCTTCACCGGATCAACCATGATCTGGTCGTCCGGCCCTTCCGAATAGGCCCGCCAAGCCTGCTTGCCGGTCTTGAGGTCGTAGGCGGTGACGTGGCACTGCACGCCGAACTCGCCACCGGAAATGCCGACCAGGACCTTGTCCTTGATCACATGTGGTGCCGAAGTGCCGGTCTGACCCTTTGACGGGTCGCCGTTCTTGACGCTCCAGACCACCTTGCCGGTCTTGGCATCGAGCGCGACTAGCGTGGTGTCGGCCTGATGCAGGAAGATCTTGCCATCCGCATACGACAAGCCGCGATTGACCGTGTCGCAGCACATGACAGGGATCACGTTTGGATCCTGCTTGGGCTCATACTTCCAAAGGATCTTGCTGTCGTTCTTGAGGTCGAGCGCAAAGACCGGGTTCGGAAACGGTCCATGCACGTACATCACGTCGCCGATGATCAGTGGTCCACCCTCGTGACCGCGCAGCACACCGGTCGAGAACGTCCATGCTACCTGCAGCTTGCCAACGTTTTGCGCGTTGATCTGGTTGAGTTTTGAATAACGCTGATTGTAGTAGTCGCCTGCCGGCATGACCCAGTCTTTTGGGTTCTGCGACATCTTGATGAGTTCGTCATTTGCATTGGCGGCCCCTGCAGCGAAGACCGCCGCAGCGCCAAGACAAGTTGAAGTCAGGAAATTGCGCATTAAGAGTCCTCCCTGCGATACCGTCGCGGGCTGACCGACACGAGCCACAACGTGCCGCGCGTCGGCACCCGTTCAATGGGAAGAGCTTCCGGCAGCGTGTCACAGCAAGCGCGAGGCACAGGGGCACGCCGGTGCCCCGCCTAGCTTACGAAAGAAACGTCAGCATTCCCGTTTGACTGACGCCCTTGAAGCCGGAAACCGAACAAAGTCTACGCTTGCGTTTTTTGGACCGCAACAACAAAAGCAGTGCAGCAACCTGTGAGTCGGTCGGGAGTCGCTTTTGAGATGGCGAGCCGTATTGCGACATGAACCGTGACGATAGATCGCAAGTATGCGGCGACATCCCGGTTGCCCGATCATTGGGCCGACAGATGGGATGCGCGACCATGATCCGTTTTTGCGCAGCCTGGGCTGCAGCGTTGACGGTAGGCATTGGCCCAATACCGGCGTCGCGTGCACAGCAACCGCCGCAACCGCTTGCGGTTACTGAAATCGCGCCGGGAGCCTTTGTGCACATTGGCGACGTAGCACTGATGACCCGCGATAACGAGGGCGCGATCGCAAACGTAGGGTTTGTCGTCGGCAACGATGCGGTAGCGGTGATCGATACGGGTGGCAGCGGGCGTGAGGGTAGCAGGTTACTTGCCGCGATCCGCAGCCGCACCGATAAGCCGATCCGCTATGTCGTCAACACGCACCTGCACCCCGACCATGCCTTTGGCAATGCAGCATTCTTGAACCAAGGCGCGGTGTTTGTGGGGCACAAGAACCTGCCTAGAGCATTAGCCACGCGCGCATCGTTCTACATCGAGGCCTTTCGCCGGATCATGGGCGACGAGATCATGACGGACGTGAAAATTATTCCGCCGTCCGCCCTCGTCGAGAACGAACTGCGGCTCGACCTTGGTGGACGCACCCTCGTTGTCAAAGCCTGGCCCGCTGCCCACACCGATAACGACGTTACTGTCATGGACGAGACGTCACGTACGTTATTTGCGGGTGATCTTGTTTTCGTACGGCACGTCCCTGTGGTCGACGGGAGCCTTCGCGGCTTGCTGGCGGCCACGGATGCGTTGGCGCGCATCCCGGCTGCTCACGTCGTTCCGGGCCATGGTCCCGTGATCGAGGACTGGCCGCAAGCGCTCGCAGGCCAGCGGCGCTATCTCGAGCGCCTGCTGGCCGACGTCCGCACAATGATCGCGCGCGGCACACCGATTGATGCCGCAGCGCAAACTGCCGGCCAGGCGGAACGGGGTTACTGGGAGCTGTTCGAAGACTATAATGCGCGCAACGCGACCGCAGCGTTCGCCGAGCTCGAATGGGAGTGATGGCGGGGTTCACGTCGATCAGGAGATCTTCCATGTTTGGAATGAAACTTCGCGGATTTCCCATCGCGGCCGTCGCGGTTGCCCTCTTGGGGCTCGGCATCAGCGCGACTTGGGGCGAGAACAAGGATGATCCGTGGCCCGATATAGCCAGGGATGCGTTCAACGGTCGCACGCTCTTCGAGGGAGCAGGCCTGCTGGCAATCGAAATGCCCTACCGGGCCGAAGACGCAGCGATTGTGCCGGTCACCGTTCGCTTGACGCTGCCGCCGGGCGACGCGCGTCGCGCCAGAGCCTTCACCATCGTTGTCGATGAAAATCCGGCACCGGTCGCCGCCACTTTTGCGCTTGGACCGAATTCCGGCGTCGCGTCGATATCGACACGTGTACGCGTGGATTCGTATACCAACGTGCACGCCGTTGCCGAGTTGAGCGATGGCAAGCTCTATGTGGTCAAGACCTACGTCAAAGCATCCGGCGGCTGCTCGGCTCCGGCAGCAAAGAATGCGGACGAAGCCATCGCCTCCCTCGGCCAGATGCGCTTGCGGCAGTTCGCGAGCCCTGAGGCCAAATCGAGCAGCCGGGCGCAGGAAGCGCAGATCATGATCCGCCACCCGAACAATTCGGGACTGCAGATGGATCAGGTCACCCGCCTCTATGTTCCGGCTTTTTTCATTCACGAACTGAAAGTCTGGCAAGGCGAAGATCTCATCCTGTCGATGGATGCCGGGATCTCGATTTCCGAAGATCCGAATATCCGGTTCACCTATGCGCCGAATGGCGCAAAGTCCTTGCGGGCGGAAGCCAGTGATACCGAGCGCCATGTTTTCAAGGGCGAGTGGCCCGCGCAGGCGCAAATGTAGGCGCTCTTGCAGGGCTTTGAGCCTCAGAAGCAGCGTACTTCCGCCTCGGCCTGCGCGCGCCGCAGATCGTTGGCCGCAGATTTAGCGGTTTCGGGCGTGCGAAACATAGCGCCGAATACGCCCGGAACCTGAGCGAGGCTCAAGACCGTCTCTGCGACCACGTATCGCTCGTACGGCAGGATCGATGCGATGACGTCGATCGAGCAAGAACACTGCTGCAATGCGTGGCGGGTGTCGCCATTCGTTTTCATGCAGGCAAATACGTAATCGGCGCGTGCCGCAGTCGGATAGTCGTTGAAATCCGTGGCAGCCATGGTTAGCGACACCGAGCCGATCGCCATGAGCGCGGGACCACAAATGCGCATCAATCGCATGCCTGACATCATCATTCTGATTTACCGCTGACCAAATGCCGCAGGGCAACGCGAATGATAGGCTCTTGAGCACAGTGCTCAAGTGGCATTCGATAGCACATCGGATCCAACATCACGGATGACAGCGCCATGTCTTTGGCTTTGAGGCGTCGCGTCGGTGCGGTGCTCGCCGCGGCTGTCGTCCTGTTCGGAAGTTCGGCGCTCGCCGATGACATCGTTCGGGTAGTGGCGCAGAAAACCGGGACATTCGCCTGGGAGCTCGACGTGATCCGAGCGCATGGCCTCGACAAGCAGGCGAATCTGGTGATCCAGGCGACCGAACTTGCCAGCCCGGAAGCCGGTAAGATTGCGCTGCGTGGTGGCTCGGCCGACATCATCGTGTCTGATTGGACGTGGGTATCACGCGAGCGCGCGCTTGGTGCGCCGCTGGTGTTTCATCCGTACTCGAGCGCGCTCGGCGCCGTCATGATTCCGCGCGTGTCATCAATCAATGATCTGGTCGATCTGCGAGGCAAGAAGCTTGCTGTCGCGGGCGGGCCCATCGACAAGAGCTGGCTCCTCCTGCAGGGCGCGCTGAAGCAGGAAGGCGTTGACCTCAAGACGCAATCAACGATCGTCTATGGCTCACCGACGTTGCTTGCTGAAAAGACCGTACAGGGGGAGATGGACGCCAATCTCAACTACTGGAACATCTGTGCGGGCCTGGAAGCGCGCGGCCTGCGCCGGTTGGTGGAGGTCGCCGACCTGCTGCCGAAACTCGGCGCCAGGGGGCGTCCGGCGATGGTCGGCTATGTGTTCGACGAACGGTGGGCTATGCGGAATCAGGATTCGCTGGCGCGCTTCCTCAACGTCAGCGTGAAAGCCAAAGGCATCCTCGCCAACTCGGACGCCGAATGGGAGCGCATTGCGCCGCTAGTCGGGACGAGCGATCAGGCGACGCTGAAGCTCTATCGCGACCGCTATCGTGACGGCATTCCGCGCCGCTCAATCGAGCTGGAGGAAGCCGATGCGCGTGCCCTTTACGGCGTGCTCGCCGCGCTCGGCGGCGCAGCACTGGTCGGTCCCGCGCGCGAACTCGACCCCGGGACGTTTTACCGAACTCGCCCACGGAGCTGAAATGTTCAAGTTGGCTTCACTTGGGCTGCTCATCATTGCTTGGTTCGTCGGCTCCTGGCTGGCCGGAGAGCACATGCTGCCGGCGCCAACAACCGTGCTGGACACCATTTTGGTCGAAGCCCGTTCAGGCGAACTTTTCTTCCAGCTCGGGGTTACGCTCGCGCGGGTGCTGGTCGCCTTTACGCTTGCAATGACAATCGGCAGCGCAATCGGGCTTTTGATGGGCCGCATGCGGCTCGTCAACCAACTCGGCGATACCTGGCTCGTCATTCTTCTCAATCTTCCGGCGCTGGTCATCATCGTCCTGGCCTACCTGTGGGGTGGCTTGACGGAGCTCGCCGCCATCCTGGCTGTCGCAATCAATAAGCTGCCGACGGCCGTCGTCACTGTCCGCGAGGGTGCACGCGCCCTCGACCCCACGCTCGACGAGATGGCGCGGGTTTTCGCGATGCCGCGTTTGAAGGCGTTACGGCATGTGATTATTCCGCAGCTCGCGCCCTATTTCGCCGCGGCGGGGCGCTCGGGCTTGTCGCTGGTGTGGAAGATCGTGCTGATCGTCGAGTTGCTTGGGCGGCCGAACGGGGTCGGCTTCGAAATCGGCGTCGCATTCCAGCTATTTGACGTAACCCGCATTCTTGCCTATGCGCTGGCATTCGTCGTCGTCATATTGGCGATTGAAACCCTGGTGGTGCAACCCGTTGAACGACGCGCGTCACGCTGGCGGCCCCGAACTGCTTGACGTTCGGATTGCTCGCAAAGCCTACCGGGCAGCGTCCGGCCAATCGCTTGAAGTGATCCGCGACGTAGCGTTCACGCTGATGCGCGGCGAGGTCGGTGTGTTGGTGGGACCCTCCGGTTGCGGCAAGACGACAATGCTGCGGCTCATCGCCGGCATCGATACTGACTATGACGGAACAATCGTCAGCCCGGCACGCGGTAGGCTCGCCATGGTGTTTCAGGAGCCACGGCTCCTGCCGTGGCGGTCGGTCGAGGACAACGTTCGGTTGATTGCGCCCCGGGTGAGCGACGCGACGCTTGCGATGCTGTTTGACGTTCTCGAACTCGAGCAACACCGCTCGCATTACCCGGGAGAGCTGTCGCTGGGATTGGCACGGCGGGTCGCGTTGGCGCGTGCCTTTGCGGTGGCACCCGACCTTCTCCTGCTCGACGAGCCGTTCGTATCCTTGGACGACGCATTGGCGTCCCGGCTGCGGGACGAATTGGCGATGCTGGTTGAGAACCGCTCGATGACAACGCTGTTGGTGACGCACGATTTGGACGAGGCAGTCCTTCTCGCCGACCGGTTGTTCCTGCTCTCGGCAAGGCCAGCACAAATGTTGGCTGAAGTTTCAATCACGACGCCCCGAAACCGTCGCAGCGCGATCGAGATTGCGGCCGCAAAATCCGATGTGGTAGCGCGGCTGGCGACATCGTCCAACTTCGCGATCCGCGTGTAGCCGGGTTTCTGAGATGACGCTGCTGATCTATGACTGCGATGGTGTGCTGGTTGATTCGGAAGCGCTGGCGAGTGCGGCGCTCGCCGATTTGATGACCGCGCTCGGGCACTCAATGACCGCCGTCGAGTGCCATCGTATCTTTGGCGGTCGCAGCCTCAACGACGTCCTCTTGCGCGCAGAGCAGATTTTAGGTCGCCCGATCCCCGACGATCTCGGAGGACAGGCGGCGCAGCAATTGTTGGCGCGGTTCCGGCATGAGCTGAGACCCGTTGCGGGCGCCGCCGCCGCAATCGCCTCCATGCCTTACGCCCGCTGCGTCTGCTCATCTTCGGCTCCGGATCGATTGATGCTGTCGCTCGAGGTGACCGGGCTCGCGCCGCTATTCGGCGAACACGTCTACAGCGCCGAGCAGGTCGCACGCGGCAAGCCAGCCCCGGATCTCTTCCTGTTCGCGGCCCGCAGAGTTGGCCTCGCCGCGACGGAGGCAATCGTCATCGAGGATTCGGTTACCGGCATTGCGGCCGCTCGCGCCGCCGGGATGGCCAGCATCGGCTTTACCGGCGCGAGCCATATGACCGAAGATCTGGCTGCGCAGCTCGCCGCGAGTGGCGCCGATGAAGTCATCGCCGCCATGGCCGAATTGCCTGCAGCGGTCGCAACGCTCGTCGGCCGGAAATCCGATCCCTCGCGGTCCAGGCCCTGACGGTGTGCGGCGTGCGAACAACGGTGCTTGCCGTTTGCGGCCTTATGCTGGTCGTGCCAGCGATCGGTCAGGACATGATGCGGCATCTCGACCTCACATCGCCCGACATGACGACGGCCGAGATGACGCGCGCAGAGGTCGAGGCTGCGCTTGCCGCTCATCGCACGGATTTCACCGGTAAGAGGCTGTCCGGGCTCGACCTCTCCGGCCTTGATTTCACAGGGGCGGTTTTCCGGGCGGCGCGACTCAACAAGACCAGCCTCGTTGGGGCGAAACTCGACCATGCGATTCTCGACCAGGCATGGCTGCTCGAAGCCGATGTCAGCGGCGCGAGCCTGCGCGGCGCGAACCTGTTCGCGGCCCAGATGCAGCGCGCAAAGCTTGATCGGGCCGACCTTTCCGGCGCCCGCATTGCGGCCGACCTGACCGGCGCAAGTCTCGTCGGCGCTTCGCTCGTGGGCGCCAATCTGAGTGCCGACATGAAGAACCAATCCATGGGCCTGATGCGGGCCATATTGAAATCCGCCGATCTCGGTCACGCCAACATGCGCGACGCCGACCTGTCGCGTGCCGACCTGGAGTTTGCGTCGCTGGCCAATGCCGACCTGACCGGCGCTTCGCTGCGCGGTGCCGCGCTTGCCGGCGCCCGGCTTGTCGCGGTCACTGTTGTCGATACCGACTTTGCCGGCGCAGACCTCGCGTCGGCCCGGCTCGTGGCGCCGATCGGGCTCGATGCCGCAAGGAATTTCGACAAAGCGATCAACCTCGACCGGCTGTTGCGCGAGTGAGCGCCCTGATCGCGATCAAGCCTGTGGGAGACGGAGCATGTACAGGTTGTTGAGCGCTTTTCTGATGCTTGTCTGCGTCGCTTCGCCGGTGGCGGCACAGGAGCGAAAAGGAATCCGCTTCTGGAATCTGACGCTCAACACGATAACGCAGCTCCGGCTGTCGCCAGCCGGCAACAATGCATGGGGTCCCGATCAGTGCCGGAACGATCGCGACGGAACCGTTGACCACGACGAGCGCTTGCGTGTCACCGGGATCGAACCTGGCCGTTATGACGTGAAGTTGGTCGATAAGACCGGTCGGGTCTGCGTCGTGCGGGATATCGAGGTCAAGGACGGATCGATTTTTTCGATCGAAGAGAAGCAGCTGACAGATTGCCGCAAGTGACCCCCCGACCGTTTTACGACGCTCGACCTGCGCCCGAGCGGACGGTATGAAACACCGTGAACGCAGCAACATGTTCAGCCACGTCGTGCACGCGAAAGATCGACGCGCCGCTGGCGGCAGCCGCGAGGTTGACTGCAATCGTACCGATGAGCGATCCCTCGGTCCCATCGCTCAATCGCCCAAGAAAGTTCTTGCGTGAAGCGCCGACCATGATCGGAAGCCCGTAGCGCTTGAGTTCAGGGAGGCGGGCCACGACATCGCGGTTCTGGTGCGATGTTTTCGCAAATCCGACGCCCGGATCGAGAATGATGCGATCGTTGCGGATGCCAGCCTTGGCGGCCAGCGCGAGCGAGCGATCGAAGAACCGTTGGATATCAGCCACGATATCGATCTCCGCGTCCCTCTCGGCGCGGTTGTGCATGATGACGACCGCGGCTTCGCTCTCGGCAACGACATCGGCCATGGCCGGATCTCTTTGAAGACCCCACACATCGTTGATGAGGACCGCGCCAAGCTCAATCGCCCGCACCGCGACGTTCGCCTTGTAGGTATCGATGGAGAATGGTGCTTCAATGACGCTGCTGAGCTTCGCCAGCACCGGCTCGACCCTGGCCAGTTCGTCCGCTTCGGACGCTGGCGTCGCGCCCGGCCGTGTCAATTCGCCTCCGACATCGACGATATCGCAACCGTCTGCGACCATCTGCTTGGCATGCGCAACGGCCGCATCGAGGCTGGCGTGCCGCCCGCCGTCGGAAAAGGAATCCGGCGTCACGTTGAGGATCCCCATGACGATCGGACGTGTGCCGATTTTGCGGAGAAAGGCGTCGCGCTTTGCGCTCGGCTCAACGCGCATCAAGCGTCTTTGCCGCTCCTGCCCGGGTATTCGCAATGCCACCGTACCGCCGTCCACCGCGGGTGCTCGCCAATCCATTGGGCAATGTAGGGCGGGGCCGCCATGGCGCACTGCGCGAGCGAGATGCTCGATGCAAACTGCAGATGCTGCTCCTCGCATGCGGCCGGCTGTGCGATCGCACACACGGTGAGAACCAATTCGATCAGTCCCATCGCCGGACTCCGTCTAGCAGCGCAAACAAGTTAACGGGCGCCTCATTTCAAGGTTTCATGCGGGCGGACAAAATATCTCGCCTTTCCCGAGCACCGCCATGTCACCAGCGAGCCTCCGCAACGGACCCTGAAGAAGCGACCCAACGCGGACATTGTAGGCCTTGATGAAGCGGGCCATCAATCGCATCGCGATCAAATCATGGATACCGCAATCCAGGAACGTCGGAGATAGCGCGCCGGCGGCGCCCCCCAGGATGATTGTGCCACGGCGCATGAGATAGCCAGGCAGCAGGCCGGTGGTGCGCCGCACGATCAGGGTTCCGGCGAGCATGCGGCTGCCCGCATAGTTCCCGGCTTTGCCTTCAACAATGATCGTGCCACGGCGCATGCGGTCGCCGGCGCGATCGCCTGCATCGCCGCGGACAATGACGACGCCACCACGCATCCCCGACAGTTCGCCGGCGAGTGGACCGCCAAGCCGATCGCCGGCCTGTCCGGCGATTTCGAGATGCCCTCCCCTCATGCCCGAGGCCGCCCACGGGCCGGCGTGGCCGTTGATGATCAGGCGGCCGCCGCTCATCAGGCGGCCTGCCTTGACACCGACATCGCCTTCGACAATGAGCTCACCACCCGTCATCCCATGTCCGATGAGGTCGAGACGGTCGCAGGCGCCTTCGATGCGCAATCGCCCGCTGTCTCCCATCCGCACATCAAACACATCGCCCACCGCGAGCTGATGACGCGTTGTGTTCACCCCTGTGCGTGCGATATCGGAGGCTTTCTTGCCTGCCAGAAGGTGGGGCACGAGCGGGGACAGATCGAGGCGTTGATCGGGCCGTTGTCGCAAGCTGAGCACGAGCGGTTTCACGGCAGCAAATCCTTCAAGTGGAAGTGATGTGCACCGAGCTTGCCGCCGTAGTTGCCTGCGCTGATGCGGACCGCACCACGCCGCGCACCGAGCCTGATGATCGCCGCGATGCCGGTTCGCATGGCAAGCGCGACCGACTGCGGGGTCAGTCCGTCGATGACGATTTCCAGCACCGACGCGACGTCGGGATCGAGCGCGCTGTTCACGGCACCGCGCAGCGTTGGACAATAGGCATCATTGGTCGACGCCGGCAGCGTCTTGTATTTCGATCCGACCTTGGAGCCGGAACGGGCAATCCCGCCCGGAAAGGGCATGATGACGTCGGGCACGGTGCCGATCGCTTTCACGGCCGCTTCGGCGGCGCCCAGTGTCGCATCAGCGGTTCGGCCCATGATCAGCAAGTTTCCGCCGCCAACACCGCTCTTGCTCAGCCCCGTCGTTGCCTCGCAGACAAATTCGCCGTCCATCACCGGTACGCGCCAATAATGTTTGCCACCGAAACGCTTCGATATCTGCCAGCCATCGCCGAAATAGCGTAGCGCGTTGCCAAGCTTCAGCCGTTCCTCACCGTCGAGGCCGGCGTAACACGCCGAGCCGGGGCTTGTGAGCACGCATTGCCCGACGCGACCCTGCAGCTGCTTCTGCAATTCGCTTGTCGAGACCGCAAACAGCAAGACCCTCACGCCGAACCGCCCGTCAGGCGTATCTTTCGGCGTCAGCTCGCAATCAATCCCGGCCTCGCAACCGCAGCCGATGACGGACGTACCAAAGCCCGTCATGGTGACCGCAGCTTGCCTGGCCCAGCGGGCGCTGTCGGCGGTGATGATCAGTGCGGTCGCGCGCATGCCGAAGGCCTCGGCAAACGTATCGTCAACGCGCACACCCTTGACGATCACGTGGCGCATGGCACCAACTCAAACGGATCGGGCCTTCCGATCGCGCTTTCCGGCACCGCCAGCAGATCCGGCGTCAGCCCATAGCGCCGGTCGTAGTAATCCCGTAAGCGAGCGTCGATCGACCGTTCGCGCTCGACCGTAACCGCCAGCGCTTGACCGAACGGCTGATCGATCACCGCGCCGTCGCGAACGACAAGTCGGCCGCTCTTGAACACCAGCGCGGCGCTGCGAAACATCGCCGCCTTGTCGGCATCGCTCGCGTAAACCGCGATATCGGCTACGGCCCCGGGACCGAGATGACCGCGATCCGCCAGTCCGAGCAGCCTCGCCGGCGCCGCCCGCGTCATCGTCGCGATCTCGGACAGCGTATACTCGCGTGCAATCGACGGCAGGGTGGTCAACGCCATCGCTTCGGCCGGGAGCTTGGCCATCCACGCGGCACGAAGGTTACGGTCCATCAATAGTGCCAGGATCTCAGGATAGGTCGTGAACGGCGCGCCGTTTGGATGATCAGTGGTCAGGAAGACCCGCCAGGGATCGTCGATCAGCAGGAACAGTTCGAGCCCGACCGCCCATTGGATGGCATTGTAGAAATCATTGGCACGATACTCGTATGGCACGATGCCGAAGCCGTTCGCGTCACCGTCGACGATAGCCCATTTCCTCGGGCGCGCCTGCCCGCGTGCATTGAATTGACGCAGAACGTCGGAGGAGATCGTCACCGTTTGCCCGAACATGACCTGGCCGACGTCGATCGTTACGTGCTTTGCGCGATTCACCGCTTCCGCGATACGGGCGGCGGCGGAAGAAAACCCGCGCTCACCCTCTCTGCCATAGCCGTAGAATTGGAGATGTGCGAGATGGAGCGGCACGTCCTCGGCCGCGGCGATCGTCGCCAGTGCCGTATCGGCGCTGCCTGCCAGGCCGAGGTTGTTGCAGTGGACGTGCAGCGGATGTGGGACGCCGAGGTCTTGCACCGCTTGTTGCAATGCTTTCACGATCTGCCGCGATGTCACGCCATACCAGGGCACGACGTCGTCCAACGAGAATTCGCGGACATTGGACTTGAAAGCGACGGCTCCGCCGGCGTTGACAACCTTGATGCCAAGCGCGCGCGACGTTGCGAGGGTCCACGCCACATAGTCCCGCACTGCTGCGGCACTCTCGCGCGCGCGCAACAGACCGAGCAGAAAGTCGTCGTTGCCGAGAATTGCTAGCGCAGCCTTGTCGAGGATCGGAATATCCGCCAACTCGAGATGCGCATGCAACGCGTAGTGCGGCGCGACCGCGGGCTCGACCACGGTCGTGAAGCCCATGCGGGCGTACAGGCGGCCGGTTGCGAACGTGGTCCATCCTGCGCTCGCGAGCGGCGTCGCGTCAGGCCGCTTCTGGGCGGCACGATGGTGCTCGGGCATGAGCAAACGCGCGGTGTTCACATTGACCCCGGCGATATGCGAGTGAATGTCGATGCCCCCCGCCATCGCGATCTTGCCGGTCACGTCGTGGGTCATGTCGGCGCGAACACCATGCGCGGGTGCCTCGACAATGCGGCCGTCACGAATCCACACGTCGCCGATGCTGTCCCGGCCGTGGGCGGGATCGATTACGCGTCCTCCAATCAGACGCATCAACATGATCAAGCCCTCGCCGGCGGCAGCGCCAACGCGATGTCAGAAAGGACTTTCGCCACCGAAACGACATCATCCGGCTTCGTTGCGGGAACCGAGGCCAGCGTGTCTGTGGCCGAAGCATATTCGACGGCGTCATGATCGATGCCGGGACGGCCGACCTCGATCGCCACTTGCGCCAACGGGCGGGCCGGTGAGGCCCCTGCGGTCAACACGATGCTCGGAATGCTCCTGGTCCACTCCGGCGCTGTCGTCCGATAGGCCGAAATCCACAAAGCGCAGTCGATCTCGCCGCTCTCCACCAGGCGCGTTGTGTCAAACAGCCAGGGATCGTGCTCCGGATAAGATCGGCCAAAGCTCGTTCGCATCGGAAACCCGGTCATCCAGCCGCAAACCTGCAAGACGCCAAACGCATTGTCGCCGGGTCTCAACGGCAAGCTTGTAAATCGGGTCTTTGCGTTCAGGTCCGACACGATGCCGTACAGCATCTCGGTTGCAAGCGGATCGAGATCGGCCGCCGACCACACTGCGACGCCGAAATGCGCGCTGGCGAGATCGGCGACCAGTTGGTCGATCGCCTTGATTGACGTCGACGCCCGGCCGACCGCTCGTCCGGCAAGCCGCGCCCGCAGAACGGCCAGAAGCACGGGCAAATCCGTCGGATCGCGACCGACCAGCCGCATTTGCGCGCTTCCAACCAGGCGGGCTGCGTTGCGATCCGGACAGATCCAGCAGATGTGGCGGGTCGCGCCGCCCGCGTCAGGTTCCGTGGATCCCGCCAACAACTGCGGTAATTGATCAAACGAAGCCGCGGCCGTCGGCCCCACCAACAACAGGCAATCGGCGCGCACACGCACCTCGCCCGGCGTGGTCAACATCACGCCCGCCTCGCGCAGCACGTCGAGCGACCTGAACAGTGCTTCGGCGTGCATATGATCGACGGTGCCGCCCAATCGCTCGGCGAGTGCAATTGCCGCGCGCGCCCCCGCAACATCGGTCCCAAGGCCGGCAATCAGTGGGTGACGGCTCGCGCCGAGCAGTTTGGCCGCTGCGAGGGTCGCGGCCTTCAGCGTTGCCGCCTTGCCGTCGATCCAAGCGCGATCCATACCCCCCTCCATTGCCGGTGCAATTGGAGGCTGTGATCAAGAATCGTATTTGATATAGGCGAAGCGTTGATCCGCTTCCGGTGTTCCTTCAAGTGCGCCGCCCTGTTTGCCAGGTTGCCAGTGCACGACATCCTCAATCATTTTCGCCAGCTCGAAATCCTTGTCGGTGATGCCTTTGGCAGCGTGATTTTGCAGACGCACCTCGACCCACGCATAAGACGCGGTGATATCCGGATGATGCCATGCCGCCTCGGCGAGATGGCCGACCGTGTTGATCACCATCAGGGTTCCTTTCCAGCCGTGGGTGCGATACTTGCGACGAATCCAACCGCCTTCCAGGTACCAGTGCGGCAGATCACGCGCCAGGCGCGCCTTGATCTCTTCATCGGAGTATGTGCGTTCTTTGGTCGTGGTCATGGCGTCCACCCTTGATTCAGACTGTCCAATTGCCGTCCTATTCCGGGTGGCGCAGTCTATTCCTCTATTTCGTTTCGACAAACCCGGTCGGGAGACAATCGTTGAATAGTACATTTAAGACGGCGGGAACGACCGTGACGGTAACGGCACCCGCGCGGCTGCATCTTGGTTTCCTCGATCTGAGCGGCGGGCTCGGACGTTGCTTCGGCAGCATCGGTCTCGCCATCAGTGGCCCAAGGACCAGCCTATCGATCAGGTGGGCTGCACAAATGCACGTCGGCGGGTCCGAAAACGAACGCGTGCGGACCTACGTCGAGACGATGCGGCACGTTCTCGATGTCGGTCACGCCTACGACGTCAGAGCTGACGAAGTTGTTCCACGCCATGCTGGACTTGGTTCCGGCACGCAGCTCGCCTTGGCGGTTGCCGCTGCGATGCGACGGCTGCATGGACTGCCGCTCGATCTTCGTGGCGACGCCGTTCGGCTCGGCCGCGGCGCGCGTTCGGGCGCCGGTATCGGCCTGTTCGAGCGCGGCGAACTCGTGGTCGACGGTGGCCGCGGACCCACGCCAGTTCCAGCACCGATCATCAGCCGTCTACCGTTTCCCGACCGCTGGCGCGTTCTGCTCGTCCTCGATCCCCACCGGCAAGGCGTGCATGGAACCGATGAGACCGCCGCGTTCACACACCTGCCCCCGGCATCCGAGGCCGATGCCGCACATCTGTGTCGGTTGCTGGTAATGCAATTGTTGCCAGCCGTGGCGGAGGCCGACCTCGCGGCGTTCGGCGCTGCGATCTCTGGATTCCAGGAACGGCTTGGCGACTATTTTGCATCCGCACAGGGCGGACGTTGTTTTGTCAGTCCGGACGTTGCCACCGCGCTTGACCTACTCCAACGCGCGGGTGCGGTCGGCATCGGCCAGAGTTCCTGGGGCCCGACCGGTTACGCATTTGCGCCATCAGATGAAGCTGCAAGCCAGATACGCGATGCAGCCCGCAGTCACGCGGCGAGCGGGGGTGTAGACATCCGTATCTGCAAAGCGCTCAATGGTGGTGCCGATATAACCACCCACGCACCCGCCGATGCGCCGGAATCATGAAATTGCAGGGGACGACGAATGCCCGACAAACACATCCTGCATATGATCACTCCGCTCAAACACATCAGCCCATTCGACATGAACATGGCCGTGGATGCAGGATTTGATGCCGTGTTTCCCTATACCGGTGTGACAATC
This sequence comes from uncultured Alphaproteobacteria bacterium, assembly GCA_963833605.1. GTDB lineage: Bacteria > Pseudomonadota > Alphaproteobacteria > Rhizobiales > Xanthobacteraceae > JAFAXD01. The sequence continues at coordinate 43,647 of CAWHYZ010000021.1, forward strand.
GAGGACGTGACAGGCCTGGTGCAGGATGCCATGTTTTCGCGCCCACCCAAGCTTGGCGTCAAGACTGGAGTGTTCTTCGGCGGCAAGAACGCGATCCTCGCCCTCGACATGCTCTCGGCGGCCAGGAAGGCGCTCGTTCCGCCGTTCGGTATCTCGCTGTTCGCTGATCCTGCCGGCTCCTTCACCACGGCGGCCGCAATGGTCGCGTGTGTTGAGAAGACATTGCGTGACAAGAAGCAACGCAGTCTGCGCGGCCTCAACGTCGCCGTGTTCGGGGCGACTGGGGTGGTCGGATTTTGCGCCGGCGTGCTTGCCGCGATGGAAGGCGCGCTTGTGTCGCTCGTCGGTTATGACGGAATTGCGCGGGTGAGCGACAGCGCACGGGATATCAAGGCGCGGTTCGATGTCAACGTTGCAGCCGTCGACGGCAGCACCGACGCCAGGAAGGCGGAGCTTCTCGAGCGCGCGCAAGTCGCGCTCTGCGCCGGCCGCGCAGGCGTTCGTATTCTGACGGCCGCCCAGCTGGCGGCCGCCAAGCAGCTTCTGATCGTTGCTGATGTGAATGCCGTTCCCCCGCCGGGGGTCGAAGGCCTCGACATGATGGCAAACGGCGCAGAATTGACGTCCCACGGCACGCTCGGGATCGGCCCGTTTGCCATTGGCAACATCAAATACAAGACCGAATTCGGCTTCTTTCAGCAAATGATCACCGCGACGAAACCGGTCACCCTCGATTTTCGCCAAGCGTTCCAATTCGCACGCGAGCTCAATGGCTAGCAGCCCGACGGTGCTGATCGCGGCCGCGTCCGGCCGTGCCCTGGCGATGTCGGCGCGGCGCGCCGGCTACGCTCCACTTGTCGTCGACTGCTTCGGTGATCAGGATACTATTGCGAATGCGGACGCGCACAGACGCGTATCATCCGCCGGCGGGCGGGGCATGCAGGCGAATGACATCTTCACTGCTCTCGATGCGCTCGCCGCGGGGCGCGATCCACTCGGCGTCGTATGCGGAACGGGGTTTGAAGATCGGCCCGACCTCCTGGCCTGCATCGCGCAGCGATGGAGGCTCATTGGAAATGACGCAAACACGGTGGCGCAGATCAAGAACCCATTGGCGCTGGCGGCGTTGTGTGATCGCGGCCGAATTCCGCATCCTGATACCTCGACCGATCCGCCCCAGGTTCCGACGGGTTGGCTTGCCAAACGGATCGGTGGCGCCGGCGGATCGCACATCCGCCTCGACGGATACGCGGTCCCCGCGCCCGCGGACTTCTACTACCAGCGACGCGTCGACGGTACGCCCGTATCGGCGCTTGTGCTTGCAAACGGGCACTCCGCCATGATCCTTGGGTTCAGCACGCAATGGTCGTCGCCGGCCCCCCAGCGACCCTTTCGTTATGGCGGTGCGGCTCGGCCAGCCGAGCTCGCGCCTGAGATCGCTGACGCACTGGCGGCGGCGGTGCGGCGTCTCGCTGCGCTGGTTCCCCTCGTCGGCCTGAACAGCGTCGACTTTCTGGTCGAGGCTCCCGCGTTTCACTTGGTTGAGATCAACCCGCGCCCGGGTGCCACCATCGATATCTTTGAATTCGCAAGCCAACGGCTCTCTTTTCGCGCTCCATGTGGCGGCCTGTCGAGGCAAACTCCCGGCAAAGACGCCATGCTGCGAAGGAGCAGCCGCTGGCGCGATCGTCTACGCCGAGGACGACATTGCGGCGATGCCGTCTTGGGAATGGCCTGATTGGACCGCTGATCGGCCGGTTGCGGGAAGCTCGATCCCGGCGCAAAGTCCCTTCTGTACCGTTTTCGCGTCGGCAACGACCGTCGCGCAAGCAAAAGAGCTCGTGGATCGAAGGTCTCAAGCAATACTCGCACGATTGCGCGCGAGACTGTCATGACAACCGATTTTCAGTCAGTGAGCGTGAACGCACGCGCCCTGGTCCTTGTCGAAAAACTCAGGTCGGCCTGTGCGGAACTCAAAGTCGCCGTCGCCCACGGCGAGCTCGGCGAAACGTTGATCGACGCGGGCGCGCGCCAGCCGGGAAGTATTGCGGCCGGATTGCTGATCGCCGAGATTTGCATGGGCGGCCTCGGAACCGTCGCGCTCACGGCGAGCAGTGCGACGCCGCGTTGGCCCTGGACCCTGGTGGTGCATTCGTCCAATCCGATCACGGCCTGCCTCGCCAGCCAGTATGCGGGCTGGCGCCTGAGCAGCGGGGAAGGCAAGGATGCCTTTTTCGCGCTCGCGTCGGGGCCGGCGCGCGCGCTGGCCCGCAAGGAGAAATTGTTCGAAGAGCTTGCCTACAAGGACAGCGCCGATTGCGCGACGCTGGTGCTCGAGAGCAGCGGACCGCCGCCGCCGGCGCTCGTGCAGATGGTCGCGCGCGACTGCCGGCTTGGCACCTGATCGTTTGTGTTTCATCTGCACCCCGACGCAAAGCTTTGCCGGAAATGTTCAGATCGTGGCGCGCGTTCTCGAAGTGGCACTCCACAAAGCCCACGAGCTCAAGTTCCCGCTCGATCGTATCGTGGAAGGTATCGGCGCCGCGCCTCTGTCTCCGCCGCATCCCGATCTGATCGCGGCCATGGGACGAACCAATGATGCGATCATTTACGCAGGTCGCGCGCATTTGTTTGTCACCGGTGCCACCGGCGACGCGCGCGCGCTGGCCGAACGGCTGCCGAGCACGACGTCGCGCGACTATGGCGAGCCGTTTGCGCAGATCTTCAAGCGCTTCAAGGGCGATTTCTACGCGGTCGATCCGATGTTGTTCAGCCCGGCCCAAGTGACCGTCACGGCGATCGAAAGCGGAGAGAGCTTTCACAACGGTCGCATCGATTTGAAGCTGCTCGATGCCTCGTTCGCCTGACGGTGTCGCGCGCAAGCCGGCAGCGCCGATGCCGCGCATTGCGCTGGTGGGAGATCGGGTGGATTGGCACGCCCGCGAGCTTGCCAAAGCGCTCGCCGACCTGGGCGTGCGGGCCGTGCCGGTCCGGTTGGAGGATTGCCGGTTCGAGACCGACCGTCACGACGCACTTCACGTGGCCGGGTTCGATGATCGCCTTCCCGATGCGGTGTTCGTGCGCTCGATGTCGGGCGGCAATTTCGAGGCCGTCACGCTTCGCCTCGGCATCCTGCACGCACTCAGAGACAGCGGGGTGTTGGTTTGCAACGACGCGCGCGCGATCGAACGCTGCGTCGACAAGTCGATGACGAGCTTTCTCCTGACCCGAGCCGGGATTCGCAACCCGGCCACATGGGTCACTGAATCGCTCGCGGTGGCCCGTCAGATCGTGCAACGCGAGGCTTCACGCGGGCCGCTTGTCCTCAAGCCCTTGTTCGGATCGCAGGGTCGCAACCTGCGTCTGATCGCGAGCCCCGACGCCCTTCCGGATTCGAACGCCGTCGCCGGCGTCTACTATTTGCAGCGTTTTCTCGGGGTCGAGCGCGACGGAGGGTTCCGCGATTTTCGTCTGCTCGTCTTCCAGGGGCGTGTCATTGCGGCGATGATGCGTCACGCTCGGCATTGGATCACCAACGTCAAGCGCGGTGGTCGGCCGGTCCCCGTCGTACCCGATCGGACGATGAACGAGCTCGCGGCGCGTGCCGCTGCGGCGGTCGGTGCGGACTTTGCCGGCGTCGATATCCTGCATGATGCCGACGGCCACCCGACGGTGCTTGAGGTCAACAGCATGCCGGCGTGGTCCGGCCTGCAGAAAGTCACGTCGGTCAACATTGCGTCCGTTGTGGCGGCGGGACTGATCGGCGCCCTTGCGGCGCACGCGGAGCGCGGGGGGTGAGGTTGCCGGCCGCGCACATAGCCGCTGCTTTCAAGGCTGCCTGTCTTGACGAGCTCGACGCCCCGAAGCCCGGCAACGTGCACGTCTTTGCCTCCGGTCATCGCATGACGGCAGCGGAGTTTGCGCGCAGCGCAGAGGCGGCGGCAGCGCCGATCTCCCAGCCCGGAACGCGCGTCGGCATGCGTATTCTTTCAGCGGTCGAGGCGACGTTCTCAGCGGTCGGCGCCAACACCAACCTCGGTATCATTCTCTTGTGCGTGCCGCTTGCCGTTGCGGCCGAACCGGCGCCGTCCGACCTGCGCGCCGCACTGAATCTTGTGCTCGCCGATCTCGACATCGAGGACGCGCGCCTCGCTTTTCGTGCCATCGTGCGCGCGGCGCCCGCCGGCCTTGGTCGGGCCGAACGCCACGACGTATTTGAGCCCGCAACCGTGACGTTGCGGCAGGCGATGGCAGCCGCCGCTGATCGCGACCGGATCGCGCATCAATACGCGTCCGGTTTCGCGGATGTTTTCGACCTTGGTGAACCTTTGCTGGCAGGAATGTCTGCGCGCGGGTCGCAGCCGCACTGGGCGACGCTTGCCCTCTACCTGGGTTTCCTGTCCGCATTTCCGGATAGCCACATCGTGCGCAAGCACGGCCTCGCTGTCGCGGAAACAATCCGTGGCATCGCGACCTCGTTTCATCGACGCATCGAAGCTTCGGAGCCACCGGATCGCTTGCTCCCGGACCTGCTGGCCTGGGATGCGGAGCTCAAGGGCAACGCAATCAACCCGGGCACCAGCGCCGACCTCACCGTCGCGACGCTGTTCGTGCGGCGGCTGCGGACCATCTTGCCGCCGTCATCTATTAGTGGTTGACTTCGGGCCTGCGGACGTGAATTCCGCCGCTATCTGGCTAACCGGTCCGGGTGTTCAAGCCGGACGCTGACAACAAGGATAGCCGATTTGCCGAACGCCGAGTTCTTCGGTGTGCGGATACCAAGAGGTAGTTGTTATCTTGGGAGGAGATGGCGATGGCGAAAATCAATGGACTATGCGTCGGTGAATCTCTGGTCGGTGAGGGCAACGAGGTCGCTCACATCGATCTCATCATGGGACCGCGCGGCAGCGCTGCCGAGACGGCGTTTGCAAACTGCTTGACCAACAACAAAGACGGATTCACGTCGCTGCTCGCGGTCGTGGCGCCGAACCTGTTGACCAAGCCGGCAACCGTCATGTTCAACAAGGTCACGATCAAGGGCGCCAAGCAGGCGGTGCAGATGTTCGGGCCGGCGCAGCACGCGGTCGCGAAAGCCGTGGCGGACAGCGTCGCCGACGGCACTATTCCGGCCGACGAGGCCGACAATCTGTTCATCTGCGTCGGCGTGTTCATCCACTGGGACGCGGCCGATGACAAGAAGATTCAGCAATATAACTATCAGGCCGTGAAAGAATCGATCGCACGTGCCGTCAAAGGCGAGCCCCGCGCGAGCGAGGTCGTCGCCAAGCGCGATCAGGTCAAACACCCGTTCGCCGCATAGATCGGGCTTCCCCCGACGTCCGCGACCGGCAGCGCCGGACAGTCACATGCAGGCGATTGCTACCGGCGCCTGTGAGAATTTGACATCGGAGCGCTTCCGCACCTCAGGCTGCCGGTCGCGCTCGCGATTCACGGCGTGGACGGTTGTGTTGTCGTGAACACTCTTTGGCGAACCGGATTGTTCCAGGCGGCCGGGCGCGGTCAGGTGGAGTTCGCGCCAGCGCGCGGCCCTGTCGTCAAGCGCGATCGCCCGCGCCGCGAGCGCGTGCGCGCGGGCCTGCGTGCACGTGCGCTCACCCTGGGCGCATGGGTGCAGGCGCGCTGGCGCTGGTACTCGATCCGCAGCCAGCTCCTGATCATCGTGCTGGCGATTGAGGTTGCGGCCGCGGTTGTTGCCGGCGGCATCACCATCCTCAAGGCCAGAACTTCGACCCGTGTGGAAATCGAGGCCTCGACCAGGCTCGCGGAGCTGTTCGTTACCGAGGCCGTGCAACTCGTCCAGAACAATGCGCCGCCGCAGCGGGTGCTGGAGAGTTTGCCGCTGCAACTCCGATTCCTGCGGCACGTGCGAATATCGGTGCGCGACGCGGCCGATGTCCCGGTCTCGCAGGTTGAGTCAATCGCTCGGCCGGACGCTCCCCCTAAGGGTGAGCGCCTTCCGGCCCCGGCCTGGTTCCAGGCCCTCATCGCGCCGCCGGTCGAGCGCCATGTCGTGCCCGTGACCGCCGAAGGACGGCGGATCGGTTCGGTTCTCATCGTCAGCGAGCCCGGCGACGAGATCGCCGAGGTCTGGGAAAACACGGTTGCGCTCGCATGGCTGGCGTTGGCGGTGAATGCCGCCATCATCGGGGTGCTCTACCTGCTGTTCGGGCGCGCGCTCGCGCCGCTCACCGGACTGGTCCGCGGGTTGACCGAACTCGAGCGCCGAAACTACACGGTGCGGATGCCGGCACCGAAGACGCAGGAATTCATCGCGCTGGCCGCCCGCTTCAATGCGCTCGCGCAGGCGCTTGCGACCGCACGCGCAGACAATATCCGGCTCGGTCAGCGCCTGATTACGGCGCAGGACGACGAGCGCCGGCACACCGCGCTCGAACTCCATGACGAGGTCGGGCCGAGCTTGTTCGGCCTCAAGGCAACCGCGACATCGGTCGCGGCCGCCGTCGCCAATGAACCGGTTGATTCGATGCGCCACAAGATCGGCGAGCGCATCCGCGACATGCTGGCGATCATCGAGCATCTGCAGGTGATCAACCGGAGTTCTGCTCAATCGGCTGCGCCCGATGGCTCTGGGTCACGTGCCTCTTCGGGATCTCGTTTCGCAGATCGTGCGCGACCGGGCGCGCGAGAACGGGGAGATCGAATTTTCATTCGTGGCTGCGAGGCTCGCCACCAGCTACGGCGACACCACCGATCTCACGATCTACCGTTGCATCCAGGAGAGTTTGACGAATGCGATCCGCCACGCCCAGGCCAGGACCATCCTGGTCAAGCTCGGCGAAGGACCTGGTTGCGCCGGTTCGGAGCGGCTTGAGCTCACGGTCGAGGATGATGGGCGCGGCATCGCCGCCGATGCCCTGCGCGGGTTCGGCCTCACCGGCATGCAGGAAAGGGTCCAGGCGCTGGGCGGAGAATTTGCGCTGGCGCCGCGCCTGGGCGGCGGTACCGTCGTGCAGGTGACAATTCCGGTCGAAGGCCAGGGTTCCGGCGGACCGCGCAGCGATGATGGTGGTGCGCAGTGACGTCCGTCCTGATCATCGATGATCATCCGATCGTCCTGCAGGGATGCAGTCGTGTTTTGCAGGACGCCGGCATCGCCCCGATTTTCGAGGCACGCGAGGTCGAGGCCGGCCATCAGCTCGCCCGCAAGCATCGGCCCGATGTGGTCATCATCGATCTCGCCATGCAGGGCAGCGGACTTGCGGGGCTGTCGCTGATCCGAACAATCCGCGCGCAGGATCCGCGCGCACGGATCCTCGTATTCAGCATGCATAGCGACCCGATCATCGTGCGCCGTGCGTTGGAGACAGGCGCGACCGGCTACCTGCTCAAGGATACCTCGTCGGAAGAGCTGGTACGGGCAGTGATGAGCGTCGCCGCCGGAATGCCCTACCTCGGCTCCGACCTTGCCATGCAGGTGGCGCTCGCGGGCACGCGCGTCTCGGGCAACCCGTTGGCCGATTTGACGCCGCGCGAATTGCAAACGCTTGGTTTGCTGGCGCAAGGCAAGTCCTACGGCCGCATCGCCGCCGAGCTCAACGTCAGCTACAAAACCGTGGTCAACGTCTGTTATCAGCTGCGCCAGAAGCTCGACGTGCGCACCCTTCCCGAATTGATCCGGCTGTCCGTGCAGCTCGCGCCAAGCACACCGTAGTGGTGCGACCCAAACAGATGCTTCGCATCTGTTTGGAAAGTCGCCCCGCTAAAATCAAATATCTTAGTGGGCTGACTTGTCCCAACATTTGGGTACCAAATGTTGGGGTCAGACCACTGGCGGGAGCTCGCGGCTTCACCGGCATTGCCAATTGTTCCCGGATAGATCTGGAAAAACATACCGGGACAACAGCGCTCCGGTTGCGCGACCATGGACGCGGGCGTGGGGTTCGTGGGCCGAGTGTTGCGATGCAAGCACCGCTGGTCGAACTACGCCGGTTCGACATCGACGAATTGACGCCTCCGCGCGCGCCGGTCCCGGTTGCGGATCTCGGCAACGTCATCCCATTCGCGCGTCCCACCGCCCGCAAAGCCGATGAGGAAACGCCGCAACAGATCGTAGCGGTACCCGAACATCGCGTTCAGCTGTCGCCGCGCGAACGCAACCGGGCGCGTCTCCTCGTCTTGCTGATCGTGTCGCTCTTGGCTCACGCCGCGCTCCTCATTTGGCTCTCGCGCCCGCCGCCCCCCCTACCCGGCATCGAACTCGCGCCGATCACCGTCGAGATCATCGTCAGCGATGGACAACGCGCCGATACGAGTCCGAGCGCAGGCGCGGCCACGACCACTCCGGCGCAAGACAATCCGGAACAGGCAAAGGGGGAACCGGTTGTGACCCCGCCGGTGCCCGATCCCGCGCCACCGCCCGCGCCGCCGGAGAATGAGGTGAAGCCGGCCGAGGACCAGGCTCCGCCGCCGGCCGAACCCGAGCCGGCGCCGCAACCTGCTGCTCCACAACAGCCGCCACACGTCGAGGCGGCTCCGCCTCAACCCGAGGCCGTCGAGCCCGCCCCGCCCAAAGACCAGATCGAGCAGCTGCCGGCCGAGACCAAAACCGCGCCGGTCGAAATCAAGCCCGCACCCGTTCCGCCGCCAAAACAGAAACAGCCGCAGCCGGCGGTGACGCCCAAACAACATCAAACGCCGACCAACCAAACCAAGCGACGGCCGGAAGCGGCGCCAGCCGGCCGCCCCAACGGCAAGGCACAGAGTCGTGAAACGGGCGCGAAGCCGGGAGCGGCCGCGCCAAGCCGTCAGTCGAATGCCGACCCCAATTACCGCGGCACCGCTTTCGCTCATCTGCAGCGCTTCAAACGCATGCCCGCCGACGCCCAGCGCAACCACAGTCAAGGAACCGCCACCGTCAGCTTCGTGGTCGACGGCAGCGGCCGGGTCGGCGCCGTTCGACTTGTACGCGCGAGTGGCATCCCCAGCCTGGATCAGGAAGCGTTGGCTTGGCCGCGCCGGGCGTCACCGTTTCCGCCGCCCCCCGGGGGACGCCCCGTACCGATCACGGCGCCGCTCGCTTTCACCTTCAGGAACTGATCCTAAACACGTGCACGGGCTGCACTTTTAGACGTTCAGAAAGTCCGTCTGCGTCAGCCGGCCGTCGTGCAGACTTGTGGCGACGAGCGCTCCCGCGACGCCGAGCCGCTTGAGCTGAACGAGATCAGCCGCATTGCGGACACCCCCGGCCGCGTAGACCGCGCGCTCGCGCGTTAGCGCACGGATCGCCGCCAGGCGTTCGAAATCCGGACCGGCGCCACTACCGACCCGTGCCAGGGTCATGACGATCACGCGCCGCGGCCAACACTTGGGATCTGCGAGCAGTTCGGGCGGCCCTGCGAACGACGGGCCGCGAAAATCGAGCGACAGGATGATGCGCTCGTCGTTCGCAAAGTGGCGGATGAGGGCCGCATCGGTTTGCGATTCACTGCCGATCACCAGACACCCGGATTGCACCGCGATCCAATCCCGTGCGCGATCAACATCTGCAATGCCGTTGTCGACCCAGAACGCCACGCCGGGAAATTCCTGCCGCAACCGTTGAAGCGCCATCTCATTGTCGCCCGTTCGTTCGATCGCATCGAGATCAGCAACGTAGAACGCATCGAACGCGTGGATCGACAGCAGACCGCGGGCGACATCGACCGGATCGCTGGTCTTCGACAGCGGCGTCTCGATCGTTCGATAGAGAGCGCGCTGACCCATGCGGGCACGCACCACCATCCGATCTTTGATGTCGAGGACCGGAATGACCTGCATGGCTCGATCACGTTGCGGGGATGCGCGAAACGGGTACCGTATTGACACCCTAACACGTCGGAGCGCCGCCACATGAGCACCGTCATCGGATGGGATATCGGGGGCGCCCATCTCAAGGCGGCGCGCGCCGAGAACGGGCGCGTTCTCGACGCCGTGCAAGTACCCTCGCCGCTTCGCCACGGCCTCGCGCGTCTCGCCGACGCCTTCGGCGAAGCCAAAGCCGCGATCGGATCCGCGCCCCGCCACGCGGTCACCATGACTGGCGAACTCGCCGACACGTTCCCGACACGTCAGACAGGCGTTGAGAACCTCGCGCTCATGGCCGTGCGCCAGTTGGCGCCGGACGAGGTTCTGCTCTATGCGGGACGTGCGGGGTTCATCAAACCGGAGCAAGCGCACAAACATGTTGCCGACATCGCGTCGGCGAACTGGCACGCCAGTGCATCCCTGGTCGGCCGGCTGCGAGAAACCGCCCTCTTTGTCGACATCGGATCGACCACGGCCGACCTCGTGCCGGTCGTGAACGGTCGCGTGGCGGCGCGGGCCTACACTGATGCCGAACGGCTGGCCGCCGGCGAACTGATCTACACTGGCTTGGTGCGTAGCTTCGTGATGGCCACCGCCGCACGCGCGCCGTTTGCCGGCGAGTGGACCACCCTGATCAACGAAAACTTCGCCAACATGGCGGATGTCCATCGCATTCTCGAAACACTGCCTGATGGCGCCGATCAGATGGCAACGGCCGACGGTCGCGACAAAACAATAGCGGCATCGCGTGCGCGCCTCGCCCGTATGGTAGGACGCGACGCCGCGGACGCCGGCGACGCAAATTGGCTTGAGCTCGCCCGCTGGTTTGCGGAGGTGCAAATCCGCGCAGTGAGCGACGGCGCAATGCTCGTCCTGTCTCGGGCGACGCTTCCAACCGGCGCACCGGTCGTCGGGGCCGGGATCGGGACAGCGATTATTTGCGAAGTCGCGCGGCGCCTTGGCCGCGATTACGTCCCGTTCGGCGCCTTGCTCGATGCTGCCCCGGCAGTGCGGGAACGCGCCTGCTGGTGCGCTCCCGCCGCATCCGTTGCGGTGCTCGCCTCGCGACCGTGACCGGCGCGCCACAGGACAACAGAAATCGAACTCCGGCCGGGACAAATCTCCCGGCACCCGGGAACAAACGCCCTTGCCAACCGCGGTCGAAACGCGAGACTTCGCGGCGGGGTGGCGAGTTATGCGTATCTTGGCGTGTCGTGGGGGGACGGGTCTTGGGTGTCGCGGGCCGATGGGAGCCGCGCTGCTCGCGGCCGTCACTGTCTGTGCCTCGCCGGGCGCCGCCCCGGCGCAAGACGCACCCGCGGGCGGCATCGAGCTGCCGACGACCGAAGTGGTCGGCGTGTCGCCGGTCGCCGGCAGCGGCATCGATCCCGACAAGATCCCAGCCAACGTCCCGCAGCCGCTCGGGCCGCAGGATTTCGATCATGCCAAAGCCCCCGACCTGCTGCAGGCGATGACGCGAAGCTTTCCGTTCACGTCGCTGACCAATCAGTCGGGCAATCAATATCAGCAGGATTTCAACTACCGCGGGTTCGTCGCGTCCCCGGTCCCCGGTACGCCGCAGGGGATCGCGGTCTATCAGAACGGGGTCCGCATCAACGAATCCGACGGCGACGTGGTCAACTGGAGCTTCATTCCGGAAGCCGCCATCAACAAGATGACCTTGCAGCCCAACAACCCGGTGTTCGGGCTCAACGCCGTCGGGGGTGCGGTCTCGATCGAGATGAAGAACGGCTTCAACTATCAGGGGACCCAGCTGGAAGGGTTGGCCGGCCGCTACGGTCGCGCCACCGCCACCGCGCAGTCCGGCATGCAGAACGAGAACTGGTCGATCTACGCCGCGGCCGACGCGACCAACGACCATGGCTGGCGCGACCATTCCTCTTCGTCCTACTTGCGCCGGATGTACGCCGACCTTGGGACGCGCGGCGAGCAGACCGAATTCCACCTCATGTTCACCGGCGCTGACAATGGCCTCGGTGCGACCGTAGCGACCCCGGTGCAGCTCCTCAATCAACGCTGGTCCACGGTCTACACCTGGCCGCAGACGACCCGTCAACAGCTCGCCTTCGCGCAGGCAACCGGCAGCTGGAAACCGACCGACACGTTTTCGATCCAGAGCGTCGGCTATTACCGCGTCCTTTGGCAGGGTCATGTCGACGGCAACGGCACCGATGCCCAGCCGTGTGATCCGGCCGGGGCGCTATTGTGTATCGGCGATGGCACCACGCCGATCAATCGGAGTGTGCCGACGCCCAACAACTTGCCTCCCGGCGCTTTTCTCGGCGAGATCGACCGCAACTGGACCACGAGCGGGAGCTACGGCGGCACGCTGCAGGCCACCAGCACCGGGCGGGTACTGGAGCACGATAACCACCTTGTCGTCGGCGTGAGCATCGACCGCGGCAACACCCAGTTCACCGCCGGAAGTGAACTCGGGACCGTCGGCGGGGATCTGTTCGTCAACGGAACCGGCGTCTTCATCGACCAGCCGGTCGCCGGTCTCACGCCGGTCAGCCTGTTCGCCAAGAACACCTATACGGGCGTCTACGCAACCAACACCGTCGACGTCACGTCCGCGTTGTCGGTCACCGCCGGGGCCAGGCTCAACGTCGCACAGATCAACCTGCAGGACGAAACCGGCACCAGCCCCCTGCTCACCAGCGCCAACCGTTTCGAGCGCATCAACCCGGTGGTCGGGGCAACCTACAAGTTCACCCCAAACGTCACCGCCTATGCGGGTTATTCCGAGGCCAACCGCGCGCCGACGCCGCTCGAACTCGGCTGCTCGGATCCTCTGCATCCGTGCATGATCGACAACTTCCTGATCGCCGATCCACCCTTGAAACAAGTGGTCTCGCGCACCTACGAGGCCGGCCTGCGCGGCAATCTCGGAACCGACGTCAAGACCGGCCGGCTGTCCTGGGGCCTGGGCGTTTTCCGGATCGGAAGCAACAACGACATCATCAACGTGGCGAGCGCGCTGGTGCCGATGTTCGGTTACTTTCAGAACGCGGCCAAGACCCGGCGCCAAGGCGTCGAGGCCAGGGTGAATTACGACTGGGACCGCTGGCGCACCTACGCCAACTACACCTTCATCGACGCCACCTACCAGACCGCGATGGTGCTGCAGTCGCCCAACAACCCGGCGGCGGATGCCGACGGCAACATCCAGGTCGTCCCCGGGAATCGGATTCCCGCCCTGCCGTCCCAGCGCTTCAAGGCCGGTGCCGAATACATGGTCACCGATGCCTGGACGCTCGGCGCCGACCTCAACGTCATCGGCAGCCAGTATCTGCTGCACGACGACAGCAACCAGAATCCGAAAGTGCCCGCCTATTGGGTGGTCAACCTGCACACGTCGTATCAGGTGACCAAGGACGTGGAGGTGTTCGGGCTGGTGCAGAACCTGTTCAACCAGCGCTATTACGCCGTCGGCACATTCTTCAACAATGCCGGCTTCACCAACAGCACGTTCGGCGGCCCCACTTTTCTCGCGCTCAGCGATCCGCGGACGTTCGTCCCGGGCATGCCGTTGACCGCCTATGCGGGCATCAGGGCGAAATTCTAAAGCATGATCCCGAAAAGTGGCTACCGGTTTTCGGAAAAGATCATGCGCGAACAGAGTTCGGAGCGCCGTCCGGTTGGTCACGCTGCTCGCTTCAGTTCTTGATGTTGCCGCTGGCGTCGAACTGTTTCAGATAGGCCCACAGGTCGCTGGCCTCCTGCGGATTCTTGATGCCGGGAAAGATCATCTTGGTCCCCGGAATTTTGGCCCGCGGATCGGCGATGTATTCCTTGAACGTGGTTTCATTCCACACGATGCCCGAATTCTTGTTGGCATCCGTATAGGCGTAACCTTCCACCGTCCCGGATTTGCGGCCGTCGAGGCCGTTCTGCTTGGGGCCGACCTTGTTTTGGGCCTCGGGACCAATCGAATGGCAAGGCAGGCATTTGCGGAACGATTTTTCACCGGCGGCGACGTCCTGGGCCGATGCAGCACTGATCGACCCGAGCATGATGGCCATTGCAATCTGCAAACTGCGCATAATCAGTCCTTTGTCCATATCATCCGCCTCTGCGGGAACGTCAGATCGGCGGCACCGGATATCTGCCATCGTCGCATGTTGGAGCGCAAGCCGGGGGACACCCATTTAATCTTGGCGCCATGCATGGCATGCGACACCGCCCCGCGCTAAGTTCGGCCACGCGTCCCCGCCCCTCCTGCTGGAGAATTGTCATGTATCCGAGATTGTTCCTCAGTATGGCCACCTTTGCGCTCGCTGCCCTGGTTCCCCTTGCCGGACACGGCCAGACCAAAGCTCCGGCCGGCAGCGTCGACGCCTTCATCCAACGATGGGATACCGACAACGATGGAACGCTCACGCTCGATGAGGTGAAGAAGGCCGCCGACGCGCGGTTCGATGCCTTGGATCAGGACCATGACGGTACCCTCGACAAGAAGGAGCTGCGCCGGGTCGTCTCTGGCAAGGATCTGACCAAAGCCGACCCTGACAAGGACGGGACATTGGACAAGAGCGAGTATCAGGCGATTGCCGCGCAGCGGTTTCAGGCGGCCGATCCGGACAAGGACGGCACGCTCGACAAGAAGGAACTGGGCCGCCCGGCTGGCAAGACATTGCTGCGCATGCTGCAGTGACCGCGTGGCCATGGACCGCCGAACGATTTCGGCTTCCGCCGCGCGGTGCAAAGTGCTAGCGTGATGCCCTCGAGATCGCGCTAGCGATAGCGGATTACCATTTCTTGATAAATCACGTTGGGGAAACAACCATGGCCTGGACCACGCCGACGCTCGTCGAAATCTGCATCGGCCTCGAGATCAACGGCTACCTGCCGGCCGAGTTCTGATTCACCCGCGACTGCTGCGCTGCTGAATGAGCCTGATCGCCGTCGTCCTCGGTTCGGCGGCGGGCGGTGGGTTTCCGCAATGGAATTGTCGCTGCCCGGTCTGCCGGTTGGCCTGGGCCAACGACCCGCGCGTGAAGCGACGCACCCAGGCGAGCCTCGCCGTTTCCGCCGACGCAGAGCGGTGGTTCCTGATCAACGCGTCCCCTGATCTGCGCGCACAGATTCAAGCGACCCCCGCCCTGCATCCGCGCGCGCAACCGCGCGCGAGCCCGATCGCGGCCGTTGTGTTGACCGGCGCCGAGATCGACCAGACCGCAGGCCTTCTGACCTTGCGCGAGCGCCAACCGTTCCGGCTGCTGGCGACGGCGGCGACCCACGCCTTCGTTGCCGGCAATCCGATGTTCTCAGCCTTGCAGCGCGACCTCGTGACCAGGCACGCGATCGTTCCCGGCGAGCGCTTCGCGCCGGTTCCCGGCGTGGAGGCCGAGTTGTTCATCGTGCCCGGCAAGGTTCCGCTCTATCTCGAAGGCAGCCAAGCGGAGAGTGAAGCGACCGTCAACGTCGGGGTTGAACTGCGTGCCGGAACCGCACGCATCGCCTACGTACCGGGCGCGGCCGCGGTGCCGCCGCCGGTGCAGGAGCGCCTTGCGCGCGCCGATGTGGTGCTGTTCGACGGCACGCTCTACCGCGATGACGAGATGATCCGCACCGGCACCGGCGACAAATCCGGGCGCCGCATGGGGCACATGCCGATCGACGGACCAGACGGCACGCTTGCGGCGCTGGCCGGGCTTCCCGGCCGCCGCCTGCTCATCCATATCAACAACACCAATCCGATCCTGATCGAGGACTCGCCCGAGCGCGCGCGCGTGACTGCCGCCGGCTGGGAAGTCGCCGAGGACGGGATGGAGATCGCGCTTTGACCCCGCTCACACCCGCCGAACTGGAAGCACAGCTGCGCCGCATCGGCGCCGAACGCTATCACCGGCTGCACCCGTTTCATCGTCTCCTGCATGACGGCAAATGCAGCAAGGGCCAGGTCCAGGCCTGGGCGCTCAATCGCTACTATTACCAGGCCATGATCCCGATCAAGGATGCGAGCCTGATCGCCCGCTGCGACGATCCGGCGGTGCGCCGCGAGTGGCGCTCGCGCCTCGTCGATCACGATGGGCAGGCGGAGGGCGACGGCGGTATCGCGCGCTGGCTCAAGCTCACCGATGGCCTCGGGCTCGATCGCGACTACGTCGTCTCGACCCGCGGGCTGTTGCCGGCGACGCGCTTCGCGGTCGAGGCCTATGCGCATTTCGTGTCCGAGCGCTCCCTGCTGGAAGCCATCGCGTCCTCGCTCACCGAACTTTTTTCGCCCGACATCATCAGCGAGCGCGTGCAGGGCATGCTCGCGAACTACCCGTTCGTGACCCGCGAGACGCTCGCCTATTTCGACAAGCGTCCGCCGCAGGCCGCGCGCGACGCCGAGTTTGCGCTGAGTTATGTCAAGCGTCACGCGCTCACACCGCCCGGGCAGCAGGCCGTCCTGGCGGCGCTCGAGTTCAAGTGCAGCGTGCTGTGGGCTATGCTCGACGCGCTCTACCATGCCTATGTGGCGCCCGGACACGTGCCGCCCGGCGCGTTCGTGCCCAGGCCGGAGGACGCATGAGCGATCAGGCATCGCCGCAACCGGTGTCGCCGCAAGCGCACCCGCGGCTGCCGCGCGGCGTGCGTCTCGTCAACAGCGAGGCGCACGGAGGTTTCGTGCTGCTGGCACCGGAGCGCGTGTTCAAAGCCGACGCGATCGCGGTGGAAATCCTCAAACGCTGCACCGGGGATGCGAGCGTCGCCGACATCGTCGAGGACCTCGCCCGCACCTACAACGCGCCGCGCGAGCGCATTGCCGCCGACGTGACCCAGCTGCTGCAGGGACTGACCGACAAGAAGTTGCTGGAGCTGTGACGGGTGGCGTGCCCGACATCCGCGCGCACCGTTCTGGGCGCGCCCTTGCGGACTACGGCTAAGGCACAGAAGAATCTTGCATTTTTGAATCGTCAAGCCGGCACCGTGGGGGCGCGGTGACACAGCCGCCGCCGTCGGTTAACACGGTGGGATCGCGGCTGCGACTGGCGGGGAATGCGATGGCCAATCTGACCAAAAGTGTAATTCTGGGCGCTGGCGTGCTGTTCGCCGCCTGGACCGGCGGCGCGCTCGGGCAGACCCCGCCGCCGCCCGATCAGAGTCTGGTGACGCGCGGCGCCTACCTCGCCAAGGCCGCCGACTGCATGCCGTGCCACACCTCCGCCAAGGACAAGCCCTTCGCCGGCGGGCTGAAGCTCGACACGCCGTTCGGCGCGATCTTCTCGCCCAATATCACGCCCGATCCCGACACCGGCATCGGCCGCTGGAGCTACGAGAATTTCAAGAATGCGGTGCACGCCGGCATCCGCGCCGACGGCAGCTACCTCTATCCGGTGATGACCTATGATGCCTTCACCCTGATCACCGAGGACGACCTCAAGGCGTTGTGGGCCTATTTCCGCAGCATTCCGGCGATCAAGCAGCAGAACCGCGGCAACGAGCTCAGCTTCCCGTTCAGTATCAGGCTGAGCCTGCTGCCATGGCGCTGGCTGTTCTTCACCGAGGGCTATTACAAGCAAAACCCCGCCAAGGGTCCGCAGTGGAACCGCGGCGCCTACCTGGTGGAGGCGCTCGCCCACTGCAGCGACTGCCACACCCCGCGCAACTTCATGGGCGCGACCATGCCGAGCAAGTGGTTGCAGGGCGCGCGCATCGACCAGTGGTATGCGCCCAACATCACGGCCGAGGCGCTGCGCAACACCAACAAGTGGGACAAGGCCCGGCTCGTCGCATTCCTGCGCAAGGGCTCCGCCAACAACTCGACCGTGCTCGGACCGATGCAGGAGGTGGTGCACGACAGCCTGTCGTCGCTGCGCGAGTCCGATCTCGACGCCATGGCGACCTTCCTGCTCGACCTGTCGCCGGGCGAGGAGAAGCCGCCGCCCCAGGTCGCCAGCACGCTCGCCCCCGCGGTCGCGGCGCGCGCCGCCAAACTCTACGGCGACAATTGCACGACCTGCCATCAGGCCGACGGCGCCGGCATTGCGAACTCCATTCCGCCGCTCGCCGCCAACCCGGCGGTCGTCGCCGCCAAGCCGTTCGATATCCTGGCGGTGGTGTTGCAAGGTGTTCCGGCGCGCGGCGACCTGCCGGCGATGCCGAACTTTGCCGGCTCGCTCAGCGACCAGGACGTGGCCGACCTCGCGAACTATGTGCGGACCAGCTTCGGCAACCGCGCGGCCGCGAATGCGACGCCCAGCATGGTGGCAACGTGGCGCTCGACGCTGGCGCTGCCGGTCTATGCCAGCGCGTCCGCCCGCGGCTTCGACTGCCCCGATGTCGGCCAGGGTGGCAGCGCGAGCTTCGATCCCAACCTGATCGCGGCGTTCGGCCGCGAGATGAGCCAGCGCTCGGTCGCCTACGCGCACCTGGTCGCGACCTATCAGGCGCAAAATCCCAGCGCCGGAATGGCCGACATCGTCAACAATCTGGTCGCAGCCTATTGTCCGGTGGTCGCGTCGAATGCGTCGCTCTCGAACGACGCCAAGAGCCAGGCGGTGAGGCGCTTCGCGCAGGAGATCACCTCCTACGTGACCAGCATGAGCGTGAACCAGAGCGAGCCCGACGTTGGCGTCGTGTGGGCGACGCCGCTCGGCGCCTCGTTGCTCGAGCACGACCCATCGTGGCAGCCGACCCTGAGCTGTCCGGCGGCTGACAAATCCGGCGTGCCGGCCGCGCTCCTCGCTGCCGCCGCAAAACTGCAAGGCAAGCCCGATCCCGGCCTGACGGCCGACGCCGCCAAGGCCCAGGCCGCCGCCCTGGCGACGCAGGATCCGAAGGCTCGCCTCGCCGACGTGGCCAATGCGCTGATCCTTGCGTATTGCCAGGGCGTGAGCGGGCTCACCGGGCTCGATCCGGCGCAGAAGTCCGCAGCGCTCACGCGCTATGGCGAGGTGGTGATCGAGGCGCTGCAGGCAAAGGCAGCCACCCTGCCCGCGGCCCCCGCGGCTCCGGCGGCCCCGGCCGCCAAATAGCGGCCCCACGCGAGCCGTCGGCGCGCGCCGGCAAAGCCATTCGGGCCTCATCCTGAGGAGCACGCGCGCCAATGCGCGCGTGCGTCTCGAAGGATGGCCACAAGTACGCGCTTTTCGCTCTTGGCCGTCCTTCGAGACGCTCCCCCGGATTAAATCCGGGGTCGCTCCTCAGGACGAGGTCGGAAAACTTCACAAGCGTGTAAACCGGCAACCCGGTACGCCTCGGCAAAACTGTTTGAAGCCATCGCCTTGAAGCCACGTCGTCAACCTTTCCCCACGCTGTCATTGCCCGCGCAAGCGGGCAACCCAGTACGCCTGGGCAAAGCTGTTTGAAGCGATCTGCCGGCCACGACGCTGACGGCATGTCAACAACTCATCAAACCAACAACCGGACCATGACATCGCTCCGCACGTCCTGTGTGTACTGGGTTGCCCGCTTGCGCGGGCAATGACACCGCGGGGGTGATCCAGAGCCGCGACACACAAGCATTCGTCGTTTGATCGCGGCGCCTCATAGCGACTCGTAATACCCCATAAACATGCTCGACCGTGGAATAACGTCCAGCCCGGACGATTTCGTTCTGGGCCATAACGCCTCGCTATGCGCGCACGGCCGCGACAGAGTCGTTCTGGCCGCGCTTTCGATGCAAACAATTGTTGTTGTTGCCCGCGAGCCGTCTATATCATCCGAACCAACCCGGGGGGAAACATATGCGGTTGTTCTTGATGGTTCTGTGCATAGGATTGCTCGCCGGCTGCGCCACCCTGACCAAGGGCACGACCCAGCTCGTGATCGTCGAAACGCCTGGTGTGCCCGGCGCGAAGTGCACGCTGACCTCCAGCGCCATCGGCACGCAGACCGTCGTGACGCCGGGGACGATCAATCTGCAGAAAGGATCGGACAACATTTCGGTCCGGTGTTCCAAGGCCTGCTACCACGACGGCCTGGGCACCATCGCGTCCAACCTGGAGGGCATGACGGCCGGCAATATCGTCGTGGGCGGAGTGATCGGGCTGGGTGTCGATGCCGCGACGGGCGCGATGAACAAATATTCGCCCGAGATTCAAATTGCCATGACGCGCAATCCAAACTGCGGCGCGCCCACGGCGCCCTCGAAATAGGAACTTAAAGCCGCGCGAGCCTGACGGAACCACAAAATCTGATCTCACCACAACGGCGCCCAGGCGCTGCGCTACCCAAGGGCTCCGCGATTTTGCCCGTTGCTCCGACTGTGCATGATGGCAACCGCCAAACTCTGGTCCCCTCCGGATGAAGATCGGGGGCAACGTCAGCTTCCGCTCTGCGCGTCAGCCGCAGATAGTCACATAATTAAAGAATTCGCACGCTTGGCCAAGCAGCGCTTGGCTGAGAATTAGCAAGCATTCGCAAACGGAGTGCTAAAAGTGCGCGGGAGATGGAAGTCTACGCCGACCCTAATCCCTGTGGCAAATACCGCGGAGTTTCCAGTCTGCTCGCCTCTTCGAGATCACACTTGGTGCAATCGGGGCAGCAGTGAACTCACTCACTCTTATCCACGCAATTCGGCAATCGGTAAAAGATACATGTGCATGCAAAAATCCAAACACAGTAAAGTCAAGATCAGCCCATGCGGCCCGATGGCATTATGAACCAATGCGAAAAAAGGGGTCCAGATGAACGAGATTGAAGCTGATTTGACTTCAGCTAAACGCAAGACGACTGGCTCAAAGTTCAGCATTAGCATTGTGCCACCTGAGTTTTCCAAATGGGAATGTCGATATGAGAACCCTACACACGGTCTCTGCGTCGACTTTCACGCAAAATGGATACGGGAAGAGAAAGCAATCGAACGAAATGGAAAAACAACGATGCGAGGCATTATCACGGGAGCTATTCTTGTAAAGGGAGAACGTAAGAACGCTCTTGCGAAGGCTTTGGGTTCGCGGGCAAACGACGATGAGATCGATCAGTTTGTGCGAGACTGTTACGAATTGATCTCTGAGCAAATGATCGCCCAGTCCAGACCTCAATCGCCTAGGCGTTAAGCCTCATATCTATGCAGCCAAACCGGAGCCCAGCGGCTACGGCGCATTAACGGGCTCAAGTGAAATAACCGAGGTCGGGCCCGACGGGGTCGCAAGGTCGCACGCTGAGTTAGTGTTCTGACCGACTAGCAAGGGCATTCCCACCTGCAAACGATATACATCCACCCTTTTAGAAGGGGATCTCGTCGTGGTCGATATGACGGCTTATGTGGCGCAGACGGCCCAGCGCTTTAATTGGAGCGAAAAGACAACGCAGATTGTTTTTGATTATTATCAACAGGGCGGTTTCAAAACAGTTGCGGAAACAGTCGACGCGGCTCCAGCGAAACCAACGAATGGTAGTAGTGGCGGTGTGGTGCTTTCGTCTGGGGACAGTAAAATAGTTAATCCGCAGACCGGCGAGCCGTTCAAAAAATCTGCGCTCGCGGACGCTTTCAAAAAGGCAAACCCAGATACATATGACATTACGGATACTCCAGCTGGTGATTACCTAGCAAAGGACACCGGTGGCAACATTAGCCGCGGCATAAATGACCTGAAGGCGTTCAG
This sequence comes from uncultured Alphaproteobacteria bacterium, assembly GCA_963833605.1. Classification (GTDB taxonomy): domain Bacteria; phylum Pseudomonadota; class Alphaproteobacteria; order Rhizobiales; family Xanthobacteraceae; genus JAFAXD01. The sequence continues at coordinate 65,036 of CAWHYZ010000021.1, forward strand.
TCGGCGCCCGTCTCAAATTCGGGTGCGCAGAGATCACGCCCGGATGGGCTGGGGGTGGCGAGCCTCCCGGGCTTATCGTGTGGACCGTACCATCGGATAAAGTCCCGCTCAGCCTTGTACGGGTCGCGCAATTCACGTTCGAAGCCTCGTCGCCGACGGGCCTGAACCTTGCCAGCATCGCTCTGCAATTCGGCGCCGCCTATCCGGGGAAAGTGGGACAGATCATTGTGATCGCCGGCCAGCAGCAAGCCCGATTCGAGATCAACGACACGGATGCAGCACGCACCCTGGACATTATCTATCAAGCGCAATTTCATCCCGGCGAGCCGGCCAATTTTCAAATGCACTTCAGCGGAAGCCTCTTTTTCGTGACGTTCGAGTCATTCTCCTTTGGGCCATCGCTGCCGGTGCTGGTCGCGAACGCGACCTGATTGGCTGCCGGTTTGTTCGCGAAGCCGCGCCGCAGATGGGTGATGGCGACGGCCGGATCCCGCCTGCGCGAGCGTCGCGACGCGCGCGCCGCATGGGCGTGCCGGCGCCGCATCTGCCGCCGGGCGCGCAGCTGCCGGCCGCGCCGCGACCCGCTCGGTGCCTGTCATCGGGCTGCGAATGGGATTGCGAATGAGGCGAGGCTGACGCCACTCGCCACGGTGTCGTTGCCCCTTCTCGCATCGCCCGCCTTCATCGCGGTGGTTGGTAGTTGCCGAACCTCTCCCCGCGGTGTCATTGCCCGCGCAAGCGGGCAACCCAGTACGCCTCGGCGGGGGAGATGTTCGAAGCAATCACCCGACAACGTTCACGGAACATCAGCAAACTCATCAAGCCATCAACCCGAACCATGACAGCTCTCGATCAACCGCACGTCCGTGTGTACTGGGTTGCCCGCTTGCGCGGGCAATGACACCGCGGGGTGAGCGTTGGCAAAGGTGTTTGAAACAACACGCCGCAATGCGCCGGCCGCAGGCGCTCGAAGCAGCTTGATCGGACTAACAATTGGAGTTATCATATTTCTGGTTTTTGCTTATGGCGCAAGCGCCGGCCCCAACCTGGCTCTCGCGCAATGGCGTCGCTGACGCCGGGCTATTTGACACGTGAATCGGAATACGCGGCAAGGCGGGTCGCAACCCGCCCGGGTCTTGCTGTGTGTTGAGGACGGCGGTCGTCAGCCTGGTGGTGCCGGATATGACTGTCCACAAAGGGCTTCCCAAGCAAGTCGCGTGCCAGGGCAACTATGGAGGGCAACTATGAGGGCAACTATGGGTCGAGGTACCAATGATGGTGCCGGCGCAGCACCCCGCGGCGCGATTTTCGAGGGCATCTATGCGGAAAACCGCGTTGAACGCGGATTCACTTCATAGAAAAGGGTCGGAAATGCAAAAATCTGCGTTCTGGAGGGCAACTATGGGACAAAGGGCAACTATGGAGTCGGATAGCCCGCCATTTTGCATAAATCCGACCGGCGCCGCGCTGCCGTGCCGTGCCAACGTTGCGGGCGGGCCCAGCGGCGCATCGACGGACGCGCGTGCTCCTCCGATCAGGCCTGCAGGGCTTCCCTCACCGCTCGCGCAAACTTTCCTGCTTGTAGCGCAGCAGCGGCGAGAGCACGTACTCGATGATCCGCCGCTCGCCGGTCTTGATCTCGACCGTCACCGCCATGCCGGGCGCGAGGTTCACCATGCGGTCGTCGATCTGCATCCGGGTCTGGGCTGTTGGTTTGGCGCCCCTCACCCCCACAGCCGGCCGGAGGCGATCTGCGGCGCCGTCCGCGAGCGCCTGCAGCTTCGACCAGACAATCGAGTCCGCCACCATCGGCGGGGCGCTGCCGACGAAGGTGCCGAACCCGCAATCGACGCCGGCGATCACCCGTTCGCGGCCGACGATGTCGGCGTAGCGGCAGATGCGCTGCGCGACCAGGCGCGGATGCTCGACGAAGTTGGTGGTGGAATCGATCACGCCCGGGATCAGGATCTTGTCGTCGGGAATCTCGATCGTCTCCAGGTCCTCCCATTCGTGCTCATGGCGCGGATTGGCGCCCTCGAAGCTGAGCGCGTTCGAGCGCGCCTTGAACAGGATGTCGATGATCTTGGCGAGCGGCAGGTCGTGGGTGTGCGGCCCCTCGTAGTTGCCCCAGCAGATGTGCAGCCGCATGGCGTCCTCCGGGATGCCGGCGGTCGCCACGTTGAGCGCCTCGATGTTGCGCTCGGCGATCTTGCGGAACTCGTCGTCGGTCAGGTGGCGGTACTGATTGTTGCGCGCCGAGCCGAGGTCGGGGGCGTCGATCTGCAGCAGGAAGCCGGCGGCGACGATCGCCTGGTACTCCTCGCGCATCACGTTGGCGAGCGCCTCCAGATAGGCCGCCTCGTCCGGATAATGCAGATTGATGACGAAGCGGGTGAGAATGCCGGGCGACGGCGCGGTCATGAAGGTCTCGGCCGGTTGCGCTTTCTCGACCGCGGCGGCGAGATGCGCGAGGTCGCGCTCGAGCGGCGCGCGATCGGCATAACGCAGCGGCGCCACACAGCCGGGAAACGGAATGTCGCCGAACTTGACCATGCGCGCCATGAAATCGGGATGCTCGAGCTGGTCGCGCCCGATCATGATGTCGCGGCCCTTCTCGGCGGCGCGCGGATCCATGGCGATGCCGGCGACGCGGTGGCGGACATACATGGTGTAGGACGGCTTGCTCATCTCGCCGTCGCTCACGATGTCGACCCCGCACGCGACCTGCTTGGCGACCACCTCCTCGACCGCCTTGGCGCTCGCATGCTCGAACGCCGCCGGATCGATCTTGTCTCCGCGCTCCTTGGCGAGGATCAGATCGATCAGCGGCTGCGGCCGCGGCAGGCTGCCGACATGGGTCGTGAGGATGCGGTCGGTGGAGAGCTTCATGACGGCGTTTCCCGATGATCAATCGCCTGCAACACAATCTCGGCGGCGCGCGCGCTCGGCGCAGCCTTGCCGATCTGCATGATTTCATCAAGGCGCGCGAACGCTTCGACCTGCCGGGCGCGCTGCGGGCTGTCATCGAGTAGCGGCGCAACCGCAGCGGCGAGATGCTCCGGCGTGGCGCCGCGCTGCAGAAACTCCGGCACCACGTTGTCGCCGAGCACCAGATTGGCCAGCACGATGGTCGAGCCGCGCAGAAATATCCGCCCGATCGCCTCCTCGAACAGCGACACCTTGTAGACCACGATGCTCGGCACGCCCGCGACCGCGAGCTCGAGCGTCACCGTTCCGGATACCGCGAGCGCCGCGCGCGCGCTGCGAAACGCGCGCCATTTGTCGCGCGCCTCGACCACGATCCGCGGCCGCAGCGCCCAGCGCGCGGTCTCCTGCTCGACCTTCGCCAGAACACTCGCAACCGTCGGCAGCACGAGCTCGAATGGACCGCGGCGCCGATGCAGAAGCTCGACCGTTGCGCCGAGCAGGCCGAGGTGGCGGGCAATTTCGCTGCTCCGGCTTCCCGGCAGCACCAGCAGCAACGGCGGATCGGCACCCCGGCGCGCGCGTTCGCGCTCATCCGGGCGCAGGTCGGCAGCGTGCTCGGCCAGCGGATGCCCCACATAGGTGCAAGGCGGCCCGCCGAGTTTTTGGTGGACCTGCGGCTCGAACGGCAACAGCGCCAGCACATGATCGACATAACGGCGCATCGCCTTGGCACGGCCTGGGCGCCAGGCCCACACCGACGGCGACACGTAATCGACAATCGGGATCGCGGGCGCCGCCGCCCGCACGCGCCGCGCCACCCGATGGGTGAAGTCGGGGCTGTCGATGATCACCAGAATATCGGGGCGCTGTGCCAGCACCGCGTCGGCGGTTTCCCGGATCCGGCGTACCAGCATGGGCAGGCGCGCGATCACCGCATTGAAGCCGACGATCGCGAGGTCATCGATTGGAAACAGACTCGCGAGACCCTGCTCCGCCATGTGACGACCGCCGAGGCCCGCGAATTCGACCGGGCGCGCGGCAGCGGCCTCAAGCGCGCGCATCAGCGCACCGCCGAGCCGATCGCCGGATTCCTCGCAGGCCACCAGGAAAATCCGCAGCGGCAGTGCCGGCGCCTGCGCATTCACGACGCAAGCTCGGTGACGCCGGTGACGAACAGGTTGGCCGCATCGGCCAGGGTCACGACCCGGGCCGGCTCGGCGATGATGACCCCGCCCGCCGTCACCGCAAGCCCGGCGAGGCCCGCCGCGGCAAGGCCGGCAATCGTCGACGGCCCGACCGCCGGCAGGTCGAAGCGCCGGTCCTGGCTTGGCTTCGGCGCCTTCACCAGCACGCCGGCACCCAGCGGTGCGCGAATGCGGCCGCGGCGACGCATCTCCGCAACATGCGCCAGCATGTGGTCGGTGCCTTCGGCGGCCTCGACCGCGAGCACGTGGCCATTGGCGACGACGGCGCCTTGGCCCACGTCGAACGGCCCGATCGCCGCCAGCAGTGCAAGCGCGCGCGCGATGTCGGCTTCGTCGCGCGCGGTCGGCGCGCAATGTCCCAACCGGCCCGGCCGCGCCAGAATCTGCGGCGCCACCTCGTGCGCACCCAGCAGGCGGAACCCATAATCCTCGAGAATCCGCCCGATGCCGGACAGCAGATGATCGTCGCCGCCCGCGTAGGCGCGGACGATGCGGGGCATCACCCGCAGCGTTTCAACGTCGAGCCTGATATGCCGGATCGGCGGGCGTATCAGCGTGCCGATGAGCACGAGGTCGCGACAGCCTTCGCTGCGCGCCAGGCGGAAGAAGCGCCCAAACTGTCCGATGTGAATCCAGTGGTGCCGAAAGCGCGCCATCATGTCGGGATCGGCCCAGCCGTAAAGCGGGAACATCACCACGCTGCGGCCCTGCTCGGCGAGGGCGTCGGCGACGGTCGCGGGCAGGCTGCCACCGCCGCAGACGACCGCGACCGGCGCATTCGCCGCGACCGCTTTGGGTTCGCCAGCAGGCAGGGCCGCTCCCGCGCTTGCCTGCGCCGGTCCGGACGTCACGGCAGATCGCCGCCGGCGCGATGGACCGCCATCGTCAGCGGCCGCGAGCCTGCGCGCACGAACGTCACGATCTTGGCGACCAGCGGGTGATCGCCCATCGCCGCCGCGACCTGATCGAACCGCTCGCGAAACGTGCCCGCGCCGAAGAACATCGCCTGGTAGGCCCTGCGCAGCGCGTGAATGTCGTCCCGCGAGCAGCCGCGCCGGCGCAGGCCCACCACATTGAGCCCGATCAGATCGGCGAGCGGACCCTGCGCCAGGCCCCACGGAATGACGTCCGCGCGCACGCCGGCGAGGCCGACCACCATGGCCCCTTCGCCGACCCGCACGAACTGGCGCACCGCCGCCTGGCCACCGAAGAACACGTTGTCGCCGACACTCACGTGCCCGCCAAGCACGACATTGTTGGCGAAGGTGACCGCGTCCCCGACCTTGCAATCGTGCCCCACATGGGATCCGGCCATGAAGAAGCAGCGGTCCCCAACCTCGGTGACGCCGCGGTCCTCCTCGGTGCCGATGTTCATCGTCACGTTCTCGCGGATATCGCAATCGGAACCAACAACGAGGCGCGTCGGACCGCCCTTGTATTTGACGGATTGCGGCGGCGTGCCGAGGGACGCAAACGGATAGATCACCGTGCGCATGCCGATGGTGGTATGTCCGGTGAGGTGAACATGGGCATGCAGGCGTACCCCGTCGCCGAGCGCCACGTGCGGCCCGATCACGCAATAGGGTCCGACCGACACGTCCTTGCCCAGCACCGCGCTCTTGGCAACGCGCGCGGTCGGATCAACCTCGGTCATCTCAAAACTTGTCCGCGATAATGGCGCCGACCTCCGCTTCAGCGACGAGTTCGCCGGCGACCTTCGCTTCCCCGCGGAACCACCACATCATCTTGCGCCGGTTGATCTTGGTCATGTGGTACTCGACCGTGTCACCAGGCACAACCGGCTTGCGGAAACGCGCCTTGTCGATGGTCAGGAAGTAGACGTGTTGCGGCCTTTCGGTTGCGCGCAGTGATTTCAGGCAGAGCACGCCAGCGGTTTGCGCCATGCCTTCGATCAACAGCACGCCCGGGAAGACCGGGTTGCCTGGGAAGTGACCGGGAAAGTGCGGCTCGTTGACGGTCACGTTCTTGATGCCGATCCCGAACTCGTCGCCCCGCAAATTGATGATGCGATCCACCATCAGGAACGGATAGCGGTGCGGCAGCGTCTTCAGGATCTCGGCGATATCGACAGCCTCGATCGTCACGCCAGCGTCATTCATGCGCCTCGATCCTGATCGTCGGTGTCGTCGTCGGGACCGCGGCGACTTTTGGCCAAGCGCTCGAGCATCTTCGCCTCCCGGAACCACTGCTTGACCGGCTTGGCAGGAGTTCCACCCCAGCGCGCACCCGGCGGCACGTCGCCGGCCACGATGCTGATCGCCGCGATCTGGGCGCCCTCGCCGATGGTCACGTGATTGGTGACCCCGACGCGCGCCCCCAGCGCCACGAAATCTTCCAGCGTGGCGCTGCCGGAGATGCCGGTCTGCGCCACCAGAACGCAGTGCCGTCCGATCACCACATTGTGGCCAATCTGCACCAGATTGTCGATCTTGGTGCCCTCCCCGATCATAGTGTCCCGAATGGCGCCGCGGTCAATGGTGGTGCCGGCGCCGATCTCCACATCGTCCTGAATGATGACACGGCCGATCTGCGGCACTTTGAGATGCCCGGCAGCCCCCATCAGAAATCCGAACCCATCCTGGCCGATGCGGCAGCCCGGGTGGATGATCACGCGGTCCCCGACCAGCGCATGGCTGATCGAGGTGCCGGCGCCGATCGCACAATCACGTCCGATGCGCACGCCAGGCCCAACCACCGCATTGGCACCGATCAGCGTGCCGGATCCGATTTCCGCCGCGGGGCCGACGACGGCGCCCGGATCGATGGTCACGGCGGCTTCGAGCCGCGCCAGGCGATGCACGTTCGCACCGTCCGCGACACCGCCTGCGCCGAACAGCGATGAGGGCCGCAGCGCATCAGGAAACAACGTTCGCGCAACGGTGACGAACGCGCGGTAGGGTTCGCGCGCGCGCAGCACCGCGAGGCCCGCAGGCGCCTGCTTCTCGAACCGCGCGCTCATCAGACAGGCGCTGGCCCGGGTCTGGTGCAGCTGATCGGCATATTTGACATTGTCGGCGAATGCGAGATCGCCGGGACCGGCACGATCGAGCGCCGCAATGTTCGTGATCAGAACGTCGGCACGCGCCGCGGCCACGAGCGTCGCCCCGGTCAGCTTGGCGATCTCACCGACCGAGAGCGGCGAAGCCTCCGGCACAAACGAGAGCCCGTTCATGCGCGGTCACCGAAGCCGGCCTGGTCGCGCCAACGCGAGCACGTTCCGACTGGCCTCGCTGCACCTGCGTTGGGTCGGTCTCGTCGCATGGCTTGTTTGATGACAAGCAGCCGTCGGCAAAGCAAGTCCTAAGCTGGCGTTTGCCCGACCTTTAGCGCACGTCCGATGTCTTTGGAATCGGGATGTTTTTGACGGCGAACCGGCGTCCACTGCGCCGGAACATGCACTAAAACTTGGTGCCCCCGCCGAAGCGGAAGATCTGGGTATGGTCGTAGGATTCCCGGGTCAAGGCGTACGCGAGGTCGAAGCGCAACGGACCAAGCGGCGAATCCCAAAGCAGGCCGACGCCGACCGACGAGCGGATCTTCGTACCGTCGATCGCGTTCATGCCGACGCCGGTCGCGGGGTCGAAGGTCGGCGCGTTGAAGCCCCACAGCATGCCGGCGTCGGTGTAGGCCGCGAGCCGCATGCCGAAGTCCTTTGGCGCAAAGAACAGCGGCGTCTGGAACTCGAGCGACGTCGCCCAATACTGCGTCCCGCCGAGCGCATCGTTGGTGGTGCCGGGGGTGAGATCGCGTGGACCAAAGCCGGCTGGAGCAAACCCGCGTACGAGGTTCGGCCCACCCTGGAAGGCATCGAGCACACGAACAAACTGGCCATCCCATCCGGTCATGTAACCAGCCTGTAAGCGCAACGTGCCGATGATATCCGGGTAGACTTCGCTATAGAGCCGCGAGTCCACGGTGGTCTTGATGAAATTCACATCGCCGCCGACGCCGGCCACATCCTGCCGGGCGTCGATGAGGAGACCGCTGGTCGGGCTGCGGTTGTTGTCGAGGGTGTTGTAGGTCAGCCCGTAGCCGACGAGCGAAACGGTCACCGGCCCCTGCGCCAGCTCCATCTTGATGGGGAGCGCGGATTCACCGTCCTGATAACAGTTCCACTGGACCGGGCTGCCGGCGTTCACATACGCACCGCCCGCCCCCTGGAACAGGAAGAACTTGTCGGGCGTCGGGAAGGCGGTGGTGAAGTTCGGTGCGATGTTGTTACAGTTGTCCAGCGAGTTCGGCAGCGTGATCTTCTGGGTATAGGCCGTATAGCGTACCGATCCGATGAGAGTATCGGTCAAGGGGACGCCAAACCGCACATTGCCGCCGAAGATGTTGGATTGGTAGGATTGGTATTGGGAGCTGTTGGTCTGCTTGTCGAACAGGTCGAGGCCCATGGCGAGGCGCGTGTCCAACAGATAGGGCTCCACGAACGAGACCTCGAAGCCTCTGGCACGCTGACCGTACTGGATCGCCGCCCTCACCGCCTGGCCGCGGCCGAGCAGGTTGCGCTCGCCGACGCTGACCTCGCCGAGCAGACCGTCGGTCGTGGAGTAGCCGCCGGAGAACGAGAATTCACCGGTGGATTGTTCCTCGACGTCGACGTTGATGATGACACGATCGGGCGCCGAGCCGGGCTCGGTCGTCACCTTGACGGTTTTGAAGAAATTGAGGTTCTTCAGGCGCTTTTCGGCACGGTCGACAAGGGCGCGGTTGTAGGCGTCGCCTTCGACGATGTCGAATTCCCGCCGTATGACGTAGTCGCGGGTGCGGGTGTTGCCGCGAATGTTGATCCGCTCGATATAGGCGCGCGGGCCCTCGTCGACCACGAACAGGATGCTGACCGTGTGGTTCTGGAAGTCGCGGTCGCCACGCGGACGCACGAGCGCAAATGGATAACCGCGCCGGGCGATTTCGATGGTCACGTCTTCCACGGTTTTCTCGACCGCATCGACATTGTACACGTTGCCGGGCGCGAGCCGCAGCTTGCTGCGCAAAGCATCCGCGTTCACGGCAGCTACGTTGGAAACGATGTCGATCGCGGCGACCTTGTACTGCGACCCTTCCTCGATTGTGAACGTGATGTTGAAGCCTCTGGCTGCCGGATCGTATTCGGTCAACGCCGAAACGATACGAACGTCGGCATAGCCGTTCTTCAGATAGAAGCGCCGCAGCAGATCACGGTCGGCCTCGACGCGGTCCGGGTCAAAGTTGTCATTGCTCTTGATCCAGCTCAACCAGTTGGTCTCGCCGGACTTGATCACGTCCTTGAGCCGCCAGTCGGAGTAGGCGCGGTTGCCGATGAAGGTGATCCTGTTCACCCCGGTCTTGCCGCCTTCGTTGATCTCGAAAATGAGGTCAACCCGGTTGTTGGGGAGCTCGATGACCTTGGGCTCGACCCGCACGTCGTAGCGACCGCTGTGCTGATACACATCGACGATGCGCTGCACGTCGCCTTGCACGACCGCGCGCGAGAAGGTTCCGCGTGGCTTCGATTGGATTTCATCGGACAGCTGTTCGTCCTTGGCCTTATGATTTCCTTCGAACGCGACCTTGTTGATCACCGGGTTCTCGATGACCGTCACGATCAGACGGCCGCCGGCCTGGCTGATCCGCACATCCTGAAACAGGTTGGTCGCATAGAGCGCCTTGAGCGCGTTATCGATACTCTGGGAAGTAAGGGGGCTGTGGAAATAGGACCGGATCGTGTCGGCCTCGACCCGTCGGTTGCCTTCCACCACGATTTGCGAAGCCGATTGCGCATACGCGGCGCCATACCCGCCGACAGGCTCGGCGAGCGATCCGAACGCCACACTTGCGAGGACCAAGCCGACTAAGCCCAGCCGCCGTAATCCCCCACCCATCATCCCCATCCGCAGTACGCCCTTTGTCCCCTTGCGGTTGCCCACTCACGTCAGGCTGGCTTTTTCAGGCTGACCGCGCCCCCGCGCCATCTGGCCCAAAACCCTACCAACCATGCAAACCACATTGCGTCCGCTGCGAAGGCATTGACGCAATCCTGCCAAGGCGCCGGATTCGACCTCCCGCTTGTAACCGGTTTGTCAACCCGCGCAAGTAGCCCCTTCCCACCTCCGCAATTTCCCGTTCGCAGCGTTGCCCCATCGCTACACCTCACGAGGTCCAATGCAGAAGGTGCAGGATGTCATTATAAGTCGCGAAAATCATTAACATAACAACCACAGCCAGCCCAAAACGAAAGCCAACCTCCTGGGCCCGCTCGGACAGCGGCCGCCCGCGCACGGCTTCCACCGCGTAGAACAGCAGGTGACCTCCATCGAGGAGCGGGATCGGAAACAGGTTCAAGAGCCCGATCGAGACCGACAGCACGGCGGCAAGCTGGATGATGGCAATCAGCCCTCCCCCAATTCCACCGCTGCTCAATCCACCCTGCCAGACTTGACCGGCTATTTGCGCAATTCGGGTTGGACCACCGAGTTGATCAGCGGATTCCCGGCCGATGACCACGCGGCCGAGATAAGTCATGGTGTTGTCGACCACGAACCAGGTCTCGTAGACGCCGAGCCGCAACGCGGTCAGCAGATTGACCGGCGTGAAGGCGGCCTCACCCTGCCCGACCGGCGCACGGGTGATGCCCAGCATGCCTTGGCGATGCACGTTGCCGAAACTGTCCTTCACCTCCGACATAACCGGTGTCGCGTTCAGGGTTTTCTGCCCACCCTTGCGCTCCACAACGATCGTGAGCGGGCGTCCCGGGTTGGTGACAACCATGCGCTGCAGTTCGCCGAACGATTCGATCGGGCGCCCGTCGATCGACACGACCAGATCGCCGGGCTGGAAGCCGGCGGCTTCGGCCGCGCTCCCCGGCTGCACCGAGGCGACCCGGGCCGCGGTCAATTCCTTGCCGTAGACCGCAAAGATTCCCGCAAAGATGACGATCGCCAGAACGAAATTTGCCATTGGGCCTGCGACCACAACCGCCGCACGCGAGGCGACCGGCTGATGGAAGAAGCTGACCTTGCGTTCAGCCGCGCTCATCTGCGTGACCGCCGACGCATCAGGTACGCTTGCGGCGTTCTCGTCCCCAAAAAACTTCACGTAGCCGCCGAGCGGAACCGCCGAAATTTTCCAGCGGGTGCCATAGCGATCGTCGAAGCCGATCAGCTCGGGGCCGAAACCGATGGAGAACACCAGGATCTTGATGCCGCAGGCGCGCGCAATCAGGAAATGGCCGAGCTCATGGAAAAACACCACGATCGTCAGGACCACGAGAAAAGGGATGACGTAACCGATCAAGCCAACACCCAAAATATTGAAACTCCACAATAAGTTGCCACTCATCGGATTCCGCTCGCCCCCGCGCGGTCACTGCCGCATGTCCCAATTCCGAAGCCCGTCACCCACACCGCTATGCGCGACGGGAACCCCGGAGATCGACAGGACACTCAGCAAACCTCTGATTCGAGTGTGGTTTTGGATTTGAGGTTGAGAGCGCGCTTGTCGCGACCGCTACCGAGACCTCAAACCCTCCACACCTGTTCATTGCCCGGGAACCTTAGGATGCCTTTGCGGCAATTTCTGGTAACAAGCTGCGGGCCAACGATCGTGAAATATGGTCAATAGATAGTGCATCATCAACGCTTGGCGGCTCCTGCATCAGACCCTGGCGCTCTCCCGCGTCCAGCGTTTCTTCGACCAGCCGTGTGATTCCGGCAAACCCGAGGCGGCGCTGCAAAAACGCCTCGACTGCAACTTCGTTCGCCGCGTTGAGTATCGTTGGAGCGCCGCCCCCCCGCTCGAGCGCGCCACGGGCGAGCCCAACCGCCGGAAAGCGCATGGGGTCGGGTTCCTCAAAGGTCAGACTTGCGACCTTGGCCAGATCGAGGCGTGGCGCCGGCGTGTCAATGCGATCCGGCCACGCCAGGCAATGCGCGATCGGCACCCGCATGTCAGGGGCACCGAGCTCGGCGATGACCGCGCCGTCGCGGAACTCGACCATGCCGTGCACAATCGACTGGGCGTGCACCAGTATGTCGATCTGGGCGGGGGGCAACCCAAACAGATGGTGCGCCTCGATCAGCTCAAGCCCCTTGTTCATCATGGTGGCGGAGTCGATGGTGACCTTAGGTCCCATCGACCAGTTGGGATGGCGCAGCGCCTGATCAGGGGTCGCGGCGCGCATCGCCTCCAACGGCCAGGTGCGGAACGGCCCACCCGATGCGGTCAGGATGATACGGCGAACATCTTCACGGCGGCCGGACGCGAGCGACTGAAAGATCGCGTTGTGCTCGGAATCAACCGGCAGCACGGTCGCGCCCACCTCGCGGGCGCGGCGCATGAAGAGCGCCCCGGCGCAAACCAGGCACTCCTTGTTGGCGAGGGCGACGATCGCTCCGCGCTCGAGCGCCGCAAGCGTCGGCTTCAAGCCGGCCGCACCGGTAATGGCGGCCATCACCCAATCGGCCGGCCAATCCGCGGCCTCGATGACCCCTCCTTCACCGGCGGCCGCCGCAATGCCGGAGCCCGCCAGGGCGTCCTTGAGTTCGGTGTAGCAGGACGGATCCGCAATGGCCGCGAAGCGCGCGCCGACCTTGCGGGCAAGGTCGGCGAGGGCCGCCGCATTGCGCCAAGCGGCCACGGCCTCCACCCGGTAGCGCTCGCGCGAGCGCACCAGAAGGTCGACGGTACTGGCGCCAATCGACCCAGTAGCGCCAAGCAGCGTCACCGACCGCGGCCCATCGTGCAGCTTGGAAGGTCTCGCCCCGCTCATCCGCCTCACCAGACCAAAAGACCGCGCGCGGCCGCATCATGACCGCCACGCGACACACCAATCATCGCAGCCACTAGAGCCGCCGCGATAAAGCCGTCGAGGCGGTCCATCAGTCCGCCATGCCCGGGAATGAGATGGCTTGTATCCTTGGCACCGAACCTGCGTTTGATTGCTAACTCGAAGAGATCACCTGCCTGCGCCACTATTGAAAGGATCATTGCCAGGATGGCAATGGGGACCAACGAAAGGCCCTCTGAGATCGCAACACCCAAGCCTGCCACCAGTGCGCCAGCCACACCTCCGACCGCCCCCGCCCAGGTCTTGTTTGGACTGACCGCAGACCACAGCTTTGCGCCTCCGACCGCGCGGCCGACCCCATAGCCCATGATATCGGTCACCCACACGATCACGAACAGGAACAGCACGGCGCTAAATCCATAAAGCGGATCGGCGCGCAACGTCAGCGGCCCCAGCAACGCGATCACAGCATAGATGCCGCCCGCGATAAACCACATCCCGCGATGGCGCGCGCGGGCGACCAGCTTGGTCCACTCCCAGGCGACCCCAAGCGCGGCCGCCACCCAGAATGCGACAAAGACAATGCCGCCGATCCAGGCGGCGGCGAGCGCGGCCGGCGCGAGCACGAAGCTCGATGCGAGCCGTGCCGGGAGGTTGTTGCCAACACGGTCCGGGCGCGCGTCCTTGGGCGCCGGATGCGCCGTCACGAGGCGTTACGCTCGGCGAGCCCGCCGAAACGGCGCTCGCGGGTCCGGTACTCGGCAAGCGCGCCCTCGAGCGTCGCCCGATCAAAATCCGGCCAATAGACCGGCACGAACACGAGTTCGCTGTAGGCGGCCTGCCAGAGGAGAAAATTGGAGAGCCGCTGCTCGCCGCTGGTGCGGATCACCAAGTCCGGGTCGGGCAAGTCCGACGTGTCAAGACGGCTCGCGAGGCGGTCGGCGGTGATGTCCGCCGGTCGCAATCGACCGGCCGCAACGTCCTCGGCGAGCCTGCGCGCAGCGCGGGCGATCTCCTGGCGGGCGCCATAGTTGAACGCCACCACGAGCAGCAAACCAGTATTGGCGTGGGTCAGGCTCTCGGCTTCTTCCAGAAGGCGCGCGAGCTCGGGATCGAGGCCATCTCGCTCACCGATGATCTTGACGCGCACATTGTTACGGTGGAGGTCGGCGAGATCGTTGCGAATGAAGCGTCGCAGCAGCGCCATCAGGTCGAGGATTTCCGAACGTGGCCGCGACCAGTTCTCCGAACTGAAAGAGAAAATGGTCAGGATGCCGATGCCAAGTTCCTTGGCGGCGCGGACCGTTTTGCGTACCGCTTCCACGCCGCGTCGATGCCCTTCCCCTCGCGGCAGACCGCGTTGCGCGGCCCAGCGTCCGTTGCCATCCATGATGATGGCGACGTGGTAGGGCACGTCACGCCCGACACTGAGCTTCGCCTCGCTGTTTGCCATGCGCCCTGCTCGTCGGCGGCCGCTAGACCGTCATGATCTCTTTTTCTTTGCTCGCCAGCGACTGGTCGATCTCGGCGATGATTTGGTCGGTAGCCTTCTGAACCTCGTCCGCCATGCGCTTCTGGTCGTCCTCGCCGATCGAGCCGTCCTTCTCCATCTTCTTCAACAAATCGAGGCCGTCGCGACGTACGTGGCGCACCGCGACGCGCGCGGTCTCGGCGTACCTGTGTGCGACCTTGACCAGCTCTTTGCGACGATCCTGGTTGAGCTCGGGGATGCGCAGCCGGATGACCTGGCCCTCGGTCGACGGCGTCAAGCCGAGATTGGCCGCCAGAATTGCTTTCTCGACCGCGTGGACCAGGGATTTGTCCCACACTTGCACGCTGATGAGCCGGGCTTCCGGTACGCTGACGGTCGCCAACTGGTTGAGCGGCATGTGCGTGCCATAAGCATCGGCCTGAACGTGATCGAGCAGGCTCGACGACGCGCGTCCCGTGCGCAGTCCACCGAGTTCCTGCTTGAGAACCTGGGTCGCGCCATGCATGCGCCGCTTAAGTTCGTTCAAATCATAGGTCGTGGTTGCCATGCGGGCCTCCCGAAAGCGGCGCGCCCCTTTGCTTCAACGGTTGGGGTGCCGCGATAACGTCCGCTGCGTTCCCATGAACAAGGACTCGTCGCCACGCTGACAGGAACGTCACATCCACCGCATCAGTTTGGTGGATTTGACGTTTCTATCATCACCGCGGCAACCGCGCATAGGAACTTCAAATCCACCGCATTCGTGCCCTTTGCGTCCGAAGTTCGTGTCCTAGGGTGCCGCGATGTATCACGAACTTCGCAAACGGGGCACTAGCCGACCCTTGTCGCACGGCCCTCCCCGCGCAACACCGCCGTTACGGCACCCGCGTCCCGGATCGAAAACACTATGATAGGCATATGGTTTTCCCGGGCAAGCGCAAACGCAGTCGCGTCCATGATGCGGAGATTGCGCGCGATCGCCTCGTCGTGGGTCAGCGTCGCGAAGCGCTTGGCATTGGGATCCCGCTTCGGGTCGGCACTGTAGACACCGTCGACGTTGGTTGCCTTAAGCACCGCGTCGCAACCCATTTCGGCCGCACGCAACACAGCAGTCGTATCAGTGGTAAAGAACGGATTACCGGTTCCACCAGCGAACAAGAGGATGCGGCCGTCGGCCAAGTGCTTGGCCGCGCGCTGGCGGGTGTAGCTTTCACAGACCTGCGGCATCGCGACGGCTGACAGCGTTCGCGCCGCTGCGCCGGCGCGCTCGAGTGCGGCCTCGAGCGCGAGCGCATTCATGACCGTCGCCAGCATTCCCATGGCGTCGCCGGTGGTGCGCGAAACGCCGCGCGCCGACACCTCGAGACCGCGAAAGATATTGCCGCCGCCGACCACGACCCCGAGCGTCACCGGCAGCGCGCGCGCTGCCGCAAGATCGGCAGCGATGCGATCGAACGTGGGCTGATGCAGGCCGAACGGCTCCGGGCCGCTCAGCGCTTCTCCGGAGATTTTGACAACGACGCGCCGAAACGCGGGCTCAGGCATCGGGTGCTCCCCCGAATCGCAAGCCTATCGCAGTCGGGGAGGGCACGGTAGGTGTGAGCAATTCCGAAGATCTGCACGGCTTACTTTTCGACCCCTTCGCCGAGAGCAAAGCGCACGAATCCTGCGACCTTGATGGGGGCGCCGGCTTTGCTCTCGGTGTCCTTCACGGCTTGCGCGACACTCTTGGCCGGATCGTGGATGTAGGCCTGGTCGAGCAGGCAGACCTCTTTATAGAAGGTCTTGAGCCCCAATTCGACGATCTTGCCGATCATCGCCTCGGGCTTGCCTTGCGCGCGGAACTTGTCGGCGAGAACGCCTTGCTCGCGCGCCACCACGGCCGCGTCGAGGCCTGCCGGCTCGACCGCGAGCGGGCTCGTGGCCGCAACGTGCATCGCGACCTTGCGGCCGAGTTCAGCAAGTTCATCGGCCTTGCCTTGCAATTCGAGCGCGACCAGCACGCCGATTTTGCCGAGCCCGTCGGCGACCGTATTGTGCATATAGCTCGCCACAACGCCGTGCCCAACGCTCAGTCCGCCGGCTCGCCGCAGGGTCATATTCTCACCCACCTTGGCGACCGTATCGGCGATCGCCTCCCCGATCGTAATGCTCCCGGTCTTGGCGGCCTTGATGGTGTCGATGTCGGCGCCAGTCTTGAGGGCGACCTGAGCAATCAATTTGACGAGACCCTGGAACAGCTCATTGCGAGCGACGAAATCGGTCTCCGAGTTGACCTCGACCAGCACGCCTTTGGTGCCGTCGCGCGCAACGCCAATCAGGCCGTCGGCCGCAACACGATCGGCCTTTTTGGCCGCCTTGGCGATGCCCTTCTTGCGCAGCCAGTCAACCGCGGCTTCGGAGTCCCCGGCGGTCGCTTCCAGAGCCGCCTTGCAATCCATCATGCCTGCGCCGGTTTTCTCGCGCAGGTCTCGCACCATCGTGGCCGAAATATTTGCCATTTATATCCCTCCCCGGTCTGAGCATCCGGGCCTCTCGAATGCGCGTCGGTACACGCCGACACGCGATCATCATATAGGAGGCAAGCGCCGGGTTTGCCCGTTACATGCAAGCAAGCCGGCACCCCAACGATCCGATCGTTATTCCGCGCTCAATTCCTTCGCCTGGGCAATCCAGCCGCCGACGCGGCCCGGCAATCCGACCTCCTCGCCGATATTGTGGGCGGCATCAGGCGAGAACGCAGCGATCTGCCAGAAGTGGAAGATTCCAAGATCGTTGAGTTTCTTCTCGATCGCGGGCGACACACCGGGCAGCTTCTTGAGGTCGTCGGAGACCCCGCGCGGTCCCGACAGAGCCTCGAAGCCGAGCGTGTCGGTCTTTTCGGCCGGAACATCTTCGACAACGGGAGCCTCCGCCGCGCCGACATCAATTCCCATTTCGCCCTGAGCGCGGGAAATGCCGTCGATCGCCGCCTTGGCGATGAGTTCGCAATAGAGCGATATGGCACGCCCGGCGTCGTCATTGCCCGGCACCAGAAACGTGATGCCGTCTGGATCGCAGTTGGTGTCGACAACGGCGGCGACCGGGATATTGAGCCGCTGCGCCTCCTTGATCGCGATGTCTTCCTTGTTGGTGTCGATCACAAACAACAGGTCAGGAAGCCCGCCCATGTCCTTGATGCCGCCGAGCGCCCGATCAAGCTTGTCGCGTTCGCGCTGCAGCGTGAGCCGCTCCTTCTTGGTATAGCCCTGAGCTTCGCCGGAGCCGAGCATCTCGTCGAGTTTGCGCAGGCGCTTGATCGATTCCGAGATGGTCTTCCAGTTGGTCAGCATGCCGCCGAGCCAGCGCGAGTTGACGTAGTACTGGGCCGAACGCTTGGCAGCGTCCGCGATCGAATCCTGCGCTTGCCGCTTGGTGCCGACGAACAGGATGCGGCCGCCCTTGGCGACGGTATCGCTGACGGCCTCCAACGCGCGGTGCAGCATCGGCACGGTCTGTGCCAGGTCGATGATGTGGATATTGTTGCGGGTGCCGAAGATGTACTCGCGCATCTTCGGGTTCCAGCGGTGGGACTGATGGCCAAAATGAACGCCAGCCTCCAACAGCTGGCGCATCGAATAGTCAGGTAGCGCCATTCGTTTTGCTCCGGTTGTGCCTCCGCGGATTTGTGAGCGCCCGTTAACGGAACGCCACCGGACGGCCCGGACCCATTGTCGGGGTCAAAACCAACGATCCGCGTGTGAGATGACGGGGCTTATATAGGCACGAAACGGCCGACGCAAGGCGCTCCCCGGGCACGATCCGCACCCAGGCGCGCCGATGTCGGGTGGCCCCCGACCCATGCTCGGCAATGCCCGGCTGGTATACGAGCGGATTGAAGACAATCCCAAAGCCATCGATGCTGGCACGGTCCCAAGGGAGAACAGGGTAATGACGCAATCAGATGCGACGGAGGGGCAGTCCAACGTGCTCGAGTTGCTGACGATGACCTGGCCCCAGGTCGAAGCCTATCTGACGCACTCGCATGGGGTCATCCTGCCGATCGGTTCAGTTGAACAGCATGGTTCGGCCGGCCTCCTGGGCACCGACGCGATCTGCGCCGAAGCCATCGGGCGCCGGGCCGCCGCAACCGCGCAGGCAATCCTGGCGCCTACGATCAGCCTTGGCATGGCGCAGTTCAACCTCGGTTTTCCGGGGACAGTGTCGCTGCGACCGAGCACGATGGCCGCTGTGCTCCTCGACTACATCGCGTCGTTCGAAATCATGGGCTTCACCCACATCTATGTCCTGAACGGACATGGCGGCAACGTCGCCCCGATCCGAAGTGCATTTGCCGAAAAGTACGCGGCACGAAGTTTCCGCCGGGAGGCCGGCGGTCCGCTTTTTTGCCAACTCGTGAACTGGTGGGATCCGCCTGCGGTCGGCCGTCTGCGGCGCGAGCTCTACGGCGACGCCGAGGGCTTTCATGCGACCCCGAGCGAAGTGGCCATCACCATGGTGTGTCACCCGGGCCGCGTTCGGCCAGAACATTTCCCGAAGGACACGGCGCAGCATGGTGAAAGCGCCGTTATCCAACACGGCGGGGATCCTTATTTCGATGCCGACGACCATCGCGCTCGCTATCCGGACGGTCGCGTTGGCTCGAACCCCTCGCTTGCGAATGAATCAGATGGGCGGAGGCTTCTGGCGGTCGCCGGAGAAGCTATCGCCGAAGATTACCGAGCCTTCGCCGCAGCCTCGTAGCCCGCAGCTTATCGCCAAGGGCGATTGAGCGCTTGCTCCAAGCGCCGCATCAGCCAGGATGCGGCCAGGATCAGGACCAGATATTCGGCGACCAGGAAACTATAGATTTCAAGCGGTCGGTATTCGGTGACGACCAATTCGTTGGACCGTCGGGTTAGCTCGGGAAAACCGATGATGGACAGGATGGATGACATTTTGAGCATGTAGACGAACTGGTTGCCGAGCGCGGGCAAGATATTGCGTACCGCCTGCGGCAGGATCACCAGGCGCATGATCTGAAATCGGTTAAGGCCAAGGCTCTTGGCTCCATCAATCTGACCCGGCGCGATCGACTGGATGCCGGCGCGGAATATTTCAGCCTGAAAGGCGCTGTCGCTGAGCCCGAGCGCCAGCACGCCAGCAGCAAAGATACCGAACTGAATGCCGAATATCACGGGTAGGCCATAGTAGACCCACAGCACCAGAACAAGTCCCGGGACTGCGCGCACAACTTCGACGTAGGAGCGATTGAGGACCTGCAGGCCCCTGTGCTTGTTCGTACCGGCGATTCCCACCAGCGCGCCGATCGGCACGGATACGGCGAGCGCCGCGGCCGATACGGAAATCGTCGGCCACAGGCCCGAAAGCAAAAATTCAAGATTTACCTGGCCTCGGGCTTGAGTTGGCGAAAGGACGTACCAACCCCAATTATACGCGGGCCCAGCCGCGCAAGCGCCGACCAGAAGCGCAAGCCCCGCGACCAGCGTTGTTTCGAGGTTCCTGCCGGTGCGACCGAAGCGTGCGCGAGTCCGCGTCAGTTGTTGAACCATTTGGTTTTCAGGGACTGAAAAAATCCTTCGGAAAGCTTCAGGGTGATCCAATTGTTCAAGTAGTTGGTCCAGACGAAGTCGCCTTGAGCCACGATGTAGCCGAACGGGCGCTTGCTGCGGTCCTGCTCGCTCGGCAGATGGATCAGAGCCGGAAAACGCGCGACGATGCTTTGCGCGTCGATCGAGCTCGTTATCGCCGCGTCAGCGCGGCCGGCCAGCACCTCCTGCCAAGAGGTTGCCGGCGGCTGCACGGACTTGATCGTGGCCTTCGGCAGCAGCAACCTTGCTTGATCCTCAAAAACCGTGCCGAGGATGACCGCGACCGTGACGCCCGGTTGATTGATGTCATCCCAACTCTTGAATCGCGCGGCGTTCTTTTGATCAAAAATCGGTGTAGTGCCGGCTTCCAGGTAGGGCAGCGTAAATGCAATCGTCTTGATGCGGCCGACGTTCATCGAGGCGCCGCTCATGAAAACATCGTAACGATTGGCCGCGATACCAGGGACGAGCGTGGTCCAATCAGTGGGTACGAGCTCGAGCTTGACGCCAAGATCCTTCGCGAGCTGATTGGCTGCATCGATTTCGAACCCCTTGAAGCTGTTGGTTGCCGGATCGCGGATCGACATTGGGTTGAAATCGCCGGTAGTGCCGACCCGAAGCGCATTGGCTTCTAGAATCACGGTGAGGTGCGATTTTTCCTGAGCCTGAACCGCACTCGCGGCGAGGGTGCAAAGCAGCACCGCTGCTGCGAGCGGGACACCCGGTAAAATCAGCCTCAGCACGATAGAACCTCCCAGGGGTTGCAAATTCATAACATTATGTTCCTGCTGTCTCGTTCCGGTACGCAAAGGCATTCTTGAAGCGTCGAAGAATGTGCTCACCACAGGTCGTCTGGGGGTAGCGAGGCGTCGTACCGGCCGCTACACAAGAGGGAAGCGCTTCGATCACCGTGTCGATGTGAGGGTCGAAGAAATACGCGATTGAATAGCGTTCGCGACCGCTCTTGTTCACGACCCGATGGGGCGTCGATACGAACACATCGTTCGTCCAGCGCGCCATCAGATCCCCAATGTTAACGATAAAGCTGCCCGCGACCGGTGGCGCGTCGATCCAATCGCCCGCGCGGTTGCGAACCTCGAGACCGCCAACCTCTCCTTGGCAAACGAAGGTGAGCGCGCCGTAGTCCGTATGAGCGGAAACCCCGAACTGGTCGGCACCCATGGCCGGCGGCTGCGGCGGATAGTAGAGCAGTGAACCACGTGCCAGCGGCCGCGCAAACAGTGGCAGAAAATGATCCGGCGGCAGGTCGAGAGCGAGCGCGAACAGGCGCAGAACCCGATTGCCGCAGGCGCGCATCGCCAACGCGTATCGCTCGACCGCGTCGCGCAATTCGGGCAGATCCGCAGGCCATTGGTTCGGGCCCATCAGCGGCTTTCCGGCGCGGACATCCGGGTCGCTCAGCGGTAAATCGACGCCGAACAGAAAGCTCTCCTTGAGGTCGGGCTTCGCCTGATCGGACATTCTCGCACCGCCGACCTTGAGAAAGCCGCGATGACGCGGATCGACCGCGACGACCTGCTTGCGCTCCAGCGGCCAAGCGAAAAATCGACGGGCGACCGCAAATGCGTCATCGATGACGCTTTGCGGCACCCCGTGGCCGATGACATAGAAGAAGCCAACATCGATGGCGGCCTGGCGAAGCTCGGCCGCGAGCGCGCGCTCGCCTGCCGTACCCTCATCCGTGCGCGCGAGGTCGAGCACGGGAATTTCGACGAAGTCTTCAGGGCGGGTGGCCAAATCATTCATCGGAGGACCCTAGCGATTGCCCGCGAGAGTGAGATCGGCGCTGGAAGCAGGCGAGAGCCCGAGCACATCGCCTTCGGTCGACACACCAAGCCCATTGAGCAGTCGGTTCGAGTAGTTGAAATAGGCGCAGACTTGGTTCGCTTCGAGTATTTCACCGTCATTGGCCCCGGCCGCACGCGCGGCGCGAACGTCATCCTCCACGACAAATTGCGGGGCTTGCGTCAATTTGCGCACATAGCGGAGCAGCGCCAACTCCTTTCCTGAGAAAACTCGCTCCGGCTGGCTTGCCGCGAGGGCCTCATAGATCGCGTCCGCGCGCGCGTCGTCCTTGAGCAACCGTCTGAGGCCCGCAAAGTGATGGGCGACCGAATAGCCGCAATCGTTGTACAAGCCGGTGTAGACAGCCATGCACTCGTGAAACCAACCCGGCAGAGTGTTGTTGGCATGATGCATGACACTTTTGTAGAGGATCCAATGGCCCTCCATCGTGTGCGGCCGCAGTGAATGCACCTTCATGACGTTGTCGATTGCGCCGTTCGGTCCGCCGATGCGTTCGTAAAGGGAGCGCAGATAGCCGCTGCTCTCGGCAAATTGGATGATCCGAATCCAGGCGCTCATAGATATCGTGCAGCCGCGTAGTTCGGGCCGACGACAGCCCGCCCGACAACGATGTAGGACGAGCGTGGACGTGTCAACAAAGTGCCCTACACCGCCTCTACCTGCACCACGCCCGGAACCGCCTTGATGGCGCCGGCGATCTGGGGCGAGACCTTGAACCGGCCGGGCAGCCTGACCTCGACTTCGGCACCACCCGTGAGCATCAGCACCATATTGACCTCGCCATCGGCTCTGCTGGCGCGCGCCGGCGCCGGCTCCAGCCGCTTAGTGACGGCATCGAGCGGCTCCGCTGACCGCAGGAAGACCCGCAGCCCCTTCTGCACCTTCTCGGCGGCCGCATCGAGCGGCTCCACCGATTGAATGCGCGCGCGCACTTCGTCACCCTGCGCTTCCGCGGTGAGGAACAAGAGCAGCGCCGCGCCGGGCTCGAGCAGATCACGGTATTGCTGCAGGCCTTCCGCAAAGATGACCGCTTCGTAGTGGCCAGTCGGATCGGACAGGCCAACAATGCCCATGCGATTCCCGGTCTTGGTGCGCCGCTCGATGCGCGAGACAACGGTTGCGGCGACCCGGCCGGCGGTGGCGCCGGCTTTCACCGCCTTGCCAAAATCCGCCCATGATTGCACCCGCAGCCCTTTGAGCAGCGGCGCATAGTCGTCGAGCGGATGGCCGCTCAGAAAGAAGCCGATGGCGTCGTATTCCTTCTGCAACCGCTCGGCGGGTAGCCAGGGTTCGCTCGTTGGAATCGTGAGCCTGTCGGGCTGACCGAGACCGCCGAACAGCTCGTTCTGCCCGAGGCTCAGACCATCATGCGCGCGCTGCGCAGCGGCCAGCATGGCATCAATCGCCGCAAAGGCGCGCGCACGATCGCCCTCCAACGCATCGAACGCTCCCGCCGCGGCCAAACTTTCCAGTACACGCTTGTTGACGGCGCGCGGATTCATGCGCGCCGCAAAATCGGCAAGGCCGGCAAATGGACGCTGGCCACGCGCCGCGACGATCGTTTCCACCGCCTGGCGGCCGACGCCTTTGAGGGCGGCCAACGCGTAATAGATGGTGCGCTCGCCGACCGCAAACGTGACCCCCGATTTGTTGACCGATGGCGGCTCGACCTTGATGCCGAGGCGCTCCGCTTCGCTGCGAAACTCCGCCAACTTGTCGGTGTTGCCCATGTCGAGGGTCATGGAGGCAGCCAGGAATTCGACCGGATGGTTCGCCTTCATGTAGGCGGTCTGGTAGGCGACGAGCGCATAAGCGGCCGCATGGCTCTTGTTGAACCCGTAGTCGGCGAAGCGTTCCAGTAGTTCGAAAATCGTCTCGGCCTGGCCGCGCTCGACGCCGCGTTCGATCGCGCCGGAAACGAAGCGTTCGCGTTGGGCCTTCATCTCGGCGCGGATTTTCTTGCCCATGGCTCGGCGCAGCAGATCGGCCTCGCCGAGCGAATAGCCTGCCAGCACCTGGGCGATCTGCATCACCTGTTCCTGATAGATGATGACGCCGAAGGTCTCGCGCAGGATCGGCTCGAGCTTGGGGTGGATATAGTCCGGCACCTCGCTGCCGCGCTTGCGCGCACAGTAGGTCGGGATATTGGCCATCGGCCCGGGCCGGTACAGCGCGACGAGCGCGATGATGTCTTCGAAACGGTCGGGTCGCATGTCGACCAGCGCCCGTCGCATGCCCTGCCCTTCCACCTGAAACACGCCGACCGTCTCACCGCGGGCAAGGAGGTCGTAGCTCGCCTTGTCGTCGAGCGGAATACGCGAAAGATCGATGTCGATGCCGTGCGCGCGAACGTGCTCGACTGCAGTTGCCAGCACGGTGAGGGTTTTCAGCCCCAGAAAGTCGAACTTCACGAGACCGGCCTGCTCAACCCACTTCATATTGAACTGAGTCACCGGCATATCGGTCTTGGGGTCCCGATAGAGCGGAACCAGTTCAGACAGCGGCCGATCGCCGATGACAATGCCGGCGGCGTGGGTCGAGGCGTGCCGGTGCAACCCTTCGAGTTTCTGCGCGATCGCAAATGCCCGCGCCACCACCGGCTCGCTATCACGGAAGGCCTGCAGGCGTGGCTCGTCGGCGATGGCGCGCGAGAGTGTCACCGGTTGCGCCGGATTGTTAGGCACAAGCTTGCACAGCTTGTCGACCTGACCATAGGGCATTTCGAGGACCCGGCCTACGTCGCGCAAGACGCCGCGCGCCTGCAGGGTGCCGAAGGTGATGATCTGCGCGACCTGGTCGCGGCCATATTTTTGTTGCACGTAACGGATCACGTCATCGCGCCGGTCCTGGCAGAAGTCGATGTCGAAATCGGGCATCGAGACCCGTTCCGGATTGAGGAAGCGCTCGAACAGGAGCCCGAAGCGGATCGGATCAAGGTCGGTAATCAGCAGCGAATAGGCGACCAGCGAGCCAGCGCCGGAGCCGCGTCCGGGGCCAACCGGAATGCCCTCATTCTTGGCCCATTGAATAAAATCCGAGACGATCAGAAAGTAGCCCGCGTAGCGCATACGCTCGATAACGCCGAGTTCGAACGCAAGACGCTCGCGGTATTCCTCCTCGGTACGGCCGAGCGCGACGCCATGGGCGGCAATGCGGCGCGCAAGCCCCGCTTCGGCCTGCCGGCGCAACAAAGTCGGCTCATCCGCTGTCTCGCCCCGTTCGGTGGTGAAACGCGGTAGGATCGGCGCTCGCGTCCTGGGCCGGAAAGCGGAGCGCTCGGCGATCTCGATGGTCGAGGCGAGCGCTTCCGGAAGATCAGCAAACAGGGCCGCCATTTCGGCACGCGACTTGAAACGGTGTTCCGCGCTCAGTTGCCGACGCTCGGTTTCAGCCACTGGGCGACCTTCGGCAATGCAGATCAAGGCGTCGTGGGCTTCGTGGTCCTCGGCCGTGCCGAAATACGGTTCGTTGGTCGCAACGAGCGCAATGTTGCGGGCATAGGCCAGTTCGATCAGGTGCGGTTCGGCAGAGCGTTCGGCGGCGAGCCCATGGCGCTGCAGTTCGATATAGAGCCGGTCGCCAAACAGCCGCAGCAGCGTCTCGCAGCGTGCCTCCGCGAGATGCAGCTGGCCTGCCACGATAGCGAGGTCGAGCGCGCCACTGGAACCGCCGGTGAGCGCAATCAGGCCTTCGGTTGCGGACGCTCAGCATTGGCAACGTGATGTGGGCAGCCTCGGTCGCTGCCGGCTCCAGGAACGCGCGCGAGGAGAGATGCATGACGTTGCGGTAGCCGGCTTCGTTGGCTGCCAGCAGCACCAGGCGCGGTAATGCGCGCGGGTGGCCACCCCCGCGTCGCTCCTCCTGGTCGCCAAAGTCGACCGCCAGCGAGCAGCCGATGATGGGCTGAATGCCGGCACTCGCCATCTTGTCGGAAAACTCCAGCGCCCCGAACATGTTGTCGGTGTCGGTGAGCGCTAGCGCCGGTTGCCGGTCGGCCTTCGCCAGTTCGGCGATACGCGCGATCGTCAGTGCGCCTTCGAGCAGCGAATAGGACGAGTGCACATGCAGGTGCACGAATTGCGGGTCGGAGGTCACGGCGATGCGATCCGGAATTTCGAGTCAGGGCGTGGGCGCCCGATGATCGATTCGTGCGCGACCCGATGGTGCGGATGCGTCCCGACCATGTCCACGAAGATCACCGGCCGGCGTGGAGGGACGCACAACTTTGCGCACGCCGGCCGGTGCTGGGCCTCGTCAGATTACGCAACGAGGCGGGGGGACGTGGAAAACGGCTATAGCGCCGTGAGGACCTGGGCCCACACGACGACCATGCCAACAAAGAGAGTGATGGACGCTAGCGCGGCGGCCTCTTCGACGACGGCGCGGAACATGGGACACCCCTGACGCAACGGAACATAAAAAGAACGATGTTCCATCTTTGTTCTAAAGTCAAGGGGGCAGTGGGTCAGTTTGAATAAGGCAGACCCCGGCCGAGGCTGGCACCGTGACGGCCTCGGGAGCATATTTTAACTATGGCCGGAAAGCATCTAAGGCGAAGAGTTGTTAGGCGTCGCACTCCGCGCGACCCGCGATGGCTGTTCATGGGCTATCCGGATACCATTGTGCTATTGGCGGCCGGCTGCCTTCCGCCACTCCTATTCTGGGTGGAAGCTACCATGTTGGTGCTTCCCGTGATTGCGTGCGGCGCAATGTGGTGGCTGGTTCGTAGCCGACGCAGAGCCGCACGATGAGCGGCCATCCCGAGCGCCCTAGAGATCCCAATCAGCTAGCCAAGCTGATAGTCGTTCGAAGCAGAGGCTTGGATTGCCGCCGATCGGGCCAAGCATCGCCCAGGGCGACGCCGGAAATCAAACTGACCCACTACCCAAGGGGGGATAGTGGGTCAGTTTGATACCCAAGGGGATGTGCGTCAGCTTGAATAACGCGGACCCACTACCTAACAGGGATTTCTTGCCCCTCCGAAACCTCAGGCAGCGCCCGCCTTGAGCTCTACGACCTGCCCGTCCTTGAGGGTCACCCGCCGGTCCATACGCGCGGCGAGTTCCATGTTGTGGGTCGCGATGACGGCGGCGAGGCCGGAGGCCCGTACCAGCTGGGTAAGCGCGTCGAACACGCGGTCAGCCGTGTGCAGATCGAGGTTGCCGGTTGGCTCGTCGGCCAACAGAACGCGTGGTGCATTTGCGACGGCGCGCGCGATCGCGACGCGTTGCTGCTCACCACCGGAGAGTTCGGCCGGCCGATGGGTGAGACGCTCTTTAAGGCCCAGATAGGACAGAAGCTCGGCGGCGCGCGCGTGCGCCTCGCGCTTGCGCAATCCGCGGATCATCTGGGGAAGCATCACGTTCTCGAGTGCCGACAGTTCAGGCAGCAGGTGATGGGCCTGATAGATGAAGCCCATTTCAACGCGGCGGATGCGGGTGCGTTCGAAGTCGTTCAGCAGCGAGGTCGGCTGGGCATTGACAAACACCTCGCCGCCATCCTGGCGTTCCAGCAGTCCGGCAATATGCAACAGTGTCGACTTGCCGGCACCCGACGGGGCCACCAGCGCGACGAGCTGACCTGGCCAAACCGCGAGGTCGGCCCGCCGCAGGATGTTCAACAGGTTGTCACCCTGCCGGTAGTTGCGTTCGATCGACTGAAGGAACAGGACGGGGTTGTCAGCCATGGGTCACTCGTAGCGCAGCGCCTCGACCGGATCGAGCCGGGCCGCGCGCCACGAGGGATAAAGCGTTGCCAAAAGCGACAGCGCGAGTGCCATCACCACGACTGCCGTCGTTTCCGCCGGGTCCAAAATGGCCGGCAGCCGCGACAGGAAATAGAGGGTCGGCGGAAATAGCTCGGTGCTTAGCGACCCAGGACAGGAACTGGCGGATCACCTCGACGTTGCGGCAGATGACAACGCCAGCCAAAAAGCCGACCAGCGTACCAACGACCCCGATCGAGGCGCCGGTGATTAGAAAGATGCGCATGACGGAGCCCTGGGAGGCGCCCATGGTGCGCATGATGGCGATGTCGGGGCCCTTGTCCTTCACCAGCATGATCAAACCCGACACGATGTTGAGCGCGGCCACCAGCACGATCAGCGTCAGTATCAGGAACATGACGTTGCGCTCGACTTGCAGGGCATTAAAGAATGTGGCGTTGCGTTGGCGCCAATCAGTGATGAAGATCGGGCGCCCGGCTGCCTCGGCGATCAGCTTTCGAAAACGATCAATCTGATCAGGGTTGTCGACGTAGACTTCGATCGCGGTGACATCACCCGAGCGGTTGAAATAGGCCTGCGCCTCGGTCAATGGCATGAACGCGAAGCCGAGATCGTATTCCGACATGCCGATCTCGAATACCCCCGCGACCTTGTAGGTCTTGATCCGCGGCATCGTGCCCATAGGGGTGACCGCACCGCGCGGCGCAACCAATGTCACGTTCTCGCCGGCGTGGAGCGTCAGTTGGTCGGCGAGCCGGCGGCCGATCAATATGCCCTGGCCCTCATCGAACCCTTCGAGCGTACCCTGTTTCAGATTGTCGGCGATGGACGGAAGCTTGCGCAAATCGCTGCCGCGCCAGCCGCGCGCGAGCACGCCGCTCGAGCCGAATGGCGAAGACGCCAACGCCTGGCCTTCGACCACCGGCGCGGCAAGCTTGATGCCTGGAACTTTTGAGATGCGCTCGGCCACTACCTCATAGTCGGTCAGCGGCGCCTCCAGCGGCTGGATCAGCAGGTGGCCATTGAGGCCTAGGATCTTTTCCAGCAGTTCATGGCGAAA
This sequence comes from uncultured Alphaproteobacteria bacterium, assembly GCA_963833605.1. Lineage (GTDB taxonomy): Bacteria > Pseudomonadota > Alphaproteobacteria > Rhizobiales > Xanthobacteraceae > JAFAXD01. Next base: position 93,631 of record CAWHYZ010000021.1, read on the forward strand.
GCCGTTCATCACCGCCATGACGATGATGAGGGTGGCGACGCCGAGCAGAATGCCGAGGAAGGAGAAGCCGGCGATGACCGAGATGAAGCCTTCTTTGCGTCGCGACCGCAAATAGCGCAGCGACAGCATCCATTCGAAGCGGCTGAAGGGCCGCGTGCCGGTCGTTTCGCTCATCGCTGCTCCAAAGCCCTAGTTCCATCTGATTCTGGCGGTTTCAAGCCACCGCCAATTGCGACCGGTTTGACGCCACACGCAAGTTCATTTCGTCAGCAGATCTACGGCGGCTTCTTGCGAAACGAATTCGCGGCTGCCGTCGGCGCGGCGCTTGAGCTCGACTTTGCCCTCCGCGAGCCCCCTGGGGCCGATCAGAATCTGCCACGGAATACCGATGAGGTCGGCGGTCGCGAATTTCGATCCCGGGCGCTCGTCGAGATCGTGATACAGCACGTCGACACCCACGCGGGTCAGCGCCCGATACAGCGCCTCGCTGGCACCGTCGGTGGCAGAATCGCCTTGTTTGAGGTTGAGGATCGCCGCGCGGAACGGCGCTACCGCCTCCGGCCACTTGATGCCGGCGTCGTCATGGAACGCTTCGATGATGGCTGCGACGAGCCGCGTTGGCCCGATCCCATAGGAACCCATGTGCACGGGGCGCTCGACGCCATCGGGGCCGGCGACCACCGCTTTCATCGGCTCGGAATATTTGGTCCCGAAATAGAAGATATGGCCGACCTCAATGCCACGTGCCGACACCTGCTTGTCGGCCGCAAGAGCCGAATAGGCGGCGGGATCGTGCTTGTCGGATGTCGCCGCGTAGAGCTGTGTCCAGCGATCGACAATGGCTTGTAAGCGTCCGACATCGTCGAAATCCACGCCCTCGCCAGGTACCGGCATATCGAGATAGTCGCGATGGCAGAACACCTCGCTTTCGCCAGTGTCGGCCAAGATGATAAATTCGTGGCTCAGGTTGCCGCCGATCGGCCCGGTCTCCGCCACCATCGGAATAGACTTGAGCCCCATGCGGGCAAACGTGCGCAGGTAGGCGACGAACATCCTGTTGTACGAATGCTGCGCGCCGGCCTGATCGAGATCGAACGAATAGGCGTCCTTCATCAGAAACTCGCGCGAGCGCATCGCGCCGAAGCGCGGTCGCACCTCGTCGCGGAATTTCCATTGCAGATGATAGAGGTTGAGCGGCAGATCCTTGTACGAGCGCACGTAGGCTCGAAAAATCTCGGTGATCATCTCCTCGTTGGTCGGCCCATACAGCATGTCGCGCTCGTGCCGATCCTTGATGCGCAACATTTCCTTTCCGTAGGCCTCGTAGCGCCCGCTTTCGCGCCAGAGATCGGCCGACTGGATGGTCGGCATGAGCAGTTCAACCGCCCCGGCACGATCCTGCTCCTCGCGCACGACCTCGCAGATCTTGCGCAATACGCGCAGGCCGAGCGGCAGAAATGCATAAATCCCCGCGCTCTCTTGGCGGATCATGCCGGCCCGCAGCATCAGCCGATGGGAGATGATCTCCGCTTCTTTGGGCGTCTCGCGCAGGATCGGCAGGAAAAACCGGGAGAGGCGCATTGGAACTTTCGGCAATAGTCTTGGGCAAAGGGCGCGAGAGTGAAACCGGATCAGGGGTCAAAACACAAGGGCCGCGGGAACAAGTGCAAAAGCGGCGCGACCCGCCCGCACCCGGCGGCTCAAATCAGACTGGTGCCGATCACTGGTCACGCCGGGCCGACCGTGCCCACCAGCCATCGTCCGTTTCCAAATAAAGGTGGGCAGCAAGATGGGATAATTATTGCAGCGCACTGTGACCCCCATGACAGTTGCCCATCGGATAGGTTACTTTGTTTACCTCCGCGGCGTTGGAAACATCCACGCACCGGTCCAAGTCCTGGGAGGAACTAGCCAAAAAGGCGCGCTCGCCGTGCCGTCCCGTCCGCACCAAGCTGGACGGAAGTCAAAGGCTGGAATGAATTCTCAAGAGCAGGGAGAGGCCCTGCTCTTTTTTTGCCCATCGAGCTTCCCTCCGCTGCCCATCGTCCCCTCGAAGCCACGTCTCGCGCCGACGGGACCTTTTTCGCGCCGCTGCGTGCCCGTGATGGTTTTTTTCGCGGCGCTCTCAAATCGCATTGGCAAAGCCGGCCCAAATAGAAGAAACTCGGTTGGCCCGGGTTGACCTAACAGGAGGCGCCTTTGTTGTGGCGCCCAAATAGAGGGCCTAGGAGGCGACATGCGGTACTATGCTCTGGCTCTGGTCGGAGCCGCGTTGGCCCTTGCATCGAGCACCGGTGGAGCGGAGGCCGTGATCAACTATCCCTGGTGCGCCCACTACATGATGCCCAACGCACCGCACAATTGCGGCTTCTCCACTTACGAGCAATGCCGCATGACGGTCGCCGGCATTGGCGGTACCTGCCAATCCAATCCATTCTACGTGACGTCGCCCCCCGGTGCTGCGCCACCGACCTCGCGCCGGCTACGATCGCGACGCGGGTAGGGTCTGTCACGTCGATCAGTTCGCAGGCCTCTATCGCACGACAACGCTATCGGCGCATTCCCAGCAGCGCCGCGAGATCGTCAAGCGTGACCAGCCGGGTCACGTAGCCGAAATAAAGCAAGCCGAACAGCACGGTTGACACCAGGGTCGTCCAAACGAGTTTTTTGCCAAGCCCCGGAAGCTTCGGCGCGCCGGGATCGGTTCCCGGGACGACCTCGCCGCTTTCCCCCTGAGAGCGCACACCCCATGGCAGGACGGCGAACAGAACGAGCCACCAGATAATGAAATAGATTGCCGCGATGGTCGGCCAGGACAATGTCGCCTACGCCTGCTCGAGTTCGACCAGCGTGCCGCAAAAATCCTTCGGGTGCAGGAACAGTACCGGCTTGCCGTGCGCGCCGATCTTTGGCTCGCCGTCGCCCAGGACGCGAGCCCCCTTCCCCTTCAGCCGATCGCGAGCGGCGATGATGTCGTCGACCTCGTAGCAGATGTGATGGATGCCACCGTCGGCATTGCGCTCGAGAAATTTGGCGATCGGAGAGTCGTGTCCAAGCGGCTCCAGCAATTCGATCTTGGTGTTGGGCAGTTCTACGAACACGGTCGTCACCCCATGCGCGGGTTGCGGCACCTTGGCTGAGACCTGCGCTGCAAGCGTATCCCGATAAACGCTCGCCGCCGCGTCGATGTCACGCACCGCGATGGCCACATGGTTCAGCCGTCCAATCATCGTGATCTCCCTGCATCGCGGCTGACTGACTTAAGGAACTTCAAATCCACCACACTCGTCGCTCTATACGGTCAATACATGCACCAGGCATAGCGGCTTCTTTCCCCAGCTGTCCGCAACCGCGGAGCGCACAGCACCGCGGACCGCCTGCGCAACGGCCTCAGGATCGCGTCGCCGCGGCTTTGGCAATTGCGCGACCGTGTCGGCCACGACCTCATCGACCATGTTGGCGATGCTGTCGCCGTTCGCCGTCTGCTCGGGAATACCGATCAATGCGACTTCTGGGTCGGCTACCATAACGCCCTTCTGATCAAGCGCGATCGCTATCGACACGATTCCGGCAAAACCCAATCGGCGGCGGTCGGCTACGGTGCGCTGCTCGGCATCGACGATAAGACGGCCGTCCTTGTAGAGTCTTCCCGCGCGCACCTCGTCGATCACGCCGGTCGGCCCGGGCGCGAGCCGCACCAGATCGCCATTGGAGCACACGATCACGTCCTTGACCCCGATCGCACGCGCAAGCTTCGCGTGTTCGGCAAGATGCAGCGGTTCGCCGTGCGCCGGAATCGCAATTTTCGGTTTGACCCAGCGGTACATGTCTTCCATTTCGCCGCGCCGAGGGTGGCCGGAGACGTGGACCAGGTGGGTGCGGTCGGTAATCACCTCGACGCCCTGGCGGACCAGACCGTTGATCACCCGAGCGATTGCCTTCTCGTTGCCGGGGATCGGCCGCGCCGAAAAAATCACGAGATCACCTTTGGTGAGGGTCACTTCCGGGTGCTCATCCTGCGCAATACGCGACAGCGCGGCGCGTGGCTCGCCCTGGCTGCCGGTGCATAGCGCCACCACCCTTTCCGGTGGCAAATAGCCGTAGGTCTCGGCCGAGCGGAAATCCTGTACCCCGTCCAGATAGCCGGTCTCGCGCGCAACCTGCACCACCCGATCCATGGCGCGGCCAACCACCACGACCTCGCGTTCCGCTTCGCGCGCGGCGGCCGCGACCGCGCGGATGCGCGCCACGTGGGACGCAAACGTGGTCACGGCGACCCGGGCGGGAGCGCTCCTGATGAGATCGGCAAGCGTTTTTGCGACCGCTGCCTCGGAGGGAGAACGGCCATCGCGCATGGCGTTGGTTGAATCCCCGACCAGGGCCAGGCAACCATGTTCGCCGAGCGCTCGCAGCTTCGCCTCGTCGGTCGGTGGTCCGACCAAGGGGGTTGGATCAATCTTCCAATCGCCTGTGTGAAGGATCGTGCCGAGCGCGGTGCGGATGATCAGACCGTTGGACTCTGGAATCGAGTGCGCGACCGAAACAAACTCGACATCGAAGGCGCCAAGCGCAATGCGGCCACCGACAGGAACCACGCGCACGTCGATCTCGGGCGCGCCTGGCTCCGACTGCCGCTTAGCCTCCAGGAGCGCTGCACTGAAAGGCGTCGCGTAAACCGGCACCCGCAATCGCGGCCAAAGGTCGAGCAGCGCACCGAAATGATCCTCGTGGGCATGCGTGAGCACGATACCGGCGATGTTGCGCCGCTCCTCGATCAGATAGGCGATGTCCGGCATGATCAGATCGATGCCCGGCAGGTCGTTGCCCGCAAACGCGACTCCGAAATCGACGACGATCCAGCGCTTGCTGCGCTCGGAGCCGATCCCATAAAGTGCGAGGTTCATGCCGATCTCGCCGACGCCGCCGAGCGGCGCGAATACCAGCTCCTCGCGGGGACCAGGCATCGATGCTTACGGCGTTGTTGCTGTGGTTGCCAGCCGGCCGATCGGAAAGATATCGCCCGCGGTGATCCGTTCGATCGAACCGTCCGGCAGGCGCAGGAGCAACCGGCCGACATCGTCCAGCCCCTCGAACCGACCGCTCAACTCGCGTTCGGGAAGGCGAACCCGCAGGTGGCTTCCAGCCGGGTGGGCGCGCGCCAGCCAGTCTGTGCGAACCGATGCAAAGCCATTTCCGCTACGCCACTGGGCGAGCCGGCGCGTCATCGCGACCGAAAGGGAAGCGAACACGCGATCGGGCGCTGGGTCGTTGATGCCTTGCGCGCGCAGATCAGTCGCCGGATATTCGGTGTCATCTGGATGATGCACGCAATTGATCCCGATTCCGATCGCGACAGTGAGCGGGTTGCCTTCGCCCTCGATCAGGATGCCGGCGACCTTGGCGCCATCGCAAAAGACATCGTTCGGCCATTTCAATGCGATCCGCGGCCGTTCGCCTTCGACCAACCCCGAGATGGCGTCGTAGACGGCGAGCGCCGCAACGAAGGACAGTTGCGGCGCGAGTACGACGCGCGATGGATCGCGCAGCAGCAGCGTGGCGTAGAGATTTCCGGGCGCGGATTTCCAGGCGCGCCCGCGCCGACCGCGGCCGGCGGTCTGCGTGCGGGCGGTGATCCACAACGGTCCCGCCTCGCCTGTCCGCGCACGCGCGAGCGCTTCCGAATTGGTCGAACCGACGCTATCGCAGGCGATATGTCTGATCGCTGTTTCGAAGAGCGAACGGTTATCGCCTGGAAGCGTTCCTGGACCCATCAGAACAGCGAATTGGCCGCCGCAGCCGCTGCGTCTACCAGCGGGCTCGGAATGATGACGAACAGGAGATTGAACAGCCCGGTCATGCCAAGCACAAGCTTGAGCTCGTTGCGCATGGGAGCGAGCGCTGGTGCGGGTTCGTCGAAATACATGACCTTCACGATCAAGAGATAATAGTACGCGCCGATTACGCTTGCGATGACACCGATCACCGCCAGTACGTACAGACCAGCCTTGATGGCGGCCAGAAACACGAAATATTTCGCAAAGAACCCAGCGAGCGGTGGAATGCCGGCAAGCGAGAACAGCAATGCGGCAAACAGGAACGCCATTGGACCGTTGGTACGCGCAAGTCCCGCGAGGTCGGAAATGGTCTCGACTGCCGCGCCCTCCCGTCGCATTGCCAGAATGCAGGCAAATGCGCCGAGCGTCATGGTGAGATAGATCGCCACATAGACGAGCACGCCCTGTACGCCCTCGCTCGTGCCGGCGGCCAAACCAATCAGCGCGAAGCCCATGTGACCGATGGAGGAATAAGCCATCAGCCGTTTGATGTTTGTCTGTCCGATGGCGGCAAACGCGCCGAGCAACATCGAGGCGATCGCGACAAACGCCAGGATCTGTTGCCATTGCTGGGCGATCGCCGGAAACGCTGTGAGCGTTACGCGCACAAAGACCGCCATGGCGGCAACCTTCGGCGCGGCGGCGAAGAAAGCGGTAATCGGGGTCGGCGCGCCCTCGTAGACATCGGGCGTCCACATATGGAACGGCACCGCAGAGACCTTGAAGCACAGGCCCGCAAACAGAAACACCAACCCGAACGTGAGGCCAATTCCGCTGTCGGCAGCCGCACCCGCGATGCCGGTAAAGCTCACCGTTCCGGTAAACCCATATATCAATGAGCATCCGTACAGCAGCATACCTGATGATAGCGCACCGAGCACAAAATACTTCAACCCGGCTTCGGTCGAACGCACGTTGTCACGATCGATGGCGGCGACGACATAGAGCGAAAGGCTCATCAGCTCGAGGCCGAGATAGAGCGCAATCAGATCGCCCGCCGAGATCAGGATCATCATTCCGGTGGTGGCGAGCAGGATGAGCACTGCGTATTCGAACATCCTCCGGTTTGGCAGCTCGAGAAAACCGATCGACATGACGAGCGCAGCACCCGAACCTATTAACGTCAAGACCTTCATGAAACGCGCGAACCCGTCGACAACGAAGCTTCCGCCGAACAAGACGAGCTTGTCCGCGGGCATCTCGACGATGAGCACACCGACAACCAGCAACAGGAACAGGGCGCACCCGGTGACGAGATTGGTCGATTGCTCGCCAATCCCTGCCCCGACCATCAGAAGCGCCATGGCGCCGACCACGAGCACAAGCTCGGGCACCAGCGCGTAATAGTCGGATAGTTGCAGGACTTCGTTCATCCGCGTTCACCTGACCGGGCAAGCGCCGGTCGTTGGGTTTCCGGCGTGGTCTTGAGGTACTTGATCTTGACCACGGTCTTGTCCGGATCGCTCGACATCGCGCCGGTCGCACCCGCTGGAAGGCTTGCCTCTGGCGCGGAGGTGTGCCCGGCCGGTTTGCCGGCGAGCGCGTGCTGGTAGTTCTCCAGCAGAGCCGCGACCGATGCAGCCGACATGTCGAGCACCGGCTTTGGATAGACACCGAACAGGATGGTCAGCATCACGAGCGGCACGAAGGTGATGATCTCGCGTCCGCTCAAATCCAGGATGCGGGCGAGCGAGGGCTTTTCGATCACGCCAAAAATAACCCGGCGGTAGAGCCAAAGGGCGTAGCACGCCGAGGTGATCACCCCAAGGGCCGCGAGCGTCGCCACCCAGGTGTTGACCTTGAACGTGCCGATCATCGACAGGAACTCGCCGATGAAGCCGGTGGTTCCCGGCAACCCGACGTTGGCAAGCGTGAACACCATGAACACGGCTGCATAGAGCGGCATCCGGTTGACGAGCCCGCCATAGGCCGCAATCTCGCGGGTATGCATCCGGTCATAGACAACGCCGACGCATAGGAACAGCGCACCCGACACCAACCCGTGGGAAATCATCTGGAAAATGCCGCCAGCAACCCCCTGCATGGTGCCGGCAAAGATTCCCATCGTCACGAAGCCCATATGCCCGACCGACGAGTAGGCGATCAGCTTCTTCATGTCATCCTGCACCAGCGCGACCAGCGAGGTGTAGATGATCGCAACCACCGACAGCGCGAACATCAGTGGCGCGAAATCCTGCGACGCGAATGGGAACATTGGCAGCGAGAAGCGCAGGAAGCCGTAGCCGCCCATTTTCAACAGAATTGCGGCCAGGATCACCGACCCGGCGGTCGGCGCCTCGACGTGCGCGTCCGGCAACCACGTGTGCACCGGCCACATTGGCAGCTTGACCGCAAACGACGCGAGGAACGCAAACCAGGCCCAGGTCTGCAGCGAACGCGGAAATTCGTGATGCAGCAGCGTCGGTGATGTCGGTCGTGCCGGCGCTCCAATACATCGCCATGATGGCGAGCAGCATCAATACCGAACCGAGCAGCGTGTAGAGGAAAAACTTGAAGCTGGCGTAGACGCGGCGCGGGCCGCCCCAGACACCGATGATCAGGAACATCGGAATGAGGCCGCCTTCAAAAAACAGATAGAACAACACCAGGTCGAGGGCCGAGAAGGTGCCGACCATGAGGGTTTCGAGCACCAGAAACGCGATCATATACTCCTTCACCCGCCGCTGGATCGCCTCGAAGCTCGCGATGATGCAGATCGGGAGCAGCCCGGTGGTTAGAATGACGAAAGGCAACGAAATGCCGTCAACGCCCATGTGGTAGGTGAAGGTGCCGCCGAGCCAGGGATACTTCTCCACGAACTGGAATTCGGCCGAGCTCGCATCAAACCTCCAGACCAGCACCAGCGAGACCGCGAAGGTGATCAGCGTCGTCCACAGGGCGACCCAGCGCGCATTGCGCTGCACGGCGGCATCGTCACCACGCAACGACATAATGAAGAGCGCGCCGACCAGCGGCAGGAAGACGGTGACGGTGAGGACCGGCCAGCTCATCAGTGACCGCTCCAGAACATGAACCAGGTGACCGCCGCGGCGACCCCGATCAGCATGGTAAAAGCATAGTGATAGAGGTAGCCGGTCTGCAGGCGCACCACGTTCCGGGTCACGTCGATCACCCGCGCCGACACTCCGTCCGGTCCGAAACCGTCGATCAACCACTGATCGCCGAAGCGCCAGAATAGCCGGCCGAGCCAGAACGTCGGCCGCACAAAGATGAGATCGTAGAGCTCGTCGAAATACCATTTGTTGAGCAGAAACCGATAGAGCGGTGCATGCTGGCGCGCGAGCTCGACCGGGAGCGCCGGGTTGCGAACATAGAACTCGTAAGCGATCGCAAGTCCGACCAGCATCATCACCGTAGGCACAGGCGTGATCCACGGTGAGATGTGCTCAATTTCCTCGAGTATCTGATTGCCGGGCGCGAACTTCGAGCGAGTCGCGGAAGAACGACTCAACCCCCGGCCCTGCGAAGATGTTTTCGAACGGCCAACCGGCAAGAAAGCATCCGGTCATCAACGCACCCAGCGGAATCAGCATTGTCAACGGGCTCTCATGAGCTGCCTCGTAGTGCGCCTGATTATGCGGACGGCCGTGAAAAGTCTTGAAGATGAGGCGCCAGGAATAGAACGCGGTGAGCAGCGCGGCGATGGTGGTGCAGAGATAGCCATAGACCGCCATCGGGTTCGTGCCGACAAACGCCGCTTCGATGATCTTGTCCTTGGAAAAGTAACCAGCCGTCAGGGGAAACCCGGTCAATGCCAAGGTGCCAACAATCATCGCGATCCAGGTAAACGGAAGCCGGCGATAGAGCCCGCCCATGTTCCGGATGTCCTGCTCATGGTGCATGGCAGTGATCACAGACCCGGAACCGAGAAACAGCAGCGCTTTAAAGAACGCATGTGTGAACAGGTGAAACATGCCGATCGAGTACGCCCCAACCCCCATGGCGACGAACATGTAGCCGAGTTGCGAGCAGGTCGAATACGCGACGATCTTCTTGATGTCGTTCTGCACCAGCGCGATGGTGGCGGCGAAAAAGGCGGTCGTGGCGCCGAAAAAGATCACAACGCCCTGAGCGATCGGCGCAAGATCGAACAGCGGCGACAGCCGCGCCACCATGAACACACCTGCGGTGACCATGGTGGCGGCATGAATAAGTGCCGAAACCGGCGTCGGGCCTTCCATCGCATCGGGCAGCCAGGTATGCAGCAGAAATTGCGCCGATTTGCCCATGGCCCCCATGAACAGGAGCAGGCAGATCAGGGTCAGCGCATCGATATCCCAGGCCAGAAAGTGAATTGATTTGCCGGTCAGCGCCGGCGCCTGTGCGAATACCGTCTCGTAATCAACCGCGCCAGTCATCAGGAACACGGCAAAAATGCCGAGCGCAAAGCCGAAATCGCCCACGCGGTTGACAACGAACGCCTTGATCGCCGCGGCGTTCGCCTCCGGTTTGTGGTACCAGAAGCCGATCAGCAGATAACTTGCGAGCCCCACCCCCTCCCAGCCGAAGAACAGCTGTACCAGGTTGTCCGCAGTCACCAGCGCCAGCATGGCAAAGGTGAACAGCGAGAGGTAGGAGAAGAACCGCGGCCGCCCCGGATCCTCGCTCATGTAGCCAATTGAATAGAGGTGTACGAGCGCGGACACGGTCGTCACCACGACCAGCATCACGGCAGTCAGCGTATCAATGCGCAGCGACCACTCGACCTTAAGGCTTCCGGACGTGATGAAGTTCGCGATCGGCACATGCGCGTCCTGGTGACCAAAACCGACTTGGGCGAACGAAATCCAGGAGAACACCATGGCGATGAACAGGAAGGCGGTGGTGATCACCTCCGCCGAACGCGAGCCCATGGCCGGCGGTTCGGCGATTTCCGCGTGGTGCGACGCGTGACCTGCGGGCGCGTCTTGCGCCGACGAATGACCCGATCCGTGAACCTGGCCCGCGTCCTCGCTTTCGTGCGCCGAAGTGCCGCCTGGGTGGCGCGCCCGCGCCCCGACGATCGCGATCGCGCCGGCCAGCACGCATCCGAGCAAAGGCAGAAATACGATGGCCAGATACATCGTCAGCCTTTCATGAGGTTGATGTCCTCGACCGCGATCGACCCGCGATTGCGGTAGAACACAACCAGGATCGCAAGCCCGATGGCAGCTTCCGCCGCCGCCACAGTGAGGACGACCAACGCAAACACCTGGCCGACGAGGTCGCCGAGAAACGCTGAGAACGCTACGAAGTTGATGTTGACCGCGAGCAGGATGAGCTCGATCGACATCAGGATGACGATCACGTTCTTCCGGTTGATGAAAATACCGACTATCCCGAGCGTAAACAGGATGGCGGCGACGGTGAGGTAGTGCCCGAGCCCGATCGTCACGTCAGATCCCCTGTCCCGGCCGCACCTGGCGAATCTCGATCGCGGTAGCCTTGGTGCGTGCAACCTGCTCGGAGATGTTCTGGCGTTTGATATTGGTCTTGTGCCGGAGGGTAAGCACGATCGCCCCGATCATCGCAACCAGCAACACCAGTCCGGCGGCCTCAAAGTAGTAGACGTAGCGCGTATAAAGGACGAGCCCAAGCGCCTCAGTATTCGTGACGTTGGCGGCAATCGGAGTCATGATCGCTTTCGGGGCAGTCGGAGCGATCACCCAGGCGCCGAGCACAAACACGAGTTCGATCAGAAATACAAGTCCGACCAACACCCCTACCGGGAGGTAGCTCAGGAAGCCCTGGCGCAGCTCCACAAAATCAACGTCGAGCATCATCACAACGAACAGGAACAGGACCGCAACCGCGCCGACATAGACAACGATCAGGATCATCGCCAGAAATTCCGCGCCCAGCAGCACGAACAGGGCCGCAGCATTGACGAAGGTGAGGATCAGAAACAGCACGGAGTGCACCGGATTGCGCGCGGCGATCACCATGAAGGCAGCCGCAATGCACACGCCGGCGAACAGATAGAAAAACAGCGCGGGAAAGATCATTCGGCGGCACTCACCGGTATGGCGCATCGAGCGCGATATTCTTGGCGATCTCGCGCTCCCAGCGATCACCGTTCGCCAGCAGCCGGTCCTTGTCGTAATAGAGCTCCTCGCGCGTCTCGGTCGCAAACTCGAAGTTCGGACCTTCGACGATCGCGTCCACCGGGCAGGCTTCCTGGCACATCCCGCAATAGATGCACTTCACCATGTCGATGTCGTAGCGGGTGGTGCGGCGGGTACCGTCGTTGCGGCGCGGCCCGGCCTCGATGGTGATTGCCTGGGCCGGACAGATCGCCTCGCACAGCTTGCAGGCAATGCAGCGCTCCTCGCCGTTCGGATATCGCCGCAGCGCGTGCTCGCCGCGAAATCGCGGCGACACCGGTCCTTTCTCGAACGGATAATTAAGCGTGAGCTTCGGCTTGAAAAAATAGCGCATCGACAGAACCACCGCCGACACGAATTCCTGCAGCAGCAGCGCGCGCGCAGCGCGATCAATATTCATGGCGTCCTCGCATCCGGGCTCATTTTGGGGCGAGCCCGCCGAATTGCAGCACTGCGGCAACGATCACGATCATCGCCAGCGACAACGGCAGAAATACTTTCCACCCGAGCCGCATCAGCTGGTCGTACCGGTAACGCGGAACAAACGCCTTCACCAAGGCGAACATGAAGAACACGAAACCGGCTTTGAGCACGAACCAGATCACGCCCGGGACCCAGGTGAAGGGCGGAAACGCCAACGGCGGCAGCCATCCGCCCAAGAACAAGATCGTGGCCATGGCGCACATGGTCGCTACGGCCACGTATTCACCGAGCATGAACAGCATATAGGGGGTCGAGCCGTATTCGACCATAAATCCCGCCACCAGTTCGGATTCCGCTTCCACCAGATCGAACGGGGGACGGTTGGTTTCGGCGAGCGCCGACACGAAGAACACGATGAACATCGGAAACAGCGGCAGCCAGAACCAGTTCAGCACTGTAAACCACGGAATTCCGATCAAGTTCGCAAGGCCGTAGCGCTGCTGCGCGTCCACGATCGCCGACAGGTTGAGTGAGCCGACGCACAACAACACGGTGACGAACACGAAACCGATCGAGACCTCATAAGAGACCATTTGCGCGGCGGAGCGCAGCGCCGACAGGAACGGATACTTCGAGTTCGACGCCCACCCGGCCATGATCACCCCGTAGACCATGAGCGAGGAGATCGCGAAGATGTAGAGAATGCCGACGTTGATGTCGGCAATCATCCAACCGACATTGACTGGGATCACGGCCCAGGCAGCGAGCGCCAGCACGCAGGTTACGAGCGGTGCCAGCAGAAACACGCCCTTGTTGGCGCCGGCCGGAATCGTGGGCTCCTTGACCACGAATTTCAGAAGATCGGCGAACGATTGCAGCAGACCCCAGGGGCCGACGACGTTGGGGCCGCGCCTGATCTGCACCGCCGCCCAGATCTTGCGGTCGGCCAGAAGCACATAGGCGATCGCAATCAGCAGAATGACCAGAAACATGACGCTTTGCAGCACCATGATGACTACTGGCCAGACCGAGCTGATGATGAAGTCGGACATCATCACTCCGCCGCAACACTCGTCGCCGCGCGCCGCGCCAAGATGGAACACTCCCCCATGATGGCGGATGCGCGCGCGATCGGATTTGTCAGGTAGTAGTCTTCGATCGGCGATCGAAATGGCCCCCGGTCCGGCGTACCGCCGAGGCCGGCCAGTCGGTGCAGATCGCTGGCGTCGGCGGGAACAACCGCGTCGAGGCGCGCGAGCTGTGGGTGTGCCTTGAATAGAGTGGCCCGCAACTGGGCAAGCGAGTCGTAGGGAAGCCGTCGCCCGAGTTGATCGGACAGTGCGCGCAGGATCGCCCAGTCTTCGCGCGCGTCCCCAGGCGGGAAGGCGGCCCGGTTGAGCAACTGGACGCGCCCTTCCGTGTTCACCGTGAGGCCGGTCTTTTCCGTGTAGGCAGCGCCGGGCAAGATCACATCAGCCCGATGCGCGCCGCGATCGCCGTGCGTCCCGATGTAGACCACGAACGCGCCGGACGCGACCTCGACTTCATCGGCACCCAGCAGAAACAGCACATCCAGCGTCCCGAACGCGGCCATTTCCTTGGCGGTGATCCCGCCCTCGCCGGGCACCAAGCCGAGGTCGAGACCGCCAACCCGGGACGCCGCCGTGTGCAGAACGCAATAGCCGTTCCAGCCGTCCTTGACCGCGCCGAGGTCGAGCGCCGCACGCACGGCAAGCGATGCGATGGCCTTGCCGTCAGGACGCGACAACGCACCCTGCCCGATCAGGATCATCGGGCGTTCGGCTTTCTTCAGGCTTTCGGCAAACGGATGGCGGCCATCTGCAACCTGCGCCAAGGTCTCGGGGCCCGCGCCAAGATGTTCGTATTCATAGGTCAGTTCGGCCTTTGGCCCGACCACGCCAATGGGGAACTTTCCCGCCCGCCAGCGCTTGCGAATGCGTGCGTTGAGGACGGCCGCCTCCTTGCGCGGGTTCGATCCGACAATGAGCAGCGCGTCCGCCTTCTCGATCGACGCAATGCTCGCGTTGAAGATATAGCTCGCCCGCCCCCACGCCGGGAGGAGTTGCGCGCCGTCCTGCCGGCAATCGATGTTCTTCACTGCGAGCCGCGTCATCAGATCCTTGAGGGCGAACATTTCCTCGACGGTTGCGAGGTCACCCGCGATGGCACCGATGCGCTGGCGCGACGCCGCATTGACCTTCGCGGCAATCGCGGTGAACGCCTCGCCCCAGGAAGCGGGGCGCAACCGCGGGCCCTCGCGCAGGTAGGGCCGATCAAGCCGTTGGGTGCGCAATCCGTCGACGATGTGACGGGTCTTGTCGGAGATCCACTCCTCGTTCACGTCCTCGTTGACGCGCGGCAGGATGCGCATCACCTCGCGGCCGCGGGTGTCGACCCGGATTGCACTGCCGAGCGCATCCATAACATCGACCAATTCCGTCTTGCCGAGTTCCCAGGGCCGGGCCGCGAACGCGTAGGGCTTCGAAGTCAGCGCCCCGACCGGGCACAGGTCGACCACATTGCCCTGCAACTCGGAGGTCATCGCGGTTTCCAGATAGGTCGTGATCTCCATATCTTCGCCGCGGTTGATGGCGCCGAGTTCAGGTACACCCGCGACCTCAGTCGCAAAGCGCACGCAGCGGGTGCACTGGATGCAGCAATTCATGGACGTCTTGACCAGCGCGCCGATATATTTGTCCTCGACCGCGCGCTTGTTCTCGTGAAATCGGCTGGCGTCGACCCCGTAGGCCATGGCCTGGTCCTGCAGGTCGCATTCGCCACCCTGGTCGCAGATTGGGCAGTCGAGCGGGTGATTGATGAGCAGAAACTCCATCACGCCCTCGTGCGCCTTCTTGACCATCGGCGTGCGCGTCTTGACCTGGGGCGGCTCACCTTTTGGGCCAGGCCGGCAATCGCGAACACCCCAGGCGCACGACGCCACCGGCTTCGGTGATCCGACAAGTTCAACGAGGCACATGCGGCAATTGCCCGCGATCGAGAGCCGCTCGTGGAAGCAGAACCGCGGAATCTCGGCACCCGCCGCTTCGCACGCCTGCAGCAACGTGTATTCGGGCGGAACGTCGATCTCGTTGTCGTCGACGATGATCTTGGTCATCGCAGCTACTCCGCCGCCTGGCGGATCGGCTGCGGATGCGGGTTTCTCGCATACTCGTCGATCCGTCGCTCGATCTCCGGCCGAAAATGGCGCAGCAGGCCCTGTACCGGCCAGGCGGCGCCATCGCCGAACGCGCAAATGGTGTGGCCCTCGATCTGCTTCGTGACTTCGAACAGCATATCGATTTCGCGTTTGTGCGCGCGGCCGTCAGCCATGCGGGTCAGCACACGCCACATCCAGCCCATGCCTTCGCGACACGGTGTGCACTGGCCGCAGCTCTCGTGCTTGTAGAAATAGGAGATGCGCGCCATCGCGCGCACGATATCGGTCGTCTTGTCCATCACGATCACCGCCGCGGTGCCGAGCGCTGACTTCACCACGGCCAAGCCGTCGAAGTCCATCTTCAGATCGGCGCACTGGGCGGCCGGTACGAGCGGCATCGACGAGCCGCCGGGGATCACGGCCAACAAATTGTCCCACCCGCCACGCACGCCGCCCGCATAGACCTCGATCAGTTCGCGCAACGGGATACCCATGGCCTCCTCGACGTTGCACGGTTTCTCGACGTGGCCGGAAATGCAGTAGATCTTGGTGCCGGTGTTGTTGGGCCGCCCGATCGAGGAGAACCAGGCCGCGCCGCGGCGCATGATGTCCGGCGCCGCCGCGATGGTCTCGACATTGTTGACCGTAGTCGGGCAGCCGTAGAGACCAACGTTGGCTGGGAACGGTGGCTTGAGCCGCGGCTGGCCCTTCTTGCCCTCCAGACTTTCGAGCAACGCCGTCTCTTCGCCACAGATATACGCACCCGCTCCGTGGTGGACGTAGAGGTCGAAATCAAACCCCGACCCGCACGCATTCTTGCCAATCAGACCGGCCGCATAGGCTTGATCGACAGCGGCCTGCAGGTGCTCGCGTTCGCGAATGAACTCGCCGCGCACATAGATGTAGCCGGCGTGTGCCCCCATGGCGAAACCGGCTATCAGGCAGCCCTCGACCAGGAGATGCGGGTCGTGGCGCAGGATGTCGCGGTCCTTGCAGGTACCTGGCTCGAACTCGTCGGCATTGACCACGAGGTAGTGCGGCCGCCCGTCGGACTGCTTGGGCATGAACGACCATTTGAGGCCGGTCGGGAAGCCGGCGCCTCCGCGGCCGCGCAGTCCGGAGGCTTTGACTTCATTGATAATGGCGTCGCGGCCCTTCTCCAGAATCGCCTTGGTGCCGTCCCAACCGCCGCGTGCCCGCGCGCCGTCGAGGCCCCAGTCGTGCGAGCCATAGAGGTTGGTGAAGATACGATCCTTGTCTGCAAGCATCAGCGCCTCGGGTCGGAACTGTCGGCGATCGGCGGTTTCGGGATTGGAGCTTCGTGAACATTGGCCGCGGCGCCCGGCTTCTTGGCATTGTCGTCCGCGAGCACAGGTTCATTCGGGCGACCGCTCGCAGCGCCCTTCGCAAACAGGGCTGGATCCGTCAGCGTATTGGCACCGCCCACCGGTGCCGACGCCTGCCGGTCGATCTGGGGACCAGGCTTGGGTGGTTTGCCTTTTGCAATGCCGTCCAGCACATTCTCGAATGTCGCCGCGGTGAGGTCTTCAAAGGTGTCGCGACCAATCAGCACCATCGGGGCGTTGACGCAGGCGCCGAGACACTCGACCTCCTCCCAGGAGAAATCGCCGTCAGCCGAGACGTGGAACGGTTCTTCGTGGATGCGACGTTGGCAGACCTTGAACAACTCCTCAGCGCCGCGCAGCACGCACGGCGTGGTGCCGCAAACCTGGATATGCGCCCTGCGCCCAACTGGCGACAACAGAAACATGGTGTAGAAGGTCGCGACTTCGAGCACGCGGATCTTCGCCATTCCGAGCATGGCGGCCACTGCCTCGATCGCCTTCTGCGGGAGCCAACCGCCGCACTGCTCCTGCGCCCGCCACAGAAGCGAAATCACCGCAGACTGCTGCCGGCCCACGGGATATTTTTTGATCTCGCTTTGCGCCCACGCGAGATTCTCCGCCGTGAAGGCGAACTCCTTTGGCTGCAGATGCTCCTCGGCAAGGCGGCGGACGGCCATCAGCGATCCACCTCCCCGAACACGATGTCGAGCGAACCAAGGATCGCCGAAACGTCGGCCAGCATGTGACCCCGGCACAGGAAATCCATGGCCGAGAGATGTGCAAAACCGGGCGCGCGAATCTTGCATTTGTAGGGCTTGTTGGTCCCGTCGGCGATCAGGTACACCCCGAACTCGCCTTTTGGCGCTTCCACCGCCGCGTACACCTCGCCTTTGGGCACGTGGAAGCCTTCGGTATAGAGCTTGAAATGGTGGATCAGCGCTTCCATCGAGCGCTTCATCTCGGCCCGGCGCGGCGGCACGATCTTTAAGTCGATGACGTGTACCGGCCCTTGCCCGTCCGGAGCGCGTAGCTTTTCGACACACTGCTTCATGATGCGCACCGATTGGCGCATCTCTTCCATGCGGATGCAGTAACGGTCGTAACAGTCGCCGTTCTTGCCGACCGGAATGTCGAAATCGAACTCGGAATAGCATTCGTACGGCTGCGCCTTGCGCAGATCCCAGGCGGCACCCGAGCCGCGTACCATCACGCCGGAGAAGCCCCATGCCCATGCATCGGCAAGGCTGACCACGCCGATGTTGACATTGCGCTGCTTGAAAATGCGGTTGTCGGTCAGCAAGCCCTCGATGTCGTCGCACACCTTCAGGAATGGATCGCAGAACGCGCTGATGTCATCGATCAGTTTTTCCGGCAGCTCCTGGCGCACCCCGCCGACCCGGAAATAGGCCGCGTGCATGCGGCTGCCGGAGGCGCGCTCGTAGAACACCATCAACTTCTCGCGCTCCTCGAAGCCCCACAGCGGGGGGGTAAGCGCGCCCACGTCCATCGCCTGGGTGGTCACGTTGAGGAGATGCGAGAGCAGCCGTCCGATCTCGCAATAGAGGACGCGGATGAGCTGGGCGCGGCGCGGAATAGCAATGCCCAAGAGCTTTTCGGCCGCCAAGCAGAAGGCATGCTCCTGGTTCATCGGCGCCACGTAGTCGAGCCGGTCGAAATAAGGGATCGCCTGCAGATAGGTCTTGTGCTCGATCAGCTTCTCCGTGCCTCGGTGCAACAGCCCGATATGCGGATCGACCCGCTCCACAACCTCGCCGTCGAGCTCGAGCACAAGACGCAGCACGCCGTGCGCCGCCGGGTGCTGTGGCCCGAAGTTGATAGTGAAATTGCGGAGCGAAGGTGCTTCTGAGCTCATGCTGTCGCACTCAGCGCCGTCTTTGCCTTTTCGGCGACACGCGCATTGAACCGCTCCCACATCACCACGACGCGCTCGTGACGTCCCTCCCCGATTAAGTCGATCCCGTCATGAGCCCTGACATCAAACGCGATGCGTCGGCCTTCAACCGCGGCGCAGGTTGCATCGACCGTGACGGTCATGCCGGGCGGCGTAGCGGCGGCGTGACTCACGGCGATGTGCACCCCAAGACTGCCCTCGCCTGCTTCGAGATGCGGTGCCAGCAACTGGATGCAGGTCCACTCCATGAGACCAACCATGAACCCGGTCGCGAATACTTTCGGCATCTCGGCAAACAGGGGAGCCTCGGGATAAAGGAAGGGGACGGTTTTCTCGGCCGGCACCCGATAGGAGAAGCGATGTGTGAGGCCGGTTGTGAGCGTCGGTTTCATCAGCTTGACTTGGCCTTTTCGTCGCCCGGCAGGGTGTAATCCGTTCCTTCCCATGGAGAGAGAAAATCGAAATTACGGAACTCCTGGGCGAGCCGCACCGGGTCGTAGACGACCCGTTTCTGCTCGTCATCCCAGCGCACCTCGACAAAGCCGGTGAGTGGAAAATCCTTGCGCAGCGGATGCCCTTCGAAACCGTAGTCGGTGAGTAGCCGGCGGAGGTCGGGATGGCCGGTGAACAACACACCGTAGAGGTCGTAGGTCTCGCGCTCGAACCAGCCGGCCCCGGGGAAGACGCCGATGATCGATGGCACCGGCATCACCTCGTCGGTCTCGACCTTGACGCGAACGCGGACATTCTTGGTCGGTGACAGGAAATGATAGACGATATCAAAGCGGCGCTCACGCGACGGCCAGTCAACCGCCGTGACATCGATGATCGCTACGAACTCGCAGCGCGGGTCGTCGCGCAAGAACGTCGCAACCGCGACAATGTCGGCGGCTTTGGCGGAAACCGTGAGCTCGCCCAGCAAGACATGGTGGCCGGTAACCGCGCCAGGAAGCGCGGCCGCAATCATGGCCCCGAGTTCGTCGAGCTTTGTGTCCATCTCCGTACTCGTTGCTCAATGCTCGCTCGCGCAGCCTGGTCTACCGCTCGATGGTCCCGATGCGGCGGATCTTTTTCTGCAGCAGCATCACCCCGTAGAGCAGTGCCTCGGCCGTGGGCGGGCAACCCGGCACATAGATATCAATCGGCACGATGCGATCACAGCCGCGCACCACCGCATAGGAATAATGGTAATAGCCGCCGCCATTGGCGCAGGAGCCCATGGATATGACGTAGCGCGGCTCCGGCATCTGGTCGTAGACCTTGCGCAGCGCAGGCGCCATCTTGTTGGTGAGCGTGCCGGCGACGATCATCACGTCGGACTGACGCGGCGAGGCGCGCGGCGCGAAGCCGAAACGTTCCGCGTCATAGCGCGGCATCGACATCTGCATCATCTCGACGGCGCAACAGGCAAGCCCGAACGTCATCCACATCAGCGACCCGGTGCGCGCCCAGGTGATCAGATCGTCGGTGGCGGTGACCAGGAAGCCCTTGTCGGCCAGTTCAGCGTTCATCCCGGTGAAGAAAACGTCGTCCTCGCCCACCGGCTTCCCGGTGCGCGGATCGAGGATACCGGTTGCGGCCGGCGCAATGACGGTCTGGCTCAATCCCATTCCAGCGCTCCTTTGCGCCACTCATAGATAAAGCCGATTGTCAGCACCGCCAGGAAAATCATCACGGCCCAGAAGCCGAATGGTCCCACCTCACCAAAGGCCACCGCCCAAGGAAACAGGAATGACACTTCCAGGTCGAAGATGATGAACAGGATCGCGACCAGATAGAATCGCACGTCGAACTTCATGCGCGCGTCGTCAAACGCGTTGAAGCCGCATTCATAGGCGGAGAGCTTCTCCGGGCTCGGTTGCTGGTAGGCGACGATGAAGGGCGCGATGAGCAACGCGAGCCCGATCGCAGCGGCAACCGCGATGAAGATCACCAGCGGAAGATAATCCTGCAAAAGCCCGGTCATCTGCAATTCCTGCGTGTCTACCCGCTCCTCGCGGACGACAACAGGCGGCGACCGATGACAGATAAGGAATCCGTCCTCTGTCGACCGTCTTTTGTCCTCTGGCCGGGCGAGGTCGGGGCAGGCTTAGCGCAGCGCAACATAGGTGGCAAGGTCGAACGCGCGGCGCTCTGGGCGGCCCCTCGACCCCCGGGGGATCCGGGTCACTTTTGCGCGAGCAGGCGCTCTACGTTGATTGGCGCGCACGTGGCGGGGATACTCGATTCAAACGGAGGATCAGATGTCGGCCGTCGTCAGCGCTCGCAAACCGGTGGAGTTCAGTATCCGCTGGCGCGCCGAGGCCGTCGGGCGCGTGGCGCGCGCCCGCCTCCGTCTTGCCAGCGCCCTCGTCCTGCTCACGTTCGTGATCTGTCATCTGGTGAGTCACATCTTTCTGCTGGTTTCGATCCCGCTTGCGAGCGGGGTGCTCGGTACCCTGATGACATTTTGGTGGACGCAGACCGGCGGGCTTTTGCTGGCCACCGCGCTACTGGTTCACTACCTCAACGCGCTCTGGTCGATCTTTGTGCGGCGCTATCTGCGGCTGTCGCGCTGGGAATGGGCCCAACTTGCGCTCGGGCTCGCCATCATCCCGCTGATGGTCCGGCACGTGGTCGGGACCAGGATCGCCTCGGAATTTCTTGGCGCGAGCGACTCCTGATGATTTCAGTGCTGGTGCGCCAATGGGTGCTGACGCCAGGATACCCTCTCCTGCATATTGCCGCAGTGGTGACGGTGTGGGTGCATGCATCAATCGGGATTCACTTCTGGCTACACACAAAAAAATGGTATCCGGCTTGGCGCGGCATACTTTTCCTGATCAGCCTGCTCATCCCCACACTGGCGATCGCCGGCTACATCGCAGCCGGCAATCATATTCTGCGTGAAAGCGAAAAGCCGGGCTTCGTCGAAACCACACTCAAAGACGCCAACATCACGCCGGCGCAAACCGCGCGGGCCCACCTGATCGAACGGCGGATCATGGCAGCCTATTTCGGCCTGTTGCTGCTGCCGTTCGCCGGCCGCGGCGTGCGTAGCCTGATTTATCGGCTCCGCCAGCCACCCTTGCTTACTCACTCGAGCGGCCAACGCATGCGCATCCAACCCGGTGCGACGGTGCTCGAGACGCTGCGCGCCAACCGCATTCCGCATGCATCGGTGTGCGGTGGCCGCGCCCGCTGCACCACCTGCCGAATTCGCGTTACGCAAGGCATCGAGGCGCTTCCGCCGGCGGCTGGGCTCGAGGCCAAGGCGCTAGCGCGCATCGACGCGCCACAAGGCATGCGTCTCGCGTGCCAGATCAGGCCGACCAGCAACATCTCGATTATGCCGCTGCTCGCGGCCGATGTCGGCGCTGCCGACGGGTTAGTGCGAGGGGGCCTCGAGGGCAGCGAGCGCCTGATCACGGTCGTTTTTGTCGATCTGCGCGCGTCAACCACGCTCGGCGAGGCCAGGATGCCGTACGACGTGCTGTTCATCCTGAACCGTTTCTTTGGTGAGATGACGAGGGCGCTGGCCGATACCAACGGGCACTATTCGCAATTCACCGGTGATGGCCTGATGGCGTTGTATGGGCTGGACGCTGCCGATCCCGCCGTCGGTCCGATCGAGGCCTTGCGCGGTGCCCGTGAGATGCTCGCTCGCCTCGATCAGCTCAATTCGCAGATGCAGGCGGAGCTGCGTCAACCGCTGCGCATGGGCATTGGCATCCATTTCGGAGAAGCCATTGTCGGCTCGATGGGACCGCCGCGCTCGCAGATCGTCACCGCCATTGGCGACACGGTGAACACCGCCGCCCGACTCGAAGGCCTGACCAAGGACTATGATTGCATGTTGATTCTATCGCGCCGCGCCGCGGAGGCGGCCGGGCTCGACCTCAATAGCTACAAGCTTAGCCAGGCGCCCGTGAAGGGGCGGACCGAGATGGTTGAATTCTATGCCCTCGAATCGGTACCGGACATTGCCGGCTAACCCGCGGTCAGCGTGAGAGGGTCCGGGGCGCTCCAGAGTGCTTTCCAGTGGACTGAATCTGAATCGGAAGAGCGTTCCGGCTTCTTGATTTGACGTAGTTTCTACCGAAATTGCTCGCAGCCCAGTCGAAATAAGTGGTTGAATCTTTGGACGTAATGGCGGGAGCGACGGGACTCGAACCCGCGACCTTCGGCGTGACAGGCCGACGCTCTAACCAACTGAGCTACGCCCCCGGGGCACCGCCAAAAAGGCCGCCGTGGGTGCGGTGAGATAGGGCTTGCAGCCCCTACAAGTCAAGGTGGGATGCGGATTTCCGCATTTCAGCTGTTGGAAAACCCCTAAAATTCGGGCTTTTTTGAAATTCCGCGTGGCCAAAAGCTGCGAGAATCGGCTATGCGTGCGGTGTTGTGCACTTTCCGAATTATCGAAAGGAACACCCATGGTGGCCAAGACCACTGCAACGACCGTCACCCTCAAGCACCTCGCGGCCGCGCTCGCCGCCGATCATGAGATGCCGAAGAAACAGGCTGAGGGCATTCTCAACGATCTCGTTGGGATGATGGTGAAACATCTCAAGAAAGGCGAGCGCATCCGCCTCGGCGGCTTCGGCATCCTGCAAGTCCGCAAGCGCGCCGCTCGCATGGGCCGCAATCCCGCGACTGGGGAGCCCATCAAGATCAAGGCCAGCAAGAAAGTCGCGTTCCGGGCGGCGAAGGAACTCAAGGAAGCCGTCTGAGCAGGCACGGTCTCTCTTCGCAGTTGACGTCTCGACCGGCACGATCCGTCGCTTATGCTGATCGTGCCGGCGAGCTGGCGTGGCTGCGTTCCTGAGCGTCAGGCAGATCGGCCCCTGCGTTCGCTTGCGTTCGCAACTTCGGGGCGGACTCACCAGCAGGCCGATGCCTGCAGTGGGTCGCGTGAGGTGGTGGGCGGTGACGGACTCGAACCGCCGACATCCTGCGTGTAAAGCAGGCGCTCTACCAGCTGAGCTAACCGCCCTCACGCAAGGCTTATTACTCCGGGCGAGTAAGTTCGCAAGCGTCTCGAGGCCGCAATTGATCCAGCTTTCCCGCGGTCATGGCCGGACTTGTCCAGGCTTGTTCCTCCATCATGTGTTTTTTGTTGATCTCCTGATGCGTTCGCATGGATGCCTGCGACCAGCGCGAGCGTGACGAAGCCGGGTTTCATTCCGTCGAGTTGAAATCGGATCCGAGAGTCGAAAAACAAAGCGGCGCCCGCAAGGGCGCCGCCGAATTTGGTTCGATGAGGACGTTCTCAGTGCGCCGTCAGGCCGGGCGACTCTTCTTCTACCGCGGGGGTTTCAACGGTCGCGGGCCCCGACTTGACCGTGCTTTCATCCCATTCGATCGGCTCCGGTACGCGCATCAGGGAGCGTGCGAGCACCTCGTCCATACGCGACACCGGCGTGATATCGAGCGAATTCTTCACAGCGTCGGAGATGTCCACAAGGTCCTTCACGTTCTCCTCGGGGATCAGCACCGTCTTGATGCCACCGCGCAGCGCCGCCAACAGCTTCTCCTTGAGGCCGCCGATCGGAAGCACGCGTCCACGCAACGTGATTTCGCCGGTCATCGCCACGTCGCGGCGCGCCGGGATGCCGGTCATCACCGAAACAATCGCGGTGACCATGGCTACGCCCGCGGACGGCCCATCCTTCGGGGTCGCCCCCTCTGGCACGTGCACGTGAATATCGCGCTTGTCGAACAGTGGCGGTTCGATCCCGAAATCGACCGCGCGCGAGCGGACATAGGACGCGGCCGCCGAGATCGATTCCTTCATCACGTCGCGCAGATTGCCCGTCACCGTCATGCGGCCCTTGCCCGGCATCATGGCGGCCTCGATCGTGAGCAGTTCGCCGCCGACCTCGGTCCAGGCAAGACCGGTGACGACCCCGATCTGATCCTCGGCCTCGATCTCGCCGTAGCGGTGCTTGGGCACGCCAAGGAAATCCGCCAGGTTGGCATCCGTGACGTTAACGGTCTTATCCTTGGACAGGATCAGCTGCTTCACCGCCTTGCGGGCAAGCGAGGACAGCTCGCGCTCGAGATTCCGCACGCCCGCCTCGCGCGTGTAGCGCCGGATGATCGTCAGCAGGGCCTCGTCGTCGATCGCCCATTCCTTGGGTTCGAGGCCATGCTTGGTGATCGCGTGCGGAATGAGATGCTTGCGCGCGATCTCAACCTTCTCGTCTTCAGTATAACCGGCGATGCGGATGATCTCCATGCGGTCCATCAAGGGCGGCGGGATGTTGAGCGTGTTCGCCGTCGTGATGAACATCACGTTGGAGAGATCGTAGTCGACCTCCAGGTAGTGGTCGTTGAACGCGTGATTCTGCTCCGGATCGAGCACTTCGAGCAGGGCCGAGGACGGATCGCCGCGGAAATCGGCGCCCATCTTGTCGACCTCATCGAGCAGGAATAACGGATTCGAGCTCTTGGCCTTGCGCATCGACTGGATGACCTTGCCGGGCATCGACCCGATATAGGTACGCCGGTGGCCACGGATTTCCGCTTCGTCGCGCACGCCGCCGAGCGATACGCGCACGAACTCGCGTCCGGTCGCGCGCGCGATCGACTTGCCGAGCGAGGTCTTGCCGACGCCGGGCGGGCCGACGAGGCACAGGATCGGACCAGTCAGCTTGTTGGCGCGGCTCTGCACCGCCAGGTATTCGACAATGCGCTCCTTGACCTTCTCAAGGCCATAGTGGTCGGCGTCGAGGATTTCCTGGGCGTGGAGCAGATCCTTCTTGATCTTGGTCTTCTTGTTCCAGGGAATCGAAAGCAGCCAGTCGAGATAGTTGCGCACAACGGTGGCTTCCGCCGACATCGGCGACATCTGCCGCAGCTTCTTGAGCTCGTGCGTGGCCTTCTCGCGCGCCTCTTTGGAGAGCTTCGTCTTCTTGATCTTGTCTTCTAGCTCGGCCAACTCGTCACGACCCTCGTCGTCGCCGAGTTCCTTCTGGATCGCCTTCATCTGTTCGTTGAGATAGTACTCGCGCTGCGTCTTCTCCATCTGCCGCTTCACGCGCGTGCGAATACGCTTCTCGACCTGGAGAACCGAGATCTCGCTCTCCATCAGGGAGAGCACTTTTTCCAACCGCTCGGTGACGGTCGCCGTCTCCAGCACCACCTGCTTGTCGGGAATTTTCACGGCCAGGTGCGAAGCGACGGTATCGGCAAGCTTGGCGTAATCATCGATCTGCTGGACGACGCCAATGACTTCAGGCGACACCTTTTTGTTGAGCTTGACGTAGCCCTCGAACTCGTTAACGACGGAGCGCGCCAGCGCCTCGGCTTCAACCCGTTCGCCGAGCGTGTCGGACAGAACCACGGCGTCGGCTTCGTAGAAATCAGTGCGCTCACCATAGCGCAGCACCTTGGCACGCTCGGCCCCTTCGACCAGCACCTTGACGGTGTTGTCGGGCAGCTTCAGGAGCTGCAGCACGCTCGCCAACGTGCCGACCTCGTAGATCGAGTTCGGTCGCGGGATCGTCGTCGGACGCGTTCTTCTGGGTGGCGAGCAAAATGTAATTGTCGGTGCGCATCACCTCTTCGAGAGCGCGGATCGACTTCTCGCGGCCCACAAACAGGGGCACGATCATGTGGGGAAACACCACAATGTCGCGCAGCGGCAGGACCGGGTAGGTCCGTGCTTCGCCCGGCTGCGGCAGTGCCCGCGTCTTCGGGGTCGTTGTCATAATTGCAAATCCCCTTTTTGTTGTGCCCCCTGCCCGTGACAATCCGATTTCATCGTCATGGGGTAAAGCCAGCTAAGAACTCACGGCGACAACAAAAGCGATCGCGACGAATTTCTTCGTCTTCTGTCCTCCGGCCCAGCGCACGAGTCGCGCTCAGCTTAGCATAGGTGGCGTCGCCTCCTTGGCGAGTCAAGTCAGCGAGAGAATTCAACCGGGTAGCCCGAACGGGCAGGTCAAGTCCGGTACGATGGTGGGCATTTTGCCGCATCGCACCTCGGCGGGACCGGACCCGCTCAGGCGGTAGCCCCGGCGTCTCCCGCGCGGTCGGCGTAGATGTAGAGGGGCCGCGCCGCGCCCTCAACGACTTCCTTGGAGATCACCACTTCCTCGACGCCCTCCAGGCTCGGCAGGTCGAACATGGTATCGAGCAAAATGCCTTCCATGATCGAACGCAGCCCGCGCGCCCCGGTCTTGCGCTCGATCGCCTTGCGAGCGATCGAAGAGAGTGCCTCGTCCGCGAACGCGAGCTCGATATTCTCCATCTCGAATAGACGTTGATACTGCTTCACGAGGGCGTTCTTGGGCTCCAAGAGAATGCGTTTTAGCGCGACCTCGTCGAGATCCTCCAGCGTTGCCACCACAGGCAATCTCCCGACAAATTCCGGGATAAGGCCGTACTTGAGCAGATCCTCCGGTTCAACGTAGCGGAAAATCTCGCCTTGTTTGCGGTCTTCCGGCGCCATCACCTTGGCGGCAAAACCGATCGAGGTCGAACGCCCGCGCGCGGAGATGATCTTCTCAAGCCCGGAGAATGCCCCGCCGCACACGAACAGGATGTTGGTGGTGTCGACCTGCAGGAACTCCTGCTGCGGATGCTTGCGGCCGCCTTGCGGGGGCACCGAGGCGATGGTGCCTTCCATGATCTTGAGCAACGCCTGTTGCACGCCTTCGCCCGACACGTCGCGGGTGATCGAGGGGTTGTCCGACTTGCGGGAGATCTTGTCGATCTCGTCGATATAGACGATGCCGCGCTGGGCGCGCTCGACGTTGTAATCCGCCGACTGCAGCAGTTTAAGGATGATGTTCTCGACGTCCTCGCCGACGTAGCCGGCCTCGGTCAAGGTCGTGGCGTCAGCCATGGTGAACGGCACATCGAGAATGCGCGCCAGCGTCTGCGCCAGCAGGGTCTTGCCCGACCCAGTGGGGCCGATCAGCAGGATATTGGATTTGGCGAGTTCGACGTCGTTGTGCTTGGTGGCGTGGTTGAGCCGCTTGTAGTGATTGTGAACGGCGACCGAGAGCACTTTCTTGGCGTGATCCTGATCGATCACATAGTCGTCCAAGACCTTGCGGATCTCCTTCGGTGTCGGAATCCCATCGCGCGACTTCACCAGCGAGGATTTGTTCTCCTCCCGGATGATGTCCATGCACAGTTCGACGCACTCGTCGCAGATGAAAACGGTCGGCCCGGCGATGAGCTTGCGCACTTCGTGCTGGCTCTTGCCGCAAAACGAGCAGTAAAGCGTATTCTTGGAGTCGCTGCCGCTGACCTTGCTCATTCTAACCTGCCTCGACCGTTATATCCCTGAGCGCGCGCCCGATGGGTTCGGTGACGCGCCCACCCCTGAAATCATACGAGCACTGCTCTCATCGGGTGTCGAAAGGCACCTCGCACGCCAAACCCCGGTTCGGCTCGCACCCCCATTTAAGGCCGCCAATTCTAAACCAAGCACGCTAGCCACCCGACAATCAAGAATTCCATTAACGATAACAACGCAACTACCTGGGTCATGCCGCGAGTTCCCGACCGTGCCCTGCAATTTCCACCAATGTTTGTGGCGGAATCATAGTGCAAAGGTGCCATCATCCGCGATAATTATGCCCCCGACCGGAAAAACGCTGCAAGACCCGTGCCGCCTCACGTGGTCCCCAGCCCCTCGCGGCCCTTCATCCAGCGTACTTGGCCCAGACCCCTCCCTTTTGCAGAAGGGAGCCCACCCCTTGGGTGCGACCTGGGAAGTCGGCCGCAAAGTCGAGTGATGGGGTGCCTCCCACGCGCTAGGAAGATTTCGCGGCGGCCATCAGATCGCCCATGTCCTCCGGGCGCTTTTCCATGACCTTGTCGATGATGCCGAATTCCTTGGCACCCTCGGCGGTCAAAAACATGTCGCGTTCGAGCGCATCCTCGATCTTCTTGAGCGTCTGGCCGGTATGCTTCACATAGATTTCGTTAAGCCGCTTCTTCAGGTTCAGGATCTCCTGGGCGTGCAGCATGATGTCGGTCGCCTGGCCTTGGAACCCGCCCGAGGGCTGGTGCAGCATGATGCGTGCGTTCGGCAGTGCAAAACGCATGTCCTTGTGGCCGGCGGTGAGAAGGAGCGACCCCATTGACGCGGCCTGGCCGATGCACAGGGTGGAAATGGCCGGCCGCACGAACTGCATGGTGTCATAGATCGCCAGCCCCGACGTCACCACGCCGCCGGGCGAATTGATGTACATCGCGATCTCTTTTTTCGGGTTCTCGGCCTCGAGAAACAGAAGCTGGGCAACCACGAGCGAGGACATGCCGTCCTCCACGCCGCCGGTAATGAAGATGATGCGTTCTTTGAGCAGGCGCGAGTAAATGTCGTAGGCACGCTCACCCCGGTTGGTCTGCTCGACCACCATGGGAACGAGATAGTTCATGTAGGTTTCGCCAGGATCGCGCATCGGTTTGGCCTTATGGTTTTCGTGGTCGCCCTAATCCTTCGTCATGCGCGGGCTTGACCCGCCCATCCCGATAGGGATCGCGCCGTCCTCCCGATCGAGATGACCGAAGCAAGCCCGACCATCACCGGGAGAATTGGTTCATTTCTTCTCTTCGTCGTCTTCTTCGGCCCGGAACAACTCTTCGCGTGATACCGGCTTGTCGGTAACGGCGGCGAGCTCCACGATAAAGTCCACCACCTTTTCTTCGTAGATCGGTGCCCGCAGAGCGCCGAGCGCCTGCGGGTTCTTGCGATAATATTCCCAGACCTGCTGCTCCTGGCCGGGAAACTGGCGCGCGCGCTCGGCGGCAGCTCGCCCGAGTTCCTCATCGGAAACCTTGATATTGTTCTTCTCACCGATTTCGGCAAGGACCAAGCCAAGCCGAACGCGCCGGTCGGCGATCGTACGGTATTCGTCCTTTGCCTTCTCCTCCGTCGTGCCCTCATCCGCAAAGCTTTTGCCCTGGCTCTCGAGATCGGAAAGCACGGTCTTCCAGACGTTGCTGAATTCTTCCTCGACCATGGTCGGCGGAGCTGCGAACTTGTGCAGTTCGTCGAGCCGGTCGAGCAGGACGCGCTTGAGCTTCTGGCGGCTTGCCGCCGCATGCTCCCGGGTGAGGCGGTCCTTGATTGCATCCTTGAGCTTGTCGAGTGATTCCAGCCCGAGTGATTTCGCGAATGCATCGTCGACCGTAACCTCGCCCGGTGCCTCGAGCGATTTCGCCACCACCTCAAAAACCGCGGCTTTGCCGGCGAGCTTCTCGGCCAGATAATTCTTCGGGAACTGCACGTTGACGGTGCGCGTCTCGCCCACCGCCATACCGATCAGCTGGTCCTCAAAGCCAGGAATGAACGTGTTCGACCCGACATTGACCACGATGTCCTCACCGTTCCCACCCTCGAACGCCTCGCCGTCGATCTTACCCGTGTAGGACACCGTGACGCGGTCGCCGCTTGCGACTTTGCCCCCCTCGGCTTTGGCCGCGTACGGGCGGTTCTGCTCCGCAATGCGAGAGATCGCCTCGTCGATCTCGGCCTGCACCACCTCCGCCACGGGACGCTCCAGCTTGATGGTCTTGAAATCGGCAAGCGTGATCGGCGGCAGGACTTCGAGGGCGACCGTGTAGGAGAAATCGGACGCACCCTTGAACACATCCTCGATCTCGTCCTTGCTTTCCGGCAGCGTGACCTTGGGCTCCATCGCGAGCTTGAACCCGTGATCGGTCACGATCTTGGCATTGGTTTCACGCACCAAGGCCTCGATCGCCTCGGCCATCAGGGAGCGGCCGTAGATCTTCTTGAGGTGCGCCGGCGGCACCTTGCCGGGTCGAAAACCGTTCAGGCGCACCGTGTCCTTGAGCTCGGACACGCGCGTGTCGACCCGCGCGTCGAGGTCGTCGGCGGACACCACGATCTTAAATTCGTGCCTGAGACCTTCGGAATGGGTTTCTGTGACCTGCATTGGTGCTACTCGCGAGCTCATATACCTTAGGCTTTGCCGGATGTCGGGCGCTACCGCGTGGTGCGGGCGGAGGGATTTGAACCCCCACGACTTGCGTCACTGGAACCTAAATCCAGCGCGTCTACCAATTCCGCCACGCCCGCGCTTTCGGGCGGCGCGGCTTATAGCATAGTGGGCGCGCGCGCCTAGCACAAAAATAGGCGTCCATAGTCGGATTCGCGAAATGGTCCTGCCGCGGCGTGCGTTCCTCCATTCTGGCCTTGCGGTCGCTGCGTGCGTA
The DNA here is from genome assembly GCA_963833605.1 of uncultured Alphaproteobacteria bacterium. Lineage (GTDB taxonomy): Bacteria > Pseudomonadota > Alphaproteobacteria > Rhizobiales > Xanthobacteraceae > JAFAXD01. The sequence continues at coordinate 124,608 of CAWHYZ010000021.1, forward strand.
TTGCCAGCTGCGGCTTGGGGGCAATCCGACGGGTTTCGGATCCTGCGCGCACGCTCGGGCGGATATGACGGCGCAACCCCTGGGCCGGTGCTGCACGTGCGGCGCGGCGATGAGCTCAAGGTTCGGCTGGTCAACGAGCTTGCCGGGCCGACCGCCGTGCACTGGCACGGGGTGCGGCTTCCCAATCCAATGGATGGTGTTCCAAACCTCACCCAGGCCCCGATCGCGATCGGCGCGAGCTTCGACTATCGCTTCCTTGCACCTGACGCAGGGACGTTCTGGTACCACGCCCCGCTGACGCTGGCCGCGCCAGCAGACCGCCCCCTCGTCGGCGCGTTGATCGTCGACGAGGCAAAACCGCTCGAACGTCGACCGTGACGTGGTTCTGCTCCTGTCCGAACTGCGGGAAAACGCGGGTGCAACGGCAAAGCTCTTCGCCAACGGCGAGCCTTCACTCGATATCCCCGTTCGCCCGAATGGACGGGTGCGGCTGCGGCTGATCAATGCGACGAGCGCACGCGTCGCGCCGCTGCGGCTCGACATGGCGGATGCAGCCGTGATGGCCATCGACGGCCAGCCGGCAGAGCCGTTCCCCTTGCGCGACGGCCGCCTTGCCCTCGGCCCCGGCAACCGTATGGATTTGGTCTTCGACATGGCACCGGCCACCGGCAAGCCGACCGGGCTGTATCTGCGAGGTGAGACCGACACCGCCTTGGCTCGCCTCGTACCCGATCAACCAGCCCTGCCCTCGCCGCGTAGCCGCCTCACCGCCTTGCCCGAGAATCGTTTGCCGCGGCGTATCGAGCTTGCGGGCGCGCAAAGGTTCGAACTTCCCGTACCGGGAGCCGTGGCCCAAGCCGAGGTCGGGCCGCCGTTGTTCTCGGTCAAGCGCGGCCGCACGGTTATGCTCACCCTTGCAAACCGCGGCGCGGCCGCTTGCTGTGTCCACTTGCACGGCCACAGCGTGCGCCTGCTCGATCGTTTGGACGATGGCTGGAAGCCGTTCTGGCTCGATACGCTGCTGGTACCGGCGGGCGAGACGTGGCGAATCGCCTTCGTGGCGGACAGTCCGGGCAAGTGGTTGATCGAGGGATGCCCGATCAGCCAACCCAATAGGGGCTTTGCGAGCTGGTTCCTGACGACCTGACGCCCACACGCTCCATGAAACCGCATAGCTCCTGTCGGCAACGCTAGATGTGACCAGGAACATCCTTGTCTCCCTTCAAAATCCTCATCAAGGCGCTTTTTCAGGGCGAAACGTCAGTCTTGTCAGATGGATGTCATAGATGAGGAAAACTGGGGCCAACTCTCATCAAGGGGGGCTCGAAGTCTCATCTAGCGCGTAAGCCTCTTGTCTTTGGTCCCGGAGCTATGCACCGGCAGCAGGGCCACCCAGGAACTCACCAAAACAACCGGCGGTAGACCGACGGAAGCGCGTCGGGCAGGTCCTCCGAAATCAGGCCCGGGCCGAATGTGCTGGCTGCTTCGCCATGCAGCCAAACCGCCCCGCAGGCCGCCTCAAAGCCGGGCATACCCTGCGCCAAGAGGCCGGTTACGAAGCCGGTCAGCACATCACCGGAGCCGGCCGTGGCAAGCCACGCTGGCGCGTTTTCGTTGATCGCCGCGCGGCCATCAGGCGCCGCGATGACGGTGTCCGGGCCTTTGAGCACAACAGTCGCGCCCGCCTTCGCCGCCGCCCGGCGCGCTTGCTCAAGTTTCGAATGAACTTTAGAAATATCCTGGAAGCTCCCAAACAATCTTGCGAATTCGCCCGCATGTGGCGTGAGGATAGTCGCCGCCTGAGGGCGCGCCTTGATGGCGGCAAACAGCGGTGCCGGATCGTCCGCGAAGCTTGTCAGGGCGTCCGCGTCAAGAATGACAGCCCGCTCTCCGGCCAGGGCGGCGAGCACCATGTCGCGGGTCTGGGGTCCAACACCACAGCCCGGCCCGATTGCCACCGCGTTGAGCCGATGGTCGGCCAAAAACGCGGCGAGCTCACGGGCACCGTCTACGGCGCGCACCATGACCGCCAGACTGCTGGCGGCATTGATCGCAAGCGCCTCCCGCGGCGACGCAAGGGTGACGAGGCCGGCACCAGCCCGCAATGCGCCGCGTGCGGCGAGCCGCGCCGCGCCCGTGAACGAGGCGCCGCCGGAAACCACGATCGCATGGCCGCGCGAATACTTGTGGCCGTTGACGCCAGGCAGCGGGAACCGCTGGCGCCACAAGGCGGGCGCATTGGCAAAGGTCATCGGACGAATACGGGCCAGCACCTCGCCCGCAATACCGATGTCCACGACGCGGACTTCTCCGCAATGAATCCGGCCGGGCAGCAGCACATGGCCTGGCTTCCGTCGAAAAAAGGTGACCGTCGTGTGCGCCCTGACGGCGACGCCACAAATCTCGCCGGTGTCGCCGCTAATCCCGCTTGGCAAATCAACCGCGATAATCGGTACGCCGGTCGCGTTCATGGCTTCGATCACCGCGCGCGGATGCCCTTCGACAGGCCGGTCGAGGCCAGCGCCAAACAGCGCGTCGACGATAACCTTCGCGCCTGCCAGGTTGTCGGGAGTGGCGGGCTCGGTTGCGCCGCTCCAGGCCTGGTAAGCCTGCGCCGCGTCGCCTTTTAATCGCGTGACGTCACCTGCCAGCAGCAGCCGCGTCCGATATTGGCGCTCGTGCAATACACGGGCGGCGACGAATCCGTCCCCGCCATTGTTGCCGGTCCCAGCCACGACAGCGACGTGCGTTCCAGTCGGCCAGGTTGCGATGATAGCGTTTGCGACCGCCGTTCCGGCATGCTGCATGAGCGCGAAGCCGGGCGTCCCATTGGCGATGGTGAGCCGATCCGCTTCGGCCATTTCGGAGTTGGAGAGGAGCTCGATCATCAGAGAATACAGGACGGATGGCTGAGAATAAGGTGCGGCTCAGGGGTCTTATACCGACCTCCGTCGCCGACCTGCATCCGTCGTCCGTCGTCTGTCATTCGTCCTCTATCGTCTGCCCTGGAATTGTGCAATTTGCACAATTCCACGCCGTGCGGACATGCCCAGTCCGCGGGCGATGCACGGGAATCTATCACAAGGGTCTGATTCGATGCTGTTTTCGCCGGTTGCCGGGCTTGGCACAGACCCTGCTAAAGCGGAGCGCGGCTCCGGTCGGCAGCACGACCGTCGGCCGCCCAGGAGACGGGAGCGATGAAAAAAATTGAAGCGATCATCAAACCGTTCAAGCTCGACGAGGTAAAGGAGGCGCTACAGGAGGTCGGTCTGCAGGGGATCACGGTGACGGAAGCAAAGGGCTTTGGTCGTCAGAAAGGACACACGGAACTCTATCGCGGCGCCGAGTACGTCGTGGATTTTCTCCCCAAGGTCAAAATCGAAATCGTGCTCGGTGACGATATGCTGGAACGAGCCGTCGAGGCGATCCGTCGCGCCGCCCAGACCGGGCGAATCGGCGACGGGAAGATATTCGTCTCCAACATCGAGGAAGCAATCCGGATCCGAACCGGGGAGTCCGGATTAGACGCAATCTAGGGCAGGCTCCGGGACAACCATCCTCCAGCCCGAGGGTGTGTGCGCCGGTTTTTTGACCTGAACCTGCTCAAAATCAGACGCTGTGCCGCCGGAACCTAGGCCGCGCGGCCCAGGCGGGCGAGAGAAAGGACATCGCATCCATGACGACGGCCAAAGACGTAATGAAATTGATCAAGGACAATGACGTGAAATACGCGGATTTCCGCTTCACGGATCCGCGCGGCAAGTGGCAGCACGTCACCTTCGACATCTCATTGATCGAGGAGGACACGTTCGCTGAAGGTCAGATGTTCGACGGTTCGTCGATTGCTGGCTGGAAGGCAATCCACGAGTTCGACATGTGCCTGATGCCCGATCCGGCGTCCGCCTGTATCGATCCGTTCTTTGCCGAAACGACCCTTGTCCTGGTGTGCGATGTGCTCGAGCCGACCACCGGTGAGCCATACAACCGCGACCCGCGCGGCATCGCCCGCAAGGCCGAGGCCATGGTCAAGACCATGGGGGTCGGCGACACGGTGGTTTTCGGCCCGGAGGCGGAGTTTTTCATCTTCGATGACGTGAAGTACGCCGCAACTCCCTACAATACGGGCTTCAAGCTGGACTTCGACCGAGTTTCCGACCAACTCCGACACCCACTACGAGGGCGGAAATCTCGGCCACCACATCGGCTTCAAGAAGGGCTACTTCCCGGTCCCGCCGCAGGATTCCGTGCAGGACATGCGCTCGGAAATGCTCGCCGCCATGGCCAAGATGGGCGCCGTGGTCGAGAAGCACCACCACGAAGTCGCGTCCGCCCAGCACGAACTTGGCCTGAGGTTCTCCCCACTGACCGTCATGGCCGACCGGATGCAGATCTACAAGTACTGCATCACCCAGGTGGCCCAAATCTACGGCAAGACCGCAACCTTCATGCCCAAGCCGGTGTACGGCGATAACGGTTCGGGCATGCACTGTCATCAGTCGATCTGGAAGGACGGCAAGCCGGTCTTTGCCGGCAACAAGTATTCGGACCTGTCGGAGACTTGTCTTTCCTACATCGCCGGCATCATCACACATGCCAAGGCAATCAACGCTTTCACCAACCCGACGACCAATTCGTACAAGCGACTGGTTCCGGGCTTTGAGGCGCCGGTCCTGTTGGCCTACTCGGCCCGCAACCGCTCTGCGTCGTGTCGGATTCCCTATACGACCAACCCGAAGGCGAAGCGCGTGGAGGTTCGTTTCCCCGACCCACTCGCCAATCCGTATCTTGCGTTCGCCGCGATGCTGACGGCCGGCCTCGACGGCGTCAAACGCAAGCTCGATCCGGGTGAAGCGATCGACAAGGATCTCTACGACCTGCCGCCCAAGGAGCTGGAGAAGATTCCGACAGTATGCGGGTCGTTGCGCCAAGCGCTCGAAGAACTGAACAAGGACCGCGCATTCCTCACCGCCGGCGGCGTCTTCGACGACGACTTCATCGACAGCTATATTGAGCTGAAGATGACCGAGGTGATCCGGTTCGAGCACACTCCGCACCCGGTCGAGTTCGAGATGTACTATTCGGCGTAAGCCGGTTCCTCAAACGCACGCCCTCGGGCTCGTCTAGGTTTTCCGACGGGAGCACGGCCCGGAAACGGTTGCGTTAGGATCTCCCCCCAAGATCGCGGACCACGCGATCCACTTTCCAGGGCGCCCGCGGGCGCCCTTTTCTTGGCCGAGCGCCGCGCTCGTCACGCAACTGTCATTTGGGAAGGCTACGAGCAGCCCCATCCTCACGCCAGGGAGACAGTCATGCATCGGTCGCTTGCGGTTGCCAGCGCGGCGTTGCTGTGCGCAGCGACCCTATCTGCTCATGCACAAACGATTTACCCACTCGACAAAGCCGAAATTCTTGCGGGCGCCAAATTCGACCTCAAGGTCGAGTTTCCGGGCGCGCCGGCGCAATCAGCCGTGCGGGTCACCATCAATGGCGAGGATGCCGCCGCGCTCCTCGACCGGCCCGCCAGCTTTGTCGAGCATGAGGACGGCGGCTCTCATTCAGCCTACTGGATCCGCGGCGTCGCGCTGGCCAAACCCGGTGCCTACACGGTCGAAGCTATCGCCGGTGAGCGCAGCGCGCGGGTGAACTGGGAGATCTACAGCACCGACGGCAGCCCGAAGGCCAAAAACGTGATCCTTTTCATCGGCGACGGGCTTTCGGTCGCGCATCGAACCGCCGCACGCGTGCTCGCCAAAGGCCTTGTGCAAGGGCGCTATGGCGGCGACCTCGCGATCGACGACATGCCGCACATGGCGCTGGTATCGACCTCCGGCAGCGACGCGATCGTCACCGACAGTGCGAACAGCATGAGCGCCTACACCACCGGTCATAAATCCTGCGTCAACGCCATGGGCGTCTATTGCTCGCTGAGCAAGGGTAACTTGGATCACCCGCGGGTCGAGAACATTTCCGAGTTGGTCAAGCGCGGCCGCGGCCTTGCGGTCGGCATCGTTACCAACACCGAGATTGAGGACGCCACACCGGCCGCCATGGTGGCACACACGCGCCGCCGCGCCGATTACAACGACATCGTCAAGATGTTCTACGACGTGAAGCCGGAGGTGATCCTGGGCGGCGGCTCGCCGAATTTCCTGGCCAAATCGACCCCCGGAAGCAAGCGCACCGATGAGGTCAACTACATCAAGAAGTTTGAGGAAGCAGGGTACAAATTCGTGTCGAGCAAGACCGAGCTCGACGCGGCGCGAGGCGCCGATAAGGTGCTCGGCCTGTTCAACACCAGCAACATCGACGGCGCGCTTGACCGGTTTTTTCTCAAGCAGGGCACAGTGGACAAATTCCCCGACCAACCCGATCTCACCGACCAGGTGCGGGTTGCGCTCGATATCCTGTCAACGAACCAGCAAGGCTTCGTACTCATGGTCGAGTCCGGGCGCATCGACAAATACAGCCACTCGCTCGACTGGGAACGCGCCGTCTACGACACGATCATGCTCGACAACGCGGTCAAACTCGCCAAGGATTTCGCCATCAAGCACGACGACACGCTGATCATCGTGGTCGCCGACCACACCCATCCGGTGTCGATCGTCGGCACCTATGTCGACGACCGGCCCGGCCAGCTCCTGCGCGACAAGCTCGGCACCTACGCGGAATCCCTCAACCCGAACTATCCGGCCGCGGACGCCAACGGCTATCCGGAAAAGGTTGACGTGTCGCGTCGACTGGCGTTCGCGTTCGCCGCCTTCCCCGACTATTGCGACACGGGGCGACCCCATCTCGACGGAGAGAATGTTCCGGCGGTCGCCGGCGCGTCGAAAGACACCTTCGTGGCCAATGAAAAATACTGCACAACTCCGGGGGCGGCGCGCCGCACTGGCAACTTGCCGTTCAACGCCAACGCGGGGGTGCATTCGGCCGACGACGTTATCCTGACTGCCATGGGACCGGGCGCCGAAATGTTCCACGGGCGCATCGACAACACTCGCGTGTTTCGCATCATCGCAACGTCGCTCGGGCTCACGCCTGCGGCGACCCATTAGCTGATGGCATGGCGACCGCGTCACTCGGTCGCGATCAGGCCCCGGGTGGTTGCAACCAGCCAATAGTTGCCCCATCGCACGATCGAATCGACGCGCCCCACGCCCGGCACGATATCGCCGCGCGCGACCCGCCAGATGCCGTCGGGTCCCTCCAGTACGGCGGTGCTGCCCGTGACCTCACGCACCGACCAGCCTTCGATGGTGGTTGGCCTTGTTTCCGGCACCGGTACCAGATGCGGCAAATCCCGCGTCTCGCTCGGGACCGCAACCGCCGTCACACGCTCAGGCCTGCTCGCCGGCGCTGAGGAGAGTTTACGAATACTTGGTGCTGTTGCGCCCGCGCCGCGGCCCGGCTCGGATGTGTTGCGCGAGTCCACGCGCGTCGAGAGTTTCTGTTTGACCAGCGAAGCTATCGTGGCCTGCTCGAACATGCGATGCCAGGTCGCACCGCCGATCCATCCGAGTGCAAATGTTGTCAACAGGGCGCCGGTGAAGAGCACGGCGCGCAGTTGCTGGCCGGCTCGTGGGCTTGGGCCGGCCGCGCGCTTGCGCCGGCGTTTGAACGTCATGTCCGGCCGGGTGTGCCAGACAAATTCTGTGTCCTCGCGGCCCGTAAAGCCGCCGTGGCTGCTGTCGTGAGCCCAGGACGGAGCGGCTTCCGGAATGGGAATTGCGACGTCATCGAGGGCCACTGATCGGTCGGGCCCCAGCGCGTGATCTCGGGTAGTGGTGACCACCGCTGGCCGCAGTACTTTGGGGCGCTCCGGCAAATCCATCGGGGCTAACGGCGGCGCCGGGGCATTGATCGCAACCGCCTGCGCCAGTGTCGCCGCCGCGGGGAGCGCCAGCCGCTCGTCACTCATGAGCAATCCTCGGGTTGATCCGGCCAAAGGATCGGGCCGCAGAACTAAATGCGGGATTAAGGGCAGCGGGTGCTTTTGGTTTGCAAGGTTAGCAAACCGCTAACCGAGGCTCGCCCGATGGATTTCAAACGGCCCCAGGCAGCGCCAATCTATGCCCACATTCCGGGAACCGCGTCGTACCAGCTTGCTTCCCCGGTCGCGACCGGCGTGATCGCCAGTTCCGCGCGCCAGCGCGAGCCTGGCTTTTCGCAGCCGTCTTCCCACTTGACGCCGATCGGGGGTTTGCACGAACGACCCATCGGCAGGCCGATTATCGTCAGCGCCATCACCGCGAGGTCGATCAACACATAGGCCGAGCGCCGAACTGACAGGCGCTCCCCGCGATCACACCCCGCCTCGCCGGGGTCATTCATGGCAAAACCGGCGACAACGTGGTGCAAGTCGTGCGTTTTGCGCATGTGCATGATGCAATAGTTTTCTTCGTGGTCGACCGGCAGGTCGGGATAGAAGTGCGACTTGAGGTTCTGCAGCTGCATCTGCCGCGCGTAGGTGCGCGCGAGCGAGCCGGGTGGATATTTTGCAAGCTCATCGAGGTCGTAGTCCGGCGTCAAATATCCCTCGGACATGCGCCGCGCCATCTCCGCGTCGGCTTCCCAATCTCACCGCATCTTCGCACGTCAACGTCAGCGCATGGACCCGATGACATCCGTCAACCGCGTCATGAATGCCCGCGAATGGGCCATGTTGCTCGTGCTCTCCATTCTGTGGGGCGGCTCGTTCTTCTTTACCGCAATAGCGGTGAAGGAACTGCCGCCGCTGACGATCGTCTTCCTACGCGTCGCGATGGCGGCGCTCACGCTCTATGCGATCATCGCGATCATCGGCATCCGCATGCCGACCGAGCCGCGCGCCTGGTTTGCGTTCGCGCTGATGAGTGCGGTCAACAACATCATCCCGTTCACACTATTGGTATGGGGTCAGACTCGCATACCGAGTGGCGTCGCGTCCGTGCTCAACGCCACGACTCCATTCTTCACATTGCTGCTCGCGCATGTTGCAACCATCGACGAGAAGCTGACCGGTGCCCGCATCATCGGAGTCATTGTCGGATTAGCGGGCGTCGCCGTCATGATTGGGCCATCGCTCTCAGCTTTTGACTCGAGCCTCGCAGGTGAGCTTGCAATTCTCGCGGCTGCTTTGTCGTATGCGGGCGGTGGCGTGATCGCCCGTCGGTTCAGCGCGACCGGCGTTTCGCCGCTCGCCAGCTCAACTGGATTGCTGACTGTCTCAGCCGTCGTGACCCTGCCACTGATGTTGGTCTTCGATCAGCCCTGGACTCTGGCGGCGCCGAGCCCAGGTGCAATTCTCGCGATCGCTGGCCTCGCGATTGCCGGAACTGCGCTCGCTTACCTGCTTTACTTCCGGCTGATCGCGACCGCGGGAGCGACCAACCTGATGCTGGTCACGTTCCTGATGCCTGCGGTCGCGATCGTGCTCGGCGTCGCTGTCCTGGGCGAGCGGCTGGAACCGCGCCACATCGCTGGCATGGCGCTCATCGCGCTCGGCCTCGCGGCCATCGACGGCCGCTTGTGGCGGCGGCTACGCGGGCGAACGGTTGCGCCCGCCGAATAGGTCACCGCTTGGAGAACTGGAACGACCGGCGGGCCTTGGCCTTGCCGTACTTCTTGCGCTCGACGACGCGCGAGTCCCGGGTCAGGAAGCCGCCGCGCTTGAGCACGCTGCGCAGATCCGGCTCGAAGTTCGTCAGCGCCTTCGAGAGGCCGTGGCGCACCGCACCGGCCTGCCCCGACAATCCGCCGCCGGACACCGTGCATACCACGTCATATTGGCCGTTGCGGTTCGAGGAGACCAGCGGCTGCTGGATCAGCATCCGCAACACCGGCCGAGCGAAGTAGGACTCAATCGCCGTGTCGTTGATCAGAATCTTGCCGGCGCCGGGCTTGATCCACACCCGTGCGACCGCATCCTTGCGTTTGCCGGTGGCGTAGGCCCTGCCCTGCTTGTCAAGTTTCTGGACGTATTTCACCACTTCCGGCGCGGCCGGCTTCAATGTCGACAGCTGGTCGAGCGATTGCATGGTCTCGGCCATGATCAGGCACTCCTGGAATTCTTGCGGTTCATCGCCGCGATGTCGATCTGCTCGGGGTTCTGCGCCGCATGCGGATGTTCAGCGCCCGGGTAGACCCGCAGGTTGGCGAACTGGCGGCGACCGAGCGGGCCTTCCGGCAGCATGCGCTCAACCGCCTTTTCGACGATGCGTTCCGGAAAACGACCTTCCATGATCGACTTCGCGGTGCGCTCCTTGATGCCACCAATGTATCCCGTGTGATGGTAGTAAACCTTGTTCTGCAGCTTGCGTCCGGTCAGCACCGCTTTGGCGGCATTGATGATGATGACGTTGTCCCCGCAGTCGACATGCGGCGTGAACGTAGCCTTGTGCTTGCCGCGCAGCCGCAGGGCGACAAGCGAGGCGAGCCGACCGACGACCAGGCCATCGGCATCGATCACGACCCACTTCTTCTCCACCTCGGCGGGCTTTGCCGAATAGGTTTTCATTGCTTTGATCCGGAGTTCGAGCATGCGCGCGAAGCGCGTTGGGCGGGCTTCTATACCGCCGGCCATTCCGGGTCAACGCCGCCGTCGCAATAAATATGCAGTGGGATCAAAACATTAAATTAACGGTAGCATATAACCACGATTTAGGGAGGGATGGAATAGGTCGAAGTCGCGTGAGCAACCATGTCCTCTTCGCCCTCGGAGCGGATTCCCACCTCGCCGACCGCCAGCCGCTGCCCGAGCTTGATCAACCGGCACTCGGCGATGAGCGGCGCCGATTCCGGTTTCTTCAGAAAATTGATGTTGAGATTGGTCGTGACTGCAAGCGGCTTCCACCCGATCGAGGCAAGGACGGCGACATACATCGCTACATCCGCCAGCATCATCATGGCGGGGCCCGAAATCGTACCGCCGGGACGAAGCATCTTCGACGCAAAGCCGAGCTGGACTCGGCAGCCGCCATGCCACGTGTCGAGAATCGCAAGCCCGCCCTCACCCTTGAACCTTTGTGGAAATTCGACCGATAGCCGTGCTTGCAAGTCTGCCGCGGTCAACAGCGGTGGCTGCATGCTTCATCCCCCGTCATCCGGGCATGGAGCCCGGTTGGAACCCCAATGTAATCCGGGCTACATTGGCCGCGAAAGGCCTGCTTCGATGCAAGCTCCTGCGATCCGCCGAGTGTCTACCAACACGGTTCTCCTGCGCGAGAACGAAGGGCCGATCGCAATTCTGACCCTCAATCGCCCACAGGCGCGCAATAGTCTCTCCGAAGATCTGTTGAGCGCGCTGGCCGAGGAGCTCGCCGCCATCGCCGACGACCGCCGTTCGCGCGCGGTCGTGCTCGGTGCCAACGGCCCGGCCTTCTGCGCCGGCCACGACATGCGCGAACTCACCGCACGCCGCGCCGACGCCGACGGCGGCCGTGCTTATTTCGCGCAGCTCATGGACCAATGCAGCGCCGTCATGCAGGCGATCGTCCGCCTGCCCCAACCGGTCATCGCAGCGGTCGGGGGCTCCGCGACAGCAGCCGGCTGCCAGTTGGTGGCGACCTGCGACCTTGCTGTGGCTTCCACCGCGGCCGGGTTCTGCACGCCCGGAGTTCACATCGGCTTGTTTTGCTCGACCCCGATGGTTGCGCTCTCCCGCAACGTTGCGCGCAAGCATGCGATGGAAATGCTTTTGACCGGTGACACCATTTCGGCCGAGGAAGCGCGGCGGATTGGTCTCGTCAACCGCGTGGTGGCGCCCGGAAACGAGCACGAAGCGGCGATCGCGCTCGCACGTCAGATCGCGGAAAAGGCAACCGCTACGGTCAAGATCGGCAAGCGTGCGTTTTACGAACAGATCGAGATGCCGCTCGCGGATGCCTATCGGCATGCGTCGGCCGTCATGGTCGAGAACATGATGATGCGCGATTCCCTCGAGGGGATCGGCGCATTTCTCGACAAGCGTGAACCGAACTGGGACGACGGCTGATCACGCTCCGTTGCGCTGCGTGGCCAGGCCTTCTCCGCCGGCCGTTCCATCCTTATGGTGGGCGCATGAACCATGATCGCTACGACGACGGCTATATTCGCGGCATCCTCAACACGGCGAAGACGATCGCCATGGTCGGCGTATCGGCAAATGTCAGCCGACCGAGCTACTTTGCGTTCAAATATCTGCTCGAACGCCGCTACCACATGATCCCGGTCAACCCCGGCCTCGCCGGAAGCGAGCTGCTCGGACAGAAAGTCTACGCCAAGCTCAGCGACATTCCGGAGCCGGTCGATATGGTCGACATTTTCCGCGCCTCGCAGCACGCGCTCGGCATCGTTGAAGAGGCGCTGGCGATGAACCCGCGTCCGCGCGTGATCTGGATGCAACTCGGCGTGCGCAGCGACGAGGCAGCTCGGCTCGCCGAGGCCAACGGGCTCAAGGTGGTCATGAACCGCTGCCCCAAGATCGAATACGGCCGCCTGTCGTCCGAAATCGCGTGGATGGGGGTCAACACCCGCACACTGACCTCGAAGCGGGCCAAGATCCTTGGCGGTGGCATCCAGCGCATGGCGCTCGATCGCGCCACCACGGCGGGCGGGGCGACCACGGCCGCGGAGCGCGCCGAGCACGCGGAGGCAATTAAATAGAGGTGCAATCCTCGGCAGTGCCAACTTCGAATTGGTTTACACCAGCTTGACGCTTCGCCCGCGTCCGATAAACCCAACCGGCCGGTCCGCCGGCGCTCAATGCCGTTGCGAGGGCCTGCCATGACTGACCGTATTCCAGGGTTTGCGACGCTTGCTGTCCATGCCGGCGCGCAACCCGACCCAACGACCGGCGCGCGCGCGACCCCGATTTATCAGACCACGTCGTTTGTGTTCGAGGATGTCGATCACGCCGCCTCGCTGTTCGGGCTGCAGACCTTTGGCAATATCTATACGCGCATCGGCAACCCTACCAACGCGGTGCTGGAAGAGCGCGTTGCAGCGCTGGAAGGCGGCACCGCCGGCCTGGCCGTGGCCTCCGGCCATGCCGCGCAGGTCATCGTGATGCACACGTTGATGCGTCCCGGTGACGAGTTCGTCGCCTCCAAAAAACTCTATGGCGGCTCGATCAACCAGTTCAACCACGCGTTCAAGAATTTCGGCTGGCAGGTGGTATGGGCCGATCCCGACGACATCTCGACGTTCGAGCGCGCGGTGTCGCCGAAGACGCGCGCGATCTTCATCGAGTTGATCGCCAATCCGGGCGGCGTCATCACCGACATCGAGGCGGTCGCGGCCATCGCCAAACGCGCCGGCGTGCCGCTGATCGTCGACAACACGCTCGCTACCCCCTATCTGTGCCGGCCGATCGATTACGGTGCCGATATCATCGTGCATTCGCTGACCAAGTTTCTCGGCGGCCATGGAAATTCCATCGGCGGACTGATCGTAGATGCGGGAACGTTCAACTGGTCACGCGAGAAACGCTACCCCATGCTGTGCGAGCCGCGTCCCGAATATAACGGCATCGTGCTGCACGAGACGTTCGGCAATTTCGCCTTTGCAATTGCCTGCCGGGTGCTGGGGCTGCGCGACATCGGGCCGGCGCTGTCGCCATTCAACGCATTCCTGATTTTGACCGGCATCGAAACCCTGCCGCTGCGTATCCAACGCCATTGCGACAACGCGCTTGCCGTTGCCCAGTGGCTCGCCAGCCATTCCAAGATCGCCTGGGTCAGCTATCCGGGCCTGCCGGGCGACCGCTACCACAACCTCGCCAAGAAGTACGTCCCCAAAGGGGCCGGTGCGGTGTTCACTTTCGGGCTCAAGGGCGGATACGAAGCCGGCACCAAACTGGTGGCGAACGTGAAGCTGTTCTCTCACCTCGCCAACATCGGCGACACGCGCTCGCTGATCATTCATCCGGCTTCGACTACGCACAAGCAGCTGACCGACGCCCAGAAGGTGCAAGCCGGCGCCGGCCCTGACGTGGTACGGCTCTCGATCGGCATCGAGGACAAGGAGGATATCATTGCCGACCTCGATCAAGCGCTGAACGCCGGGTGATCGTGCCGCTCGTGGAGCACGGGCTGAGCTCTTGCGAAACCCGCCAATGCAGCCGGCGGGCTTCGCTGACGCTCAACCCAACCTACACCTTTCATTCCACCTGAATATTCTGCTCGCGTGCGACGCGCGACCACAACGCGAGCTGGCTTGCGACCAGCGTCCGCATCTCTTCCGGCGACATCGCGCGGACATCGCCTCCGAGGCTTTCCAGCCTTGACTTGACCTGTGGCACCTCGATCGCGCGGCGCACCTCAGTATTGAGCCGAGCGATGATCGGCCCGGGCGTACCCGCCGTCGTGGCGAGCCCCGACCACGACGTCATCTCGAAGCCGGGAACGCCGGCCTCGTCGAGCGTCGGCACATTGGGCAGTTGGCTCCAGCGGGTTCGGCTGGTGACGCCGAGCGCGCGAAATTCTCCCGACGCGATATGGGTGACCGCGACCGTCGGCGTCGAAATCAGGAAATCGATGTCGCCGGTCAGAAGTCCTGTCGCGGCCAGTGCTTCGCCGCGGTAGTGAACCTGCAGGAATTTGACCTTAGTGGCGTTGCCGAGCAACTCGGCGGTCATGTGCTGGATCGTGCCCAGCCCGGATGAGCCGAACGACACGGCTTCGGCCTTGGTGCGCGCTGCGGTCAACAATTCTACGAGCGTATGAAACTTCGAGTCCTTGCGAACGCAAACAATGAACGGATAGAAGCTCACCGTCGAAATCCAATCGAAATCGTCCAGCGGCTTGTATTTCAACGATTTGTAGATCGCCCCGGTAACCGCATGGGCGCTCGGCACGAGCAGCACCGTGTAGCCGTCAGGTTCCGCCCGGGCGACCGCCTCGGCTGCGACACTGCCGACTGCGCCCGCCTTGCTCTCGACGACGATCGGCTGGCCGAGCCCGTTCGACATTTCCTGGGCCATGATCCGCGCGATCACGTCGACGTTTCCGCCCGGTGGAAAGCCATGCACCATGTGGATGAGATGTGTCGGATATTGCTGCGCGTACGCGTTTCCGGCGAGCGCAACCATGATGAAAAGGGCAATGATCGTGACCGGCTTGCGCATGATCCTAATGTGCTGCCTGCGCCGATCTCAGAACCGTAGCGACAGCTTGGCGTACCCCGCTCAGCGACGCGGCGTGTGACACCGCGATCGTGAGCACAGCAACCGCCATGGCCTGATGCAGCAGCGCGAGTTCGATCGGTGCGCTGTTGAGGAGTGTCACAATGCCAAATAGCGCTTGTAGCGCCACTGCGCCCACTAGCACCAGCGCCGAGCGCGCGGCTGCCCGCGTCGCAATCGCATCGATTGCATGAGCAACCGCGCCGGCGCACAGCAGATATGCAACCATGCGATGATCGAACTGGACGGTGAGCGCGTTCTCAAAGAAATTGCGCCACGGCGGCGTTTCGAACCATAGCTGGCCTGCCTCCGGCACCAGGCGGCCGTCGATCAACGGCCAAGTGTTGTAGATCAACCCAGCGTGCAGGCCGGCCACAAGCGCTCCCAGATAGATCTGCAGCAACACCAGCACCACCAAGCACGATCGCCGTGCCGCGTAGACGAAAGGGCACCGCTTCGATCTGTGGCGCCAGACGCCGCGCGGTCCACACCAAGGCGGCCAGGATCAAACATGCCAGCAGCAGGTGCGTCGCGAGGCGATATTGCGACACCTCGGTCCGCCCGGCGAGCCCGGACGCCACCATCCACCAGCCAACCCCGCCTTGCAGCGCACCAAGGCTGAAGATCAACCACAACCGGCTGCGCAATCCCGGTTCAACCCAACCTCGCCACAGGAAAAAAACAAACGGCAGCAGAAACGCTGCACCGACCAACCGCCCCAGCAGACGATGCGTCCACTCCCACCAGTAGATGGTCTTGAACGCATCGACGCTCATGCCGGCGTTGCGTTGCACGTATTGCGGGATGGTCTGATATTTTTGAAATTCGGTTTGCCAGGCTGCATCGGTGAGCGGGGAAGCACGCCCGTAACCGGCCGCCACTCGACGATCGACAAACCGGACTCGGTCAAACGCGTGACGCCGCCGACCAGCACCAGCGCAATGACAAGGCCCGCCACTGCCCAAAGCCAGAGACGTAGTAAGCGCGCGCGGTTATCGCTTGCTGACGACATGCTGGCGGGACCATATAGGGCGAAGCCACATGCCGCAATGCGACCAAATTCAAGGCCCGATGCGTATCCGCACCCGCAAGCTGATCGGAACCGTCGCCCTCCTTGCGCTCGTCAGTATCTGGGCGCTGCTCGCCATGGGATTTGCGCAGATGCTTGCGCTTTCCAGCAACCGGTTGCTCGAAATCGCGTACTATGTGATCGCGGGTGTCGGCTGGGTACTGCCCGCGATGCCGCTGATCAGTTGGATGTCACGACCGGAGGGCAGATGACAGATGAAGCCATTCTTCTCTGTCTACAGGAGTTTGTTTTCCGTCATCCGATTCCAGCCAGCAGCGCCGGCAGGTACCGCAGTCGCTGGAATTCGCCATCGAGTGTCACGCGCGGCAGCGCCGTCAGTTCAGTGCGATGTCGGGCGCCCAATACGCCAGGACGGCTGGTCAGCGCGCTCTTGAACCCGAGTTCGGCCGCGATGGCAAACTCGCGCGGCCCGACCGCGCGATCGTCGCCGAATGGGTAGGCGAGATGATCAGGGCGCATGCCGATCGCAGTTTCAATCACGGCGCGGCTCAAGGCGAGTTCGGATCGTACCTTCGCCTCTGGCAGCTTTGCCAGGATCGGATGATTGATCGTCTGTGCCCCAATGGTGATCAGCGGGTCAGCTGCCAGGGCGGCAATCTCGTCCCAGCCCATGCACGTGTCCTCACAGAGCGCGGCCATGTCGACCTCATAGCGCCCAGCAAGATCGTGAACGCAACGGCTGATATCGTCGTTTGTAGGGCGCGCCCACAGCCAGGACGATAAGGCTTCAAACAGTCGGGCCTTTTCGCTGGCAGTCCGGCAGTCGAAGCGCTCGTCCGTTCCGTCCAGCACGAGCGCCAGTTGGTCGGTCTTGCCGATCACCGCCTCGAGCACGAGCCACCACAATTCGCCGATCCGGTCGGCAAAGCTGGTTGGGACGAACGCAGCAAACGGCGCAGCGTGCTTGCGGAAGATCGGATGCACCCATTCGGCATGGTCCACATAGCCGCCATCGCAGGCGAAACATACCCCTCCCCGGGGATCGCCCTCGATCAAACGCCGAAGCATTTCGTCGAGCGACACGATTTCCATATTGCGCCGGCGCAGCTTCGTGATCACGGCGTCCAAATAGTCGGGCGTGATCTCCATGGCGCGGTTAGGCTGAAACCGGTCTGGGCGTGGCGGGCGCACCCGCTGCACGCGCAGGATGACCCCGGCGGGACGTTGGTTGGCGCGCAAGAACACGTGTGCGCGGGTGGCGGAAAGCGCCTCCAGCCGGGCCCTGCTCATGAGTTTCCCGACGCTGCTCACGTTGTGGCCTTGCCTTCCTTGTGGTCGTGACCGGCCGCTGCGATCGGGGTTTAGTTGCGCTACCGGCGCCGCGGCGTCAGCGCTTGGTTGCGTGGTGCGGGTACGGTCACTATAGTCCGCGGCCGTTCGGAGCGTAGCGCAGCCCGGTTAGCGCACCAGTCTGGGGGACTGGGGGTCCCGAGTTCAAATCTCGGCGCTCCGACCAAATGAATCAAAGACTTATCTCCTTTCTGAGTGGTTGTTGCCTCGCAACATTCGCCTCTGGGAAGCATCCTGGGATGCGGTGGTTTCGGCTTATTGTTCATTGGTGTTGCAGCCCTGCACTAGCGGACGGTTCCGACGGTTTGATACGGAATTCCCTGCGGGGGCGATCATGCTTGAGCACATGGTAATTTGGGTCGGTTGCGCCACGACGGTCTTGTGTACCGGCGTCTGGGTTGCGTGGCTCGCCCTCGGGTTTGGCAGCGTTCGCGGCGACGTGGACCGCCAGTAGGAAGACCACCGGTTAGGTCCAACCTCCTCGGCGCGCCGCCTTGCCCGGTCGACGGCGGACGTGGGCGTCTTCCTTATTTCGAGAGACTTCCAAATCCGAAGTCGATCCGCTCACGCACGGTTTACTGTTAATCGCCACAGCAGAATCTCGATAACTCTCGCCGGAACAGGCGACGATTGGGCACGAAGTTTCGACACGTCACCCGAGGCAATGGCGTAACCGTCAACCTAGACAGTCGTGAACCCTCCCGCACCGCACGACATCACCTTCCGTCCGATCGCGTCGTCGGACTTGCTGATGCTCACCGCGTGGCTCGCCGAGCCGCATGTGCGCGCTTTCTATCAGAAGACGCCTATCACCGTTACGGACGTCACATTCGAGTACGGGCCCGTCATCCGCGGAGAGGAGGCGACCAACAGCCACTTGGCGCTCAGTCGAGGCGCGCCGTTCGCGTATCTGCAGTGCTACCGCAACATCGACTACCCGGAATGGGCCGAACTGATCGAGGTCACGGACGGGATCAGCATCGACTTGTTCATCGGTGATCCGGCCTATCTTCACCGGGGGTTTGGCCAAGCAGCGCTGCGCAAGTATCTGCACCAGGTCGCGTTCGCGCATTACGCCGGGGAAACGCGCGCCTATATTGGCCACGAGCTTGCCAACACTGCGGCGTTGCGATGCTCACAGGCCGTGGGATTTCGTCCGCTGCGCACCATTCCTCGAAAACGACATCGAGACCGTGCTGCTGGTCACCGAGAAGCCGTAGAGGTCCCAAGTCCACACACTTGATCCTGGCGCTCGCCCTATGCCACCGTCCCCCTTGGTTTGCCTCACCGAGCCGGTCAGTCGCGTCACGGCGGCAGGATCGCAAAAGCATTCAGGAGCAGCGTCATGTGTCGCAGCATCAAGACCCTGCATAACTTCGAGCCGCCCGCCACCCACGAGGAGATTCGGGCGTCGGCCCTGCAATTCGTGCGCAAATTGAGCGGGTTCGCGCGGCCCTCCAAGGCAAATGAACTTGCGTTCAATCGTGCCGTCGATCAGGTGTACGAGGCGGCGCACGAATTGCTGCACTCGCTCGTGACGAACACTCCGCCGCGCGATCGTGAGGTCGAAGCCGCCAAAGCACGAGCGCGGTCGGCCGACCGTTTCCGCTCTCCTCTCTCCGGGCGAGCCACCTAGCACGCGCACACTCAAATTTGATCGGTACGGCCCCGGTTGAAAGCTGTTGCGCTCCGCAACCCTTCGGGCGTCTTGCCTTTTCGGCAATCAGCAACCACATCGTTTGCCATCCCAGCAACGTCTCGAAGCGAGGCTGCGATGATCAGGATCATAACCGCGCTTGCTTTTACCTTCCTTGCGGCATCGCCTGCGCTCGCCCGACCGCTGACTGCGCCTCATGCGCCGCGCGGCAACGCGCCCTCGCATGATCCATACATGGGCTACAGCGCGGCGGATCCCAGTGTCGTCGCGATCGACGGCGCCTACGTGGGTCGTGATCCGGACCCGAACATTCGCGCGCAGCTGCGCCGTTTCCCGGGATCCTATGTGAGCGGTGGATTTTAGCGAGATCTGACCCGCGATCTCGGCCGTCGCTATTCTCGCTCGCGTGTCCGGACGGTATATTCGCGCCAAAGCTTGCACCGCGACGCGCCGATGCAGTCCCGCCACGCGCTTAACAGCCGGAAAGAAAATCCCTCATGGCAGATCGTTCAAGCGCCGCTGGCAACTCCGACTGGCGCGAGCACGTCTTTGACGCATTTGAGCGCGCTGGGGTCGAGGTCTTCTGCTATCTGCCTGACGCCGGCCTTGATTCCTTCATTCGGCGCGCCAACGCCGGCAATGCGGATCGCGCGATCATGCTCACCACCGAGGAAGAAGGCGTCGGCATCTGCTGCGGCTCCTGGCTCGGCGGCAAGCGCGCCGTGCTGATGATCCAGAGCAGTGGCGTCGGCAACTGCATCAACACGTTCTCTCTGGTCACCAACTGCCGCTTTCCATTCTTCGTGCTTGTGACCATGCGCGGCGAATTCGGCGAAGGCAATCCCTGGCAGATTCCCATGGGGAGCACGACTCAGGAGATGCTCGAGCTGGCCGGCTTCACCGTGTTTCGCGCCACCCACCCGGAGGATGCGCTTGCCATGGTGTCCGAAGGATTGAAGATGGCGTGGCGCAGTGATGCCGCGGTGGCGGTGCTGCTCTCGCAACGGCTGGTTGGCGCAAAGGACATGTGAGGGCAACATGGCGAACGTCCTGCCGCGCAAAGGGGTCGCCCGTGCCCTGATGGACCAGGTTGGCGATGAGCTGATCGTGTGCGGGCTTGGCTCGCCGGTATCGGATGTTTCCAGCGCCAAGGACCGCGACCTCAATTTCTATCTGGTCGGCGCGATGGGATCTGCCACCCCGATCGGGCTGGGGCTCGCGCTGGCGCAGCCGGAACGCGCAGTGGTCGTGGTCACCGGCGATGCCGAGTTGATGATGAACGTCGGTATTCTCGCGACCATCGGAATCAAGCAACCGCGCAACCTGTCGATTTTCGTGTTCGACAACGAGCGCTTTGGCGAAACCGGCGGGCAGCTGAGCCATACGGCCCACGGGATCGACATTGCGGCCCTCGCCGCGGTATGCCGCTTCGCGCATACCGCGCTCGTGCGCCGATCCGAAGATCTCGCTGCGGCGTTCGCGCGCACCCACAGCATGGCAGGGCCTTACTTGGCGGTGATCAAGGTTGACCCGGAGCGTGTGCCAATTTCGATTCCGATCAAGGATGGCGTCCTGTGCAAGGGGCGCTTTCGCAAGGCATTGCTTGGCACCTATTGAGGGCGCACAATGCGGTCTGCGCGGATGAAGCCGGCACGATGATCGCGCGCGACCAGTTGGCGAGGGTTCTGGAATGATGATGATCTCGATGCTGTTGATTGGCACCAGCCTCGTGCTGAAGACGGCTGATCCCGTTCCAAACCTCGACATCAAATCCACTTGCAGCGCTGCCATCAAATTGGCGGGCAGCACTGGCAGGACCGTGGAGAGCTGCGTGTCAGGCGAGACCGCGGCGCGCAAAGAGCTCGAAAAGGATTGGGCGAAGTTTCCGAGCGCGGAACGCAGCCAGTGCGTTGCGACCAGCGCCAGGGGCGGATCGCCAAGCTATGTGGAGCTTCTGGTCTGCCTGGAAATGATGCGCGATTCGCGCACACACCGTGAGGAAGAGCAGAAGGCGGCCAAGGCGCCGAAATCGACCGGCAAGCCTGTGAGCGCCAAGCCCTGACGGCAGGCTTCCGGGGTTCGGACCGGACTGGGCGCTGTCGGTATCATCGTTTCCTTTTGATCACGATCAAAGCCTCGCCCCTGCCTGACTGACATCTATCGCTTGCGCGTGCCTGACAAATCAAAGCGGATGATCGGGCCGCTTCACGGAGCGGTCTTATGCGTTGGTTACGCATTCTTGCAGCCCTCGCGATTATCTTGTCCATCGTACGCGTGGATTCGCGAGCCACAGAGTCAGAGGGCGCGAATACGACCCCAACCCTGTCGTACGCGGCCCTAGTCGAACGCGTCTCCCCGGCGATCGTCAGCGTCTACGCGATGGCCGCTCAGGAGGGCGGCGCGCGCACGCAGCGGTCGAAAGGCCAGCCAGAGCCGATCTTTTCCTTCGGATCAGGCGTGATTTTGGATGCGTCCGGCCTCGTCGCCACCGCCAACCATGGCCTGGAAGGAGACGTGGTGATCAAGATCGCGCTTGCCGACAAACGCGAGTTTGACGCCGAGATCGTGCTTACGGATCGGCGAACCGACCTCGCGCTCTTGCGCATGAAGGGCGCGCAAGATCTGCCCACCGTGCAACTCGGCAATTCGGATGAAGTCCGCGCAGGCGACCTCGTCATTGCGATCGGGAATCCTTACGCCGTCGGCCAAACCGTTACGCACGGGGTGGTATCGGCCGTGGGTCGTACCGGACTGCAGTTGAACAATTACGAATATTACATCCAGACAGACGCGGCCATGAATCCTGGAAGCTCCGGGGGTGCCCTCCTCGATTCCCGCGGCCGGTTGATCGGCATCAATGCAGCGATCTTTTCCCAGACCCGAGGCTGGCAAGGCATCGGGTTTGCGGTGCCGGCCAACATGGTGGCATTCGTATTGGCATCGGCACGCAAAGGCGACAGCGTTGTCAGGCGCCCGTGGCTTGGCGCCAGGCTGGTTCCGCTCGATCGCAGCAGCGCTGCCCGCGTGGGGGTGCCACGTCGCGCTGGGGCGCTGGTCAAGACTGTGATCCCCGACGGACCGGCGGCCCAGGGCGGGCTTCAAGCGGACGATGTCATTTCTTCCATCGAGGGCAAACCGATCGAGGACCCCAACGCGTTCGACTACCGCTTCACCATGAAAGGCATCCCGGGCCGCGCGCGGCTCGGAGTTTTGCGCAAGGGGGTCGAAATAGAAGTCGATGTAAGCCTTGCGCCAGCGCCGGAAACAATCCCGCGACAAAGCACCCGGATCCAAAAGCCCCTGCCATTGCAGGGCGCCACTGTTGCAAATCTTTCACCCGCCCTGGCAGAAGAACTGGGTCTCGATGAAGATGCGGAGGGCGTCGCCGTGACAGACGTCGGCAAGGATACCCCCGCGCAGCAATTCGGCTTTCAGCGCGGCGATATCTTGCTCAAGGCAAACGGTGTAAAGATCGGCCGTGTGGGCGACTTGGAGCGTTTGCTCCGCACCGGTCGCGTCGCAACGTTGGAATTTGATCGCGACGGTGACATTTTCTCGACCCATATCAATCGGTAAGCAGTTTGTAGGGCTGGCCACCGCTTCCGGCGGACCCTGCACTCACCACGTTTTCTTACGGATCTCGATCCGCCGGCGCCAACTGACTTGGTCTGAGCATCAGCACGGCAGCCCACCGTCGCCACAGCCGAGCTTGAAGTCGGCTGGTACCATTTGCTGGCGGCTCACGTCGAACTTCTTCTCCAGCAGCGGTTCGCCCCGGTTCCACCAGCCGCCGCCCAGCGCCTGATAGAGCGCAACCGTATCGGACAAACGGTTGGCCTGCGCCTGCACCAGCGCAATAACGGCCTGTTGGTAGGCCTGCTGCTGGGTGAGCAGCAGCAGCACGTTGATGTTGCCGCTCTGCAGTTGCTGCTGGGCGAGATCGAGACTCACCCTTGAGGCGCGCTCGAAGGCGCGCGCAGCCCGTACCGCATCGGCGTCGTTCTGCAGCGCCCGCAACGCGTCGGCGACGTTCTGCAAGGCGCCGATCACCGTGGCCCGGTAGGTCCACGCCGCTTGATCATAGGCGGCCTCGGCTGCGCGCTTCTGATGCTGCAGCGAGAAGCCGTCGAACACGGTCTGGGTGGCGTTGCCGGCAACGGCCCAAAACAGGTTCATGTGCGAGAAGTAGCTGACCAGCGCCGCAAGGTCGGTCGCCGTGTAACCGCGCGCGCCAGTGATGGTGAAGTTCGGCAACTGGTTGGCGATCGCGACGCCGACAAGGGCGCTCGCCGAATGGAGCTGTTCCTCGGCCGATCGCACGTCGGGGCGCTGCTGGATGAGCTGCGACGGCAGGCTGAGCGGCAGGTCGGTCGGCAGGCGCAGCGCCGACAGCTTGAAGATTTCAGGCGGCTCCTGGCTGGGCGGGACGCCGGTAAGGGCCGATAGCAGGTCGCGCTGGATGGCGAGCTGTTTGCGCAGCGGCGGCAGCGTCGCCTCGACCTGGGCGAGATTTGCCTCCTGCACGGCAACATCGCTTCGGTTTGCATAGCCCGCGGTGAACCGTTCGCGCAGGATTCTTCAGCATCCGGTTGTTGATACCGATGAGTTGCAGGGTTGCATCGATTTGAGCCCGCAGCGAAGCCTCCTGGATCGCCGCGACCACCACATTCGAGGTCAGCGACAGATAGGCGGCTTCGATCTGGAAATGCTGTAGGTCGGCCAGTGCCTGCAGCGACTCCACTGCGCGCTGATTTTGACCCCAGATGTC
>CAWHYZ010000022.1:0-362667 GCA_963833605.1 uncultured Alphaproteobacteria bacterium
GCCGACGGTGACGATCAACCAGGCGGCCGGGCAGACCGATCCGGCGAACCTCAGTCCGATCCTCTACACGGTGACCTTCAGCGAACCGGTGACCGGGTTCACCGGGAGCGACATCTCGTTCGCCGGCTCGACGGTGGGCGGCACGCTCGTGGCAAACGTTAGCGGCAGCGGCGCGAACTATACGGTGACGGTCACCGGGATGAGCGGCACCGGCACGGTGGTGGCATCGATCCCGGCGGGCGCGGCGGCGCGACCTGGCCAGCAATACAAGCCTCGCCTCGACCAGCATCGACAACAGCGTGAGCTTTTCGAGCGACGTCGGCACCAGCGGCAACGACATGCTCGTTGCCAGCAACGCCGGCGCGCAGAGCCTCGACGGGCTCGCCGGCGACGACACGCTGGTCGGCCAAGGCAGCGGCACCTATCAGCTCAACGGCGGCGACGGCAACGATCAAATCAATCTGCAGGGCAGCGGGGCGGAGACCGCCTCCGGCGGTGACGGCAACGATCTCCTTAACGGTACCGGCAACGGGAGCTATTTCCTCGAAGGCTGGAACGGCAACGACAGCCTTTACGCCACCGGCAACGGCAGTGATACGTTGCATGGCAGCGCCGGAAACGACGCCCTCTACGCTAGCGGTACGGCCGCGGCTTTTCTGTTCGGCGATGATGGCAATGACACGGGCATCGGCGCCGGTAGTGGCGCACACTCACTCGCCGGCGGCAACAATGACGACCAGATCTACGCCCAGGGCACTGGAGCGGAATCCGGCTACGGCGGTGCCGGCAACGATCTGCTCGGGGCTCAGGGTGACGGCAGCTATCTGCTGGACGGCGGGACCGGGAACAACATCCTCTATGCCAGCGGCAACGGCAACGACACCTTGATCGGCGGTGCCGGCAGCGGCAGCGACAAGCTTTCGGCTTCGGGCACCGGCACCTATGTGCTTGATGCCAGCGGTGCGACGGGAGACAGCTCCCTTTATTCAAGCGGCTCGCACAACGATACCCTGACCGGCGGTGCCGGCAACGACCAGCTCACCGGCGCCGGCAGCGGCGCCTACAGCATGAGCGGTGGGCTCGGCAATGACTATCTCAATGCAACCGGCTCTGGCGGCAGTTCGCTTTTCGGCGGTGCCGGCAACGACCTCTTCCTTGGATCCGGCAGCGGCAACTATCTGATGGATGGCGGCATCGGCAACGACAGCATCTATGGCACCGGCGGCGGCAACGAGACGCTGATCGGCGGCGATGGCAACGATGCGCTCTACGTCAGCGGCAGTGGTAACGACTCGCTCTCTGGCGATGACGGCGCCGACACGCTTTACGGTGCTGGAGGCGGCCTCTACACGCTGGATGGCGGTATCGGCAACGATCTTGCTTATCTCCAAGGCTCGGCCGGCGAGACCGCGACTGGCGGTGCTGGCGATGACATCTTCGACGGGTCCGGGAGCGGCAACTATTCAATTGACGGCGGTACCGGTAACGACAGCATCTACGGTACCGGTTCAGGCAACGACACGCTCGTCGGCGGCGACGGCAACGATGTGTTCTTAACCAGCAGCGGAACCGACACGGTCAACGGCGGCAACGACAACGACACGATCTACTTCGCTTCCAACTCCGGCCAAAACGACACGTTGGACGGCGGTGCTGGCACTGCCGACAAGGTCATTTTTCAGGGCAAAGCCACGACCAACATCGTCAGCGAGTCGACGGACGGCTCCGGGGTTACGACGATCATCTTCGACGCGGCCGGCGGCGGGCAGACGGTGTTCGTGCAGAACGTCGAGACCTTGCAGTTCACGAACGGAACCCAAACGAATCCGCCAGGGTTCCCGAACATCTAGTAATCGAGACCCGGCTCCTGTCGCACGTCGGCAGCAGCCGTGCTGGCGCTTGTCGGCCCGCAGATCCTTCCCTCGGTGCCGTCGCGAGCGCATCGACCGCACGACGTTCTGAGCCACAAGGCCGCGCTCCACCGTGTCCGAAAGAATGGCGCCCAGGGAGCCGACTGGCCGACGCACCGTGACCGGCGATCGGTCCGCA
Organism: uncultured Alphaproteobacteria bacterium; assembly: GCA_963833605.1. Classification (GTDB taxonomy): domain Bacteria; phylum Pseudomonadota; class Alphaproteobacteria; order Rhizobiales; family Xanthobacteraceae; genus JAFAXD01. Next base: position 2,050 of record CAWHYZ010000022.1, read on the forward strand.
CGTAGCTTGTCCTCGAATTGGCGCACCGTTAGCTGTGAGAGCTTCACGGCACCGATCAGCGGGATGATGTGCAGATCTACGTGCTGGCGGTAGTAGTCGAGCGGCGTCTGCTCCAGGTCAGCCGCTTCGCCACTCGCCAGCCACAGCCGTCCGGCTTCCGCAACCGTCACGCTTTTGCTGTCGGCTGTATGCGGCGGGGCCGATATTCTCGACGGCGGCCTGGGCAGCAATACGATCGTCATCACCGGCAACGAGCAGGACAACGCGCTAGTCCCGCACGGCGGCGTTGATATCCTCAACGGCGGTACCGGCAATGACAGCTATGGATTGAACGAACCATTGCCATTCAGTGTTCGGATCTTCGACGAGAGCGGCACCGCCGACAAGCTGTTCGTCGACAGCTTCACGGCATTGTCGCGACGCAAGTCGGCAACGATCTGATCGTCACCCTGCCGCTCGGCACCGCCCGCATCGTCGATCACTTCAACGGCCATGCGGTCGAGAACATCCAGAACGCCGCCGGCACCGCCATGGTGCTCGCCACCGGCAACATCGGCGGCAACGGCTCCGGCATCATCGCCGGCGGCAATGGCGGCGAACTGCTCGACGGCCGCGGCGGCAACGATTTTCTGTTTGGCGGCAACGGCAAGGACCGCCTGATCGGCGGCGACGGCGACGATCGCCTGACCGGCGGCAACGGCGGCGACACGTTCGTGTTCGGACCCGGGTTCGGGCACGACGTCGTCACCGATTTCAGCCACGCCGACCGCATCGAGTTCGACGGGGGCGTTTTCCAGAATTTCCAGCAGGTTCAAGCCGCGACCCAGCAGGTCGGCGATGATACCGTGATCACACTCGATGCCAAGCGCGGTGACTTTGCAGGGCGTGTCCGTGCACAGCCTGCATGCGAGTGACTTTTTGTTCGGCTGAGCAGCGCGGTCGTTCGGAATCTGTCGTCGCCGCCGGCCGAACGCGGCGATGATCCGATTATTTTGTCACCAGTGCCGTTTCGACACTCGTCGGCGCTTCGATTGGATCAGGATTTTTGGCATCGGCGCCAGCAATATTGATTCAAAATTGGGTACCGGCTGCGAACGGCCAAACGCCCCGAACTGGGAAAGAGAGCCTTACCTGGGAAACAACGGCGGTGAGCGGACCAATCCCGCCAGCTTGAGCGCGCGGGAGCGTGCGCGCTTGCGCGCCGCTGCATTTTCCGAGCCTGCCTAGGCGAGATAACGGGGGCAGGATAAGGCGGGGTTGCAGATGCGCCAAATTGCTTTTGGGCATCAGAAGCGGCCGAACAATAGGTTTGCAAGTGTAAGTTCAGCAGCAGCGCTTTAGGGACACTCCTGTCGGGACCGCCATAAATTCAAAGACTTACCCGAGCAGCATCTGCTCATTCCGACAAGCAGACCGCTGTTCAAGCGATCCAGACTTCAACGCGAGCGTCGATCGTTCGACCGGTTACCGTACTCGGAGCATCCGCATGACGTTCGCGATCTCCTCATGCGCAAGCTTCACATCCTGGATCAAGGAGCGGAAACCCGCGGCGTCGAGCGCGAGCACTTCCGCATCGCCATCAGGTCCTGCCCGAACAGTGGCGGTGTCCGGCACGCCGCGCAACAAGCCTGTTTCGCCGAAGAAGTCGCCCTGCACGAGTTGCCCGATAACAGCGTCTCCTCCGCTTGGCGTGCGGCAAACGACCTCGCAGGCGCCGCGAGTCAAGAGATAGAACGCGTCGGACGGTTCACCCTGCCGCACGATGGCTTGCCCGGCGTGATAGTGCCGATGCTGGACTCGTTCGGCCAGGCTTGCGGCCTGCCGGGCGTCGAGCGACGGCAAAGCAAGAGCGAACCCGTTGGCGATGACACGCTGGCGCATCACACGCGACAGTTCCTGGCTCGTCAGGTCGCTGGTCGAGATCATGGTCATGAACCCGTCTCTGTCCAGCTCCATCACCTGCGTTTCGCGCGTGGTGCGAACCGTGGCGTTGCGCGTCGATCCGGTCAACAGGCCGATCTCTCCAAAGTAGTCGCCTCGGCCGAGGTGGTTCACGACGCGCGGCGCGGTGCCATCGGCCGAGGTAACTTCGACGTCAACCTCTCCGTCCTGGATGATGAAGAAGCGATCCGCGGCATCGCCCTGTCGGATGATCGCGGTGCCGGCAGGGTACGGTCGGACGACAACCTGTGAGGCGACATCCGCAAGCACCTTGTGGTCGAGGGTCGGAAGCATCATCGCAATTTGTTCCGTCCGCTCCGTTCGAGGACCGCGGGGCGCGGTAGTTCGAAACTCCGAAATCTTCACGTTGCATCCGGATGGCGCGGGCACCGGCTCCATGCGGGTGCGCAGCTTGTAGTTCGGCGGGTCCAGTGCCAGCCGCGCGCAGCGCAGCAGCATTCCGGCGACAAGCATGACAATGATCTCTGCCTGCCCGTTGCCCAGGCAGAGATGCGGGCCGACGCCCCACGGATTGAAAACGCCGTCCTGACGATCTTCGCGCCGCGGCGGGTAGTACCGTTCGATGTCAAACCGTTCCGGATCCGGAAAAAACTGCGCGAGGAAATTCGGGACGCTGATGGCGATCAGAACTTCCTGGCCCGCTTCGACCCGATAGCCCTGAAATTCGAAGGGCTCCGCCGCGTGGCGTACGATGCCCGGCGCCACCGGATGCAGCCGCAAAGTTTCCAGAAACGCGCCGCGGAATGTCCGCATGTTGCGCAGTTCTTGAGCAGACGGCGCGCCATGGCTGAACGTCTCATCGATCTCGGCGTTGATCTGTTCCAACAGCTTCCGGCTGGCGCAGCAGCTCGTAAATGAGAAAAGAGCAGGTGCTCGCCGTGGTGTCGAGACCTGACAGGATGGGGCCGAGCGTAAAGGCCGTAAGATCGTTTTCGGACAACGGCTCGCCACCGATTGTGCCCGCCAGAACGATGTCCGCAATCGTCCGTTCGCCTTGCGGGGCCGTCGTGTGCCGATGTTCGTCAAGGATCTGCCGGGCAAATTCGAACAGCTCCGCCTTTGCCCTGCGGTAGCGCGGGCGTCGCACGCGCCACGCGGCGAAGATTTCCCAGGAAAGCCTCGATCAAGTTCGTTTGAAAGAACACCAGGTCGTCAAATATCTTTTCTGGACTGCGGCCGAGGACCGAGCGCGACAACAGTTCCGCGATCAACCGCTGAATCAGCAGGCGCAGCTGAATGCTTTGCCCGACTGGAAAGGTTCGGATCACGGACTTCGAGCGCTTCGCCGATGCTCGGCAGGTTCCGATCCAGCATCTCGCGCGAATATGCCGGACGCAGCAGGTGGCGCACTTCGCGGTGGCGCTGACCGTCCTGGGCGAAGATCAGGTTCTGCCCGTTCAGCTCTTTCTTCATCACGGCGAATGCCCGCCGATTTTCGAGGGCGTGAGCGCCGGCGCCCTTCATGAAGAAAATGTTTGCTTCGGGACCGGCAACCACCAGGAGCCGGTGGTGTGCGGCATTGACGCGAAAAACCGGCCCGAAGCGAAGGTAATTCTTCACGAGGAATGGAGCCGGATCTCCCACGAGGTCGAGAGCATTGCCAAGAAGGGGCAATCCGGGCACGAGCGGCGGTAGCGCGGCTTTCATGAATCCCTCGCGAGGTGCTCCTGCCACTTCCGGACCGTGAGCTGATAACAGGGACGGATTGCGGGGTGTGGATCGATGGTCGGCGCGTTGGGATGTTCGCCGTGTCCTTCTTGCTCCAGTTCGGCGGACCAGCCATCGGCATCAAGCAATGGACCGACGAGAAAGCGCGAGCAAAACGGAATGACGAATCGCTGCAGCCATAATGGCGCAAGCCAGGGAGTGAAGGGAATTCTGATACGATCGCTCAAGCTCAGCAGAAAAACTTTCGTGGTATGTCTGTCGAGCGGCAACATCAAAGTCCAGAGCGCAAACGCTTCGCCGACTGTCGCCCAGAGATACGGATAGTCGTAGCAAGCATCCTCGGTGTTGGTCTTCAGGACTGGCCCTGCGTGCTCAAGCAAACCCGTTTTATCGATCTCGACTTCCTGTCTTACGAGCACCCGGTCGGAATCGACTTTGCATTGCGTGATGGCGCCCACTTTCAGAGATCGGGTCCAGAAGTTCCGGTTGTGCAACGTCGCGACATGCGTCGAAGTCGATGAAGTTGTTGACGATCATCGTTGGATGGGCCTTCCAGACGCATACCCTCGGAATACAGATCCACGGCCGTTCCGAATCGAGCTCAGGAGATTCTCAGGAACGTGTCTTTGCTTCGAGAGCTTCGGGTCACCGAAAAACACCCAGATCAGTCCGTAGCGAACCTGGACAGGAAATGTTCTGAGCTTCACCGATGGAAAATTCTTACCGAATAACTCGTGCTCGATCTTGCACAGCTTGCCGTCTGGCGCGTACGTCCAGCCGTGATAGCCGCAACGGAGATTGCAACCTTCAACGAAACCCTGTGAGAGCTTGACACCACGGTGGGCGCAACGATCTTCGATCGCATGGAGTTCTCCATCGCGATTGCGAAACAGCGCGACCGAAGTGTCCTGGAATCTAATTCCGGTGACTTGTCCGCGTCGAAGGGCGGAATCAAGTTCGACGGGATACCAGTATGACGGATCGAGGCCCACCGAGCAGGCAGCCTGCCGCAGATTTAGATCCGCTGTGTGCCCCGCGGCTAATCCTGAGCCATCCATGATGCGCATGAGTGCGCCTTCCTACGCGCCCGAACGGTCATCTTTTGCTGGGGCGATATGGTATCGGTGCCGTTCACGGCAGCGACATGTGCGGCCGAAACCCCCCGGAACCACACGGTAGGTGGTACCGTAGTCGTAAAGCCCGGCCATCGCCAGCCAGAACTTGCCTTGCGAGGGGGATGCCGGTCGGCTGCAAGTGCAGCCACCGCCGTGCGCCGGCCGTAAGTGGCACACCGGACGACAGCCCTACGTCACCACGTCGCCACGAAGATGGAGCTTCGGATGCATCCCCCACGTCGGGCTGGCGGGTGTGCGCGAAGTGGCGGACCACGGAAAAGGAGGGCAAACAGAGAATGCTTGCGACGGTCGAGAAACTTTTGCAGTCCACAAGTCGCTCGCAGAACGCTGCTATGGGTTCTGCGCCGTGGGCTGACTGCCGAGAATGTTCGAGTTTAGTGGCGCTGAGCGGTGGGGAGGGGAACTGGGTTCCAACATTCTCCTTCCCAACGTGGTACTACGCGTCAGGTCGGCACAACGCCTCCTTGCGATGCCATCGGCACACCTCTGTGCCACGCGTCTGGCAGAGACGATTCACATCTGGGCCATGCATCGCGCCAGCAGGCGGCGCGACATCGGACGGTTCAACATGCCGACCATGGCGTCGAGCCCCCCGCTGCTGACGAACCGCCGCCATAGGCTGGCACCGCGGAACGAGGCTGCGAAAGCCTTTCGGCACGCACGCTCGTACTCAAGCAAGGTCCGAGCGGGGTCGGCCCGTTGCTGCAAGATGCTCTGTAGCGCCTGGGCGGCCAACATGCCCGAACGCATTCCCTGATAGATGCCTTCGGCCGTGGCCGGATGGGTGATGCGCCCGGCTTCGCCGACGACGATCCGGCCGGGCGACGTCAACCGCTTGATCGTGGGCGCGTAAGAAATGGGGTGGCCTTTCCAGGTTCCGACCTGGCGCGCCCCCGCCAGGCGCTCACGGTAATGTTTGGCGAGGAAGTCCTCGAACAGTTGGCGGGCATTCCGCGCCAGCCCCGGGTCTTCGTAGCAAATGCCGATGTTCACGCGCCCGGGGGTTTCAGGGAACAGCCAACCGTAATAGGGCGCGACCGACTCGTCGAAGATCATCTCAACGTGATGAGAACGAAACGGGACGCCCTCCCACCAGCCCATGATGGCTTGGATGAGCCGGCGTGGCCCCCGCTCGCAGGCGAAGCGGCGTATGTGCCCCATTGGCGACGACCGTGTAGTCCACTCGCACCTCGCGTCCATCCGAGCTGCGGAAACCCACGACCCGGTCGCTCCGCTGCAATAGGAAACTGACATCAAAATTGCTTAAGAACAAAGCTCCCATTGCCTGCGCCCGCTGCAACAACAAATGGTCGAGCGTTCGTCGGCTGCAGATCAGCGCAACGTCCTGCGGGCTCGAGACAACCACATCGTGGCCATGCGGCGTGACCAGCCGAAGCCCGCTGATGGCGTAGGACTCGCGCGCGACCACTTCGCTCAGGCCGAGCTCGGCGAGCACCGCGCATCCCTTTGGTGAGATGGCGCTACCGCAGGTCTTGTCGCGCGGAGAATCAAGGCGATCGACAATGACGACGCGTTCCACCCCGAGTTGGCCGAGACGCGCCGCCGTGGCGAGGCCGGCGGGGCCGGCACCGATGATGCCCACGTCCGCATGGACGACGATGCTGCTGTCGGCGGGACGTTGTCGCTCTTGCATCCCAGTCTCGATGAGGCGTGACCGCACGCGCGGCTAGCCTGGTTTCATGCGGCGCGATACCATCAGGTCGAGGCTCGACTATCAAGAACTAAATCGGTACATTGGTGCGATTGGCCCGTTTGCGCGAGCAGCCGCGGAAAAACCGGCATTTTCACCGCATGCGTGCGCAAGGAACACAATGATTGCGGTTGCTCCTGAACGGCGAGACAGGCTCGACGGGACGCCAACATCAACGCGCACGACCGCCACACTTGGCAACGTGATGATGACGATCATCATGTTGTTCACATTGCCGCCGCTCGTCTACTACTTTTGGTTCTGCCTGGCGTTCAATCGAGGCCACCTGGCCCTGCCGTCAGTCGAGATGCTGAGCCGTTTCCCGCTGCCAACCGCCACTTCGGTCGCCATCGTGGCGGGATGGTTGATCTTCCAAGGCCTGCTGCAGATTTATGCGCCCGGCAGATGGGTCGAGGGCACCCCGCTCCCGGACGGGACGCGGCTCAAATACAAGATGAACGGCTGGTTTGCATGGTGGTTCACCTGGGTGGCTCTCGCCGCCGGGGTGGGCCTGAACCTTTTCCCGCCAGCTATTCTGGCCGATCAGTTCGGAGCGCTGCTTACTACGGCCAATATTTTCACGTACCTGTTCTCATTCTACTTGTATTGGCACGGCAAGCGCTTCCGCATGAAAGATGAGCGGATCACCAACAACCCGGTGTACGATTTCTGGCTTGGTACGGCGCTTAATCCGCGGATCGCCGGTTTCGACTTGAAGCTGTTCTGCGAGGCACGGCCCGGTCTCATCGCCTGGGTCGTGCTCGACCTCTCGCTCGCCGCCAAGCAATACGAAATGCACGGGTTCGTCACGGTGCCGATGATACTCGTGTGTGCGTTCCAATTCTGGTACGTTTGCGATTACTACCTGCACGAGGAAGCGATCCTGACGACATGGGACATCAAGCACGAGAACTTCGGATGGATGCTTTGCTGGGGCGACCTCGTCTGGGTGCCGTTCACCTACACCATCCAGGCGTACTACCTCGTCGAGCACACCCACGATCTGCCATGGTGGGGTGCGATCGGAATCGTGCTGCTGAACACGGTCGGCTACATTATTTTCCGCGGCGCCAACATCCAGAAGCACAAGTTTCGCAAGAATCCCGGCCGGACGATCTGGGGTAGGCCTGCCGAGTTCATCAAGACCGAGCGCGGCTCGCTGCTTTTGACATCCGGCTGGTGGGGGATCGCGCGTCACATGAACTATTTGGGCGATCTGCTCATGGGTTTGGCGTGGTGCCTGCCCTGCCTGTTCGGAAGCCCGCTGCCCTATTTCTACATCATCTATTTCACGATTCTGCTCGTCCACCGCGAACGGCGCGACCACGACATGTGCGCGGTGCACTACGGCAAGGACTGGGATCTTTATTGCGCCAAGGTGCCTTACCGCATCGTCCCGGGGGTGTATTGATGACGCATTCCCCGCACGCGGTCGGGCTGCCGGCCAAGGATAAAGTCATCGTCGGCCTCATCGTGGCGTTTACCACAGTCGCGCTGACGCTCGAACTGTATTGGCTGGTGTTCAACCAGGAGATGGAAAGCCGCACCGACCTGTTTGCGCGTGCCTTGGCCATTTACTGGCCTGCCGACTATACATATCGCATCCGCGGCTATCCGATCGAAAAGGCGTTCACCCTGTCGCTCGAGGGGGTGAACACGCTGCTCACGCCCATTCCGTCCGTCGTGTTGATTTGGGCCATTCTCGCGCGTAAGCCTTACCGCTACCCGCTGCAGCTTGTGATCGCGACCTACACGTTTTACGGCGCGTTCCTGTACTACAGCGTCGCCCATATTTCGGGCTACGCGGTGTTCGAATACAAGAGTGCCTACACCTACCTGCTGTTCTATCTCGTCAATATGCCCTGGTTCGCGGGCTATGGCTGGATCGGCTGGGACGCCTTCCGGGAAATCGTGCGCGCCCAGCGGACGCGAAGCTGAGTTGCACGGCGTCCAAGATTGCCTGGTGACCATGCCGACGCCGACGGGCCAATCAGGACCTGCCAGATATGGCGAAGCAGGCTCGCGATCAGGGCCCGTCCAACACGGATTGCGCCGACACCGCGGTTGGCCGGTGACGGACTGCGCCAATGGGCAGCAAAACCCCGCACCATGATCGCAATAATTTGACGCAGCAAGGCGAGCGGCCGGCCGTCGGCGGTCGAGAGCAGCGCGAGTGTGGCGGTACGGCCGGCGGCGCTGTCGCGCCAATAGGCGAGGATGCCGCCTCGCAGCACGCGCATCTCGGGGCTGGTGCCGCACAAGGCGTCGCGCAAGGCCTCGGCAAGCGCCAGCCGGGTCGCCTGCGGCCAGCGCCGGCGTTGCTGATAGAGCTGAAGCGCAGCCGGCATATCCCCGGCGCGCTCGCTCAAAGCTTTGCGCAGCAGAAGCGCGTCGCTGACGCACATTGTCATTCCGGTTGCGGTGAGTGGATGACAAGACCCGCCGGCGTCGCCCACCAGCACCACGCGACCTTGCACCGACCGCTCTGCCGTGACGGCGTGCGTCAGCACGCTCATGCGTGGCTGCGTTGCGATCGCCTGTTCAACGTTCCGGCGCAAAACGGGCGGCAGCGCTGCCGCCATGGCGAGACAGTCCGCCGCGGTCGAGCGGCGGTCGGACTGGTAGGGAACGTCGAAGAGGATACGGGCCTCGTCGCGGCCGATCGGGTACAGCAGAATGGGTGTACCCGCACCGAGAAAAACATGGCCATACTCGCTTTGCGGAAGGCTCTCCGAGCCGACCCTATAGCCCCAGATGGTTGAGATGCGGCAATCGTGCACGGCGATGCCAGCCAGCCGTGCCAAGCGTGACGGCGTACCATCGGCGGCAACGAGCAGGCGGCAGCGATAATTGACGGCCGCATTGTGCTCGCTCGCCACCTTGACGATGAGGCATGAAGGGTCGCTCTGGTCCAAGCCGACGACGCGCGCGCCACGCTTGACGATGACGTTCGGCAGCGCGCTCACTCCGTTGAGCATGCGCTTGCGGATCAAGTCATGCTGGAGGCAGAGCCCGGGCATGCGATGGGCGGGGACTGAGTCGTAAGGCAGATTGATGAAACTGTCATCCGAGGACACGCAAAACCCATCCACCGTCACGGCGGGCGCGTGCATCAGCTCGTTCAGCAGGCCAAGCTCTGCAAGTCCCGCCACGCCCGGCGGATGGAAGACCTCGCCGGCAAGACGGCGCTCGTCATTCAGGCCGGGCTCAACCAGCATGACGCGGTAGCCGAGTTGCTGGATCGCCGCCGCGGCCGCCGTCCCGGCCACACCGCCTCCGCCGACAATGACGTCGATGTCAGTCATGTCGGCCACCGCAGGTGAGCGCGCGATAGCGGTTGAGAGCCCAAATGGGGAAGAAGACGGGATACAGCCGGTACGACAGCATGGCCGCACCGAAGAACACGCCGTTGACGGCGCCCTGTGGCCAGGAGCCGTCGGCGCGCTGCGCCTGGCACAGCCAGGCAATGCCGCGCTGCACCGGTTGCGTTCGCGGGCCGACAATGTCGAGCAGGGCAAGCAGCGCCCAACTCGTCATGACCGCCTGACTCTCCGGATGCTCGATATAGGTGGCGTTGAGACAGCTGGAATAATGCTCGCCCCAGCCGCCGTCGGGCTTTTGCTTGTCGACCAGCCACTGCGCCGCGCGCGTGAGCGCGGGATCCTGCCGCCCGGCGCCGGCACTGCGCAGCGCGCCGACTGCGAACCAGGTTGCGTACGTGAAATTGATGCCCCAAAAACCAGGCCAGGAGCCGTCTTCTCGCTGCCGCTGCCGCAGGACGGCACAGCCGGCCGCCACCGCGCGGTCGATCGCCGCGTCGTGCCGGTCCGGATAATGCTCGCGGAAACGGCACAGCGCCATCACCGCCGACGCCGTGCACTCGATATAGGAGAGCTCGGTCATGCAGTCGCCGAACATTTCGGAAGGGTTGAGACCCTCAAGAAAGGCCAGGCCGCGTCGGCGCTCATAAGTGCCGAAGCCGCCGTCGGCGTTCTGGCGATCGAGAATGAAGTGAACAGCGGCCTCAAGCTGTTCGGGGGAGACTTGCTGAATGGTATCCGTCGGAGCCGCGGAATTCGCGGCGAGCAGCGCGCTCAGCGCTTCAGCGGTGCAGTCACTCACAGGCCAGCGATGTCGGCCGTCGCTGAAGCACCAGCCGCCCCGAATAGGATCGCGCCCTTCGCGCGCACCACCGTCGAGTTCGCTCTGTTCCTGAGCGGCGTCGAGGAATGCATAGGCACGCTGGACCAAGGATGCTTCCGCGCCGGGTCCGGCCAGCACTGCGAGCATGGCGAAAGCAGTGTCCCAGGAGGTCGAGCGCGCCCCAGCGAAGCGAATGCCGTCCTCGGCGTCATCCCAACGCCAGCTCTCGACGCCGGCGAGGCTGGGCGCCAGCATGGGATCTAGCGGATCGTGGGCGAACAGCGCGATCGTGTTGAGGATGCCATTGACCGGCGACAAAGCCTGGAAGTTGCTGGCCTCCTGCTCGAAGCGGATGCGGTCGAGACAGCGCGCGAGCGCGCTCCGTCGCAACGCGCGCAGGAACGGCAGCCTCGGGACCCAACGCTCGAAAACCGCCATCGCGCTCCAGGCCGCGCGCAGCGCACGGCTCGGCGCGACGTGTAGGTCGGTGTGGCCAATGTCGTTTCGATGTGCCGCAAAGTCGATGGTGTTGTAGGGCTCGGCATAGAGCTCGCGCCGCAGCTCCTCGGTGATGGGGCCGAGGTCGCCGTGGAAACGAGCACCGTAGAGGAAGCTGATGGCGAGATAGATGTAGCGGGTATGGCAATAGAGATGATTGGGATGCACGGGCGAGCGCGTTGGCAGCAGAAATAGCTCGGGCGGGCACGGGTTCATGCCCGCATAGTCGTAAAGCCCGGCCATCGATAGCCAGAATTTGCCCCAGGAGGGGATGCCAAGCACGCCGCTCGGCTGCGCGTGCAGCCACCGCCGCGCGCTGGCCGTGAGTGGCGCATCGGACGAGAGCCCGAGCAGGCGCAAGGCAACATAGGCGAGCGTCGTCACGAACACGTAGGATGGCGATTCAGCATGCAGCCCCCAGCCGCCGTCAGGCTGGCGGGTGTGCGCGAAGTGGCGGACTATGCCGGCGCGCTCCGGCTCCGAGATCGGACGCCTAAGGAAGCTGCACAGGATGACGTATTGCGCGAGGATCATCGGGCACCACACGACCTCGCCCTCAAAGCTGCCGTCCCGCCGCTGCAGCGCCTTTAGGTTCGCGATTCCCTTGGCGAGGCAGTCGCCGATCTCTACCTCGCCCGCGATCGAAGGTTGGGGCGGGCCGTCAAGGGCTCCCGCACTATCGGCGGCGACAGCATCAGGCAACACCGTGCGCCTCGTCGGTTGCAGCCGGCGGCGCAGATTGTGAAGCCAGATATTCCTCCCAGCGCCGGGCTATCAGTTTCTGGAACAGCGTGACTGCTGGATTAAACTCAATGAACGGAGCTCCGGATGAGATCTCGTACGCTTCCTGCTCGGCCTCGACCGCAACGCCATCTTCGCTGAGCAGCGGCACGATGAGAAGGCGATTAGCTACGCCGAGAAACGGCGTCATCACCGCGCGCGGAATCCGAAACGGCGTGAACGGAATCTTGAGCGCATCGAAATAGAACAGGAAGAAAACGCGCGTCGTCTGCTCGTCGATCGGCAGCAGGAAGCACCAGTGCTTGATCCGGTCGCCGGTATTCGACCACTGGTACGGATAGTCGAAGCCGAGCTCCATACGGTCGGTGCGCACCCGCTTGCGGTCGACAAACAGCTTCGAGATTCGTCCGTCCCCAACGACGACGTCGTAGCTGAGCTCGACTTTGTTGCCGATCGTCTCGCAGCGCGACAGCTTGGCATCGACAAACGGGCGGTAGCGCCGATGCAGGTAGGCGTGGGTGAAGTCGCTGACATTGTCGACGATGATGGAGTGATGCGCTCGCCACGTGAAGTCGATCGGGCAGCAGGCCCAGCGGGCGGGCCCTTCGAGCTCCGGGATCTCCGGCAGCGGCGTACGCTCGGCCAGCTGCGGGTTGCCGGGAAACAACCAGATCAACCCGTAACGTGACTGAATCGGGTACGAGCGGATTTTCACTTTGCCGAACTGACGGCCGAACAGTTCGTGCGGCACCTCGACCAGATGCCCGTCCGCGTCGTAGGTCCAGCCGTGATAGGCGCAGGTCAGCGTGCAGCCCGTCACCTGGCCGATCGAGAGCTTCACGTGGCGATGGGCGCAGCGATTCTCGAGCGCACACAGCGCGCCGTCGGCGCCGCGGAACACTGCGATCGAGCCGCCCCAGAATTTGACCTCGACAACGCGGCCGGGCGGCACGTGCTTGTCATACTCGACCGCGTACCAATGGTCGGGATGCATCCCAGCGGCGCGAGCTTTTTCTCTCGGATTTCGCGCGCCGGAAAACGGTGGCGGCCGTTGCTCATCCCGAACTCGCGGGCCGCGTTTTCATGAGCCCGTCCCAAACCCCCGACTATCCCATCACAGCTATGATAGAGGCAATCGACTGCAGCAATCAACGGCCCGCATCACTCGGCAGCGACCAAAGGCACTCTCCGTTGCGCCGGTAACCGGCTGCGATAACGAACGAGACAGGGCTGGCGCGGACCAACCACGAAGGTTGCATAGTTCGGGCGTTGGTCGCGATCGACGAGCTCGAACGTATAGCGACGTAACAGGATACTCCAAATCACCTTGACCTGTTGATAAGCAAAGGCAATCCCGAGACAGCGGTGCTTGCCGCCGCCGAAGCCGATCAGCGCATAAGTTGTGCGGCGGTCCTCCTCGCGCGGCGGCGCGAACCGGTCGGGGTCGTAGCTGGACGGATCGGCGAATATTTCCGGAATTTGGTGCGAAACCGCCGGCGAAACCATGGCGAGGTCGCCGGCCGGCACGACGTGGTCGCGAAACTCGAAATCCTTGAGCACCTTGCGCATCAGCATGACGAGCGGCGGGTGCAGGCGTTCGGCCTCCTTGATGCAGCGCTCGAGCCGCACGAGCTGTTTGAGCGCTGCAAGCGTCATGCCCGCGCTTCCCAACATGCTGGCCTGCTCCGCGAGGATCGGCGCGACGTGATGCGGATGCTGCAGCAGCAGCACGCCGGTCCAAGTGGCGAGCACCGCGCTGGTATGCTGACCAGCGAACAGCAGCGTCAGCAGCAATCCGATGATGGTGTCGTCGCCGAGCGGCTGGCCGTCCGGGCCGCGCGCCGAAATCAGGGTATCGAGGAAATCATCGCTGCTCCCTCTGCGCCCCCGTCGCGACGCGATCAGGGGCGACAACAGCTCGACCACCTGCCGACGCGCGCGATCGCGCCGCCACATGGCAGGCAATGGAAAGTTCGGCGCGAAGAACGCGACCATGTTGATGCCGCCTTCGAGATCGCGGTAAAGGCGCGCGAAAGTGCTCGCCAATATGCTCTGGAATTCGGCCCCGAACAGGGTGCGGCTGGCGGTGCGGATCGTGATCTCGTTCATCGTGGTCAGCAAATCGAGCGTACCGCTCTCGCCCCAGCCATCGAGATGATTTTCAATTTCGGCCGCCATGAATCGGGCATAGCTTTGCATCTTCTCGTCGCGCAAGGCGGGATGGATCATGCGGAGCTGCTGATCCATCAACTCTGGCGTTGCGTCGTAGGCCACACCCTTGCCAAAGATCGGTACCGTGAACCGATAAGCCTCCCTGGCGCTCAGGACCGCATCGGAAGCCTTGAAGAAGGCTTCGTTGCCGGCGGCGCCGGTCAGAACGTGCACGTTGTTGCCGAACAGCCGGAACGCGAAGATGTCGCCGTAGAGATCGCGGCCGCGCTGGATCAGCCGCATCGGATCACGGCGGAATTCAAGCGCGCGCCCCAGGCCGGGCAGCCCCCCGGCAAGGCGGGGGATGGGCTTGCCGTGAGAGCCGGTGCTTTTCATGGGACGCCGCCTTTGGCTGCGCCGAGTGGGACGGATGCAACGATCGCACCTCGTGCCACGAACCATTCATAGGCTTCGCGCACGGCATCAGCGATCGAGCCGGGGCGATAGCCGAGCTCGCGCTGGGCCTTGCCGCTGTCAGCTCGGCGGCCCATGCGTAAAAGGCGAACCGCCGCAGGTGTAAGTAATTGTCGCCGACCAGGCAGGATATAGCGATGGGCCAATTCCCCAATTTCGGCGGCGACCATCATCATTGCCGGAGGCAAGCGGAGCGGCTTTGGCCTGCCGGCAATTTCGCTGTAAAGCTCGAACAGCGCGTCGAACGTCATGAACTCGGTGCTGAAAATATACCGTTGGCCGGTGCGTCCCTGGCGCATGCAAAGGACGTGGCCCTCAACGATGTCGCGCGTGCTCACGAACTCGAACCCGCCGGGAATATAGGCCCACAGCCGGCCATTGGCGTAGTTGAGGAGCACCTGTCCCATGCGCGACGGCTTGAAATCGAAGGGTCCCAGGATCGCGCATGAGATGGCGATCACGAGATCGAGTCCGTCCGCTACCGCCTTCAGACATTCGTGCTCGACAGCAGCCTTCGTTACGGCGTAGGGCGGATGACGCTCGAACGGATTGAACGGCTCGCTCTCGTCCGTGGGCCGATCCGCGCGGTGGCCGACCGCGCTGAGCGAGCCAGAGACGACCACGCGTCCGACGCCGTTCTCAAGGGCCGCGCGCAGCAGGTTGCGGGTGCCGAGCACGTTGTTGGCGAAGATCTGCTGCTCGGCGCCTGACGTAGTCGAGATCTGCGCAGCACAATGGTAGATGTTGGCGACGCCCGTGGTCGCGGCGACGAGCGAGGCCGGATCAGACAAATCGCCGAATACCCGTTCGACACTGAGGCCGTCGAGGCTGGAATTGTCGCTGTCCGGCCGCAACAGGACCCGCACGGCGGCGCCGTCCGCGAGCAACCGCCGCAGCAGGTTGGCGCCGAGATGTCCATTCGCTCCGGTGAGCAGGATCATGTGCAGGCCGTCAAATTCATCTACTGGCGCTGGAAGTATATCGCTTGAATCTGTTCCTTGAAGCTGGCGCTGGTATCCAGCGCGTGCCTGAAGTTCGCCTTGTCCAAGGCGAAGACATCGACCCGATCGCTGGCAGCGACGCAGGTGGCGTTGCGCGGCTCATCGACAATGAGGGCGTGCTCGCCGAAAAAATTTCCCGCGCCCAAGGTCGCAACGAGCCGCTCTTCGGCATCCGTCCCACGCCTGCGCACGTCGACGGAACCGTGGCCGATCAGGAAGAATGCCTCGCCCGGCTCTCCCTCCCTGATGATGATCTCGTCCTTGCCGTAGCGGCAGCGCTTCATCTTCTCGGCGATGTTGGTGAGCTCGGTTGGCGTGAGATGCTTGAACAGGTCCACGGTGCGCAGGAACTCGCAGATCATCACCGCATCGCGCAGCACGACATCCGACGTGATGGTGCCGTCAACCATATTCACGATGCGGTCGGCGAGCTCCAGGATGCGATTGTCGTGGGTGACCATCATGACGGTGCATCCCTCCTGGGTGGTCAGCTCTTTGAGCAGATTGACCACGATGCGACTCGAGTCCTTGTCGAGCGCGGCAGTCGGCTCGTCGGCGAGAACGAGCTTCGGCCGGTTCACGAGAGCGCGCGCCACCGCCACGCGCTGGCGCTGGCCGCCGGAGAGCGTCCTGGGCTTGTGGTCGATGCGATGACCGAGCCCGAGTCGCTCGAGGATTTCCGTGCCGCGGCGACGCATCTCCGGCGCCGGGCAGCCGCCGAGCTGCATCGCCATCTTGACGTTCTCGAGGGCGCTCAGCGAATTGAACAGGTTGTGCATCTGGAAAATGAATCCGATGTTGCGCCGTACGGCGATGAGATCGGTGCGCCGCAGCCCTGCCAAGCTGCGGTCGAGAATTTCAATCCGGCCGGACTGCCCCGACCGCAGCGCGCCGATCAAGGTCAGCAGGGTCGTCTTCCCGGATCCGGAGGGGCCCGTCATGACGACCAGCTGACCGGCTTCAATTTCGATGCTGTTGTCGAACAGCACCTGATTGCGCGATTCCCCCTCGCCGAAAAAATAACTGACGTTGACGACTCGTACCGTCGTACGCCGCTCATGCGTGTCGAGATCGGTCATCAGAATACGTCCGCGGGGTCGGCAGCAAGCACGCGCCTCACGGCCAAGGCGCCTGCGAACAGACACATTCCGAGGGTCAGAGCAAACGTCGCCGTGACGATCTCGAAGGTCATGTGCAGCGGCAACAGGGTGATGTCCGCAAGCACATAGGCGAGACAAACGCCTACCGCCCAGCCAGGCAGGAAACCAACCAGCGCATAGAAGCTCGCCTGTTCGAGCACGACCCGCACCAAGTAGGCGTTCTCGTAGCCCATGGCCTTCAACGTCGCATATTGCGACAGTTGATCGGACAGATCAGTGAACAAAATCTGATAGGAAATCATCATTCCGACGATGAAGCCGATGGCTGTCCCCAGCATGAAGATCGGACCAACCGGGGACACAGTATTTTGAAAGGCCGTCTCGAGCGCGAGCCATTCAGCTTTGGTGCGAACCGCGATGTTGGCCGGCAGCGCCTGCTTCAGCGCCTGCTGAACATTCTCGATCCGGTAGCCGGGGCGCACCTTGATCACGCCGAATTCAACGTCGGCGAGCTCGCCGGCGGCCAGCGGTCGAGGAGCGAAGAATTTCAGGAACGTCCGGTCGCTGGTGATCACCGTGCCATCGCTGGTGAAGTCGGGCCCGAGCGCAAAGTTGCCGATCACACGGATTTCACGGCGGGACAGCTCGGTCACGGTGCCGGCAGCCGCGAAGCCATAGGACGGGCGCGCCCTCCGATCCGAGAGCGCCGTGTCAGGTTGCCGCAGCTGCTCGAGGTGGTCCCGGACTTCTGGAAACAGGAAGACCGGCTGGTCCGGATCGAATGCCAGCACCTGAGTGTTGTAGGTCTTGAGCGTTTGTGGATTTTTCCAGATCGAGAGATTCCATTCACCATAGATCGGCCGCGCCCACTCGACGCCTTCTATCGCATGCGCCGCATAGAGCTGCCGGCGCGCGAACGGGTCCTTGGCGCCGAAACGGAACTTGGTCGAGCTGGTGAGCAGGATGTCGCCGTCGATGTTGTGGAGCACGCCGAGCGCACTGTCGATGAACGCGCTGCGGAATCCGAGCTGAAGCTGCATCAGCAGCACCGCAAACGCGATGCCGCTGGTCGAACGCAGGAGGCGGCGCCTGTCGGAAAACATGTTGCGCCACGCCAGCGGAACCGCCGTGCGCGTACCACGCCGCCGCCACTTCAAATCGGCGGCCCTGTCGCGCGCCGCGGCGGCGATGCGACCAATCCGCGCCGCGCCATCGGCCCACTGACCCATGGTCAGAACAGCTCCACCGGGTCGGCACGGCGCAGGACCCTCAACGCCACCAGTGCCGACAGCGCCGACATGCCCCAGACGATTGCGAGGACGCCGACCATGCGCGCGGAGTTCATCTCGATCGGTAGCTTTGTAGCGCCCCGCACAATCGAATAGAGGGCGACCGAAATCGCCGCCGCCGGGACGTAGCTGATCGTCGACATGATGATTGCAAGGGTCACCACCACGCCGCCGAGATAGCCGTCGCTGTAGCCCATGGCCTTCAGCGTGGCGAATTGCGGCAGCTGGCGCGTGATCTGAGTGGACAGCGTCTGGTTGAGGATCACCAGCCCGACGATCGCCGCGACGAGCAGGCCGCATCCGAAAACCAATCCGGTCGAGGTGCGCGTCACCCAGTGGTTCATCTCGTGATCGTTGATCTCCGCGCGGGTAAAGACCCGGGTATCCGCCGGCATGATCTTGCGCAGGCGTGCCGCGACGTCGTTGGGATCAGCACCCGGCTCGAGGGCAAGCAGGCCGAGGTTGACCGCACTCAAGCTCCGCTTCGGAAAGATGCGTGTGAAATTGAGGTCGCTCGTCATCGCGACCCCTAGCCCGATAAAGCCGGTGCCCAGGCCATAAGTCCCGGCGATCGTGACATTGCGCTGCTCGATCTCGATCCGGCGGCCAGAAACGACCGCGCCGAGTTCTGGCCGCGAGGCGGTGTCGACCAGGATGGTGTCAGGCTGCCGCAGCACGTCGAGCTGGCGCTCGATCTCGGGCAGGTCGAAGATCACGCCACGCAGATCCAAGCCCATCACGAATATGTCGCGGGCAAGCCGCTCGTCGTCGTTCAGCCAGCGGGCGCGATCATGATAGAGCGCATTGGCGCGCAGCACTTCCGGCAGCTCGAGTGCCTGGAACAGCCGTCGGCGAGGAAAGGTCGACGAATACCCCTCAAATACGTAGGCGCTCGACGTGAGCAACAAGTCGAAGCGCATGGCGTCGTAGAAAAGAAGTCCGCCGCGAGGCACCGACGCGTAGAAACCGAGCTGTAGAAACATCAGCAGGATGGCGACAAATACACCGCCGATCGCCAGCCCGCTGCGGGCTTTGTCGTGCGCGACAATACGCCACGCGACCAGGATCTTCACGGTTGATCCGAACGCGCGACCGCAGCCGGAGCATCGCCCGTGTTGATGACGATATCGACCGTGAGGTTGGTCAGCCGCTCCGTGAGCGTCGCGTCATCGAGATCAATCCAGACCTCGACCACGCGTGCATCGGCGCGGGCCGCCGGATCGACGTTGAGCACATCGTTTTTGAACACCATGTTGCCGATGCGCATGACCCTGCCAGTGACCGGGCGCGGCAATGCGCGGCTGGTGATGGTCGCGACCTGCCCGATCCGTACCCGGGCGATGTCCGTCTCATAGACCTCGGCGACCGCGCGCATCAAACTGGTATCGCCCATCGTGAGCACCGGACCGCTGCTCACGTCCTCGCCGGGCTTGATCTTGATGTTCAGGATGTGGCCGTCGACCGGGGCATAGAGCGTCAGCCGGTTGGCGCGCGCTTCCGCTGCAGCAATCTGCGCCTCAAGCGAGGCGATGGGAAATTCCGCCTGCGCGCGCTCGAGTTGCGCGCGCGCCAGTCTGATTCGGATCGCCGCATCGATCTTGTCGACCTCGAATTGGTGCTCCAGCTCCGACAGTCGGGCGCGGGCGGAAGCCAGATTGGCCTCGCTCTGCGCTTCCGCTGCTCTCATATCCTGTTGGAACCGCCGGGACGCAACGCCGCGATCGAACAATTGCACTTGTGAATTGAGGATGTCCTGGTCATTGGCCAGCTTGGCCTCGAGACTCGCGATCGTCGCCTTCTGTGCTGCGATCCGTAGCGGCGAGACTTCGAGAATCTCTTTCCGGTGAATCTCGGCGGATTCGACGCGCGAGCGGTTCAGCTCGAGTTCGGTCTTGAGCCGTAGCTTGGCTTCTTCCAGTTGCGCGCGGTACATGGCCCGCTGGGCAATCTGCTCGGCATAGCCGCCGAGATAGCCGAGCACCTGGCCATTCTTGACAAGGTCGCCGCGCGCCACGAACAGCGATTCGAGCCGATCGGGCGAGACCCCCGCCCCGATATTGATGATTTCGCTACGCGGCTCGATGCGCCCGAGCGCCGCCACCGCAAGCTGCCGCTTGGTCTCGTTGTGCCCGGGCTGCTCGTTCGGCCCGGGCTGCTCGCGGTTGCCGGCAAAGTAGCCCGACATTGCGGCATAGGAAGCGAGCACGCCGATCCCCACCGTCAAAAGACATACGGTAAGAAGGACGCGTTTCGACTTCTCCCAGACCCGCAAAGGAGAATCCTTCCGATCTGCGGCCGTAGGTTGAATCTACCTCGATCATCGTACTGTCAAACGATAGTTCAACTGTTGGGGGTTTGGCAACGCGCCTACCCACCACGATCGCCCAAAACGGCACAAGGTGTGTTCGCATTATCGAACAGAGAGTTCTGGGACTTGTATGTGAGATTGATCACAGACTGCTGGGCGCTGCGGTACTTCGCGGATAAACTCGCGCCCGCCCTGCGCTGATCCTGGACGCAGACAAATAGCAGCCTTGAAGGCTCGAGTTAGGAAGGGCCGCCCGAAGCCGGCGCAGCCGAATCCCAGAAAAAGGTCGGGCGTCAAGGTGGGGTATTCCGCCATTAATTCTGTACGTCATCCGGTTCCGCCCCCAGCCCAGCCTTTGCCGTCAATGTCCTACTAATTGTGCGGGATAGCCCGGCAGTTGTCATAGCGCTGAGCATGAGGGTGACGCGGATCTGATCGCAAGCCAGGTAAATCTTGCGGAATATGTGGCCGCGTACCGACTACTCATTTACAACACTAGATATCTAGGAGGTGAGAGCCGACGGCTTCACTCAATCGCTATTGCGAGCGTCGAGCTTGCGTCCGCAAGCGGCGAAAGCGCTGAAAGACCTTTTCGTGAATTTGAGGATTATTCTTTGCCGCGTCAATGAACTCGGCATACTCATCCAGCGAAAGACCCTGATCGGTGACAGCCTTCATGAATGCGCGGCGCGCCTCTCTTCTGATGCGATCATGCTCAGCCGGAGGAGCAACGGCCATCTGATCGAGATAGTCCTGCCGGAGACTAGCGATATGTTCGAGCGCGGCTGTCTCGTTATCGAGCTTCTGTTCCGTGATATCCGATGAGAATTGCGGGAGGGAAGGCGGTGACGGCGATTGGGTCTGCGCACGTGTCCCGTGGGTAACAAATGACGACGCGACACATATGGCCAAGCCCGCAACAACGCATGTCAATTGTCGCATGGTCGCCTCCTCTACTTCCGGACTCCCATACCGGACGATCGGGTGGGGGTACGGGGGCCAGATAGCCCGACACTTGTTAACGTGATTACGCCGGACCTTGTTCCGTAGGTGCGATAATCCGCGAAAGGCTGATCGCGTGCTCGGTGCCCCTTAAGAGCTGCGCCAGCGCCCCGCGCCGCTCGCCCCATGAATAGGCGCGCAGATCGCGGCCCCATCAGTTCAAGCACATCGAAAGCGCATAGGAAGGCCTCCCGTGAGCCGTGGCGGCGGCTGAACACGCGGACCCGATTGCCCTCGTGCCGGCAGATGAACCGGAAACCCTTCGTGTTGATCTCGTGCGCCCATCGCGGGCCGGAGGACACCGTGCGGACAAGGCCGGCAGGCGGGGTTCGATGAAGCCGGCAGGTCGGCGAGCGGGCTGGGACGAGCGCCGAAGCATGGGCCGGTACATGGCGGTCGAACGGCGGCAATGCGAATCGACAGTTGCGGCCGCGCGTGCCCGCAGGCGGGACAACGGGTTTAAAGATCAATGCGGCTGACAGCGGCGACGAATGCCCGGTCTGGAAGCGGTCCTGATCCCGGTTGCTAATCAACCGCCGGTTTGTGCAACGGGGCAGCGATCTTCACGATGTCCACCCTGGCGATGGTCGCAGCGCTCAGGCTGCCGCCCGAGTAGATGAGCGCGCCGCGGCCGGTTTGATATGAGTTAATTGAGAGCGGGATTCATCTAACTATAAGAGCAGCATAATGTCCTGAGAGCATCCCATGAATGCCGTCTGCAAGCTCCTCTCGCCGCCATCACCGCTGCCGGAATGGCAGTTTCCCCGACGATCTCCCCGAGCAGGCTTGGCTTCGCGCGCGAAAAAGCTTGAGGAAAAGCCAGATCAGACCCTCGAACGCCACTCGCATGGCCTGGAATGCCGGGCGCCATCCACCCCTCACATCTGGGCCCGACCCGTTCGGAACACGCCTACCATGCACGCCAATTCGTTCATCTGGGGAATATTGGCTTGTTCATTTGTTCAATCGTCGATCGCTAGAGGTTGCAACGCATGAAGGTTGCTGAACTCATGACGACTAAGATCGTCGCCGTTCGTCCAGACACGCCGGTGAAGTCTATCGCCCCGCTCCTATTTGCCCACGGGATCAGCGCCGTACCGGTCGTAAACGCGGACGGCGTCCCCATCGGCATGATCAGCGAAGGCGATTTGATGCCGAGGAACGAATCGGAACGCGATCAGCGTCGGGACTGGTGGCTGCGCATGCTGTCCGAAGGTGAAAAACTGAGCCCGGACTTCCTTCAGCACATCGAGGACGACAAGCGCGTCGCGCGCGATATCATGGTCACACCGATCATTACCATCGCAGACACCGCCGATGTGGTCGAGGCGGCAGAACTGCTCAGCGAGAAGCGTATCAAGCGTCTTCCGGTGCTGCGCGATGGTCGTATCGTCGGCATCGTCAGCCGCGCCGATCTCGTTCGGACGGTTGCCCGTCCGAACAAGCCCGAACCGGTCCCGTCCCTCAATGCAAGTCCGGAGATTGATTTTCCGCCGCAGCCGTCAACCCCGAGGCCCGAGGCAACCCTTCCAGCTGCCCCGGCGGTTGACAAGAAGGAGCTGTCCGCCAAGGCGTTTCGCGCGTTGGCGGACGATTTCCATCAAAAACTCGCGCACCGGTCCGATACTCATCGTGAGATGATCGAGCGTCGACGCCAGGAAGCAAGAACTGTCATCACCACCAAGCTCTCGAAACAGAGGTGGGAACACTTGCTGAGCGATGCTCGAGCCGCAGCGCAGAGAGGCGAAACAGAATTTTTGCTGCTGCGTTTCCCGTGCGAGGTCTGCACTGATCAAGGCCGGGCGGTGAACGCGCCAGACCCGAGTTGGCCCGAAACGTTGCGCGGACTTCCCGCCGAGATGTTCCTGCGCTGGAAAGAAGAGCTCCGTCCGCTTGGCTTCGTCCTGCACGCCAGAGTGACGGAATTCGCCGACGGGATACCGAGTGAGGTCGAGCTTTGTCTCGCATGGGGCTGATGACTGCACTCCTTCAATTAGCCCGACGATTTGGGGACGCTCGCTGCGGACGGCACTCTGGACGAATGGGCCAATGACATGTTCGAATCCGCCAACCTCAAGCATCACGTCGATAAGGCAACGTACCGCCGCGAGGAACCAAAGCTCCGAGAGGCGCTGCTCGACGCCCAGTACGACCTGACACAGAACAGGCGCTTCCCGGTGTTGATCTTGATTGCGGGCATAGAAGGCGCGGGCAAGAGCGAAACGGTCAACCTGCTCAATGAATGGATGGACCCCCGTCACATCCAAACCAGCGGCTTTTTTGAACCCTCGGACGAGGAGCGCGAGCGTCCGGCGCTTTGGCGGTTCTGGAGAGTGCTGCCGCCGAAAGGGAAAATCGGCATTTTCTTCGGTGCATGGCACACCATGCCAATCATTGAGCGGGTCATGGGCGAGATCGATGATGGCGAGTTCGCCCGCCAGATCGCAGAAATCCAGCGACTGGAACAGATGCTTTGCGATGAAGGCGTGTTGCTGCTCAAGTACTGGTTCCACCTATCCAGGGCGCAACAGAACAGGCGGCTGCGGGCGCTGCGGGATAACTCAAAAACGAGTTGGCGCGTGACCGAGCGCGACTGGGAATACTTCAAGATTTACAAACGGTTTGTCGGCGTTTGCGAGCCCTTCCTACGCAAGACCTCGACCGGAAAGGCGCCCTGGATCGTCGTCCCTGCGGCGGATCCGCGTTACCGGGCTCTGACGGTGGGTCGGCATCTGCTTGCGGCGTTGCGCGACCGGCTGGACGAAAAGCCTGTTGCGAGCCTGCCTGACAAGACCCCGCCACTCGCCGTGGCAGCCGATCGGCTGAACGTCATACGCGCGTTGAAGCTCGATCAGCCGATGACCAAGGCGCAATATCAAAAGGAACTGGAGAAATGGCAGGGCCGTCTCAGCGTGGCATCGCGCGATCCACGTTTTCAATCACTGTCCACGGTTGTCGTCTTTGAGGGCAATGACGCCGCTGGGAAAGGCGGCGCGATCCGGCGCGTCACCAGCGCACTTGATGCGCGTTGCTACAATAACATCCCGGTCGCGGCGCCGACCGAAGAGGAACGCGCACAACCGTACATGTGGCGATTCTGGCGGCATCTGCCGAGACGCGGCAGCTTCGTATTCTTCGACCGCTCCTGGTACGGGCGCGTGCTCGTCGAGCGTGTCGAGGGCTTCTGTACCGAGGCCGACTGGATGCGCGCCTACACCGAGATCAACGACTTCGAACAGGCTTTGGTGCGCCACGGAATCGTGATCGCCAAGTTTTGGCTTGCAATCACCAAGGCAGAGCAATTGCGGCGCTTCAAGGAGCGCAAGAAAGTCGCGTTCAAGCGATTCAAAATCACCGAAGAAGACTTGCGCAACCGCGAGAAGTGGGACGCCTATGAGTCCGCGGTCTGTGACATGGTGGACCGCACCTCGACTGCCACCGCGCCCTGGACCCTGGTCGAGGCCAATAACAAGTACCATGCGCGCATCAGGGTCCTGCAGGTGTTGTGCGAAGCGGTAGAAGATGCACTCGGTCGTATCTCGAAGAAGGGTGTCAAGAAGAAGAAGAAAATGTAGGCCCGCATGGTCGATCCCTAAACAACAACGATTCCTCACTCACGTTCGTGAGAGACCGGATCGGCCCACAACAAGGGCCACAAAATGCCCACGACGTTGTAAATCTGTGGGTTTCCTGAGTAGTTGCTCGATCATTTGAGTGCACGATTGCAGAACTCGCGGACAGCGGCGTTTTCGATCGTGCATTTGGTCAATGTCGGTGCGGGTGGATAATTCTGTCGGTCACAATCGAGATCCTGATCCCGGCTTCGCACCGCACCCGGCTGGCCTTGGTTTACCGACATTTGCGCTGAGATTTTGCCCCAGCGGCTGCGCTGAGTGTGAATCAGAGGGCCCGGTCGAAACGCAGCAGCCGTCCAACGATGGGCGTCTTGCCCGGTTTGGCGGACGGATCGATTTTGAATGTAACGCTTTGCCCGCCGACCGTGGCCCGATAGACGCCGCCGGCCGATAGCGCCTTACCCTCCGCAGCAAAGTCGTAATGTGCGTTGTGCATGGATTGTGGCGTGCCGATCGTGAACACGTAACGCTCGCCGCCCTTGTCGACCCGCGTGATCTCGACGGTACCGCCGCCCGGCCCCACCTCAACTATCGGGGACAAACCGTAGAGTATAAACTGCGGTGAAGGCAGCAATTTAGGTTGGTCTCGCTTGGTTTCGGGAGCTCGAACGACCGTTCCGGCGCTCTGACTCGCCAATTCAGCGGTGAGGAGCATGCGTCCGGCGTCGCATGGCGTCGAGATGCGCTCCACTTTGCCGGACTGCACTTCGCTGTGCTCGCGGCCCACCGTGATAACCCCGCCCGTAATCGTTTCGCGCACGCATGAATACAGGTAACTCAGCACGATCGAGTCTTGCGGGTTGAGGCGAATGACCTTGCCGGGCTCGACATAATCCATGAACTCAACGCCGGCCGAAGTCCCCGTTACGTCCTCAACCAATGCTGCGCTCGGCCCACCAGCCAAGGCCGGTCCCGTCCAAACCAACAAGACCAACGTCGTCAACCGGTTGGATCTCATTTTCTCATCTCTCACTACAACATTATATTATCACAAAGCCGACTGGAATTTCGTGATCGTGATCACTTTGCCGCACTAACGACGAGACGAGGCAGCGGTTGCCGTTCGGCTCGCAGGTCGAGTTATGATCGTAGGCCCTCGCCGATCACGGCGAACGGAGCCCAAAACGCCGGATAGGCGTTCAGCGGATTGGACGTATCGTTCATGTACTCCAGCATCGCATGACGCAGCGCTTCGGCGCGGCTCATGTGGGCCGTGGATATGGCGTCAAAAGTCGCAATGGCCAGCCGCGCAGCCGCCTTCGAGTCTACCGCCCAATGCGAGACGAGCAGCGCGCGTGCGCCGGCGTAGAAGAAGGCGCGGGCAAGCCCCGAGAGCGCCTCGGCGCCGGGCTTGTCGCCGGCCATCGTGTTGCAAGCGGATAAAACGACCCAATCGGCATTGAGCTTGAGCTCAGTTGCAATATTGCTGGCCGTCAGCAAGCCGTCGTCGGGCCCGACTGGGACCGCTGGAATCGTCAGCACGAGCGCGGGCTCGGCGAGTCCTTTGACGTTGCCCGCAACCAACCCGTGAGTCGCGAAATAGATGACGCGGTAGTCGGTGAGCCTTGCCTTTTTGAGCGCCGTCTCGGTTGCGTCGGCGCCGAGATGAATGTCGCTCATCGGCGCCCCGAGCTTCTCGGCGACAGCCTTGAGCTCGACCGCGGTGTCCGGCAACGGCCGCAAGGCGTTCCCCAGCGCGGCCCGGTTCAAGTCGGCGCCGCGCCAATATGTGGTATAGGCCGGTGCCACCCCTCGGGTTGCGTCGCGTCCTTTGCCGGCCGCCGGCGGATTTGGCGAGAAAACCGGGTCGCCGAATCCGATCATGGGCTTGATGGTTCCGCCCGCTCTCGGGAGCGACCGCAGTGCCCGCAAGCTCGCGACCGAAGGCAGAACTGTCAGCGAGTGACGCTTTACCAGCCAGGCGGCATCACGATATTCCGAAAGTCGTTTGGGCAGCGCTTCGGCCGGTTTCTCCGTTACCAGGACGTGCACAGGAAGCGCCGTCAGCGCCCCCGCGGCAACCGTAATCAGATCGCGCTTGTCCTTTATCAGCGCTTCGACCGGGCCGAGAAGCTGCAAGTAAAGTTCGTAAGCGAACCCCAGGTCGAATTGCTGCAGTTTGCCTTGCTCGGCGGATTTGATGAATTGATCAGGGTCAAGGCCGGTACGGAACCTTGCCACCGATACCGACAGCTGCTGTGCACTCAACGGAATGGTGTGCCAGTCGAAGCCGTTTTGCGTGAGCGCAAAGACATAGCTCTCTTTCTCGCCGGGCAGCCAGAAGACGAGCGCTTCCGAAGGGCCGAGCAGGCTTTGCACGTCCGCGACGCTGAGTGGCTTCGGCTTCATCAACGCTGCGTAGGCGGGAAAATCCTTTTCGAGCTGGGCCGCCACCGTTGCCAGCCGATTTTCGATGCCGGCCATCTGTTTGCGCAGTGCGTCGATCGTTGCGCGGTTCTCCGGCGAATCCGGGCTGGCCAGAGCGTCCAGCAATCGCCGGTCAGCGTCGCGCCACGTCGCGCCGAGGTCTTGGTTTTCCCGCGCCAGCGAAACGAGGGCTCCCTCTCCAGACGCAAAGCGCACCGCCGCCTGCTGAAGGGCGGCCGCAGCGGACGACTGGCTGGCCCATTGAGCGATCTCGAACGCCTCTTGTCCGAGCGGCGGCGTCGAAGCGATCCCGGCGCCCGCCGCCGCCGCGAGGTTCGCCACATGGTGCTTGAAATAGCTCGCGCTCTTCTGGATCGGGTCGCCGTTGTCAGCTGTCTCGAAGCCCGGTGTCTCCGCAAATGCGTGGCTGATGACGGCGGCGCTCGCCTTGCGTGAATCGTCGATCGCAGCGGCGTAATTGCGCTGAACGGCGTCGAGCTGTGCGAGCTCGTCCAGCAATCTCGCCACCTCGGGATGACTCGGGCCGCGGGCCTTCTCCTGGATCGCGAGCGCCCGCCTATAAAGCCCGTCCGCCTCGCGGTTGCTGTTCTGATGTTCACGGACACGTGCCTGATTTTCGAGCGCCGTCGCAACGAACGGATGGTCGGGACCAAGCGACTTGGTCCAGTTGTTTATGACCTTTGTGAGCAAGGCGTCGGCTTCGCCGTAGCGGCCCTGGGCGTCATAGACCACGGCAAGCTTGCGTTGCACTTTGGCAACGTCGGGATGGTTTGGACCGAGAACCTTTTGCAGGATGTCGAGCGCTTTCTTTGAAGCGGCCTCGGCGTCGCTTTGGCGATCCTCCAGCTGGTAAACCTGTGCCAGATTGTTGGCGACGACGGCTACCTCGGGAGAGCTGCTGCCAAGAACCTTCTGCCTGATGTCAAGCGCCCGCTGCAACAACCTCTCCGCATCGTCCAACCGGCCTTGCCTCAGATAGACAACTGCCAGGTTGTTGAGAGCGGTGGCCAAGCTGGGGTGCTCAGGCCCCAGTGTCTGCTCCAGGATACCGATCGCTCGCTGGTAGAATGCTTCGGCTTCGACATAATGCCCCTGCGGCTCCAAGATGTGGGCTACATCGTTGATGCTCATCGCAAGGATCGGCTGGCTTTTCGTCCCCCCCTTCTCGTTGATGGCAAGCGTTCGCCGATAGAGCTGTTCGGCTTCTGGAAAGCGGCCCTGGTCCTCGTAGACGCGGCCCAGATTACCGAGGCTTATGGCCTGCGCCGAGCTGTCCGCGGCGGCAAAGTCGAGCGCTCGCCTCAGAGTTGTCTCTGCGTCGGCATATCTGGCTTCCTTGCGGTAGACATTAGCCAGGTCGTTGAGCGCGAGGACCAAATCGTTGCTGTTCGGGCCGGAGGCCTTCTCGCGCAGCGTGAGTGCCCGGGCGAACAACTTTTGCGCTTCGCCAAGCCGCCCGAGGAATACATAAGCTGTGCCCAGATTGCTGAGGGGCTGCGCCAGCGTCGGGTCGTCGGCCTGGACATTCCTTTCAAACGCGCTGAGCACTTGCGCGAACATCGCCGCCGCCTGGGCATATCGGCCAAGTGCCTGGTTTGCGCCGGCCAAATTGGTGAGCGCCGCCATGTAGGCTGGGTTGTTGGTACCGTTCCGCTTGGCCGCAACCTCCTGTTGCTGCGCTTCGGCGAGCGCGCCGGCGTAGTTGCCGGCGGCGTAAAGCTCCTGAAAGCGTCTTTGCGCAGTCATTGGGTCGGTCTGCTGCGGAGCGGCCGAGTTCGATCCCAGCGCCATGAATGTGAGGAGGGCGATCATGGCTGTCTGAAGTTGGCGATTTCGCATGGCCGGGCGGACCCTTGTACCCCGTGCAACTCAATCGCCCCGGTGGAAAGGCTGCGCTCTGGGGCTGAGCGTGTCAATCTACCCGATGGGGCGCGGACAAATTTGATCAAACGATGGAACACGGCCAGCGAACGATCGAGCGGCTGACTCTAGGCCAGCGAGGCAACGCTGGAGACGAGAACAGCGCGATGGGCGCGATGATCTGTTGCAAATCTACAACATGATCGTTTCATGTTCGTTCGTGAACCGGGTTTCTCTCGCTCGCTCCCGGAATCACGTGTACGTTGGCCATCGGGTAGTCGCTAGACGGGGGGGTTATCATGCGCTGGTCCGTGGTTGCAGGTGCTGGCCTGCTTTCGGTGCTCACTGTCTCTGGCTCTGTGTTGGCCGCCGAGATCCCTGTTCAACCGCGCCCAAAGGCTGCGCCCGCGAGAGCGCCCGCCAGGCCGGTGGCACAGGCTCAGCCGACCTCCAATTGGTCGGGCTCGCAGGTCGGCGGCTTCAACGGCGCCAGTAATATGTCCAACGCCATGGTCGAGCCGGGGGCGTTTCTGTACTTCCCGGGCATTTCCAGTGCCAACGTCGAAACTCCGTTTTCGGTCAAAGCCCATCCTTGGAGCTACACGGCAGGCTTGTTCTTGGGCCACACTTGGCAGCTTGGCAATTACGTCGTCGGCGCCGAAGGCGACATCGCGTGGAAGAACGCACAATCCACCAACACCTTGTACACGACGGCGTGTTTTACGGGGAATTGCCGAGTTGAAGCGTTCACCGGCACGGTGAAGCAGAATTGGGATTCGTCGATTCGTGCGCGCGGCGGGTTCCTGTACACGCCTTGGACGTTGATCTACGGCACCGCGGGTGTCGCTTTCGGTGAAGTGAAGGGGTCCTTCGGCTATGCGGCATCGATAAACCCCGCCTTCTCGGCAACCAGTGGCGCGGCGAGCTGGTCGGATACGCGTGTCGGATGGACCGCCGGTGCCGGCGTCGAAACGGTGGTCGCGACGGGCTGGAAGGCCCGCGTCGAATACCGGTATACGGATTTTGGCAATTACTCGAAAACTATCCCGCTTGCGTTCACATGCGCCGGAGCTGGTTGCGGGGCCCTCGTATCCACCGGCGCGCGGGTCGACTTGCATCCCACCTTCCACACCATCCGAGTTGGGTTGGGATATGATTTTTGAGATCGCAAGGACTGTGGTATGAAGGAGCTGTGCCGCTCGGGGCGCGCAAATTAAGGCATGTCGTGATCCAAGTTGGTCCGAGTGGCCAGCGAAAGGCCTAGCAGCATGCTGGTCGACCGCAGAAGATCATTACTCACGGTGACTTTTTCGGTGCTCGGCGCCGCCATAGCGCTGTCCACGAGCGGGCAGTTCGTGCACGCCGAAGACCCGAGCTTGGCGGATGAAATCCTGCATGCGCTGACACCTAACGCCACGACGCGCAGCCTGACGAGTCAGCGGCCCGAACAGGCACCTTTTGTCGACTCGTTGAAGAAGAAAACCGCAGATTCGCTCGCGCCCGACGAGCGCCAGAAACTCGCCACGCTTGCCAAGGATATGCCGAGCTTCGATGTCAGAATCAACTTCGATTATAATTCAGACAACATCGGGCCAGCGGCAGCGCAGGCGATCAAGGATGTCGGAAAAGCCCTGTCGAATTCCCAGCTGACTGGCAATACCTTTATCATCGCGGGTCACACCGATGGCAAGGGATCCGATGATTACAATCAGCGTCTTTCCGAGCGGCGCGCAGAAGCGGTTAAGCGCTATCTTTCCGAAAAATACAATATTCCGCCGGAAACTCTGGTTGCCGTAGGGTACGGGAAAACAACGCTCAAGAACACGAACAACCCATTCGCACCCGAGAACCGCCGCGTCCAAATCATCAACATGGCGGACAAGAAAGCGGCAAATAAGCAATAGCCGGCTGTCGTTCTGCGCGGGATTTCAGCGTCATTGAGATTGCGTATTTGGTCCGAGGAGTGACCGGCGTCGCCAAGACGCCGACGCCCATCCGCCTCGGCGCCGGGAGCCGGGGGACCGCGCGGGATCGAGTTCAACGAAAGAAAAAAGAAATCCAATACGCGCGCTCGCAGATAGGTCAGGGAGCCTCAAAGCCTTTCGCTCTCCAGACAATCCGAGCGTCTGGCGAGGTAATCGAGCGAACGAATGCCCTGCTTGCATCCTGCTCCTTGCTGCTTGCAGCGATTCCAGTCAGGAGCGATTGGTCACGGCTCCGATCGCTCCATCGAAATCCCACCGCACCTTGTGGCCTGATGATCGCTCGAAGGCTGGAATCAAATCGGCCATCGGCGGGGCGACCGCAGAGCCGGAGACGACCTTGATTTCGGCCGCGCTCGCCACCGCGCCGCCGCACACCAGGAGCGCAGCGAGCCGCGCGATCAGGGCGCCCGTTTTTCTGATGAAGGCCAGCAGGCCCATGCCCTGTTTCCATATTTGCACATGCAGCCGGCGATCGAGCCCCGCAAGCGAACGCACGTTGACGGGCTATTCGATTACCTCATCGGCGAGGGCGAGCAGCATAGGCGGAACTTGGAGGCCGAGAGCCTTCGCAGTCTTGAGGTTTATCACAAGGTCGAATTTGGTCGACTGCATGACGGGCAGGTCGGATGCATTCTCGCCCTTAAGAACGCGGCCAGTGTAAACACCCAGCAGACGATTAGCGTCCGTGAGGCTGGTGCCATAGGAAACCAAGCCCCCATCAGCGGCGAACAATCGAAACTGGGAAACAATGGGCAGCGCGTATTGGGCCGCCAACTCGATGATCTTCTTTCGGCGATCGAGCAGGAATGGCTCGGCGTCCACGAATAGCGCCCCGATACGTTGCTGTGCAAGGCTCGCAAGGATCGAATCGATCTCGCTTGCGCTGCTTGCTTCGCCGATAACCAGTCTTTGACCCAAAGCGTCAGCCGCAGCCAAGGCGTCCTTTACGTCGGCCTGGGCGTTCGGATCTTTGGGATTGACGAGAAAGCCGATCACACTGGTCGGCACCAACTGATGCAGCAACTCGACCTGCTTGCCGGCCAATCCGTTGACCAGGAAGGCCACGCCCGTAATGTTGTCGCCGGGCCGGTTGAGGCTTGCGACGATGCCGAGCTTTACCGGATCGCCGCCCATGGCAAAAACCATCGGGATCGTCCGCGGGACGACGGGCTTCGCCTTGACCACCGAGACGGTCCCTCCCGTGGCGACCAAAACATCTATCTGCCGCCGAACCAGATCGGCTGCCAGCAGTGGCAGTCGATCGAAGTCACCTCCCGCGAAGCGAGATTCGATTGTGATATTCTGGCCGCTGACAAAGCCCGTTTCGTTCAACCCTTGTTGAAAGGCGGCGATGACGTCTTGCGAATCGGCGGACGATCTGCCGCTGAGATAACCTACGGTCGGGACTGCGCGTGGGCGTTGGCCATGCGCCAAAAGTGGCCAGCCTGCGGCCACACTACCAACAAGTCCAACAAAGTCCCGCCGCCGCATATTCGCTCCCAGGAGCCGAAACGCCGGTGGTGGTTGAAGCAAGGTCAACGGCGGTTGATCAATGATCTAAAGTCGGCCGAGGTGCTGGTGCGTAAGTTGTCATCACGCCCCCTCACGGCCTCACGCGGCCGGCTTCTCGATAATCAAATTCCCCTCGTCATCCACACTCAGCCCCGTCTTCCTTGCCTCCTCAAGTACGGACGGATGCCAGTCGACCTTGCCCGCGTCCGGACCGCCGACGATCGCCATCAGCAGAGCGTCGGGTGCGTCCGTGAGGCTCCTGAAGCCGCGGTAGATGCCAATCGGCACGTTGACCACATCACCTTCGTCGAGATCGAGCGTGCATTCCCGCTCGCCTTCCAGCCAGAATACCTGCCAGCGCCCCTTTACCGGAATGAACACCTCCTCGGTTGCATGTCGGTGCAGCGCCGCGCCTTTGCCGGTCTTGGCGCGCACATAGGTGACGGAGAAGCCCGTCGCGCCTTCCTTTACATTGGGCTTGAGGTCCGCATTCTCGGTGACACCCATGCCCACCATGTTAATGATGTCACGCTCATATCGCGGAATACGTTGGTCGAGGAACGCCACGTCCAGCGCCTTGACGTGTTTCACGCGCGCGACGCACTCGCGCTCCATCGTCTCCTTCGAAATGCGAGGGACGGGCTTCCCAGCTATGCGTGGATCCACAACCGGCATGGTCTCCTCCCTTGTCGTTGGCCGCACGGGCAAAGCCAGTGGCCAGCAAGCCTAACGCAGACAGCAATCCCGCGAAACCGGCTTTGCGACCGCCCCGTGATCGGCAGAGCAAGTCTCGGCGTTTGGCGACAACTAAGCCAATCATCACAAATTCAGCGCGGAAACGTTCAACCCTGCTGTTCTGAGCGATACCCGGGCCACTATTGCCTTGACGCGGCTTCACCTGTCCCCTCCTGTCGGGACCGCCATGAAATCGAACACTCGTCCTCGCGTCGATCCTTCCGTCATCTTGTTCCAGGGCGCCGGCACATGGGATGCCATCGCGATCGCCGTTGCCGGCATGGCTCCCACGATGGCGATGAATTTGAATCCGCAGGAGCCGGCCGAACATGTCGGCCGCGTGGTTGCACTCGTGTTCGCGCTGTCCACCGTCGTCATGCTGCTGGTGGCATGGTGCTTTGCGCGACTGGCCGGCGACCATCCCAACGCTGGATCCGCCTACGGGTTCGTGGGAGCGATCCTGGGTCCGCGTGCCGGTCTGGTTGCGGGATGGACGCTGCTCGGGACCTATCTATGCTTTGCGGTGGTCGGCCTCGGCGCCTTCGGTCTCTTCGGCGCGGATCTCATGACGCGCCTCGGTCTCTGGAAGGACGCGTCGAGTTTCGCGCTGACCGTCGTCGCTGTCGTGGTGGTCGCCCCGCTCAGCATCATTCCCACGCGCCACGCCGGCCTCGTATTGATCATTATCGAGGGCGTTGCGGTCGTCGCCATGCTGCTGATGGCGCTCGCGGTGTTGGTGCTGGTTGCGCAGGGGCACGGACCGCAGGGCGACCCGCCGCTGCGGGATCTTTTTGTTCCGGCCGGCGGCGTCGGCGCCGCATCGATCGCGATGGGCCTGTCGTTCGGTCTCCTGTCATTCGCGGGCTTCGAACAGGTGGCGACGCTAGGCGAGGAGGTCAGCAAGTCGCGATTCACGATTCCCCGGGTTCTGATCGGGACAATTCTGGGCGCCGGGGTCGTATTCACGATTGTCACGGCGGCGCAAACGCTTGGGTTCGGAACCGACGCGGCCGGCGTCGCCGGTTTCACCAAATCCACGTCGCTGCTGGCCGACCTTTCGGCGCGCTATTTCGGCGGTTGGTCCGGAAACTTGTTCGACGCGCTCGCGATCTCGTCCGCGCTGGGCGGTGCGCTGGCGGCAATCGTGGCGTCCTCGCGCATTCTGTTCGCGCTGTGCCGTGATCTCGTTCCCGCAAGCCCGGTGGGGCGCGTGTCGCAGGCGAGCGGCACACCGCGCAACGCTGCCTATTGCGTCCTCGTTGCGGCGATCCTGGGCTACGCAGCGATGCGCCTCGTTTTTCAGGCATCGGGATCGGAAGCGTTTTTCTGGGCCTCCACTCTCGGGGCCCTGGCGCTGCTGATCGCCTACGTGCTCGTCGCTGTCAGTGCGGCCGGCACGCTGGTGCGGTCGGCCGGCCACAAACAGAGGTGGATGCTGTTCATTCCCGCGCTTGCGGTCGTGGCAATCGCGTACACGCTCTGGGTCAATGTCTACCCGCCCCACCCAGGAGCCTATGAGGTGATTCCCTGGATCGTGCTCGTCTGGTGTTTGGCTCCGTTTCTTGCCACGCTCGTCAATCCGCGGCTCGTCACACTCATCACGTCCGGCTTCTTGGCGGTGCGCCCGCAGCAGGAGTGACGCCGGGGCTGTGCACCGGGGCAGAACCCGGGCGCCGAAGTCATGGCCCTCGCGAGGCTCGGGATCCTGGAAGCATTCGGGTGAGTGTCCGGTCGCGAAACACCCAGTGGTGAATCAAGGCCGCCACGGCATGCAATGCGGCAAGAGTGACCAGCGCATTGGCAAGCAATTCGTGAACCTCCGCCACGGATGACGCAAAGGCGCGATCCTTGGACCATGGTGAAGCAATCTCATACAGGCCGAAGATCGACAACGCACCGCCTCGCGCGAACTGGAGCACGATGCCGGCCACCGGTACGACGACGAGCAAAGTATAGAGTGCATAGTGAACAACACGCCCCGCGAGGTCGAGCCAGGGGCCTAAAGGCGTTGGTTCCGGCCGCGGCGGTGGATCGGCGAAGCGCCAGACGAGGCGGACGACCAGGAGCAGGAGAATCGCAAGCCCCGCAGATGTGTGCACGAACAAGCCGACGGCACGTGCGGCTCCGCGCGGCAAATCGTCTCCGAACTGGCCGAGCAGCCATGCCACGATGACGAGCAGTACCATTGCCCAATGGAGCAACTGGGGAATTGCTCCGTAGCGGTCTTCTGAGTTGGCAAGGCGCATCTTGTTGGTCCATTTCGTGGGTTTGGTGATCCACGTGCCGGGCCTGCGTCCGCCAACAAACCGGAAGCGGTCGCTCATGGCCAGTTTATCCAAGCGCTAACGTTGCGCCGGCGACACTGATCTAAATCAAACCGA
The DNA here is from genome assembly GCA_963833605.1 of uncultured Alphaproteobacteria bacterium. Taxonomy (GTDB): domain Bacteria; phylum Pseudomonadota; class Alphaproteobacteria; order Rhizobiales; family Xanthobacteraceae; genus JAFAXD01. Next base: position 37,730 of record CAWHYZ010000022.1, read on the forward strand.
CCACCCCGTATCTGTGAGAGGTGGTCCACGACTTCGACTTCCCCGTGCTCAATATGAGCGCGGCCGCCCCGCCAGGGGTTGGCGATGGTTGGCGCACGGCTCTCAGAAGTGCCAGTTTCAAACGGGTCGCAGCGATGGCATAAGTTGCGGTGGATGCCGCTGTCGGTCTACGTGCGTAACCTCGACGTTGCTATCGTGTTGTCGGAATGCTGCTTCGAACATCGTCGAGCCGGTAGGCATGCGGTAGATGGACGACTTTGCCCGATCGATCATTTTGTTCGTACAGGGTCATCATAGCTCGGCGTTTCCTATTGTTTTCGTGCTCGCCTTTTGTGAGTCGTTTGCGTTCGTGTCCCTGTTCGTGCCGGCCACGGTGATCCTCTTCGGCGTCGGCGGCTTGATCGGAGCAAGCGGAATCGAATTCTGGCCCGTCTGGCTGGCCGCGGCGCTGGGCGCGTTCGCGGGGGACTGGCTGGCCTACGAGCTCGCGTTGCAGTTCCAGGACAGGATCGTGCACTGGTGGCCGCTGTCGCGTGACCCAGCGCTGGTGGCGCGGGGGATCGCGTTTTTCCAACGCTGGGGCGTGCTGGCCGTCTTCATGGGCCGGTTCTTTGGGCCGTTGCGTGCCGCGATACCAATCGCAGCCGGCGTTTGCCGCCTCGCGCGGCTCAAATTCCAACTCGCTAACCTGGCGTCGGCACTCGTTTGGGCAACCGGCATCCTGGCGCCGGGCGCAGTCGGTGTCTCATGGCTCGTCGGCTGACGCGGGACGTGAACAGGCGTGACCTGGCGGACAGCCAATGACGTGCGGCCGGTTCTCATGACAGACGACAGTTCCCGATCGATCCCGATCCACGGCCTCAATGAAGCCGCAGCGCGAGCCAGGCTGAAGATCGAGGGATACAACGAGCTACCACGGCCCGACCAGCGCACGCCGCTGCGCATCGTGCTCGAGGTCGTGCGCGAGCCCATGCTGGCGCTGCTGCTCGGTGGCGGCGCAATCTATCTGGCGCTTGGCGACCTCAAGGAAGCGCTGGTTCTGCTTGCCTTCGCGACATTGTCGGTTTTGATCACGGTGGTGCAGGAAACCCGCACCGAGCGCGTCCTGGAGGCGTTGCGCGATCTCACCAGTCCCCGGGCGCTGGTCATTCGCGATGGCGAGCGCCGGCGAATCGCTGGTCGCGAGGTGGTGCGCGGCGATGTCGTGGTGCTCGCCGAAGGAGATCGGGTGCCGGCCGACGCCGTCCTCGTTCAAAGCCGCGACTTGCAGACGGATGAATCGCTGCTGACCGGCGAGTCGGTACCGGTGCGCAAGATTGCCCACACCGGTGTTGTTCGGCACGAAATTGGCAAGCCGGGCGGCGACGATTTGCCGTACGTGTATTCGGGCTCGCTGGTCGTGCGCGGGACCGGAATAGGCGAAGTGATCGCAACCGGCACCCGAAGCGAGATCGGCAGGATCGGGCAGTCGCTGAGCACGCTGCGGCCGGAGCCGCCGCGGCTCCAGGAGCAGACGCGGCGACTCGTGCGCGTGTTCGCCATTGTGGCGGGAGTGGTGTGCGGCGCGGCGGTGCTGCTCTATGGCAGCCTGCGTGGCGGATGGCTCGACGCATTGTTGGCGGGCATCGCGCTCGGCATGTCGATGCTGCCCGAGGAATTTCCCGTCGTGCTCACCGTGTTCATGGCCATGGGCGCTTGGCGGATCTCGCGGGCGCGCGTGCTGACCCGGCGCGCAGCTGCCATTGAAATTCTCGGCTCCGCGACTGTCCTGTGTACGGATAAGACCGGCACGCTGACCGAAAATCGGATGTCGATCACCGAACTGCGGCACAGGAGCGGTGCCGTCTTCCGGCTGCGTGACCCATCGGCCGGTGAGATCCCGGATGCGTTCCATGAACTGATCGAGTTCGGCGTTCTCGCCAGCGCGCGCGACCCTTTTGACCCCATGGAGCGCGCCTTTCACGAACTCGCTGATGAACGGTTGGCCGGGACGCCACATCTGCATCCTGAATGGGAACTCATGCACGCCTATGGGCTGCGGCCTGATCTCCTCGCCACCTCGCGCATCTGGCGGGCCGCCGATGGTCGGCAGGAATTCGTCGTGGCTGCCAAGGGAGCGCCCGAGGCGATCGCCGATCTGTGTCGCCTGAGCGGGGGTGATCGCGCCGCGCTCGTGCGGTCCGTCGATGCCATGGCGGCTGATGGTCTGCGCGTGCTGGGCGTCGCCAGTGCCTTCCTGTCGGGACCGACATGGCCGCACTCGCAACGCGATTTCGCGTTCGAATTCTTGGGCCTTGTCGGGCTTGCCGATCCACTGCGGCCAAGCGTGCCAGGTGCAGTGAGCGAGTGCCGGTCCGCCGGCATCAGGATCATCATGATTACCGGCGATTACCCGGCGACGGCCCGGGCCATCGCCAGTCAGGCCGGCTTCGACAGCGGAGAACTTGCGACCGGAACAGACCTCGCGCTTCTCAGCGAAACTGATTTGGCGGAGCGCGTGCGGACGGCAACGATCTTTGCGCGAATCATGCCGGAGCAGAAGCTGCGTATCGTCAACGCGCTCAAGGCGAATGGCGAGATCGTCGCCATGACCGGCGACGGCGTCAACGACGCACCTTCCCTCAAGGCAGCGCATATCGGGATCGCTATGGGAGGCCGCGGGACCGATGTCGCGCGCGAAGCGTCATCGATCGTGCTTCTCGACGACGATTTCGGCTCGATCGTCAAGGCCATCCGGCTTGGACGCCGCATTTACGATAATCTTCGCAAGGCGATGGGCTTCATTTTTGCGGTCCATGTCCCGATCGGAGGATTGGCGCTTCTGCCGCTGCTGTTTGGATTGCCGATCCTGTTCGCGCCCATCCACATCGCGTTTCTGGAAATGGTCATTGATCCCGTGTGCACGCTTGTGTTCGAGGCCGAGACCGAAGAAGACGACGTGATGCGCCGACCGCCGCGGGCCGCCGACGCGCCGCTGTTCTCCGGACCATTGATCGGTTGGGGACTTCTTCAGGGGGTATTCGCGTTTGGGCTCGTCTCCGTCATTTTCATCGAGGCATCGAGACGGGGGATGCCGGAGACCGAGGTGCGCGCACTGACCTTCTTTGCGCTTGTCTTGACGATTGTCAGCTTAATCTTTGTCAACCGCACCTTTAGTGCTTCTTTGCTGGTGGCGTTGCGCCGGCCCAATCCGGCGCTTGCATTGGTCGTTTTGACCGTGGCGGCGATGTTGGCGTTGACGCTGCTCTGGCCACTCGCGCGCGATCTCTTCAGATTTGGCGCGTTGCATGCGGATGATCTTGCGCTGACGGTTGCGGCTGGCGCCCTCGTGCTGCTCTTTCTTGAACTGTTGAAGCCCTTATGGCGCAAACGCATCTGGCGTTAGCGTGTGCCTCGGAAAAGCGGATGCCGGTTTTCCGATTCTTGGTGGTGCGCTCGCGGCAGGGGTGAGATCGGGGTTGCCCACCCGGGCGCGACGACTCATCCTGCCCGCGTCCCATGGAAACGCTGCTCCCACCGACGCAGGCTGTCGTGGCTTTCGCGCACATAGGGCGTGAACACAGCGAGCTTCAGCAGCAACCAGTTCAACGCATTGGCCGGAAATCTGAGCGGTTTCATGAAATCGACGAACAGGACCACGCGGGGCTTGCCGGATTCGTTCCAGGCCTCGTGCTCGTAGGCGTCGTCGAAGATCAGTACGCTGCCCTCGTCCCAGTGGCGCAGCTCGGTCCCGATCCGGATGGCTTGGCTTGCGCGCGGCTCCGGTACGATCAAGCCGAGATGGAGCCGCAAGACGCCATTATAAGGACCGCGGTGTGCAGGCAGGCGCTTGCCGGGCTCGAGCACCGAGAACATCGCCGTCTTCAGCCCGGGGATCTTCTGGACGATGCGCCAGGTCTGCGGACAGAGCTCGATGTTGGGCGGCGAGCGAACCCCATAGGCGATCAGAATGAAGATCTTCCAGCCGGAGTCGCGGCTGAGTGATATCGCGTCGGACGTGATGTCCTGAACGTTGGGTAATTCGTCCTTGCGCACGAGTACGAGGTCGAGCTCACCATGAATCGTTCGCCACTCGCGCGCGATCTCGCTTGCCCACGGAAAGGTGGCATTGTCGTACACGCACGGATTTCCATGGCGTGCGCAGCGTCGGTTGAGCTGCTCAGCCAAACCGACGATCCCCATGACAAGTTGCGCGAGCAGACCCGGCCGCGTCATCGACGCGATTCCGTCGGTCGTCCAGCGCTGTTCGACAGTTGCAGGTTCGGTCACGGCGCGCGTTCCGTCATCGGCCACTGGTTCGCCGCCTGCCGGCGCCGCGCTTTGCGGGTGCGGATCTTGCGGCCGGGCGCTTGGACGCGCGCTTTTCGGCCTTCTTCCCGCCGGATGCCTTGCGCGCCGGCGCGGCCTTGTCCGGCTTCGGGGCCGCCGCGCCGCCCTTCGGACCTTTCATGATGTCCATCATGATGCGCCGGGCGATGCGTTGCAGCGTGCCGATGGAAAACTTATCCAGATATTTCTGGATCGCCGCGTCATCAACGTCTCCGCTCTTCTTGCGAAGTTGCTGAAGGCCACTCACGAAATCCAGGGCCGTTTTGGTCTCCGCAGCCTCGATCGGCGGTGCGGGGGGCAGCGGTTTGTTCTTCATCGGCGGCGTCCCAAGTTGGCGTTTTCCATCGTGCGGGAGAACATGAATCTAGAGCACCGAAGCGATCATTTGTTGTGTCGCAGCGTATTCCATCATGAACATGTGGTCGATGGCGCCCTGCACCGTCTTGCATTGTCCGGGTGGGAGCGACACCAGGCGGGCCGTCCATGCGGGCTGCGTGTTGTCGCCCGGCGTAGGTGGCGGTTGATCGGAGATCGGGGATACGTTCGGGACCACCCCAGGGACCACGTCCCAGCCAATTCCACCGATCGTCTGGTCGGAGGTCTGCACGCCACGGATATTGTAGAACCGGTCCGCGTATTGGGCGAGCGGCGCGACGAGTTGCTGATAGATCAGGAGCGCGTGGGCAAGCTCCGCCATCTGGAAATTCGTGTTGGTCGGGTAGCGCTGCGGGCCTGGGTTGAAGGGGTCCACCGGCTGCGCCGGATTTTGCGCATCGTTGCTGGGGTAGCTCATGAGCGGAAAATTCGGATCATTTGCGAGCGCGGTCTGGTTCGCGAGATACGTAGCCCGGTCGAGGTAGGACAGGGTGTAGCACGCGGGCAGGGACGTGATCACTTTGATGACATTCAGCTTGCCGAGACCGTTCAGGTAGGTTTCGCCCTCGAACCAACGGTGAGTTTGGCCGTCATAGCCATAAAACGGCGACGACACCGTGACGGCGCGGGTCATGTTGGCGAGCAGAGAGTTGAACTGGCGCAGGATGAGGTTGACCACCATTCCGCCGAAGCTGTGACCAACCAGAATGAAATCATCGAGCGGATCGGCACCGCAGGCGCTCTGGACGGAATTGCGAAAATGCGGAAGGAACTTTGTGAGGAAGAACGAGACCGAGTTCTTCAAGACGGCGGCGCCAGTCCCAACCGAACACGAACCAGTCGAGCCCCTGGTAATCGCACCAGTTGATGAATTGCATGTAAGGCGAGATGCCGAACAGCTCGACGGCGCCGTCCGCGATGATAATTCTGTCCCCCAGATCGCGGTCGATCCCCTGCGCGTCCCAGTGCATTTCCATTTTCAGCGCGTCGCCGGTAAATGTCTTAAGCGTGAGCCAAATCTTGTCGTATTGAAAGGTCTGCGTGCCTGTGAAGCTGTTCTTGTAGGGCTTCCGCGCCCGCAGCAGTTGGCATCCCATGCCGCCCGGAAACAGGAACAGCGTGCGGCGCTTGCCTGTCGTCGGGTTCGACGTGTAGCGTTGGATGAACTGGGCGATGGCCAAATCGAGAATTCGCAGCTGCTCGCTGTCGCGCGTTGTGGCGTAGCTCATTGGATGCTTTCCTCCACGGCGGCCGGATCAAGCGCAGCGTTGCTCCGACGCTTTCGGCGAACCGGCGAAGGCAGGTACGGCTTCAACCAATCGGCCGGCTCGCCGGCGGCGTCGGTCAGCACGATGGGGTCGAAATAACGCTTGCGGTCGGTCTCGCTCAGGTCGCCAGGCCGCTCGCGATACTGCGGATCGAGCGCATCCTTGCCGGCCAGATAGGTGCGCGGTTTCGTCGGCATGCTCTTCGACCAGACAAAGCAATGCAGGTCCGCCCGTGACATGAAGAGCCAGCGCAGGGGATTGAAACAGCCGGATCTTGCGACACGTCGCAGCGTCTTGATCACAATACCGGTTCGGTCAACCACGGTCCACGGGCGCCGGAACATCTGCTCGACGAAGGCGACCAGCGCCTCCGGCCGATCGGCCAGCTTCGCATAGGCGATCGTTTCGCCTTCAAGATCGCGCAATCGCAGGTTCGGGGCCAACTCCCGCGACCGCAGCTCCGTCCAGAAAGTCTCAGTCCCGGCGAGCGGCGCAACCACGCTGAGATAGACCGGCATCGGCAACAATGGATTCTTTGCAATCGCCTGAATCTGGCGCTCCATCTCGGCGGCGGTCTGATGTCGGGGGTCAAACAGATAGCCATAGGCAATCGAGATGCCCAGGCTCTCGGCGTAAGCGACATCGTCGATGACGTTGAAGCGACGGCTGAGGTTTTGGGTCTTGTTGTATCGCCGCAGCAAATCGGGATCCAAGGAACTCCACGCCGACGAACAGGCCGAAGCATTTCGAAGCCGCCAGCTGCCGGACGAGCTCGCGGTCGTGCAGCACGTTCTGGGTCACCAGCGCGCCCCATCCGCGGACCTTGCGGTGCGACCGCATGAGCGCGCAGACGGCCAGCATATGCGCGCGATCATCGGAGAAGTTGTTGTCGAGCAGAATCATGATGGGATACCAGCGGCGGAAACTCAGCCGCGGGCTCGTCGCAATGGCGTTGTCGATGCAGGCGGACAGCATGGCGAGATCGTAGGTGGCATGTCCGCCGATTTCGCTGGGCATGACGCAGAAGGCGCACTTGAAGCTGCAGCCGCGCGACGCCTCCATCAGGTGGAACATCGGGTTGATCGCGCTTCGCGGCAGCAGGCCGTAATCAAGCGCATAGGTTGATATTTGCGTGGGGGACGATCGATAGATCGGCTTGAGCGAGCCGTTCAGGAAATCGGCGACGACGGCCGGCACGCTGTCGACACCGCCGACGCAAACCGCGTCAAAGAATTGGGTCGCGAACTCAGGAAACAACGAGCAGATGCTTCCGCCAGCAACCACGGCAGCACCGCTGCGCCGGAAGAAGAAGGCTAGCTGGCGCATGCGATCGAAATCGACTTGCAGCCCGGTCAGAAACACCAGGTCATATCCGACGCAGTCGGCCGGATTGAACGGGCCATGCCAGTCTTCGTGATAGAGGCGCACGTCGAAGCGGCGCTGGTCGATCTGGGAGCCGATATGCAACCCGGTGATCGGCTGCATGAAATAGCTGGAACGCCGCTTATCGCGGCCGGGGCGCAGATGCGTGCAGATCACGAGAGCCCGACGTCGCGCGGGTTGCTCCCCCTTGCCCGTGGGCTTGCGCGACGGCTTCGCGTCCATCCCCTCCCCCGCGACGAGCGGTCAGGATCCCCGTCGGCGAGCAAACCGTACCCGATTTCGTCAAACAATGATAACATGGATCGGTAGCATCGCAATCATGCACCCGCGCTGTTGCTGCGGGCGCCAATTGTCTCGTGGCGTCGAGCAAGCAGCACTACGCGGGAGGACTGTGGAACATGGAATCCGGGACAGCCGACCCGACCTCGTCCATTGCTGAACGCCGTTACCTCACGATCATTTTCATCGACCTTGTTGGCTACACTCAGCTGTCCGAACGACTCGATCCCGAGGACTTGCGCGTCCTGCAGCGCCGCTATCAGAACCTCACGCTGCGGGTCATGGAGCGGTTCGGTGGATTCGTCGCCAGATACACCGGCGACGGTATCCTGGTGTACTTCGGCTATCCGATCGCGCACGAGAACGACGCCGAGCGCGGGATCCGCGCGGCATTGGAGCTCATCAAGCGGCTGAGCAGCCTCGACACCAGCATCGAGGGCGGCACCGTGGCACCGCTCGCCGCGCGGATCGGGATCAATACCGGGCTCGTCCTGATCGCGCCCGAACTCTTGAGCGGCGGTGCAGCCGAGCACAGCGCGATCGGCGAAGCCGTGAACCTCGCGGCACGGTTGCAGGCCGAGGCGCCTTCCGGCGGGGTGGTGATCAGCAAGGAAACCCTCGACCTGGTGGAAGGGCGGTTCGAGTGCAAGGCACTCGGGTCGAGACCGATCAAGGGGCTGTCCCGCGAAGTTGCGATCTATCAAGTTATGCGACCGGTTCCTAATCCAAAGCGGTCGGCGCGGGTCGCAGGGGCCATCACCAGCATGGTCGGCCGCGTCTCCGACCTGGAGCGGTTGCTCGCGTGTTGGAGAACGGTGACGGGCGAGCGGCGATGCCAGGCGGTGGCGGTCGTGGGCGAGGCCGGCATTGGCAAAACGCGCCTCGTGCAGGAGTTGTGCAGTCGGTCCGAACTCGCCGATGCGATGATGCTGCCGACGAATTGCCTGGAGCTTTTTGCGAGCACGCCGCTCCATCCGGTGGCGAGCTTCCTGTGGGGGCGGGCCGCCCTCAGCGTCGAGGACACTGACGACGCGCGCCTGCAGAAGATATCGACGCTGCTCGATGAGCTCGGCTTGAACACCCCGGAGAACCGGCAGGTCGTCGCGAGCCTCCTCGGTCTCGCCACCATGGGCGTTGGTGAGCCGGCCGCACCGACGCCGCTGCTGTTTAAGCGCAAACAGTATGACTTTGTCGTATCGGTAATCGGCCGTGCGGCACGCCGGCAGCCCACGCTCCTCCTGATCGAGGATGCGCACTGGCTTGATCCATCGTCGGCGGAGTTGCTGCTGGAGGTGGTTGCATCCTTGCGCGATCTCCCCCTGCTGGTGCTCCTGACCCGGCGGTCGTTTCCCAAGGGACCGGCACTTCCGGACATGGACGCGGTGATTTCGCTCGAGCACCTGAACAGCCAGGACTGTCTTGAGATTGCACGCTCGATCCACGGCGCCGACACACTCTCCGACGACACCGTCTCGCGCGCAATCGCGGCGGCCGAGGGCGTGCCGCTTTTTCTCGAACAGTTCGTCATCTCGCTGATCGAGCAGCAACCTCTCGGCGGCCGGAAACCGAGCAGCGTTCCCCTCATGCTCGGCGAGATGATGTCGGAACGTCTTGACCGGCGTCCCGGTGGACGGCGAATCGTCCAGGCGGCGGCCTGCATCGGGCGTTCGTTCACGCCCGAGTTCCTGGCCGCGCTGTTGCAACTCGCGCCGGACGCGGTCGCGGAGTCGCTGCAGGCACTGGTCGAGGCCGAGATTTTGCTGCCGCGCCGGTACGGGGCCGAGATCCACTATGAGTTTCGCCACGCGTTGCTGCAGCGCATCGCGTATGAATCGATGGTGCAGACGGAGCGGCGTGCTTCGCACGGGCGGATCGTGGACTTCCTGCGTAGTCGCGCCAGTGCCGAGCCGACCCTGCCCGAGGTGATGGCCCATCATCTGACCGAGGCGGGTAAAGTTCAGGAAGCGGTCGGGGCGTGGATCGAGGCTGGCGTGAACGCGGCTCGGCGGTCGGCCCACGTCGAAGCGATCGAGCACCTGCGCAGAGGTCTTGGTCTCCTCGACCAGCTATCGGACGCCGCGCCGCGTCGGCAACTCGAGCTCAATCTTCAGGCGGCCCTGATGGGTTCGATCATGGCGACGGAGGGCGCCACCTCGATGCGCGTTTCCGAATGCTGCCAGCGTGGGCTCGAGCTGTGCCAGCAGGGCGAGCCGACGCCACTGATTCTTCCGTTTGCGTTTGGCCAGTTCAGCTTCACCAATTGCATCGGACGGGTCGACGAGGCGCTTTCACTGGCCCGCCTGTTTCTCTCGCTCGCCGAGCGCAGCGGCAGCGAATCCGGTCGTGTCATCGGACACCGCATGCTGGGCACGGTACTGCTGGGACAGGGGCAGGCGGCCGAGGCGAAGAAGCAATTCGAGCTGTCGCTGCGGCTCTATTCGCCCGAGCGTGACGCCGCCACCACGCACCAATTCGGGCAGAATACCGAGGTTCACACCAAATCGTCGCTCAGCCTCGTGCTGTTCTGTCTCGGCGACGTCGACGCGGCGCTGGAGATCGGGATCGACGCACTGCGCTCGGCCGACACGCTGCGGCACCCGCATTCGACGGCGATCCCGCTCTCCTACGTCGGCGGCTGGGTGTTCGGATTATGCGATGCGACCGACCACTTGATGCGCGAGGCGAGACGTTTGATCGCGCTCGCGGACCAGCACCGGCTGGCCGTATTTCGGGCGCATGGAAGCGGCCTGCTGGGATGGGGGCAGTGTCAGTCCGGGCATCTGGAGCAGGGCGCAGCAGCGATCGAGCAGGCGATCGCAGCGCTTGATTCAATCGAATTTCGACTTGGGCTCTCCGGCTATCTGGGGATCTGGGCCGACGCGCTGCGGCGGTTGGGGCGGCTGGAAGCCGCACGAGCCGCGTGCGCCCGCGCGATCGAATTGATGAGCGCCAGCAGTTTCGTCTGGTGTGAACCGGAGCTGCGCCGGATCGAAGCGCTGATCGCGAGCGAGCTTGCGCCGGGCGATTCCGGCCGTGCGGAAGCAATGCTGCGGCGGGCCGTGGCGCGCGCCCAGGAGCTTGGCTTTCCGGTGCTCGAGCGCCGGTGCCTCGTCAGTCTCAAGCAGTGCCTTGGCCCGAAGCGCCAGGACTTCGAGGTCGAAGCGCGGCTCAAGGCGCTGTCGCATGTCGCCAATTTGGCGCAGCGCGTGGCGCACGCGATGCAGGGGCCGGCGGGGGCGCTGACGGCGTGATTGCGGGCGGCGCCGGCCCTGTTTCACCGATCCTACCAGAATGAACAAGGCGAGACGTCCATCCGCTTTACAGAGCGTCGTATTCAGTTGAATATAAGGCTTGGTTCCACACGGTTTGGACGGATGCCGGATACACGGCTGTCGATCAGGCTCGATCTCGCCAGCGGCGACCGCATCGGTCCCGGCAAGATCGCGCTCTTGGAGGCGATCGCGAAAGCGGGGTCGATCTCCGGGGCAGCGCGTCGGCTTGGCATGTCCTATCGACGTGCTTGGCTGCTGGTCGAGGAAATCAACGCCGCGTTGCGCGCGCCGGCCGTGACCGCCGCGACCGGCGGGCAGCGCGGCGGCGGCGCCGCGCTCACATCCATGGGAGAGCGGATCGTCGAACTTTATCGGGCAATCGAGGGCCATAGCCGTGCATCTGCGAATGAAGAATTTCGCGCTATCGCCCGGCTCGTGCGCAAGGGGGCGAAGTCACGCTCATGACCAAGGAGTGAACGGATGCGGCGCCTCTATCTGCTTGTCGGGATTGCGGTCGCCTGCACGGCGGCCGTCGCAGCCGCGCGGCCAGCGGCCGCAGCCGAGATCAACGTGGCGGTGGCGGCGAATTTCACCGAAGCCGCAAAGGAGATCGTGGCGGCGTTCGAGCGCAAGACCGGCCACAAGGTCTTGCTCAGCTTCGGCTCGAGCGGCCAGTTCTATACCCAGATCACCCAGGATGCGCCGTTCCAGGTTTTCCTCTCCGCGGATCAGGAACGGCCCGAGAAGGCGGTCGCCGAAGGCTACGGGGTCTCCGGCAGCGCGTTCACCTATGCGGTGGGGAAGCTCGTGCTGTGGAGCAAAGACCCAAATCTGGTCAACGGGGCGATCACGCTCAGACAGGGGGGTTTCAGCAAGATCGCGCTCGCCAATCCGGCAGCGGCCCCGTATGGCGCTGCCGCGATCGAAACACTGAAAGCGCTGCACGTCTATGACATGCTGGTGCCCAAGATCGTGCAAGGCAACAACATCGCGCAGACCTTCCAGTTCATCGAGACCGGCAATGCCGAGCTCGGGTTCGTGGCGCTGTCGCAGGTCGTGGAGCGAACCGAAGGGTCGCGCTGGCTGGTGCCGGGCAATCTCTATACGCCGATCAAACAAGACGCCGTGCTCCTGAAGAAGGGCGCCGGCTCCGACGCCGCGAAGGTCTTTTTGGATTTTCTGAGAGGGCCGGAGGCGGCCGCGGTCGAGGCGAAGTTCGGTTACGGCACCCCGGAGTTGAACTGAGGTCGCGCGCACGAGGTTTTCTTCGGCCTTATGGTGAGGAGCGTCGCGTAGCGACGCGTCTCGAACCATGGCCAAGGGGGACGCCCTCGCCCGGGACCGTCCTTCGAGACGCGCGGCCTTGAGGGCCGCGCTCCTCAGGCCCGAAGATTGACAGGCTCTTTGGAAGAAGGGCTGAGCGTTTGGAGAATTCATGTTTTCCGTCGCCGAGCTATGGCCGCCGATCCGCCTGACCCTCGAACTTGCGGCGAGCACGACGGTGCTGCTGCTGATCATGGGTACGCCAATTGCGTGGTGGCTCGCGCGCTCCCGGGCGCGCTGGAAGGAGGCGGTCGCGGCCGTCGTGGCCCTGCCGCTGGTTTTGCCGCCGACGGTCCTCGGCTTCTATCTCTTGATTTTTCTCGGACCCAATGGTCCGGGAGGTGCGCTCGCGAGCCTTTGGGGCGCGCGGACCCTTGCGTTCACGTTCGAGGGCCTCGTCATCGGCTCGGTCATCTATTCGATGCCGTTCGTGGTGCAGCCGATCCGCAACGCCTTCGAGGCTTTCGGCGAGCGGCCGCTCGAAGTGGCGGCAACACTGAGGGCGTCGCCTTGGGACGCATTCTTCAGTGTGGCGTTGCCGCTGGCGCGCCCGGGGTTGCTGACCGGTGCGGTGCTCGGCTTCGCCCACACGGTCGGCGAGTTCGGCGTGGTGCTCATGATCGGCGGCAATATTCCGGGCAAGACCAAGGTGCTGTCGGTCGCGATCTTCGATTACGTCGAAACTTTGCAATGGACGCCGGCACACATCCTCTCGGCCGGCATGCTGATCTTCGCTTTCGTCGTCATTCTGACAATGATGCTGCTGGAGAAGAACCTGCGACGGGTCGGAACATGAGCCTCGACGGGACGATCCGCGCGCGGTTTCGTGGGCAGCTCGGAACGTTCGCACTCGACGCGGCGTTCGAGACCCCGATGCGCGGCTTCACGGCTCTGTTCGGACCGTCCGGATGCGGCAAGACCACGATGCTGCGCTGTGCGGCAGGACTGCAACGGCTCGCGGACGGCTACTTCGCGCTCGGCGCCGACGTGTGGCAGGACGGCGCGCAATTTCGGCCGCCGCATGCGCGGCCGGTAGGCGTCGTCTTTCAGGAAGCGAGCTTGTTTGCGCACATGTCGGTGCGCCGCAATCTACTGTTTGGCTACCAACGTGCGGCGGCACACGGCTCCGAGCAACACATCCGGTTCGACGACGTGGTCGACCTGCTCGGCATCGCGCGCCTGCTCGAGCGTTCGCCGCGCGACCTGTCGGGCGGCGAGCGCCAGCGGGTAGCGGTCGGCCGCGCCCTCCTGTCACAGCCGAAGTTGCTGCTAATGGATGAGCCGCTGGCGGGGCTTGATCGGCTCGCCAAGGACGACATCCTGCCCTACCTGGAGAAGCTGCACGCGAGCCTCGCCATTCCGGTTCTCTACGTCAGTCACGATCTCGCCGAAGTGGAGCGCCTCGCGGATCACATCGTTCTGATCGAACGCGGGCGCGTGATCGCAGCGGGAGCGCTGCACGACATCCAGAGCAATCCCGCGCTGCCGCTCGCGCGCCTGCCCGAGGCTGCGGTCAGCCTCGATGCCAGGATCGAGGCGCACGACTTGGCCTATGGGCTTACGCGCCTCGCGGTCAAAGGCGGAACCCTGCTGGTGCCTGAACTGGACGGCGCGATCGGCGCAGTGCGTCGCATCCGTGTGCGGGCCTCCGATATCAGCCTCGCCCGCAGCGCACCGGCCGCAAGCTCGATCATCAACATCCTGCCGGCCCGCGTGCTTGGTAGCGATCGTGACGGTCGCCATCAGGTCAATGTGCTGATCGGGCTCGGCAGCGACGGGAACGGAGAACGGCTGCTGTCGCGCATCACCCGCAAGTCGTGGGACAATCTCGGTATCGCGGTCGGGAGCGAGGTCCAGGCTCAAATCAAAGGTGTCGCGCTGGCCTAGCGCACGAGGCGAAGTCGTCTCGTTCTAGTGCCCGCGATGCTATCCGTCCAAGCGTGCGTGAAGATCGATCCATCCGGAATCGATCAGCCAGGTTCTGCGCGTCCACTTGCCGTATTTCCTCAGCACGAAGCGTCGGAGCGGATCGATCTTCCTGGCGATGAGGCGCTGCCAGAGCCGCAGCCGGCGGCGCAGCTCAGCTTCGCCGACCCAATGTCCGGGCTCCAGTTCCTCGCCGAACAGTCCGGACATCTTGCCGTGGAATTGCTGGTCGACGAAAAGCCCTTCACGCGGTGGCTTCGGCGGGACGAACAGCCGAAGGTGACCCTGATTGACGATCTGGAAGCGGACATATCCAGCAGCGACCAGCAGGTCGACCACGTCCTCGCCGCGCGGATCGGCCTCCACCGCAACGAATTGGGGTTTGATCGCTTCCTGCGCGATCTGCCGCAGCACTACCGCTTCGGCACCTTCGAGATCACACTTCAGGAAATGCGGAACGCCGAAACGGCCGAACAATTCGGCAATCGTCACGGTCTCGATGTTGATCCGCGTACTTGCGACACCGTCGCGTTCGGCGGCCGCGCGGTACAGGCTGCTCCAGCCGTCTTTGTCGGTGCGCACAAAGAACGGGACCATCGCCCCCGACCGTTCGGCGAGCGCCCTCTCAACAATGACCAACTGTCCGCCCTCAAGCCAGTGGGCGAGCCGCGCCCGCACCGCCGGCACGAACTGTGGGCTTGCTTCCACACCGATGACCCGAAAGCCCTTGTTCAGGTAATACTCGGCGTCCCACCCTTCGTGCAGCCCAAGATCGAAAATGGTCTTCACCGCGGTGTCCAAGGCATTGCAACACGATAGCGGGTTCCGCTCGAATTGAAGCCTCTTGTTTCGCGTGGCAATCGTCGCAATCGGGACACTAGCCGGCGACGCCGAACCCGCGCACGACCAGGCGGTTCAGGCGCGCCGAGAACGCCGTCGGATCGTCCGGTACCTCGCCATCGAGAATTCTGCGCCTGGTCGAACAGGACCGCCGAGAGGTCGGCAACGTCCTCGTCGCGGGCCTGCGCCTTCGCCTGTGCCAGGGCCTTGATCAGCGGGTGACGCATGTTGAGCTCGAGAACCGGCTTGGTGGCGACGCCGCGACCCTGGCGCGAGAGCAGGCGCTCGAGTTCGCGATCGGGCCCGCTGCCGCCCGCCACCAGGCACACGGCGCTGTCGGTCAGGCGCTGCGATGCGCGTACGTCCGAAACCCGTTCGCCGATTGCGGCCTTGACCGCCTCGATCACGATCGCATCGGTATCAGCGGCAGGCACGTCTTGTTTGCTGGCGGCGTCATCGCGCAACGGCACGAGGCCGAAGTCGACCTCGCCGCGGCTGAGCGACTTCAGTGGCTTGCCCTCGAAGCCTGGCGACATTGCGGTCCAGAACGCATCGACCGGATCGGTCAGCAGCAGAACCTCGATGCCACGGGCCCGCGCTGCCTCGAGCTTGGGGTTGGACTTGACGCGCTCGGCGCTCTCGCCGGTGAGATAGTAGATCTCGGTTTGGTTAGGTTTGAAATCGGCGACATATTGTTTGAGCGTGCGTCCGCTTCCGGCGGTCGTTTCGAACCGGGCCAAGGCGAGGAGCTGGTCGCGCCGCTCGAAATCTTCGTAGATGCCCTCTTTGAGGACTGCACCAAACGCCTCCCAGAGCTTACCGAACGCCGCCGCGTCCTTGTCGGCCAGGCTCTCCAGCTCGGTAACGACGCGGCTGGTGAGCGCCTTGCGCATCTGCACGACCTGCGGGTTGTTCTGCAGCATCTCGCGCGAGATGTTGAGCGGCAGGTCCTCGCTGTCGACGACGCCGCGCATGAAGCGCAGCCAGGACGGCAGCAGGTCGGCATCGTCGGTGATGTAGACGCGGCGTACGTACAGCTTCACGCGGCCCTTGCGCGCCGGATCAAACAGATCGAAGGGCCGGCTCGACGGCGCGAACAGCATCACCGCGTAGGACTGGCGCCCTTCGGCGCGGTAGTGCAGCGTCATCGACGGATCGTCGAACGCCACGGCGATCGCGTGATAGGCCTGCTTGTAGTCCTCCGCCGTGATTTCCGATTTGGGGCGCTGCCAGAGCGCACTCGCGGCGTTGACCTGGCGCGGCTCGGCCTTCCCGTCGATGAGCTCGATCGGAAACAGGATGTGGTCGGAATAGGTCTTCACCACGCGCTCGATCTCGTGCGCCTCGAGATAGCGCTTCGCTTCAGGCTTGAGATGCAGGACGATTTCGGTACCGCGTGGCACGCGGGCGGCTTGATCCGCGTCCGCCGGTGCGATCTCGAAACCACCGCCGCCGGACGACCGCCACAGCCACGCTTCACCGGCGCCGGCGTGGCGGCTTATGACCTCGATCCGGTCGGCCACCATGAAGGCCGAATAGAAGCCGACGCCGAATTGGCCGATCAGCCCCGAGCCGTCCTTGGCTTCGGCCAGGTGGCTGAGGAAGGCGCGTGTGCCCGAGCGCGCCACGGTGCCGAGATTGTCGATCAGCTCCTGCCGATCCATGCCGATCCCGGTGTCGCTGATCGCCAGGGTGCCGGCGTCGGGATCGGGCTTGATGCGGATGCCGAGCGCACCACCGTCAGCCATGAGCTCCGGCTTTGCGATCGCTTCATAACGCAGGCGGTCGCAGGCGTCGGATGCGTTGGAGATGAGCTCGCGCAGGAATATGTCGGTCTCGGAATAGACCGAATGCACCATCAGGCGCAGAAGCTCGCTGACTTCGGCCTGAAACGGATGGCTCTCGGGGGTGGATTGGGCCTGCGTGTTCATGCCGTTGGCTCGGAGGGTGACGGTGAAAAGTTAGGAGCGAGGGCTTGCCTGTCAAGAGGGCCGCCGTCTCATACCTGTGCTGCTACCCGATCGGGATGAGAGCATCGGCGATGAAGCGGGACCCACTGCCGTTACCAGGCCCGTGCGCGCTATAACGGCGGCACGTACCCGTTTCAGCCAAGGGAGAAACCGATGATCGCGGAGATACGCACCTACACCGTCAATCCCGGGATGCTTGACAGCTACCTCGAGCTGTTCAACCGGCAGATCGTGCCCAACCACAGAAAGTACGGGATTGCGGTGATCGGCGCCTGGGCGGATCGCGCCAAGAACGAGGTCACCTGGATACGCACCTTCGCGTCACGCGAGGATCGCAAGGCCAAGCTTGACGTATATGAGTCGACCCCCGAGCGCGATGCGGTGTTTCCGATCGCGACCTATCACATGGTCAAGGCCGAAGTGAAGGTTCTGGAGGACGTGCTCAAGCCGACCGCCGAGCCCGATCAGTCCTACCTGCAAAGTCCGATCGCACTCAAGGCGAAGGCGGTCTATGAGGCCAGGCCAAAGCACGAAACAGATGCATTCAAGGCCTCGACCGCCGCGCCGCGCTAGGTTCGTGTGGAAGGCCGAGGTGCGATTGGCTTTGCTGGCGCTCGCCCGCTGTATGCGGTTGCAGCGTCCGGCCGGTAGGGACCAACAACACCACGCTTGCGAGCGATCGACCCGCACGCAGAACCGGTAGGTCGGAACCGCTTGGGACTTGTGCCTTTGGCGTAGAGTTCTGGGTATCCGCGCCAAACCCGCGCGATCCCCGCGCCAAGGCGTCGTTTCGATGGAGGAGTCGTCATGAAGACCGTGGTTTTCCCGCTGTTCGTGTTGCTGGTGGCAACCCAGAGCGCTGCGGCAGCGAGCGCGAGCGGCAATGGCGCATTGGCGCTGGCCGGCCTTATTGCCGAGTCTTCGCCGTTGGTGCCCCAGGCACAGAAGCGCGTGATGGCTTACCTCCTCAACGGCAATCTCGCCTTCAACTTCCCGGCCGGCCAAAAGATCAAGATTGCCGCCGACAAGGTTGTTTGCCGCGCCAGCAACGTCGACATCTCGGCGCATTCCTGCGCCCTCACGTTCGGAAGCAAAACCATCAACCTGAAGGGGCGCAGAGCGCACGAGTTGTTCGCGACCGTGGGTGAAGTCGGCGTCCCCCCGGACGGGGCGGCCGGCAGCGTGTTCGAAGCGCTGTCGCATCTCGACTGCACTATCGACCCGAACGAGATCAAGCAGAAGGCGGGCGGCGGCGCGAGCTGCAGCTTCGATCCGGGCGCGAACTGACGAGCGGCCTGTTGCTGCGCGCACATGATCGCATTCCACCACCTGCGCAAGGATTACGGTCAGTTCACCGCTGTGCGCGATCTCGAGCTTGCGGTCGAGAAGGGTGAGGTGTTCGGTTTTCTCGGTCCCAACGGAGCCGGCAAGACGACGACCATCCGCATCATGATGGGCATTCTGGTCCCGACCAGCGGCCAGGTCACGATCGACGGGCTCGATTGCCAGCAGGACCGCGTCGAGGTGAAACGACGGGTTGGCTATCTGCCCGACAACCCGATCTTCTATGACTACTTGCGCGGCCGCGAGATCCTGGTGTTCGTCGGCGAGATGCACGGCCAGCCGCGCAACGAGGCACAGGCGCGCGCCGACCGGCTGCTGCACGATCTCGCGCTCGACGATGCCGCGGAGGATTTCGCGGTCAATTACTCCACCGGCATGAAGAAGAAGCTCGGGCTTGCCTGCGCCCTCATTCACGACCCACCCGTGCTCATCCTCGACGAGCCCACCAACGGGCTCGATCCGCGCGCGGCCCGCGACGTCCAGGATCGACTGCGGCTCGCCGCCGGCCAGGGCAAGACGATCTTTCTGTCGACCCATCTGCTCGACATGGCACAGCGCGTGTGCAGCCGCGTCGGGATCATCGACCGTGGCGACCTGGTCGCCGCCGGGCCGCTCAAGGAGCTGCAGGAGAAAGTGGTCCCCGGCGGCTCGCTCGAGGAGGTGTTCCTGAAGGTGACCCACGCCGAGACCGACCAGAGCGAGGGCGCGTGAGCGCGCGCGTCTCCGCCTGGCGCGCGGCGGTGCTGCTCAGCCGCCTGCGATGGCGGCGGCAGCTCAACCAGTTGGGCGCCTCGCTGGCGCGTGTGCGCGCGCGTCAGGTCAGCAAAAAGACTGCCGCTCGGACCTCGCCGGTGCGTTGGGTGTTGGGTGCGCTGTTCGCGGCCTTCATGTTGGTCGGTTCGGCCGGCTTTGCCAATGAAGCCATGCTCAACATGGAGCGGGTTCTTGGCTCTACGCTGGTCCGCAATCCGTCGGCAGTTGCCACCAATGCGAGTCGAAGCGCTTCCGTCGGCCAGCCGCAATTCGTGCGTCGCCAAGTGCCGCCGGCGCCCGGGACGGTGCTGGCGCCCGGCGTCGTGCAGGGAGCGACGCTCGCCGTATCGCTGTTGATGGCCCTGGCGCTGCTGCTTGCCTTGGCCGGCCGCGAGTTTGCTCTTCCCGAATGGGACCTGGAATGGCTGGTGACGTTGCCGCTGCCGCTTCCAACGCTGCTGGCCAGCCGGGTCATCGAGCGGGTGGTGACCAATGCGTCAGGCTTCGTTGCACTCGTGCCGTTCCTGTCGGTGCTCGCCTGGTCTTGTGGCTACCGGTGGGCGGCCCCGGTGCTTGGTTTCGCCATTGCGGTCGTGTTGCTGTTCGCGGTGGCAACCGTGCAGACCTTTGCCGACACCGGGCTGCGGCTCTCGCTCCCGCCGCACCGACTGCGCAACGCGCACGCCCTGGTTTCGATCGCCAGTTTGCCGGTTCTGTTTGCCGCCGTATCCATGGGCCTTCCCGACTACACGTTCATGTTGGACATCGCCTCGGCGCTGCCCGGTTGGGTGCGGTGGTCGCCGCCCGGTCTCGCGGTCGAAGCGCTCGCCAGCGCGGACGTCGGAAGCGCGCTGCTCTGGTCGGGCCTCATGGTCATCGAAATTGTCCTGTTCGTGCTCGGGGGGGTGTGGCTGCTTGGGCACCAGCTGCGTAATGGGATTGTGTCGGTGGGAGTGCGGGAGTCGGTTGCTCGCCGTCCAGCGGCCGAGCGGCCCGTGCTTCTTGATTCGGCCGGGGCCCGTTCGCTGCTGTCGCCGCTGCAGCGGCGCGAGTTTCAACTGCTGGCGCGCGATCGAACCTTCATGGTGCAGACACTCGTGATGCCGCTGACGATCGTCGGCATGCAGCTTCTGCTCAACGCCCATACCGACATTTTTGCCGGCGCGGTCAACGCGCCCGCGACCCTCGCCGTGATTGCGTTCGGGTTGGCAACCTATACGTTGATGTTCTCGGCCTTCCAGACTCTCAATGCAGAAGGCCAGTCGCTTTGGATTCTCTATTGCATTCCGCACTCGCTCGAGAGCGTGTTGCGTCAGAAGGCGGCTTTATGGTCGGCCGTCGCGATGATCTATCCGCTGGCGCTGTTTGCAGCCGCGGTGATGATGGCGGGCGGCGTCTCGCCTGCGTTCCTCGGCTCGGCTGCGATCGTACTCATCGGCGTGCCGATCTTCGCGACTATCGCGACCGCGCTGGGTGTGTTCGGCTGCGACCCGCTTGCCCAGGAAATCCGGCGGCGGGTGCGGCCGACCTACCTCTATCTCTACATGGTTCTGGTCTCGCTTTATGGCTACGCAATCTTCGCCGGGAGTATCTGGCAGCGCGCCGCACTCATGGTCCTGACCGCCCTGCTGGCAATCGCGCTGTGGCAGAAGGCGCGCGACCAGCTGCCGTATCTGCTCGATCCGTCCGCATCGCCGCCCGCGCGCGTTTCGGTCTCCGATGGCCTGATCGCCGCCCTGCTGTTTTTCGTTTTGCAGGCGCTGATTGCCGGGGGTGAAGTCGCGTTCGCACGGGAGCACACGCTCACCGTCAGCATGGTGTGGATCGCGTTCTGCGGCGCTGGAGCCGTGACCTACGGTGTGATGCGGTTCGTCTACTGGCGCGCCCACACGGCTGGCGTTCCGCGCATCTGGGGCGCCGGCGTGTCGCGGGCGCTCGTTTGGGGGGCAGCCGGCGGTGTTGCGGCGGCACTCGTCGGGTTCGCCTATATCGAAATCGCCGTTTCGTTCGATCTGTTTCCGGCGTTGCGGCGCGCAGGCGAGCCCGCGGATGCGCGCGCGGCCCTGTGGCTGGCCGCGATGGCAATCGCCGCCGCGCCCATATTCGAGGAATTCATCTTCCGCGGACTGATCTACGGCGGGCTGCGGCGATCGTTTGGGCTCGTGCCGGCAGCACTCGCGAGCGCTGCGATCTTCGCGATCGTGCATCCCCCCGCCTCGGTCATTCCCGTCTTCGCCATGGCGCTCTGCGCTGCGCTCGCCTATGAGCGCACCAGCATGCTGGCGGCGCCCATGATCGTGCACGCAATTTACAATGCCGTGGTGCTCGGGCTGCAATGGAACATGATGCAGCCGTCCTGAAGCCTGCGTCTCCCAGGTTGGGAATTAATCCCCGGCGCACTCACCATGGATGCCCCGGGGGTGCGCGCGCAGGAGGGCATCCATGGGAACCCAATGGTGGACAATCCTCATTGTCCGCGCTGAGCAGCCGCGGCGACAGCTCGCGGGAGCGGACAATAGTCCTATATCTATACCTAGGTATAGGGTGCCCGACCCCTTTCGACAGCGTGAGTCATCCTAGGTTCAATAGAACCGCCGGCGGCCGCGATCTAGGTTTCGGGTGGGCCGGGGGAGGATTTGACGTGCCCGGACCGTAGCGACCGGAGAAATTTTCATGAATTTTTCGCTGCTGACTGCCGACCGCATGACCCACCTGAAGATTGTCGCCGTTGCGCTTATCGCCGCGACCGTCGTGACGGTGGTTGGGCTGACCGCCCGCGTCGGTGGCGATAGCGCGAACGCCGCCTCCAAATCCTCGGCCACCCAGGTGGTCAAGGTCGGCAAGCCCACCGTCTACACCCAGAACGGTGCTCTGGTCGTCCGCTAGTTTCTCTTTACGTTGCAAAACTGACCGCCCGGGTCCCTCCAGTCCCGGGCGGTTCTTTATTTGGGGCACTGATCTACCCACTCGATTTGATTGACAGGGCGGACGTGCGCCACCGATCCTAATACCGGGTTCGTATCCCTCTCCAACGGGGCCGCCATGCCGGGCCGGATCGTTCGACCCTTCCTTATCTTCATCTTCGCGTTCCTGATGCTGGCCGTCCTGCCGGTGCGTGCCGAAGATTACCCGGCGCGGCCGATCCGCCTCATCATCACGACGCCGGCCGGCAGCCTGGTCGATGTGCTGGGTCGCATGCTTGCCGAGGATCTGGGGGCACGGCTCGGGCAAAGCTTCATTGTCGACAACCGGCCTGGCGGCATGACCCAGATCGGGGTCGAGGCGCTCAACCGCGCGCCGCCGGACGGCTACACGTTGATGATCGGCACGTCGGAATCAACGATGCTGCCGTTCCTCAAGAAATCCTACCGTTACGATCCGATCAATGATTTCACACCGGTGGCGTTGCTTGCCACGTCGTGGACGGTGTTCGCGGTCAACCCCAAGGTGCCCGCGGCGACGCTGCCGGAACTGGTCGCCTACGCGAAGGACCACCCTGTGCGCTACGGCACCGGTGGTGTCGGCGGCGCGCTTCACATCGCGGTCGAAATGCTGCGACTGAAAACCGGTGCCGATTTCGTGCACGTGCCATATCGGGGCGGCGCGCAGGCCGCGACCGACGCCATCGCCGGCCAGATCGAGATGGTGTCTATGGGCCTCGCATCGACCCGGGTCGCCGACAATGGACAATTGCGCATTCTCGCTCAGACTGGCGCGACGCGGCATCCGATGCTTGCCGACGTGCCGACCACCGCGGAAGCCGGCTTCCCGGACGTGCGCATGGATACCTGGTTCGCCCTGGTCGGTCCGCCCCGCATGCCGGAGCCGATCGTGACACGCCTCGTTCTGGCGGCAGACGCCGTCGTGCACGAGGCCGCGTTCCGCAACAGGCTGGTCAAGATCGGCTGCGAGGTCGCGTTTCTGCCGCCAGTGGAGTTCAAGACGTTCATCGCCGGCGAGACGGCGAAATGGCAGCGGCTCATTCCCGCCATGGGCATTGCGCTCGTGGAGTAACGTGCTTTCAGCAAGACTGGACACCGGTCTGGCGTTGACAGTGCGACCAATCAAGAATCGGAGCAAAAGCACATGCCGAACATGCGAACGTGGCCGAATGGAAAGAAGGTCGCGGTGTCGGTCAATGTGATGTTCGAGACCTGGTCGGAAGGCAACGCGCCCAACTATTCGGTCCAGACCACCCATCTCAAGAGCGGAACCGTCGATCACGCCAGCAAGGCCTGGTCGACCTACGGCGGTCGCGTCGGCGTGTGGCGCATCATCAACATGCTCGACCGGCTGCACGTTCCGGGCACATTTTTCACCAACGCGCGCTGCGCCGAGGAATATCCGGATGCGGTGCGGCAGATCGTGAAGTCCGGGCACGATCTCGGCGCCCATGCCTACACCCAGGATCAACTCTTGGCCTACATGTCGCTCGCCGAGCAGGAGACGACGATCCGCAAGAGCGTCGACATCCTCGAAGCCTGCGGCGGCAAGAAAGTGACCGGCTGGGCCAGTCCGGTTGTCGCCTTCACGCCGGAGACTGCGGGGTTTCTGGCCAAGGCCGGCTTGGCGTGGACGAGCGACGTGACCTACGTCGACCTGCCGATCAAGATCCGCACGCCACACGGCGTGATCGCCGGGGTACCCACCACCGATTTCTCCGACAACCGGGTGATGCGGGCGAGCCCACGCGATCTTTATGACGCCCACCGGGGGACGATCGACTATCTGGTCTGGAACGAACCCCTGGGTCTCATGGTGCTGGTCATCCACTGCCAATTCGGTGGCCGGCCGTTGATCACCGCCGTACTGCAGGAGGTGTTGACGTACATCTCCGGCCTGCCGGACGTGTGGTTTGCACGTCACGACGAACTCGCGCGCTGGGCGCTTACGCAGGATGTGGATGAGGTGACCTACCGCAACCGTTTCTTCGCGTGAAGCTGTGGGGGACGTAGGGCTGTGCTGGGGGTGGGCGGGCCAAGTCGCCAGGCGGCGCTGCGTTGCGAAAAGATCGCGGTCTATATCGAACGATATATTTCCTTGAGTGCAAAAACCGGCTTATTTGCCCTCGACAACCGACCTTCCCGCTGCATCACACCATGGGTGCGGCGGGATTTTTTTGCCTTGTTCAAACTGGCCCCTACTCTCGGGCGGCCCAGGGCGCGCGGTGACGTGGCGCTGGGGTGAGCGGCGCAGCGACCTTCTGCTCGACGCCGGCCGGCTTACGGCCGGACCGATCCCGACCGTCCAGCTTCCCCCACCGGGTCCCATTCGGCTTTCACGGCAACTGCGGCCGGACGTTTAGCGCCAAACATGGTCTTGAGGGGGCGCGCGTCTTTGTCCATCTTTGTGGACGCATGCGGCCGTCCTTCGAGGCGCCTTGCTTCGCTCGGGGTCCTTGGGGAGCGAGGCCCCTTGGCCGAGCGTCACGAAGGACGGCCAGAAAGACGGCAGCGAAAGACGCGGGGGAGATCACTGTGAATCGAACAGTATTCAGCTTCTTGCTCGTGTGCGCTGCCCTCGTGGCGCCGGCGGCGGCGCAGAACGCGCCGGGGGTGACGGACACCGAGATCAAGATCGGCCAGACCATGCCCTATACCGGGCCGGCAACCCGGCTGTCGGCGCCTGGTCTCGCCGAGATCGCCTATATGAAAATGATCAACGATCGGGGCGGCATCAACGGCCGCAAGATCAACCTGATCAGCGTCGACGACGGTTACGGGCTGTGGCGGACCGGCAATGAGACGCGCAAGCTGGTCGAGGTCGAGCAGGTCGCCCTCATCTTCGGCTCGATCGGGACCGCCCCCCAGCTGTCGGTCGCGAAATACCTCAATGAGCACAAAGTTCCACAGCTCTTCATCGGCAGCGGTGCTTCCCGATGGGGCAACTACAAGGAGACGCCGTATTCCATGGGAGGCGTGCGCCCGACCTACCGGCTCGGCGCGCGGTTCTACACCCGCTACATCTTGAATCAGAATCCGAACGCCAAGATCTGCATCCTCTATCAGAACGATGACTTTGGCCGCGACTATGTGGCCGGCGCGCGCGACGTGCTGGGCGACAGATACCAGGCGACCGTCAAGGAGGCGACCTACGAGATTCTCGACAAGTCGATCGATGCCAAGATCGTCGCGCTGAAAGCCAGCGGCTGCGACGCTTTGATCACGGCCACCGTCCTGGACTTCGCCATCCAGGCGATCCGCAAGGTCCACGATCTCGGCTGGAAGCCGATCTTCTTCATGACCAACATCTCGACCTCGATACCGACCGTGCTCGAGCCGGCGGGTCTCGAGAACGGCGTCGGCCTTCTCTCATCGGTCTATGGCAAGGATCCCGACGATCCGGCGTTCGAAGATGATTCCGCCGTGAAGGACTGGCGCGCCTGGTTCAACAAGTACATGCCGGGCGCCGATGCGCGGCGGCCCAACTTCGTCAACGGTTACAACTATGCGGCCGCCATGGTGCAGGTGCTGAAGCAGGCCGGCAACGACCTTTCGCGCGAGAACATCATGCGCCAGGCGACCAACCTGCGCGATGTGGAGCTGCCGATGCTGCTGCCGGGCATCAAGGTCAATACCAGTCCCACCGACTATTATCCGGTCCAGCAACTGCAGCTGATGCGCTTCGATGGCAAGCGCTGGGTGCGCCTCGGCGAGTTGCTGAAGGGGGAGTGAGCAATTCCCTAACGACAGCTGCCACTGACCGGTGCGTCAATAGAGCTCGGGAATCAGCCGCCACGTGCGCGCGCAGTACGCGTCGTATTCGCCGCCGAAATGCGCGCGCAGCAACCGCTCTTCCGCACGTATGCGGGCGACGAGCGGCGGGATCGTGAGCACCGTGAGCAATACACCGACCCCGGAACGAAAAGCGAGGGCCCATCCCAGCGAGTTCACGAGCAACCCCAAATAGCTCGGATGCCGGATGACGCCGTACACACCACGCGTGACCAACGTATGCCCGTGCTGGATGGCGACCAGACCGCTGAAGCGGCGGCCGAGCACAAAGACCGGCCAGATCCGCAGCGCGCCGCCGGCGGCAAACAGAACGACACCGATCCAGCGAACGGTGTCGCCGTCGAATGTCCAAAACTCCCTCCGGTCGGTGTAGGCGGGTAGATAAGCGCTCAGCAACCCGATCAGCCCGAAGGCCGCAAGGACCCAGCGGTTGGCCCGATCCTCTCGCTCGCCCGGGCTCAGATTTCCACTGCTGAAAAGCCCGGCGCCCATCAACACAAAGAGCACGATCGTGACGGCAATCAGGGCCGGGTGGGAGAAGAATGCGGCAAACCCGCCGCCGCCGAGGATCGCTAAGCCAAGGTAGGCAAGGGTCGCCGCCGTGACGATGAACGCCACCCTGAGTTTGGATGCCATGACCGCGCTCCCAGGTGAAGTAGGCGGTCAGATTTGATTGCTCGAACGGCAATACAATGGCGCGTCGCGACCCACGAAATCTCAGCGTGCGAAGGCTACTATGCTCCTCCCTGCCAGACCCCAAACGCCATGGCGTTTCCGGTCCCCGCGACGGAGCGGTAGCAGGGAACGTAATCGACCAGTTCAAATTTGAGTCCGGCTTCGTCCAGGGCACCGGCCGCCGCAATCCAGTTCTTGATCTCCAACGTCCCGGATTGATAGTGCGTCTCGGGCTCGGCCAGGATCGTCGCAAAGTCCCGATGCGTGATCGCGGTCAGCAACCGCCGGTCCAACGCTTCGTCGATGACGAAGTGGCTGAAGCCGCCGGACGCGGCAATTCCTACTCGTGCGGGCACTGGCCAGGACCGGATCGCCCGCCCGACCGAGCGGCCGAACTCGATCACGCGCCTGACCGGGGGTTGGTTCGGTGGAAAAAATGTGTTGATCAGAATGGGCAGGGTGGCGAGCTTCGGCATTTGGGCCAAGTCGCCCATGAGACGGTGGTAGTAAAATCCGAATGCGTGTCCGATGCCGCTCTCGGCCTTGTCTCGTTGCAGAAAACGGTCGGAAACCGCAACGTCGAACCCGTCAGCGATCGCTGATCGCACGACCTGCGTCGCCAGTTCGGGAGCGCCCGGCAGCGCCATCTCCTTCTCGGGCACGCGCGCCCAATTGGCGACCCTCACGCCCTCGCTCATCGCGGCGAGACGCTCCTGCGACGTTGGCTTGAACGGCACGTTCTTTCCGGTGAAGACCAGGAAACCTGGCATATTGTCGCTCAGCAGAACCTCGTGCTGGTCGTCACCGAAAACCACGAGAACGTCCAGGTCGGCGGCCTTGATCTTGTCGCTCAGGAGCGCCAGGTGCTGCTGGTTGAGCGCATCGCGCTTGCGTCGAACATCGATGCGGATCTGATCAGCGAGGTGCTCGCTTTTTCGCAATTCCGCGAGCTGCTGGAACGTATACACGCTGCCGCGATAGGGGTGCGCAGGGTTGTTGCGATCATCGTTTGCGCGCAGGTCCCAGTCCTCGGGTTTGGTGGCCAGCAAGGGGCTGTGTGAACAACCGACGCCGAACACGATCTCCGCCATGGTTCTCTCCGTTTCGTCTTTCATACCGTTAAGGGGTCTCGCCATGCGGCAACGGCCGCGCCAGCAGATCCTTGATCTGGGCCATCATGTGTTGCTGATCGTAGCTGCGCATCAGATTGATGCGATTCCGGTTGGGGTCGCCGCCATGCCAGTATTCGTAGATGTCCTGCCGCATGCCGAAGGAGGACGCCGCCAGATCGTGCGCGAGCCGGAACAGACGTGACTTGTACTCGACGCCGACATCCTTGCCGCGCATATAGCGGTCGAGATATTTGCGGATCTCCGGATTGGCGAGGTCCTTCTCGCTCGGCTGCATGATGATCCCGGACCCGCAGACCTCGCGCATCAGCTCCACCATGCGGCTGGAGATCTGCGCGAACCAGATGTGCAGACCACGGCCGGGCCCGAGACTCCATTGCCCCGAAGGCGTGGGGCCCGCCGCGTGCTCGACACCGTCCATGGCGTGGCGCCACACCTCGCAATAGGTGACCATTTCTCCGAGCTTAGCCGCCACTTCGCGGTATTCGATGACGCCGATGGCCTCGGCGATCAGGGTAGTCACCGCGGTCATCAGTCGCATGCGAAAATGCGCGCGGCAGAGATTGGCCCAGCCGAGGAAATTGAAGTTGACGCTGCCTCCCCCGGCCCCCAGCATTTTCACCATCGGGGTGGGATCGTAGAGCATGAACAGGCGGTCCCACGGCACCAGCACGCGATCGAAGAACAGCATGCAATCCTGCTCATCCAGCATCTGCAACGGATGGCCCCAGCTTCCGAACCAGCGCGAGACCGGCTCGCGCGCCAGAATCTTGAGGCCAAGAGAATTCGTGGGGATCGCAAACGCGAGCACGCAGTTCGGGTCGTTGCGGTGCGCGAACGTGGCGGACAGCGAGACATAGCACTCGTTGCTGTGCGTGGCGGCGGTCGAGAGCTGCTTTCCGCCGGTGACAATCACGCCGTCAGCGGTTTCCTCGACGACGTGCAACGCAACCTGGGTGTCTTCGCGCACATCGCGCCGCTGGTTCTGCGGCTGCTCACTGCGGTCGACCTGCGGGTCGCCCAGCGCATGGGTGAGAAACAGGTCGTTCTGCAGGCAATATTTGTAGTAGTTCTCCAGGTTCTCGCCGAAATCGCATTTGGGATGCTTGACTGCGCTGAACTCGTCCTTCAGGTGGAGCGCCGAAATGATGTAAGGCGCCAGAATGTCGGGGCTGCGGCCGAGTTGCCCCCAGGTCAGCTCGTTCCAGAGCTCGCTGTTGCGGCGTTTGCGCCGAAGGTCGGCAGCCGAGCGCGGCAGCATCCAGGAGACGCTCG
Source organism: uncultured Alphaproteobacteria bacterium (assembly GCA_963833605.1). GTDB lineage: Bacteria > Pseudomonadota > Alphaproteobacteria > Rhizobiales > Xanthobacteraceae > JAFAXD01. The sequence goes on from CAWHYZ010000022.1 coordinate 66,606, forward strand.
TCCGCATGCCGGATTCCGCTTCCACGAACGTCATCTCGTCGCGATACTTCGGGCTGTTCTGCAGGTCGTAGACGCGCGCCAGCTCGTTGATCATGAGCCTGAATGCCGGGTGGACGGTGACGTCGGGAACGCGCTCACCGTCGATCCAGACGTCGCGGCCGTCCTGCAGGCTGTTGATGTAGCGCCGGCCAGTCATCGCCCCCAATCCCATGCGGGGCGCGACCCTGAGTGCCGCGGTCATGCTCACGTTGTTCCCTCCCTGCGAATGCGCCGACTTGCGAACAAACCGACAGGGAGATGGCTCGGAGAACTTTGACGTAGATCAATGTCACGGCTGCCCTGATCGAAACGAATGCCTGTAGTTCCCGCACACTGGAAGCTTCACGCATGTCGGGGCGTCTCCTCTTCGCCGAACAGAAAGTGCCGCGCTACACCTCCTATCCGACCGCACCGCACTTTCACGCGGGTGTCGGCGCCGACCGCTATGCCGACTGGTTGGCGCAGCTCCCGGCGGGCGTGCCGCTGTCGCTCTATCTCCACGTTCCGTTTTGCACGAGCCTCTGCCTCTATTGCGGGTGCCACACGAACATTGCACGCCGCAAGGATCCGCTCCGTCGCTACGCTGAGCTGCTTCATCGTGAAATTGACCTGGTCCAGGCGCAGACCGCCGCTCGCGGCGTGATCCACGTCCATTGTGGTGGAGGAACTCCGTCGATCCTCGGCGAGCAGTCCCTCGCCGATATTGTCGATCACTTGCACGAGCGCTTCGAGCTTGGCTCGGTGCGCGAACATGCGATCGAACTCGACCCGCGACATGTCACGGACAAGCTCGCCTCAACGCTCGCGCGTATCGGCATCACCAGGGCCAGTCTCGGCATTCAGGAGTTTGCTCCTCTCGTACAGGCGGCGATCGGGCGCACGCAGCCGTTCGCGACGGTCAGACGGGCAGTCGGTCACCTGCGCACTGCCGGCATTCAGAATCTCAATTTCGATCTGATGTATGGCCTGCCGCGCCAGACGACGGCCGATATACGCGACACCATCGACCTCGCGGTCTCGCTTGACCCGCAGCGCGTTGCGTTGTTCGGTTATGCTCACGTTCCCTGGTTCCGCCCACGACAACGCCTGATCAGTGAGGCGGATCTGCCTGGCGTGACGGAGCGCTTCCGGCAAATGGAAGCTGCGCGGGAGGCGTTGGACGCGCGCGGTTATGAGCCGATCGGCTTCGATCATTTTGCCCTTCCGGGTGATGAATTGACGATCGCCGCGCGGGCCGGACGCCTGCACCGGAATTTCCAGGGCTATACGACCGATGACGCGCCGGTTCTCATCGGCCTTGGCGCTTCCTCGATCGGGCGACTGCCGCAAGGGTTCGTCCAGAATGCGGCCGATGTCTCGGATTATGCCCGGCGTATCGAGGCGAACCAGCTGGCCACCGCTCGCGGCATCGCACTGTCGGATGACGACTGCAGGCGCGGCAGCATAATCGAAGCCTTGATGTGTGACCTGCGGGCGCAGTTGCCAACCGAACGATCGGCTGACCACGCTCGCGCGCTGGACGCACTCGCGGTTTTGGAGGCGCAAGGCCTCGTTCGCGTGACACCTGGTCATGTCACGGTGACGCAAGCCGGTCGTCCATTCGTGCGTTTGGTGGCGGCGGCGTTCGACGCGTATTTGCCCGACAGCGCGGCACGTCACTCGGCCGCAGTGTAGGGATCCACAGCTCTCTCTCCTGGCGGACAACGATCAATAAGGTGACGCTATGGGCCGACTCGTGCTGGCGAGCAAGATCACGCATGTGCCTTCGCTGATGCTGTCGGAGCAGCCAGGCCCACTGCACGGCCGGCGCGCCGGCGCCATCGCGTCGCTCAAGGAGATCGGCCGCCGCGCCCGCGAACGCGGTGCCGACACCTTCCTGGTGTTCGATACCCATTGGCTGTCAAACTTTGGGTTTCATCTCAATGCCAATGGGCGGCACGCAGGCGTCTACACCAGCCACGAGGCGCCCCAACTCATTCAAAACCTGGCCTACGATCTTCCCGGCAATCCGGAATTGGCGGAGCTCATCGCCGAGGAAGCGAAGAAGCTCCGGGTGGACGTGCGCGCACACCAGGTTGCGACTTTGCCTCTGGAGTACGGCACCATCGTTCCGATGCATTACATGAACGCCGATGCCACGCAGAAAGTCGTGTCGGCGGCGGCGCCGCTGTTTGCGTCCGTTGATGAGAACCGCCGGTTTGGCGAGGCCGCCGTTCGCGCCATCGCGCGCTCGAGCAGCAACGTCGCGGTGCTCGCCAGCGGCTCGATGTCGCACAAGCTCGTCAATAATGAGCTCGTCGGCGACGCGCAGTGGGACGTGGTGTCCAGCGAGTTCAACCGCCAGATGGACCTGCGCGTGCTGGAATTGTGGGAACGGCGGCAATATGATGTGTTCGTCCGACTGCTGCCGGAATACTGCACCAAATGCAACGGCGAGGCGCTGATGGCCGACACCGTCATGCTGTTTGGGGCTTTGGGCTGGGATAAATTTCGCGGGCGGGCGGAGCAACTGTGTGACTATTTCACGTCAAGCGGGAGCGGGCAGGTGACCGTGGAATTTCACGTTGATGACTGAATGCTGTCGCGCGATCGCATAGCACTTCCAGAGGCCAACCCCAGCCCAGATTGATGCAGAACCGGCGACGGGTTTGACGAGCGCGCAGTTGCGCTTTCAAGCGAGAATTTGATGCTCTTTGCGCTGTGACGCGCAATCGGCCGCTTTGGGTCTCATTAGGGCCAAGATTGGCGCGAACTACGGAACCTCTGGTGAAACAAGGGGGAAGAAGGTTTGCGTGTGCGCAAGATCGTTGCGGTGGCGATGGTCGTGGCCGCGGTGCTGGGCGGCGGCCTGCTGGTTGTCAAGGGGCGCTGGCCGGTTTCAAAGCAACCCTCGTTGCCAGACCTGGTGCCTGTGCCTGATCTGCAAGCGGTTACGCGCTCGTCAACAATCATTGCGCCGATAGTGGTAGCTCGTTCGGCGATCCGCAACGCGCTTGAAGCGCAGGCGCCGCGTCAGCTCACCGGACAGCAGGTCAACCCGTTGCCCCAATTCCTGACCGCCGCGGAGGTCAATTGGTCCGTCGACCGCGGCCCGCTCTCGGTCACTGCCCAGGAAGATGAATTGACGATCTCGACCGAGCTCAACGGCAGCGGTGCATATCGCCGGCGCGATATCGGAGATCACCGACGATCTCATCGGCACGCTGGGCGGGTTGCTTAATCCAGGTCTGGGTCAAGCGTTACGGCAATTGACCGGGCAAGTCATCGACCAGACCGTCGAGTTCCGAGGCAACGTCAGAGTGATATCACGCCCTTCGATCACGGCTGACTGGCGGCTGCAACCAAATTTGACGGACACAGTGTCGATATCGGAGGCGTCCTTGTTGATCGCTGGCGTCCCGCTTGAACTCGGAGCGCAGGTGCAGCCGATGCTCGCTCGTTCGCTGGCGGAACAGACCACGGAATTCCAATCCTGGCTGGGTAACGACACATTCATCGAGCAAGCCGCGCGTCGCGCCTGGACGAAGATCTGCCGCGCAATCCCGCTCAGTGCAATCGCGCCGGGCCTTCCCACGCTCTGGCTGGAGGTACGCCCGACGCGTGCGTTCGCGGCGCAGCCGCGCATCCATCCCAATGACGTGGTCCTGATGTTGGGAATTGAGGTAGAAACACGCATCATTCCCGAGCAGACAACGCCCGATTGTCCGTTTCCGGCGCGATTGGACGTTGTTCCGCAAACCGAACAGGGGCGCATCAGTATTGCTACCCCGATCGATATCCCGTTCACCGATATCGACAGGCTCTTGGGGGCACGACTTAATGGCAAGACTTTCCCGGAGGCAGGCGGCCCATTCGCAATCACCGTGCAGCAGGTCGCCCTGGCCGCATCGGGCGATCGAGTGCTGGTGTCGCTCCATGTCAGGGCGCGGGAAAACGAAAGCTGGTTCGGCTTGGGCGCGGAGGCGGATATCAATTTGTGGGGCCGGCCGGTGCTCGACAGCAAGCATCAGGTTCTTCGTTTCGACGACATTGAACTTGACGTGCGATCCAACGCCGCGTTCGGGTTGCTCGGCAAGGCCGCACACGCTGGACTACCGTTGCTGCAAGATTTTCTAAGGAGAGAAGCGGTCGTTGATCTCAAGCCATTTGTCGCCGATGCCAGATCGCATCTGGCGGGTGCCGTGCACGATTTCAGTCGACAGGAGCCCGGTGTCCGCGTTGATGCGGCGATCGATGATCTGCGCCTGGTGGGCATTGCGTTCGATTCAAGAATGCTGCGCGTTACGGCCCAAGCCAGCGGAAGCGTGCAGGTCAAGGTGATGTCCCTTGCGTTTTAGCTGTTATAGTTCAACGCAAAAGCTTCGCAGCGAGTAAGAGCCACGCGTGGCTAGAGCGCGATGACTTATTGTTAACTCGTCATCGCGCTCTAGTCTTTTGTTGGAGCATGATCCTTTCCGAAAACCGGTGCCCACTTTTCGGGATCATGCTCTATGCGGGAAAAACGTCGCTGAGCCAATCGTAGACCACCGCGTTGGACAGCGACAGGTTGCCGACCTGGCAGTGCATGTCGGCCCCTTCGTCGGCGGTGAACATGCGCCGCGTGACTGGCCCCGACACGCCCGCGCAATAGCGCTCGAATTGCCCCATGGTCTCTTCCCCTTCGCTCGCGCCGGCCATCGCAAGCGTGGGGCACTTGATATTGGCGAGGCTTTCGCCAGCAGTGAAATCCGTGAGCCGCTTGAGCCAGCTGGCGAAGCTGTCGACGCCAAATCTGCGACATGACGACTTGAACGCGAGCTTCATGGCGCGGGGAAACTCCGCGTCCGGGATCGCGTCGACCCCGGCGAGCCCGACCGGAGGCGGGTTCTGGGCAATGTCCGCTCCGACGAACGCGACCATGTAGGCATGGAGGTCGACGATCGGCGAATTGACCACAAGCGCGCGAATGCGCGCGTCATGGGCGCCCGCCCGGATGACGAAATAGCCCCCGAAACTGATTCCGTAGACGGCAAGCCGCTCCGCCGCGACCTCGCGACGGGTCAGTACATAATCGATCATGGCCCCGATCGGCTTCTCGTAGTCGGGCCGGAACGTGAGCTTGGGATGGAAGCGCAGGCAGCCCACCTGTCCGGGTCCCTCGGCCACGAGCACGTTGAAGCCGCGTTCGAGGCCGGCGCGCGCGGCCTGGAAATAGAGTTCCTCGCCGGTGCCGTCGAAGCCGGTCAGAATCAGTACCGTCCGGCCATGCGCGGCGCCGGCGGTTGGCGTCATGAAATAGCCGGGCAGCGGGCCTGCCTCGAAGGGAATCATGACGGCCTCGATGCGCTCAGACATATGCTTTGTCGCGTCGACGAATGTCTCGCGCGACGCGCGGCCCCATCGCGGCCCCTCGCTGCCGAACGGGTCGGCGAAATATTCCGCCGATCGGTAATACATGGATGCCCGCAGGAAATGGTCGCGGGCGCTGACATCGTGGCCGTGGCTCGCCGCGCCCTGGCCAGCTGCGCGAACGCGATCCGCCAGCGCCGCGAAGGCCGGTGGCCAGGCATACGGATCATCGTCCGGTACCGCGCCACGGGCGGCAAAGATTTCGCCTGGTTCACCGCCTTTGAAGCTCGCAGCGCCGAGCGAGCGCATAAGCTGGAAATCCATTTCAGGGCTTGCAAACCCGACGATCCGGGTGCCAGTTCGTTCGACGCGCGCCATCGGGATCCGTCCTGCTGCAGCCTCAATCGGGCGAACGCCACGGGTGCGAGGCGATACCGCGGCATCCGGCCGGTCTCGATTTTTGCACCGTTCGACTCGTGTCGAAAGACGATCCGGCAGGGAAACCAGGTTCCAGCTACGTAAACATCCTGAGTTGCGCCCCCGGGGCAAGTTCCCTCATGTGGACGAATGCTCGAGATCCTCTACCGCTGTCCATACACTGGGAAGCGTGCGCAAGGCTGGCTGGCCGACGACCCCGCGTCGAGTTCCGGCCCGCACACTTATGTCAGTATTTCTTGTCACGCGTGCGCCCGGTTGCACTTCGTGAACCCGAACACAAAGAGAGTACTTGGTGATGACAGCGACACGTAGAAGCGTGTCGGGTCGATCCGCGTTCTCAGCGTCAAGGTGGAGAAAGGCCGAGGCACGGGCGCCGCAATGCGGGTAGGGACCAACCCGTAACGTCACTCCGGCTGCAAGCCCGATTCCCTCACCATCCGCTCCGCGATCTTGCGTTCCTGCGCGATGAAGCGCGCGAAATGATCGAGCCGCAACCCGGCCGGCTCGACGCCGCGTTCAATGAACATCCGCTTCACGAACTCGGGCGTTTCGACGATGCGCGCGACCTCGTCCGCGATCTTGGCAACGATCGGTTGCGGCGTTCCGGCCGGTGCGAACAGGCCGAACCAGGTCGGCGGATATTCATCGCCGACGCCGGCCTCCATGAAGGTCGGGACGTCCGGAAACAGGGGCGAGCGCGCCTTGCTGATGATCGCGAGCGCCTTGATGCGCCCAGCCTCCAGCTGCGGAATCATGTTCGACAGTGCCAGAATGGCGACCGGGGTCGTTCCCGACAGCACGGCGGTGACGATTTCGGCACCGCCGCGGAACGGCACCCGCACGATGTCGGCGCCGGTGTCCTTGTTGAGTCTTGTCATGAACTGCGCCGCCGGAAAAGCGAATGTGCCGTAGCTGAGCGTGCCGGGCTTCGCCTTCGCCAGTGCCACCAGCTCGGGGATTGTGTTCACGTTCAGCGACGAATTGACGACGAATGCCAGCGTATTGAAGAACAGGCCGATGATCGGGACGAAGTCCTTCTCGGGATTGTACGGAAGATGCTTGAACACGAACGGATTGTAGATCGTCGCCTCGGTCGACAGGACGCAGATCGTGTAGCCGTCGGGAAATGCCTCCGCGCAGGCGCGTGCCCCGACGTTCTGGGAGCCGCCCGGACGGTTCTCCACCAGCACCGGCTGGCCCCACTTCTTCTGTAGCTCGTCGGCAAGCGCGCGGGTGAACACGTCGCCGCCGCCGCCGGCAGCCAGCGGAATGAAAATGCGGACCGGACGGATCGGATAGTCCTCCGCCGGCGCGTTCGCGCACAGCGCGACCACGGTCGCGGCAGCGGCGATGAATGGTATTACGCGCATGAGCAACATGATATCCCAGGTCAGGCTACTGTCATATCAACGTTGGTCCACGAAGCTGATCGACTTCGCTGCGCTCAACCCATCCTGCAAGTCTCATATCCTGGCAAGATAAGGCTCAAGCGCTGCAAGACTTTCAAGATTGTGCGCGGGCGCGAACAGGTCGACATAAGGTAACGCGGCCTGCATGCCGCGCGCCTGCGGGCTGTAATCCCGCCAGCCGATCAAGGGATTGAGCCAGATGATGCGACGGCAGCGGCGGCGCAGACGCCGCATCTCCGAACTCAGTTGCTCGGGCCGTCCGGTGTCGTAGCCGTCCGAGACGATCATCACCGCGGTGCGCGAGTTGATGATTCGACGCGCATGCCACTTGTTGAATGTGGCCAGGCTTTCGCCGATGCGCGTGCCGCCGCCAATGCCCTGCGCCATCAGGGACAACCGGTCGACCGCGCGCGCAACGTCGCGATCGCGCAGCGACGCCGACACATGCGCCAGCCGCGTATGGAAAACGAAAGCTTCGGCTTCGCGAAAGGCGTCCATGACACCGTGCAGGAAACGGACAAAGAAGCCGGTGTAGAGGTTCATCGACCCGGATGCATCGAGCAGGACCACGAGGCGCAGCGGTTTGAGCTTGCGGCGCCGCCACGCGAGATCCACCGGCGTCCCGCCGTGCGACACATTGCGGTGAATGGTGCGGCGCAGGTCGAGGCGGCGCCCCCGCCGTCGGATCTGTTGGCGTCGGACCAGGCGGGCGCGCATCACGCGCGCAAGGCGCGCGGCGAGCGCATGGACCTGGGCAACCTCTGCCGGATCGACGACATGGCGCATGTCGACGCTCGCGAGGTTCTCGACGCGTGAAGCGCCATCCCGCCGAGCGCGCCCGTCGCCGGCGCTGCCGCCGTCGCCGTCCCCACGTCGTTCGACGCGATCCGGCAACCCGGTCGAACCGGGACCGGCCGGCGCGGGACGCCGCAGCGCTGCGCGGTTCTCGGTCGCAGTCCCTGGCGATATCAGGACACGCCGCATGCTGCGGTTCAGCCAGAAGGCATCGAAAATGTCGTCGAACCGCTCCCAATCCGAGTGCGTCGCACAGAACAACGACCGCAGCGCCGACTTCAACGACGCCGGTTTGGTGGCCACGGGGAGGGCCAGGATCGCGAGCGCGTCACGGGTCTCCGCAAGGCCGACCTTGAAGCCGTTGTCACGCAGCGTGCGCGCAAACGCCGCGAGCTTATGGCGCAGCGGGTTGCCGATGCTTGCGCCCGACGGGTTGATTGCGGCGGCCGGCATCGTGCGGCTCAGGCCACTTTGCCAAGCAGGCGCTCGCTTACCTCGCGCGTGAGCTGCGCCCGGTCCTCATGAGTCTTGAGCAGGCAAATCATGGTCTCGTAGATGACCTCCGGCTCCTGGCGTAGATCGTGGATCTCAAGACCAGCGAGCGTCGCGGCCCAATCGAGCGTTTCCGCCACGCCGGGCACTTTGCGCAAGTCCTCCTTGCGGATAGCCGCAACCATGCGGGCGACCTGGAGCGCGAGCGCGGAATCGATATTCGGTATACGCGTCAGAATGATCTTCGCTTCGCGGTCGACGTCGGGAAAATCGACATAGTGATAGAGACAACGCCGGCGCAGCGCGTCCGAAAGCTCGCGGGTCCCGTTGGAGGTCAGAACGACGCGCGGAATCGATATCGCCTTGATGGTGCCGAGCTCCGGGATGCTGACCTGAAAGTCCGACAGCATTTCGAGCAGGAACGCCTCGAATTCTTCGTCCGCCCGGTCCACTTCATCGACCAGGAGCACGGGCGGCTTCTCACGCCGGATGGCGGCGAGCAACGGCCGTTCGAGCAGATACCTCTCAGAGAAGATGTGCTCTTCGATCGCGTCGGCATTCTCGCCAATCCCTTCCCGGGTCTTGATGGCAAGCAACTGGCGCTGATAGTTCCATTCGTAAAGTGCCGCGTTCTGATCGAGACCTTCATAGCATTGCAGGCGGATGAGCTCGGCCCTGTGCACGGCCGCGAGCGCCTTTGCGACTTCGGTCTTGCCGACGCCGGCTTCGCCCTCGAGCAGCAGCGGCCGTTTGAGAAACTCCATCAGCCAGAGCGCGGTGGCGATGTCCCGATCGGCCACATAGCCGACGGCGGCAAGACGGTCCGAGATATCGTCGCGGTTCAACGTCGTCATGGCGCGTCCGTCATGCAACGATGCGCTGCCGGCTTGGCCCGCAGGCAGCGCTGCCGACCGGCGCGGTCACGCATGCAGACCGAGCTTTTCTGCCGCCATCCAGGTCCGCCAATGGTCGTGCGGCATCGCGATATGGGTGGAGCCGAGGAACTTGAAAGCATCATTCACCGCATTGGCGAAGCACGGCACCCCGCCGACGTTCGGGCTCTCACCGACCCCCTTGGCGCCGATCGGATGATGCGGGGACGGCGTTGTGGTCCAGTCGGTTTCCCATTTCGGCGTTTCCACCGCGGTCGGCATGAAATAGTCCATGAACGATGCGGTCGTCACGTTGCCGTCGTCGTCGTAATGGATTTCCTGTCCCATGGCGATACCGAACGCCTCGGTGAGGCCGCCATGGATCTGTCCCTCGATGATCATCGGATTGATGCGCGTGCCGCAGTCATCCAGCGCGTAAATCGACGGACCTTGGTCATTCCGGTGTCGACGTCCACGTCGACGACGCAGATGTAGGCGCCGAACGGAAAAGTCATGTTCGGCGGGTCATAGTAGCTCACCGCTTCGAGGCCGGGCTCCAAGCCGGGCGGCACGCTGTTGTAGGCCGCCCAGGCGAGCTCGGTCATGGTCTTGAAGCGCTCGGGATTGCCCTTCACGCGAAAGCGGTCGATGTCCCATTCCAGGTCGTCGTCGTGGACCTCGAGGAGATGGGCGGCGATCATCTGTGCCTTGGCTTTGATCTTGCGCGCCGCCACTGCTGTCGCGGCTCCCGACACCGGCGTCGAGCGTGACCCGTAGGTGCCGAGCCCGTAGGGCGCGGTGTCGGTATTGCCTTCCTCGACCGTGATGTTGTCGGCGAGGAGGCCAAGCTCGGTGGCGATGATTTGCGCGTAGGTCGTCTCGTGACCCTGGCCCTGCGACTTGGTGCCGAGCCGTGCAATCACGCTGCCGGTGGGATGAATGCGAATCTCGGCGGAGTCGAACATGGCGATGCCGAGGATATCGCAATTGCGCGACGGCCCGGCGCCGACGATCTCGGTGAAGAATGCGACGCCGATACCCATCAGCTCGCGGGTTTCGCCGCGGCGGAAAGCCTCCTGCTTGGCCTTCTGCTCGGCGCGCAGCTTGGCGTATCCGACCGTGTCCATCGCTTTGCGCAAAGCCGTGTGATAGTCGCCGGAATCGTATTCCCAGCCGAGCGCAGAGGTGTACGGAAACTGCTCGCGCCGGATCAGGTTCTTCATCCGGAATTCCGCCGGATCGATGCCGAGCTTCTGTGCCATGATGTCCATGGCGCGTTCGATGCAGTACGCCGCCTCGGTAACACGGAATGAGCAGCGATAGGCGACGCCGCCCGGCGCCTTGTTGGAATAGACGCCGTCGACGCTCACGTGGGCCACCGGAAAGTCGTAGGAACCGGTGACGATGTTGAAGAATCCGGCCGGCCATTTGCTCGGGTCGGCGCAGGCGTCGAACGCCCCGTGATCGGCGATGGTGTAGACGCGCAAGCCCGTGACTTTGCCATCCCGGGTCGCGGCGATCTCCGCGGTCATGTGGTAGTCGCGCGCGAACGCCGTCGTCGACAGGTTCTCGATACGGTCTTCGACCCACTTCACCGGCCGTCCGGTCACGATCGATGCAACGATCGCGCAGATGTAACCGGGGTAGGCGCCGACCTTGTTGCCAAAGCCGCCGCCGATATCCGGTGCGATCACGTGGATCTTGTGCTCGGGAATCTTGGAAATGAGGGAGGCGACGGTGCGGATCACGTGCGGCGCCTGGAATGTGCCCCAGACCGTCAGCTCGCTCTTGATCTTGTCGAACGAGGCAACGCACTGGCAGGTCTCGAGCGGGCTCGGGTGCACGCGCTGATAGGAGATCAACTCCTTGATCGTCACGTCGGCCTTGCGGAATGCCGCCTCGGTGGCGTCCTTGTCGCCGATCTGCCAGTTGAAGATATGATTGTGGTGCTTGCGCTGGCCATGCGCGCCTTGCGTCTTGTCCTTGATGTCCTCGCGCAGGAGCGGGGCATCCGGCGCCATCGCCTTGAACGGATCGATCACGACCGGCAGTCCCTCGTATTCGACCTCGACCAGGTCTGCGGCGTCAGCGGCCACGTATCGGTCATTGGCGATGACGAAGGCCACCTCCTGGTTCTGATAGAGCACCTTGTCTTCCGCAAGGACGGCAGCCACGTCGCCGGCGAGCGTCGGCATATAATGCAAACTCAGCGGCTTGAGATCGGCCGCTGTGAGGACCGCGAGCACGCCCGGGACGGCCTTGGCCTTGGACGTGTCGATTTTCTTGATGCGGGCATGGGCGTGGGGCGATCGCGCGAAGTCGCCATACAACATCCCGGGCAGCTTCAGATCATCGACGTAGTTGCCCTTGCCTTGCACAAAGCGAATGTCCTCGACGCGCTTGCGCTTGCAGCCCACGCCCTGGAGCCGCTCGGCGCGCTGCTCGGAGGTGAGTGTTTGGTCATTCATTCGGCGGCCTCCTGGAACGGTACGCCACTCAGCTTGGCGGCGGCGTATTGAATGGCTTTGACGATGTTCTGATAGCCGGTGCAGCGGCACAGGTTTCCGGAGATGCCCTCGCGGATCTCCTCGTCGGTGGGCGAGCTGTTCTCCTGCAGCAGCCGGTACGCGCGCACGATCATGCCAGGCGTGCAGAAACCGCATTGCAGCCCGTGCATTTCGCGAAAGCCCTCCTGCAGCGCGTGCAGCGTGCCATCCGCTGCCGCCATGCCTTCGATCGTGCGGACATCGGCGCCGTTTGCCTGCACGGCGAACACGGTGCAGGACTTCACCGATTTGCCGTCGAGATCGACCGTGCAGGCGCCGCAATGGCTGGTGTCGCAGCCGATGTGCGATCCGGTCAGGTTCAACTGTTCGCGTAGGAAATGAATGAGCAGAGTGCGCGGCTCGACCAGGGCTTCTACGGCCTCGCCATTCACCGTCATGGAAATCTGCGATTTTGCCATTGAGGTCTCCCTGTATTTCAGCCGCGGGCGCGCGCTTTGGCACGCGCAAGCGCGCGTGCGAGCATCACCCCTGCCATCTTGGTGCGGTACTCGGCTGGTCCGCGATTGTCGGTGGCGGGCGATGTGATCGCCTCGGCGGCCGCGACGGCGCGTTTCACCGTGGCCTGGTCGAGACCCGAGCCGGTCAGGATCCGCGCGGCTTCCTCGGCCCACAGCGGCCTCTCGGCCACATTGGTCAGGCCGATCGAGCAGCTCGCAACCTTGCCGCCACTCATGGTCAGGACGACCGCCGCTGCGGCAGTCGCGTAGTCGCCGACTTTACGTTTGAGCTTTTCGTAGGCGTAGCCGTGCTCGGCGGGCGGCACCGGAATGCGCACAGCCGTCAGAATTTCGCCGGGCGCCAACGCCGTGAGGTAAGCGCCCTGATAGAAGTCCCGGGCCGGGATACGGCGCTCGCCGCCGCGGCCGGTGACGTGGTAGTTCGCGCTCAGGCACATCATCACGGCCGGCATGTCATTGCCGGGGTCGCCATTGGCGACGTTGCCGCCGAGCGTGCCCATGTAACGCACCTGCGGATCGGCGATCACCAGTGACGTTTCACGCAATAACGGAATCTTCGCGCTCAGCAGATCGGAGCCCATGAGCTCGTGCTGGGTCGTCATTGCCCCGATCACGATATCGCTGCCTTCGGCGCGGATGCCTTTGAGGCTTGCGACCGCGCCGAGATCAACGAGATGCGCCGGGCTGGCGAGCCGGAGCTTCATCATGGGAACAAGGCTATGCCCACCGGCGAGCGGCCGAGCGTCCTCGCCAAGCTGAGCGAGCAAGCCCACGGCTTCACTGATGGTGGTGGGGCGATGGTAGGCGAAAGACCCAGGTATCACGGGCATCCCTCCCGGGCACCTGGACGACGTGGATCGACGGCCGATGCCGCATCCACCCGTTACCGGCACCCTTATGAAATTTTCGACGTGGGACTGTAGCGCATCGCGAAGATGTGTACACCTGCAAGGCGGGCGCCGGCGCTCAGCCTCCATCAGACCAGATTTTGGAGACGTGTTTCACGGTTCCTGCGATGACGTGCCCGCAGGCTCGAACGAGTAGTAGGCGTTCGGCGGCCTTGCGGTGGTGCTGCGCGGCCTTGGCATGATGTTCGGCGGCGGCTTCGTGATGGTCCTTGTGATGCAGCGTGCTCATGTCAGTCTCCCTCTGCGGCCGGTGCAATTGCGCGCGCGATGGCGCGCCGCGCGCGCAGCGGGGGCCGTTGGTCTGACACGCATTTGACGAAACGTTGAAGCTTGCATGACGCGCTGTGGCAGCGTTCATCATAGTCGCGTATGAGGTTCACAAAGAATGCGTGACGGTTTGGCAACAACCGAGGACCGGACATGAAGGTTGCGTTGATCGGCGCGAGCGGAAAGATCGGGTCGCAAATCCTGTCGGAGCTGCGCGCGCGCGGCCACAGCGTCACCGCGATCGCCCGTCATCCGGAAAAGATCGCCTCAGCAACCGGCGTCACGGCAGTACGCGCCGATGTCGCCGACGCGAAGGCGCTCGCTGCCGCGCTGCGTGGCCACGATGCGGTCATCAGCGCAGTCCGCTTCCGCGACTTCGATCCGCAGGCGCTGCTTGGCGCCATCAGAACGTCGGGTGTCAAGCGCCTGATCATGGTGGGCGGCGCCGGCAGCCTTGAAGCCAAGCCGGGAGTTGCGCTGGTCGACACCCCGGATTTCCCGGAGGCCTCCAAGCCGGAAGCAAGCGCCGGCCGCGATGCGCTCAAGGTGCTGCGAACCGAACGGTCGCTCGATTGGACCTTCTTGTCGCCGTCCGCCGTGATCGCGCCAGGCGAGCGGACCGGCAAGTTCCGGCTTGGAAACGACGCCGTGCTGATCGGCGCCGACGGCAAGAGTCGGATCTCCATTCCGGATTATGCAATCGCGCTGCTGGACGAGCTCGAGCATCCGCGCCACGTCCGGCAGCGCTTCACGGTCGGGTATTAGGGCGACTTGCAGGTAGCCGGCCCGGCGGAGGCATGAGCTTGGATTTGTAGCCCGGATGAGCGTCAGCGCGTCCCATGGATGCCCTGTACACGTGCGCACAAGGGCATCCATGGGAGCATGGAGGATGCAAGCTGCCGATGTCGGAAGGCGCGCCCCGGATTGCGCTTCGCTCCATCCGGGCTGCGAGACCTGGTGGGTGCTTGATGTGTCAACCGCCGCCTAGGTCTCCCGGCAAATTCCTCATCTAGGGCACTTTTTTGATCGAAAATCGTGACTTATCAGTGTGTTGTCATAGATGAGAAAATCCACATGCAACTCTCATCAAGGCAGCACGTATTCACATCTATGTATGCCCCATAACGATCTATGCCCCATAACGAACGTACAAAGGGTTCGCGCTGTGGGGGCGCTCGGCGTCAATTCCAAAGCCGCTTGGACGCAATCGCTGCGCCTTCGACCAATGACCGCAGCTTCTTGAACGCGATTGCCGGATCGACCTTGCTGTAGGCGGCAAATGTTCCGAACCCGCAATCGGTCCCGGCGATCACGTGTTCGCGGCCGACGGCATTTGCAAATCGCTCGATACGCTGGGCCACCAGCTCCGGATGCTCCACATAATTGGTCGAGGAATCGAGCACGCCCGGGATCAGGATCTTGTCGTCCGGCAGCTTGGCGTCGCGCCACACCGCCCATTCGTGCTCGTGGCGCGGGTTGGCGGCTTCGAACGAGATCGCCTGCGCTTTTGCCTTGAGCACCACGGGCAGGATTTTTGTCAGCGCGATGTCGTGGTCGTGTGGGCCCTCGTAGTTGCCCCAACAGATATGGATACGCACCTGGCTTGCCGGCACGTTTGCGAGCGCGTGGTTGAGCGCCTCGATATCGAAGGCGGCGCGCTTGAGGAATTCCGGTTCGCTCAGGTCCTGAAAGCCGGTGTGCCGTGACATGGCAACGTCCGGACAATCGATCTGCAGCAGGAACCCGGCACGCGTGATCGCCTCGTATTCAGGTTTGAGGGCTTCGACCAGCGCCTCGATATAGGCCTCGTGGTTGGGGTAGTAGCGATTGGGCTGAAACGATGAGACGACGCCGGGGGAGGCTGCGTTGAGAAAGCCTTCGGCGGCGCTCGATGACGCCAGTGCGGCGCCAAAATTCTCGATGTCGATCTTGACCGCTGCGGTGTCCTTGACGCTGACCGGACCGACGCAGGTCATGCGGCGGAATGTCTGCGGGCCCAGAAACGCGGTCATGCGTTTGCGAAATTCCGGATAGTCCGCAAGATCGAGATGCGGCTTGGGTGCGAAGTCGCCGCCGAAGCCGTTGAGCCGGTCCTTGATGTAGGTCGAATAGCCGATCTTGCTGGTCTCGCCATCGCTCACTACGTCGAGGCCGATCTCGACTTGGCGACGGACGATATCCGTCACCGCTCGCCGGATCACGCGCGCGAACTCCGCCTGGTCATAGGGCTCGCCGCGGTCCTTGTGCAGCAGCAGCGCCACCGCGTCGTCGGGCCGTGGCAGGCTGCCGACGTGAGTCGTGAGAATGCGCTCGCTGCTGGTCTTCATGCGTACCCCTCAGATGACGCGCCTGGCGCGCAGGTTTTCGATCTCGGCCGGCGCATAGCCGAGTTCGGCCAAAACCGCGTTGGTATGCTCGCCCAGTTCGGCGATCGGCGTCGTAATGCTGGCGGGCGTGCGCGACAGCGTTACCGGCTCGGCGACGATGCGAATGTCACCGCGCGCTTGGTGGTGCACCGGCGCCGCCATTCCGAGGTGTTGAACCTGCGGATCGGCGAAGACTTCATCCAAGTGATAGATCGGGCCGGCCGGAACACCGACCGCTTCGAGCTTGTCGCTCCATTCCTTGGAAGATTTCGTCTTGAACGCCTTGGCGAGTTCGACGTTGAGCGCGGGCCGATGCTTGAAGCGCAGGTTCTGGGTCGCATAGTCCGAGTGTTCGGCGAGGTCGGGCCGGCCGATCGCCGCGCAAAAGACCTTCCATTGCTTGGGCCCGCCGAGCCCGATGTTGATGAAGCCGTCGGCGGTCTCGAAAGCGCCGGTCGGCGTGACGTAGGGATGATCGTTGCCCGCCTGCGGCGGCACCTCGCCGTCGATCAGGTAGCGCGCCGCCTGGAAATCCATCATCGCGATCTGCGCTGCCAGCAGCGAGGTCGTGACCCACTGACCCTCGCCCGAGCGTTCGCGCTCCGCGAGCGCCACCAAGATGCCGATCGCCGCGTAAAGACCAGCCGAGGAATCCGCAATCGCGATGCCGGCGCGCACCGGGCCATGCCCCGGGGGGCCGGTCACCCACATCAGCCCGCCCATGCCCTGGGCGATCTGGTCGAATCCCGCGCGGCCCCGATAGGGACCAGTTTCACCAAAGCCCGAGATCGAAGCGAGGATGATGCGTTTGTTGACGACGCGCAGATCCTCATAGCCGATGCCGAGCCGCGCCTTCACGTCCGGACGGTAGTTCTCGACGACGATATCGGCCGTTGCGACCAACCGCTTGAAGATCGCGAGTCCCTCCGGCGCCTTGAGATTGAGGCTGAGCGAGCGCTTGTTGCGATGCAGGTTCTGCATGTCGAAGCCATGCCGATCTCCGCCGATGCCTTCATTGGCGTCGACGCCGGGCGGCGCCTCGATCTTCAAAACATCGGCGCCGAAATCCGCAAAGATGCGCACGCAAGTCGGCCCGGCGCGCACGCGGGTGAGATCAAGCACGCGCAGGTTGGACAGGGCGGTGGAAGGGAGGGGAGGCGGCATCGGGGCACTCGACCAAATATGAAGGCAAGGGGAGACGGCAGTTATCCCCACACCGCGTCCGCCAGTTCGACAACGCGCGCGAGTTTGCGCCGCTCGTCATCGAGGCTCAAGGGATTTCCCCCCACGCTGGATGCAAACCCGCATTGCGGACTGACGCCAAGCTGATCGAGCGCAATGTGCTGGCTCGCTTGATCGACGCGCCGCCGCAGAACGTCGAGCGGCTCGAGCTCCGGTCGCTTGCTGCTGATCAGGCCGAGGATCACCTGCTTGCCTTTTGGCACGTGGCGCAGCGGCTCGAAACCGCCAGCGCGCTCGCTTTCGTATTCCAGGAAGAACGCGTCAACGTCGGTCTCGCCGAACAGCTGCTCGGCGACTGCTTCGTAGCTGCCTTCCGCCATCCAATGGCCCTTGTAGTTGCCTTTGCAGAGGTGGAGCGCGACGGTCATGCCGGGCGGGCGCGCCGCCACGCTGAGATTGATCGCCGAAATATAGGTCGTGACGAGCTGCGCGGGGTCGAGACCGGCCGCGCTGACGGTGGCCTGAATCTTCGGGTCGCACAGCATGGCGATCGCCACTTCGTCGAGCTGGACATAGGTGCAACCGAGCGCGGCCAGCGCCGCGATTTCCTCCCGGTAGACGGCGAACAAGTCACTCCAGAAATCTTCGAGATGACGATAGGCGTCCCCGCTGACGCTGTCGTTACCGCGAAAGAAATGTACGCAGCTCGGCGTCGGTATCGTCACTTTCGGGGTCTGGGTGGTCGCCGCCCGCGCGAACGCGAATTCATCGGTCGTGATCCCGCGCGTGCGCCGGATCTTGCCGGTTACGTACGGCGCCTGGAAGGTGGCGCGGTCGCCGCTCGCGTCGTGAAAATCGAAGATCGAATCCTTGGTGGTCAACCCGTCGACCGCCTGCACAAAGCCGTAGAACCAGGAGCCGCGTCGAAACTCGCCGTCGGTGATGGACCGCAGTCCGACCAATTCCTGCATCGCGATCGCGTCGCGGATAGCGCGGTCCTGGATCTCGGCAAATTCGCCGGCGCCGATCTTGCCCTGCGCTACATCGCGAAATGCGCGTTTGAGCTCGGGAGGCCGCAGCAGGCTGCCGACGTGCTCGGCGCGAAACGGCGGAGTTGGATTTTGTTTGGTCATCGTTTGGGCCTCATCCTGAGGAGCCTCGGCCTACGGGGCCGAGGCGTCTCGAAGGATGGCCAAAATGGAAGCGCTCTCATCCTCGGCCATCCTTCGAGACGCCCTCGTTTGGCTCGGGCTCCTCAGGATGAGGGCAGTGACATGTTTCATCCACGCTTGTCGACAAAGCGCGCTGCCTTGATGCTGGCTTCAAATTCCTTGCCGAGCGTTCCTGGTTCCAGGAACACGATTTCCGGCGCCACCTCGAAGGTCTTGCGCACGCTGGCGTCAATGCCGCGTTCCACTTCGCCGGCATCGAGACCGCGTCGCGGTTCCACCAGCAGGCGCAGGCGATCGAGCCCCGAACTCAGCGCAATAGACCTCGGCTTTGAAATCGGCGATGCTTTGGTTGTAGAACATCAGGTCTTCCAGCTCGTTGTGATTGATGTTGACGCCGCGCACCTTGAAGAAGCCGACCGTGCGGCGGGCGTGACGCATCACCGGAAAGATCGACCAGGGGCCATCGCCATGCCCCTTGCTGGTGATGCTGATGAGGTCGCCTGAGCTCCAGCGCAGGAACGGGGTGACATTGTTGTTCGCAAGCGCTGTAATCACCAGCGAGCCGACCTCGCCGTCGCCGACCGGTTCGCCGCTCGTCTCGTCGATCACCTCGCAGAAGAACAAGTCGGACCAGACATGCAGCCCGTCGTGGCCCGGCGACTGCACTGAAACCAATGCGCCCTCGGTCATTCCGAACTGATCGGACACGGTCGCACCCCACGCCCGTTCCAACTTCTGGCGCTTGGCCGGGGACAGCGGCTCGGCCGCGACGATGATCTTTTCCACCGAACTTGCGGCGAGGTCGATGCCGTTGGCTTCTGCCAGGTTCGCAAGATGCAGGCCGTAGCTGCCCATGCCCGCCCAGATCGTCGGCTTCAGGTCGCGGATCAGCTCGAGCTGGATGAGCGAGGGCGTATTCGAGCCGGACCCGCACCAGATCGTGCCGATGCCGAGATCCTCTGCGGCGCGCGCGTAGAGGTGTGCGACCGGGTGGATGCCGAGCGGAAACGAGACGTGCACCAAGTCCTCGTGGGTCGCGCCGACCACCTCGAAGGCGCGCCGAAAGCACATGATGCTTGCTTCCATATCAATTGCCGAGCGCGGGTAGAACAGAGGCCGGCCGGTCACGCCCCCGGAGCGCCAGTACTCCACCACGTCGGCGCGGGGCGCGACGCAGAACTCGTCGTGAAATCGCTCGGCCGGAATGGCGCGTAGCTGGTCCTTGGTCAGCAACGGGATTTTCGCCCATTCCTGCGGATCGTCGAGCCGGTCAAGCCTGATGCCGGACAGGCGCTTGCGAAAGAACGGCGCCCGCATCGCCTGCTCCACCGCGCGCCGCTTGCGTTCGCGCTGGATCGCTTCGATCGTGCCGTACGACGATGGCCAGCGCAGTTCCGCCCCCATTCCCTCCTCCGGCGCGTTGTTTTGGCGATCAGAACGCGGGCGGCACGATATCGCTTTTTGAGCAAGGCCAAAACACGGCTCCCGGTATGCAAGGGCGCTGTGCCTGACCACAAAAGGGGCATTTGCCGGGAAACCGGATGAGGACTGATTAAAGTTTGTGCATATCGCCCAAATATGCGGCGGGAACCACTCGCGGACGGCTCAAATCGACCAAAGGGCGCTCAATCTCGTTGCGGAACCAACGCCTTATCGGGTGCGGCGGCTTGGCATGAAGTTTGCGGTCGTGGGGTAGGGGAAACGCCTGTCGGGCGCGTTCCTTGGCGTCAATTTCAGAGGAGCTCCAATGAACATACTTGCACATACGGTCGGCCAACGACCGCTTTACCGCCGCTGGCTGGGAGCCGCGGCGGGACTTGCCCTTGGCCTCGCTGCGCTGCCTGCCAATGCCCAGGACACGATCAAGGTCGGCATCCTGCATTCCCTGTCCGGCACGATGGCGATCAGCGAGACCACGCTCAAGGACGTGATGCTGATGCTCATCGACGAGCAGAACAAGAAGGGCGGCGTGCTCGGCAAAAAGCTCGAAGCGGTGGTCGTCGACCCGGCCTCGAACTGGCCGCTATTCGCGGAGAAGGCCCGCGAACTGATCAGCAAGGACAAGGTAGCGGCCGTGTTCGGCTGCTGGACCTCAGTGTCGCGCAAGTCCGTGCTGCCGGTGTTCAAGGAACTCAACTCGGTGCTGTTCTACCCGGTGCAATACGAAGGCGAGGAGAGTGAGCGCAACGTGTTCTACACGGGCGCCGCCCCCAACCAGCAGGCGATCCCTGCCGTCGACTATCTGATGAAAGAAGAGAAGGTGCAGCGTTGGGTGCTGGCCGGCACCGACTACGTCTATCCACGCACCACCAACAAGATCCTCGAAGCCTATCTCAAGCAGAAGGGCGTTGCGGACGCGGACATCATGATCAACTACACGCCATTCGGACATGCCGATTGGCAAACGATCGTGGCCGACATCAAGAAGTTCGGCTCGGCAGGCAAAAAGACCGCGGTGGTCTCGACCATCAACGGGGACGCCAACGTGCCGTTCTACAAGGAGCTCGGCAACCAGGGCATCAAGGCCAAGGACATCCCGGTAGTGGCATTCTCGGTGGGTGAAGAAGAACTCGCCGGCCTCGACACCAAGCCGCTGCTCGGCCATCTCGCGGCCTGGAACTATTTCCAGTCGATCGATACGCCGATCAACAAGGAATATATCGCCAAGTGGCAGGCGTTCACCAAAAACCCGAAGCGTACCTTCAACGATCCGATGGAAGCGCACGTGATCGGGTTCGCCATGTGGGTGAAGGCGGTGGAGAAGGCCGGCACGACCGATCCCGACAAGGTCATCGCCGCCCTGCCCGGCACCACGGCGCCCAACCTGACCGGTGGCACCTCGCGAAATGCTTCCGAACCACCATATCACCAAGCCGGTGTTCATCGGCGAAATCCGCGATGACGGCCAGTTCGACGTGGTGTGGAAGACCGAGGGTCTGGTGCCGGGCGCGGCGTGGTCGCCTTATCTCGAAGGCTCCCGGGATCTCGTCGCCGACTGGGTCAAGCTTAATTGCGGCAACTTCAACACCAAGACCAATAAATGCGGTAGCTAGGGGCTACATCGACCAGGGGGCCGGCGGACGCCCGCCGTCCCCCACTTGTTTTCGAACTGCCGGGACCTGCGGATATGCGCGTGTTCTACGACCGCTTGGCGGCGTTCGTCGTCGCTATCGCCTTGCTGTTTGCCGGAGGTTTGGCGCGCGCCCAAGGCTACGACGCAGCGCTCGCAGGCTTTGCCAAAGATTCCTATAGCGACACCGAAGCTGCGATCAACGCGGTGGCGGCCAGCGGCAATCCGCTGGCGGCGCAGGTGATCGACGCCCTGCAGGATGGGCGCCTGCAGTTCAATCCCGACGACAAGAAAATCTACATTCGGCAGAAATCCGGCGAAATTCTCGATGCAGGCAGCGGGCGGCCGGTGGCGGGCGGTGCACCAAGCGGGCTCAAGCCGGTGCGGATCAATAATCGGTTGCGGCGCGCGATCGATGCGGCTCTCGGCGGCCTGACCCTGCTCTCCGCCGATCCCACCAAACAATTCGACGCCGCGCAGGCGGTGTTCAAGTCGCACGAAGCGTCGGCCCTCGCGACCCTCGATGCGGCGATTGCAAAGGAGACGGATCCACGGATCAAGCGCGCACTGGCCGAGGCGCGGGCCGCCGTCGTGCTCTATCAGCCGAACGCATCGGCCGCCGACAAGCTCGATGCGGTTTCGATCGTGCGCGACCGCGGCGACCAGGAGGCGCGCGGGCTGCTGGCCGGCTTGCCGGACGATACGCCCGATGCGGTCAAGCGCGCCGCGACTGATGCAGTCAAGTCGATCGATGGCCGGCTCGCCATGTGGAGCATGGTGCAGAACGCCTGGTACGGCCTCTCGCTCGGCTCGGTGCTGTTGCTCGCCGCCATCGGGCTCGCCATCACGTTCGGGGTCATGGGCGTCATCAACATGGCGCACGGCGAGATGGTGATGCTCGGCGCCTACACGACTTTTGTGGTGCAGGAGGTGATCCGGGCACGCAATCCGGCGCTGTTCGACTATTCGCTGGTGATGGCGGTGCCGCTCGCGTTCCTGGTCGCCGGGTTGTGCGGTGTTCTGATCGAGCGCACCATCATCCGCTTCCTCTATGGCCGTCCGCTCGAGACCCTGCTGGCGACCTGGGGCCTCTCATTGATCATCCAGCAGGCGGTACGCACGATCTTCGGCCCGTCCAATCGCAACGTCGGCGCGCCATCCTGGATGAGCGGGGCGTTCGAACTTGGCGGCATCACCATCACCTATAACCGGCTGTGGATCATCTGTTTCACGCTCGCGGTGTTCGTGGCGCTGCTCGGGCTGCTGCGGTTCACGCGCTTCGGCCTCGAAATGCGTGCCGTGACCCAGAACCGACCAATGGCGGCGGCTATGGGCATTCGCACCGCGCGCATCGACGCGCTCACGTTCGGGCTCGGCTCCGGCATCGCCGGTATTGCCGGGGTCGCGCTCTCACAGATCGACAACGTCAGTCCAAATCTCGGTCAGGGTTACATCATCGACAGCTTCATGGTCGTGGTGTTCGGCGGCGTCGGCAATTTGTGGGGTACGCTGGTCGGCGCGTTCGCGCTCGGCATCGCCAACAAATTCCTCGAACCCTATGCAGGGGCCGTCCTCGGCAAGATTGCGATCCTGGTGCTCATCATTCTGTTCATTCAGAAGCGTCCGCGCGGGCTGTTCGCCCTCAAGGGCCGGGCGGTCGAGGCATGATGGCGCCCCTGACCCGCGCGCTCGATCGTGCAGCGACCGCTTTCCTGATCGTGCTGGCGACGATTGCGATCCTGGTGCCGCTGCTCAATCTGGCGGTGCCGGAAAGCTCCGCCTGGCATGTGCCGACCTATCTGGTGGCGCTCTGGGGCAAGTATATCTGCTACGCGCTGCTGGCGCTGTCGATCGACCTGATCTGGGGCTATTGCGGCATCCTCTCGCTCGGTCAAGGCGCCTTCTTTGCACTCGGCGGTTACGCTATGGGCATGTACCTGATGCGCCAGATCGGCACCCGCGGCGTCTACGCCAATCCGATTCTGCCGGACTTCATGGTTTTCCTGAACTACAAGGAACTGCCGTTCTACTGGTACGGCTTCAATCATTTCTCTTACGCGCTGCTGATGATCGTGCTGGTTCCGGGGGTACTGGCCTTCGTGTTCGGCTGGTTTGCGTTTCGCAGCCGCGTCACGGGCGTCTACCTCTCCATCATCACCCAGGCCATGACCTTCGCGCTGATGCTCGGTTTTTTCCGCAATAACTTTGGCTTCGGTGGCAACAACGGTCTGACCGACTTCAAGGATATTCTCGGCTTCAATGTCCAGGCGGCGGAAACCCGGGGAGCATTGTTCGCGATCTCGTGCGTCGCGCTGATGCTCGGCTTCCTGATCTGCCGCGCCGTCATCACCTCGAAATTCGGCAAGGTGCTGGTGGCAATCCGCGACGCCGAGGCGCGCACGCGCTTCCTCGGATATCGGGTCGAGTCCTACAAGCTGTTTGTATTCGTGCTGTCGGCCTGCATGGCCGGCGTCGCTGGTGCGCTGTACGTGCCGCAGGTCGGCATCATCAATCCAAGCGAGTTCGCGCCCGGAAACTCCATCGAAGCGGTGATCTGGGTTGCGGTCGGTGGCCGTGGCACCCTCACCGGCGCGGCCATCGGGGCGTTCGTGGTCAACTACGCCAAGACCTATTTCACCAGCGGCCCGCTTGCGCCCTACTGGCTGTTCGTGCTCGGCGCGCTGTTCATCGCCGTCACGCTGCTGCTGCCGCGCGGGATCGTCGGCACGATCAACTATGTGCTGTCCGAGCGCAGGCAACGGGCAGTCGTGAAAGCCGAGCCGGTCGCAAGGCCGGCGGAGTAAGCGATATGGATGACTCCAGGACAACGCCCGCGATGCTGTATCTCGACGGCATCAGCGTTTCGTTTGACGGCTTCAAGGCGCTCAACAGCCTGTCGTTTGTGGTCGAGCCGGGCGAGATGCGTGCTGTCATCGGCCCAAACGGCGCCGGCAAGACCACCATGATGGACGTGGTCACAGGCAAGACCCGTCCCGACACGGGCAACGTCACATTCGATGGCGCCCACGACCTCACGCGGCTCGACGAGGCCGAGATCGCGGAGCTCGGCATCGGCCGCAAGTTCCAGAAGCCCACCGTGTTCGAGATGCACACCGTCGAAGACAACCTACGCCTCGCGCTCAAGGCCGACCGCCGGCCGCGCGCGACCCTGCTTTGGCGCGACAGCTCGCCCGAGGAACGCCGTCTTGCCGATCTGCTTCAGACGATCCGTCTCGCGCCGTTACGCGATCGGGTGGCCGGCAGCCTCGCGCACGGTCAGAAGCAATGGCTCGAAATCGGCATGCTGCTCGCGCAGGAGCCAAAACTGATGCTGGTCGACGAACCGGTGGCGGGCATGACCGACGCCGAAACACGTCAGACCGCAGAACTCCTCAAGGAGATCAACCGCGACCGCACGGTCGTCGTGGTAGAGCACGACATGGCCTTCGTGCGCGAGCTCGGCGTCAAGGTCACCGTGCTGCACGAAGGCTCGGTGCTGGCCGAGGGCTCGATCGACCAGGTTTCGAGCAACGAGCGCGTCATCGAAGTCTATCTCGGCCGCTGACGATGCTCGAAATCAATTCGATCAACCTCCATTATGGTGCCGCGCAGGCGCTGCGCGGCGTCTCGCTCACGGCCGAGACCGGCAAGGTCACATGCGTGCTCGGCCGCAACGGCGTCGGCAAGACCAGTCTGCTGCGTGCCCTGATCGGGCAGCATCCGGTGAGCGCCGGAAACATTGTGTTCGAAGGCAAGGACATCACCCATCTGCGGCCGGTGGAGCGGGCGCGGCGCGGCATCGCCTACGTGCCGCAGGGGCGCGAGATCTTCCCGCTGCTCACGGTCGAGGAAAACCTGGAGACCGGATACGCGCCGCTGCCGCGCAACCTGCGCGAAATTCCGCCCGATGTGTTTTCGCTGTTTCCGGTGCTTGGCGACATGTTGCGGCGTCGCGGCGGTGACCTGTCAGGCGGACAGCAGCAACAGCTTGCGATCGGGCGCGCGCTGGTAATGCGCCCGCGGCTGCTGCTGCTCGACGAGCCCACCGAAGGCATCCAGCCTTCGATCATCAAGGACATCGGCCGCGCCATTGCGTATCTGCGTGGGCTCGGCGGGATGGCGATCGTCTTGGTCGAACAGTATCTCGACTTTGCGAGCGAGCTCGGCGACTATTTCGCGGTCATGGAACGAGGCGCTATCGTCTATGCATCGAGCCGTGCCGATTTGGATGAAGGCGCGCTCAAGCGCGCGGTGGCGATCTGAGGGCGACGAACATTGGCGGTCGGGGTAGCGGTTGTAGGGCGCGATACCTTCGCGGCAAATCGTGCGGTTGGCCGGATAGCGCTGACCATCGCGCATGATGGAACGCGCAGCCGCCGCTCGCGTATCCACGAGTACGGTCCGCTGCGTGCGCGCTTTCCGAGCGGTGATGCGTTGGATGCGGTGATCATCAACACGGCGGGCGGCA
This sequence comes from uncultured Alphaproteobacteria bacterium, assembly GCA_963833605.1. Lineage (GTDB taxonomy): Bacteria > Pseudomonadota > Alphaproteobacteria > Rhizobiales > Xanthobacteraceae > JAFAXD01. The sequence continues at coordinate 92,437 of CAWHYZ010000022.1, forward strand.
TCGCCGGCGGCGATCGTTTTTCGTTCGACATCACTGTTGGCGCAGGTGCCGGCGTCACATTGACCACCGCGGCCGCGGAAAAGATCTATCGGGCGCTCGACGACGACGCGACCGTCGACGTGAAGCTCAGTATTGACCGCGATGCCACGCTGAGTTGGCTGCCGCAGGAAACGATCCTGTTCAACGAGGCACGGCTGCGGCGCCGGATCGACATCGACGTTGCGGCCGATGGGCGGTTGCTGTTCGCCGAGGCCGTGGTGTTCGGTCGTACTGCCATGGGTGAAACGGTGTCGCGCGGGCGGCTGGTCGACCGCTGGCGGGTGCGGCGCGCCGGCGAACTCATATTTGCCGATACGATGCGGTTCGAGGGATCGATCGAAAATCAGCTGGCCCGCGCCGCGGTCGCGGCGGGTGGCTGCGCGGTCGGGACCGTGCTGATGCTTCCAGGCGATGCGGTCGCAATCGAACGCGCTCGCACCGCGGAATTTTGCGGCGAGGTCGGTATTTCGGCCTGGAATGGAATTGCGCTGGCACGGCTGATCGGGCGCGATGGCGAAAGCCTACGGCGCGATTTCGTGGTGCTGCTGACTGCGCTCGGTAGCCGCCTGCCGCGGCTTTGGCTGAACTGAGGAAACGATGCATCTCACGCCCCGCGAAAAGGACAAGTTGTTGCTCGCCATGGCCGCCGTTGTGGCGCGCCGTCGCCTCGATCGCGGCGTCAAGCTCAACCATCCAGAATCGGTGGCTCTGATCAGTGATTTTATCCTCGAAGGCGCCCGCGACGGGCGCACCGTCGCCGATCTGATGGAAGCCGGGGCGCATGTCCTTACCCGCGCTCAGGTGATGGACGGCATCGCCGAGATGATTCCCGAAATCCAGGTCGAAGCGACGTTTCCCGACGGCACCAAGCTGGTCACGGTGCATGACCCGATCAGATAGTTTGCGAGGCCGCTTATGATCCCCGGCGAGTTCTTCATCAAGGACGGCGAGATCGAGCTCAACAAGGGTCGCAACTCGGTGACGCTGAGCGTCGCGAACACCGGCGACCGCCCGATCCAGGTCGGCTCGCACTATCATTTCTTTGAAACCAACCCGGCGCTGAAGTTCGACCGCCAGAAAGCTCGCGGCATGCGGCTCGATATCCCGGCCGGCACCGCGGTTAGGTTCGAGCCCGGCCAGACCCGCCAGGTCACGCTGATTGCGCTCGCGGGCAAGCGCACGGTCTACGGCTTTCGCCAAGACGTCATGGGCAAGCTCTGAGGTTCGTGATGCCACACGCAATGCAGCGCAGCTTCTATGCGGAGATGTTCGGCCCCACCACCGGCGATCGGGTGCGATTGGCCGATACCGACCTGATCATTGAGGTCGAGAAGGATTTCACGACTTACGGCGAGGAGGTGAAATTTGGCGGCGGCAAGGTCATCCGTGATGGCATGGGCCAGAGCCAGCTTACCAACCGGCAGGGCGCGGTCGACACGGTGATCACCAATGCGCTGATCCTCGACCACTGGGGTATCGTGAAGGCCGACGTCGGCATCAAGGACGGCAAGGTCTTCGCCATCGGCAAGGCCGGCAACCCTGACATTCAGCCGAACGTGAACATCATCATCGGTCCCGGCACCGAGGCGATCGCGGGGGAAGGCAAGATCCTCACCGCGGGCGGCTTCGACACCCACATCCATTTCATCTGTCCGCAGCAGGTGGAAGAAGCATTGATGTCGGGCGTCACCTCCATGCTGGGCGGCGGCACCGGGCCCGCCGCCGGCACCAACGCCACGACCTGCACGCCGGGTCCGTGGCACCTCGCGCGTATGATCCAGGCTGCCGATGCGTTCCCGGTCAACCTGGGCTTTGCCGGCAAGGGCAATGCCTCGCGCCCCGCGGCGCTGGAAGAAATGGTCAAGGCCGGCGCCTGCGCCCTCAAGCTGCATGAGGACTGGGGCACGACACCGGCTGCCATCGATTGCAGCCTTTCGGTCGCCGACGACTACGATATCCAGGTGATGATCCATACCGACACGTTGAACGAGTCGGGCTTTGTCGAGGACACGATCGCTGCATTCAAGGGCCGCACCATTCACGCCTTCCATACCGAAGGCGCCGGCGGCGGCCACGCGCCGGATATCATCAAGGTGGCGGGACTTGCCAACGTGCTGCCGTCGTCCACCAATCCGACGCGGCCATTCACCCACAACACCATCGACGAGCATCTCGACATGCTGATGGTGTGCCACCACCTCGATCCGCTGATCGCAGAAGACCTGGCTTTTGCCGAAAGCCGTATCCGCAAGGAAACGATCGCGGCCGAGGATATTCTGCATGATCTCGGCGCGCTTTCGATGATGTCGTCCGACAGCCAGGCCATGGGCCGGCTCGGCGAAGTGATCATTCGCACCTGGCAGACCGCGGACAAGATGAAGAAGCAGCGCGGCCGCCTGCGCGAGGAAACCGGCGATAACGACAACGCGCGGGTCAAGCGCTATGTCGCCAAATACACTATCAACCCGGCGGTGGCGCACGGCGTCTCGAAGATCATCGGCTCGGTCGAGAAGGGAAAGCTCGCCGATCTCGTACTGTGGTCGCCGGCGTTCTTCGGGGTCAAGCCCGAACTCGTCATCAAGGGGGGCTCAATCGTGGCCGCCCCGATGGGGGATCCAAACGCCTCGATCCCAACCCCGCAACCGGTGCACTACCGGCCGATGTTCGCAGCGTTCGGCCGCTCGCTCACCGCCTCATCGGTCGTGTTCGCCTCGAAGGCTGCGGTGGCCGCCGGGATCGGCAGGAAGCTCGGGATCCAGAAGGAGCTGGTGGCGGTGCAAGGCACGCGCAAGATTTCCAAGAAGAACATGATCCACAACGACGCCACGCCGAAGATCACGGTCGATCCGGAGACCTACGAGGTCACGGCTGACGGTGAGTTGTTGACCTGCGAGCCCGCGCAGGTACTGCCGATGGCGCAACGCTATTTCCTGTTTTAGAGTGATGGCGCGGCGTGCGGCGCGGGATCAAGGTCGAACCTGCGGGCCAGTGGAGCGCGAGTGACGCAATTGATTGCGTCATCCTTGATGCCGTTGATCGTCGCCGCCGGCGCATTGTGCTGACCGGCCAAAACGGCACGACGTTTCTGCTCGATCTGGAAACGCCGGCGACCTTGCGCGACGGCGACGCCCTGGTGCTCGACGACGGTTCGATCGTGGCGGTGCAGGGCGTGCCGGAGCCGCTGATTGAAATCGCAGGCAGAAACAAATTTGATATGGTGCGATTTGCATGGCACATCGGCAACCGCCATGCGGACGTGCAGGTGGTCGGGGAGAAACTGCGCATCCGCCGCGACCATGTGCTGGAGGACATGCTGCACCAATTGGGCGCAGTGCTGATGCCAATCGATGCGGCGTTCAACCCGGAGCCCACGATTCACTCTGATCACGGCTCGAATGACCATGGCCGATAAGCGCGCAATTCCGATTGAGAATGCCTGCGGCTCAGCGGCGCTCTATCGCCTGATGTCCTGGCTCTCGCCGGCCTATCCGGTCGGGGCCTTCTCCTACTCGGGCGGACTTGAATGGGCCGTCGAGGCGGGCGACATCAAGAACCTCGGGACGCTGCAGGACTGGTTGAGCGTCCTCCTCGCGCACGGCGGTGGCTTCTGTGACGCCGTGTTCTTTGTGCACGCTCACGCTGCCGTCCGCGCGCAGGATGAGCGCGCGCTTCGCTCGGTTGCCGAGCTCGCGTGCGCGTTCGCGCCTTCGAAGGAGCGCCATCTCGAAACCACTGCCCAGGGGCGCGCTTTCGTTGAGACGACGCTCGCCGCCTGGCCCTGCGCCGCGCTCGATCGGCTGGCCGCCGTTTGGCCCGGACCTGTCGCCTACCCGGTCGCGGTCGCGGTTGCTGCCGCGGGACACGGCATCGCGGTTGAGTCCGCGCTCAACGCTTATCTGCACGCCGTGACCGCCAACCTGATTTCGGCTGGAATACGGCTCATTCCACTCGGCCAGACCGACGGCCAGCGCGCACTTGCTGCGCTGGAATCCACGATCGCGACCACGGCCAAACAAGCGCTCGCCACGCCGCTCGACGAGGTCGGCGCCGCCGCGTTCCGGGCCGACATCGCCAGCATGCGGCACGAGACCCAGTACACGCGGTTGTTCAGGAGCTGATGATGAAAAGCCCGCATGGTCCTTTGCGCGTCGGCGTGGGTGGCCCGGTCGGCTCGGGCAAGACCGCGCTGATGGACGCGCTCTGCAAGCGTTTGCGCGAGCGTTATGAGATCGCCGCCATTACCAACGACATTTACACCAAGTGGGATGCGGAATTCCTGGTGCGGTCCGGCGCGCTCGCGCCCGAGCGCATCGCTGGCGTCGAGACCGGGGGCTGCCCGCACACCGCGATCCGCGAGGATGCCTCGATCAATCTGGCGGCGGTTGCGGAGATGCGCCGGAAATTTCCCGAGCTCGACCTGATCCTGATCGAATCCGGCGGCGACAATCTGGCGGCGACGTTTTCGCCGGAACTCGCCGATCTCACCCTTTACGTCATCGACGTTGCGGCCGGTGACAAGATCCCCTCCAAGGGCGGACCAGGCATTACCCGCTCCGATCTCCTCGTCATCAACAAGATCGATCTCGCGCCCTACGTGGGTGCCTCACTCGAGGTCATGGAACGCGATGCCGCGCGCATGCGGGGCGCGCGCCCGTTCGTGATGACCAATCTGCGCGATGGCCGGGGCGTCGCCGAGATCGCCCGCTTCGTTGAAGAAAAGGGCGGGCTTGCCGCTTAGCCCGATTGCGCCTGACATCGGAAAAGGGGAAACTTCCGGCAACAACAACCTGCCGGGAGGAAGCCTCATGCGTGGCGATCGCAAAGTTCTGCTTGCGGGGACGGTCGCGTTACTATCAGCGGTCGTACCGGCCGTGGGCCAACAACCGGCGGCGCCAGCCCCCGCTCCGTCGACGGCACCGGCTCCGGTTCCATCGGCTACGCCCGCCGGGCCGGCCGGGCCCCCTGGCTTCAGCGCCATGGACAAATCCAACCCTAAAGCCAGCAAGCAGGACGCCGGCCTTGCCCCGCATCCGACGCCGCCAACGGTGACGGCTCTCGAGAAGATCCCGGTCGACAAGGTGAAGCTGCCGCCTGGCTTCAAGGCCGAGGTCTGGTCATCCGGCCACCCCGGCGGGCGCACCATGGTGATGGGCCCCAAGGGCACGATGTTCATGGGCACGCGGCTGATCGGTCGCGTCTATGCGATCACCGACAAGAACGGCAAGCGCGAGGTCAAGACGATCGCCTTGGGGCTGACCCAGCCCAATGGCCTCGCCTTCAAGGACGGCGCGCTCTACGTGTTCGCCATCAACAAGGTCTATCGCTACGACAACATCGAGGACAAGCTCGACAATGTCGGCCAGCCGGTCGAATTGACGGACAAGTTCGGCCTCCCGCCCGAGATCCATCATAATTGGAAATACGTGGCGTTCGGCCCCGACGACAAGCTCTATGTTCAGGTTGGTTCCAACTGCAACATCTGTGAGGTCAATCCCGGCGAGCGCGGCCAGATCCGGCGCTACAACGCCGACGGTTCCGGCATGGAAATCGTCGCGCGCGGCATCCGGAACACGGTCGGCTTCGACTGGAGCCCGGTCACCAAGGAGCTTTGGTTTACCGACAATGGCCGCGACTGGGCCGGCAATGAGGGCCCGCAGGATGAGCTCAATCGCGTGGCCAAGGGCATGGAGGGGGCCAATTTCGGATTCCCCTATTGCCACGCCAACGGCATTCCCGATCCGGACGTGAAGCGCCCGAATCCCTGTGCCGGGGTAGTGCTGCCGTCGGCACTGCTCGGTCCGCATTCCGCGGCACTTGGGATCAAGTTCTACACGGGGAACATGCTTCCGAAGACATATCAGAACGCGGCTTTCATTGCCCGGCACGGGTCATGGAATCGTGAAAAGAAGTTCGGCTACGACGTGGTGCTTGCCAGGGTCCAGCCCGACGGCACGGCCAAGATCGAGCCGTTCCTGACCGGGCTCCTGGACGAGGGCAAGAACGCGTTCTACGGCCGACCGTCCTACGTGTTCCAGATGCCGGACGGTTCGCTGCTCGTGTCCGACGAGTACAATGGCGCCACCTACCGGATCTCATACGACGCGCAAAAAGCCAAAACCAACTGACGTCCAATGCCCGTGCGCGCGAACTCATGGCGGCCGCTGATTCTTGGATTGGCGGCCGTAATCTTGTGTGCCGGCGCCGCCTGCGGGCAAAGCATGCCGCTCAAAGAGCGCATCGAGCTCTGCGGCTCGTGCCACGGTGAGGACGGCAACTCACGCGGCGAAAAGACCCCCTCGCTTGCCGGTCAGCCGGAATTTTTCATCCTCAATCAGCTGTTCCTGATGCGCGAGGGCGTGCGCAAGGTTGAGGTCATGGCGCCCTACGTCAAGGATCTGACGGATACCGAGCTCGAGGAACTGGCGAAGTACTACACAAACCTTGCGCCAAAACCCAGCGGCGAACCGATCGACTCGTCGCTGCTTAAACGCGGGGCCGAACTCGCGGTCACGCTGCATTGCGTCTCCTGCCACTTGCCGACACTGGCCGGGCAGGCGCAGATGCCGCGCCTGGCCAAGCAGCGCCTCGACTACCTGATAGCCACCCTCAAATCATATCGCGACAACGCGCGCGCCGGCGCTGACAGCGCGATGACCGCCGTCATTATCGGGGTTCCGGATTCCGATTTGATCGCGCTCGCACACTACGCGGCGTCGAAATAGCGTGCTTGTCATTCGCTTGCTTCGACTTTGGCGAGCTGGCTGCGCCAGTCGCGGCGTTTGCGCAGGAACGACAGCGCCGACAGGGCGAGCAGTGCCACCGCAACGATCATCAACACCAGGGCGATCGGCCGCATAAAAAAGATCGTCCAGTTGCCGTTGGACATGATCAGCGATTGGCGCAGGCTCATCTCGAAGATCGGCGAAATCACGAGGCCCAGGACCAGCGGCGCCGGGTCGAGGCCGAATTTCCGCAGCAGATAGCCGAGCACGCCCATCGCCAGCATGATCCACACGTCGACGACGGAGCCGTTCACCACATAGACGCCGACGATGCAGAACATGATCACCAGCGGATAGAGATAGGCGTATGGGATACGCAGGACGTTCACGAACACGCCGACCAGCGGCAGGTTGAGAGCGAGCAGCATCAGATTGCCGACATACATCGATGCGACAAAACCCCAGAACACATCCGGATGTTCGTTGACCAGGGACGGCCCGGGCGGAACCCCGTGAATCAGCAGCGCCGCCATCAGCACCGCGGTCACCGGTCCGGTCGGTAGCCCGAGCGCCAGCATCGGGACGAATGCCCCGGTCGAGGCGGCGTTGTTGGCCGATTCCGGCCCGGCCACACCGGCGACGGCACCGTGGCCGAATTCCTCCGGATGCCGGGAGAGCCGGCGCTCGACCGCGTAGGAGAGGAAGCTCGAGATAATGTGGGCCGAGCCCGGGGTCAGCCCGACCAGGAAGCCGAGCACGGACCCGCGCGCGATCGGCATCGCCGATTGCCGCCACTCGGTCCGACTTGGAAGGAGTTCGCGCAATTTTGGCGCCAGCACCTTGCCGACGACCGTGGCGCTTGGCGTCGACAGGATTTCGCCCAGGCCGAACAGGCCGACTGCCACCGGCACGATGCCGATCCCGTCGCCAAGCTCCGGGATGTCGAACGCGTAGCGGAAGTGACCCGTCATATTGTCAATGCCGATAGTCCCCAGCAGGAGGCCGACGGAGGCCATCAGTAAGGTTCGCGGCAGCGCGGTCGATGACATGTAGGCCAGGAAGATGAGCCCGAGCACCAGGAGCGCCGTGTACTCGGGCGGGCCGAATCGCAGAGCGAACGCCGCGAGCGGGGGCGCGATCAAAGTCAGGACCAGGACGCCGAACGTGCCGGCGATAAAGGATCCGACCGCCGCGATGCAAAGCGCGGCGCCGGCTCGGCCTTTCTGAGCCATGGCGTAGCCGTCGATGCATGTCATGACCGAGGACGCCTCGCCCGGAATCCGCATCAAGATCGAGGTGGTCGAGCCCCCGTATTGGGAGCCGTAATAGATGCCGGCCAGCATGATCACGGCCTTGGTGGCGTCGAGCCCGAAAGTCGCTGGCAGCAAAATGCTGATGCCGGCAAGCGGCCCGATGCCCGGCAGGACGCCGACCAGCGTGCCGACCAGGCAGCCGAGGAATGCGTACCAAAGAACGTCGGGCCGGAACGCGACCGAGAAGCCGAGCAGCAGACTGTCGAATGTGCCTTCCATACGCGGCTTAGAACCCGATCAACCCGCGCTCGAGCGGTGATTTCAACAAAATCGTGAACAGCGCATACACCGCGACACTGACGCCTACCCCATAAATCACCGCCGCCAGCGGCCGGCGGCGTTCGAGCAACGCGAGGCCGGTGAGCAGGAGACTGATCGACACAATGAAGCCGAGCACCGGATAGAGCGCGATCGCCGCGGCGGTAGCGCCGGTTACGGTCGCGGCGTGCGTCAGGTTGCTCCAATCGATTTCAGCGATTGGCCTGCTGGCGCGTGCTTGCGCGCAAAGCAGCAAGCCCAGAATGATCATGAGCGTGCAAATCAGCTTGGGCCACATGCCGGCGCCCGGAAACGACAGGCTGCCGAGCGGCAGATCGCCGGACAGCGCGAGCACCAGCAGGCCAACGAGGATCGCCGCCCCGCCGGCGACGTGGTCGGTACGCAGCGTCACCCCCTCTGCTCCACGCGACGTTGCAACCTGGCCGCGGTCATCCCTCGACCTTGCCGATTTCGCGCACGGCGGCCTGGATGCGCTGGGCGTCCGCGGCCCAGAACTGTGCGAATTTTGGCTGGTCAAGATAGGCGAGCTCCTGACCAAGGTTGACCAGCGCCGCTTTGAACTGATCAGTATGGGCTGCCTTGTCGAAGACCTCGCTCAGGCTTGCGATCACCCCATCCGGCGTACCCTTGGGGGCGAACATCCCGACCCACAGATAATACTCGACATCAAATCCGAGCTCCTTGAGGGTTGGAACGTCGGGCAGCGCCTTCGAGCGCTCTCCGCCGAAGCAGGCCAAAGCCCGTGCTTTGCCGGCCTTGATTTGAGCGAGGCAGGCCGAGACTGAAGACACCAACGCTTGTGAGTTGTTACCGAGCAGCGCCGTCAACGCTGGCCCGCCGCCCGCGGTCGGCAGATGACGCATCTTGAGATCACCGGCAGCCTTGGCGAACAGCGCCATCGGGATGTGCAGCGCGCCGTAGAGGCCAGAAGACGAAAAGATGATCTGGTTCGGTCGTGCCTTGGCGTCGTTGATGAATTCCTTCAGCGATGTCCACTTCTGCTGATCGTTGACGATGATGACGCACGGGTCGGCAACGAAGCGCGCAATCGGAATGAAATCCGCGTTGGTGAACTTGGGCTGGCGGCCGAACAGGCGGTCGACTTCGGCAAAGCCGGAAATCGATGTGATGTGGGAGAGGAGCGTATAGCCGTCGGGTTTGGCGTTGGCGGCAAACTGCGCCCCGATCGCGCCTGCTGCTCCGGCCTTGGTCTCGATGATCACCGGCTGTTTGACGATCGGCTCCATCACTGCCACCAGCGGACGAGTCACCACATCTGAAGCGCCGCCGGGCGGGAACGGGTTAATGATGGTGATCGTGCGTGACGGATAGGAGTCCTGGGCATCTAATCGTCCACAAACCAGCGTAGCGGCGGCCGCGGAGCCGAGAACAAAGCTGCGTCTATTGATACTGATCACCTGTTCCTCCCTCTCGCCCCGATCTCGCGTCGGCTCAGTCCCGGCGTGCTGTGGCAGACCATTCGGCCGCACAGTGCCGGCAGTCTCGTCCAATGATCCGGCACTGTCCAGGACGCCGAAACCATTCGCGCAGCGGCGGCGGGCCGCAGGCAAGAATATGCGGTAGCCCCTGGCGTGCGCGCTCGGATTTTGGCTAAGATGATCCAACGATACCAAACTGGGAGGAGCCTAAATGCTCAAACGTATCGGTGCAGTTCTACTCGCCTTGGCGACGGCGGGAATTCTGGCAAGCGGTGCTGCCGCACAATCCGGCGAACCGATCAAGATCGGCTTCGGGATGGCGCTGACCGGGCCGCTCGCCGCCAATGGCAAGCAAGCCCTGCTCGGCATGAAGATCTGGGAAGAGGAAATCAACGCCAAGGGCGGGTTGCTCGGTCGCCCCGTCAAGCTCGTCTATTACGACGACCAGACGAACCCATCGACGGTGCCGGGCATCTATACGAAGCTCCTGGACGTCGACAAGGTCGACCTTATTCTCGGTCCCTATGGGACCAACATGATGGCGCCGGCCATGCCGGTCGTGATGCAAAAGGGCAAGACATTCATCACCTTGTTCGGGCTCGACGTGAACCACGATTTCCAATACCCGAAATACTTCGCGATGCTGCCGGTCGGACCTGACACCAGAGCGGCGTTCACCGACGGCTTCTTCCAGATCGCGGCCGCGCAGAACCCGAAGCCACAGACCGCGGCACTGGTGGCCGCGGACGCGGAATTTTCCAACAATGCGTGCGAAGGCGCGCGCGGCAATGCCAAGAAGTACGGGTTCAAGGTCGTCTACGACAAGACCTATCCGCCCTCGACGACGGACTTCACGCCAATCGTGCGCGCCGTCCAGGCCGCCAATCCGGACATCGTAGTCATCTGCTCTTATCCGCTCGACTCGGTCGGAATGGTGAAGGCCGTGAACGAGCTCGGCTACAAGCCCAAGATGATCGGCGGCGCCATGGTCGGCCTGCAGGCCACAGTGTTCAAGAACCAACTGGGGCCGCTGCTCAACGGCATCATAAACTACGAAACCTGGGTGCCTGACGAGAAAATGACGTTCGCGGGCACCGCCGACTTCTTCAAGAAGTATCAGGCGCGTGCCGGCGCGGAAGGCGTCGATCCGCTCGGATATTATCTGGGCGGATGGGGCTATGCCTACATCCAGGTGCTGGCCGATGCCATCCAGGCGACCAAGAGCCTCAACGACGACAAGCTCGCCGACTACCTCGGCAAAGCGACGTTCAAGACGATTATGGGTGACGTAAAATTCGGCAAGGGCGGCGAGTGGGACAAGGGCCGTATGCTGCAGGTGCAGTATCACGGCATCAAGCCCGGCGCCGGCCTGGAAACCTGGCGAGGCATGGACTATCAGACGGTCCTCACGCCGAGCGACTACAAGACCGGCAACGTGATCTATCCCTACGAAAAGGCCAAGATGTAGAACAACGCCGATGCCGGGTTCGGCGGAGCGCCGCGCCACGTGCGCGGCGCTTTTTTGTCTGTCAGGTCGGCAGAAGCGCCCTGAGCGACCAACGCTTTCGACGACTCTGGTGGTGATTCTACCCGACGGGCAACGCGCGGTTCACGTCGGTATCGCGCCGAACCGCGGTTAAGGCATCAAGGTTTAGCGGGCGGACGTCCACTCAGCGTCATAGCCCCAGATAGAACTTCCGGATCAATTCGTTGTTGTTGAGTTCATCGGCCGATCGGCCTTCGAATGCGATCTTGCCATGCACGATCACGTAGCCGCGGTCGGCGATACGCAGGGCCTGGGTGAAATTCTGCTCGGCCATGAGCACGGTCAGATTGTACTGGTCCTTGAGCTCCTTGATCTTGTCGATGGTGCGGCTGACCAGAACCGGCGCGAGCCCGACCGAAGGCTCGTCGATCAGGAGAATGCGCGGCGAGAGCATCAGCGCTCGCGCCAGCGCCAGCATCTGCTGCTCGCCGCCGCTCATGCTGCCGGCAAGTTGTGATCGCCGCTCGGCAAGCCGCGGAAAGCATTCGAAGCAGAAGGTGAGGTTCTCCTTGATCTGGGCGCGCGCTTTGCGGCGGAAGGCGCCGAGCAGGAGGTTTTCCTCAACCGTGAGGCGGGGAAACAGGCGGCGTCCTTCCGGCACCAGGGCGATGCCGAGGTCGACGATCTCTTCGGTCGATCGGCCGATCAGGTCGTGGCGCTCGCCGTCAATCTCGACTTCGATCTTGCCGGCGCTCGGACGTACCATTCCGATGATGCTCTTCATCAGAGTCGATTTGCCATTGCCGTTGGTGCCGAGCAGCACCACGGTCTCGCCGCCGCCGACGGTGAGCGACACATCCTCGAGCACACGCACGTGCCCGTAGCTGGCGTTGATCCCCGCGATTGTGATGCTATTGGCCAAGGTAAGCGCGCTCCACTTCCTTGTCGCGGATCACTTCGTCGGGCCGGCCGTCGGCAATCTTCTTGCCCGACACCAGCACCACCAGGCGCTGGGAAAAAGTCATCACTGCCCGCATGATGTGCTCGATCAGAATCACCGTAATCCCGCCCTCGTTGAGGCGGATCAGCAGCGCCACGATATCCTCAACCTCGGAGTGCGACAGCCCAGCCATGGCTTCGTCGGCGATCAGCAGCTTGGGTTCTGCCGCCATGGCGCGCGCGAGCTCGAGCTTGCGCATCTCGACTTGGGTGAGGTCGCGCGGATACTGTCCCGCCTTGTCGGCAAGGCCGACCAGAGTCAGCATTTCAGCGCAGCGTGCGAGGATCTCGTCGCTGGTCAGATGCACGCCAGCGCGCGCATTGACGGAATAAATGAGCGGCACGCGGACGTTGTCCGCTACCGTCATGCTGACGAACGGTCGCGGCAACTGGAAGCTGCGCGCCATACCGAGCCGCGTGCGTTGGTGCGCGGTGAGCCCGCCCACGTCGCGGCCCTCGAAGCGGACCGCGCCGGTGTAGTTGCCGAGCGCGCCACACAGGCAGTTGACCAGGGTCGACTTGCCCGAGCCGTTGGGGCCGATTAAACCGACGCGCTCGCCGGCCGTGACCGACAAATCGATGCCTTCGAGCGCGACGAAGCCGCCGAAGCGCTTGCCCAGTCCCTGGATCTCAAGCAGGTTTGCGCTCATGTTTGCGCCTGCGTGCGATTGATTGAACAAGCCCAACGATCCCGTTGGGTGCGATCACGACGAATGCGACGAACAGCACTCCGACGATCAGAACGCCGACCGAGCTCGAAATGGTCACCGTGATGTATTGCTGTAGCGTTCCGAGCAGAATGGCGCCGATCAGCGGTCCTGCCCAGCTGGCGGTGCCGCCGATGATTGGCATCGCAATCGAGTTGACTGCGTAATCGAGGGCGAATGCCGAGGACGGTTGCAGATAGCCGATGTAGTAGGGGAAAGGCGCCCCTGCCATGCCCATCAGAGCGCCCGACAGCGTGGTGGCGATCAGCTTGAGCTTGAGCGTCGGAACCCCCGACGCTTCGGCGGCGAGTTCGTCGTCCCGAATGGTCGCGAACCCGTAACCGAGCGAGGAATGCTCGATGGTGCGGGCGATGGTGAGCGCGATCACCGCCAGCGCCAGCATGATCAGGAACAGGTAGTGGATGTAGTTGTCGAGAAAGGCAACCGTGCTCGGGCGGATCACGTAGGCGCCACGGGAGCCGCCTACGTAGTTCCAATTCACGATCAGGGTTTGCAGCACCACCGCCAGCGCCAGCGTGGCGATGGCAAAGAACGCCCCGCGCAGCCGCAATGTCAGATATCCCATTCCGAGACCGACTAGGCCGGAGATTGCGGCGGCAATCACGATCAGCACCGGGATCGGCATCGGATAGAGCTTGTGGAAGAATACCGATGAATAGGCGCCGAGCGCGAAGAATGCCGCACTGCCGAAATTGACGTATCCGGTGTAGCCGCCGAGGATGTTCCAGGCGGTTGCCAGCACGATGAACTGCAGCACCGTGTAGCCGGCGAAGAACACATAGTCGTTGTTGATCGCGCGGGCGCAGCCAAAGATCACGGCGGCAACGACAACCGCGGCCAGAAAGAACGCTCCCGAGCGCATCAGCGTCCCAGAATCCCCGCGGGCCGAAACGCCAGCGTCAATAGAAGAATTCCGAATGAGACGGCGGGCGCCCACGACGGCCCGTAGAACGTAGACGTGAAACTCTCGGCGATGCCGAGCAGCATGGCGGCGATGAGGGTTCCAGGGAGGCTACCGAGGCCACCGAGCACGCAGATTGCAAAGACGCGACCGATGTATTCGCGCCCGACTGAGGGTTCCACCGGCTGGATGATGATCAGAAACGCGCCGGCGAGCGAGGCGGTCGCAATCGAGATCGCAAACGCGATGCGTTTGATGCGGGTCGGGCTCGCCGCCATCAGCCGCAGCGCCAATTGGTCCTGCGCCACGGCCATGATGGCACGCCCCATGAAGGTGCGCGACAGAAACACCTGCAACGTGATGAACATCAGAATCGAAAGCAGGCACGGGATCAGCATGCGCTTGGGCAGGTTGATGAAGCCGAAATTGAACGATTGATCGATGTAACTCGCCTGCACATAACGGTAGTCGACCCCAAACACAAGGATCAGCAGAACCTCGGTGATGAAGAGGAGACCGAAGAAGAACGCGAGACCGCTGAGCGCCTCGCGGCCGCGCGTTTCGAACGCCACGTAGTAGACTTGGTAGATGGCTGCGCCGAGCGCGTAGAACGCGGGCAACACGATGATCGCCGCGATGATCGGATCGATGCCGAATTGAGCGTTGAGGATGTAGGCGATATAGGAACCAAGGATAATGAACGCCGGATGCGCGATATTGACGATGTCGAGGATGCCGAACGAGATCGAGATACCAATCGTTACCGCCGCATAGAACCCGCCGAGCAACAGCCCGGAGATCAGCGCGTTGATAACAAGCTCCGTTGAAAACACCTGCATCCCCTCCGGTCCGGCGTGTCCGGCGCCGAGCAGCGCATCCGCCGGTTTTTTGCCAGTGTGCAGGAAGGCTTGCGGCTTGGCTAGTGCCCCGCTTCCGAAGTTGGTGATAGATCCGGACTGAGCATGAAGGCGCTCATCATCGGGGGCTCGATCGGCGGCCTGTTTGCGGCACTGTTGCTGCGCCGGCGCGGCATCGACGTAACGGTATTCGAGCGCGCCCGATCGGGACTTTCGGGCCGCGGCGCCGGCATCGCGACCCACCCGCAGCTACTGCAGGTTCTCGACCTCCTGGGGCTTGATACGGGGGCGCTCGGCGTCACGGTCGAGTTGCGGCGCATGTTCGGGCTCGACGGCCGGATGATCGCGCAGCACGCGCGATCCCAGACCATGACCTCCTGGGACCGGCTGTTCAGCCTGCTGCGGGCCGCGCTGCCAGATGGGTGTTACCGATTCGGTCAGGAGTTCGTGCGATCGCAGCAACACGGCAGCGGCGTTATCGCCCATTTTAGCGACCAGAGCACCGCGACCGGTGACCTCCTCATCGGTGCCGACGGTCTGCGCTCGAATGTGCGCCAGGCGCTGCTGCCGGACCAGCCGTTGCTCTACGCAGGGTACGTGGCGTGGCGCGCGCTCGCGGCGGAGCGGTCGTTCTCGCCGTCACTGCACCGGGATTTGTTCGATGCCCTGGCCTTCTGCCTGCCACCGGGCGAGCAGATGCTGGGCTATCCGGTCGCCGGCCCAGATAACGACCTCAGACCCGGTCACCGGCGCTACAATATCGTGTGGTACCGGCCGGCCGATGAAGCCGCGCGTGCACGGCTGTTGACCGACGTCAGCGGGCGGCGACACGAGATTTCGATCCCGCCGCCGTTGATCCCGGATGCGGCCATTGCGGATTTGCGCGGCGCCGGCGAAGCGCTGCTGGCACCTCAGTTCCGTGACGTGGTCGGATTTGCAGATCGCCCGTTCCTGCAGCCGATCTACGACATCGCCGTGCCGCGCATGGGCTTCGGCCGGGTTGCGCTGATCGGCGATGCCGCTTTTGTGGCACGCCCCCATGTTGGCGCGGGCGTTGCCAAGGCGGCGCAGGACGCGGTGGCACTCGCGGATGCCCTCGCGGTCGGGTGTGAGGTCGAGCCGGCGCTGCAGGCCTTCGAGGCCGTACGGCTCCCGATCGGTCATCGCATCATCGCTCGCGCCCGCGATCTCGGCGCCGCCATGCAGGCGCAGCACGCGAGCCCGCATGAGCGCGGGATGGCGGCGCGCTACCGGGACCCGGCTGCGGTCCTGGCCGATACGGCGACCTTGGATTTTCTCTGACGGGTCCTTTGCCGGCGTTTCACTCCAGCCATATGTTCCAGCACCGCGCATACCGCCGCCGTGTCATGCATCGCGTGTCCCATGGACATGGCCGCCGCGTAGATCGGCAGTGTCGCGCTCATCAGCGGCGTCGGACAACCAAGCTGTGCCGCATAGTCGCCGATCACCGCGAGATCCTTCTGCCAAAGCTTGATCTTCATGGTGGCGTCGTCGTAGCGGTCCCGCACCATCATCGGGGCTCGCAACTCGAACACTCGCGAGTTGCCGGCGCCTGCCGTCACCAGTTCGAAGATGCGCTGGGGCTCGAGACCAGCCTTGATGCCGAACACCATCGCTTCGGCGCTCGCCACGTTGTGGATCGCCACCAGCAGATTGGCGACGTATTTCATGCGGCTGCCATTTCCGAACGCACCGACATCGTGCACCGCGCGCGCAAAGCCGAGAAAAGCCGGCCGCAGCTTTGCGATCGTGCGGGCATCGCCGCTCGCATAGATCACGAGATCCTTGACCTTTGCCTGGCCACCGGTCCCACTCACCGGGCAATCGAGTGCGATATGGCCGGAACCGGTAAGCGCTCGTTCGGCCGCGAATTTGTCGGCGAGTGTGAACGTGCTGGCCTCCACGATGATCCGACGCGGCAGATCGCCGGCGATAATCGCAGCGACTGTTTGCGCGAGCGCTGCCGGATGCGGCAGGCTGGTGATGATCACCGGAGCTGCCGCCGCGAGTGCTCCGACGTCGGCCGCGATTTCAACGCCCGCCTTGCGGGCGAGACGTTGCCGCGTCGGATCGATATCAAAACCGATGACCCGGAAGCCCGCGCCTACCAGGTTCTTGGCGAACGCGCCGCCCATGATTCCGAGGCCCACGACGCCGACTGTTTGCTTGCGGTTGCGCATGCTGTTCTCTCCGGTTGTCGTTTGACTCGCGTCCGCGTGGACGGAATCTGCCGAGTATAGCGCGAACGCGCTCCCCCCATTTGGTTTTTCAATTTCATGGGCCAACCGTCGTCGGATCCCTTCCTCGCCGCATCCAGATCGCCTATCGTTTGCATCATCGGGGAGAAGGAACAATGTCAATTACACTCGCTCAAGCCAGCACGATCGTTGATGTCGCCCTCAAGAAGGGACGCGAACTCAATTTACGCCCGCTCGTGGTCGCGGTGCTGGACGCCGGCGGACATCTGGTCGCCTACAAGCGCGAAGACAGATCGGCCATCCTGCGCTTCGAAATCGCGTCGGGCAAAGCCTATGGCGCTCTCGGCATGGGCTTCGGGTCGCGCGGCCTGTTTGAGCGTGCGCAAAAGAATCCGATGTTCATCACCACGCTCGGCATGGTGAGTCAGGGCCGGGTCATGGCGGTGCCGGGCGGCGTGCTGATCCAGACGGCCCAAGGCGATACCGTCGGCGCAGTCGGCATTTCGGGCGACACGTCCGACAATGACGAAGCCTGTGCCGTTGCTGGCATCACGGCGGCCGGACTGCACGCGGAGACTGGTTTGGGCAAAGGGTAACGGTTGGAGATCGCGATGAAACTCGGCTTCTTCACCATGCCGATCCATCCGTTGGAGAAGGATTGGCGCCAGTCGCTCGCGGAGGATCGCGAGGCCTTCATCCTGGCCGATCAGCTTGGATTCAGCGAGGCCTATTGCGGCGAGCATGCCACCGACCGCGCCGAAAACATAACGTCCTGCGCCATGTTTCTGTCGACGCTGGTTGATGCTACCCGGCGCATCAAGCTCGGCACCGGCACCGTCAATCTGCCCAATTCGCATCCCGTGACGGTCGCATCCCAAATCGCCATGCTGGATCATCTGTTAGATGGCCGGTTCATATTCGGCATCAGTCCGGGCGGGCTCCTGTCCGATGCCGAGGCCTACGGCAATCTGGACGCCGACCGCAACGCCATGTTCGTCGAGGCGATCAATCAGGTGCTGGCGATCTGGCAGGGCGAGCCGCCCTATGGGCTCACCGGACGGTACTGGAACATCGCAATCGAGCGGCATTTCATTCCCGAGATTGGCCAAGGATATGTGGCGAAACCGCTGCAACGGCCGCACCCTCCGATCGTGGTGACGGTGGTTGCGCCGTTCTCCAAAGGGGTGATCGAAGCAGCCGCACGCGGCTGGGATCCAATTTCGGCCAACTTCCTGATGCCAGCCTGGGTGAAGAGCCACTGGCCGAACTATGTCGAGGGCTGCGCGCGCGCCGGCCGGCCGGCCGATCCTGCCAATTGGCGTGTTGCCAAGAGCATTTTTGTCGCCGACGATGATGCGACCGCGCGTAACTACGCGACCGATCCGGACAGTCCCTATCGCTACTACTACCAGCAACTCTTCACCAAGCTGACCCGCAACGGCCGGTTCGATCTGTTCAAGACACGTCGCGATCAGCCGGACAGCGAAGTGACTCTGGACGGGGTCTGCGATTCGCTCATCATCTACGGCTCGCCCGCCAAGGTCGTTGACGAGCTGCTCGCCTTCCGCGAACGGGTCGGCGATTTCGGAACGTTGCTTTATGCCGGCAAGGATTGGCGTAGCCCGGCCCTGGCGCGCCGGTCGATGCAGCTGACGGCCGAAAAGGTCATGCCGCAGCTCAACAACGCAATTACCCGCGCGACCGCAGCAGCGGAATAGTAGGCACCTCTTGCGCGCGGCCGGCGGCATGCGATGCTGGCGTCCGATTGCGAAGTTCGCACGCGTGTCGCCGTTTCCGATGCGAACTTCGGAAACCGGGCACTCGTGCGGTTTTTGGATTTGAAGTTCCTATGTCATGTTGATGAGAGTTGGCGAATCACCGCTCCACGATGGGCGCCAGTCGGCGACCGCGATGGCAATTGCCCGCGGCACCCAGCGGCTGCTCGTTTCGGTTGACCGCACCTGCGTGTGCGAACTGCCGTTGCCGTCCGGGCGGCGCGCGGACCTTGTTGCGCTCGGTGACGATGGCGAGGTCTGGATCATCGAGGTCAAATCATCGGTCGCCGACTTCCGTACCGATCAGAAATGGGAGGACTACCGGCTGCATTGCGATCGCCTGCTGTTCGCAACGACGATCGATGTACCTCCGGAGATCTTTCCACAGGATGCTGGCCTGATCATCGCGGATCAATTCGGCGCCCATCTGGTGTGGGAACCCCCGGAACATCGGA
Organism: uncultured Alphaproteobacteria bacterium; assembly: GCA_963833605.1. Classification (GTDB taxonomy): domain Bacteria; phylum Pseudomonadota; class Alphaproteobacteria; order Rhizobiales; family Xanthobacteraceae; genus JAFAXD01. Next base: position 111,649 of record CAWHYZ010000022.1, read on the forward strand.
TGCATGCCGCGACCCGTAAGTGCATGCTGCTCCTGTTTGCGCGCGCGGCCGCGCGGCGGCTACAGGCATTGGCAGATCCAGAGGGTCCTTACGGGTCGGAGATCTGAGCTCCAGCCTGATGTGAAGTAAAGTCGATCACAATCAAGAAGATTTGAGTGCGGCGCAATAAACGTAGCTGGAAGCTGCCTCCTCGGGGCTCGGATACCCTTTCCAAAAATTCCGTAACACAATGAATATTCAGGGCATATCAGCCATGCCGGGCTTTTCGGCAAAACTCACGCCGTTGTGTTCGCATGTGCGAAGGTCAGACCTTTTTTAGTCTCACCTGTTCGCCATCTCAACGCGCGTGAGGGTGGCGAGACCTGATGGAGAATAGACCATGAAGACGACCTTCAAGCTGATGCTGTTGGCGGCCGTAGGGGCCGCATTGCTGGCGGTTCCGGCTTCCGCACAGCCAAGTCACAAGCGGCAGGCGCAGCGTGTCCTGCAGTATCGACCGGCACCGGGCGTGTTCCGGAATGACACCGTTATCGAGGACGGCCAGTATCTGGGCCGGGATCCTGACCCGAACGTCCGGTCGCAGATTTTGAAGAGTGAGAGCGACTACAACGGCAACAGCTTCTAAATCCGCACCCTCGCGGGTGGATTGATGGCCGCAAAAAGCCCCGGAGCTACCGCTCCGGGGCTTTTCGCTGGCCGGCGTCTCGCAGCGAGCGCTCCCGCCCTCTGTAGGCCCAGGTCTGCGGCCCTGCTGCTTGCCGCTCGCTCACGCGAAGGTGTAGTTTCGCCTGAACGCGCCGGCGCAGATCCACGGCGCCTTTTCGGGAAGCGCCATCTCATGCTCGAACGATCGCCCAAGGCTTTTCGTGAACTCGACGAGATCACGACCAAGACCGATACCCGCGACATTCTTTCTCATGCGACGAGGCAATCGGAGAGTTACGACGACTATTTTCTCGTCGATATCGATGCGCATGTGACCGAGACCCAGTTCTGGCCTGAGATCATCGCCCGGGTCGACAACGAAGTCATCCGCCAGATGGGCGAAGCCCAGTTCATGCGGCCTGGGCAAGGCAACACCGCGCTGCTCAATGCGGTTCCCGGCATGACCTATCAGCCTTTGCATGGTCGCATTCCCCACCAGGCCGGGCTGATGGAACCGGTCGAAACCAAGGGCTGCCATCACTTTACGACACTCGCCCGCCGCGCCATGGACTCCATGGGCATCGATTGTCAGATCGTGTTTCCGACACCGATGCTGCTGCTCGGCATGCATCCGCAAGAAGACATCGAGGTTGCACTCTCCAAGGCCTATAACCGCTGGTCGACCGAGTGCATCCTGCCCGAGGACGAACGGCTCAAGGGGCTGGCATATCTCCCGTTCAACACCCCGGAAGCATGCGTCGAAGAAGTCGAGCGCTATGCCGATGATCCCAACGTCATCGGCTTCACGGTGACGTCGACGCGCAACCGGCCAATTCATCACAACCGCTATATGCGGCTCTATTCGCTGATCGAGGAGGTCGGAAAGCCACTCGCCTGGCACTCCGGGTTCAATTGGGGCGACCCGTCGTTCGCGCAGCTCAATCGCTTCATCTCCATGCACTCGCTGTCGTTCGTTCATTACAGCCTGATCCATATGACCAACTGGATCATCAATGGGCTGCCAGAGCGATTTCCGAAGCTCAAACTGCTGTGGGTGGAAAGCGGATGCGCGTGGATTCCGTTCCTGATGCAGCGGCTCGACCACGAGTTCATGATGCGCTCGTGCGAGGCGCCGATGCTCAAGCGCCTGCCAAGCGAATACATGCGCGACATGTACTACACGACCCAACCGCTCGAGCGTTCGAACTTGAAAATCCTCCAATGCACCCTGGAGGCGTTCAAGGCCGAGACCCAGCTCCTGTTCGCGTCGGACTGGCCGCACTGGGACTTCGACCCGCCGTCGTCGATCACGACGCTGCCGTTCCTGTCGGAGGACGCCAAGCGCAACATCTTGGGCCTCAATGCGGCGCGCCTGTTCAATCTTGACGTCAGGCGCATGAAGCCCCATGCCAAAGACGTACTGGCCTCGCGGCCGGGAATTTCCTGAGAGGATTAATGGCTGAGATCAAAACAAGGCCGGCGCCCGCAAGCGCGTCGTGCGGCGATGCGTTCGTCGCTGCGGCCGAGCGCGCACTCACGTCGGGAGATCTCGACCTGGTGACGGACGCTGAGCTCGAGCGCGTGCTTACCGCGGCGGTTCGGCTCTATGCCGCCAAGGTTGATCTCGACAACAAGTCGATCAGTCCGGTCACCGCCGAAAAGCTTACGCCCACCGATGTGGTGGTGTCGGTCACCGCCATGGTCCGCGCCGTCGGACTCAATCTCTGGGACCTGTCCATGTGGTTCCAGCGGCCGCACTCGTGATTGGAAGGGGACAGCACAATGCGTGACGTCAATGTCGGACCAGCTTCCGCTTTCGGCGATCCCGGTCGCAAGCTGATCGAATTCGAACGGTGTTGAAGTCGGCGTGTTCAAACTCGGCGACGAATTCTTCGCCTATGAGAATGTGTGCCCGCATATCGGCGGGCCGGCCTGTCAGGGCAAGATTATCGCCAAGGTCGAGGAAGTGGTCGCCGAAGACCGTACCAGCAAGGGATTTGCCTTCTCCAAGACCAAGATCAACGTGGTCTGCCCGTGGCACGGTTTTGAGTTTGACATCCGCACGGGGCGCCACCACGGCAATCCCCGTTATCGGCTCAAGCCGATCAAGGTGCGCCTCGAGGGCGGCGACGTGATCGTGTCGTTGCCGGAAGAGAAGAAGAACCAGAATGTCACTGTGCAGCCGACCCCAGACGGCAGCGCGACGCGCCCGGTGTTTTGATTGTAATCTATCAGATCTTGCCTGAGATCCTCGGGTCGCTTGGCACCCGGGGATGACCGCGCGCTCGCGCGGTCACTTCGGTGCGCGCTTTGCCAGAATGCGTTGCAGGGTACGCCGGTGCATGTTGAGCCGACGCGCGGTCTCCGACACGTTGCGCCCACACAGCTCGTAGATGCGCTGGATGTGCTCCCAGCGCACGCGGTCGGCCGACATCGGATTTTCGGGCGGCTCGGGCTTGCCTTCACCGGTCGCCAACAACGCTGCCGCGACTTCATCGGCATCCGCTGGCTTTGATAGATAATCGACCGCGCCGAGCTTCACGGCGGTCACTGCGGTGACGATGTTGCCGTAGCCGGTCAGCACAATACCGCGGGCCTCAGGCCTCCGTCTTTTCAGCGCCGAGATCACGTCGAGACCGTTGCCGTCGCCGAGCCGCATGTCGACGACTGCAAATGCCGGCGCCGCCGCCTCGACCTGATGCAATCCCTCGCTCACGCTTTCCGCCGTTCGCACCGTGAACCCGCGGGTTTCCATGGCGCGGGCCAGCCGCTGCAGGAACAGCTTGTCGTCTTCCACGATGAGCAGAGATCGGTCCGCCGTCTGCGCCATGGTGTTCATGGGATTTACAACCTTTACGTGTGCGACTTTATTGCATTATAGGTATGCGCTGCGCTGGCCGCATCAAGGGCCAGGGAAGCTTTTCTGATTACGCCCTCAGGCGGCTTGGGACAGCGGGCGCTCGAAGTCTGCCCTCGGCCAGGTCACGCGGATGACCGCCCCGCTTTGCGGAAAAACGCGGTTCTCGATCGCGAGGCGGGCACCCGAACGTTCGAGCAGGGTCTTGGCGATAAAGAACCCAAGACCAAGACCGGTACTCTCGCTCGCAGCTTGCATGCGCGGCGGTCGATGGCTCTTCACATAGGGCTCGCCGATCCGGCCGATGATTTCAGGCGGAAATCCCGGTCCGTCGTCGCTCACCGTCACCGTCACCTGGTCCCGGCTCCAGGCCGCCACCACCTCAACTCGTTCGCGCGCGAAATCGACGGCGTTTTCCAGCAGGTTCCCGAGCCCGTAGAGAATCGCCGGATTGCGGGCCCCGACCGGCTCGTCGTGAGCGTCCGGCGGCAGGGTCACAGCGATGGTGATTCCGAAATCGCGATGCGGCGACACCACCTCCTCGATCAGCGCGGATAGCTTCATGTGCTCGAACGGCTCGCCCGGAGCGGGCAGGGCGGTGAGCTTGCCCAGGATCTCGCGGCAGCGCTGCGCCTGCTCACGCAGAATGCGTGCATCGTCCGCGTGCGGAGACGTACCGGCCAGGGCAAGCTCGAGTTCCTTCGAGACAAGCGCGATGGTGGCGAGGGGAGTGCCGAGTTCATGGGCTGCCGCTGCGGCGAGACCGTCGAGCTGGGAGAGATGCTGCTCACGTGCCAGCACCAGCTCGGTGGCGACCAGCGCGTCGGCGAGCTGGCGCGCCTCCTCGGTAATCTGCCACGCGTAGATCGAGATGTAACCGATCGCAAGCAGGATCGAGAGCCAGACGCCCAGCATGTAGATCGGCGGCAGCTCCAGCGGATCGTCGCTCGACCACGGCAGCGGGTAATGCCTGAACACCAGCAGGGTCGCGCACGACACCGCGAACGCGGCGAGGATCATCGTCATCCGCGGCGGCAGCGCAGTAGCGGAGATCAGCACCGGTCCGAGAAACAGGAACGCGAACGGGTTTTCCAACCCGCCGGTCAGGTAGAGCAGGAGCGCCAATTCGGCGATGTCGACGGCCAACAGCCAAGCCGCGCGTTCGGGCGCGAGTCGCTCGTTGCCACGAAAACGCGCGCGCAGGAACAAATTGAAGGCCGCGTAGACGGCGATCACCGTAAGGCAGCTCCAGAACGGCAGCTGGAAATCGAGGCCGTCGGTCACCACCAGCAGCGCCGCAATCTGGCCGAAGATTGCGAGCCAGCGCAGCCGCACCAGCGTGTCGAGCCTGACGCTGCGGCGCGGGTGATGTTGGAGCGCGGTCATGCGGCATGCATCGCAGCGCGAACGCGGCGGTCATAGACATCGGCGAGCGCGTGCAACTGCTGAGCGCCGTTGCCTGCGAACGAGGAGCCATGCATGACGGCGAGCGTGCTCGGCGCGAGGTCGGCGAGACGTCGAATGGTAGGCGCCGTCGTCGGGCCGAGCGCAACCGCGCCGTTGATATCCTCCGACCCGGTTGCCGCTCCGACGATTTCGGATCGGGTCAGCGCCGGGCCGCGACCGTAATGGGCAAACAGGTCGCCGGCAAAGAGCGTGCGGGTCGTCTCTTCGAAAATGACGCCAGCGTCCCAACCATGGGGCACATGCGGGGTGTCGATGTAGCGGATCCGTCGCCCGCCGATATCGACAACCTCGCCATCCGCCAGCACGCGCGGCGGCCGATCCGCCATATCGGCTACCGAGAGCCGGCAACCCAGCATCCCGTGGGCGAGTTCGGCGCGCGGCGCCGCCGCCAGCCACTCGTTCATGGCGCCGCATTCGTCGGCTTCGAAATGCCCGAACGTGATCCAGCGCAGCCGATCGAGCGGCATCACCTTGGCGACTGCCGCGGACAGCATCGGAAACATTTTGCGCTTGCCGCAATGGAACAGCAGCGGCTCATCGCCCCTGATCAGGAAATGATTGAACGTGAAGCCGGCCGGCGGCGCGACCTCGGGAACAAACAGCGAGAAGCGGAAGATGCCGTCGCCGATTTCGTCGATCTGAGCGTCCATGAGGCCTCCGGTACAGGGCATGCGCGCCTCGTCCGATATAGGCGTTTACGAGGCCCTGGAGGAGAACGCGACATGGCCTCCGGCTGCCATAGATGCCCTTTTCGCCCATAGATGCCCTCCTATGGGAGAGGGCATCTATGGGCATCTATGGATGATGAGGGCATCTATGGCACGCTGAAGGTGCATATTCCTATCGCAGGTCCCCCCGCTCTTTGGGAGGCGAATTATGCCGCAATCTCCTCGGCGGCCGGAACCACCTTGACCTGATGGGCCTGCAGCGCCGGCAGCACCTTTTCGGCGAACAGCTTGATCTGGTTCATGAACATCTCGTGCGGCATGGCCCCGGTGTTCATGCGCAGGTGAATGACCTCGGCGCCGGTGCGGTCGACCGCGGCGATGATGCGGTCGCGCACCTCCTCGGCGGTGCCCCACGGCATCGTCTCAGCCCGTCGCGCAACATCCTCCATGGTCAGGTTGCGGAAATCCTCGCGCAGGCGCTGCGCCTCGCGCATGTTTTCAGGGCTGACGTAATCGAGCGAGGAGTTGCTCACATAACCGAGCGTGCGCTGAATGTTGGTCTCGGTCACGTTGCCGTGGCTGAACAGCGAACGGTTGAAGTAGAGAAAGTACGGCCCGGCCTCCTTCACGGCCTGCGCCTTGCTGTCGGCGATGTAGGCGGCGCCGGCGATGCTCAAGTGCTGGGGCGTGATGCGATGGCCATGCTGCGCCAAGCATTTTGCATAGTAACGGATAATGTCGCGCTGCAGGCCGTGCACGCGGCTCTCGCCCGGCGTGATTGGAATGTTGTGCTTGGCGGCCCACTCGATCGATTCCTTGCTGCCGGTGATCGGGGTCCAGATTGGAGGATACGGTTGCTGCACCGGCCGCGGCCACATCGCCACGTCCTTATAGGACCAGAACTTGCCGTCGTAGGAAAAGACGTCTTCGGTCCAGGCGCGCGTGATGATGTCGTAGGCTTCCTCGAAGCGCGCCCGCGACTCCGATAGCGGCACGTTGTGCACCTGGTATTCGCGCGGAATGCCGCGCGCGATACCGGAGATCAGCCGGCCATTCGACAGGCAGTCGATCATGGCAAGCTCTTCCGCGAGCCGCAGCGGGCTGTGCAGCGGAATGAGGTTGCCGTAGATCAGGAGCTTGAGCTTCTTGGTGCGTTGCGCGGCCGCGGAGGCCATCAGGTTGGGCGAGTTCATCAGCCCGTAGGGCGACGTGTGGTGCTCGTTGAAGCCGACGCCATCGTAGCCGAACCGGTCGAGCGCCTCCCAGGCATCGAGATGCTCCGCGTAGGTCTTCACCGCGATCTTGGGATCGAAATAATCCTTGCCGAGCGGGTAGGGCAGGGCCTTGCCGTGTTCGAGGTCATCCAGGTAGGCGCCATAAGGCAGCAGATCGAAAACGAAGACCTTCATGAATTGTCCCTGGGCTACGTGGCTTCCCGGTGCGAGGCATGCAACGCTAGCGTATCCGGCAAAGCCTTCCTACCTTTTCGTCACAGGCAGCGGAGCCAGCAAACCAGCCATGTCCAAACCGGTCACCGTTTCCATTCCCCACAAGCTCGGCAAAGCGGAGGCGCGGCGCCGGCTCGAAGCCGGCCTCGGGGCGGTCCGCAGCCACTTCACCGGCGTCCTCAACGTCGAGGAGGAGGTCTGGAGCGGCGACAGCCTGGCGTTCCGGGCGCGCGTGCTCACCCAGCAGACCTCGGGCACCATCACGGTTGCCGAGGATCAGGTCCAGGTCGAGGTCATGCTGCCGTGGGCGCTGGCGTTGGTCGCGCAGAAAGCCACGGACCTGATCCGCGCGCGCGGGCAGCTCATGCTCGACAAGAAATAGGACGCTTCCATGTTGGCCTTCAGATTGCCTGCTCTGTTGGCAGCGATCCTCTTGCTGGTCCCGGTGGTGCAGGCCGGGGAGCTCACGCCCAAACAACAAGCATTCCGACAGATCTATCAGGAGCTCGTCGAGATCGACACGACCGACTCGGTCGGCGATACGGTCAAGGCCGCCGAGGCGATGGCGATGCACCTTCGCGCGGCCGGGCTCGCGGACGTGCGCGTGCTCTCATCCGGTCCGCGCAAGGGCAATCTGGTGGCGCGCATTGCAGGAACCGGTGCGCGTCGTCCAATCCTGCTGGTGGCGCATCTCGACGTGGTCGAAGCCAAGCGCGCGGATTGGGATTCCGATCCGTTCAAGCTTGTGGGAGATGGATGGTACGTTCCGTGCGCGCGGCGCGATCGACGACAAGGCGATGGCGGCTGCGTTCGTCGCCAACCTGATCGAGTACGTGAAGGAAGGACTGCGTCCCGACCGGGATATCGTTCTGGCGCTGACCGCCGATGAGGAATTGTCGGATTCGCCCCACGACGGCGCGCGCTGGCTCCTCGAGCACCATCGCGCGCTGATCGACGCCGAGCTCGCGATCAACGAAGGCGGCGGGGGCGCGCTGCGCGATGGCCATCCGGCCCGCCTGTTCGTCCAGCTCGCCGAGAAAGTCTATCAATCCTATCGGCTCGAGGTCACCGACCCGGGCGGTCACAGCGCGGCGCCGCGCCGCGACAATCCGATCTATCGGCTTGCGCACGGGCTTGCCCGCCTTGGGCAGTTCGATTTTCCGATCAGCCTCAATGACGTGACACGCGCCTATTTCGAGCGGGTCCGATCGAGCGAGAGCCCGGAGATCGCAGCGGCGATCGCGGCTCTGCTCGCGGGCCGCACCGACGAGGCCGCGCTCGCGCCGTTGACCCAGAATGCGACCTACAATGCGCAGCTGCGCACCACTTGCGTTGCGACCCTGCTCGATGCCGGCCACGCCGAGAACGCGCTGCCGCAGACGGCGCGCGCGACCGTCAACTGCCGCCTGCTGCCGGGTCAGCCGGTGAACGAGGTCGAAGCGACACTCAGGCGCGTCGTCGCCGACCCAAAGATCGCCGTCACCCCGATCGGCCGTGCCGTGGAGAGCCCGCCGTCTCCGATCAGCGACGAGGTGATGGCGGCGGTGAACCGGGTGACCAACACGATGTGGCCGGGCGTACCGGTGATTCCGGTCATGTCCGGCGGCTATACCGATAGCCGCTGGTTGCGCAACGCCGGCATCGCGGCCTACGGGGTCTCGGGCCTGTTCGCCGATCCGGGCAGAAGCGGCGTGCACGGCCGCAATGAGCACGTCGGCGTCAAGGAGGTCTACGACAGCAAGGAGTTCCTGTACCGGCTGGTGAAGGAATTGGCTGGGCCAAACCGGAACTAGCGTTACCGAAGCATTGCCGGCAGCCAGGTCACGATCTGCGGGAAAATGCTCATCAACACCATTGTCAGCAACGCAACCCCGACGATCGGGGCTGCCGACCAATAAATCTCGGTCATCGAGACTTCCGGCCGCACCGATTTGAACACGAACATGGTATAGCCGAACGGCGGCGTGATGCCGCCGAGCGTGATATTGATCAGGAACAGCATCCAGAACCAGATCGGATCAAATCCAAGGTGAACGATGAGCGGCGAGTAGACCGGAACGGCGATCAGCATCAACGCCAGCTGATCCATGAACTTGCAGAAGAAGAACACCGCCGCCATCATGATGAAAAACAGCAGCCAGCGGTTGATCGCAAGCTGCGAAGTGAAATCGATCAGGCCGGCGGTAGCGCCGGTGAACGCGAGCAGTTGGCTGAACAACTTTGAGCTCGCGATGATGATCAGGATCGTAGCCGTTGTGAAGGCAGCACCGAAACACGCGTCGTACAGCATCTTGCCTGAGAACTTGCCATAGAGCACCGACATCAGGATCGACCCGAAGATCCCGACCGCTGCCGCTTCCGTCGGCTGTGCCACGCCGAACATGACAAGGCCTAGTACCAGGAAGATGATTCCGACGAGCGGCAGGGTCTGCAGCGCCGACCAGAGCATCTGCGACCAGTCCCCGCGGTCGCCGGGGTCGCGTGCCACTTTCGAATCGAGCTCAGGGTTGATGATGGTGCGGATTACCGCATAAGCCGCGAAGGCGCCGCCAAGCACGATGCCGGGTATGATGCCGGCGATCAGAAATTCGGCGATCGAGATATTGGCGAGCGTCGCCAGAATCACTGCAAGAACACTGGGCGGAATGATCGGATCGAGCGTCGCCCCGGCCAGAATCATTCCGATGGTCAATCGCCGGCTGCAGCCACGCTCGATCATCGACGGATAGATGAATCGGCCCAACATGGCGACCGACGCCATCGCCGAGCCGGAAATGGCGCCGAGGATTCCGGCAAGCGTGATCGCGATCACGTAGAGCCGGCCCGGCATCGCTCCGATCAGCTGGTTGAGCGACTGATAGAGGATACTCACCCCACCGGCACGGAACAGGAGTTCGCCGAGCAGCACGTAGAGCGGGATGGCGACCAGCGCCTCGTTGGTGGTCGTCTCCAGCATGCTGTTGACGAACAGCCCGAGACCCGCAACCCCCATCAGCGCCAGGACCGCGACCACGTTGACCAGCATGAAACAGGCGAAGATGGGCAGCCCGGTCGCGAACAGAACGAGCAGCAGTCCGAATACGGACAGCAGGATCGCCCACCAGCTCATTCCGCGCCCTCATTGGACGAGAGCTCGGGCTGCGCATAAAGCAGGTGAAGCGCGGCGCTCGCCAGGCCATAACAGGCGATCGCGGAGATCCACCATTTGGGAATCTGGTTGGCTGCCGAGGTCAGAACGTGTTCGTTGAACTGCCGCACGCCTTCGACCGCGATGAAATAAGTGATGAAGGCGCAGACCACGGCGGTGACGTACCAGAGTGCGCGCAGGTAGCGACGGCGCGTTTGGGGACGCATCACCTCGATCAATAGCGACACTGCAACGTGGGCTCGATCGGCAGTGACTTTCGGTAGTGCCAGGAACACGCTCACGCAGAGCAAATAGCCGCTGAGGTCACCGGACCAGTTGAGCGGAGCCGAAAAAAAGTAGCGGGCGATGACTTCGGCCGTGTAGGCAACAGCCATGAGTGCGACGCAGGCTGTCGCCACCAGCGCGCCGGCCTCCGTGAGCGCGCGGTGCCATCTCATCCACCGCGGCATGGCGTTGCCCCCCGGATCCGGGGCTACTGGTTGAGCATATTCTTCGACTTGGCCAGTTCCCACAGCGCCTTCACGTCGGCGGGAGTTGTTCGGCTGGCGGTCTGAAAGATGCCCTCGTTGTACATCTCGTTGAGCCTCGGCGCGACCGAGGGCCCGAGCTGCACGATTTTGACGCCGTTGGCTTGCATCGTTTCTTCGTCCTTGGCAGCGACCTTGATCAGCGCTTCGGTCCCGATCACGTCGAGCTTGCGGCCTTCGTCAATAAGGATGCGCTGCAAATTCGGCGGCAGCAATTCGAGCTTCTTCGCATTCATCATCAGCATGACATTCGACAATCCGAACACCGGCCGCGTCATGTACTTGCCGACCTCATAGAGCTTGTAGTCGGACGACGCGAACACCGGAAACGTGATGCCGTCCAGGACCCCTTTCTGCATGGCCGAATAGGCGTCGGCAGGCGACATGTTCACCGGCGTGCCGCCGAGCTGGCGCACGATGCCGTCGAAGGTCGCGTTGCTGCGCACCTTGAGGCCTTTGAGGGTGCCATCCGCGCCGAGCGGCTCACGCAGGACAAAGTGATTTCCGGGTGCGGGATGCAGCGCGATGATGCGCAAGCCATAGTGTTTGTTGTAGAAATCGTCGGCCCACTGCACCAGGCCGGACTGGCGGCGTTTCTCGAGGTCGCCGTTGACAGCATCCAGGATATTGCCGACCCCGGTCTGCGCCTGATGATAGCCTGGGGTCGTGAACAGAAAGTCGAAAACGCCGGCGGATACCGGCTGCAACTGCTCAAAGGCGGGGGCAACCTCGGGCCCGCTGCGCATGATCTTCAGTTCGCCGTTCGACGCCGCCTCGACATTCTTGATGTACACCGCCTCGATCAGCGGAACGTTGGGATTGTTCGGCGTCCATCCCGACAACAGCCGCAGCGTCGTCTCTGCCTGTGCCGGCTGCAGCGCGAGCAAGGCCGACGCCGTGATTGCCAGGAAAAGCGGGGTTTTCGTCGCGCGCATGGCATGATCCTCCCTGTGCAAATCAAGTGTTGAGAATAGCTTTTACCTCGGGCCAGCTCTGCGAGCCATACGTTTTGAGATCGGCGGTCAGGTCGGGCGGGCAATAGTCGAGGAAGCACGGCGTGAATGTGGGGCGCGCTTTGACGCGCGCGAACCAGGCCGCCAGGTGCGGTCGCGAGTGCGACCACATCTCCGACATGCCCAGCATGTCGAGCCGGTTCACATAGGGCGTCATGGCAATGTCCGCGAGCGTGAAAGCGTCGCCCGCGAGCCAGGCATGCCTGGCAAGCACGTCTTCCATTTTCTGCAAATACTCATCGTACATGCGGAACTTGGAAGCCACACCTGGAGCCTGCAGCCCCATGTTGACGATGGCGCGCTTGCTGTCGACCCAGTTGGGATCACCGGCAACGCGCGCGTGCGCGCCGGCTTCCGGACCCTTCATATATTGCTCGAACTTGTCCGGCGGCAGCCGGGCGATGATGTGGCGGTGGCACGCCGCATAGGTGATGTACTTGCAGGCAGGCTGGAGATGTTCGTCGACCGCCTTGGTCCACAGCCGCATGCGGGCGCGGTCGAGCGCCGCGCGCGGCTTGAGCGGCTGCTGTGGAAACGCATCGTCGAGATATTCGCAGATCACGGTCGACTCGACCAGGACCTCGCCATCATGAATGAGCGTCGGCACGACCGCCATCGGGTTAAGTTTGAGGTAGTCCGGGTTGAATTGCTCGCCCTTCAGAATGTCGAGATAGTGCCCCTGCCAGTCCAAATTCTTTTCCATCAACACGAAGCGAACCTTCGCGGAGCAGACCGATGACCCGTGGTGATAAAGCTCGATCATGGTGCACGTCCCTCTCAGGACGTAGTGGGTAGACGCGCGACGGCGGCTCAGGCAGCCCGCAGAACCCGTTGGACGTCGGGCAAGCTCTGCGTCCCGAAAGTCTTGAGGTCCGCTGTCAGATCAGCCGGGCACCAGGTGAGGAATGCGGGAGCAAACGTTGGCCGCATCTTGATGCGATTAAACCAGTCGGCGACGCCGGGTCTGTGGCGCGTCCAATGCCCGAGCATGCCAAGCATGTCCAACCGGTTAAGGTAGGGGGCCATGCCGATGTCGGCGAGCGAGAACATTCCCCCTGCAAGCCATCTATTCTTCGCCAGCGTTTCCTCCATCTTCTGAAGGTAGCGATCGTAGAGGCCAAAGGGCCGTGCGATGTCAGGCGCATCGAATTCCTGGGTCACGATCTCTTTCTTTCGGTCATGCCATTGCGATGTGACCGATTGCGCCGGCGTGCTGTCGAGGAACTTCCTGACGCCATCTGGACCAAGCCGATGCACGATGTGGCGATGGCAGCATGCGAACGTTATCTCGGCGCAGGCTGGATGCATGTCCTCGTCGACTGCTTTGGTCCAAAGCCGCATCGCAGCCCGCTCGGCCGCAGCCGGGGGCCGCAAGGGTGGGCTTGGAAACACATCGTCCAGATACTCGCAAATCACCGTGGATTCGGTGACGACCACACCATCGTGCACCAGGGTCGGCACGACGGCCTTGGGATTGAGCTTCACGTAGCTCGGATCGAACTGGTCACCCTTGAGGATGTCGACATAGTGGCCCGTCCAGTCCAAGCCCTTTTCGCCAAGGACGAAGCGCACCTTGGCGGCGCAGACTGAAGACCCATGGTGATAGAGCTCGATCACGATCATGTCCTCCCCAGGTCGATCCGCAATTTATACGAAGCCTCGCGCTGAGGCGGGAAGGCAAAATCGCCGTCAGGCTATGCAGTATCGCGCGGGCTCGCGATCGATCTGGCGGGCGACCCGTTCAACCGGCGTCTGGGCGATCGGCCGCGGCTTGCCGGTCCGCCGATGGACTGGATGATAAGCGTGGTCCGGATCGGCTCCTCGGTGGGAGGCGATCACACGAGCTTCAACCGGTGCGCATTTGCGGCAAGCAGCCGAGCAGACGCACCAAGTCGCGTTGGTTCTCTGTACCGGTTCGCAGGAAGATCTCCTTCAAGTGCGTGCGCAGCGTGGAAATGCGGATGCCGCGTCCGATCGCAATCTCCTCGGGCGATTTGCCGTTGAAGATCGCGAGGGCGATTGTGGCTTGCGCCGGGCTCAATCCAAATAGCGCTGTCAGGGTCGCTTCCGTGAAGGAGATGCTGTCGCGAGCCAGGCGCAGGGCGATGAGCGCGTAGCCTGGCTCTGGTTCCTGCTGGTAGCTGCGTGGCAGCGGCGTGACCAACACGAGCAATTCGGCAACACCGTGTTTGCCGGTGAGCCGCAGCACGCCGCCTGGACCCCCGCTCGCAGCATCAAGGATGAGGGCTGCGAGCCTCTCTGCTTCGGCCGGCACCGCCGCGCTGAGTCCTTTGCGGCCGCGGGACGGCACGATTCCCACGCCGGCTTGGATCAGCGACTCGGCAGCCGCATTGGCGAGCGCGATCCGGCCTGCTGCGTCGCAAACCACGACCCCGAAGGCGAGCGCTTCGAGCACTGATTGCTGCGTCTGCACCCGTGGTGCCCGTCGACCATGGCGCAACCGCAGCTGCAGCGCCCGCTTGACATAAGGAAGCACGCGCTTTAGGCGCGGCTTGTCGGATTTGTCGAACCGTTTCTTGGCCCAGGGCAAGTCACTGCCGATGTTCGCGGTTACTCCGGACGTCACCTGCAGCTTTACACCCATCGGACGGAACATGCCGCCCGGCCGTGCGAAGTCATTATAGAACTCGGTCTTGATCAGCTCGTCTTCGCGCAGATGCTCGTATCCGAGCATGATGGTTTCGGGCCTGGCCCGTGCCAGACTGTGTGCCCACGGGTCCATCTTGCTGAAATGCTGTTTGTACGGTTCGACCAGGGGCCGCCACAGGTCGACCATCGACATATCGATGATACGGCCATCTTCGACCAACCATACACCAACGTTCTCGATGCCTGCAGCCTTGCCGACGAGCCTGGAAAACTCGGACCAACGATCTTCGTCGATCGCCGCGTCATAGATCTCAGCGATGAGGTCAGCCGGCAGAACACGGTCGTTCAACGAGCATTCCTCCCTTCAGCGGCCACCGGCGCTCAGCAGGGCTGAACAGCAATTTGGAGAAACAGGCCCCTCTACGCACTTTCTCGGAACAGACCGTTGAGACTACAGCAATGAACGGACCAATCATCTATATCGACCGATATATAGTCAGCCAAAGGCGTTTCCTGATAACAGGGGCTATGCGGGCTTAACCCGCAAATTACACGGTCATGTTCTGCGCGAACCGCAGGGCGGAAACCCAAAGATAAATTGTCCGGGCATCCGGAACCAAGCACGGGGGCTGGGACCAACCCAGCAAGGAAGTCGCTCCCTGCCGTGCGCGAGCGTCCATTTGGACGACGCGCCCGCTCGGCGGAGGCGTGCCGCGAGTTTGCGTCGGTACGCCTTGGCCGTTCGGTGGCATAGGCGGCTGAAATCGCGGTGATTTCGTGAGCTTCGGTTATCCGAGGGCCGCTTTATCTCGTTCGTCTCCGAAAGCTCCCCGCAACGAGGTGGTCTACGCGCGCGCCAAGCATCCGCTGGTGGCCATTGGGTTGGTCGTCGAAGCTCGACACACATCAAGCCAAAACGCCGCGTTCCTGATCGCGACTTCATCCGTCGGCAGCAAATGTCTTGCCCATCCTTCATCTGGAGGATGCCGGGGCAGCCTTGATTATGTGTGAATTGCGGCCAGAGGACGCGAAGCCTGGCGCAGGCGCTGGGCACGCGCTGCAATTCCTTAGCGCGTTGCGCATTGATTGGCACAACAAGATCTTCGGACACGCAACGGGGTTAGGGGGGCATCGGCCACGATGCTTCCACTTTGTTGACCGGGCTGGCGCCGCTGGACCGTTTGCCGGCGCGCGACGAGCCGGCGCGGAGGGCGGTGTCCAACCCATGACGGGCATGCCGCTGTCTCAACGAAGACAGCGCGGAGGCGAGGAAAGCACATGGCCGATTTGACGATCGAACTCAGCACGCTGCAGCAGGGCGCCGACGATACCCTGGGCAAGATCGAAACCGCCCTGCAGGCAGCCGTGGATGCGGGGAACCTGCCGCTCGTCGGCAATGCCAGCAAGAACTGGCCTGAGGTGACGTTCCGCACTGCCTTCCGTTGAGGTCTACCTTCTGGCGTTCCTCCGCGAATTGAGAGCCAGCGGCTCAAGGCACGCTTCGATTGCCGGAGATGCTCCATGATTATCAATATCAAATACGATCAGAGTCCCGCGAGTTTGCCCAATGGCTTCACGGCCGGCATCGACGCGGCCGTCTCGTACATCGAGGAGCATTTCAGCGACCCGGTCACGATCAATATCAACGTCGGCTACGGCGAAGTCGCAGGAACGCGGTTGGATCACGAAGCCTCGAGTCGGTACGCATTGCTCAGCTACGACTACTCTCAAATCAAATCAGCTTTGATCCAGCATGCGACGACATCCACGGACCAAAGCGCGCTCGCCTACCTCCCTGCGAGCGATCCGATCAGTGCCTCTCATACATGGTTTATGAGCTCCGCCGAAGCAAGGGCGCTCGGTCTACCGCTTGAGGAGAGCATTCCTGTCGACGGCTCGATCGGGTTAGAGGCCACGTCGGGTATGTGGGACTTTGATCCAAGCAATGGAATTGATCCCGGAAAGATCGATTTCATCAGCGATGTCATCCACGAGATTACCGAGGTGATGGGGCGAGAGGCGCGGGCTAGCGTCCCCGTCGTTGCCGGGACCGGAGGTGGCTATACCCCGCTCGATCTCTACCGCTATTCGGCGCCAGGAACGCGGCAGCTGACCACGGGCGGTCCGTCGTATTTCTCGCTCGACAACGGGGTCACCGGTCTCGATCCATTTCACAACTATTCCGTCAAGAACGACGGAGAAGATCTAGGTGACTGGCAAATAGTCGACACTTACGGGTTCTCCTCACCGGGGGTCGTTCAGCTACCGACTCAAACCGACCTCGAAGTGATGGACATCATCGGTTGGAATCTGACATCGCCCAGACCGCAGATTTCCATCAACAGCATTGCCCAAACAAACCAGATCACCAGCGTGCAGGCGACCTCGGGTGCCAACATCACGGGAACGACCTACGGCATCGAAGATGGCCAGACCGTTACGGTGACCATCGTCAATACGTCCGGCCAGACGCTTGCCAGTCTGACTGGCACCGTCTCGAACGGTTACTGGTCGGCACATCTGACGGGTGCTCAGGCCGCCGGCCTTGTCGGGATCGCCGCGACGGTCAAAGCCGATGTTTCAAGCGCCGGCGGAGTAGCAGCCCCGGAGGCGAGACGGGCGCTCAATCAGAATTATCAGACTGAACTGAGCTCCGTCAAAACCGTGGTCGACACGGCGCTGAACCACGCGGGCGGTGGCCTTTCTTCCGCAATGGGTGGCGGCAACGCGCCCGGCGGTGACGGCGACGTTGCGACCGCGGTGTCTATGGGCGGCGGAAATGCAAGTGTCGGTTTCGGGGCCGCAATCAACGCCGGAGATCTCCCGCTCGTTGGAGATGCGCTAAAAGCCAGTTATGAGGCTAGCTCGACTCTGCACGCAATCGAGCAACTTCGGCAGGCCATCGATGCCGGCATTTCGGATGCGCAGAGCGCGTTGTTGGCCGATCCTGACGGGGATGCGCAGGGCATCATCCAGGCCGCAATCAATCAAGCGCTGACGGCTGCGGCGGCGAACGGTGTCTCGTTCCCGGAAGGTGTAAGCGTATCCACGGCCAACGGGCTGCAGCTGACGTTCACCGACAGCGCATCGGTATCGGACAGCGTGCCGCTTGCAAACAATCTCGGTCTTCCCGGCCTTAATCTGAACCTGAACGGATCGCTATCGGCGACTCTCGGCTACAATTTCAACTTCACGGCCGGAGCTGACGCGAGCGACCCGTCAAATCCCTACATCCTCGCGAACAACGCGCCTTTGGTGACTGTCAATGCCAGCGCATCTGCGCCCGATCTAAGCAGCGATGTAAGTCTGGGTTTCTTGAATTTCCATGCAACCGATGCGGGGTCAGGTCTCAATGCAAATTACGCCATCGGTCTGAACGATCCAAATGGCGATGGGCGAATCTTCCTCTCCGAAATCGATCCAAGCATCGTCACCCAGCAGGTCAGTGCGAGCGCTGCCGCCAAACTTCATCTTGAATCCGATCTCGGCAATGCCGCATTGCCAAGCATTCAAGCCGACCTGAATGCAACATGGAATTCAGGCAGCGACCCGACGCTATCGATCGACAACGTCCGCTACGACTTTGGCAGCTTTGTTGAGAACTTCATTGTCCCGATTTTGCACGAACTCGACCCCATTCTGCAGCCGTTGCATGATGCGATCGCGGTCCTCGAAACTGATATAACGCCGCTCGATGGTCTGCCAAACGCCAAGGCTTTTCTTGATGCGAACGACGACGGCAAGATCACGTTGCTGGATCTGGTACAGGACGCCACGCATCAAGATCTCTCATCACTGCAGGCGTTCATCGGCGACATCAACCAGATCATCGACTGGGCTGCATTCCTGGAACACGAGTCCTTTGGTTCGGACTCCTACCATCTCGGCTCATTCTCAGTTCCGTTCAACGAGATAAACAACGCGTTTGACGCTATTCCTCAAATAACTGAGGAGGCGGAGGGTCTTGGTACATTTTTAAATGGCCTCGCCGGCGATGGCTATTCGGCAACAGACCCGACGAACAACGAAACCGGCGAGCAGATTCTCAACGACATTTTTTCCAATACGCAGTTCTCATTTCCGATCCTCAGCGATCCGTCACAAGCGTTCAAAGTGTTGCTTGGCGGCAATGCGGATCTATTTGATCTGACACTCCCGCAGCTCAGCCTCAATCTGCTGGGCAACGGTTTTGACGCTCAGGGCAATCCCCACCTGCCATTGGCACACCTGGCAAGCCTCCCGGTTCCGGTCATTCCGGGGTTGTCGATCGGGGTTGAGGCGGCTGTCTCCGCAGCAATGAACCTCGCATTCGGCTACGACACGCGCGGGCTGGTGCGATATGCGCAGTCGGTACAATTGGGCGCCCCCGATCCGTCCAAGATCTTTGACGGGTTCTTCGTCACGGACAAGATCAACGGGGTTGTTCAGCCCCTCTTGAAGATATCAGGGTTTCTCGGACTTGCATTGGAACTGAATGCGATCATCGCCGATGCTGCGGTCGGTGGTGCCCTCAAGGGGAGTATCGATTTTACACTGAACGGCAGCGACAAGCTCTACGCCGATCAGATCGCCGATGCGCTCGCCACCAATCCTTATCAGATATTCGCGACATCGGGGGAAATCGGCGCGCAACTTTATGCATATGCGAACGTCGTCGGCGTGCCTGTGTGGCAATATTTTTCGCCAAGCGTGACGCTGGCGGATTTTTCGCCCGCCTTCACGGGTTCGGGCACTCCTCTGGGCGGTGGAGGCACAGCGGGGGCGCCGCTCGAGTTGAGCACAGCGACGATCCCCTATTCGGCGAGTGCCGGGGACGTGCTCACCATCACCGGCGGAATGGCTTCGGATCCGGCCGCAACGGTTACCTACCAGTGGCAGGATTTGAGGGCTGGCGGCACGTTCGTCGACGTTTCAGGCGCTACCGGCCCGACCTATACGGTGCAAGATTCCGACATCGGCAGCCTGATCCGCGTTGTCGTAACGGCAACGGATACGGACGGAACTGCTATCTCGACGATCAGCAACATCGATGCACCGAATCTTGCGACCCAGAACGGCTCCGAACTGGATGTAAATCTTCCAAACGGAGGCCAGAACTACACGATCAAGAGCGATGCGAGCGGCGGCATTTCCGTCTACGCTCGCGGTTTTGTGCAGCCGTTCACCGGCATTGCCAGTGTGGTGGTGACTGGCGGCCATGGCAGCGACACCATCAACAGCTATGCGGGCGGAGTTGCCGTTACGATTACCGGCGGGAGCGGCGGGGATCTCTTTGCCTTCGATGCGACCGCGCTCGACGACGCCCAGACCTCGCCACCGGTACATCAGGAACTCACCGACTATAACGCTAACGAAGGCGATTCGGTTGATGTGTCTCCGCTGGTGTCGGTGCCGTACGCGGGTGGAAGCGGAAGCCCGCCCGATGCGCTGGTCCGGGTAATTGCGGATTCGGTCGGCGACTTCGCGAACCTGCAGGTCAACTTGGCGGGCGCCGGTTCGAACTGGATCACGATCGCGCGGCTTGATGGATTGAACATCGGTGACAACATCAATGTCATCCTCGACCAGTCCAGTCCGGCCGTCTCCATCGGCGTGCTGCCGACGCTCGGGACCCTGAACGGGACGGAACTCGATCTGCGCATCCCGAACGGCGACCGGACCTACACCATCGGCAACGAAGGCGCCGGCGTCGTCGTGGCGGCGTTCGGGCAGTCGCAGCATTTCGATGGCGTGCACAGCATTGTGGTAACCGGCAGCAACGGTGTCGACACCGTCACATTGGCGCAGGGTCTGACCATACCGGCCACCGTCAAAATGCCGCCGTCCAGCACCGGGACCGGCATTTTTACGGCTGCTCTCGGCGACACGTTCACCGGCGGCAACGGCGCCGACAAATTCATCTTCAATCAGGCGGCGCTGGACGGCGTGCCGGCGCTCCGACTCGAGCAGATCACCAATTACGGCCACGGCCAGGGCGATCAGATCGATCTGTCGGCGCTGCTGTCGAACGCCTACAACAACGGCAACGGATTTCCGGTGTCCAGGCTGGTGCGCAGTGTCGAGGACCTGAGCGGCACGTTTGCCAAGGTCCAGATCAACCCGACCGGAGTCCACGACAAGACCGCGTGGAAGACAATTGCAACCCTGGGCGGCCTGCACGACCGCGATCTGATCAATGTCGTGCTTGATCCATCGCAACCCGCCGGCGTCGACATTTCGGTCATTCCGCAGCCGACGATTTCGATCAATACGGTTGCGGGCGATGACCGCATCAATGCCCTCGAGGCTACGGCGGGGCTTGCGATCAGCGGCAAGACCCATGCGGTCGAGGACGGCCAGATCGTCACCGTGACGGTTGTCGACAGCAACAACACGACCGTCGAGACGCTGACCACGCCGGTCGCAAACGATACCTGGGCGGCCAATCTGACGACCGCTCAGGCCAACATGCTGGTCGGCGATCCCTACACGATCAAGGCCGATGTTTCGGATGTCGAGGAGATCGACGCGCCAGAGGCAAGTCACGACATCAACCCGTTCACGCCCACGCTGTATTTCACCAGTCAGAACTTTTATCTCGGTGTATTGCTCAGCAACGATTGGACCAGCACCGTCCTGGTGCAGCCGCCGGGTCTGCCGGCCTTCATCGCGAGCACGAACTGGAGCGGGCCCGCCGGCGGCGGCGGCGGCGCGATCCCGACGCCTGACGATTATGTCGAGCTGACGCCCACGACCACCGACACGGTCTTCATCGGCGCGAGCACCTATCAGAACACCAATATTCCACTGGAGGTGAAGGGGCTCCTTGTTCCTGATGGCATCACGCTCACCGAGAACGCCGGTCCACTGACGGTCGACAGCCTGCTGCTCAACTCCGGCAGCATCAACGTCAACGCCAGCGCCCTCGTTGTCTCAGGGGAACTCGCCACCAAGGGCCTGATCACGGTCAACAATGGCGCGCTCGCCGCCAGGGGCACGCTCGTCCTCGACTGGACCGGTTCGGTCAAACTCGGCGGCGGAAGGATCACTGGATCCGATCCCAATGCGGTGGCGACGCTTGAGAACTTCGTTGCCATCGGCGGCGCTGGAACCATCGGCAGCGACGGCGGAGCGCCCTTGGTCCTGCACAACCACGGCATCATCGCCGGTGCGGGCAGCGGCCAGCTGTTGACCATCGCGACGCCGTTCGCAGATGCCACGAGCGCGGCGACCAATGACGGCATCCTCGAAGCGGTCGACCAGGGCGGACTGCTCATCAGGCAGACGACTCTGATCCAGCCTAACGGGGTGATCGAGGCCATCGGCGCCGGCGCCAATGTGCTGGTTGCGAGCTCGACCATCGAAGGCGGTATCCTGGCGACCTTCGGCGTGCTGCCGGGCTCCGATCACGGCACGATTCGGAGCATCGACGCCAACGCCACGCTTGACGGCTTGAGCGCCGGCGCGGTCACGATTGCGCCCGGTGCAAACCTGCTCGTCACCGACCACGATACCGGGAACGAGCAGTGGAACCTGAAAGGCGTCATCCACAACTTCGGAACGTTCCTGGTCCAGCCGGATCAATACTTCGCCCACGTCAACGCCATTACGATTGATGCAGCGGGGGTCACGCTCGACTCGGGCGGCATGATTGCGCTCAACCAGCTGAACGGCAGCGCCCTTCTGCAGGGCGCGACGCTGTACAACGTTGACAACAAGATCGGCGGCTTCGGGACTATCACCGCCACTGTCGTCAACGAGAAGAATGGCTACATCGAGACAATCCCCGACTACCAGGGGACGTTGACCTACTCGGCGGCGCAGTTCACCAACGGCGGCACCGTATGGACGTATGGCGGCTCCAACATCAAATTCGTTGGCACCACGATCTACGGGAATTATCAAGGCGCCATCGGCGAACTCGTTGCTGACAAGGCCAATATCGATCTGTTCACGACTACCCTCGAGGGCGGCACGCTCGAGTCAGCGAACGGTCATGCCATCAGCGTCGATGATGCGGCGGTCACTTTCAACTCGACCACGCCGGCCGGCGAGGTCACGGTCGCGCCCGATGCGACTGTTCTGGTTACGGATGTCAACACCGGCAACGAGACCCTGACGCTGAAGGGCCTCATCCACAATTTTGGAACGGTCCTGGTTCAGCCAACTCAATATTTCGCGCACACCAATGCGATCACGGTTGATGCCGTCACGGGTGTGACCCTCGACTCGGGCGGAATGATCGCGCTCAACGCGGTGAACGGCAGCGCCGTGTTGCAAGGCGGGGTGCTCGAAAACGTCGACAACACGATCGGGGGCTTTGGAGCGATTTCCGCCACCATCGTGAACGAAGCCGCCGGCCGAATTCAGACCCGCCAGGTCACCCCGGGCATTCTCAGCATCACGGCCGGGCAACTCACGAACTACGGCCTGATCTGGACGCAAGGAGCGTCGGCAGTCGAACTTCATGGCACGACAGTCATTCAAGGCAAGCAGCAGAACCCGCTGGGCCATATCAACGCGACGAACGCAAACATCGATTTGTTTGGAGCAACGATCGAGGGCGGTACGCTCACCACCTTTGGCAATAACACGATCAGCGTCGACGACAGCGGGGTAATATTCAATTCCACGACCGACGCCGGAAGCGTGACGCTCGCATCAGGGTCGACGGTGCTGGTTACCGACCACCATTCGACCAACGAGAACCTTGTCCTGAAGGGTCTCATCCACAACTTCGGAACGTTCCTGGTTCAGCCGGATCAATATTTTGCGCACACCAATGCCATCACGATCGACGCAGCGAGTGTGACGCTCGACTCGGGTGGAACGATTGCGCTCAACGCCGTGAACGGCAGCGCCGTGCTGCAGGGCGGACAGCTGACGAACGTCGACAATCTCATCCATGGGACGGGACTGATCGGCAACGGTCTCACCTTGATCAACCAGGCTGCCGGCGTGGTCGATGCGGATTTTACCGGTCAGCTGACCATCAATACCGACACCAATGTCGTCACCAATCGCGGCCTGATCGAATTCAACCAGTGCGGCCGGCCTGCTGATCACCAACTCGACGATCGACAATAAAGGCGCCCTGATCAAAGCGGATGGTGCGACGGCAAACCTTTATCTGCAGTCCTCCACGATCAAAGGCGGGACGATCACAGAGACGAACGGCGGCGCGATCCGGGCGATCGACTCCGCCGTCATCCTCGACGGCAGCAGCAGCGCCGGGGCGATCACGGTTTCGACCGGCACTACCCTGACGGTAACCGACCACAACAGCACCAACGAACAATGGATCCTGAAGGGCACTATCCACAACTTCGGAACGTTCCTGGTTCAGCCGGATCAATATTTTGCGCACGTCAACGCCGTCACGATTGATGCCGGGGGCGTGACGCTCGAACTCGGGCGGAACGGTTACGCTCAACTCCGTGAATGGCAGCGCCGTGCTGCAGGGCGGACAGCTGACGAACGTCGACAATCTCATCCATGGGACGGGACTGATCGGCAACGGTCTCACCTTGATCAATCAGGCTGCCGGCGTGGTCGATGCAGATTTTACCGGTCAGCTGACCATCAATACCGGCACCAATGTCGTCACCAATCGCGGCCTGGTCGAATCAACCAGTGCGGCCGGCCTGCTGATCACCAACTCGACGATCGACAATAAAGGCGCCCTGATCAAAGCGGATGGTGGCAACCTCTATCTGCGCTCCGCCACCCTCGAGGGCGGAACCATCACGGCGACCAACGGCGGCACCATCCGGGCGATCGATTCGGCCGTCATCCTCGACGGCAGCAGCAGCGCCGGGGCGATCACGGTTTCGACCGGCACCACCCTGACTATCACCGATCACGACAGCACAGATGAACGATGGAACCTGAAGGGGACCATCCACAACTTCGGAACGTTCCTGGTCCAGCCAGATCAATTTTTTGCGCACATAAACGCTATCACGATTGATGCCGGGGGTGTGACGCTCGACTCGGGCGGAACGGTTACGCTCAACTCCGTGAATGGCAGCGCCGTCCTGCAGGGCGGCGCGCTCACCAATGTCGACAATCTCATCCACGGGACCGGACTGATCGGCAACGGCCTCACCTTGATCAATCAGGCTGCCGGCGTGATCGATGCAGATTTTGCCACCGGTTTACTGACCATCAATACCGGCACCAATGTCGTTACCAATCGCGGCCTGATCGAATCAACCAATGCGGCCGGCCTGCTGATCACCAATTCGACAATCGACAATACCGGCGCCCTGATCAAAGCGGATGGTGGCAACCTCTATCTGCGCTCCGCCACCCTCGAGGGCGGAACCATCACGGCGACCAACGGCGGTACCATCCGGGCGATCGATTCGGCCGTCATCCTCGACGGCAGCAGTAGCGCCGGGGCGATCACGGTTTCGACCGGCACCACCCTGACTATCACCGATCATGACACCACCAATGAACAATGGAACCTGAAGGGCGTCATCCACAACTTCGGCAAGTTCCTGGTTCAGCCGGATCAATATTTTGCGCACATAAACGCCGTCACGATTGATGCGGCGGGCGTGACGCTCGACTCGGGCGGAACGATCGCGCTCAATTCTCTGAACGGCAGCGCTGTCCTGCAAGGCGGCCCGCTCACCAACGTCGACAATACCATCAGCGGCGACGGGTTATTGGCCAATGGGTTCTCCCTCATCAACCAGGCTGCAGGCGTGGTCGACGCGACCTTCGGCACCTTCACCGTCGGTACCGGCGCAGCGGTCGTCAGCAACCAAGGGCTGATCGAAGCAACCGATACCGGCGCCCTGCTCGTCACAGGCTCGACAATCAATAACGCCGACGGCGTCATCAAGTCTGATGGGTCGAACGCGGTCATCTATCTGCGCTCCGCCACCATCGAGGGCGGAACCATCACGGCGACCAACGGTGGCACCATCCGGGCGCTCGATTCCGGCGTCACCCTCGACGGCAGCACCGCCGGCGCGATCACCGTTGGGGCCGGCACCACCCTGATGGTGACCGATCACGACACCACCAACGAACAATGGAACCTGAAGGGGACCATCCACAACTTCGGCAAGTTCCTGGTTCAGCCTGATCAATATTTTGCGCATGTAAACGCGATCACGATTGATGCGGCGGGTGTGACGCTCGACTCGGGCGGAACGATTGCGCTCAACGCTCTGAACGGGAGTGCCGCTCTGCAGGGCGGTCCGCTCACCAACGTCGACAATACGATCAGCGGCGACGGGTTATTGGCCAATGGCTTCTCCCTCATCAACCAGGCTGCCGGCGTAGTCGACGCGACCTTCGGTACCTTCACGATCGCGACCGGCGCAGCGGTCATCAGCAATGCCGGGCTGATCGAAGCAACCGATACCGGCGCCCTGCTCGTCACAGGCTCGACAATCAATAACGCCGACGGCGTCATCAAGTCTGATGGATCGAACGCGGCCATCTATCTGCGCTCCGCCACCATCGAGGGCGGAGCCATCGCAGCAACCAACGGTGGCACCATCCGGGCGCTCGATTTCAGGCGTCACCCTCGACGGCAGCACCGCCGGCGCGATCACGGTTTCGACCGGAACCACCCTGATGGTGACCGATCACGATACCACCAACGAACAATGGAACCTGAAGGGCGTCATCCACAACTTCGGCAAGCTCCTGGTTCAGCCGGATCAATATTTTGCGCACGTAAATGCGATCACAATTGATGCGGCGGGTGTGACGCTTGACTCGGGCGGAACGATTGCGCTCAACGCTCTGAACGGCAGCGCCGTCCTGCAGGGCGGACAACTGACCAATGTCGACAATCTCATCGGCGGCGCTGGCTACATCGGCAACGGCCTCACCCTGACCAACGAGGCGGCCGGTGTGATCGATGCGAATTCCGCCAACCGCACCTTGACGGTCGATACGGCTGGCGACCTCGTCAACGACGGCACCTTGGAAGCCGACGGCGGAACGTTGTTTGTCGCCGACAACGTGACCGGAGGAGGTCATGCAACGGTTGCGGGCGGCGGCACCATCCATTTTGCCGGCGACTTCCAGGAGGACGTGACTTTCCAGGGTGGCGGCACTCCCGACGGTGGCCTCGTAGGTTTTTCGAGCACGCTCGCGGGATCCCTGAACGTGATGGCCGTCGGCGGCATCGCCGGTACCATCCAGTTTTCCACCGCATATTCGGGCACGATCTCGGGCTTTGCCGAAGGCGACGTGATCGACCTCAGCTATCTCAATTATGGCGGCGGAGGTCAGGCTGTTCTTGGTGACGGCAACATCCTGCACATCACCGCGGGTGGCGGCACGGCTGATCTGCAGCTTGACCCGAACGAGAGCTTCGCCGGCAAAGACTTCCAACTCGCTCCCGACACCGGGACCGGCACAGAGATTATCATCTTTAGGCCGTCGGATACCACGCCCCCGGTTCTCAGTTCTGTTGCAGATCAAACCGACGAAGCGACTGGGCCAAGCGGCGCGGTTGCGACATTTGCAGCGACAGCGACCGATGACTTCGATGGGACCGACGAGGTCGTGTTCCGGGAGGGCAACACGGTCGTCCACTCCGGCGACACATTTTCACTCGGCACACACACGATCACGGCGAGTGCCGCTGATTCGGCTGGCAATACGGCGTCCGAGAATTTCACCATTACGGTGCAGGACACCGCAGCGCCGACGCTGACGCCGGTTGCCGACCAGACCATCGAGGCGGCCAGCCCCACGGGCGCCGCGGCGACGTTCTCGGCCACCGCAACCGATCCGGTCGATGGGACCGACGCGGTCGTATTCAAGGAAGGTACTGCCGTTGTCCACTCGGGCGACACGTTCAGCATCGGCACCCACATCGTCACGGCAAGCGCAACCGACGCAGCAGGCAATACCGCATCCGAGACCTTCACCATAACGGTGCAGGACACCACGGCGCCGACACTGACGCCGGTTGCCAATCAGACCCAGGAAGCGACCAGCGCCGCCGGCGCCGCGGCGGCGTTTTCTGCAAGCGCGAGCGACATCGTTGATGGGACCGACGCCGTCGTATTCAAGGAAGGTGCTGCCGTCGTCCACTCGGGCGACACGTTCAGCATCGGCAGCCACATCGTCACGGCAAGCGCAACCGACGCGGCGGGCAATACCGCGCCCGAGACCTTCACCATCACGGTGCAGGACACCACAGCGCCGACACTGACGCCGGTCGCCGACCAGACCGATGAAGCGACGAGCAGCACGGGCGCTTCCGTCACGTTCTCGGCGAGCGCCACCGACATCGTCGACGGCACCGATACTGTAGTGTTCAAAGAAGGTAACGCCATCGTCCACTCGGGCGATACGTTCGCGCTCGGCACCCACACGATCACGGCGAGCGCGACCGACACGCACGGCAACAGCGCGTCCGAGACCTTCACCATCACGGTACAGGACACCACAGCGCCGACGCTGACGCCGGTCGCCAACCAGACCGATGAAGCGACGAGCGGCACGGGCGCTGCGGCCACGTTCTCGGCGAGCGCCACCGACATCGTGGACGGCACCGATACTGTAGTGTTCAAAGAAGGTAACGCCATCGTCCACTCGGGCGATACGTTCGGCATCGGCACCCACACGATCACAGCGAACGCGACCGATGCGCACGGCAACAGCGCGTCCGAGACCTTCACCATCACGGTGCAGGACACCACAGCGCCGACACTGACGCCGATTGCCAATCAAACCAAGGAAGCGACCAGCGCCGCTGGCACTGCTGCGACGTTCTCTGCGAGCGCGACCGATCTCGTCGATGGGACCGACCCGGTCACCTTCAAGGAAGGAAACACCGTCGTCCACTCAAGCGACACGTTCAGCATCGGCACCCACACGCTCACGGCGAGCGCGACCGACACGCACGGCAACAGCGCGTCCGAGACCTTCACCATCACGGTGCAGGACACCACAGCGCCGACACTCACGCCGGTCGCCAATCAGATCCAGGAAGCGACCAGCATCGCCGGCGCCGCGGCGACGTTCTCCGCAAGCGCGAGCGACATCGTCGACGGAACCGACGCGGTCGCGTTCAAGGAAGGGAACGTCGTCGTCCACTCCGGCGACGCGTTCAGCATCGGCGCCCACACGATCACGGCGAGCGCAACCGACACGCACGGCAACAGCGCGTCCGAGACATTCACCATCACGGTGCAGGACACGACAGCGCCGACGCTGACGCCGCTCGCTGATCAGACCATCGAGGCGACCAGTATCGTCGGCGCCGCGGCGACATTCTCGGCCACGGCAACCGATCTGGTGGATGGGCCGGATGCGGTCGTGTTCAAGGAGGGCGATACCGTCGTCCATTCAGGCGATGCGTTCAGCATCGGCACCCACACGGTGACGGCGAGCGCGACCGACCTACACGGGAACACCAGGTCTGAAAACTTTACCATCACGGTACAGGACACCACGCCCCCGATTCTGACCCCGGTTGTCAGTCAAACCAAGGGAGCGACGAGTAGCGCGGGCGCGGTCGCGACCTTCTCCGCCACTGCGATCGATGTGGTCGATGGCATCGATCAGGTCGTGTTCAAGGAGGACACCGCCGTCGTTCATTCCGGCGATACGTTCAGCGTCGGAACCCACACGATCACGGCGAGTGCGACCGACACGCGCGGCAACACCAGCAGCGAAAACTTCACCATTACGGTGGTGCAGGACACCACAGCGCCGACCCTGACGCCGCTCGCCGATCAGACCATCGAGGCGATCTTCCCGGGCGGCGCCCCGGCCACATTTGCGGCGACTGCCACCGACGCGGTGGATGGGACCGATCCGGTCGCCTTCACGGAGGGCAATCTCGCGGTCGTCTCCGGCCAGTCGTTTGGTCTCGGCACGCACGTGATCACGGCCAGCGCCACCGATGCGGCCGGCAACACCAGCAGCGAAAACTTCACCATCAAGGTGGTGGACACCACGCCCCCGATCCTGACCCCGGTTGTCAGTCAAACCAAGGAAGCGACGAGTGGCGCAGGCGCGGTCGCGACCTTTTCGGCCACTGCGATCGATGTGGTCGATGGCATCGATCAGGTCGTGTTCAACGAGGGCACCGCCGTCGTTCATTCCGGCGATACGTTCAGCCTCGGCACCCACATCATCACGGCGAGCGCGACCGACGCGGCCGGCAACACCAGCAGTGAAAACTTCACCATTACTGTGGTGCAGGACATCACGCCGCCGACCCTGATGCCGATTGCCGACCAGACCATCGAGGCGATCTTCCCGGGCGGCGCCCCGGCCATATTCGCGGCGACCGCCACCGACCTCATGGACGGGTTTGATCCGGTCGCCTTCAAGGAGGGCAATCTCCCGGTCGTCTCCGGCCAGCCGTTTGGACTCGGCACGCACGTGATCACGGCCAGCGCCACCGATGCGGCCGGCAACACCAGCAGCGAAAACTTCACCATCAACGTCGTCGATACCACGCCGCCTAGGCTGACCCCGGTTGGCGACCAGACCAACGAGGCGACGAGTGGCGCCGGCGCGGCAGCGACGTTCTCTGCAAGCGCGAGCGACATCGTCGACGGAAGCGACCCGGTCACCTTCAAGGAAGGCAACACGGTCGTCCACTCCGGCGATGCGTTCAGCATCGGGACGCATACGATCACCGCGAGTGCGACCGACGCGCACGGCAACGCCAGCAGCGAAACCTTCACCATCAAGGTCGTCGACACCAGGCCGCCCACGCTGGCCCCGGTTGGCGATCAGACCAACGAGGCGGCAAGCGCCGCAGGCGCTGTGGCGACGTTCTCTGCGACCGCCACCGACACGGTGGATGGGACCGATCCGGTTGTCTTCAAAGAGGGCAACGCGGTCGTCCACGCGGGCGATACGTTCAGTGTCGGACCGCATGTGATCCTGGCAAGCGCGACGGATGCGGCCGGCAACACCAGCCTTGAGATCTTCACCATCAACGTGGTCGATACGACGCCGCCGACGCTGACCCCGATCGCGAACCAGACCGTCGAGGCGATCTTCCCGGGCGGGGCCCCGGCCCCATTCGCGGCGAGCGCCACCGATATCGTCGACGGCACCGACCCGGTGCTGTTCACCGAGGGCAACACCGGCGTCGTGTCCGGCCTGGCGTTCGGCCTCGGCACCCACACGATCACGGCGAGCGCGACCGATGCGCACGGCAACAGCGCGTCCGAGACCTTCACCATCACGGTGCAGGACACAACAGCGCCGACGCTCACGCCGGTTGCCAATCAGACCCTGGAAGCGACCAGCATCGCCGGCGCCGCGGCGACATTCTCGGCCACGGCAACCGATCTTGTGGATGGGCCGGATGCGGTCGTGTTCAAGGAGGGCGACACGGTCGTCCACTCAAGCAACTCGTTCAGCATCGGCACCCACACGGTGACGGCGAGCGCGACCAACTCACATGGGAACACCGGGTCTGAAAACTTTACCATCACGGTACAGGACACCACGCCCCCGATCCTGACCCCCGTTGTCAGTCAAACCAAGGAAGCGACGAGTAGCACGGGCGCGGTCGCGACCTTTTCGGCCACTGCGATCGATGTGGTCGATGGCATCGATCAGGTCGTGTTCAAGGAGGACACCGCCGTCGTTCATTCCGGCGATACGTTCAGCGTCGGCACCCACACGATCACGGCGAGCGCGACCGACACGCACGGCAACAGCGCGTCCGAGACCTTCACCGTCACGGTGCAGGACACGACAGCGCCGACGCTCACGCCGGTTTCCAATCAGACCCAGGAAGCGACCGGCATCGCCGGCGCCGCGGCGACATTCTCTGCAAGCGCGAGCGACATCGTCGACGGAAGCGACCCGGTCACCTTCAAGCAAGGCAGCACGGTCGTCCACTCGGGCGACACGTTCGGCATCGGCACCCACACGATCACAGCGAACGCGACCGATGCGCACGGCAATGCGGCGTCCGAAACCTTCACCCTCACGGTGCAGGACACCACCGCGCCGACGCTCACGCCGGTTGCCAATCAAACCCAGGAGGCGACCAGTGCTGCCGGCGCGGCGGCGACGTTCTCCGCAAGCGCGAGCGACATCGTCGACGGAAGCGACCCGGTCACCTTCAAGCAAGGCAACACAGTCGTGCACTCCGGCGATACGTTCAGCATCGGAACGCATACGATCACCGCGAGCGCGACCGATGCGCACGGCAATGCCGCCTCCGAGACCTTCACCATCACGGTGCAGGACACCGCAGCGCCGACGCTCACGCCGGTTGCCAATCAGACCCAGGAAGCGACCAGTGCTGCCGGCGCCGCGGCCACGTTCTCTGCAAGCGCGAGCGACATCGTCGACGGCACCGACGCGGTCGCGTTCAAGGAAGGGAACGTCGTCGTCCACTCCGGCGATACGTTCAGCCTCGGTACTCACACGCTCACGGCGAGCGCGACCGACACGCACGGCAATGCCGCCTCCGAGACCTTCACCATCACGGTGCAGGACACCACAGCGCCGACACTGACGCCGGTTGCCAATCAGACGCTGCAGCAGACCGACCCGGGCGGCGCGGTTGCGACCTTCTCGGCGAGCGCGAGCGATCTGGTCGACGGCAGCGACCCAATCACCTTCAAGGAAGGCAACACGGTCGTCCATTCCGGCGATCTCTTCAGCATCGGCAGCCACACGATCAACGCGATCACGACCGACGCGCACAACAACTCGGCCTCGGAGACGTTCTCGATCACGGTGGAGTTGTCGTCGATCCAGTTTGTCTCCGGCGGGACGGTCAGTTCGGGAGTAACCGTCACCAGCGGGCATACACTAAAGGTTCTTTCGGGCGGGACCGAGCTTGCGGCTTCGATCCAGGGCGGCGGCACCGAAGACGTGGGCTCCGGCGGAACGGCGAGCGGGGACCACGTCGCCAGCGGCGGCACGTTCAAGGTCGAAGCCGGCGGAGTCGCGAGCGGAACGATCGTCTCCGGTGGTGGCGTCGACGATGTGTTCGGGTCGCAGACGCAGGCGAGCATCAATGGCAGCGCGACGATCGAGGCCGGCGGCAGCGCCGATCACCTGACGGTGTCGAACGGCGGCGTGCTCGATGTGTTGGCAGGCGGCGCCGCCAATGCCACAACGGTTCAGGCCGGCGGCAGTGCGCTGGTGATGTCGGGCGCCAGCACCAGCGGCAGCACGATCGCCGTGGGCGGGGTCGAGCAGGTGTTCGGCGTCGCGTCCGTGACCTCGGTTGGCGGTTCACAGACCACGTTCTCCGGCGGCACCGAAATCGGCACCCGCATCCTCAATGGCGGCAACGATACGATCGCGTTCAGCGGCACCTCTCTGTCCGCTACCGTGTCGAGCGGCGGCATCCAGACGGTGCTGGCGGGCGGCATTGCGAGCAGCACGACGGTTGCGGGCAGCGCCTATCAGCTGGTGTCGGGCGGCACGACCACGGGCACAGTGGTGAACGGCGGCATTGAGTTGCTGTTCAGTGGCGCGGTTGGGATCGGCACCAACGTGTTCAGCGGCGGCCAGGAAAACATTGCTTCGGGCGCGAGCGTCAGCGGCGGATCGATCAATGGCAGCGGTGCCACCCTGATCGACGCCGGCACGGCGAGCGGCATTACCCTCAATACCGGCGGTGTCGCCTACGTTCAGTCCGGCGCCTCCGCTACCGGCACGACCATCAGCGGTAACGGCGCCGCGGAGGTGGTGTCCGGCACAACGTTGAGCACGCTTGTGCTCAGCGGCGGCCTGGAGTTCATCGCGTCCGGTGGGATTGCGTCGAGCGTTGTGGTGTCGAATGGCGGTCAGGAGAACGTCGGGCTCGGCGGCATCGCCGGCGGTGCCACCATCCTGAGCGGAGGTCAGCTGATCGAAGGCGGCATTGCCCGCAACGTAGTGCTGAGCACCGGTGCGGTTGCCTACATCCAGTCCGCGGCCAGCCTCTCGGGTGTGACCGTGTTCCGTGGCGGCGCCGAGGTGGTTCGGCCTGGCGGCAGCACCAGCGCGACGGTGCTGAGCGGCGGCGGGACGGCGATCTCGGGCAGCGCGGTCTCAACGACGGTCGGCGCCGGCAGCGTGGACTTCATCGCGTCCGGCGGCTCGGCCTCGACGGTCGTAGTGTCGAGCGGTGGCCAGGAGAACGTCGGCGCCGGCGGTACGGTGAGCGGCGTGACGGTCAGCAGCGGCGGCTCGCTGCTGGACGCCGGCCGCGCGAACAGCGTGCTGCTGATGAGCGGGACGGCGGCCTATGTGCAGGCCGGAGGCACCGCGTCCGGCCTCACCGTGCTGGTGGGCGCAGCCGACATCGTATCGGCTGGCGGTGTGGCGAGTGGAACCGTGCTGAGCGGTGGCGCGGAGGCGGTGTTCGGCGGCGTAACGATCGGCACGATCGTGAGCGGCACCGGCGGCGTGGAGTACGTCGCAGCCCCGGGCACCGCCAGCAACACGGTGGTGTCGAGCGGCGGCCAGGAGAACGTCGCGGCCGACGGCACGGCGGTTGGCACGACCATCTTGAGCGGCGCGATCTTGATCGACGCCGGCAACGTGACCAGCGCGGCGGTGAACAGTGGTGCTGCGGCCTACATCTTCTCCGGCGGCAGCATGACCGGTACCACAGTGGCAGGCGCCGACATCATCTCGAGCGGTGGCGTCGCAAGCGGCACGGTGCTCAACAGAGGCGCCGAGGTGGTGTCTGGCGGCGGTGTGGCGGTCGGGGCGATCGTCAGCTCCGGCGGCGTCGAGTATGTGGCGTCGGGCGGTGTCGTCAGCAGTGCGGTGGTCACCTCCGGCGGCCAGGAGAACGTCGCGGCGGGCGGCCTCGCACGCGGCACGATCGTCAGCGCCAGCGGGTTGCTGCTGGATGCGGGCACGATGAGCGGCACGGTGCTGAGCAGTGGCGGCGCGGCTTATGTGCAGGCCGGCGGCGTCGCGGTCGGCACCGTTCTGCGCGGCGGTGCGGCAGATGTGGTGCTCGCCGGCGGCGTGGCGAGCGGCACGACCTTCAGCAGTGGCGGGACCGAAGCCGTGTTCAGCGGCGGCGTGACAATGAGTGCGCTGGTCACGAGCGGCGGGCTCGAATACGTCGTGGGCGGCGGCGTGGCGAGCGCAGCGGTGATCAGCGGCGGCACGCTCGAGGTCACGAGTGGCGGGTCGACCGGTAGCGGCGCGGTGACGTTCGCCGTGAGCGGTGGCGGCATCCTGCAGCTCGACAACTCCGTCCACTATGGCGGGCTCGTCGCGGGGTTCGGCAAACCGGACTTCATCGACTTCCGCGACATTGCGTTCAACGCGGCGACGACGACGCTGAGCTGGACGCAGGTGGTGAGCTCGGGCGCCAATGCGAGCGGCACGCTGACGCTGGCGGACACCGTGCACTCCGCCAACGTCACGTTGCTCGGCCAGTACGTGGTGGGCAACTTCACCAAGCAGACCGATCTGCACGGCGGTACCCTGGTTGGCGATCCGCCGGTCGTGGCGCAGACCGACACGCAGGCCATCGGCCTCGTCAATCCGCATCACGCCTGAGGCGAGTGCAATCCGCGCGGCGGGTAAGCGGCCGAGGACGCTGCCTCCATCATCGGAACTGCGCTGTCATGTTCGTTTGGCGGACAGCTCCATCATACAGACAGAAGGCGCATCCCGATTCGAATCGGGATGTGCCACCACCGAGGACGCGCGTTTTAAAGGCGGCCGATCACGCCGCTTTCGCGCCCGCCTTGTGCATTGCCGCCCACACGCGGGCGGGCGTCGCCGGCATGTCGAACTCGCTGATCCCATACGGCCGCAGGGCATCGAGCAGCGCAGCCATGATGGCCGGCGGCGCGCCGGTGGCGCCGGCTTCGCCGCAGCCCTTGATGCCGAGCGGATTGGTGGTCGAGGGCACTTCCACGATCTCGCCGGCGAGGTCGGGAAGATCGTCGGCCCGCGGCATCGCATAGTCCTGGAAACTGCCTGTCAACAGCTGGCCGCCCGGATCGTAGACGATCTGCTCCATCAGGGCCTGACCGAGGCCCTGGGCGACCCCGCCATGGACCTGCCCTTCGGCCAGCAGGTGATTCATCACCCGGCCCACGTCATCGACCGCGGTGTAACGCACCACGGTCACGACACCGGTGTCGGGATCGATCTCGACCTCGCAGGTGTGGCAGCCGTTCGGGTAGCACGGCGGCTCGGCCGCAAACGTGCCGGCGGCCTCCAGGCCGACCCCGAATTGAGGCGGCAGGAACATCGGCGCGTAGAATGCCTGCGCAACCTTGGTGAGCGGGATCGAGCGGTCGGTGCCGACAATGCCGAAATTGCCGTCCTTGAACTCGATGTCGCCGACCGACGCTTCCAGCATCCGCGCCGCCATCGGCTTCGCCTTCTCGATGATCTGGTCGGCCGCTTTGCGCAGCGCATTGCCGCCGACCATCATGCTGCGCGACCCATAGGTACCGCGGCCGATCGGCACCTCGTTGGTGTCGCCCTGGATGAAGCGGATGTTCTCAAAGGGCACGCCCAGCCATTCCGCCACCATCTGGGCATAGACCGTGGCGTGACCCTGGCCGTGCGAATGGGTGCCGGCGAGGATCGTGACCTGGCCGCTCGGATCAAAGCGCAGATCCATGCGATCGTTGAAGATCGCGGCTTCCTCCAGAAAATAGGCGAGGCCGAAGCCGCGCAGCTTGCCGGTCTTCTTGGATTCCTTTTGGCGCTGCGCAAACCCTTTGTGGTCGGCGAGCTTGAGGCACTCTTCCGTTACCTTGGCGAAGTCGCCGCTGTCGTAAACGACGCCCGACGTGTTGGTGTACGGCATTTTGGACGATGGAATGTAGTTCTTCCGGCGCAGCTCGATCGGATCGATCTTGAGTTCGGCCGCCGCCTTGTCGATCAGCCGCTCGACCAGATAGGTCGCCTCCGGCCGGCCGGCGCCCCGATAGGGCGCCATCGGCGACGTGTGGGTGAGCACCGCCTTCGCAAAGATCACTCCGGCCGGGATGTCGTAGACCCCGGACAGCAGCTTGACCGAGAACATGCTGGTGGCGAACGCCGCGCCGGTGACGTGCGAGCCGACCGCGTGCATCGATTGCGCGCGGATCCCGATGATCTTGCCCTTTTCGTCAAGGGCGATCTCGCCGGAGACGACCTGGTCGCGCCCGTGAGCATCACCCTGCAAAGCCTCGGCCCGGGTGGAAGTCCATTTGACCGGCCGACCGACCCGGCGCGACGCCATCATCACCAGGGCATCTTCCGGATAGGGGCCGCCCTTCATGCCAAAGCCGCCGCCGACGTCGGGGGCGACCACGCGCAGCTTGGTTTCCGGGATGTGGAAAATCTGGCCGGCGAGCTGTGAGCGCACGCCGTGCGGGTTCTGCGACGTGGTGTAGAGGGTGAAGCTGTCGCTGTCGGCCGCGTAGTCCGCGATCGCGGCGCGCGGCTCGATCGAATTGGCAGAGATGCGATTGTTGGTGAGCCGGAGCGAGGTGACGTGCTTGGCCTTGGCGAAGGCCGCGTCAGCCGCGTCCTTGTTGCCCATCATCATGACGAACGCAATGTTGCCCGGATTGTCGTCCCACACCGTGGTGGCGCCGGCCTTGGTCGCCTCCTCGATGGTGGTGACGGCCGGCAGCGTCTCGTAGTCGATTTCGATCAGTTCGGCGGCGCTGCGCGCCTGATCCTCGGTCTCGGCCACGACGAATGCGACGCGATCGCCCACATGCCGCACCTTGTCGCTCGCGAGCAACGGGCGCGACGCCCGATAGCCTTTGGGGGCGCCAAAATCTTCCGGCATGATCGGGACGAGCATGCCGAGCTTGTCGTCGGCCACGTCCTTCGCGGTGATCACCGCGAGCACGCCTTCGGCCTTCTTGGCCTTCGAGGTGTCGACCGACTTGATGCGGGCATGGCCGTGCGGCGACATCACCAGCACGCCGAACGCTTGCTGCGGCAGCTCGATATCGTCGACATAGCGTCCGTGGCCGGTGATGAAGCGCTGATCCTCGACCCGGCGCACCGGTTGTCCGATACCGAACTTGTTCACGACTGCATCCACGGCGTCCCCCTGGTCTGGCCTGAAAGTGATGGGGAACCTATGCGGCTCCCGGCGGTCGGGGTATTTGAGCCGGAATCCCCCTGAAAGCGCAAGCTGGTTGGGGTCGCCATTCGGTGCTAGGGTGGAATTCCGATTTGGCGGGGGCCACGGTTTATGCAAGGGACGATTGATGGGGATTGAGAGCGCGACCGGCGCCGCGCCGCTGTTTCATTTCGTGATGATCAAGCCGACCCATTACGACGATGACGGCTATCCGATCCAGTGGCTGCGCTCGGCGATCCCATCGAACACGCTCGCCTGCCTCAATGGGCTTGCCGAAGACGCGTGCACCCGAGCCGTGCTGGGCCCCGGCGTCGAGATCCGCTTGCATACCTATGACGAGACCAACCGGCGGGTGCGGCCGGACAAGATCATCCAGATGGTCCGCCAGGAGGGCGGCCGGGTGCTGATCGGCCTTGTCGGCGTGCAGTCGAATCAGTTCGCGCGCGCCGTTGATCTCGCGCGCCCGTTCCTGGCGGCCGGCTTTCCTGTCTGCATCGGCGGCTTCCATGTATCGGGCTGCACCGCCATGCTGCCCGAGATGCCGCCGGAGATGCGCGAGGCCCAGGCCATGGGCATCGCGTTCTTCTGCGGGGAGGCCGAGGACGGCCGGCTCGACCAGGTGCTGCGCGACGCCTACGCCGGCAAGCTCGCGCCGATCTACAACTACATGGACGATCTGCCCGCGCTCGAGGGCGAGCCGGCGCCGTTCCTGCCGTCCAAGCACGTCAGCCGCACCTCGGGTTCGTTGTCGAGCATCGACCTCGGGCGCGGGTGCCCGTACCAGTGCTCGTTCTGCACCATCATCAACGTGCAGGGCCGCAAGAGCCGGTTCCGCAGTGCCGACGATCTCGAAAAGATCGTGCGCGAGAACTACGCCCAGGGCATCACCCGCTTCTTCATTACCGACGACAACTTCGCCCGCAACCGTCAGTGGGAACCGCTGTTCGACCGGCTGATCGAAATGCGCGAGCGCGACAAGATGGGGATCGGCTTCACCATTCAGGTCGATACGCTTTGCCACAAGATTCCGAATTTCATCGAGAAGGCCGCCCGGGCGGGCGTGCGGCGCGTATTCATCGGGCTCGAGAACATCAATCCGGATAACCTGCTGGCCGCCAAGAAGCGCCAGAACAAGATCACCGACTACCGGGTGATGCTGCAGAAGTGGCGCGACCACGGCGCCATCACCTACGCGGGCTATATCCTCGGATTCCCCGCCGACCGCAAAGAAACGATCCTGCGCGACATCGAGATCATCAAGCGCGAGCTGCCGGTCGACATCCTGGAGTTCTTCTTCCTCACCCCGCTGCCCGGCTCGGAGGACCACAAGGTCCTGTCGAAAAAGGGCGTGTGGATGGATCCCGACCTCAACAAGTACGATCTCAACCACCGGGTCTCGCATCATTCCACGATGTCGGACCGGGAGTGGGAGGAAGCCTATCGGGCCGCCTGGCTCTCCTACTACACGCCCGAGCACCTGCGCACGATTCTGCGTCGCTGCGCCGCCAGTCGGAAGGGCCGGCCAGGCACGACGCTGACCACGATTTTGTGGTTCCTGCTGATGGTCCTTTACGAAGGCGTGCACCCACTCGAGGGCGGCGCGGTGCGCCTGAAATATCGCCGCGACCGCCGCTTCGGGCTGCCGCGCGAAAATCCGCTGGTGTTCTATCCGCGCTACTGGGTGGGCACGCTGGTCAAGCTCTCGAAATACGCCGTCGTCTACTGGCGCGCCAACCGCACCCTGAAAGAGGTGACGCAGGCGCCCGATCGTTGGACCTACACGGACCTCGCGATCGAGCCGCCCCAGGCCGACGAGTTTGATGCCCTCGACCTCTATCACGTCACCAGCGGCGGCGAGGCCGCCCTGGCGCGCAAACGCCGCGAGGATGCGATCCGGGTCGAGACCGACGCGCATCACCATCACGTCGCGACCGAAGCGGCGGAGTAGAACTGCGTTTGTAGCCCGGATGGAGCGAAGCGCAATCCGGGATCAATTGCTGCCCCGGATTTCGCTGTGCTCCATCCGGGCTACGGGCTTCGCAATCCCGCCTGCTTGACCAGCGGATAGGTTACCTGCGCGAATTCCTGCATGCCCTCGATGTAGCGCGGCCAGGACAGCAGCGTACCGTCGAACCCCGCCTTTGACAGCCGCATGAGCCCGTCCACCACCTGCTCTTTGGTACCGATGATCGGGTAGCCGGCCCAGCCGGCGACGAAGTGCTCCTTAAGTTTCTGCAGCACCGGTACCGGCAGCGACAGCGAATTGATGCCCATGATCGAGACCAGGTTCTCGACCCCGGGCCAGTCGCCTTTCTCGAACACACAATACTGATAGTAGTCGCGCGCCTCCTTCTCGGTCTCACCCTGGAAGATATAGGCGTTGGTCCACACCTGGATCGACCGCTTGTGTTCCTCCCACGCATGCTTGCGATGGGCCTCGACCCGCGCGCGCATGCTGTCTGGATCGTGGGCATCGAGATTGGTGAATCCGACATCGGCGTATCTGGCCGCGAAGTCGCGCCCGCGCGGGGATGCGCCTGCGCTCATCACCACCGGATGCGGCTTCTGAACCGGCTTCGGTTTCATGATCGCTTTCTTGAGATGATAGAACTCGCCGTCGTAGTCGAACTCCCTTTCCTGCGTCCAAAGCCGCTTGATGATGTCGAGCCATTCGGCAGCCATGTCGTAGCGGCGGTCGTGCTCCAGGAGCGGCGCGCCGAACATCTCGATCTCGGGCGCGAACCAGCCGCACACCACGTTGAGCGTGAAGCGACCGCCGCTGATGTGGTCGATGGTCATTGCCTGCTTGGCAGCCATCACCGGGTGCACGGTCGGCACGTGCGAGGTCGCGAAGATGCCCGAGTATTTGGTGAGCGCGCTCACCCCGGCCGCCCAGGTGTAACATTCGAACCCGCGGCCGTTGAAATCGGTGTTGCCGCCGAAACCCTTCCAGCGCCCGACCGGCACGATCGCCTCAAACTCCAATGTGTCGGCCAGCGTCGCGAGCGTGACGGTGCTCGACCAATCAGCGTCGAGCATTCCATCCGCCTCCGACATGGTGCAGCCGCCGGACAGGTTGGTGCAGAACGTGCCAAGCTTGAGCTTGCGGTCGTTGAACAGCGGATTGGTGGCGCGCCGTTGCTCCTCGGCCCGGACCTGGACGTTCATCGTTCTCCTCCGCCTGTTGGACGCGACCCGTCAATCCCGATTAAGGAGGATCGCGGCCGCTTGCGCCATCCCGCGCGCGGGGGGCCGGCCACATGGCGGCCATTCGCATTCCGCGCATCGAAGCGGCCGGGGAGCCGATTGACATTAGACCTCATTCGACTGATAATTCTGTCATGACAGAAATATCGGAATATACAGGACAAATTCCAGGCCCCGTCGAGCAGTTCGTCCTGCATTGGGGCGACATGGGCAGTCATTGGGGTGTGAACCGGTCGGTCGCCCAGATCCACGCGCTGCTCTACCTCAGCGGGCGCCCGCTCACCGCCGACGACATTGCGGGGGTGCTCGGCATGGCGCGCTCCAACGTCTCCAACTCGATCAAGGAGTTGCAGGCGTGGAACCTGATCCGGCGGGTGCCGGTGCGCAGCGACCGGCGCGACCATTTCGAGGCCGAGACCGACCTGTGGGACATGTTCATGCGCATCGCCGCCGGCCGCAAGGAGCGCGAGATCGATCCGGCGGTCCGGGCCCTGCAGTCGTGCACGGCGGGTGCGGCGCGTGACCCGGACGTGGACGAGGTCGCGCGCGCACGGCTCAAGGCGATGCTCGATTTCGTCAACATGATGAACGGCTTCTACGCCCAGATGCTCACGGTCGAGCACGGAAAGCTCGCCATGCTGGTGCGGCTCGGATCCAAGGTTTTCAACCTCCTGCCAGGAGGCAAGAAGAAAGCGTGATGGAGGTCGGCAATGAAACCGAACCCGGCACGCACGCGAGCCAGGATTGCCGCGGATGAGTCGCTCGGTGACCTGCGCTTCCGCGCCCTGATCTCGGACGCCGACTGGGCGGCGCTGCCGCTCGCGATCCGGCGCCGCTTTTCGCGGCGGCTCGCCAACGGTAGCACCGTGGTCTATGTCGGCGAAATTCTCGAGACCCGCACCAGCACCGCCGGTTGGTTGCTGGCGCAAGCGGCGCGATTGATCGGCGCGCCGTTCCCGGTCAGCCGCGACGCGCATGTGCCGAGCGTGGTCGCGGTCACCGAGGACATGGCGAGCGGCGGCCAGATCTGGACCCGGCTCTACGCGCGCCGGCAGCGTTTTCCGCAGATCGTACACTCGTCCAAACGCTTCGCGGGCCCGACCGGACTCGAGGAGCACGTCGGCCGCGGCGTCGGCATGACACTGACAATGCATGTACGGGACGAGGCACTTGTGTTTCGCAGCCACGATTATTTCGTGCAGTGCTTCGGGATCCGCGTTTGCCTGCCGGCGTGGCTCACGCCTGGGGCGCTGTCGGTGACCCACGCGGAGTGCGCCGACGGGCGCTTCAGCTTCACCCTTGATGTAGTGCATCCGCGGTTCGGATTGCTGATCCGGCAGATGGGTCTGTTCAGAGAGGCGAGAGCGTAAGATCAGCAGCCAGGAAGAAGCGAAGCGAGATCCGGGGGCAACCAACCGGGATTTGCGCCGACGCACCACCCGGGCTGCGCACGCACCACACCTGTGAACATTGCGATTTCCATCATGCTGCGCGACGATGGCCCTGTTCGCAACCACGCTCGCACCCATGAAAATTGAACGCGTCACCGCCACGCCGGTTCACGTCCCGCTCAACATCACGTTGGTCGGTGCGGCGCGTCCCGCTGCGCTGTCGGCCTGCCTGGTCGAGATCGAGACCGACACCGGGCTCGTCGGTCACGGCTTCACGGCGATCACCGAGGAAGGCGTGATCGCGAACATCATCGATCACGTCGCGGGTCCGGCCATCTTGGGCGACGATCCGCTCGCCCATGAGCGCATCTGGGACAAGCTCTACTGGACCCTGCTGCCGCGCGGGCAGACCGGCTATGGGGCGCACGCGATCGCGGCGATCGACGTGGCGCTCTGGGACCTCAAGGGCAAGGCGCTCGGCCAGCCGGTCTGGCGGCTGCTCGGCGGCGCGCGCGAACGCGTGCCGGTCTATGTCACGTTCGGATTTCATTTCTTCGACCGCGAGGAGCTTGCGCAGGCGGCGAAATTCTGGGTCGCGAACGGATTTACCCGCCTCAAGATGACGGTCGCCCATGAAGGTCTGCGCCGGCGCGACGCGTTGCCGCTCGCCGATCTGATCCGCGAAGATGCCGCGCGTGTGCGCGCGGTGCGCGCGGCGGTCGGGCCCGACGTGGAGCTTTTCATCGACGCCAATTGCAGCCTCGACCTCTATCATGCGCTCCGCCTCGTCGACATGATTCGCGACTGCAACATCTCGTTTTTCGAGGAGCCGATTACCCAGAACGATGCGCTGCTGATGGCGCAGCTGCGCCGGCAGGGCGGCATCCGGCTCGCCTGCGGGCAGAACGAGGGGCTCAGCTTCCGCTTCCGCGACTTGTTGTTGCACGACGCGGTCGATTATGTGCAGCCCAACGTGGTGATCACCGGCGGCTTCACGCAGTGTCTCAAGATCGCCGGGCTCGCGGCGTCCTTCAATATTCCGATCGCCAATGGCGGCGCCTGGGCGTTCCACAACATGCATCTGCAGGCCGGCGTCGCCAACGGCACCCTGGTCGAGCACCACTATCTGGCCGGCGAATTCTGCCGGCGTATCTACAAGGACCTGCCGGTGCCGGCAGACGGCTGGCTCACCCTGCCGCAGACGCCGGGACTTGGCTTTTCACCGGATCGCGATGCGCTACGGGAGCTGTCCGGACGATCATCGGCGCGGTGATCCTTAGCGCGTGGTCGCGACAACGCCAAAAGGGAGAGTGCACATGGTGGAGAAATCATTCGTTCGCGGGACCTGGCAGAAGAAGCGGGCATTCTCGCCGGCGGTCATCACCAAGGGTGCGGACCACATCATCTGGATTGCCGGGCACACCGGCCAGGTCGACGACACGGGCAAATCGTTGGCGGGCGATTTCGACGCCCAGTGCCGGCAGACCTTTCGCAACATCGAACGCACCTTGGCGGAGGCGGGCGCCAGCCTTGCCAATATCGTCACCATGACGGTGTTTCTGATCGATGCCCGCTACACCACCCGCATGACCGAGATCCGC
This sequence comes from uncultured Alphaproteobacteria bacterium, assembly GCA_963833605.1. GTDB lineage: Bacteria > Pseudomonadota > Alphaproteobacteria > Rhizobiales > Xanthobacteraceae > JAFAXD01. The sequence goes on from CAWHYZ010000022.1 coordinate 155,248, forward strand.
ACCGAGATTTTCGGGACGGACTTCCCGGCCAGCGCCGCCATTACGGTCGCCGGCTTCGCCGACCCGGCGATGCTGATCGAGATTCAGGCAATCGCGGTCCCAGGGTGACGCGTATACCCTGGCGGCAATGAAGGATATGCCGCAGGAGGGGTTCATCTGCAGCCCGCGCGGCAGTATTGTTCGAGGTCATGAGCGAGACGTTCGAAGCTGCATTGACCGGGCGCGTCGTGGCAATGCTCGACGCCTGCACGCGCTGCGGCAAGTGCGTCGAGGTCTGTCCGATCACCGATCCGGCTGGCGTTGCGGATGAGCCGCGCGCGGTGATCGGAGGCGTCATCGATATTCTGCGCGGCGAAGAGGGCACCAAAGCCGCGCGCGCGTGGGCGAGCGCATGCGTCGCGAGCGGCGAATGCATCAAGGCTTGCGACTACGGCGTCAACCCGCGTTTCCTCCTCGCCATGACCCGGGTCGCAATGGCGCGCAAGGACGACTTGGCGGTGCGGCGGCGCAAGGGCGTCGAAGGCTTTCGGCGCGTCGCGCGCGACGTGACCCACCTCTCACGGCTGCAGCTCGAGGACGAGTTGCTGGAACGGCTCGGTCAGCGCACCGGCCCGGATTGCGATGAGGACGCGGGCCCGCGCGAGCGGCCCGACTTCGTGTTCTACACCGGCTGCAACGTGCTCAAGACACCGCATGTCGCGCTGCTCGCGCTCGACGTGATGGATGCGCTCGGCATCACCTATCAGGTCTTGGGCGGGCCGACCCATTGCTGCGGGGTGCAGCAATTGCGCGCCGGCGATACGCAGACGCTGGGCCGGGTCGCGGAGACGACGCTCGACAAGCTCGCCGCCAGCAAAACCGGCCAGGTGCTGGCCTGGTGTCCGAGCTGTCACGTGCAGTTCTCGGAGGTCACGCTTCCAACCATCGAACGCGCGCGCGGCACGCGGCCGTTCGAAATGACGCCGTTCATGCGCTTTCTGGGCGGGAAACTCGACGAGCTGCGGCCGCTGCTGCGCGAGCCCGTTCCCATGCGGGTGGCGCTGCATCGGCATCCGGGCGTCGACGGTGTGATGCAGGCGGCGGAACGCATTTTGCGGGCGGTGCCGGGCCTTGAGATTGTCGAGCTTGGAATTCCCGCGGTCGGCCTGATGAGCAATGCGCTGGCGACGCTGCCGGCCTACAAGCGCGATCTCTACCGCCGCGAACTCGACGCCGCGCAGGCCACTGGCATCGATGCGCTTGTTGCGGTCTATCACGCCGATCATCGCGAGCTGTGCGCACACGAGCGCGAATACTCGTTCCGGGTGATGAATGTGCTCGAGCTGGTCGGCCAGAGCATGGGAATTGCGCGCGACGATCACTACAAGCGGCTCAAACTGATGCAGGACGTCGATGCAATCGCGGCCGACTGTGCGGATCTCGCCGCCAAGCACCAGCTCGCGCCGGAAACGACGCGCCTGGTTATTCAGGCAATGCTGGCGGATCAGCCGGTGCCGCTGCGCAGCTAGGATGGGTTGACGCCCCGGCTTGGGGCGGAAACCCATCATCAGCATTGGTGTGAAGGCTGGCCCGCGACCCATCCTTCAAATTTATGCCGTCTCCGCCACGAACCGGTTGCGCAGCGTGCCGATGCCGGTGATCTCCACTTCCACCACGTCGCCTGCCTTCAGGTTTGGCGAGGACCCGTCGGTGCCCATCCACATCACATCGCCTGGGTAGAGCGTGAAGTAGCGCGTCATCACGCTGATATAGTGCGCAATGCCGAACAGCATGTCGTTGGTGCGAAAGCTGGTGCGCACCTCGCCGTTGAGCCACACGTTGGTATGCATCGCGTCGAGCTCGACCTCGGTCTCGATCCACGGCCCCATGGGCTTGAACGTGTCGGCGTTTTTCGCGCGCCACAGCCCCCGGTCCTCGCGCTGCCAGCTGCGCTCGCTCACGTCATTGCCGATGGTGTAACCAAACACGCATGAGAGCGCGTCCTTCTCACTCAGGTGCTTGGCTTTCTTGCCGATCACCACGACGAGTTCGCCCTCGTATTGCACCTGCTCCGTCGCGTCGCGCGGGATCACCACATCCTCATCGTGGGCGATGAGCGCGTTCTGTGCGCGGTAACCGATCTCGGCCCGGGTCGGAATATCGGGCACCGTGCCGCGCCGGTCGGCGGCTTCCTTCAGGTGGCGGACGTAGTTGAGGCCGGCACAGTAGAACGTGCGCGGCATCAGCGGCAGCTCGACCTTGACGTTCGCCAGCGCGTGGGTACAGCCGGTGCGCTCCCATGCGCGGAACGGCTCGCCGCGGGTCTCGACGATACGGTCACCTTCAACGATGCCCCAGGATGTGTGCCCGGCGGCGGTGAATTTGATCCAGCGCATGGAACCCCCGTGTAGCCCGGATGGAGCGAAGCGCAATCCGGGATGCGACGCCGTCCCGCATTTCGCTGCGCTCCATGCGGGCTACGAGAAATTTACACCACCGCCGCCGCTGCGGGCGCGCGCTGCCACGCACCGATCTTGGGGCGCGGCAGGCCGAGATTCTCGCGCAATGTCGCGCCCGTGTAGTCCAGGTGGTAAAGCCCGCGCCGCTGCAATTCCGGGATCACGTAGCGCACGAAATCGGCGTATCCACCGGGAACATGGGTCGCCGCCACCACGAAGCCATCGCAGGTGTGCTCGACGAACATGCGCTCCAGTTGGTCGGCGACCTCTTTCGGGTCACCGACAATCGCGCCATGGGTCTGGCCGCGATTGTTGTGACGCAGGAAATCGCGCACGGTCGGGTTGGATTTGCCGCTCATGGTAATGACCTGATCGCGGATGGTCAGCATGCCCTGGAAGCTCGCGAGTTCCTCGGTGGTGAGCGGCTCATCCATGCCCTTGGTGGCGAAATCGAAGTTGAGGCCTTCTGACAGGAGCGACAGCGCATCGATCTCGAGCGGCAGCCGATCGAGCAATGCCTTCTTGTCCTCGGCTTCCGTCTTGCTGGCGCCGACCACGGTAGTGATGCCGGCGCAGATGAACACCTGATCGGGATCGCGGCCAGCATGCGCCGCCTCCTCCTTAATGCCCGCGTAGGTGCGTTTGGCGAACTCGAAATTGGCGGTGCCGCCGGAGAAGATCACCTCGCCCCAGCGACCGGCGAAGCGCTTGCCGCGCCCGCTCTGGCCGGCCTGGATGAGGACCGGATGACCTTGCGGCGAGCGCGGCACCGTGAACGGTCCGCGCGAGCGGAAGAACTTTCCCTTGTGGTCGAGCCGACGCACTTTCTTCGGATCCGCGAAGCGGCCGCTCTTTTTGTCGATGATCAGCGCGTCATCGTCCCAGGAATCCCAATGGCCGAGCACGACCTCCATGAATTCGTCCGCGCGGTCGTAGCGCAGATCATGGGGCAAATGCTCCTCGCGCCCGACATTGTGCGCCTCGCCGTCGTTCACCGAAGTCACCACGTTCCAGGCCGCGCGGCCCCCGCTCATCAGGTCGAGGGTCGCGAACAGGCGCGCCACGTGGAACGGCTCGTAATAGGTGGTGGAGCAGGTGGCGGCGAGACCGAGGCGTTCCGTCGCCATGCCCATGGTCATCAGCACCACCACCGGATCCATCTTCACGCAGCGGATGCCGTACTCGACCGTGTGGGCGTGGTCGTTGCCGTAGCGGTCCGGCATCGCCAGGCGATCGTCGAAGAAGGCGAGGTGGAATTTTCCGGCTTCCAGGATGCGGCCGATCTCGCGGTAGAAATCCGCTGATTGCGAGTCGGTGCGCGATTCCGGATGGCGCCAGGAAAACGGCAGGTTGGTGCAGTTCTGCGCCTGCAGGAATCCGACCATGACCATTTGCCGTGCCATGTCCGCCTCCCCCTTGCGTGACTATCACATCATCAATCGAACGCGACGTTGGTCAGCTTCAATTCGGCAGCCAGCGCGCGCAGTTCTTTCCAGGTCGCGTCTTCGATCTCGATTCCGTTCCGGCGGCGCTCCTGCTCGCGCAGGTATTCGACCTCGCCCGGATAGAACACGCCGGTCGAACCTTCGGACAGCGGCGTTTCCTTCAGATAGTGCGCGAATTTGGCCACCTCCTGCTTGAACTCTTCGAGTGGCCGGAATGCATCGACCTTGAATACCGCGAGGAAGCAGCCGTCGTTGTGGCGGCCGCTCGGCTCGACCCCGAAGCCGAGCCCCGTGAGAAGCCCGCACAGGATCTCGACAATCACAGCGAGGCCGCTGCCCTTATAGCCTTCGGTGCCGCCGAGCGGCAGCAGCGCGCCGCCCGGACGGAAGCGCGCCGGATCGGTTGTCTGCTTGCCGTCGCGATCGACGATCCAGCCAACCGGGATCTGCTCGCCGCGCGCTTTCGCCAGCATGAGCTTGCCGACCGCAACTGCCGAAGTCGCCATGTCGAGACAGAGCGGACCGGGCAGGTCGGATGGCACCGCGATCGCAATCGGATTGGTACCGAGCCGCGCCTCGCGGCCGCCGAACGGCGCCACCGCCTTGGGCGAGCGGCCGGAATCGGCGGTCGCTAATCCGATCATACCGGCCTGCGCGGCCATCAGCGGATAGGCGCCGAGCCGGCCCACATGGCTCTGGCGAAAAACCGTCGTTGCCGCGACGTTCGTGACCTTGGCTTTTTCGATCGTGAGCCGCATCGCCCGTTCATTCACCACGAAGCCGAACCCCCAATGACCATCGATGACCGTGGTGGTGGGCGATTCCTGGACGATCTTGAACGGCGCGCCCGGCACGATATGGCCGACCTTGATGCGGTCGATGTAACTCGGGATTTGAATGACCCCGTGGAAGTCGTGGCCCGCCAGATTGGCGGCAACGCAGCCGCGGGCAACGATGTCGGCCTCCTCGCGCGACGCGCCGGCGCCGACCAGCAGCGCCGCGCTGACTTTCTGCAGACGGTCGGCAGGTATTTTGGGCATGACGCGCGTCCTGCGTTTGCGAAGGCGCTCAACCTTTGGCTTCGCGGTCTGGTTCGAACATCAACAAGTGCGCGCCGTTCGGCAGCGGCGCCCAGAACGGCTTGACCTTGAGTCCGATGTGCATTTCGTCGGGCGCGCAATGCACGATGTTGGCCAGGACATTGACACCGACATCGAGTGTCACGGTGGCAATGAAGAACGGCTCGTGGCCCTGGAACGGCTCGCGCGCGCGCCTCGCGATCGTATAGGTGAAGATCTCGCCTTTGCCGGACACTTCGCGCCACTCGAGATCCGGGCGGCCGGTGAAGATACTGGTGGCGCGCGGAAAGAATTGATACTTGCCGCTCTTGCGGTCGTACTGGATGAGCAGTTTTTTCTCGCGGGTCGCGTCCCAGTACGGCTTGGAGAAGCTGCGCGGCTTGGGCGCCTCGCGCTTGACGGCCAGCGTATCGTTCAATGGTGCGCTCATCTCTGCCTCACGCGTCCGGGGTCAGGACCATGACCACGCTGGTGCCCCAGTTGCGGCCATACGGAATGCCGCCGATCCCGGTGACAACTGCATTCTTGGTATTGCTGACCTGCCGCTTCCCGCCCTCTCTGAACAGTTGACGGACCGCCTCCACCAGGTTGGTGCCGCCACCGGCGAGTCCGGCCTGGCCCGCCGAGATCTGTCCGCCACCGGTGTTGAGCGGCAAGTTGCCGGTATGGGTGAAGTCGTTTTCCCGGATGAATTCGCAGCCTTGCCCGCGCTTGCAAAAGCCGAGCATTTCCAGCTGCATCATGATGGCAATGATGAAATCGTCATAGGGGTGGAACGAGGCTACATCGCGGGGAGAAATTCCGGCCATCGCAAGGGCGCGCTTGCCGGCGACGGAGTGGCCGCTTTCGGTCACGTCGACGATGTTCTCGGCGGCGCGAAAATTGGTGCGCTCGCCATAGCCGATCGGCACCACGAATTTGTTGAGCCCCTTCCGCTTCGCGCGCGTACGCGTCGTCACCAGGAGGCCGCTGCCACCGTCGCACACCATCACGCTGTCCAGAAGCCGGATCGGATCGGCGATCATGCGCGAGTTGAGATAGTCCTCGACGGTGATCGGCTTGCGCAGCTTCTCGCAGGCGTTGTCGTTGAGCAGCGCGTGCTGGCGTTGCGTTACCGCGAGCTTGCCCAGCGCCTTGTAGTCGAGCCCGAACTGATGTTCGTAGCGCTTGCTCAGGAGCCCGAACGCGGCCGGCGGGCCGAGATAGCCGAGCGGCGCCGCCCATTCGCCGTGAAACGAGCGCTGGCGGCTGTTGTTCTCGGCCACCTGGGTGTCGGCATAGAGACAGAACACCGTGGTTGCGAGCCCGGCGTCGAGCGCCGCCGCGGCACGCGCCAGCGCACCGGTTGGCGATGAACCGCCGATGTCGACGGTCTGAGAAAAATCGAGCTCGAGCCCGAGTTGATCGGCCGTCGTCTGCGACCAGAACGCGTTGCTGGCGCCGGTCATCGACGAGGACAGGATCAAGCCGTCGATCTCGCTCTTCTCGAAGCCGGTCCGGTCGAGCAGTTTTGCCAGAATTTCCGCCCCGATTTCCCAGATGTCGCGATCGCTCTTTTCGACGATCTTGGTTTCCGCGTAGCCGACGACGGCGGCGTCACGCAAAGCCATATTTGTGCTCTCCTGCTTTCCCGCCCTCGACTTGCTGCCGACCGGCGCGCCCGATATAGAGCACTTGCAACGGCTTATCACAACAGATCGGGACAATCGGAAATGCATAGCGGAGCGAGCGGCGCTGCCGCGGTGGGGCGGCTGATGCGGCCGCGCTCGGTCGCGATTATCGGCATTTCGAGCAAGGCGGGTTCGGCCGGGCAGACCGTGCTGGAAAACCTCAAGGTCAACAACTACGCGGGCGACGTGCATCTCGTCGGACGGGCAGCGGAAATCGACGGCCGTCCAGTGCGCCAAAGCGTCGACGAACTCCCCGAAGGCGTCGACCTCGCGATCTTCACCCTGCCGGCCGCCGGCGTGAAGGAGGCGCTCGCCGGTTGCGTGCGCCGCAAGGTGCGGGCGGCGGTGATCTTCTCCTCGGGCTTCGCCGAAGTCAGCGAGGATCTGCGCCCGGCGCAGGACGAGCTCGCCGCAATGGCACGCGCTGGCGATGTGGCGGTGCTCGGCCCCAATTGCCTCGGCTACACCAACTATGTCGATGGCTTCACCGCCGGGTTCGCCCACGCGGCAGTAGTGCCGCGCGTCGCAAGCGAGCGCGATCCGGCGCTGGCGGTGATCTCGCAGAGCGGCGGTTTCATGGGCCATCTGCGCCAGGCGTTCGAAGGCCGCGATCTGCCAACGTCCTACACGATCTCGCCCGGCAACGAGGCCGGCCTCGATCTAGTGGACTTCGTCGAGTACCTCACCGATGACCGCGCCACCCGCGCGATCGTGATCTATGTCGAGCATATCCGCCGGCCGGCCGCATTCCTGGCCGCTGCCGAGCGCGCGCGGCGCGCAGGCAAACCGATCATCATGATGCATCCCGGGCGCGGCACGCGCGCCAAGGAGGCGGCGCGTTCCCATACTGGCGCGCTTGCCGGCGATTACGAGGTGATGCGAACGCTCGTCTCGCATGCGGGCATCGCCATGGTCGATACGCTCGACGAGCTTGCTGATGCGTCCGAGATCCTCGCGCGCTTTCCGGTGCCGCCCAGCAAGGGCCCCGGCATCCTCACCTTTTCGGGCGCGTTCTGTGCGATCGCCCACGATTTCTGCGAGTTGATCGGTTTCGAGGTGCCGCCGCTCTCGCCGCAGAGCGTCGAGACCATGCGCAAGCACCTGCCGCCGTTCGTGCACCCGGGCAATCCGCTCGATCTCACGACCCAGCCGATCTGGCAGCCGGAGCTCGTCGGTATTGGGGCGAAGACGCTGCTCGACGATCCGGCGATCGGCAGCCTCGTGATCTCGATCACGGTCGGCGGACCGGCGCAGTCGGTCCTCTACATCAAGGGCCTGATCAAGGCGCTCGAGGGCAACAAGAAGCCGGTAGTGTTTTCGATCCTGGGCGACCGCTCGCCGCTCGCGCCCGAATTCCTTGAGCTTGCGCGCGAGCACCGCATCATCCTGTCGCGCTCCTCGGAGCGCAGCCTGCGCGCCATGGCGCAGGTGACGGCCTATGGCAGGCATCTCGCAATCGCGCGAGCGCACGAGCCGGCAAAGCCGTTCGCCGGTCTGCCGCCGCTCGGCCACGGTCCGCAGCCCGAATGGCTCGGCAAGAAGGTGCTGGCGGCGGCGGGTATCGTGATTCCGGCGGGCGCGCTCGCGCGTTCGGTTGATGAAGCCGTCGAGACCGCGCGGCGCATCGGCTATCCGGTCGTCCTGAAGGCGCAGGCCGCGACCCTGATGCACAAGACCGAAGCCGGCGGCGTACTGCTCAACATCGCCGACGAGGCGGCGCTGCGGCGCGGTTGGCAAACCATGACCGACAATGTCGCTCGCGCGGCGCCCGGCGTGAAGCTCGACGGGATGCTGGTCGAGCGCATGTCGCCGCGCGGGCTCGAGCTCGTGGTCGGCGCCAAGCGCGATCCGGAGTGGGGCCCGGTCGTGCTGGTCGGTCTCGGCGGCATCTTCATCGAAGCGCTCGGCGACGTGCGCCTGCTGCCGCCCGATCTCGCCGAAAGTGCGATTGTCGATGAACTCAACAAGTTGCAGGGCGCCAAACTGCTGCGCGGCTTCCGCGGTGCGCCGCCGGTCGATGTCGAAGCGGTGGCACGTACCGCCGCGCTGATCGGGCGGTTGATGCAGACGATGCCGGAGATCATGGAGATCGACATCAATCCGCTGGTGGCCCACGCCAAGGGCGACGGCGTCACTGCGCTCGATGCGCTGATCGTGACGAAGTGACGCAACAAGGCACACCGCTACCTACCTCTACCCGCAAGCGGGGAGAGGTGGAGCGTGGGACTCGACTCTGCGTTACCGCACAACCTACCCCATCCGCACGCCGCCGTTCACGTCGAGGGTGGCGCCGGTGATGAACCGCGCCTTGGGTGAAACCAGATAGGCCACCATTTCGGCGATGTCCGCGGGCTGGCCGATATCGCCCAGCGGCATCGCCCGCCGTGCCGTATCGATCTGCTCGGTCGTCGAGTTCTCCCGCACCGCCGGCGTGTCGATGAGGCCAGGCGCGATTGCGTTGGCAGTGATGCCGAGGGGCGCGCCCTCGCTGGCGGCATGGCGGGTGATGTTGATCACGGCGGACTTCGCTGCCCCATAGGCGACGCCGGTGGACGGGTTGACCCGCAGCGCGGCGAGCGACGCGATGGTGACGATCCGCCCGTCAGGCACGCTTGCCTTCTGGCGACGGCGCAGGAACTCGCGCACGCACAGAAACGTGCCGCGGCCATTGAGCGCTTCGGTCTTGACCCAATTCTCCAGCGTTGTGTCGATGAGCCGCAGCTCCTCGCCCTTGCGCACGAACGGTCCGCCGGCGGCGGTCACCAGCACTGCGACCGGGCCGAGGCTCGCTTCGACCGCATCAAACAATCGTTGCACCGATGCCTCGTCGGCCACGTCGACCGCGAACGCCGCATGGCTCCTGCCCGGCAGATACGCAGAAACTTGCCGTGCGCCCTCCAGATTGATGTCCGCAACCGCAACCTGCAGGCCGTCGCGCGCAAGTGCGCGGCAAGTCTCGGCGCCGATGCCGCGCGCGCCACCCGTCACCACCGCAGTGCGTGCCATTGCGTATCCTCCGGCTTTTCGTGTCCGGCTCCGGTTCATGGCTGGGCGATGCACGCGGAGTCAATCGCGGTGTGCAGGTACGTGCGCATCGTTGCGATGCGCTGGGGCCGCTTCCAGCGGTGGGGGCTTGCCGGTACCTTGCGTGTGGGACTGCCGCGAGCGCATGCGCGTGTTGACCTGCGCGGCGATCATAAAGATGGGGAGGACGCGATGGCGCAGTCAAAAGGCATCCGGCGGGTCGTTACGGCCCACGACAAGGCCGGCAAGGCGGTGGTCGGCTTCGATGGCGTTTCGCCGGTGTCGGGCGGGGAGCCCGAGCTTGGGGTCGAGAGCATCACCTTGTGGGTGACCGACGACACCCCTGTTGACCTGACTGGGACCAAGGACGCTGGCAAGACCAAGGTCGGCATCCCGCCGCCCAGGAACGGCTCGATCTTCCGGATCGTCGATTTCCATCCCACCAGCAAGGAGATGGAAAACCTCGATCCTGCTTTTCTGGCGAAGATCGTCGGTCAGAAGCTCGCGCCCGGCGCCAAACCGCCGCGCCATCCGGGCATGCACCGCACCCGCAGCATTGATTATCTCGCGGTCCTCTCCGGCGAGATCGACATGTTGCTCGACGATTCCGAGGTCCACCTCAAGGCCGGCGACGTGATGGTGCAGCAGGGCACCGTGCACGCGTGGATCAACCGCGGCAAGGACGTTCTGTCGCATCGCTGTCGCCATGATCGATGCCAAGGAGCCCGGCGGCAAGCCAAAGCGGGCCGCCGCTAAGGCCAAGGCAAAAGCCAAGCCGTCGCGGGCCGCGTCCGCAAGCAAAAAAGGCAAGCGCGCGCGGGGCAAGCGGTGAGCAAGACGCAGACGCACGCGTTCCGGCTGGCGCTCGCCGGGGATCGGCCGCCGGTCGATTATGAGCGCGCGCCGACCTACCCGGGCATGATCAAGGAACGCGACGTGCTCGTTCCGATGCGCGATGGTGTGAAGATCGCGGTCGATGTGTTTCGCCCCGACACCACGGAAAAACTGCCAGCGCTGCTCGCGCTCGCGATCCACAACAAGGACCTGCAGGGCCCCGATCTCGCGCAGGCGGGCGGAACCCAGCCCGCATGGTCGAGCTTGTGGACCGGGCCGGCGGAAGCGGGCGACACGCGTTTCCTGGTGTCGCGCGGCTATGTGCACGTGATCGGCAATCCGCGCTCCATCGGCAAATCGGAGAGCGGCGGCTCGCGCGCCTTCGACAGCTATGACCTGATCGAATGGATCGCGGCGCAGCCCTGGTGCGACGGCCAGGTCGGTATGATCGGGATTTCCGGTTTCGGTGCCGAGCAGCTCGCCGTCGCCAAGCTCAAGCCGCCGCACCTCAAGGCGATCTTTCCGTTCGATCCGCGCGGCGCCTATGGGGAGTTCGGCGGGTTTCGCGACGAGTATCCGGGCGGTGTCATTCACCTGTTTCGCTTTCTGCTGCAGGGCTACGCGGCGGCGCATCAGCAAAAAGGCCAGCCGAAGCCGCTGCCGCCCGAGCGCGAGAAGCTTTGGCAGGAGGCGATGGCCAATCCGGACTATCAGATGTATCCGCACGTCTGGAATGTGGTCGCCCAGAAGGGCCAGCACCTGCCGGCCTATTTCGACGTGCTGGTCGACCCCTACGATAAGGAAGCCGCGGTCGCAAAAAGCGAGCAGGAATTCGCCAACATCGATATCCCGACCTACACCGGCTCAGGCTGGTACGGCTACACCTACAAGACCCACCTCAACGGCGCCCAGAACTGGTACCGCAATATCAAGCCGCCGGTGAAGAAGCTGATGCTCACCGGGCCGGCGCACCTCGACCGGCCGTTCAAGGCGTTCCACAACGAAATCCTGCGTTGGTACGACCATTGGTTCAAACGGCTCGACACCGGAATTCTCAATGATCCTCCCGTGCGGTTCTGGGTCATGGGTGCCAACCAATGGCGCAGCGGCCTCGACTGGCCGCTGCCCGAGACCGAGTGGGTCAAGTTTTATCTGCGCGGCTGGGAGCGACTGACGACCGATGCGTTCGTGCCGTCAAGCGCCGACGACTATGAGGCGCCCGACGCCTTCGCGCAGATGCCCGCGAGCCAGACCAACCGGATCCAGAAGCTGCGGTACCTGAGCGAACCATTGGCCGAGGACCTCACCATTGCGGGGCCAAGCGTGCTCAACCTGTTTGCGTCGCTCGATCAGGACGACACCAATTTCATCGTCGTGCTCAAGGATGTGGGCCCCGACGAGTTCGTGCCCACCGCGCGCGAAGGTGAGCGCGGCCTGAACGCCGATCTCACCGAGCGCGAACTCACCCGCGGCTGGCTCAAGGCCTCGCACCGCGCTCTCGATCCCAAGCGCTCGTTGCCCGGCCGGCCGTGGCATCCGCTCACGCGCGCGGCCCAGCAGCCGGTGGTGCCGGGCGAGATCAACGAATACGCGATCGAGATTCTGGCAACGGCTAATCAGTTCAAGCGCGGCCACCGCATCTGCGTGGAAATCAAGAGCCTCGATCTTGCGACCGGTGTCGGCGGCGCCACCAATGTCGAGTACATTCCGTATCACATCTGCAGCAGCAAAACCGTGCTGCACAAGATCTTCCACGATCCGCAGCATCCGTCGCACCTGTTGCTGCCGGTCATTCCGGAGGAGTAGCTTGTGCGACCCGCTCGATATGCGAGCAAAATTTAGAAGCCTCATCCTTGTAACTCACGGATCACCAAACCGGCTAAGCTTGCCGGAGCGGTGGCGGATGGGAGACCGTGTCGTCCAAGGGCTTTGAAGCCCGTTCCTCAGCGCGGTTCTCCATCCGTCGTTCCATCGAACCCGAACAGTCGCGAGGGCCGCTACGCGAGCCCGATTGCGCAAGGAGGGGTAAAGATGGATGCGATTTATGTGGGTGTCGACGTATCGAAGGACCGGCTGGATGTGCATGTGCGGCCCAGCGCGGAAGCGTTTGTGGTGGCGCGTGATGGCAAGGGCCTGGAAGAGTTGGTCGAGCGGTTGCGCACCCTTGCGCCGCACCTGATTGCGGTGGAAGCGACCGGCGGGTTCGAGACGATCGTGGCCGCGGCCGTCGCGGGCGCTGGCTTGCCGTTGGTGGTGGTGAACCCGGCGCAGGTTCGTCACTTCGCGCAAGCCGTCGGCAAGCGGGCGAAGACCGATCCGATCGACGCGGCCGTCATCGCCCACTTTGTTGAGGCGGTGAAGCCCGAGTTGCGGGCACTTCCGGATGAAGCTCAACGTCTGCTCGCGGAGTTGGTCGGCCGCCGCCGGCAGATCATCGAGATGCTGGTTGCCGAACGCCAGCGCGAGAAGCGTGTTGCCAATGCGCGGGTGCGCAAGAGCCTCGCACGACACATCAAAGTGCTCGAAAAGGAGTTGCCGGAGATCGACGACGACATTGGCACCCTGGTCCGCGGCTCCCCGGTGTGGCGTGAGAAAGAAGATCTTCTGGTCTCTTGTCCTGGCATCGGCCCCACGCTGGCGCGCACCATGCTGGCCGAGGTGCCCGAACTGGGCGCCCTCGACCGTCGTGCCATTGCCAGCCTGGTCGGGGTCGCCCCTTACACCCGCACGTCCGGACGTTGGAAAGGCAAAAGCATGATCGGCGGCGGCCGCGCTCCGGCTCGGACAGCCATCTTCCTCGCCGCGCTCGTGGCCAGCCGTTACAACCCCAGCCTCAAAATCTTCTATCAACGTCTGCTCACCGCCGGTAAGCCGAAAATGGTCGCCCTCATCGCCGTTGCTCGTAAGCTCCTCACCATTCTCAACGCCATGCTCAGAGATAAAACGAAATGGCAGCACGCTTGACAAACAAGACAGTCGCTGAGGAGCGAGCGTAGCGAGCGTCTCGAAGGATGGCCAAAGGCGAGGGCGTTCCCCTTGGCCATCCTTCGAGACGCCTCGGTCCTTTGGACCGAGGCTCCTCAGGATGAGGCCCGTGTAATTAGGAGAGAACCCCATGGGCAAAGGTCATCGCGACAAAGTCGCCGTGGTGTCAGGCGCGGCGGAAGGGCTCGGCCAGGCATTCGCGCTGCGACTGGCGGAGGACGGCGTGCATATCGCCATCGCCGATCGCAAAACGGCGGATGAGACTGCCAAAAAGATCAAGGCGCACGGACGCGAGGCGCTGGCCGTTGCATGCGATGTCAGCAGTGAAGCCGACGTTGCGGCGCTCGCCAAGGCGGTCGAGCAGAAATTCGGCCGCTGCGACATTCTGGTGAATGCGGCCGGCATCTATCCGCCGCAGCCGTTCGCCGACATGAGCTTCGCCGACTGGCGGCGCATGCTGTCGATCAATCTCAATTCCATGTTCCTGATGACCAAGGCGTTCGCCGCCGGCATGCGGTCGCGCCGGTGGGGCCGCATCGTCAACATCGCGTCCGACACGGTGAGCCAGGCGATGCCCAACTATGTGCACTACATCACCAGCAAGATGGGGGTCATCGGCTTCACCCGCGCCATCGCCAGCGAGTTCGGGCCCGATGGCGTCACCGCCAACGTGATCGCGCCCGGGCTGACGCGCACCCCCGGCACGCTGGCGCGCGGGAACTGGCCCGGTGGCAAATCGGCGGAGGAGTTCTTCGAGTTCGCCGGTGCCCATCATCCGATCCCGCGTGTTGGTACGCCGGATGACATGGTGGGGACATTGTCCTACCTCACCAGCGACGATGCCGCCTATGTGACGGGACAGACACTCTTTGTTTGCGGTGGCCTTGTGAGAGCGTGAGATGAGTGACAACGGGTTGGTGACTTTGCCGAGCCGGTTCTCGGTGCGCGAGACCATCGACCGGCTGGTCGAAAAAGTCACATCGCTCGGCCTCAACGTGTTTGCGCGCGTCGATCACGCCGCCGGTGCCGCGAAAATCGGGATGCCGCTGCGGCCGACCGAACTTCTGATCTTCGGCAATCCCAAGGGTGGCACCCCGCTGATGCTGGACCAGCAGACCGCCGGCATCGATTTGCCCATCAAGGCGCTGGCCTATGAGGATGCGGATGGAAAGGTTTGGCTCGCCTACAACGACGCGCAATGGATCGCCGCACGCCACGGGCTCGGGGCCGCGAGCGCGGATGCGATCAAGGCCGTCGCGGCCGGCATGGCCACGGTGATGCGCTACGCGGCGGAGGGATCATAGCCAGGACCGTATCGCGAACGCACCGGGTCCGGTCACCGCGAGCAACAACAAGCCGCCAACGATAGCGAGGTGTTCCAGCGAGGTCATCAACTCGCGCCGGAAATCTTCACCCTTGAGGCCGATCGGGTTGTGAACCCACCAGGTGGCGATGATGGTGAAGAGCAACAGCATCACGGCGCCTTCGCGCGCCATGACGCCGAGCAGCACCATCATCCCGCCCGCAATATGAATGACGGCGGTCGCGGCGAGCACGACCCTCGGCTGCGGCATCTTGTGCCGGATGCAGAACCTCATCCCGTTGTCCCAGCACACGAGCTTGTCGATGCCGCTGTAGAGAAAGACGGCGCTGAGACAGACACGGACGATCAGAATGAGAACGTTGCGGTCCACGGTCCCGTCTCGGTCTTCGGCGGCTGTCATCGCCCGCGAGGGATCCTCATCGCGCGAACGCGCGATGAGGCGCCCCGAAAGCGGGCGACCCAGTAATCACGGCGGATTTGTGAGGCCCGGCCTCGAACAACAGAGTCCGGCGATTACTGGGTGCCCCGCTTGCGCGGGGCATGACACCGGGGAGGCATCACGCATTCATCTGCGTGACGAACTTGGTGTTGAGGTAAGCCTCGAGCGCGTCGGCGCCGCCCTCGGTGCCGTAGCCCGAGTCCTTCACGCCTCCGAACGGCACTTCGGGGAGTGCGAGGCCGAGGTGATTGATGGTCACCATGCCGCTCTCGATCGCATGGCCGACCGCGGCCGCGGTCTTGGTCGAGCGCGTGTAGGCATAGGCCGCAAGCCCGTAGGAGAGGCGGTTTGCCTCCTTGATCGCGTCATCGAACTTCTCGAACGTGCCGACGATGGCGATCGGACCGAACGGCTCCTCGTTCATGATGCGCGCGCTGTGCGGCACGTCGGTGAGCACCGTCGGCTCGAAGAAATAGCCCTTGTTGCCGATCCGCCGCCCGCCGGTTTCAACCTTGGCGCCCTTGGCGACCGCGTCGCTGACGAAGGCCTCCATGGCATCGAGGCGACGCGCGTGGGCCAGCGGGCCCATCCGGATGCCTTCCTCCATCCCGTCACCGACCTTGACGGATTTTGCGGCACTCAAGAACTTGCCCATGAACTCGTCGTAGGCAGGCTTCTGCACCATGAATCGCGTCGGCGCGACACAGACCTGGCCGGCATTGCGAAACTTGGCGGCACTCAGCATCTTGGCCGCCGCGTCGATATCGGCGTCGGAAAAAACGATCGCCGGCGCGTGGCCGCCGAGTTCCATGGTGACGCGCTTCATGTGCGCGCCTGCCAGCATGGCCAGCTGCTTACCGACCGCGGTCGAGCCGGTGAAGGATATCTTGCGGATGACCGGGTGAGCGATCAGGTAGGACGAGATCTCCGCCGGAACGCCGAACACGAGGTTGATCACGCCTGGCGGCAGTCCCGCCTTGACGAACGCATCGACCAGACCGGCGCAGGATGCGGGCGTCTCTTCCGGACCCTTGATGATGATCGAGCAGCCGGTCGCGACCGCGCCCGATATCTTGCGCACCGCCTGATTGATCGGGAAGTTCCAGGGCGTGAACGCCGCCACCGGTCCGACCGGCTCCTTGATCTCGAGCTGATAGATGCCCTCGGCGCGCGCCGGGATGGTGCGGCCGTAGGTGCGGCGGCCTTCCTCGGCGAACCAGTCGATGATGTCGGCGCCCGCGAGTGTCTCCATCTTGGCTTCGCCGCGCGGCTTGCCCTGCTCCAAGGTCATGTGCGTCGCAATCTCGTCGGCGCGGGCGCGCAGATTGTCGGCGGCCTTGCGCATCACCTTGTAGCGCTCGAATGCCGAAACCTTGCGCCAGGCCTCGAAGCCCTTTTGCGCGGCCGCCAGCGCCAGGTCCAGATCGGCCTGTTCGGCATGGGCGACGTTGCCGATGGCATCACCTGTCGCGGGGTTGAGCACGGGCAGCGTTTTCCCGCTCACGGCGGATTTCCAATTGCCGTCGATCAGAAGCGAAACGTCCGAATACATGATGAACTCCTGTGCTCTTCCCGGATTTCACCCTAGCACGATGCCGCAATGAACTCGTGTGGCGGAATCGGGACGATCCATCGTCGCCGCAAGTCAGCTCTTTAACTATTGCATGGAAACGCGGCATCGACCAAAGCCCATTCCCGATTTCGTGATTTTGGTCTCACGCCCTTGTGTCTGGGCGCCGGCGGAGATGACGCATTTCGCGCATACGTGGCAGTGCATCGGGATGGACAAACATGGAGAAGGAAGATGTCGTCAACAATCAAACGATCAATCTTCGCTCTTCTCTTGGGCGTTGGATTGGTTGCGGCCCCGCTTTCGGTGCAAGCCGCACAGGCCCACGGAATCCCGGCCGGTGGAGCAGCCCACGTGGCCCCGGCCGGCGGAGGCTGGCATGGCGGGGGTGGCGGAGCTGCCTGGCATAGAGGTGGTGTTGCCGTCGGAGGCGACGGCTATTATGGAGCAGGCGTGGCGCCCGTGTGTGGCTATGCGCCTTATCTTTGCGCCTACTACGGTGTCGGTGACGTCGGCGGTGTTGCCGGCGGAGCGGCTTGGGGCGGTGCACCAGGCTGGGCTGGCGCAGCCGCTTGGAACGGCGCGCATGGCTGGCACGGCGGCGCCTGGCATGGCTGGCATGGCGGCCCGTGGCACGGTGGTGGTCGTGTGTTCCACTTCGCGGGTGGGCACTTCGGCGGCGGGCACTTTGGCGGCGGACATTTCCGTCGCTGAGACGCTTGGCTGATCGTGACGCTGCATCATGGGCGGCGGCGGCCTCAATCCGGCGCCGCCTGCCGTGACGGGACACCAGGCGTGGGCGCATTAACACAGAGCCATAGCTTGAGGCAGGCAAGGCGCGCGCACCCTTTGTCTGCAGCGGACAACGCTCTACTCTTGCGCGGCGTCGGCGCGATCATCGCGCATCCGCTTCGTGAGGTCCGGAATCCGGACCGCATGGGTTACCTCCATCGTGCTAGGATATTCGGATGACGGGTTACGGTCAGTTCTGCTCGGTCGCACGCGCCCATGAGGTATTGGGCGGTCGCTGGACTCTCCTTGTCGTGCGGGAACTCCTGTGTGGGAGCAGCCGCTTCAATGACATTCGCCGAGGTATACCGAGAATCTCCCGCACCATGCTTTCGGAACGATTGCAGGCGCTGACCTTCGTCGGGGCCGTAGCTCGGATCGATGGCGAGCATGGTCCCGAATACGCGCTCACCGAGGCCGGCAAGGAGTTGGCGATCCTCGTGGGAGCGCTCGGTACGTGGGGACAGAGATGGTTGCCGAGATCGGCGAAGAATGAGGATAACGATTTGGAACCTCTGCTCGTCGATATGCAGAGGCGCGTTCGGTTCGCAGCACTGCCAAAACATCCCATCGTTATCCGGTTCGAGATTGATCGCCGGGAGTGTCGCTTCATGCTGCTAAAGGCGGCAGAGGCATCGCTCTGTCTGCATAACCCCGGCTTTCCTGAGCCGCTGCGTGTGCGGTCACGCCTTTTCGCCTTGGTTTCGTGGTGGCGTGGCGATGCGAGTTTCGTCGAAGCGCAGCGGATGGGCTTGGAGATAACAGGACCAAAATCGCTCGTGCGCGCGTTTCCGGAATGGTTTGATCGATACCAGTTCGCCGGAATCAGCCCTGTGGTGCAGAAGGCCGACAAGGACGCAATCGCGCGATCCAAGACAGGGCACACTCCGCAACGCGCGGCGACCCAGATCGCGAGATCTGCGTGAAGTCCGACCATTGGAACCTCAAGGACGAACAGGTCGTCGAGAAAACCGGGAATTGATCTCGCACTGGATCAAGGTTCTGGCTCAATTCAAAGCCGCAGACAGAAATCCAACGACGTTGCCGCTCATTTGCGGAACAAGCATGTCGTGCTCTGCTATCGGGCCAGAACTCTGACGACGCTCTATAGCAAGATGAAATCGAGGTCGTGATCGAATCGTAGACTTTGCCAGCGGTCCGGAATCCGTACCCCACAAGCACTGCTGCTGAGCCTATAGGACTCTCGTTGTTCAACATCCAAACCGAGAGGAAAATCCATGACCGCTCATCTGCTGATTATGTATCCGCCCCCCAAGGACGTGAAGGAATTTGACCGCGCCTATCGCGAGGAACACCTGCCTTATGCCGCCCCGAGGCTGAAAGGCGCGACGGGCGTCGCGACCAAGCGCGTGGTCGGACCATCCTTCGCGCCTCCGCCCTATCATCTGATCTCTGATGTCAGCTTCCCAACAATCGAGACGCTTAAGGCATGTGCTGCCTCAAGCGGCAAGGAAGCGCTGGCCCACGCGGCGTCGATCAGTTCTGGCGGCGCGCCGGCAATTGTTGTTGTCACTGACGACGCTTAGGGAGTCTGACAACACCCGGACCAAGGCTGCTGTGTCGGCCTTGGTCCGGATTCGTAAAGCTCCGCTTCAGCTGTCGATCACTTGGCGTCGAAAGGACACTAGCAACTCGATGAGTCTAGTGCCCTTTGAACCCGGATTCGGATTCGCGGCAATTGCGAACTTCTGGTTCGGGGCACTAGTGCTTCTTTAATTCCACCAGCACGTTCTCGTAGGCGAAATCGTTGAGGTTGCGCAGCTGGTGGGTCTCGCCGGCCGGCAGGAAGAACGCCTCGCCCTTCTTGTCGTCGCCGTAGCGCACCTTGCCTTCGATGGTGGTGAGCTCGACCTTGCCGCCGGTCATGGGCACGATCAGGTACGGCAGGTCGTGCCGGTGCATGCGCTTGATGCCGCCTGGCCCGACCGCGAAGCTCCACACCCGGATCGACTCGTTCTCGAAGATGATCTTGTCGCCGATCGGGCCGAGCTCGACGTTCGTTCTTGCATCACCTGCCATGACGATCCTCCGCTTGCTGGCGCCTTGACCGCGGGCTGCCGCAGCCTATCGTAGCCGCAACGGCCACTTTATCAATAAGACAAGCCGCATGCGATGGCCGACGAGCGCAGTCGTCCATTTGCGCTGCGGCAGCGCCTGTTCCCGAAACCTGGATGCCGGTTTCGGACAAGAACATGCGCAATAAGAAAAACGAGGGAGCACCCATGAGCCAGCAGCTCGACGCGAAATCCTTTGGCATCGGCCAGCCGGTACGCCGCGTGGAGGACGTGCGCTTTCTCACCGGACGCGGCCGCTTTGTCGATGATATCGAGCTGCCGCACCAGGCGCATGCAGTCGTCGTGCTCTCGCCGCATGCGCATGCGCGCATCAAACGCATCGATGCCGCGGCGGCGCGCGCCGCGCCCGGGGTCGTGTGTGTGCTGACCGGTGACGACGTGAAGGCCGATCGCCTCGGTGGCCTGCCGCCCAACTTCATGCCCGAGGACGTCGGCGGCCCGAAAGGGCTGCGAACCCGCCGCCCGATCCTGGTCGGCGACCGGGTGCGCTGCGTCGGCGACCGCGTCGCCATGGTGGTGGCTGAAACGCTGGAACAGGCGCGCGATGCGGCCGAGCTTCTCGTGATCGACTACGAGCCGCTCCCGGCCGTCGCCAATATCGAGGATGCGGTCAAGCCGGGCGCACCCGCGGTGTGGGACGAATGCCCCGGCAACGTGTCGTTCGCGTTGGCGAACGGCGACGAGAAGGCGACCGCGGCGGCGTTCGCCAACGCGACGCATGTGGTTTCGCTGCGGCTCGAGAACAATCGGCTCGCCCCCAACGCCATGGAGCCGCGCGCGGCGATCGGTGATTACGATCCGGCCGAGGACAGCTACACGCTCTACACCAGCTCGCAGGCGCCGCACGCGGTGCGCTCCGAAGTTGCCGGTCATGTGTTTGGTCTGCCTGAGACCAGGTTTCGCGTCATCGCCCCGGACGTCGGCGGCGGGTTCGGCGTGAAGGCGGACGCCTATCCGGAAGACGCGCTGGTGCTGTGGGCCTCGCGCCGCTGCTCCCGCCCGGTGCGCTGGATCGCGAGCCGGACCGAACTCGATTGCGGGCGACAATCACGGCCGCGATCAGGTCGTGCACGCCGAGCTTGCGCTTGATGCGCACGGCAAGATCCTGGCGATCCGCACCCACGCGCTGCACGCGGTCGGGGCCTATATCGTTTCGGCTGCGGTCGCGCCGCTGGTCTATTCATTGCGCTACACGCCGGGTGTCTACGACGTGCAGACGCTCTGGCTCACCACCAAGGCGGTGTTCACCCACACCTCGCCGCTCGGCGTCTACCGCGGCGCTGGGCGTCCGGAAGGCAACTACGTGATCGAGCGGCTGCTCGATCGCGCCGCCGCGATGCTCGGCATCGGCCAGGACGAAATCAGACGCCGCAACTTCATCGCTCCGAAGGCAATGCCCTACACGACGCCGACCGGCTCGGTCTATGACAGCGGCGAGTTCGAGCACCTGATGGACGAGTGCATGCGGCTCGCCGACTGGAAGGGCTACAAGGCGCGACAGGCGCAATCGAAGGCGGCCGGCAAGGTGCGCGGCCGTTCGGTGAGCTGCTACATCGAGCACGCCGGCATCTTCAATGAAAGCATGGGTCTGCACTTCGACCCGGGCGGCAACGTCACCATCCGGGCCGGCACCCATTCCCACGGCCAGGGTCACGCCACCGCGTTCGCGCAGCTCGTCAGCGACTGGCTCGGCGTTCCATTCGCCGCGATCCGCTACCTGCAGGGCGACACCGACAAGGTCGCGTTCGGACGCGGCACCTACGCGGCGCGCAGCGCCGTGCTCGGTGGCTGGGCGCTGCGGCTTGCCGCCGACGCGATCATCGCCAAGGCCAAACCGATGGCGGCCCATCTCTTGGAAGCCTCGGCGGCTGACATCGATTTCGAGCCGGGGCGGTTCCGCGTGCGCGGGACCGATCGCATCATCGCGCTGGTTGACACCGCCAAGGCGTTCTACGCGCCGTTCCTGCCCGACGGGGTCACGCTTGGGCTGGAGGCCAGCGCGAGCGCCGACGGCCATATCCCGAGCTATCCCAACGGCTGCCATGTGTGCGAGGTCGAGCTTGATCCATTGACCGGTCGCATCACGCTGGATCGCCACACCGTGGTGGACGACTGCGGTCGCCCCATCAACCCGATGATCTGCGAGGGCCAGATCCAGGGCGGCATTGCCCAGGGGGTCGGCCAGGCCCTGATGGAGAACGTGGTCTACGACCGCGCGAGCGGCCAGCTCCTGTCGGGCAGCTACATGGACTACGGCATGCCACGTGCCGACGACATGGGCGAGCTCGCGACCCATTTCAGCAACGTGCCGTGCACCACCAACCCGCTCGGCATCAAGGGCGTGGGCGAATCAGGCACGATCGGCGCGCCGCCCGCGGTAATGAACGCGGTCGTGGATGCGTTGCGCGCGGTCGGCGTCGAGCACGCCGACATGCCGGCAACGCCGGCGCGGATGTGGGCTGCGTTGCAGGCGGGCCGGCCGAAGAGCTGATAGCCCAACGTCCTGACCATTCAACTCGGCTCGCTGTGCCGAACACGTTCAGGCGAGTGCAGTGGGCCCCCGGAAGGTCCTGATCGGACCTTCGATGCGCTTGCTGCGGTCGGGGGCAACGGTCTCTTGCGAGCGAGGGGCTCTCAACGAGTCCGTCTTGTGGGTGCGGTCAACCGAGTGGCTGCGTGCATCCGATTGAACGGCCGGTTCCGGCATCGCGGCGTACTCGGCCGCGAATGCAACGCTAACCGCTGCACCGGCCAAGACCAGCACTGCGAGGAAACGGGCAAAGCTACGATTTCTGTTTGACCCCATGACCTCTCTCCCCACCTGACGAGGGGATTAAAAAGGAAGCCGTGGCTCTCGGAAATTCAGGTAATATCCCTACGGGGTTGTCCTTAAGGGGCGACGGCCGCATCCGATGGTCGCGTTCGTACCCATTAAGATCGGCCGGGCAAACGGAGACGCCGCATGACCGGGCTGCTGAAGCTCGCACTTCCGGTGGTCCTTGGTATCCTCGCGCTGGCGCCGCCGGCATCCGCCCAGTCGACCCAGTCGACCCAGTCGACCCAGTCGACGAACGCTCGGACTGCTCCGCGCGGCCCTCAGCCTTTGCCCGCCCTGAGCACCAAGTTGCCGAACACCGTTCATGAGGGCGGCCACAAATATCTCGGCCGGGATCCAGACGCGACGGTGCGCTCGCAGATCATGAAGGATGAGACCATGCACAAGGGCAACAACTACTGAGACCTCTCACCCAGCAATGTGCAATCAGCGCCGATTTCATCACGCTAAGTTGTTTTCGCCCGCAGAATTTCTGCTCCGCAGTCAAACAAATCGGAAGGTAGTCGGCAAAGCGGGATGTTGCCATGATTGATCGCGCAGCGGCCGATCGTGAACACGCGGGGGCACCGCTCGATGCGAGCGAGGCGCACCTGTTGGACGCACTCAAGATCGCGCGCGCCGGCCATTGGCAATACGACGTTCAAACCGACACGTTTACGTTCAGCGATCAATTCTATGCGATCCTGCGCACGACCGCCGAAGCGGTCGGGCGCTATACCATGGGCTCCGCCGAATATGTGAGGCGCTTCGTTCATCCCGACGACGCGCCGCTCGTACGAAAGGCGATTCAAGCCGCGGCGTTGCCTTCCGATTCGCAGTACGTCGGCGAACTTGAGCATCGGACCGTTTTCGGCGACGGAAACACCGGCTACATCGTCGTCCGTTGGTTCCCGGTTCGGGATGCACGCGGCCGTATCATTTCCACCCACGGGGTCAATCAGGACATTACCGAGCAAAGAAACGCGGAGCGAATGCTTCGAGAAGGCGAGGCCCAGTTCAGGAGCCTGGTGGAGCAGCAAGTCGCCGGCATCATTATCATGTGGGAGAATGGCTCGTTGGCCTACGTGAATCCGCGCTTCGCCAACATGCTGGGGTACGAGCCAAGCGATGTGATCGGCCGCTCAATCTTCGACTTCGTCGCGGAGCCGTACAAGAAGATGGTGGCCGATCGGACGCGTGAGCGGCTCGTGGGCCAACAGGGCGTCAAGCCAACCGCCTTCGCGATCCATCGCCGCGACGGTATGCTGGTTGATGTCCTCGGACAAACGACGCTGGCGACCTGGCAGGAGCGGCCTGCGCTCATCGGTGTCGTCATCGATGACAGTGAGCGCAAGCATGCCGAACGTGCCCTGCGGCAGACGATCGAAGCACTCGCCAGCATGGTGGAATTGCGCGACCCGTATACGGCCGGGCATCAGCGCCGCGTTTCCAAGCTTGCGGGCGCGATCGCCCGCGACATCGGAATGCCCGAATCCCAGGTCGAAGGGCTGGTGCTTGCAAGCGCGGTCCACGATGTCGGCAAGATCCAGGTCCCGACCGACATCCTCAGCAAACCCGGCGAGTTGACGGATCTCGAATTCCAGCTGATGCAACGGCACGTGCAGGCGGGCTACGACATCCTCAAGGGCGTGGAGTTTCCGTGGCCGGTCGCGCAGACCGTGCTGCAACATCACGAGCGGGTCGACGGCTCGGGCTACCCCCATGGCCTCAAGGCGGACGCGATCCTGCTGGAGGCCAAGATCCTCGCAGTGGCCGACGTGGTCGATTCGATCATGTCTCGTCGCCCCTATCGTGAGGGGCTTGGGCTGGAGGCGGCGCTCGACGAGATCGGGCGCGGGAGAGGGAAACTCTACGATCCCGCGGTCGTCGAGGCCTGCACGTCGCTGTTTCGGCAGAAAGCATTCAGTTTTTGACAGACCGGTTGGTTCGCGCCTAGGTGGAGCATGCCCCATCAGCTATCGAAGCTGTGCAAAGTCCTGCTTGTATCCGCTGCGGCTGCAGCGATCGGCGCGACCTCGATTGCGACTGCGACGCGCGCAGCAAGCCCGAACGGCGAAGGCTGGCAGAACGGCGTTTGGCGTGGCGCCGGATGGGCGTGGCGCGGCGGAGCGGGATGGGCCGGCCGCTGGGTCTGGAAGCGCGGTGCCGACGGCCCGGGTTGGGGCAGCTTTTATCCGGGCCCTGGCTACTACCCGTTCGGCTATCCGTATGGCTACGCCTACCCCTATGCTCCTCGCGGTTACTACGGGTGCTACCGCCCGGTTCCGCTCGATCCCGAGGGGCGGACTTTCGCGCGCGTACCGGTGTGCTGAGGCTGGCGCCCTCGGCCGCTCATCGCTTGCTCGTCCGTGCCAGAATCTTCTTTTGCGCATGTCCTTATCGGAAAACCGGCATCCACTTTTCCGGGCATGCGCTAATCGCATTTTTCGCCCAGGCAGATCTTCTCCAACTCGGGAAACGGCTTGTAGGTTGCCCAGCTGCACTGGTCGCGGGTTGCCACAAGGAATTGCGTGACCTGGCCGCGATAGAAATAGACGATGCGCTCGGTCGGGCCGTCGTATTGGTGCTTCTCGTTTCTGGGATTGAAGCGCACACAGACCACATAGCGGTCGACTTTGTCGATGGGCCGCAGGACCGGTTCTGAAATCTGCGCTTCGCGGATATTGGTCGGATCGGGCGTTTGGTTGTCTTTGACCAATGTCCACACCGCCTTTTTATAGTCGGTGGGATAGATGTTCTCTTCGACCTTCGCCGGGTCGCTCGTGCAGGCCGCAAACATGAACGCGACAAGGATCAGCGAAGCTTGCGCTCCTGCCCGACCAAGAAGAAGCTTCATGTCGTCTCCCCGAAGCTGATCAGGGCATCAGCAAGATCTTCCCGAAATGCTGATTCGCCTTCATGTGCGCGTGCGCGGCGGCGGCTTGATCGAGTGGAAACGTCTTGTCGATTGGCAGCCAAAGCTTGCCGGCCGCGATGGCGTCGGCGAGGTCCTTCCACATCACGCGGGTTTCCTCGCGAAGTTCGTCGACCGAGCGGGTGCGGTGAGTGACGCCGATATAGGTGATGCGGCGCGCGGCATGCAGGTCGAAATCGAACTCGCCCTTGCCGCCGCCGAGCCGCCCGACATTGACGATGCGGCCGAGGATCGCGCTGGCCTTGAGATTGCCGTTGGCGACGCCGCCGGAAACCTGATCGATGATCAGGTTGACGCCCTTGCCGTCGGTCGCTTTGAGGACCTCGTCCGGCCATGCCGGATTGCTGGTATCGACGGCGAGGTCGGCGCCGAACTCTTTGAGCCGGGCGCGCCGCCCGGCGTTGGTCGAACGTCCCGATCACCAGCCGGGCGCCCAGCAGCTTCGCGATCTGCAGTGCCATGAGGCCGACCCCGGCGCTCGCGCCCTGGATCATCACGCTCTGGCCGGCCGTGAGCCGGCCGTTGGTGACGAGCGCGTCATGCATGGTTGCGACAGCGACCGGCAGGGTCGCGGCTTTTTCGAAGGTAAGGCCGGTCGGCATCGGCGTCACGCGGCCCCAATCGGCGACTGCATATTCGGCGTAGCCGCCCGCGCCCGCGCACATCACGCGGTCGCCGGCCTTGAACCCGCCTTTGACCTCGTTGCCAGCCTCGACCACCTCGCCCGACCAGTCGAGCCCAAGCGTCGCACCGACCGCCCCGTGGCCGCCGACGCCGCGCGCGGCGTTGAGGTCGGCGCGATTGAGGCTTGCGGCGCGAACGCGCACCAGGACCTCATGCGGCTTCGGCTTGGGTTGGGGGATGTCCCGGATCTCGAGACCCTTGTCGGTTGCGACCGCCGCTTTCATCCCTGATCTCCCTGCTTGTTCTGTCCGGCATGTGGTGGGGTGGTGGCGAGGCTTATCGCATACGCTCCGGCGTTTTTGCTAGGCCGTGTACTTATGAACGCGCAGGTCGCAGATCGGCTTTGGGTTCGGTCGGTCAAGAGCGCCGTACCGGTACATGCTGCCTACCATCCGGTTCCGGCGTGGGCGCTAACGCCTTGCGAAATTCCGTCAGCACCAGACTGACGGCAGGAAGCATGGGGCCATTGGGGCGGCGAAGAATGGCGAGCTGCCTCCGCCATTGGGCGCTGCGAAGCGGAATCGGCCGCAAGACCTTATTCTTCTCTTCGTTTCGGATGGAGATGCGTGGCAGCACGGTGATCAGGTCGCTGGACACAATCACGGCTTTCAGCGTCTGAATGGAGTTGGCCGTCAGAGTTACCATCGGTGGATCCAG
Source organism: uncultured Alphaproteobacteria bacterium (assembly GCA_963833605.1). Classification (GTDB taxonomy): domain Bacteria; phylum Pseudomonadota; class Alphaproteobacteria; order Rhizobiales; family Xanthobacteraceae; genus JAFAXD01. The sequence goes on from CAWHYZ010000022.1 coordinate 182,032, forward strand.
ATCCGCGCTTGCGAACAACGCTTGGAAATACCGCCAGATCGCGCCGCCCTTCTCCTGCATGGCCCAGCTGTATTGACAGAGTTCATTTGGCGTCACCGACTTTTTCCTCAAGATCGGATGCTCCGCGCGCCCCACCATGCAGATGTCGTCATTCATGAGCGTGCTGACGCGGATATTTTCCTCGGCCAGGTCCGGTGAAACGGCCGCGATGGCGAAGTCGATCTCCCCACGAAGCAATGAACGGATCAGCTGGTGGTTGGGCGCCTCCACCACGTGAAGCTGAATGCCTGGCATCTTCGAACGCACATTGTTCAGGACCGTCGGCAAATGGTCGAGTACCAAGCTCGAAAGGATGCCGACGCGCGCCACCCCCTTGGATGCGCCCTTTAAAAGATCGATTTCCTCCAGCGCGCGGTGCAGCCCGGTTTCCAGAAGCGCGGCGTGTGGCAAAAGCGACCGCCCAAACGCCGTGAGTTCCATTCCTGTCGAATGGCGCACGAACAATTGCACGCCAAGTTGTTGTTCAAGTTTGCGCAGCGTGCGGCTGACAGCCGGTTGCGTCAGCGACAAAGACGTCGCGGCTGCCCCGACACTTCCCAGGCGTGCGACCAGCAAAAACGCATTGAGCCCACGATGATCCAAGGCCATGCATAATTGTTATGGCATTGAAGCGAAAAAGCAATGGCGGGAGGCCGATAAGCGGCAGAAGCTATCCACGGCTGCATCGAGGAATTCGGTTGCTACACACATTCCGGAAGTGGCGTCGGCTCGATCGCCAGGCATCCGGTGAGGACAATTAATGGTTACGGCTTACGTCAATGGTCAGGTGATCGACGGGCGCGGTCAAGCATACCAAGGCTACGTCATCGTCGATGGCGACAAGATCGCGGAGGTGGGCCGGGGCAATCCGCCTGCGCTTGGAGAGGCGATTGCCCGCAAGGACCTGGCGTCGAAGTCGATCCTTCCAGGACTGATCGATTGCCACGTGCATCTGCGCAACGATGGCGTTGCCGACCCCCGCGCACAGGCTGCGGCCGATACCGATGCAGTCGCTGTGTTGCGATCCGCGCGCAACGCGCGCCGCACGTTGGAAGCCGGCGTCACCACGATCCGCGATTGCGGGTCACGCGGCGGCATCGATTTTTCGCTGCGGACTGCGGCACAGCAGGGATTGTGCCCGACGCCGCGCCTCGTCCTCAGCGGCATGATGATCTGCATGACTGGAGGACACGGCTGGACGCTGGGTTACGAGGCTGACGGCCCGGACGGACTGCGGCGCGCGGCACGCGCACAGATCAAGGCGGGCGCCGACAACGTGAAGTTGATCGCAAGTGGAGGCATCCTGACGCCGGGTACCGAGATTGGCGCACCCCAATTCACCATCGAAGAAATGCGCGCGGCCGTTGATGAAGCGCATGCGGCGGGCAAGACGTCGTGCGCGCATGCGCACGGCACGACCGCGATCAAGAATGCGGTCAAGGCCGGAGTCAATTCAGTCGAGCACGGCTATCTGCTCGACGACGAAGGCATTCAACTTATGCTCGATCGCGGCACATATCTGGTCGCGACCTCGGCAGCGGTCCGCAACGTGGTGAAGCACGGCACGTCCGCCGGCATCCGTCCGGATGTGGTCCGCAAGGCCCAGTCCGCCATCGATTCGCATATTGACGGGTTCAAACGCGCCCACAAGGCCGGCGTGAAGCTTGCGATGGGGACCGACACCGGCGTGCCGTTCACGGATCATGGCAACAATCTCGACGAAGTCGTCTATCTGGTTGAGATGGGGCTTTCTCCACTTGCGGCGCTCTCGGCAACGACCATCGATGCCGCGAAGCTGCTGCGAATGGACGACCGGATCGGAAGCCTGGAGGCTGGGAAGCTCGCGGACTTCGTGGTGATCGACGGCGATCCGCTCGCGGACGTTCGCATTCTCCAGGACAAGAGCCGCGTTCTCACGGTGGCGATCGGCGGCAAGACGATGGTGGAAAGAGAAGCGACCAAGCGGTAACGGGCGCGCCGCAGCTTGAAAGTTGGGGAAGATCAGGCTTGGAAAAAGCAGATAAAATCTGGATGGACGGTAAGATCGTCGATTGGAACGACGCGCATGTCCATCTCGTAAGCAACACGCTGCACTATGGCTTCGGCGTGTTCGAAGGCATGCGCTGCTACAAGACGGCCTCCGGTCCCGCGGTCTTCAGGCTGAAGGAGCATCTGGCCCGGCTGCACCGGTCGGCCAAGATTATCGGATTTGAAATCCCGTATAGCATCGAACAACTGACTGAAGCGACCCGCCAAATCATTCGCGCGAACAGGTTCGAGCAGTGCTACATCCGTCCCATCGCCTACATTGGCTCGGGCGGCATGGGACTGGCTTATGAGGATTGTGAGATCGATGTCTCCATCGCCGTCTGGCATTGGGGTGAGTACGTCGGACATGGTACTTTGGAAAACGGCAGCCGTGCCAAGGTGTCGAGTTACGTGCGCCATCACATCAATACGAACATGTCGAAGGCCAAAGCGTGCGGAAATTACATGCTGTTCCAAATGGCGCGGACCGAGGCCAAGCGCGACGGATACGATGAAGCAATCCTTCTCGACGCCAACGGTCACGTTGCCGAAGGTTCGGTGGAGCACATCTTCCTCGTCCGCGATGGCGCTCTGGTGACACCTCCGCTCACCCATCTCCTCGAAGGCATCACCCGCGATGCGGTCATCCGCCTGGCGCGGGCGAAAGACATCGAGGTGCGCGAGGAGCTGTTTTCCCGAGACTATATGCTGACCGCGGACGAGGCGTTTTTTGCTGGAACGGGCGCCGAAGTGACCCCGCTCGTGGAGGTGGACAACCGCAAGATCGGCGACGGCCGGCGCGGACCGCTGACCGCGGCGATCCAGAAGGATTTTTTCGACGTGGTCTATGGTCGCACCAACAGCTGGAGCGAATGGCGGACCCCGGTATAGGGGAGTGGGACGTTCGACGGTGTCAGCAATGCCGCCCGATGAATATGCCAACCGCGTCAAGCGTGCGCGCGCGTTGATGCGTGAACGCGGCATGGACGGCCTGATCGTCACCGACACCATGCACTACTCATACTTCACGGGCCACAAGGTCGCTTCCTGGATGCGCTCGCGTCCATCGATCTTCGTGCTGCCTCTCGAAGGCGAGCCCGCGCTGATCACGTGGTCGGGCCCCGACATGTTCGCGCAGACTCTACAAGCAGCCTTTCCCGTCCTGGGTTGCGGATCGCCGCATCTATCCGGAGGTGCCATTCACCAAGGAGCCTCGCGTCGACTGGGGCGTGGCAGGCATCCTGAAGGAGAAGGGCCTCGAGTCCGGAAAGCTCGGCATCGAGCTTGGGCGGGAAACCTGGCTCGGCATTGCGCTTGTCGATTACGAACTGCTGAAGGAGCAGGTGCCGAAGGCGCGGTTCGTCAACTCCGGCCCGGTCGTGTGGGGCTGCCGCCTCATCAAATCGGAGTGGGAAATCGACTGCATGCGCAAGGCCTGCGAGATTGGCGCAGTTGCCTGGCGGCGGGCCTTCGAGGATCTGCGCCCGGGAATCGCGGCGTCCACCGTACAGAAGAACGTGCTGCGATATTATGTCGAAGGCGGCGGCGACTTGAGCTCCGAGCCGCCGATGGTCCTCGGCGCCACCGGACCGAACCGGACCTTCCAGAACGGCGACGTGCTGTACATCGACGGCGGCTGCACCTATTCCGGCTACAAGATGGATTTCGCCCGCCGCGCGGTTTTCGGCGCGCCTTCGGCGCGTCAGCAATCCGAGCATGACGGCATGTGGGGCCTTCTCGGCGAGATCATCGAGCGCATGAAGCCCGGTGTGTCGGTGCGCGAGCTGTTCGAGTACTCCCAGCAGCGTCTCGCCCAGCATCCCGAATGGCGAAACTATTCGGACCATCCATCGAAGCGCATTGGCCACGGCATCGGGCTTGAAAACGAGCCGCCGTCGATCTCTGGCGACCGACGACACCATTCTCGAGGTCTGCATGGCGCTGACGCCGGAGCCGAAAATCGAAAGCGTGGATGGCTTGCTCAATCCGGAGGAGCATGTCGTCATTCGCCCGTCGGCTTGCGAGGTGCTTTCCGCTGGGTCGGACTGGCGCCTCTATATCGTTTCATGATCGAGGAAAAGCCGATGAAAATCCGGCTGCTCAGCGAAAAGAACATCCGCTCGGTTGCTCCGACACTGCCGGAGGCCGTGGCATCTGGTCGAGCAAGCCTATCGCCTTGACGCCGAGGGCAAAGCCGAAGTGCCCACCAAGATCGGCGTTCATCCGGACCGCGCCAATACGCTTTCTCCACGCGATGCCGGCCTGGGTGGGCGATGCCCGCGCGCTCGGGATGAAGTGGGTTTCCTATTTTCCCGGCAATTTCGACGCGCGGATTGCCGGACTCGACGGGCATCATCATCCTCAACGATCCCGAGCACGGCCTGCCGTGCTGCATCATGGAGGGAATGTACGTCACGTTCCTGCGCACGGCCGCTTGTGCTGCCGTCGCGGCGAAATATCTCGTGCCGCGTCCGCCGAAAACGCTGGGTCTGATCGGATGCGGCGGACTCGGCCTGTGGTCATTGCGCGTCATGAGCGCGACGTTTCCATCGATCGAGCAGGTGTTCGTGTCGTCGCGAACGCGCCGCTCCCGCGAGGAGTTCTGCGCCAAGATGGCGCAGGAGGGAAACTGGACCATCACGCCTGTTGATGATCCGCTTGCGGCGGTCCGCAATATGGACATCGTGGTGACGTCCATGCCTCCAGGACCCGTCAAGCCCGTGACAGGCGAGGCGTTTGCGCCAGGCATGCTCTTCATTCCGCTCGATTTGGTGAATTCGTGGCAGGACGACGTGCTGTCGTCGGTCGATCGAGTGGCCGCCGACAACCCTGCGAATTTTGCCGACCAGGTCCAGGCCAAGCGGGCGACCGCATTTCCGGCGCTCAAGAAGTCCGTGCGGATCCAGGATATCGTCGTGGGAAAGTTGCCGCGGGCTTCGGCGTCGGATCGAAGCATCGTCGCGGTGTGCGGAATTGCCAGCACGGATGTCGTCGTCGGCTGGGAAATATATCGTCGCGCTCTCGCGGCAGATGTCGGTCTCGAATTCGATATGCAAGGATGAAGTTGATCAGCAATGAGAGGTCTGAGCATGCGCAGCAAATTGGCAAAGCTCCTCGCCATCGGCGTCGTGTCGGCATTTTGCGGGGTTTCGTCTGCCGGCGTCCGCAGCTGAAACGGTCCTCAAGGCAATCACTTATGCGCCGCTGTCGAAAGTCGAAGACAGCATGGTGATCTTCAGAAAGTGGGTGGACAGGGTCAATACCGCTGGCAAGGGCGAAATCCGGGTCGAGCTGCTCGGCGGACCCGAGGTCTTTCCGGTCAGCGATCAGATCAACGCCTTGAGCAAAGGGCTGGTCGACGTCGTCATGACATTCTCCGTGCACACGCCGATCGTTCCGGAGATCGACACGTCGGGCCTGTCCGACATCACTCCGACCGAGGAGCGGAGCCAACGGCTATCTCGCTCTGCTCGACAAGGCGCACGAGAAGATCAACGTGAAGGTCATCGGCCGGACTGCGACGCACTCCGGCTTCTACATCTTCTCCAAGCAGCCGATCCGGACGCTTGCGGACTTCAAGAACATCAAGATCCGCTCGCACTCCGGATACGATCCGCTGTTCAAGAGGGTTGGAGCGGTTCCGATCGGAATGAACATTTCTGAAATCTACGGCGCGCTCGAGCGCGGCATCGTCGCCGCCGCGCCGTATCCGATCTTCGTTTATGACATGGGGTTGCAGGAGGTCACGAAGTTCGTTCTCGCCGACGCCTTCTGGCCGTCCCACACGACGTTCATCTACGTCAATCTGAAGAAGTTCAACAGCTTGACGCCGAAGCAGCAGGCAGATCCTGATGGACGCCCAGATCGAGAATGAGAAGGATATGGCCAAGCGTCGATGCCGATCTGATCGCGACGGAGCGTGGCAAACTGGAAAAGGCCGGCATGACGTTCACGAACCTTTCGCCGGACGAGGCCAAGCAAGTGGCATGACGATGGCGAATGAATCCCGCTTCGAGGCATTGAGCAGCAAGATCAGCCCCGAGCAGATGGCCAAGATCAAATCGTTGATCGTCCGCAACTGACGCGGTGAGGCCGCACGAGTGTCGATGGGGGAGTGAGACCATGAGCCTTGCCGAAGCGGCCGGCCGAGTTCTTCGACCGCCTGCTCGACGCTTGCGCCTGGGTCGGCTGTGCGCTGCTGGGCTTCCAGGTGGTCAGCGTTTCGGTCGAGATCATCTGCCGATATTTCTTCGACATCTCGTTCAGCGTCATCACTCCGCTCAACGAGTGGAGTCTGGTCTATCTGACGTTCCTCGGGCGTGGCATGGCTGCAACGCGAGGGCGGCCACACCAGTGACAATTCCATCGTCACGTTGCTTGCCGCCGTGGGTGAACTGGGGGGCGCAGCGGCTGGGCTGGGTACTGGCGATCGTGACCTGCGGGCTGCTGACCTGGTACGGCACGCTCGCGACATGGGACAATTTTTCGAAGAATGCCTACGACTTTTTCAAATTGCCCGGTGTGCCGATCTTCTACATCTATCTGGTCATTCCCGTTCGGAAGCCTGCTTTGGTTGATCCAGCTTCTGCGCAAGCAAAGCTGGCCCGGATCGGCTCCGAGCAGCACGTCGGACGGCGGCGGCGGCGGGGAAATCTGAGAGCCGGTCATGGAGTGGTACACCGCGTTCTCATTGCTGATGGCGAGCTTCTTTGTTCTCGTCCTGCTCGGCATTCCCGTCGTCTTCGCTTTCTTCGGCACCAACGTCATTTTCCTCGGCTATTTCATGGGGGCCGCAGGGTTCGAGCTTTTGATCGATAGCGTTTATGGCAGCCTGTCGGTTTTCGTCCTGCTGCCGATCACGATGTTCATCCTGCAAGGCGAGATCCTGTTTCGAACGGGCCTGGTCACCAAGATGATCGACGCGCTCGACAGTTGGCTGGGCTCGGTTCCCGGCCGCCTGGCGCTGCTGGCCGTCGGCTCCGGCACCATCCTGGCTTCGCTGTCGGGCGCCAGCATCGGCACCACCGCGATGCTGACGCGGACCTTGGCGCCCGCGATGCAGGAGCGCGGCTACAGCAAGAAGATGAGCGTCGGCCCATTGCTCGGGAGCGGCGGTCTCGCGGTGATGATGCCGCACAGCGCGCTTGGCGTAATCCTGGCCGTGATCGCGAGCGTATCCGTCGGCAAACTTCTGATCGCGATCATGATTCCCGGCTTCGTGCTCGCGCTGTGCTATCTCATCTACATCGTCGGCGTGTGCATCATCGATCCGAAGTGCGGCGCCGAAATACACCGCGAAAAAGCTTCCGCTGAACGAACGCTTGATTTTGACGATAAAATATGTCGTTCCGCTTACGGTCCTCATCGTCGCGATGATCGCGGTGATTTTCTTCGGCGTGGCGACGCCGACCGAGGCTGCCTCGCTCGGCACTTTTGCGTCTTTTGCGCTGGCGGCGATCTATGGCCGGCTGACCTGGGCGGCCACGCGCGACGCGATGTTTTCCACGCTGAAGATTTCGGTGATGGTGCTGGCGATCCTTGCGGCCTCGCAGGCCTTCACGCAATTGCTGGCCTACACTGGCTCGGCACAAAAGCTCGTCGCTGCATAGCGGGCAGTCTCTGAGCATTCCGCCGATCTGGGTCATCGTGCTGATGCATTTCGTCACGCTGGTGCTTGGCGGCCCGATCGGCGGCATTCCGCTGATCATGATGACGATCCCGATTTTCATCCCGGTGGTGAAAGCGCTCGGCTACGAGCCGATCTGGTTCTGCACGGCGATGCTGTTGAACGTCGAGTTGGCCCAGATCACGCCGCCTTTCGGTATTTTGCTCTACGTCGTGCGTGGCATTATGCCGAACACATCGATGGGGGAGATCACGCGCGCCGCCGTTCCGATCATCGTCATCAACTTGATCGTCATGGCCCTGCTGATCGCAATTCCAGCGTTGTCGCTTTGGCTGCCGAGCTACATGACGCGATGACGGGAAGGGAAGAACATGCCGTCAATGCCGGAAACGACCGTCTATGCCAACGGCAGAATTATCGACGGCCAGCGCCACATCGCAAACGGCTACCTGATCACCGAGGGTGCGACGATCGTCGCGGTCGGAGCGGGCGATCCCAAGCGCGGCTCGTCCTCCGCCGGCATTCGTCACGTCGATCTTGCCGGCCGTGCCGTGCTGCCCGGGTTCATCGATTGCCATGTCCATCTCACCATGCGGGCGGAGGCCGCGCCGGTAGCCATCGTCTCGCCGGTGGAGCAGATGGTCGCGCTCATGCACGCCTCCATCAACGCCCTCAACACGCTGCACAGCGGCGTGACGACTGTTCGCGATTGTGGGACGCCGCATCAGATCGACTTCGCGCTGCGCCGTGCGGCGGAGGATGGCTTGTGCCTCACGCCGCGCCTCATTCTGAGCGGCCGCGCCCTGTGCATGACGGGCGGACACGGCTGGCATCTGCTCGGCCGGGAGGTCGACGGCGCCGACCAGGTCAGGCGCGCGGCGCGCGAGCAGCTCAAGGCCGGGGCCGACAACGTCAAGCTCATCGCCAGCGGCGGAATCCTGACGCGCGGCACCGACATCGGCAATCCGCAGTTCACCGTGGCGGAAATGCAGGCCGCGGTGGAGGAAGCCCATGCGGCCGGCAAAACCGCCAATGCGCATGCGCATGGCGCGGAAGGCATCAAGCGGGCCGTCGCGGCCGGCGTCAACTCGATCGAGCACGCCTATTTCATCGATCAGGAAGGCATCGACATGATGCTGGCGCGGAGCACGGTGCTGGTCGCGACTTCGGCCGCGGTCCGCAATGTCGTATCGTACGGTGTCGCGGCCGGCATTCCGCCGCACATTGCCGAGAAAGCGCAATCGGCGATCCACGCCCACGTGTCCGGCTTCAAGGCGGCCCACAGGGCCGGGGTTCGCCTGGCGATGGGGACCAACTCCGGCGTGCCGTTCACGCGCCATGGCAACAATCTCGACGAGCTGGGACACCTGGTGGAGATGGGGCTGTCACCGCAGGAGGCGATTCGGGTAGCAACGCTGGACAGCGCTCGATTGCTGAGGTTGGACGACAGTATCGGCTCTTTGGAGCAAGGCAAGAATGCCGATCTCGTTGTAATCGATGGCGATCCCATCAGCGATATCTCAGTGCTGAGGGCCGAGCACAAGATTCGCCGGGTTGTGCTCAATGGGCAAACGGTCCTTGATCGCGATACCAGCCGCTTTTTGGTTGGTGCGGCGTTTTCAACCGCGGCGGACACTGTGCGGTAGCAGGTCTGGCTAAGAGCCCAGATTATCCGCCCTCGCTGCTTGCCCGTGCCGACGAGGTTATTGAATAGAGGGGCTGTTTGCTGCAGTGCACAGTCTGGCTGTGATGCTGTGGACGGCTCCTCCACCGGCACATGAGTGCCATGGACGTGGGTGCTGCTAAGGCCCCCATGATTCGGAGGAGTAAGTCATGCAAACGGTCACTACAGTTGGTCTCGACATCGCAAAGTCTGTTTTCCAGGTCCACGGCATCGATGCGAAAGGCGATGTGATTATCCGCCGTCAGCTCAAGCGCCGCTACGTTCTGGCGTTCTTTCAGAAGCTGCCGTCATGCCTGGTTGGTATCGAAGCCTGCGCATCGTCGCATCATTGGTCGCGCGAGCTCACGGCGCTCGGTCATACGGTACGCCTGATGCCGCCGGCCTATGTGAAGCCCTACGTCAAACGGCAGAAGAACGACATGGCCGATGCTGAGGCGATTTGTGAAGCCGTCACCAGAGCCACCATGCGGTTTGTGCCAACCAAGACCCCTGAGCAGCAGAGTTGCCTGATGCTTCATCGCACGCGCCATCTGTTTATCCGCCAGCAGACCGCGGTGATTAATTCGATCCGAGCCTACCTCGCTGAGTTCGGCATTGTCGCGCCGGTCGGGCGCAGAGGAGTCGAGGAACTGCTCCATGTTGTTGCCGACCCGAGCGACAAACGGGTGCCTGAGATTGCGCGCGCATGCCTTGCCGCACTCGGCGCCCAACTGCTCATCCTGAAGGAGCAGATTGTGAAGTTCGATCGGATGATCATGGCCTGGCACCGGTCCAATGAAACGAGCCAGCGCCTTCATTACATTCCCGGGGTCGGTCCGATGTTGGCGACCGCTCTGGTCGCCAGTGTCGCTGACCCCAGGACCTTCCGATCGGGACGAAACTTCTCGGCTTGGATCGGGCTCGTTCCGAAGCAGCACTCGAGCGGGGGCAAGGACAAACTCGGCAGTATCAGCAAGCAAGGTGACCGCTATCTGCGTAGCCTGTTCGTGGCCGGTGCACTCGCCGTCATCCGCTACGCCAAGATCCACGGAACCAAGCATCGCCCCTGGCTTGCGGCATTGCTTGCACGGCGGCCAACGAAGGTTGCCGCCATCGCGCTTGCCAACAAGATCGCCAGAATGGCCTGGGCCATGATGGCCAGGGGCGAGCGTTATAGGCAACCCGTCGCACTTGCGGCGTAAACGAGATTGCGCCGGACATCCGGCGTGATGTGAAGGTTGGGAGGGCGAACAGCACGTAATGCAGAGCCAGTCGATCCGGCGATCAGGACAACCCACTTGTGCCAGCGCATTGTCGAATGCGAGGTTATGACCGGGACCTGATCCGCGGAGGGCATTATGGCCAGCGGTCATGTCAACCGCGCACGTAGGCCGAACACATGGCTGCACCGACCAAGCCTGCAAACGTGAAGATTCTCCTTGCCAACTCGGAGCCGTCCACACATGGCACATCTGTATGGACCGGCCGTGCGTTGCAAGTCGGATATGACGGCCTGGAGATAGTTGGTCTTGCTCATCTGTATTCGGCCCTTTGAAGGGAGCAATTGCACCCGGCCATCACGGATATCCGCGCACACCCGATCTCATTCGCGTCTAGGCCCTTGAAGGCCGTATGTGCCACCAGATCACGGATGTGACGGTCAGACCGTTTCTCCATCTCCTCCATCCAACTCGCCAACCTCGGCGGGAATTACAGAGTCCGGGTCGTTGACGTTAGCTATCCACGTTGGTCTCCCTCGGTAGACGCCACTCTGTTCAATTATGCGGCTGCCAATACGATGCGCGTTTCGTAGCAGCGGCCTTGGATCAAGACAGACAAAGCGATCCGCGCCAGCTTGTTGGCGAGCGCGATTGTCAGAATGTTGCGATGTAGACGCCGCGCCGCAGTCGTGAGCCAGGGTCCAAAGCTATGCTTTGCCCAACTCTTCGGTCGGAGCAGAATGGCGCGAGCGCCTTGGACGAAGAGCATACGCAGATAGCGATTTCCGCGCTTCGTGATGCGGCCAAGGATCGTGCGATCACCGGTCGACATCTGTCTCGGCACTAGGCCAAGCCACGCGGCAAAGTCTCGCCCTCTTGCAAAGGCAGCTCCATTGCCGATCGCCGCGACCGTGGCGCTGGCAACGATCGGGCCGATGCCCGGAACAGTCATCAACTGTCCACAGTTCACGTCGGTGTCTGCCAGAACCTCTATCTCTTTGGTGATGTGTTCGATGCGCTCATCGAGGCGGCGCCAATCGCCGCTGAGGTCTTCCATGATCCTGATCATACGAGGTGACAACACGTCGCTGCGTTTAGCCAAGATATCTGGAAGTTGTTGGCGGAGGAAGCGAAGCCCCTGACGTACCGCAATGCCATGCTCCAAGAGAAAGCCGCGGATCTGATTGATCACAGCCGTTCGTTGCCCGACCAGGCGAGATCGCACCCGGTGCAGTGCTTGTAGATCAAGCTTCGCATCATTTCGCTGCGATGCAATGATTTGTCGGCTCTCAGGGCAAAAGCAGAACTCCTGCCGCACATCACAACAACAAAGCATCCAGCGCGTCGGCGAGCGGTTGGTATCGGGCATCGGCACGGGCAGTTGCTCAAGCAGGCCGGCAACGCGCCTTATGCGCTCGTGATCCCGGCGCCGTCGTGTGCATCGCGACTCGCGTCGGGGGATCTCATATCTGCAACTCTGCGGCGGGAATTTCGAACATGCTCCAAAAGCGCTAACTTTCACAGAGCTGCAGCGCGAAAACTGCGCCGAGCGTCCGACAGACAGTCTGGCACGCAGCGTGCGATGCAGACACAGGTAAGGATGTGTGAAACCTGTGTCCTCGTCGGCTGATTCAAGTTGATCTGGGTGCCCACGTTTGGTTAGCTTGGCGGGTAGCGTCATCGTCATTTTGCCGTTCTGGCAATAATTACAAAAAACCTCCGGCTGCGCAGCTCCGCGAAGCCAACCTCCCGGGATTTGGGGTCGACTTATTCGATCGTGGACGTTCCGCGAACGGGCCTTTCGTTTGCCGTGGCGGCGGCGTCCGGCAACGGGAGCGGAGCTGTGGGTGGCAGGCACCATGCAGACTGCTCAGTTTGCCTGGATCACAAGCGCGATGACGCGATGCGCCAGCATTCACGCGCGTCAGGCCACGTTCAATTTCGCGCCCCTCGCCCAACCATCTGATTCTCGCACTTCCATCCCCAGCCGTATCGGAAAAATCCGCATCGTGAGGAATACGCCATGACGACCGTCAGCAGCGGACAGACACTTTTTGTTTCCTCCGGGCAGGCGAGCAGCAACGTGTCCGTCCAGAACGGCGGCACTCTGGAGATTTTGTCGGGCGGCCTCGACACCAGCGCGACCATCAGCACCGGCGGAACCGAGATCGTTCTGGGCCTGGCGAGCGCAACGACGGTCAGCGGCCAGGGCAAGCAGACCATTTCCGCGGGCGGTACGGCCCTGAGCGCGATCCTCGCCGGTGGTCAGCAGTACCTGAGCTCCGGGGCAACGGCGACGGCCACGACCGTCAGCAACGGCGGTTTCCAACAGATTGGATCAGGCGCGATCGCAATTGGGACATACGTCAGCAACGGCACCGAATACGTTTCATCAGGCGCGATCGCCAGCGCCACCACGCTGAGCGGAATTGGCTTCAGCAACGGCTACATGTTCGTGTTTGCCGGCGGTGTCGCTACCGGCACGACCGTCGGCAGCGGCGGTCGTGAGAACGTGTTCTCCGGCGGCGTCGCCGACGGCGTTGCGATCAGCGGCGGGACGTTCGAATTGAGAAGCGGTGCTTCTGCCGGCACTTCACCGATCTCGTTTTTTGGGACTGGGGGCGTACTGCAGATCGACGGCAGTTCGCCTCCGGCAAACACGATCAGCGGGTTTGCAGTCGGTGATCTGATCGATCTCGCTGGCACAAACCTCGGCAATGCGGCGGCAGTCCAGCTGAAAGCCGGAAATTTGCTGGAGGTCACGGAAAACGGCAACGCCTACGACCTTCACCTCGATCCGTCGCAGAATTTCGCGGGCACATCCTTCCATCTCGCGCCCGACATCAATGGCGGCACCGCGATCGCGCTCGGGCAGGCCACCACAGTTTCGTCCGGGCAGACCGTCTCCAACACCTCGATCAGCAACGGAAACGTCCAGCAGGTCTTTGGCACCGCGGTCAGCGCCACGGTCGTGAACTTTGGTGACCAGGTCGTGCTGTCCGGCGGCGCCGCAACCGCGACGGTGCTGAGCAGCGGCGGGTATCAGGAAGTGGCGAGTGGAGGCGTCGCGTTCGGCACGATCGTCAGCAGCAACGGTGCCCAAGGCGTCGATGTGGGGGCTATAGCGAGCGCGGCTACGGTCAGCAGGGGGACGCAATACGTGTTTGGTTCGGCGGTCAGCACGACCGTCAACTGGCAGCAGAACGTCTACGGCGCAGCGATCAGCACGATCGTGGCCGCCGGCGAGCAACTCGTTCTCAGCGGGGGTACTGCGTCGGCGACATTGGTCACCAGCGGCGGATATCAGGAGGTCAATTCAGGTGGCACCGCCATCGCGACCGTAGTGATCAGCCAATCTTATCAACAAGTGCAGTCGGGAGGTATCGTCAGCGCAACAACCATCGGCAGCACCGGTTCGGCATTGATTACGTCCGGTGGCGCGTCCATCGATCCCATCATCAGCGGCGGAACGCTCGAGCTGTTGAGCGGCGCTTCACTGGGCAGCAGTGCGATCACCTTTGCGGGCAGCGGCGGAACCTTGCTGCTCGACAGCGGGGTGGTGCCGGCCAACACGATCAGCGGGTTTGCGCGCGGCGATGTGATCGATTTATCCGGCGTCGACTTTGCAGGAGGCACCGTCACCCTGCTCGCAGGTAACGTGCTCGAGTTGAGTGTAAACGGGAGCAGCTATGACCTGCAGCTCGACCCCGGGCAGGATTTTTCTGGTCAGACATTCCATATTGCTCCCCTCGGCGGGTTCCAAGGTGGGACTACCATCGCGATAGGGCAGGTCACAAGCGTGATCTCCGGTCAGACAATCTCCAATGTTTCGGTAACCAGCGGGAATATCGAATACCTTTATGGTACCGCCGTCAGCGCCACGATGGCGTCGTTCGGGGAGCAGCAGATCTTCTCGGGCGGCATCGCGAGCGTCAGCATTCTCAGCAGCGGCGGTTACCAGGAGGTGGACGCCGGTGGAACCGCCATCGGTACCAAGATCAACAGCGCCGGGGCGCAGGCCGTGTTCTCCGGGGGCACCGCAAACAGCGCCACCATCGCATTCCAAGGCCTGCAGGTCGTCATATCGGGTGCCACCGTTACCGGAACCAGCGTGTCCGGCACTCAGCTTGTGCGCGGAACCGCCGTCAGCACGACGATTGCGAATGGCACGCAGAAGGTTTTTCCAGGTGGAATCGCAAGCAACACGGTGCTCAACGGAGGCCTGCAGTTTCTTTCCGGCGGCGCCGCCACCAGCACGACGGTCATCAATGGCACGCAGGTCGTCTCCAACGGTGGCATCGCGAGCGCGACGACACTCAGCTTCGGCGTCCAAGACGTTCTACTCCGGAGGTCTCGTCAGCGGGACCATTCTGACCAGCGGGAGCACCGAGTACATAGTGCAAGGGGGCACCGCCAGCGCAACCATCATCGGCAGCGGCGCGCACGTGATCGTGTCCCCGACGGAACTCGCCGCCGGTGCAATCATCAGCGGAGGAAGCCTGGAATTGGGCTCGGGAGCCGTGGCGGGCATCGCAATCGCATTTGCGGGTCCGGGCGGAATCCTGCAGATCGACGGCCCGTCGATCCCCGCCGACACGATCAGCGGGCTTGTTGCCGGAGATACCATCGATCTCGCTTCCGTCGGCTTTGTCAGCGGCGCCACCGCCACCCTCACCTCCGGCAATGTGCTGCAGGTGATCGATAATGCAACTGCCTACAATCTGCAGCTCGATCCGGCGCAGAGCTTTGCCAACGTGACGTTCCGTGTGAGCGGGGACGGCAGCGCTGGAACAGCGATTGTTCCGGTCCAGCACGTCATTGTTTCGAGCGGCCAGGTCGTGTCCGGCGCGACGGTTGCGAGCGCGAACGTTCAGGATGTGTACGGCACGGCGATCAACGCCAATGTCCAGAACGGGGGCGAGCAGGACGTCTATTCAGGCGGAACCGGCAGCGGAACCTTGATCAGCAGCGGTGGCGTGCAAGCTGTTTTTGCCGGCGGCACCGCGAGCGCGGCCACGGTCAGCAGCGGCGGCGTCCAATATGTCTCCTCCAGCGGCATCGCGCTGGCCGCGACGATCGCGAGCGGCGGTTACCAGTCCGTTGCGTCCGGCGGCTTTGCATCAAACACGCTTGTTACCGGCGGTGAACAGGATGTCTCTGCCGGCGCCGGCGCGCGCGACACCACGATCAGCGGGGGTATCGAACAAATCCAGCCCGGGGCAAATGTCGGCGGCACCATCGGCCTGCTCGGGTCCGGCAGCACCCTGAAGC
Source organism: uncultured Alphaproteobacteria bacterium (assembly GCA_963833605.1). Lineage (GTDB taxonomy): Bacteria > Pseudomonadota > Alphaproteobacteria > Rhizobiales > Xanthobacteraceae > JAFAXD01. Next base: position 197,879 of record CAWHYZ010000022.1, read on the forward strand.
TGGTCGGAACGCAGACGTTCGACGGCGCGACCGTTGCGATCGGCTATACCACCGGTGCCACGCTCCTGAGCCAGGACGTGGCAGGGGCCGCCGCGACGCTGACCCTTGGCCCGAACCTGATGATTACGCATGCCGGTGCGCTCGCCGCGTTGGGAACAAGCGTTGCCGCCAGCAGCGTCGTCAACCAGGGCACCGTCAATGCCAATTTCGCCGGCGGCGACTTTGACATCACCGCAGCCAGTTTCACCAACCAGCATCTGATCAGCGTCGCCAACGGCGACACCCTTGCGGTCGGCTCGACCCAGTTCACAAACACGGCTGCGGGAACCGTGACAGTCGGCGCTGGGACACTCGCGCTCGGCTATCAGTCGCTGCTGGTGGACTTTGAGGATCTCACCGGTTCGGGCGAATTCGGGATTAGCAATCCCTATCACGGATTCACTTGGGAAACGCCCGGCCACAACTTCGATTGGCTCAACGGCACGACTTTGCCGGCCGATTCCGGTTATCAGATCGACAACATCGCCCCTGGCCACAATGTCGCTTACGACGGATTCGCACAGCAGCCGATCGACATCAAACGCGCGGACGGAAGCAGCTTCATCTTCCAGAGCGTCGATCTCGCGGCTGCGTGGGATCCTCGCTGCAGGTGACCCTGACCGGCTATGTGCAGGGCAAGATCGCCGGCACCTCGGTACTCACGGTCAATGACCTGTCATCGAGCCTTGTCACCGAAGACTGGGGTCCGATCGATGATCTCAAGATCAGCACGGCTTTCGGAGCGCTCGATCCGCATTGGAGCAGCGTGCCGAGCCCGAACAGCCAGCTGGTCATGGACAACTTTTCGTTTCTGTTGCCGAGCGCCGGCACCCAATGGTCGAACCAGGGCCAGATCAATGTTCTATCCGGCGGCGAGCTGCGCCTTGGCGGAAATCTGACCAACGCATCGCTCGCCGGGATCACCAACAGCGGCGGCACGATCTATATCGAGGGCACACTCACCGAGGCTGGCCAGTCGCTCAATGTCGGTTCCGGCACTGCGCTCGGCGCGGTGGTGATTGATCATACCGGCAAGCTCATCGGGGCAGGCACCATATCCGGCCCGATCAATGACAACGGAACGATCGAGGCAAACGGCACCGTGGCCGTCACCGGACCGGTCACCGGCAACGGTCAGTTGGTCATCGATGCCAATTCCAATCTGGTTGTCGGCGGAGCGGTCGCCCAGGCGGTCGCTTTCAACGGAACCAACGCAACACTGACGCTGAACAATCCGGCCGGCTTCACTGGAACGATTTCGGGTCTTGCACCGGATGATATGATCGATCTCGTCAACACGATCGTAACGAGCGCGACGATCGAGGGATTTGTACTCGAACTGACCGAAAGCGACGGATCATCGCTGTTCTATCAAATCAACGGGGCGCTTACCGGCAATTCATTCTCCGTTCAGAGCGACCTCAACGGTGGAACGTTGCTGGTACTGAACACCACGGTGCCTTACGGCAGCCTCTTCGATGCATCCGGGCTTTTAACCACGGACATCAACGATGGCGTGTCAGCTGACCAGATAACGTCAGATGCGCTCAGGATCTACACCACCGGAGTAGCCGGGGCGATCGGAACGCTTGGCGGCGCAGAGTGGCAACGCGCTTATGAGACCAGCAACACCAACGCAACCAACGTCGGCGTTGACATCGCCAATGCAGCCGGCACCAGCCAGATTCAAAGTGCAGCAGTCAATCTCTTCGGTACGATCATAGCCGGCGCCGTCGGCAGCGTCGCGGACGGTGCACAGCATGCCGCTTATCAGAACATTCTGCAGGCAGCGAACACGCTCGGTACTGACATCGGCAATGGAGCCGGCATCAATCAATTAAAGAGCGACGTCGAAAGCCTCTATGCCACGATCGCGGGGGCCGCGATCAGCAGCCCAGCTTGGCAGCAAGCCGTCAGCGCAAGTGATCAGGCCGCCACAACGCTTGGGAACGACCTGGCCGCCAACGCCGCAAGCTCGCAAATTCTCGGTGATATTGCGAATCTGTACGACACGATCGTAGCAGGCGCGCTGGGCGCGATTGGCGGCACAACATTGCAGCAAGCCTATACCGCCGGGCCGAGCGTAATCACGCTCGGGACGGATGTCGCCAACAGCGCATCCGCCACCCAGGTTCAAATAGATCTGGCAGGCCTCTACAAGTCGGTGATCGCCGGCGTCGATTCAAGCGCGACTGCAACAGCGCTACAGCAGTATCAGTCTTCAATTGCTGCCGCGGACGCGCTCGGCGGCGATCTAAGCGCCGGCGCCGGTACCGGTCAGATCTGGTACGACACCGAAAGCATGCTCGCGGCCACGATGCCGAGCATCGTCCAAGCCAGTCTCGGTGACACGGCGCTGCAGCAGTACAATAATTTCGCGGCCGCCTACAAAACATTGACCGCCGCCTACGTTAACGGCGACCCTTCGCCCGAGACGGTTCTGAGCCTTACCACAACCGCGGTATCCAACATTGTGGGCCTTAGTAAAGGTCTCGCCAATCAGAATGCGCTCGATGCGACCACCCAGGCCGCCACGCAGCTTGCGGCGGATGTCAATAACGGCGCCGCCGCGACGACGATCCTGAGCGATGTACTCAATCTTTATGCTCAGGGTCTCGGCACATACGCGCTGTTCAATCAGGGCGCTTCGGCGCAGCAATATGCCGATATTTTGCAAACTGCAAACGCCTTAAACGCGGAAATCGAAAATGGAACATTCAATTTCGACAACATTCAATTCCTGTTGAATTTCGCTTTTGAGTACAATTCAAACCTGCGCAATTTGGAGCAGGAACTCCATCTCGATACCTTTGCAAACACGAGTTACGGACAAGACGAGTGGCAGATCGAGTTCCCGGCTGGAAACCTCGTACAGGACCTTCAAAACAACGCGGGCGCTGACCGGATTCTGAGCGACGCAGGGCGCCTCTACGACGCTCTCGTTGCCGGGGTCCAGCATAAACTTGGCACCAATCAACTGCTTGGAACCTTCGGCGTCAAACCCAGCACGTTGGTCGACGATATCGCTGACGGCAACAACATCTTGTTGGGAACCGACGGAAATCTGTTGGCGTACGAACTCGCGGATCCTTGCGATGAGGAAGTGGTCACCACAGTCAATACCGTCATGAGCCAGGCCGCGAACGTCGATGCCCTGGCCTCTCTTTTCAAGATGATCGGGCTGGCAGGTAAGGAGGTCGATGCCGCTACGCTCGAACACTGGATTGAACAGGCTGTTCAGCGGTTGGAAAATGCTCGCCAGGGCGCGTTGCAAGAATTCGTTAACAGTGGCGGTTTGAGTGATGCATTGAAGGCATCAGGTCTAGGGGCCAGTCAAGGCTTTTTGCAACTGGCAGGAGCGATCGCGAAGTTCGGTACCCCTCTCGCGTTGGTTGACCTGGGCGTTCAGCTGATTAACCTTGTTGGAGAGAACACGTACGGTAAGCAAGGTTGGAAGGACTTTAACGATCGTCAGATCTTTAACTTCAACGAATTTGCCAAAACGCTGCACTTGGAGGCCGATCTTTTAAATCCATTTGCGTATTTGGGCGCCATCCTCCAAGGCAAGCAATGGCCCCCGGTGACATTCTTCAAATACATCACCTGCTGGCCGGACAATCCGCCGCCCAGCAATGCCTGGGGTGACGTTCACCTGACGACCTATGATGGGCTGCACTATGACTTCCAGGCCGCCGGGGAATTCGTCCTGACGCAATCGATCCTGTCCGAGAACTCGTTCCAAGTCCAGGCGCGCCTGCAGCCGTGGGGGAGCTCCGCCTCCGTCAGCGTGATGACAATGGTGGGCGCGCAGGTCGGCGCGGATCGCGTGACTTTCGGCGTAGATCGGCCCGATGTCGTGCTGGTGAACGGCGCTTTCACGGCACTGAGCCCGACCAACACCGTTGTCAATCTCGACGGCGGCCAGCTGTTCGAACTCTCCCCGACGAGCTATCGGATCGTCTGGTACAGCGGCGAGTCGATGAACGTCGTGACCGACAACTCGCACATCGACGTCTCGATCGCGCTCGGCGGGTTCGACGGGCCGGGGCTCGTGAAAGGACTATTGGGCCCCGAACTCGGCCAAGCCAGCGATTTCCAGCTTGCCGACGGGACCGTTCTCGCTCAGCCGCTCACAAGCGCGCAGCTCTACGGCGAATTCGCGAATGCCTGGCGGGTAACTGACGCGAGTTCACTGCTCGATTATGGATCCGGACAGAACACGGGCACGTTCACGGATGTGACTTTTCCTGGTCATTCCGTTTCGCTGACGAGCCTGCCGCAAAATCTTGTCGATCAAGCCGCCGCCAAAGCCGCCGCGGCAGGAATCACGGACCCAAACCTCGTGGCCGACGCCGAGCTCGACTACATCGCTACCGGAGACACGAGTTTCATCACCACGGCTGCCAATGTGCAACAGCAGGGCGTATCGACGACGCAAGCGCAGATCAGTCCGGCTGCAGCCGGACCGGCTGCGGTTGGCGTCGGTGCGCCGTCGGCGGAGCTGGTTGAAATCAAACGCCGGGCCGACGCCGGTGACGTTCCAGGTCTACCTGACCAGCGCATCCAGCAGCAGTACCCCCGTCGATTACGCCGTCGTTGTGCCGGGAGCGGGCTTTTTCGACGCCTCGTCGTTAGGTGGCGGATTGCCGTCCGGCGAACTGGTGATCTCTGCCGGCCAGACGTCGGGTCAGTTCACGATAAACGTTCCGCAGGGAGCCCTGGGGACGCGGCCAAGCGAGGATCTCGCGGTCGCGATCAGTACGCCCGATGGAAATCCGATCTTTGCTGCCACCGCACAGGTGAAGGTCATCAACGACCAGCCCGAGCCCGGCAATCCGGCCATTCCGGCCTTCGAGGTCCTCACCAATCTCGGCACATTGACGAGCAGCGGCAATGATTACACGCTCGACCTCGGCGCGCTTCCCAAAGGGTCAACACCCCAGATCAAGGTTGCGGTTGCCAATTCCACGGCGGCACCGGCCGACGAACTAGGCGGCATTTTCGCAGTGACCAGCGGGGGCAGTGCGGTCACGTTCTCTGGAATTGGGCAGCTGGTCCCGATTGCCGCGGGTCGCGTGTACGATGGCATACAGGCGACCGTCAACACCGGCGCTCTCGGTGCAAACAGCGCAACCCTCGCGTTCACGCCGCAGGATCTGAACGAGAGCGGATACTCCGCGCTGCTCTCCAATCTCACGCTTACGATCAAATACTCGACCAAGCTCGCCGCTCAGGCCGTTCTCAATTCGCCGACCAATATCGTTTTCGGCAACGTGCGCGTTGGTTCGGAGCAGAAGCAGGCGATCAGTGTCACCAACGCGGCCGTCGCGGGCGCGGCGTCGCTCGACGCTTCGTTGTCGCTCAACGGCGCCGCGGCCCAGTTCGGCACGATCTACCAACTCGCCCCCGGCGCGACCGACGCGACCAGCCTGTCGGTAGGCCTGAACACCAGCGCGGCCGGTGCAGCGAGCGGCTTCGCGACGTTGATGCTGTTTTCGGACGGCGGGAGCGGCACGACCGAGCCGCTCCCGAGTGAGCAGATCGAGGTTTTCGGCAGGGTGTTCCGCCTGGGCGCCACCTCGATCTCTCCGATATTTGCTCACGTGGGCGATCCGACCACCAAAACGCTGCCGATCACCAACACTGCTGCGGCTGACGGTTATTCCGAGAACATCGTTGCGTCCGTCATCGGGACGGCCGGTGGTGTCACCGGCAGTGGAACCACGGGCCAGGTTGTGCCGCAGCTGACAAACAGCGGGATTGTCCTCGGCTACTCGACCGCAGCAGCAGGGGTTGTCGGCGGTATCACAATCGATATTCAATCCGATGGAACCAATGTCGATGGACTGGCTCCGCTGGACCTCGGTCAGCAGACGCTGCCGGTGACCATCAACAACTACGCGCAGGCTGCGTTCGAGGAAAGTTTTGGCGGCGGCACCCTGACGCACAGCGGCAATGCCTACACGCTCGATCTCGGCACTCTGGTCAAGGGTTCAGGGCCGGTCACGGTCGGACTCGGTGCGCGCAACAGCGCCGCAGGGCCTTCCGACCTGCTCTCCGGCAGCTTCGCGATTTCGGGAAGCGGCCCTTTCACCAACAGCGGTTTCGCGGCCTTTGCAGGCGTTGGCGCTGGCCAGATTAACAACGGGCCTTCGGTCACCATCGACACCGTCAGCGCTGGAACATTCAGCGAGACCATCACCCTCACCCCGATTGGCTACAATGCGGGCGGCTATGCGGGCGCTCTTGCGCCCGAGACGCTGACCATCACCGGCACGGTGGCATCTGGCAGCACGCAATTCGTCTCCTCCGGCATCGTCAGTTCGGGCGTTGTAGTAAGCAACGGCAACACGCTCGAAGTCCTGGCCGGCGGGACCGCCAATGTCACGACCGTTCTGAGCGGCGGCGCCGGAAACGTCGCCGGGCTCGTCACATCCACCAATGTCGTGAACGGCGGCACGCTCAATATCCTCCCAGGAGGGCTGGAAGATTCCGGAGTTGTTGCGAGCGGCGGCAGCGAACTCGTCTCATCCGGCGGGGTCGCGGGCGGCCACGGTTTCGACACCACGATTCTAAATGGCGGCGCCATTTACGTTCTTTCCGGCGCTCATGTTGGCAGTTCGCTGGTTTCGGGCGGCGGCACTGAAGTCGTTTCGTTCGGCGGCGTCGCCGGGCGTGCAACGATCTTCGGCCTGCAGAACGTGTTCGGCCAGACCAACAGCGCGATATTGAAAAGCGGGGGACTGCAGAACGTCAATTCCGGCGCGTCGGTGACCAACACGGTGTTCAGTGGCGGAACGCAGAGCATCAATTCGGGTGCGGTCGTCACTGGCGCGATCGTCGGCAAAGGCGTCCAGCGTGTTTCGTCCGGCGGCCTGGCCAGCGCAACGACCATCAGCAGCGGCGGGCTGATGCAGGTGCTGTTCGCCGGCACCGCAAAGGCGGTTGGGGTCCAGAGCGGCGGCACGCTCGAACTTTTCGGCGGCGCTGTCACGAGCCAGACGACGTTCGCTTCCGGTGCGTTCCTCGAAATCGGTTCCGGCTATGTGGCAAGCGGCATCGCGGCGAGCGGCGGTCTGATCCTGGAGGTGGCCTCTGGCGGTACTGCCGACGCAACCACCGTCAGCAGTGGGGGCTCGCTGCAGATCCTGTTCAGCGGCGCCGCGATCAACGCCTCGATCCAGAGCGGCGGCAGTGAGGAAGTGGCGTCGGGCGCAAGCGCGAGCGGCGACCGGGTCGCGAGCGGCGGCAGCTTGCAGGTGGATGCGGGCGGCGTTGCGCTCGGCACTATCATCTCCGGCGGGATGCAGACCGTATTGGGCGGCGGGCTCGCTAGTGGCGCCAGCATCAGCAATGGCGGTGTGCAAGCGATCGCATCCGGCGGAACCGCGAGTGGCACGATTCTATCGAGCGGCGGTCAGCAGAACGTCGCGTCCGGCGGCAGCGCTATCGGCACCGTTGTCGGCAGCGGCGGAATAGCCAACGTGTCGGCGGGTGGCAGTGTGAGCGGGATCGTGCTCAACGCGGCCAGCGGCTTTGAACTGCTGCATGGCTCGGCCACCGCGACCCAGGTCAGTGGCGGTATCGAGGCGGTGCTTGGCGGCGGTGTCGCGACCGGCGCTAGCGTCGGCAATACCGGAATTCAGTATGTTGGAAGCGGCGGACTGGCATCAGGTACGACCGTGCTCAGCGGCGGCCAGGCCAACGTCGATGTCGCCGGCAGCGCGGGCGGCGTAACGGTGAGCGGCGGTGGAGTGCTGCTCGATGCCGGCAGCGCAACTTCGGCTGTGCTGATGAGCGGCGCGGCTGGTTATGTCAGATCTGCCGGTACCGCCTTCGCCACTCTGGTGCTCGCGGGCGCCGCCGACATCGTCTCGAGCGGCGGGGTGGCAAGTGGCAGCGTGTTGAGCGGCGGCGTCGAGGCCGTGTTCGGCGGCGCCACCGTCGGCACCAATGTTGAGCGCAACAGCGTTGAATATGTCGGCTCCGGGGTCGCGAGCGGCACCGTCGTTTCACTGCGCGGCCAGCTCAATGTCGCCTCCGGCGGCGTGGCGAGCGGCGCCCAGCTTGGGGCCGGCAGTGTTTTGATCGACTTTGGCCAGGTGGTCAGCGCCGTCATGGACACCGGTGCGGGCGCGTTCATTTCATCAGGCGGCAGCTTCATCGCCGCGAATGTGACCGGCGCCGACATCATCGAGAGCGGCGGCGTGGCGAGCGGGACGGAGCTCAACGGCGGCGTCGAGGTGACGCTCGCGGGCGGCGTCGCCAGCGCCGAGGCGGTCAACTTCGGCGGCATCGCCTACGTGGCGTCCGGCGGGCTGGTGAAGGGCACGGTGGTCGGCTTCGGCGGCCAGGAGAACATAGCGGCCGGCGGGGTGGCGAGCGGCGGGACGATCAGCGCCAATGGTCTGCTGCTGGACGCCGGCACGGCGAGCGCTGTGGTGGTGGCTGGCACCGCCTTCATCGGGGCGGGCGGCAAGGTGGTTGGCCTGAGCTTGCGCGCCGGCGGTGCCGACCAGGTGCTCGCCGGCGGCGTGGCGAGTGGCACGACCTTCGGCGGCGGCGGCACCGAGACCGTGATGAGCGGCGGCGTGACGAGCGGCGCCCTGGTCGGCAGCGGCGGGCTCGAACTCGTCACCAGCGGCGGCATCGCGAGCGGGGCCGTGATCAGCGGCGGCACGCTCGAGGTCGCGAGCGGCGGCTCGACCGGCACCGGCGCGGTGACGTTTGTGCTGAGTGCCGGCGGGATCCTGCAGCTCGACGACGCGGTGCACTACGGCGGCCTGGTCGCCGGCTTCGGCAAGCCCGACTTCATCGACCTGCGCGACATTGCGTTCAACTCAGCGACGACGACCCTGAGCTGGACGCAATCCGGCACCAGCGGAACGCTGGCGGTGGCGGACACCGTTCACTCCGCCAACATCACGCTGCTCGGCCAGTACGTGGTGGGTAATTTCACCAAGGCGAGCGACGGCCACGGCGGCACGTTGGTCGGCGACCCGCCGGTCACGGCCCAGACCGATCAGCAGGCGGCTGGGCTCGTCAATCCGCACCACATCTGACGGCGGCTCCTCGGCCTTGCCATTCGGCGCTCGTCCTCGCAGCGGCGAAGTGATTATTGAACAACGGGGGCCGACGCCCGCAGTCCACCTACATGGATCTGAAGGACATCACCGCCGACAATGCCGGAGCCACGAACGTCCTCTTGTCCTGGACCCAGACGAGTGCCGGCGGCGGACGGATCCGCAGCCTGGGACATTAGCGAATCCGCATCATGCATGACGTCCGCTGTTGGTGCACCAAGCTGCCGACCGAAGATGTCCGCTGAAACGCTGCTATCGGGCGATAAGCGGACAACATTTGCTCAATGTGTGACATTGCAACTCCCACGACGGCCCACAGCGGGCAAACGATCAACGTCTTGTCCGGCCAAACCAGCAACAGCGTCGTTGTTCTGAGCGGCGGCACCCTTAACGTGTTCTCAGGAGGGTTTGCGGTCGGAACCGCCGTCACCGGCGGCCTCGAGCAGGTGATGTCAGGCGGCTCGGCCATCGGTACTACGCTGAGCGGCGGTTTCGAGGTTGTATCCGGTGGCGGCACGGCCAGCGGTGCCGCCATTAATAGCGGAGGCGTCCAGTATATCGCGTCTGGCGGCGTGGCGAGCAGCGCCGTGCTCGGCAGTGGCGGCCAGCAAAACATTGCGGCAGGTGGTAGGGCAGTCGGTGCAACCGTCGACAATGGTGGCCTGCAATATGTCATGTCCGGCGGTACTGCGCAGGGCACGATCGTCAGCGGCGGTTACGAGCTCGTGCAGGCCGGCGGCAAAGCTGTCGGCACATTCGTGAGCGGCGGTGGCGGGCTGGCGGTCTACGCATCCGGCAGTACAACTGGCACGATCCTGACCAGCGCTGGTGCCGAGTACATTCTGTCCGGCGCAAGCGCCAGCGGCACCATGATCAGCGGCGGCACGCAGGACGTGTTCGGACTGGCGAGCGGCACGACCATCAGGACCGGCGGACTCGAATTCGTCTTTTCGGGCGCCCAGGCTCTCGGTGCGATTCTCAGCGGTGGTTATGCGCTCGTCTCGTCCGGCGGACTGGTCAGCGGAACAACGATCAACGGAGGCGCACAGGCCATTTACGGGGGCGGCAGCGCAACCAGTACGACGGTCAACAGCGGCGGCGTCGAATACATCCTGCCGGGCGCCACCACCAGCGGCGCCATCGTCAATGGCGGCACTGAAGATATCCTCGGCAGCGGCACCGGCACGACACTCAGGAGCGCCGGCGTCGAATTCGTGTTCTCGGGCGGCAACGCACGCGCCACCACGATCAGCAGCGGCTACGAAATAGTCTCATCCGGCGGAGCGGCGAGCGGCGCCGTCGTGACCAGCGGCGCGCAAATCCTGTACGCGTCGGCAACCGCCACTGGCACGACCCTCAACGGCGGCTTCGATTACATCCTGTCCGGTGGAACCGGTATCGGCACGATGGTCAACACCGGCACGCAAGCCGTTTACGGCCGAACAAGCCGGGCGACGGTCAAGAGCGGCGGCTTGGAATTTGTTTATTCTGGCGGTGTGGTGTCTGGGACGACGGTGAGCAGCGGCGGCTACGAGATCGTGTACGCGGGCGGCACGGCGAACGGCACGAGACTCGCGGGCGGTCAGCAGATCGTCAACGCGAGTGCCGCCGCGATTGGAACCGTCGTCAATGCGGGCATCGCCTATGTGCTGGCCGGCGGCGCGGCCACGGGCACGCTCGTCAACGGCGGGAACGAGTCCGTTTACGGCAACGCGGTCAGCACCACGGTCAAAAGCGGCGGCTTTGATTTCGTCTATTCCGGCGCAGTGGTGTCAGGCACCACGCTGAGCAGCGGTGGCGATGAAATCGTCTATTCCGGCGGCACGGCGAGCGGGACCGTCGTCATCAGCGGTGGGCAGCAAATCGTTCAAAGCGGCGGGCGCGCGAGCGGCACCATTCTCGACAGTGGCGGGTTCGAATATGTGATGTCCGGCGGAGTGGCGGTTGCGACAACGATCAGCGGCGGCGTCCTCGAAATCACCAGCGGTGGCGGGACTGGTGCCGCCCCGGTGACATTCGCGGTGAACGCCGGCGGAACGCTGCAGCTCGACGACTCGATGCACTACGGCGGGCTGGTGGCCGGTTTCGGCAAGCCGGATTTCATCGACCTGCGTGACATTGCGTTCGGCTCGGCGACGACGCTGAGCTTCACGGAGGCCGCGGGCAACGGCCAGTACGTCGTAGGTCAGTTCACCAAGGCGGGCGATGGCCACGGCGGCACGCTGGTCGGCGATCCGCCGGTCACGGCGCAGACCGATCAGCAGGCGGCTAGGCTCGTCAATCCGCACCACACCTGAGAGCGGATTCTCGGAGTCGCCATTCAGCCGTTCGTCCGCGCAACGACGAGGATTGATTGAATTTGGGGGCCGTACGCTTACGGCCCGGCCCGAGGCCTGCCCGACAGCAAGGTCGGCACCTTCACCCAGGCGCTCTACGACGAGGCGAGGAAGAACGACTGGAAAGTGATCAGCATGAAGGGCGACTGGAGGCGCATCCTTTCATACGAATAGCCTCTTCAGGCTGCGTGCGCTCCATCTGTATCGCGGACGTAACCCGGTTGAGCGGTTCTTCAACAAGATCAAGCAATGTCGACGCATCACAACCAGATACGACAGGCTCGCTGTCGACTACCAAAAAATCAAGAAAACAATCGCCTCCACAGTAGCCTGGTATGAAGCAAAAACCGGTCCATCCTGGTCTGCGGGTATACCAGGCCAAAGTCCGTATTGGTCACACATTTCGGCTTGAATATGATGCCATAGAACAGGCCCAAGCTCTCGATGTTCGATTCCGTTACCGTGAGGCCTTTCATACCGGTAGTGACCTCTAGCGCACCCTTGATCTTCTCGGCGTCCTCGTCGGTGATCTTGCGCCCGTCTTTACGTTTGATCACATATTTAACCGTTGCCATCAGTGCCGACTGGATCTGGCAGATCAAGCCGACATTGTTGATGTACTCTGAGATTGCAGTATTGCAGTTGGTTTCCTCAAACAGAAGGTGCTCGATCGCCACCAAGTCAGCTCCGTTCATTTGGTAGAGCTTGGTATCTCTGAAGGAATATTCGATGGCCAATTGGTCTTCGATCGCGGCCTCAGCCTTCACGGCGCGCAGCATCTCAGCCTGCATGTTGGCGTGCGCGTTGACCAGCTTCGAGGCCACGATCTCGGGCAATGGGGACGTTTCCACCATGTCTTTGACGCGATCGGGGTCAGCGCTACACACCGGACGTGGGCGACTGCCGTCGAGCGACACATAATAATAGGAACCGAGCGTCAATGCCTTGTTCGGCGGAATAAGCGGGTCGAACCCGATCCGCACGATCGCGTTTTGCACCTCGTCGATGTCGCGCGTGTACCAGAAATAAAACGCTATCGGCGCCGCAATGAAAAATACGATTACGGCATATCTGAAGTAGCGCTTCATCCATCCCCTCAGGCAGGCATTGCCCTCAGCTGACTAATTCCCGCAGCAGAAGCTCCCGCATTGATGGTATCCGCTCGGACACGCGCTTGCGCTGGAAGCCGCGAACATAACTGCCGTTGCGATGACCAAGTAAGCCAGAACACGTTTGACCATGCGCGCTCCTCTTTCTTCGTTGTGTTCTGCGTAGAGGCGTGATGTTCAACGCTTGCGACAGAACCCAATGATGAGACCTACTGTTCAATCGTACCTGAAGATGGCGAAAGACTACAATTGAAACCTGCCCAAACAACCCGGGGCCTGACCACCCCCGCCGGTTTAGGTAAAGTGATGCCACCCGGGTGAACCGACCAGTGTCCCATGGAGCGACACATGAGACGGCGCCATCGCTGCGATCAGCCGCGCATCGACGCAGCATAGGATGAGCGGGACGGACACTGCTGTCGCCCCGCGACGCGATTCGCGCTGCGTCCCGTTGCCCTGTTGCTCAGGTCGTCACCGGTGCATCGGCGCGAAACTGGGCGAGCTACAGCGACGGGGTCGTCTTGCCTGCCAACCTGCCTCAATGGCAGCTTCATCTTCTCACCGGCCCACAGACATCGGGAGGGCTCCTGATCGCATGTGCGCCCGATCGAGCGCAGTCGATCCTGGACAGGATTGTCGCGGGAGGCTATCCGCGCGCCTGCATCATCGGCCAGGCGGATGTTGGTCCGCCATCGGTATCGATCAACTCATAGAAAAAGTGCGTGAACGCATGTTGTCACGACACGGCGAACAGACCGCCGCGGTCGTCGTTGTTCAAGGAGGGACCAGGGAAACGCTGCAGTTATTTGGGAACTCCTATGCCGTCTCTCTGGTGCGTGCGGCGATGTTCAACGCGGCCATTAGCTGGTCTCCGGTCACGCTCGACTGACATTGTCTCAACACGAGATTTTACCGCGAGCTAGGCCGCATTGAATGCGTGAATTGCGGTGGGTTCGAGTGGGCGCGGGTCATAGCCGTGCGGCCAAGAGGGAAAAGTGCCATGCGCATTCTGGTCGTTGGCGCCGGTGCCATCGGGGGCTATTTCGGCGGGCGCCTGCTCGAAGCCGGACGCGACGTGACCTTCCTGGTCCGGCGCCGGCGCGCCGAGCAGCTCGCCCGCGGCGGGCTTGCGATCCGAAGCCCGCACGGTGACGTCGATCTGCCGTCCCCGACCGTGGAAGCGGAGCACCTGCACGAACCGTTCGACCTTGTCCTGTTGAGTTGCAAAGCCTACGACCTTGCCGACGCGATGCAATCGTTCGCACCCGCGGTCGGACCCGACACCGCGATCCTGCCGCTGCTCAACGGCATGCGCCATCTCGACATTCTGGACGAGCGCTTCGGTGCTGGTGCGGTACTGGGCGGCCAGTGCGTGATCTCCAGCACGCTTGATGCGGACGGGCGTGTTCGGCACCTCAACGACAGCCACCTGCTGTCGTTCGGAACCCGTGACGCCTCAGGCACGGCGCCGGTCAAAGCCATTTCGTCTGTTTTCGCCGGTGCCAAATTCGAGGCCCGCGCAAGCGACGTCATTCTGCAGGAGATGTGGGAGAAGTGGGTCTTCATCGCGACCGGTGCCGGCATCACCTGTCTGATGCGCGCAAGCATCGGCGACATCGTGGCGGCGGGCGGGGCCGATCTCGCGACCGCGCTGTTCGACGAATGCGCCGCCATCGCCGCCCGGCATGGCTTCCCCCCGCGGGAGGCTGCCGTGCGGATGAGCCGGGCCATGTACACGGCCGCCGGCTCTGGGTTCATGGCTTCAATGCTGCGGGATATCGAGCGCACTGCACCGACCGAGGCTGATCACGTTCTGGGCGACCTTTTGCGGCGCGGCGGCGACCCGGGAGCGTCCCGCGGGCTGCTGCGTATCGCCTATACCCACCTGGCCGCCTACGAGGCACGGCGTGCGCGGACAAAGGCGGCGGGCACGCCCGCGACGCCGCGCTGACACTGGGGCGAAGTTGATGCGAACCCACACGGTGTCATCGCCCGCGCAAGCGGGTGATCCAGTAATCTCGGGCTAACCGATCGGCTGCGGCGTACTGGGTCGCCCGCTTTCGGGTCCATTGCGCTTCGCGCCGGACCCTCGTGGGCGATGACACGGTGGGTGAGGTTGGTGGCGTTGCGAATGCAAAAACTGATCGGAGGGCGAAAAGAAATGCCGGCTTGACAAATAATAAGCAACACGTATGTCAGATTGCCAACGTTGCTCATTGCGCCTCGCAGCCGCCCGGCCGCGGGGCGTTTTGTTTTTGGGAATCAGGAACGAAGCAATGCCCATCCCCACGATGTCATCACCCGCGCAAGCGGGTGATCCAGCAAGCCGGGACCAACATGTTCGCTGCAGCGGACTGGATCACCGTGGGGCGAAGTCGATGAAGAACACAGGTTAAAAACTTGGAGAACGTCATGGTTCACAATCCGATTTTGGATGTCATCGATGGGAGCAATGTCATCCATGAGCCCACGCGGCGTCCGTTTTGCATAAAATCCAGGATCCCGTTGCGCGATTGTTTGCTGCAACCGCCATCCTGGCCCGCGACCGTCTCACATCCGGATCGCGGCTCGGCCGAAGATCTCCCCGCGCTCGATCCGGTCATGCAGCGCCTCGGCCTCTTCGAGCGGGACCACCTCGCTCACGACCGGCCACACGTCGCCGCGTGCCACGATCGCGAGCGTGTCCATCACCTCCTGGCGGGTGACGTAGCGGCTGCCGAGGATTTCGAGTTCCTTCGCCATCACGGTGCCGGCCGCAAGCGTGAACGGCTGCGCCGAGCCACCCATGATCGCGAGCCGTCCGCCGGTGCCGAGCGCGGCGACCGCGGCTTCCTGGGTCGCGGGCGTCGACGCGAAATCCACCGCCACGTCGACGCCCATGCCGCCGGTCATGTCGATCAGCGTCTTCGCCACGTCCTGGCGGCTGGCATCGACCACGTCGGACGCGCCGAGCTGGCGGCAGCGCGTGAGTTTGTCGGCATTGATGTCGACCGCGATCACGCGGGCGCGCGCAAATCGCGCCATCAACAGCATATGCACGCCGAGCCCACCGCCGGCCCCGAACACCGCGACCGTATCGGTCGGTGCGACGCGAGCCCGGCGGAGCACCTTGTAGGGCGTCGCCAGCGCGTCGGTGATGACGCCGATCTCGGCTGGGTGCTCGTGCGCTTTCAGCTCGGGCGGCAGGCGCAAGAAGTTGCGCGCCGGCAGCTTGATCAGATCCGCGTAGCCGCCGTCGATGTGGCGGCCGACGAAGCCGCCGAAATTGGCGCACAGGGACTCGCGCCCACTGATGCACCAGCGGCACTTGCCGCAGGTCAGATAGAAATAGGCCGTCACCTCGTCGCCGACCGCGAGGTCCTCGACACCGGGCCCGATCGCGACGATCTCGCCGGCAATCTCATGGCCGAGAATGCGCGGCAGGGTCGCGGCGCCGCGGCCGGCGCGCACGTGCTGCACGGTCAACCCGGCCCCGCAGGCGATGACGCGCGCTACCGCCTCGCCCGGCCCCGGCACCGGATCAGGCAACGTTTCGAGCAGCATCGGGGACGCGGGTTTTCTCAACACAAGTGCGCGCATGTGTTCTCCCTCGGTTCAGCCGCGCGATTGTGCGCCGAGCGTTGCGACCGTGTCACCTCTCCCCGCGTGCGGGGAGAGGTCGGCGCGAAGCGCCGGGTGAGGGGGCCTTTCCAAGAGTCTGAGTGCTCGGCGAGTCCCCCTCACCCGATTTTCTCGCTGCGCTCGAAAATCGACCTCTCCCCGCATGCGGGGAGAGGTAACAACCCGAGACGCCGTGCCGAGGTCGCGCGCGGCTGTGACTTGACCGGATAATGGGCCAAGCCGAGATTTTGTAAACCGCATCACCGCGGGAGGATTGTCATGCCCGATTTCGACCTCGTTGTTCGCAACGGGACCATCGTCGATGGGACCGGCGGGGAATTGTTTGAAGGCAACGTCGCCGTCAAGGATGGGAAGATCGCGCAGGTCGGTAAGATCTCCGGTGCCGGCGCCGAGGAGATCGACGCCAAGGGCAAGCTGGTCACGCCGGGCTTCGTCGACATCCACACCCATTACGACGGGCAGATCACCTGGGCCGAACGGCTGCAGCCCTCGTCCGGTCACGGCGTGACCACGGTGGTGATGGGGAATTGCGGCGTCGGTTTTGCGCCCTGCCGGCCGGATCAACACGAGCTGATGATCCGCGTCATGGAAGGGGTCGAGGATATCCCCGGCATCGTGCTGTCGGAAGGCATTCCCTGGAAGTGGGAGACCTTTCCGGAATACCTCGATTTCATCGGACGGCGCCGCGCCGACGTCGACTTCGCGGCGCAGGTGCCGCACGCGCCGGTGCGCGTTTATGTGATGGGAATGCGCGGGGCCGATCGCGAGCCCGCCATGGCGGGCGATATTGCTCAGATGGCGGCGATCGTGAAGGAGGGCGTGGAAGCGGGCGCGCTCGGGTTCTCCACCTCGCGTTCGATCCTGCATCGGTTGAAGGATGGCCGGTTGGCGCCGACCATCACGGTCAACGAGGACGAGCTCACTGGCATCGCGCGCGGGTTGCGCGAAGCCAACAAGGGAGTGCTGCAGTTCATCGACGATTTCAATGACGCCATGGCGGAAGCGTCCGCCTCGCTCGCCATGTGGCGGCGGCTGTGCGCCGAATCGGGCCGGCCGGTGTCGTTCAACCTCGCGCAAAATCCGTTCTGGGAGGACGGCCTGTCGTTGCATGTGCTCGATTACATCGCGCAGGCCAATCAGGAGGGCCTGTCCATGAAGGCGCAGGTCTGCAACCGGCCGATCGGCGCGCTGTTCGGGCTCGAATGCTCGACCCATCCGTTCGTGTTCTCGGCGAGCTACCGCGCCATCGCCCATCTGCCGCTGGCCGAACGCGTGGCGCGCATGCGCGACCCGGAATTGCGCGCGAAACTGATGGCGGAGACGCCGTCGGACCCCAACGTGCGGCTGACCGAATGGGTGCGCGACTTCGATCACATGTATCCGCTCGGCGATCCGCCCAACTATTCCCCGGTGCCTGCGGACTCAGTCGGCGCGCGCGCGCGCGCCGCCGGGCGTCCGCCGCTCGACTACGTTTACGATTATCTGCTGGAGCAGGATGGCCGCAGCATCATCTACTACCCGATCACCAACTTCGGGCACGGCAATTTCGACGAGCTCTACCGGGTGATCACGCACCCGCACAGCGTGCAGGGCATTGCCGACGGCGGCGCTCATCTCGGCATGATCTGCGACGCCTCGGCGCCGACCCATTTGCTTACGCACTGGACGCGCGACCGGCATGACGGCCCGAAGGTGCCGATCGCCTGGGCCGTCAGGGAGCTCACCGCTGCCACCGCGGCGGTGGTCGGGCTCAACGACCGCGGCCGGCTGGCGCCCGGTTACAAGGGTGATCTCAACGTCATCGACTACGAACGGCTGCGGCTGCACCCGCCCCATGTCGTGCAAGATCTGCCGGCCGGCGGCCGCCGTTTCATGCAGCAGGCCGACGGCTATGTGGCAACGGTCAAGAACGGCGAGGTGACCTACCGAAACGGCGAGCCGACCAGCGCGCTGCCTGGGCGCCTCGTTCGCGGCACCAGGGCCGCGCCGATGAACTAGCAGCGTCGTGTAGGATGGGTTGAGCGCAGCGAAACCCATCAACATAAAGCCAGTTGAAAGGCGATGGGTTTCGCTGCGCTCAACCCATCCTACTTAATCCATCACCGCGAGTTTGCGCTTCGGCGGATCCATGCCGAACACGCGCAGCGCATTGCCGCCCAGAATGGCGCGCTTCTGCGCCTCGTTCAGGAACGGCAGATCGTAGATCACGCTCGGCAGGTCGAAATCCCAATGCGGATAGTCGGACGAATAGAGGAGCTGGGTCTCCGCTTTGATCACCCGGAACGTGGTCTCGAGCAACCCCATGTCACCGGTCTTTTCCATCGGCTGGTTGGTGTAATACATGTCGCGGATATAATCGCTTGGCAGCCGCTTCAGCGCAGGCGCGTCAGCGGTGCGCATCATGTATTCATTGTCGAGACGCTGCATGATGAAGGGGAGCCACGCTAGCCCGCTCTCGATCCACAGCACCTTGAGCTTCGGGAAGCGCTCGGGAATGCCGTTGATCACCCAGTTGGTCAGGTGCACGAGGTTGTGCCACACGAAGCCGAGCGCGTGCGCCGAGATGAAGCGGTTCACCATCATCATCGACTGATCGTTCCAGTTGTAGGCGCCGTGGAAGGCGAGCGGCAGGTTCAATTCCTCGAGCAACGCGTAGGTCTTCATGTAGTCATTATGATGCACTGGCCGGTAACGATTGGAGGTCACCATGAAACCGACTACGCCCGGCTTGCCGGTGAATTCCTTGACCACGCGGTAGGTGGCGGCCGGATCGTTGAACGGCAGGTAGAGCATGGAGCGGATGCGCGGCTCCGCCGCCAGCACGTGCTCGACGAGCCAGCGGTTATAGGCGAGGGACAGCGCAACCTCGATCTCGACCTGAGGATGGAGTCCGAGATGCAGCATCGGCGTCGGGAACAGGACCGCCATGTCGACGCCCAGGGAGTCCATCCAGCGGCGCGTCAGCGTCACATCTCGATGCGGTTTCGCTTCGGTCTGCTCGAGCTTGCGCAGCTGCTCGCGCATGATGCGTCCGCCGTAGTCCTGGTAACCGAGCCCGGCCGGCAGGGCGCCGACGCCGCGGTAGCCGGCAATCGCCGACGCCTCCAGGAGCTGACGGATGACCGGATCTTCGATGTATTTGACGATTTCGGCGAACGATTCGGTTTCGAAATGATGGGAGTCGACGTCGATGATCGGAAAGTTCTGATAGCCGCGTTGGCGCGCCTGCTTGGCGGCATGCGAGAGCACGATGCGCGTATCGAACTCCTCGACGCTCATGCGCCGGTGATTGCTGAGCGGCAGGTCCATGGAGTCCTCCCGGCGCCCGAGGAGCGGGCGTTTCAGGGCATTCTCCGGAAAGAGGATCGCTGGCTTTCCGCAGAAAATGCAACAAAATCGTTCAAGCTATCCCGCGAGCACATAGACCTCGCCGTTGCGCTCCACCACTTCATAGCGGCGCAGCTTGAGTCGGCGGTCGCCGACGCATTCGCCGGTGGTGAGGTGATACTCGTAACCATGCCATGGACAGACGAAATGCACGTCGGACTTGGAGAACGTCTGCCGGATGAACGTTCGATCGGGCGCGAGCATATCCTCGACCTGATGCATGAGCACGCCTTCGCAAGCGGGTCCGCCTTGGTGCACGCAGAGGTTCTCGTAGGCGTAGAACTTGCCGTCCCAACGGAATACGCCAATCTCGACGTTGCCGTGAAAAACAATGCGGCGGCTGCCGTCCTCGAACGATGCGGCTTTCCCGGCCGAAACTTCAGTCATCCGCAGCTACGCTCCCGACGTGACGCAAGGCTGCCGCGCAGGCTAGCATAAGGGCATTGCTACCGTGTCACCCGATGATGCGACACATGCAAGTGATGTGAGTCATAGTATGAACAAGCGTCCCTTCGCCCGCGTCGGGCTTGATGTATCCGAGGTTGTACTTGGCGGCGGGATCGTCGGCGGAATCCTGATCCTCCCCGATGAGGCCACGCGCCAAATGGCGCTGCAACGCATTGTCGCTGCCGGCGTCAACTGGATCGATACCGCGGCGTCCTACGGCGGCGGCAAGTCGGAGGAGACGATCGGCCGCCACCTGCCGCATCTGTCTCCGCGGCCGCATGTCTCGACCAAGTTCATCGTCGCGCCGGAGGATCACGCCGACGTTGCGGGCGCGATCGAACGCAGTCTCACGCAGAGTCTCCAGCGTCTGAAGCTTGATCGCGTCGATCTGCTGCAACTTCATAATCACATCAGGCTCGGCGACGGCCCGCGCGCGATAACTCCGGCGCAGATTCTGCGGCCCGGCGGCGTCGCCGACGCGCTGGCGCGGCTGAAGGATCAGGGAATGATCCGCGCGTTTGGTCTCACGGCGGCAGGCGAGATGTCGGCCGTGCGTGAGGTGATCGACAGCGGTCGATTCGATACGGCGCAGATCTACTACAACATGATCAATCCAAGTGCGGCCTGGGAGCGCGCTCCCCCGGCATGGACGGCGGATGATTTCTCCGGCCTGATGGCCGTCTGCCGGCGCCGGGACATGGGCATGCTGAACATCCGGGTGTTTGCCGGCGGCTCGCTGGCGAGCCCGCAACGGCACGGCCGCGAGTTCGTGATGTTCCCGGGCGCCGATCTCGTATCGGAGGACAGGCGTGCAGACGCAGTCCGGCGGACACTCGGCGATGCCTACGGCACACCGGCCCAGGCCGCGCTGCGGTTTGCGCTCGCCAACACGGACTTTGCCTGCCACGTGATCGGCATCGCCGATCTGGCGCAGCTCGATGAGGCGCTCGCCGCCGTGGGCCTGGGTCCGCTGCCGCGCGCGGCGCTGACGAAACTTGAAGCTGTGTGGGCCGGTAATTTTAGG
This sequence comes from uncultured Alphaproteobacteria bacterium, assembly GCA_963833605.1. GTDB lineage: Bacteria > Pseudomonadota > Alphaproteobacteria > Rhizobiales > Xanthobacteraceae > JAFAXD01. The sequence goes on from CAWHYZ010000022.1 coordinate 218,925, forward strand.
ATGGGGTGATGTGCTGATGTAGCCCGGATGGAGCGCAGCGTAATCCGGGATTGGCAGCCGCGGCCCCGGATTTCGCTGCGCTCCATCCGGGCTACGGTCCTGTCAGCGATCAATCCGGCAGCGCGGCGACGCGCTTCTCGACCCACTCGGGCGTCGCCCCTGGCAGCGTTGCGAGTTCGGCGCGCGCCTGCGCCTTGGTCTGGGTGAAGTGACCGATGATCTCCTGCTTTTCGCCCTGCGCGGGCTGGCAGGCGAACTCGAGCCGGATGCCGTTCGGATCGTAGAAGTAGATGCCGTACATGCCGGGTCCCTGCTGGATCGCCGGCAGGTAGGGAACATTGTTGGTCTTGAGATGGTCTTCGAGCGTTTCAAATTGTTTGGCGGTCACCACGAAGGCGACGTGTTGCGTGCCGCCGATCGCGTTGCGGTTATGCGCCGGCTCGGCGCCTTTGGGGATCTCGAAGAACGCCAGGATGCTGTCGTTGCCCATATCGAAGAAATAGTGCCGGCACTCCTCGTAGGGCGGATTGCCACGGTTCTTCGGGCCGGTGCCGAGCCCGGGCGGCACCTTCATGGCGTGGATCAGCGGCGCACCAAGAACGTCGACATAGAAGTCGACGGTCTTCTGCATGTCGTCGGTGCAGAACACGAGATGATGCACGCCGCGCGTGATCGGTTTGCGTGAAGGCTTTTGGCGCGCCGCTTTGGCTTCCGCTACGTCCTGCATGGCATTGCTCCTGCGATGTCACATCGGGCTCGTCGCCGCTCACCGGCCCGATCAATAGGGCCGCACCGTATCCATGGCGACCATGCGGTGCATGACCCGCGTCTGGCCCGGGTAATCGTTGAGAGCATAATGCAGACAGCAGCGGTTGTCCCAGATGCCGAACACGTCCGGCCGCCAGCGGTAGCGGAACTGGAACTCGGGACGCTCGGCGTGCCGCATCAAAAAGTCGATGATCGGCTTGCTTTCGGCCTCCGTCATCCCCTCGAAGCGTTTGGTGGCGGCCGGGTAGACGTAGATGCATTTGCGCCCGGTCTCCGGGATCGTGCGGAACACCGGATGCAAGGCCTCGCCTTTCACCTCCATGTTGCCCCGGTTGGGGTTGGCGGCGAGCTCGGCCAGGAACCCGGGGCTCACGCTGTGCACCGCGCGCATGCCGCCGAGCATGGCTTTCATTCCGTCCGACAGCGCGTCGTAGGCCATGCACAGGTTGATGAACACGGTGTCCCCGCCGAAGTCCGGGGTCTGGCGCGCATAGAGCGAGTTCGCCGCCAGCGGCTTTTCCAGGAAGCTGAAATCCATGTGCCATTCGCCGCCGTAGTTGAGAGCCTGCGATGGTTCCTTGCGCAGCTCATGCACGAATGGGAAGTCCGGATCGACCGGCTTGAGGTTGGGGTGCCGGATCGGCGTCCCGAACAGGCTCACAACGTCGCAGATATTGCCGGGCGACAGGTGCTGATCGGGAACAAAGACGGCGATGTGTTTGAAGAAGGCCGAGCGAATGGCGTGCTTCGTTTCCGGGGTCAATGGCTGAGAGAGATCAACGCCGTGGATCTCGGCCCCCATGGCGCCGGCCAGCGGCCGAACATCAATACCCGCGATCGCGGTCATCGTCGTGCTTCCCGAACAGCAACAAGGTCAGGCCGTTGCCTTGCGCGACGCCGCTTCTTCTTCACGCAGCAGGCGCTGCACGGTGCGGCGCGCCGCCAGCAGCGCGGTGTCGGCGGCGATCGCCACCGTGGGCAACGGGCCGCCACGGTCGACCACGGCCTGCTGGATTTCAAGCAGGCGGTTGTCCTCGTCCTGCACGCTCGAGCTCTGCCGCTCGAACCGCTCCACGTAGCTGTCGTCGTTATTGCCGAAGTTGCGCGACCAGGCGAACCAGATGTGGGTGGTGCGCTCGGTCTCAGGCGTCAGCGGATTGGTCAGCCGCAGCGTGATCTTGGTCTTTTCGTCCTCATAGAACAGTTCGACCGCGATGTTGCAGGCCGGCCGCCACTCGCCATTGGTGACCCGGTCGATCTTGCCGGCGAAGTTCCCCCACTCGGCGACGAACGGGCCCGGCATCACCTGCGTCATCACCCGGCGGCTGAGCACGCGGTCGCCCTCGGTCCAGGTCTCGAGCGGAAACTTGTCCATGTCGGGCGTGCCGATGGTGGCCGCATGAATGTAGGGCGTATGGCTGAGATCGAGCAGGTTGTCGGCGCACAGCTCGTAGTTCGCCGCAACGTGGTAATAGCGATAAAAGCTCTTCCAGTCGGGCGAGCCGAACCACTCATAGGGCGGGATCATATTTGGGTCGGCCAGCGCGGCGTCGCCCATCCAGATCCAGGCAAAGCCCCAGCGCTCGACCAGCGGATAGGCGCGCACCCGCATCTTCTGCGGGATCGTCGGCTGGTGCGGAATGCGTGCGCACGCGCCGCTCGGGTCAAACACGATGCCGTGGTAGGGGCACTGGATATTTTCGCCGACGCAATTTCCGGCGGACAGCGGCGCATAGCGATGCGGGCAGCGGTCGTCGAGGGCGACCGCCTGTCCGGAGGCGGTGCGGTACATCACGATCGCCTGCCCGCAGATGGTGCGGCCGATCGGCTGGTTGGTCAGCTCGCGCGGCAGCGCCGCCGCGTACCACTGGTTCATCAGGAACATACCGGCTCTCCGCTAGTGTCCAGCCACTGCGTCGTCATAGTACTTGTTGAACATCTCGATCGCCTTGTCGCCGTTGGGACGGTCCTTGGCCCAGTTCTCGGTCACGACCGCAACCTTCTTTTTCCAGCTTGCGAACTGCTCGGGCGTGAGCGTTGCGAGCTTGTGCTGGGGCGAGGTTGCGACCGGCGCACGCGCTCGTGCGGCGGCGCTGGCGAAATAGGCGCCGGCGGCACGGCTCGCCTCCTCGCCCGAATTGGCCTTGAGCACCTCTTGCACATCCTTGGGCAGCGACTTCGAACTTCTTGCGCGACATGAAATGCATGCTCGGCGTGCCGCTGATCGGCACTTCGAGATGATAGGTCGTGACCTCAGCGAGCTTGTAGGGTTCGAATCCCGCCCACGAGGTCGCAACCCCGTCGACGATGCCGCGCTGCAACGCTTCGTACATCTCGCCGCCGGTCATGGAGATCGGCGTTCCGCCCAAGAGCTGCACCGCCTGGGCCGGGATCTTGCCGTTCACCCGGAATTTGGCGCCGCCGAGGTCGTCGGTCTGCTTGGGCTCTTTGGCCCAATGCAGATAGGTCGTCGTCAGGCAGCCGAACCAGATCGGCACGATGTCCTTATATTCATTGTCGAGCAGCCCGCTCTTGTAGAGCCGCCAGGAGGCGACCGAGCAGCCGACATTGTTGTCGCCGAGAAACGGCAGGCTGCTCACGTCCGACAGCGGAAACCGGTTGCCAACCAGCGAGTGGATGATCCAGCCGATCTGGACCACGTCGTCGTTGACGCGATCGTAGGCGGTGATGAAGTTCGCGAGCGTCTCGCCGTCGCGTACCTCGATCTTGAGTTTGCCGTTGCTCTGCTCGTTCACCCGGTTGGCCCAGTTGCTGTAGAACACCGTGTTGGGTGTTCCAGCCGGGCTCTGCGACGCGAAGATCAGGCGCGTCTGCGCGGTTGCGGCATACGGGCACGCGAGCCACAGCAATGCCGTCGTCAATGTTGCAACGCCAAATCGTGTCAGCATGGGCGTTCCTCCATCCGGCCGTTACTGCCCGGCCGCGGCCGCATTGTAGTATTTGACGAACTCCGCGAGCACCTTGTCGCCGTTCGGCCGTTCCTTGACCCAGGTGTCGGTGACGACCGCAACGCGCTTCTTCCAGCTGTCGTACTGCGCGGGGGTAAGCTGCGCGATCTTGTGTTGCGGGGAGGCGGCGACCGGCGCCCGTGCGCGTGCTGCGGCGCTGGCGAAATAGGCGCCGGCGGCGCGGCTCGGCTCCTCGCCAATGTTGGCGAGGATCACGTCCTGCACATCCTTCGGCAGCGATTCGAACTTCTTGCGCGACATGAAGTGCATGCTGGGGATCCCACTGATCGGGACCTCGAGGTGATAGCTCGTGACCTCGGCGAGCTTGTAGGGTTCGAATCCCGCCCATGTGGTGGCCACGCCATCGACCGTGCCGCGTTGCAGCGCCTCGTACATCTCGCCGCCGGTCATCGAGATCGGCGTGCCGCCCAGGATCTGGATTGCCTGCGCCGGAACCTTGCCGGTCACCCGAAACTTCGCGCCACCGAGGTCTTCGGTCTGTTTCGGCTCCTTCGACCAGTGCAAATAGTTGGTGGTGAGACAGCCAAACCAGATCGGCATGATGTCCTTGTACTCGGCATCGAGCAGCCCGCTTTTGTACAGCCGCCACGACGCCACCGAGCACGCGACATTATTGTCGCCCAGGAACGGCAACCCGCTCACGTCGGAGAGCGGGAATCGGTTGCCGACCAGCGAATGGATGATCCAGCCGATCTGCACCACGTCATCGGAGACGCGATCATAGGCGGTGATGAAGTTCGCCAGCGTCTCGCCGTCGCGCACCTCGATCTTGAGCTTGCCGTTGCTCTGCTCGGAAACGCGGTTCGCCCAGTTGCTGTAGAACACCGTGTTGGGCGTTCCGGCCGGGCTCTGCGACGCAAAGATCAGCCGTACCTGTTGTGCGCTCGATGGCTCGATCGGCAGTATCGTCAGTGCGGCTGCGGCCAGCGCCGCCGATACGCAAAGCGTCGTCCTCATTGGTTCCTCCCGTGACCTTGTTTGTCGGCCGATATTTGTTGCAGCGTCTCGGCCTGCTTGCTGGCGATCGCGGCGCACCGATCAGGGCTCGCACGCGCGAACCGAGCCTGGCAATCGCCATCGCTTGTGACGCCCTTGAGCGGACGCTAACAGCGGCCTACCGTCGGATCAAGGCCGGCCGATTGACGTTTGGTCCGCATGCTGAGTATTTTGCCGTCAGCAGCATGAATACATGCGCCGGGGACTAGTGTGGCGGATTTGACGTTCCTACCAGCGTTGCAGCGAGGTTTTCGTAGGAACGTCAAATCCAAAGCCACACTAGAATCAAGATGATTGCGAGGGTCCCTTTGGTTCCGACGTTCGTATGATGACGCGCTGCAACCGGATACGAACGTCGGAACCGGGACACTCGGAGGGAGGGTCGGGTGGCCGAGGTCGCCGTACAACCAGCACCTGCGCATTTTCTCGACCATACCGAACGGTGGCTCGAACGCAGTGTCCGGCCGCTGGCGTCGGTCGGCGTCCTTGGAATGCTGATCGCAGCCGGCGTGACTGTCGCCAACGTCCTGCTGCGCTGGCTCGCCGGCACCGGGGTCCTGGGCCTTAATGAAATAACGTCGATGGTGTTCGGGGTGGCGATCGCCGCCTGCCTGCCTGCCGGAACTGCGGGCGGTGTGCACCTGAAGATCGACATTTTCGCGCGCTGGCTCACCGGACGCCTGGCGATCTGGCTCGACGTATTTGGATCGGTGCTGCTGCTGATCTTCTTTGCCATCCTGACGCAGCGCCTCTCCATTTTCGCCGGCACGCTCTACACCCAGGCCCGCACCACCGTGCTGCTGGGCTGGCCGATGGCGCCGTTCATGTTCGTGGTGGTGGGTTTGCTGGCGATCAGCACTCTGGTTCAGGCTGTCATCGCCATCAACAAGGTCAGACAGGCTATCGCTTACGTGACGGTTGCGGGCGCCAAGTCCTATCCGGCCGCCACTGCGATCGCCGTCATGCTCGCAGCGGTCGTATTGCTGTTGGCCGGCTACGCGCTCCTGGATTTTGCCGGCATGTCGGACTGGGCGCAGGCCAACCCCGGCAAGGCGGTCGGCATCGCGTTCGGGTGCATGTGGATCCTGATGCTCAGCCAGGTCCCGCTGGCGGCCGTCACCGGCCTGATCGGCATCGTCGGCGGGGCGCTGTTCATCGGCTTCTCGCCGATTTTCTCGGCTTTCGCCACCGAGAGCGCCGGGCTTCTGACCAACAGCCAGATCGCAACCCTGCCGCTGTTTCTGATGATGGGAAGCTTTGCGGCCGTCTCCGGCCTATCGGAAGACCTCTACGAACTCGCTCACGTGCTGTTTGGCCGCTATCGCGGCGGTCTCGCGCTCGCCACCATCGGCAGTTGCGCCGGGTTCGGCGCGCTCACCGGCTCGTCGCTGGCGACGGCGGCCACCATCGGCCGGGTCGCCATTCCGGAAATGCGCGCGCGCGGCTATTCGCCGGCGCTCGCGACCGGGACCTGCGCGGCCGGCGGCACGCTCGGCCCGCTGGTGCCGCCCGGCTCAGGTCCGATCATCGTGTTCGCCATTCTGACCGAAGCCTCCATCGGCCAGCTGTTCGTCGCCTCGGTCGGTCCTGCGATCCTGGCGGTGCTGCTCTATTTTCTCACCATCATGATCTACGTGCGGGTGTGGCCGGGCGCGGCGCCGCGTGCCACCACCGAGTTCGAGCACGGCCATCTGCGCAAAACTCTGCGGCGCTGCATCCCGGTCGCGCTGCTGGTGTTCGGCGTCATGGGAGGCCTCTACTTCGGCATCTTCACCGACACCGAATCGGCGGCGGTCGGCGCGATCGGGGCGTTCGTGATTGCGGTCTACCGCGGCAAGGTTAATCGCGGTTCCTATCTTGAGGTCATGGTCGAGACCACCGCCACCACGGCGATGGTCTACGCCATGATCATCGGCGCCCAGGGATTCTCGTTCTTCGTGCTGGTGTCGTCGTTGACCGAATCGGTGACCGCATTCATCGGCAGCCTTGAATGGGACAAGCTTGCGCTGATCTCCATCATTCTCGTCGGCTACCTGCTGCTCGGTACGGTGATGGAATCCTTCGCCATGATGATCATCACGGTGCCGATCATCACGCCGCTGATCGTGCAGATCGGCTACCCGGTGATCTGGTGGGGCATCGTGATGATGTGCGTCGTCGAGACCGGCATGATCCACCCACCGTTCGGGCTCAATGTGTTCGTGCTCAAAGGCATCACCCCGAACGTGTCGATGTGGACGATCTACCGCGGCGTAGCGCCGTTCGTCGTTGCTGATCTGATCAAGCTCGTGTTGATGGTGCTGTTTCCGGCGATCACCATGTGGCTGCCGGGGACCATGCATCGATGAGCGCGACGCCGGTCGGTCTGATCGGCCTCGGCCGCATCGGCGGACAGCTCGCCCGCAACCTGCTCGCCGCCGGCCTCGATGTGCTCGGCTTCGACATCGTGGCGAAACCGGAGTTCATCGCGGCGGGCGGCAAATTCCTGCGCTCACCGGGCGAGATTGCGGACCAGACGGAGATCATCCTGCAGTCGCTGCCCGACGTTGGCGCGCTCAACCGCGTTGTCGATGACCTGGCCGGCCATTGCGGTCCGCAGCACGTCATTGCGGACCTGAGCACCTATCCGCTCCCCGACAAGGTTGCGGCGCGGGACAGGTTGGCTGTGGCCGGCGGCTGTTTGCTCGACTGCCAGATCACCGGAAGCCCGGAGATGCTGGTCGAGCGCCGCGGCGTTATTTTCGCGAGCGGCGATCGCGCCGCCGCCGCGCGCTGCGAACCGATCTTTGCCGCTGCCGTCGCCAAACAGTTCTTTGTCGGCGCATTCGGTGCCGCCACCAGGCTCAAAACCGCCAACAATCTTCTGGTTGCGCTCAATACCGCTGCAGCCGCGGAAGCGCTCGCGCTCGCGGTCGCGGCCGGGATCGATCCGCAGCTTGCGATCGACGTGATGGGGGCGGGTGCCGGACAGTCGCAGATGTTCGCCCAGCGTGCGCCGCTGATGGCGGCGCGTACCTACGAGGGCCAGTCCTCGCAGCTTGCCTCGTTCACCGTCTATCTCGATCTGATCGAGGCCGTCTTGGCACAATCGTCTCTCGACGCGCCGCTGGCCCGAGCGGCCGTCGCGCTTTATCGACGGGCGATCGCGGCGGGCTACGGGGAATCCGACATGGCCTGCGTCTACGAACTCGTCAATCCGGCCCGACAGGAGATGCGAGCAACGTGACGTCTGTCGATGAAATCAGCACCGACCTCGCGGTGGTTGGCGGCGGCGGGGCGGGCCTCGCCGCCGCGGTGGAAGCGGCACGACGTGGCCTCAAGGTCGTGGTCCTGGAAAAAACCGAAAAGCTCGGCGGCACGACGGCACTCTCGGTCGGCTCGATCATGGCGGCCGGAACGCCGGCACAGCGGCGCGCGGGCGTGAAGGATTTGCCGCAGGCCCATGCCGAGGATCTTGATCGCATCCGAACCGCGATGGGTGTTGACGACGATCCGGAACTACGGCGCGTTCTCACCGAGAACGTGGCCGACACGATCGCGTTCCTCGAGTCGCTGGGGTTGAATTTTCTCGGGCCGCTGCCGCAGCCGCCGCACGCCGCGGCACGCCTGCATCAGGTGATGCCGACATCGCCTGCCTACATCTTCCAGCTCGGTCGTCACTGCCGAAGACTGGGCGTCGACGTGCGGTTGGCCGCGCCAGCAACAGCGTTGTCGACCAGGGACGGGCGCGTGGTCGGCGTCGAAGCCACCTCACGCACTGGCACGATCAGCATCAATGCGCGTGCCGGCGTAGTACTGGCCTCCGGCGATATCGGTGGCAATCCGGCAATGATGCATGCGCACATGAAGAACTGGGCCGACGGCATCGAGGTCTACAACCCGAGCAATACTGGCGACGGCCATGTGCTCGCCGCCAAGCTCGGGGCCAAAATCATTGCGCGCAAAGATCTTGGGGCCGAGCACGCTGCTCACCTGCGCTTCGTGCGCCCAAAGCCGATGCTGCTCCAGCGACTTCCGGCCTACCAGCCGCTGACACGGCTGATGGTGCTTGCCCTGAACGCCATGCCCAAGCGGATGATCCGGCCGCTCGTCATGAAGTTCCTGATTACCACGCTCGGCCCGGATCGTGGCGTCTACGAGCAGGGTGCTATTTTGGTCAACAAGTATGGCGAACGGTTTGCCGACGAACTCGGCAATCCCAATTTGCTGGTGACGCAGCAGCCGGACGGCATCGCCTACATCGTGTTCGACCATCGCTTCGCGCAGAAATTTTCGCGCTGGCCGCATTTCATCTCGACCGCGCCCGGCATCGCATTCGCCTTCCTCGATGACTATCGCTTTGCGCGGCCCGACCTGTTCCATGTCGGCCAATCGGTGAGCCATCTCGCAAATGATGTCGGCTTTTCGGACCAGCGGCTGAGGGTTGCGATCGCAGCGGCGAATGCTGGACGGCCAGACGAGACCAAGTTGGCGATGCCGCCGTTCTACGCCCTTGGCCCGATCAAACTGTGGGTGATGGTGGCCCCTGTCGGGCTCGCGGTGAACACGCGGTTCGAAGTATTGAACGAAGCCGGCCAGCCGATCCCAGGTCTTTACGCGGCAGGAAACGCTGGCCAGGCCGGGTTCACGGTCACCGGCCACGGCCACGGGCTTGGCTGGGCATTCACATCCGGTCGGCTCGCAGCGCGTAATGCGGCGGAGCGATTACATAAGGCGTGAGGGCGTCACCTGCGGCGCGCCCGGCCGCACTCGCCAACGTAGAGCGTGAGCGCCGCGGCCGCAAAACCGAGGCCGATGTAGCTCGTGAGCTGCCAGCCGCCGGCGACCAGGCTTGCGGCCGCGAGCGCGGAGCCGAGCGCGCCGCCGGTAAAGAAGATCGCGGTGAACAGGCCGCCGATCCGGCTGCGGCTCTCCGGATTGGGCCCATAGATGGCGCGCTGGCTCAACACGAAATTGGTCACGAGGCCGGCGTCGATCAGGAGCGCCGCGATGACCAGCAGGGTGATCGAACGATATTCGCCGCCCACAAGCGCGATCCCGAATGCCAACAGCACGGCGCTGATGGAAAGCCCGGTCGCCGGCCTGGTCCAACCGCGGTCCGCGAGCGCGCCCACGATCGGCGCAACGATCACACCGCCGGTGCCAGCGAGCGCGAACAACCCGATGCTCTGCTGGGTCAGCCCGAAGCGAGGGCTCGCGAGCAGCAGCGGGACCGCGGTCCAGAACAGACTGAAGCTCGCGTAGAGTGCGGCGTGATAGGCGGCGCGCCTGCGCAGGATCGGCACGTCGCGCCACAATGGCGGCAGCGATCGCAGGATATCGAGGTAGCTCGAGCGCGCCTGCGGCTGGTAGCGCGGCATGCCGGTGGCGAGCACCGCGGCGAGCAGCGCCATCAGCAAGGCCGACACGACGAACACCGCCCGCCATCCCGCATAGTAGGTCACGAAGCTTGCCACCGGCCGCGCCAGCATGATGCCCAGCATCAGTCCGCTCGTGAGGCTGCCGATCACCCGGCCGCGATCCGCGTCGCTGGTGAGATGCGCTGCGAATGGCAGCAGGATTTGCACACAGGTGCAGGCGAGGCCGAGCAGCAGGGTGGCGGCGAGAAAAACGCCGGCCGAGCGCGCAACCGCCATCGCGATCAAGCTGATCATTGCGACGGCAATACTGATGACGGCGAGCTTGCGGTTTTCGATCAGGTCGCCGAGCGGCACGAACAACAGGAGCCCCAGCCCGTAACCGAGCTGGGTCATGGTCACCAGCAGGCCGGTCTGCGCTGGCGCGACGCCGAGCGCTGCGCCGATCAACCCGGTGAGCGGCTGCGCGTAGTAGAGATTGGCGACGATCAGGGCACATGCCAGCGCCAGCACGAATACGAGCGCGGGCGTGACCGACCGCGGCAGCTGTGTTTGGACGGCGATACCATGTGACATGCGCACGCTCCCAACCGGATATGCGCACCCGATATGCGAGCGCTGCCGCTTGCCGGCACTCCGCTTCTTGCTGTGGAATTTTGTGCGGTGGTCGCGAGTTCGGCGCGGCCCTTAGCCTCTCCCCGCGTGCGGGGAGAGGCTCGGATCCCGCAGCGATCCGAGGTCGAGGGGGCCTTGCCGCAAGTCTGAACGCTTGAGCAGTCCCCCTCGCGCCGACTTCCTTCGCTACGCTCGCGAACTCACGTGCGCGCCCGCACGCGGGGACGAGGTCTGAATTTGTTGTTTCGTTTCGCTCAAGCTGGATCAGTCCGCCAAATACTTTCGCAAATCGATCGCTTCCGTTCCCGGGATGCGCTTGCGCACGAAATCGTGCTTGCGGCCGAATGGCGCGGTGGCGTCGATGGCGAGCCGTCCCCAGTAGTCGCGCTGGGGATCGCGGTAAAAGCCGGGCACGTCGGGGATCACCATGGCGCGGGTGTCGGCGCGTCCGCGCGTGAGGTAAGCCCACCACACGTCGTTGAAGTCGTTGATGTCGACGTCCTCGTCGACCACGATCACGGTCTTGTTCCAGTCGTGATTGGCCCCGATCGCGGTGAGCAGCACCTGCCGGGCGTGGCCCTCGTATCGTTGGTTGATCTTGACCACCGTGCTCATGGTGAACGGTACGCAGGCCACGTCGATGATGCCCTCGAGGCTCGCCGCCAGCAGCGCCTGGTAGGTTCGGGTCGCGACTGCCACTTCGAGAAGCCGCAGGTCTTCGGGCGAGCCGCACGTAATGCTGTGAAAGATGGCACCGCGCCGGGCCGTGACCGCGCTGACCTCGAATACATGGTTGTCGCCGACCGGTACGTAATAGCCCATGAACTCGCCGAATGGTCCCTCGGGCCGGCGAGTACCCGGCAGGATACGGCCCTCGATCACGATCTCGGTGTCGACCGGCACGTCGAGATCGATGGTGCGGCACCGGCGCAAGGCAAGCGGCGCACCGGCGATCTTGCCGGCGACCTCCATCTCGTTCTCGTCATAGGGTAGCGGTGCCGCCGCGGCGAGCACGAGTCCCAGTGGCGGCCCAAGCAGGATCGCAGCTTCGAGTGCTTCGCCGCGCGCCTCGGCCTTGGCCTGGTACTGGGTGAGGTGATGGGAGCGCCCAAGCCGAACGCGCAACTCCGTGTCGCTGATGATCTGACTGCGATGAAACGACAGGTTGGGAACGCCGCCGTCAGGCTCGCGCGCCAGAAAGACACCGGCCGTCAGGTATGCCCCGCCGTCGCGCTCGAAATAGGTGATCTGCGGGAGTTCGGTGAGGCGGATCTCCTCGAGGTCGTTGGGGGCACCGACGATCTGCGGTGCTTGTACCGGCTGGCGCATCAGTTCGACCCAGCGCCGGCAGAATGAGCCGTCGCTGGCCCCGATCATGTCCAACAGGCGCGGCCGACTGCCGAACACATTGGTCATGACCGGAAAGCGCGAGCCCGCAACCTTTTGGAACAGGAGCGGCGCATCGCTCTCACGCTGCGATGCCTGCGTGACGGCCGCAAGCTCGTGTTTGCCGCCCACCTCGCGCGCGATCTCGCGCACGTGGCCGGCGCGCCGAAGCCGATCGAGATAAGCCCGCATCGACGGTTACTCGAACACCTTGCTGGCTTGTTTGGTCACGCTCTCGGGCACGCTCAGCCCGGCGGCTTTGGCGGCGGCAAGGTTGATCTGCACCTCGAACACGCTGGCCTCGACCGGAACGAGCTTGCCCGGATCCTTGCCGAGCAGCACCGGCACCGTGACTTTGCGGGCCCAGTCGACGCCGTTCTGATACTGATGCTGTGCCAGCGCGGCGATCGCGCCGCGCTGAACCGCGAGCACGTCGAATGCGAACCACGGCACCTTGGCGTCGCGCGTCGCCTTGATGATCGCCTCGTAGGCGGAGGCGACCGTGTTGTCCTGCAGGGTGACCACCGCATCGACCTTGCCGATCAGCGAGTCGATCGCGTTCTTCACCTCGGCGCTCGACGTGATCGTCGCCGCCGTCCAGGCGATGCCGCGCTTTTCGGCTTCGGCCTTTGCGAGTTTGTTGAGCGTCTCGGAATTCGTTTCGCCCGAGTTGTAGATCGTGCCGATGGTTTTAAGCCCCGGCCGGATTGCCAGGAACATGTCGAGGTTGCGGCCGACCGGCGGCACCGTATAGAAGCCGGTCACGTTAGTTCCGGTCGGCTTGTCGGTGCTTTGCAGCGCGCCGACCGCGACCGGATTGGTGACGCAGCCGAAGGTGACCGGCGTCTTTGAGTCTTTGGCGACCCGGATCGTCGCCAGCACCACCGGCGTGGTACAGGGCGCGAGCAGGTCGACGTTGTCAGCGAGGAATTTCTCCGCGATGGCGCGGGCGGTGCCAACATCGCCCTGAGCGTTCTGATAGTCGAAGACGAGGTTTTTACCAACCTCGAACCCTTCCGCCTTGAGCCCGTCAAGGAAGCCCTGCCGCGTGGCATTGAGCGCCGGGTGATCGACAAGCTGCGAGAAGCCGATCCGATAGGTCCGACCGGCCTGCGGCTGCGCGTATGCGGGCAGAGCCAGCGTGCCGGCGACGAGTGCAATCGAAATCCCCCGGCAGTACCCGCGTGGTGTCGGCCTCATGGTCATCCCTCCGATCGGAGCCGATTGTTCTATATCGCATTCAACCCGTGAGGAGGACTCGATCCTCCGACATGTCGCTGCCCACCTGGTGGAACCGCTCGACCAGCGCGTCCACCGTCAGTGCCGCTTTGGCGGCGTCGCGCACGTCGAGGATGATGCGGCCCGCGTGCATCATGATCAGCCGGTTTCCGAGGCGGATGGCGTCCTGCATCTTGTGGGTGACCATCAGCGTTGTCAGTCGGTGCTCGGCAATGAGCCGTTCGGTGAGCCCCATCACGGTGTCGGCGGTACGCGGATCGAGCGCCGCGAGGTGTTCGTCCAGCAACAACAGACGTGCGCCAGCCATGGTCGCCATCAGCAGCGCCAGCGCCTGGCGTTGACCGCCCGACAGGGTGCCGACGCGAACCGCGAGGCGCGCCTCGAGACCGAGGCCGATCGGCGCGAGCGCCGCCGCAAACCGCGCGCGCGCCGCCGGCGTGACCGCGTGCCGCAGTCCGCGGCGCATCCCGCGCCGCTCCGCCATGGCGAGGTTCTCCTCAATCGTCATGGCGGCGCAGGTGCTGTCGCCCGGATCCTGCGCAATCCGGCCGATAACGGCGGCACGGCGATACACCGGTGCGCCCGTGATGTCGCGCCCTTCGAACGTCACCGTGCCCGTGTCGGGAATGACCATTCCGGCAACCGTCTTGAGCAAGGTCGATTTGCCGGCGCCATTCGAGCCGATGATGGTGACAAAGTCGCCGGCCGCAGCGTCGAAGTCCACCTCACGCAGCGCCAAGACTTCGCTGGGGGTGCCGGCGTGGAAGCGCTTGGTTATTCCGCGCAGCGAGAGGATGGGCGTCATCGCAGCACGCGCATCCGCAGCCTTGGGATCGTCAGCGCCAGCAGCAACAACACCGCCGTCACCAGCCGCAAATCGACCGGCTCGAGGCCGACGCGCAGCGCGAGCGCGACCAGCAGACGATAGATCACGGTGCCGCAGATCACCGCGACGATCCACCACGCCACCGTGCGGTCGCCAAAGATCGCCTCGCCGATCAGCACCGCGGCGGCGCCGGTCACCAGGATGCCGATGCCCATTCCGATATCGGCGAAGCCGTGGTTCTGCGCCACCAGCGCGCCGGAGAGCGCGATGAAGCCGTTGGAGAGCGCAAGACCGACCACCTTGGTACGATCGGTGTCGACCCCGAGCGAGGCGATCATGGTTTCGTTCTGGCCGGTGGCGCGCACCGCAAGCCCGAGATCGGTGGCGAAGAACCAGATCAGCACGAGCCCGGCGCCGACCAGCAGAACGAAAGCAATCGGAATGGTCGTGAACACGTTGTCGTGCAGGTGAAAGCCGAGCCGGTTCAATCCATCGACCGTTTCGCCGAACACCGAGGGCGTCGTGAGCAGCGGCGTGTTGGCTTTGCCCATGACGCGCAGATTGACGCTGTAGAGCGCCGTCATTGCGATGATGCCGGCGATGATATTGTTGATCCTGAGCTTGGTATGGATCAGCGCGGTGACGATGCCGGCTGCCGCGCCCGCTAAGGCTGCGGCAAAGGTCGCGACGAACGCGTCGGTGCCCTGCACCAGCAGCGCCGCCGCCACTGCGCCGCCGAGCGGATAGCTGCCTTCCGCCGTGAGATCGGGGAAGCGAAAGAACCGAAACGTGATCAGCACGCCGAGGCCCAGGAATGCGAACAGAAAGCCCTGCTCGAACATGTTGAGGATCAAGGCCTGCAGCTGAGCCATCGGACGCGTTCTCGTGGTTCTTGATCAAGTCCTGGGAAGGTCGCGTATCGCGTCGAGCACCTCGTCGGGGCACTCGCTCATCAGCATATGCCCGGCACCCGCAAGGGTAACAACGCGCGCGTTAGGCAACGCCGCCGCCAGCGCGCGCCCTGCCTTCGCCGGGGTCATCAGGTCGCGCTCGCCCAACACCAGGGTCGCCGGCACCTTGACCTTGGCGGCCGACGCGAGGCCGTCGCGATAGTCGTTGCAGGCCGCAAGATCGCGAAACAGCACGCCCGGACGGCCGCCTTCCAGGAGGCGGATGGCGCCGCCCGGCATCCACAGGCCGGGTGCGAGCGAGCCGCCGAGACCGGCCTTGGCGCCGTATCCCCAGATCGTCACCATATCGATCGCCGCATGGTCGTTTGCCGCGGCCGCGTCGAGGAGGTCGCGTGCGACCGGCATGGCGGCGGCGGTGCCGATCAACCCGAGTGCGCTGACTTTGTCCGGATGGCGCGCCGCAAGTTCGAGCGCGATCAGCGATCCCATGGAATGGCCGATGAGTGCGGCCTTGCGAACGCCCGTGGCCTCGATCAGCGCCGCCGTCCAGTCCGTCATGGCGCCGATGGTTGTCAGGGGGTCGCCGCCCGAGCGCCCGTGCCCGGGCAGATCGGGCGCCAGCGCCGCAAATCCCCGATGGGCAAACCAGCGTGCCAGCAGCACCCAGACCGTGTGATCGAGTCCGGCGCCGTGCAGGAAGATCACCGCCGGCAATGCGGCATCGTGATCACGCCCACCGGTCGCCACATAGGTATCGATGCCATTGACCGAAAGACGCATCGCCTACGCCCTCTGCGAGGCGCGCAGCGCCTGGGCGAGGTCATCGATGATGTCGCTCGCCGCCTCGATCCCGATCGCCAGCCGGACCAGTTCTTCCCCCAGTCCGGCAGCCTTGAGCTGATCGGCGTCCATCTGCTGGTGGGTCGTGCTGGCCAGGATGAATCACCAAGGTCTTGGCGTCACCAACGTTGGCGAGATGGCTCGCGAGCCGCAGGCTTTCGATGAATTTTTTGCCCGCGGCGCGGCCGCCCTTGATGCCGCAACTGATGATCGCGCCGGCGCCGCGTGGCAGCATTTGCTGGGCGAGCGCGAAATCCGGATGGTCTTCGAGCGAGGGGTGCAGCACCCACTCTATTGCGTCGCTCGTCTTCAAAAAGGCCAGTACGGCGGCAGTGTTTTCAATGTGGCGCTGCATGCGCACCGCCAGCGTCTCGATGCCTTGCAGCAGGTAGAACGCGTTGCTCGGCGAGAGGCAGGCGCCGAAATCGCGCAGGCCTTCGGTGCGCGCCCGCATGATGAAGGCCGCCGGGCCGAACTCCTCGCCGAAGATGATCCCGTGGTAACCCGCATAGGGCTCGGTGATGGTCGGGAATTTGCCGGAGGCCGCGTAATCGAAGCGACCGCCGTCGACGATCGCGCCGCCGATGGCGATGCCGTGGCCGCCGATCCATTTGGTGATCGAATGCATCACGAGGTCGGCGCCGAGCACGATCGGTTGGGCGAGATAAGGCGTGGCGAAGGTGTTGTCGATCAAGAGCGGCACGCCCGCCGCATGCGCGATCTCCGCGACCCGGGGAATATCGAGTACCTCGAGCCGCGGATTGCCGATGGTCTCGCCGATCACGAGCCTTGTGTTGGGGCGCAGCGCAGCGCGAAAGCCGGCGAGGTCGCGCGGCGCAACGAACGTTGTCGTGATTCCGAACCGGGGCAGGGTGTGGGTCAGGAGATTGATCGTGCCGCCGTAAAGCGAGGCCGATGCCACGATATGGTCGTCGGCGCCCATGAGGGTCGCGATCGCGAGATGCATCGCCGCCATGCCGCTCGCCGTGCACACCGCGCCCACGCCCGCTTCCAGCGCTGCCAGGCGTTCCTCCAGAACGGCGGTCGTCGGATTGGAGATGCGGGTATAGATGTGGCCCGCGCGCTCCAGGTTGAACAGGGCCGCCGCATGGTCGGTATCCTGGAACACGTACGATGTGGTCTGGTAGATCGGAACCGCACGCGCCCCGGTCACTGGGTCGGGGTGCTGGCCGGCATGCAGGCTGAGCGTTTCAAACGCCGGGGATCTTGGGGCGGCCATGCTGTCCTCGCGGGCAGGATCGCATCTTCGGAACATGCACCATAGCGGCTGCGCGAGCGCGAGTCAGATGTCTGCTCTGCCGTCGCCGCAGAACTATGTCCACCCCCGGCGTGCTAGGCCCAACACCCGGGATCGGGAGAACGTGTCATGATTCTCGACCTGACGCCGCTCGCCTGGGTACACACGATCTTGAGCCTGGTGGCGCTCGTCGCGGGCATTGTGGTGGTTGTGGACATGCTCGGGTCCCGCAAACCGCCGGTTTGGACCGCGCTCTTTTTTGTCACCGCGATCGCGACCAGCGCAACCGGGTTCCTGTTTCGCGGCGTTCCCTTTGGGATTGCCCACTGGCTCGGGGTGATCTCGCTGATCGCGCTATTCGCGGCGATTCTCGCGCTGAGCGTCTTTCACCTCGCCGGAGCGTGGCGTTGGATCTACGTCCTCGGCGTCGTGATCAGTACCTATCTGCTGGTCCTTGTCACGATCGTGCAGGCCTTTGAGAAGGTCCGGGCATTGGCGGCGCTCGCCCCGACCCAGTCGGAGCCGTCATTCACCATCACGCAACTCGTCGCGCTCGTGATCTTTGTGGTGCTCGCGATCACAACAGCGATCAAGTTTCGCCCGAACCCGCAAATCTAATGTCGCCGATTTGAAGTTTCCGCAACGATTAGCGCCCCCGCTTATGCACCCTTGGTCGCGTGATAGACCCCGCGCTCGAACGCACGGTAAACCCGCAGCGCCTTATGATCCGCAAACGGCAATACTTGCGTCATGAATACGGCGGCGACGCGCTTGGTCGGATCGATCCAGTAATAGGAGTTGAACAAGCCACCCCAGGTGAGGCTGCCCGCGCTGCGCCCGTCCGGACCGGGGGACATGGTGATCATGTGCCCGAGCCCCCATCGCACGTGCATGCCGGGAAAGAAATCTACGTCGTTCGAAATCGTGGGTATCGTGGTCTTCAGGCGTCCCGCTTCGATGTCGCCGATCTGGTTGCGGCTCATCAGTGCGACGGTGTCTGGGCGCAGGACGCGGGTGCCATTCTGGCTGCCGCCATTGAGCAGCATTCGCACGAGCGTCAGATAGTCTGGCGCGGTCGAATAGATGCCACCGCCGCCCGAGGGCGGTCTCGTCGGCGGCCTCGGCTTCTCCATCGGTTGCGGTTCGAGCGAACCGTCCGGCTTGCGCCGGTGCACGCTTGCTTCCCGCGCGCGCTGCGCGGGCGAGATCACAAAGCCGGTATCTGCCATGCCGAGCGGACCCAGGATGTGCTCGCGAAAGTAAACGTCGAGCGCTTGATCGCTGGTGGCCTCGACGATGCGTCCGACCCAATCAATGCTGGTACCATATTCCCAACGCTCGCCCGGATCGAACATCAGTGGCGTGCGCGGCAGCGCGCTCGCGTGGGCTCTCGCTTTCGTGTTACGCGCGTTCGAATAGCGCACCGCTTCCGCGTCCCAGAGCCGATAGCAGAAGCCGGATGTGTGGGTGAGGAGATGACGCAATGTGATCGGTCGTTTCGGGGAACGCAGCCGTGGCACCCCCTTGTCGTCAAATCCGTCCAACACCTGCGGGGCGTTCAGCGCCGGGTCGATTTCCGGTGCCGGGGCGTCGAGCACGAGCTTGCCCTGTTCGACGAGTTGCATGGCGGCGACCGACGTGATCGTCTTGATCATGGAGGCGACGCGGAACACGGTGTCGCGCGTCATCGCCGGACCTTGGCCGAGCCGGCGCGCGCCGAAGACCCCCTCATAGATGAGGTCGCGGTCGTTCGCCGCCATCGCCACCACGCCGGGTATTTCCTTCGTGCTGGTCGCCATGCGCAGCGCGGCATCAATCGATGCATGGGCAACCTCGGCCCGCGCCGGAGCCAAGCCGCTCGCGCCAGCAGCCACCAGCGCGCTCGCGGTGCGCAGGACCTCGCGGCGGCTCGGTCGTCTTTGGCGCATGCGTGACTGTCCCGTTGCTTACCTTGATCTCACGGACGATTCGATGCAACCCCGGCCTCGCGCAATACCTCCGCCGCTGCGCGATGTGCGTCGTTTGCCGCCGGAATTCCGCAATACATCGCAACCAGCAGCAGAATCTCCTGAATTTGTTCAGCACTACAGCCGTTGGTCAGTGCGCCCTTGAGATGGACGCGCAGCTCGTTGGCGTGCCCTGCGGCCGCCATCATCGCCACCATGGCGAGCGATTTTGTGGCGGACGGCAACGCCGACCTCATCCAAACGTCGCCGTATGCGTACGCATTGATGATGTGCTGCAGTGGTTGACCGAATTCGCCGAATGCATTCATGCGCTTCTCGACCGCCTCGCGGCCGAACATGTCGGTCCGCAGCTTGAGCCCGCGGTCATGGAGCTCGCGCGTATCCATCATTGCCTCCCGATTTGCTGCAAAGATCTCCTGCAAGGTAGCATAGGTCCGGCTCGGATTGCCGCGGGCGTGTTGGCGCCTGTAGGATCGACCACGACGGTCATCCATCCGGGCGAAACGAGTTGAACAATGATTGATGCGGCTGTCATTGGTTTAGGGCGCTGGGGCAAGGGCATCGTCGAGGCGGTCCAGGGCAAGAGCCCCCGTCTGCGCTTCATTCGCGGCGTCAGCAAGGAACCCGACCAGGTCCGAGATTTCGCCGCCACCCATGGCTTCACCTTGTCCACGGAATTTGCTGAGGCGGTCGCGGATCCGCGGGTTCAGGCCGTCGTGCTGGCGACCCCGCATTCGCTCCATGTCGAGCAGATTGCCGCGGTCGCGGCCGCCGGCAAGCCGGTCTGGTGCGAAAAACCGCTGGCGCTCACATTGGCGCAGGCGCAGCGGGCGCTTGCCGCCTGCGCCCGTGCTGGCGTCGTATTCGGGCTCGGCAACAACAAGCGCTGCTTTCCCTCGATGCAGCGCCTCAAACGCATCGTCGCCGATGGCGAGATCGGCGACATCGTTCACCTCGAGGGCCACTTCTGCAACGAGCACAGCACCCGCGTTGCTGGCGGCTGGCGCGATGATCCAAATGAAGCGCCGGCCGGAGGCTTGACCGGCGCCGGCCTGCACGTGATCGATGCGTTCGTCAATCTGGCCGGTGCGGTGCGGCGCGTCGACGCCCGCTGTTTCGTGCACAAGCCGCCGCCTGATCCGCGCGATGCAGTCGCGGTGCTGGTCGAGTTCGAAAGCGGTGCGACCGGCACGATGGGGACCGTACGGGCCGGTCCGGCCTATTGGCGCGTTCACGCGTTCGGCACCAAGGGCTGGACGGAAGCCCGCGATGAGACGGTGCTTACCGTCGCTCGCCTTGGCCAGAAACCGGAGACGCAGATCTATCCGGCGGCCGATTCACTCGCTGCATTGCTCGAAGCGTTCGCACAGAGCGTCGAGGCAGGCACGCCGTTCCCGGTATCGCGGGGCGAGATGCTGCTGACCGTGGCAGCGTTCGAAGCGATCGTGAAGTCGGTTGAGAAACGCGCACCGGTCGAACGTCGAGCGTTCGGTTTTGCGGGGCCTCTGACGCGCCGGCCGAACCTACGCGCTCTGTTCGGATCGCGCTTGCGTGTGCTGCGTCAACAACACATTCCGCCGATCCGAGATCGCGAGCCGCGCCTGATCGAGCGCCAGCGTGAAGGCGGCCAACGCGCGCTCCTCCATTGCGTTGTGCTCGGCCTCGCGGATGGTTGACGCCAAGATATGGTCGGCCTCGGCCTGCAGCGCATCGAGCGCTTGCGTGGTCTCGGCAATGCGCGCCGCCTGCATCAGCTCGATCAGGTGCTCGAACACCTCGGATCGGTGCGCCCGTTTGCCGGCGCGCAGATAGCCGGCAAGTCCAGCGCTTGCTGACCCGCAGAACGACAGCAGAATGACGCCCCAGTACAGCAGGTCGTTGTAGCGGTCGAAAAATGTCTTGCGATTGCCGTCGATGTAGGCGGCAGCGCCCGGGTGCACCGGCAAGATTGCATCCTTGTCGGTCGACGGCGCCTCGATCTTGAACGGCGCCGGGACATCACCGGTAAGCGTCTGCCGTGCGCCATAGAGGAACTGTGCGAAGTCGGCAACCTCATCCTCGTTCAGCGTCCGGCGCGCGACGATGTAGGTCACAAAGCCGATAGTTTCGATCGCCTCGGGCGGCTTGGGTGGCGAACTCCCGAACGCGTTGCCTACGATCTCAGTCGATTCATAGTTCGGAAAGCGCTTCTCGATTGCTTCCGATTCCCCGATCGACAGGAACGTGGGCGCCTCTTTGGCGGTGGACGCTGCCGCGATCACGTCGGCCATGGTCCTGCCGGTCAGCGGCCCGGTCACCAGGATCGCGTCGACTTTGTCATCGCGGATGGCAGCGCCAACGTCATTGGGATCGAGTGCGACAACCTGCACCTTGTTCTCCGGGATCTCGTATTGCCGCAGAATGACGTGGAGCACCTGCAGGTTAGGATCGATCCGGGACACAATACCGATGCGGCGGCCGACGATCTGTTCGACTTTCTCGATCTTTGCCGGCCTCGCCTTGCGGCCGTCCTTGGGTGCCCGCGCGCTCGCTGCCGGCACCACCAGCACGACGATGTTGTGGCGCAGGATCGCAACGAGCTGACCGTTCGCCGGGATTCCGAGATCGCCGCGGATGACCGCAACGTCGGCGGCACCCTTGTCGATTGCGGCCGCGCTTTCGGCCGGACCGCCCTCGGAGACCACGATCCGCAGGCGGATCGGTGCCCGCTCGCGCGCAAGCTGCTGAGCGAGCGCCTGCATGATGCGCACGTTGTCTCCGCCAGCCGGTCCAACCGCGACCGTCAGGGTGGGCGGCTGATAGGTGAAATAGAACGTTGCAACGCCGACCGCGATGGCGAGCAGCAATACCGCGGTAACGACGAGGAGGAGCTTATGCCGCAGCGTCAGCCGGCTCTCGCGGTAGGGACGGTTGTTGCGGGCGGTGTTGGGGGCGCGCACGGATTAGCCTCGGGGCTGGGCGCTGATGCCGCCCCGCCAACAGATGCGTGATGAACCTGCGCCGCCCTCGATCAATAAATCGGACCCACCTGCCTGACCCCAACCTAGGCCCCAGTACTAACTACCAGATTGCGGCATGATGATGTGTTTGGGGGTGAGGCAATGGGGCGCGGCCGATCCTGCCTTTCAAAGGCATTTCGATGTTCTCTCCCCGCCATGGCCCACAGCGGGGAGGGGCAATCGTGCAAGATCCGGGACTTGGCTCACATCTGCTTGGCCTTGGCATAGGGGTAAATCAGGTCGCCCGACTTGTACTCCTTCGGCCACACCACGACCTCGTGGGTCGTATCGGTGAACTGGTCGAGCGAGTTGCCGGTCACGCGCTGGAATTGCGTGAACACGACCCGTGATTTGGCCCACTCGCCATCCTTGCCGAAGCTGATGTCGCCGACCACGGTGTGGAACGTGTGGCTGCGCATGTAGTCGGCGAGCACCTTATGGTCGAGGCTTTTGGCACCTTCGACCGCCTGCTCCAACACCTGGCCGGCCGCGTAGGCCAGCGGCGCGAAGGCGTTCCCTACGGGGTCGATACCCAAATCCTTGGCGATCGCCCGGTACTTTGTGAGCATCTCGCGCGTGCCCGGGAAGGTGAAAGCCGGCGCTGGCACGAACACCTCGTTGTTGACGATGCCGTTCATCAGCGGCCCCAACTGCATTTTGATGGGCGTCACCAGGAGCCCAATGAGGGTGCCGCCAAACATCTTGGGCATGAGCCCGATTTCGTTCGCCGCGCGCACGATGCCGACGGAGTCGGGCGGATAGGCTGCCGCATAGACGATGTCGGGATTGAGGGCCTGAATGCCGCGCAAGATCGGTGAGAAGTCGGCCGTGGTCGGCGGATAGTTCTTGTCGAACACGGTCTCGAACCCGCCGACCTGCTTGATGCTCTGGCGCGCGCCGTCGACCGCGTTCTGCGCAAATTCGGCATCCGCCGCGAGCAGCGCGACCGTCCGCGGGCGCGGCTCGGCGGCAGCAGCGAGCTCAAAAAAGCCGCGCGAAAACGCCTTTTGCGGCTCGGGGCCGGTCGGCAGCATCGAGAAGTACTGGTCATAGTGGAACTTGCTGTTGGCCGCGTTGGCCAGGATGCCGATCGTGGTCTTCTTTGATTGCATGATCACCGGAATCGCGGGGGCCACCATGTTGGTCGCGTAGGGACCAATCAGGAGGTCGACTTTGTCGACGTCGATCAGCTTGGTGTAGATCTGTGGAATGTTGGCCGGATTGCTCTGATCGTCATAGAACACCAACTCGATCGGTCGCCCCAGCAGGCCACCTTTGGCATTGACATCATCGCGCCAGATCTGCAGCGCGGTCAGCACCTGCTTGCCGATCGGTGCCACCCCACCGGTGAGTGCCATGCTCATGCCGACCCGGACCGGGTCCGCGGCACTGGCTGGATTGGGCAGCGCAAATGCGCCGGCGATCGTCAGCACTGCGATTGCGCAAGCTCTTCCCACGCTTGGTATGCGCATGCTCGGTCCTCCCTGTGCGACTGCTTATGGATGCAGCTCGCACCAGTGTACCGGCCGGGGCGCGCATGGCCAATCCGACATTTTTATCGGGAGAAACGCCGAAACCCGCTACTGCCGCGCGATCCCGGCGGCCTGCCGCACCTTGTCCCAGCGTGCGAACTCGTCAGCCATGAACTTGCCGAATGCCTCCGCGCTCGTGCCCTGCACCACGACGCCCGCCGCGGTCAGCCGCGTGCGCACCGCCTCGTCGGTGAGGATCTGGTTCAGCGTCCGGTTGAGCTTGGCGATCGCCGCAGGCGGCGTGCCGCGCGGCGCGAACACGCCGTACCAGGTGGTCACGTCGTAACCAGGCAAAAGTCCGGATTCGATAGCAGCCGGAACGTCGGGGACCGCGGAGAATCGCTCCTTGCCAGTGACCGCGAGCGCCTTGAGCTGGCCGGATTGCACCTGGCCGAGCACGGCCGATACGGTATCGAACAACACGTCGACCTGCCCGCCCAGCAGCGCCGAGATTGCTTCAGGCGAAGTCCGAAACGGTACGTGCAACATGTCGACGCTGGCGACCTGCTTGAACAGTTCGCCGGTGAAATGCTGGGTCGCTCCGAACCCTGGGCTCGCGAATGCGATCTTGCCCGGGTTGGCCTTCGCGGCGGCGATCAGGTCGCGAACGTTGTTGGCCGGAAAGTTTGGCCGCGTGACGATGATCAGACTCGCGGTTGCGACCTGCGCCACCGGATCGAACGCGGTGAGCGTGTCGTAGCGCAGCGACTTGTTCATGACCGCGGCGATGATCTGGCCGGCCGTCATGATGCCGAGCGTGTAGCCGTCCTTGTCGGCCTGCGCCACCGCCTCATTGCCGAGCGTTCCACCGGCACCGGGCCGGTTCTCGATCACCACCGGCTGCCCGAGCCGCTCCGCCATCGCTTGCCCAAGGATGCGACCGACGATGTCGGCGCCGCCGCCCGGTCCGAACGAGACGATGATGCGGATCGGCCGCGTCGGATAGTCTTGCGCCGACGCGGCTGCAAGCGCGCCGAACGCCAGCAAGAATCCGCATGTGATGATGAATGCCGCAATCGGATGACGCATAGATTTCCTCCGGTATGGCCCAGCCGTTGATCGGCCGTGACGCGCTACCTTATCATCAGCTCAGCGCTGAGGCCGTGATCAACGTCTCGCGTTTTTATTTAGGCGCGAGAACAGCGTCGCCTTCGTGCCGACTTATTTGGAACATGAGTTCGCCACCACGCTGCAGAAAGTGCCGGCATTCTGCTCAATTTGATCGCAGCGGCCGTCTGCGTCTGTGGCCGCAATGCCACATGCACCGAGTATTTGCCTTTTGAGTTACTTGAAGCCATTGAGTGGGCCTCCGGCGCGCATAAGCTTGATTCGAAAGGTGAGGTGAATTCCGAGCGTGCTCGGTTTCCTGGTTGTCTGACAGGTACGTGTTCTTGGGTGGGGAAGCTGGTTCGGACTATCTGACCGGCTGTTCGAAACGGAGGGGAACATGGCTCACATTTATCTGCATCGGTCCAACGATCTGGGGGTCGTGCTGGATCGTAGCGGCAGCGACGTAGCTGACCTGGCCGAAGCTCGCCAATGCGCCGTGCGGGCGATTCAATCACTCATCGCCATTCCGGGGCCGGAGGATTGGCGCGAGTGGATCCTGCATGTCAGCGATGAGGAAGGCGAGGAAATCTTCGACGTGCCGTTCTCAGCGGTGCTTGGCCGCTCGCACTGACGGGTCAATAGCCCGTCATGCCCGCGCTTGTCGGGGTGCTTGCGCGCAAATGCGCGGGGTGCCCCGTCGCGGGCATCCACGCGAAGGCATTGGGCAAATCAACAAAGAAATGCGCGGATGGCCGGGACAAGCCCGGCCATGACCCTTGTAGATAGACCTGAACGAGATAGCTCCTGTCACCTATTCGGCGGCGGCAAGCTTGTCGTTTGACGGCTGTTCCTCGCTCATCAAACGCTTGAGAATACGCCGCGCCGATTGACCCGCGCGGTCGAACGGGAAATTGACGAAATAGGAATTCGCCGGGTCCTCGCTCATGAGGCGCTGCTGGGCTTCGACGATGGCCTTATCCTCGTTGAATGCGACTTCGATCATCGAGCGGTAGAGTTCGTCGACTTTTTTGTCGCCCAACGCCCACGGCCGCGTCGTCGACCAGAAATAATGCGTGCGCGTCTCGCTCTCCGGCGTTATGCCGTTGAGCACCATGTGCACCGGCTCGCCCAGCGGCGTCGTGGCGCCGGCTTCGCGCGCACCCAGCGTGATCTTAATGAACGAGGGCGGCGAGCACTCGAAAATCTGCCAGCGGTCGATCTTGCCGTTCAGCCCGCGGGCCGCCCGGTAGATCGGCGCAGTATCGACGTTGATCATCATGCGCTGGGCGAGCACCCGATCGCCCTCGACCCGCACCTCAAGCGGCGTATCGGTGACGCCACCGCCGGCGAGCGTCGTCTTGTGCACGAAGACCACGTGCGTGAGGTCGAGCAGATTATCGACCATGAGTTGGTAGTTGCAGGCGATGTTGAGATAGCCCGGCACCGGAGCCCAGCCCGGGTCGGCATTTTCGTGGAAGTCGGGGATCAGGTCCGGATCGGCCGCCTTCTCACCCATCCAGATCCAGACGAAGCCGTGCCGCTCCAGTGCCGGAAACCGCTTGGCGCGGAACTCGTGCGGCACCGGCAGGTCGCCCGGAATGTGCGTGCAGCGGCCGTCGCGGTCGAAGCGGATGCCATGGTAGCCGCACTGGATGTCGTTGCCGTTGACTTCGCCCGACGACAACGGCGCGAAACGATGCGGGCAGCGGTCGCTCAAAATCCCGACGCGGCCGTCGTCGCCGCGGAAGATCACCACGCCCTGATCGCAAATCCTGCGGGCGAGCGGGGTGTTGCCGACGAGCTCGAAACCGTGTGCCGCCACATACCAATGATTGCGCAGATAATATGAGCCGCTCATGGCGCGCCCTCCCAAAGCTTATGTACTGCGGAGTATATCCGCAGACGACGGACCTTCAAAGGCACCTCATCGCTTCGTGCTGCAGCGCGTCCGGGAGACGATTTGGTCGCTATTCATTCGTCCGTCCCGATGGACTATCGTGTAGCGAGCTTGGCTAGGAACACGCGTTGGGAGGATGCAGGACATGATCACGCGAATGCATTTGCTGCGCTCGGCGGGCGCGTTCACGTTGCTGGCTGCGGCCGGCGGCCGTGACGCTTGGGCGGAGGACTATCCAAGCCAGGATATTCATCTGATCTGCGGGTTTCCGCCTGGTAGTGGCGCCGATATTTTCGTTCGCTACTTCGGCGAGAAGCTGCGGCCGATCGCCGGGCGCACGGTGATCGTCGAAAACAAGGTCGGCGCCAACAGCAACATCGCAACCGAATACGTCGCGCGCTCGAAGCCCGACGGCTACACGCTCTATCCGTTCGCCGGCACCACCGTCGCCGCAACCATGCATCTCTTCAAGAATCCGCCGGTCGACGTCGGCAAGACCATCCAGGTGGCGGCCACGACCAGCAATCTGGCATTCATGCTCGTGGTCGACGCCAAGAGCCCTTACAAGACCGTCGCCGACCTGACTGCAGCCATGAAGCAGAAGGGCGCCCAGGCGAGCTACGCGGTTGCCGCCAACCCCGGCGTCATCATGGGCGCGCTCTACAAGAACGCTGCCGGCCTCGAGGCGGTGGAGGTGCTCTACAAGAACGCGCCCGATTCGCTCAATGAACTGCTGAGCGGCAAACTCGACTACGGCCTGCACGACCCGATCTTCGCGTTGGCGCAGCAGCGCGAAGGGCGCCTGCGCATCCTCGCGGTCAGCAGCAGCCAACGGCTGCAGTCGGTGCCCGACGTGCCGACCATGACCGAGTTCCGGCGTTCCCATGAATCTCAACCTGTGGTGGGGCGTGATGGTGGTGACCGGCACGCCCAGGCCGATCATTGACAAGATCAACAAGTGGTTCACCGAGATCGTCAGTACCGAGGAGACCAGAAAATTCCTCGCCCTGTCCGGCGCCGACCCCATGATCCGTACGCCGGAGCAGGCTCAGGCGATGTTCGAGAAGGCGATCGTGGAGTGGGGCGAGTACGTCCGCATCGCCAAAATTCCGCAGACGTGATGTTTTGATCCGCTCTGTCTTGCGTCATGGCCGGACAAGCTTGGACAAGCTCGTTCTCCGCGGCGCATCGAGAAACTTCTCGGCGAGGCGCGCCGCCACCGCCTTGCGCGCGTGACCGGCGATCTCGCGCCCGCGCAACGCCACCGACCAGCCAGGCCGGCTGGGTTGAGGCAGCACGCGTAGTATGAATAAAGTTGACCGGGAGCCCACCAGAGCAACGACGATAACGGGAGGGTCCGTGCAGGCAGCGGTGATGCACGATGGTCGGCGGCCAGTCTACGGCAGCTTCGTGGAACCGGAAGCCATCGCGGGATCGCTCGTCGTTGGAGTTCGCGCGGCCGCTTTGACCGGCTTGGACAAGGCGGTCGCCCGGCGGGTTCATTATTTGAAGATGCCGGAGGGTCCCTTCGTGGTCGGCAGAGAGGGAGTAGCGCGGCGCAGCGATGGCCAACGCATCTACTTCAACGTCAACGCGCCAGTCGGTCCGTTTGGCTCGATGGCTGAACGGACGCTGATCGATCCCCGGTTTACCTTCGCGGTCCCCGACATCGTTGCCGACGATACGGCCGCAGCACTCGGCAATGCCGGACTTGCCGCCTGGCTCGCCCTGTCCTGGCGGGCGCAACTGCGGCCCAGCGAAACGGTTCTGATTCTTGGCGCCACCGGTGCTTCCGGTCTGATCGCCGTGACTGCCGCGAAGCGGCTCGGAGCCGGCCGTGTCATCGCCGCGGGGCGCAACCACCAAGCGCTTCAACGCGCCAAGCGCCTCGGCGCCGACGCGACCGTCGACCTCGCGGCTGCGACCGATTTGGTTGCCGCCTATCGCGAAGCCGCCGGTGGCACCGTCGACGTAGTCATGGATTATGTCTTCGGCTTGCCGGCCGAGGCTGCGCTTGAAGTGATGGCGATCAATGGCCGCTTCGTCCACATCGGGACGAGGGCGGGCTCCACCATGACCGTGCTTGGCGCCACCGCCCGCCGCGCCAGCATCGACATCATGGGATTTGCCTATTATCACGCGCCGATCGAATGCCAGGCGGAGGCCTATGCAGAGCTATGCCGTCTTGCCGCGGCGGGCGAAATCGCGCTCGACATTGAGACCCGACCACTGTCCGATATCGGCGCTGCCTGGGATACGCATGCGGCGAGCAGTCGCCTGCGTCAGGTACTGGTTCCTGAGGGCGTGACGTTATGAACAAGGCTCTCATGCTAACGCTTTGGTGCTGAATGGCAGGCTATCGGCTGAGGGGCTTAAGCATGCGAAAGCTGCTTGTTATCATGAGCGCGCTCATGGTGCTGTCGGGCATCGCGAGCGTTCAGGCGCAGACCTATCCGTCGCGCCCGGTGACCCTGGTGGTCCCGTACCCGCCGGGCGGGACATCGGATTTGATCGCCCGCATTTTGAGCGAGCCGATGAAAGCGTCGCTCGGGCAACCCATCATCATCGAGAACGTAGGTGGTGCGGGAGGAACCATCGGCGTCGGTCGGGTCGCGCGCGCGGCGCCGGATGGCTACACGCTTGGGATCGGCAACGTGAGCACCTACGTCCTCAATGGTGCGGCATACGCACTCTCTTACGATCTGCTGAAAGATTTCGAGCCGATCGCGCTGCTCACCAGCAATCCGCTGATGATCGTCGCGAAAAATTCGGCGCCGGCGGCGGATCTCAAAAGCCTTGTTAGCTGGATCAAGGCCAATCGAGATCAGATTTCGGTGGCGACAGTTGGCGCTGGCAGTTCGGCGCACATCGCTGGGGTCTATTTCGAAAACACCATCGGCATTCGCTTCAATTTCGTACCGTACCGTGGCGGAGCCCCAGCGGTGCAGGACCTCGTGAGTGGACAAGTCGATCTGATGTTTATCCAGGCAACGGATGCGGTCCCGTACGTGCGTGCCGGCAGGATCAAGGGGTTTGCGGTCACGGCCAGCAAGCGCATGCCGTCAGTGCCCGACGTGCCGACGGTGGACGAGGCCGGACTGCCAGGCTTTTACATGATTATCTGGAATGGGCTTTGGGTCCCCAAAGCAACCCCTAAAGCGGTAACTGCCAAGCTCAACGCCGCGGCGATCCAAGCCTTGGCCGACCCGACCGTGCAGCAGCGCTTGGCCGATCTTGGTCAAGAGCTGCCGCCACTGGACCGGCTGACGCCCGATGCGCTTGCGGCGCAGCAGAAGGCGGAGGCCGAGAAATGGTGGCCGATCATCCGGGCGGCTCACATCAAAGCAGAATGAGCATTCCGTGACGCGTCGAATGATTGGATCGGACTAATATAGAGAAGATAGCATCTGGAATTTGTCGGTCTTTTTTTGTCGCTACTGACGTCAGCGATCTGCTCCATCGGCCGCATGCGCGACCCGGAGGCTGCGAAGAAGTTTGCCGCCACTGTTCCGCTCGGCCGTCTGGCCGAAGTCGACGAGATCAAGGGCCTGGCGCTACTGCTGGCGTCAGCGGCGTCGAGCTACATGACAGGCGCGGTGATCCCGATCGACGGCGGCACTGCCGTCATGTAATGACGCATTTGGGCACCGCTGCCGCAGCGCGAACTCACCCGCGATAGACCGGGGCCGGTTGGGCGAAGAAGCTCAGCAGGATGTGGTAAACCAGCATGTAGTTCTTCTGATGAAAGCTCGCATGTGAGATGCCGGGCATCACTGCGAAGTGTTTGTCTGGATTCGGCAGTCGCTTGAAGAATTCGACCAGGTCGTCGAAGCCGGCGATCCCATCCCATTGTCCGCGCATGATCAGGGTCGCGGCTTTGATGTTTTCCGGGTTCACGATCGGGAGCTTGGCGCACATGTCGACGTAGGTGCCGGTCGGCACCGAGTTGTCGAGCCGGAGGATCGCGTCGGCGAACGCCTCGATCACACGATCTTCGGCAGCGCCAGGATGATCGCGGTTGAAGATCGAATAGACAAAAGCTCGGTCGATCGGCCGGCGATTCTTGGCCTGGAATTCAGGCAGCCTCTTGCGGCGCTCATGCAGCGTCGGCGAGCCCTCGCCGGTCCACACCATGGCGTCGAGCGCGAGACGGTCCACCAGGTCGGGGTGGCGTTCCGCGAACAGCGCGGCGCGCAACGCGCCCGACGAGATACCGTAGACGAGCAGGCGGCGGTCGCCGCGCTGCTTGCGGATATAGGTCGCGGCCGCGTAACAGTCGTCTGCGCCGAACGAAATCGGGGCGTTGTTGTCGCGGTCCTTGGTGGAGCGGCCGTAGCCCTCCATGTCGACGCACCAGCAGTCGTAGCCGCGCTTGGCAAAATATTCCATCGCTGACGAATCCGGACGCCCCGGGACATCGAGGTCGAACGTCGGCTGCGAAGCCATCGAGGAGCCGTGCACGAACAGGATCGTGCCCACGCTCTTCGCCGGATCGCCTGCGCATTTGTTCCAAAGGAACAGCTTCACGTCACCCTTGTTGGTCCAGTGCTCAGCGCCGACGAGTGGGGTTTGCACGTTCATCGCAATGACCTTTCCGCTGCAGACAGGTTGTTCAATCGGTCTTGATGCCGTTCGCCTTGA
This sequence comes from uncultured Alphaproteobacteria bacterium, assembly GCA_963833605.1. GTDB lineage: Bacteria > Pseudomonadota > Alphaproteobacteria > Rhizobiales > Xanthobacteraceae > JAFAXD01. The sequence goes on from CAWHYZ010000022.1 coordinate 250,197, forward strand.
TCAGCTTGGCCCAACGCGCAATCTCCGATTGGACGTAGGCTCCGAACTCGTCGGGTTTCATGATCAATGGATCCGCCCCCTGCGCCCGCCAGGCCTCGGCGATGTCCGGACGGGAGAGGATCTTGTTGATCTCGGTGTTGAGCCGATCGACGATTGGTTGCGGCGTCCCAACCGGTGCCATCACGCCAAGCCAGATCGTCGCCTGATAGTCAGGAAGACCGGCCTCCGCCAAGGTCGGCACGTTGGGAAGCGCCGGTGACCGTACGCGCCCGGAGGTTCCCAGTGCCTTGACCCGGCCGGCTTCGATCATGGGGGCCATGGTCGGGACGCTGTCAAACATCATGTCGATCTGGCCTGAGATGATGTCATTGCGCGCGCCGGTGCTGCCTTTGTATGGCACATGCACGATATCGATCCCGGCGAGGTTTTTCACGAGTTCCGCCGCCATGTGATAGTTCGAGCCGATTCCTGACGAGGCGTAGTTGAGGGTGCCGGGCTTGGCCTTCGCGAGCGCGATGAACTCCTTGAGGTTGTTCACCGGCACGGATGGGTGCACCACCATCACGAGTTCCGAATTCATGAGGGCGGCGACCGGCACGAAGTCGCGCATGAGCTTGTACGGTTTGTTGGGACTGAGCGTCTCGACCGTGGTCTGCGTGGCCGATACCATCAGCAGCGTATAGCCATCCGGCGCGGCCTTTGCGGCTTCACTCGTTCCGATGATGGTGCCGGCCCCGGGGCGATTATCGAGTACGTATGGCTGGTTCAGCGCTTTGCGCAATTCCTCTGCAATGATGCGGGTGAACACGTCGGTTGGGCCGCCGGCGCCGAACGGCACGATGTAGCGGATCGTACGATTGGGGTAGTCCTGCGCGCGCGATGGCGCGGCGGCAAGAAGGGCGATTGCTAGGGCCGTGAGCAACACCGCGCGCCAACGAAACGTCATGAGCCCGAAGTCCTTCAGCCACACTCTACAAAATGCAACGCACTGACGCTGTCGATCCGCCGACAGGCCTCAACTGCATAAGACCAATACTGCCAGGTTGCAACGCAAGCGGGTACAGACGATTAGTCTTGATGGCTATTGCAGCAAAACCAGAAATGGGCACCATGCCGCTTGAAGCCCGACATCCGGGAGCTTGGAGAAAAACGTACGATGTGTGTTTATTGCGACGTCCGACCGATGGGTCGCGAGCCGCTGCTCGCGCGCCGCAGCTTCATGACGCTTGCAGGCGCTTCCGCGCTTGCGTGCGCGGCGCCGGGGCACGTTTTCGCGGAGATGGCGAAAACGCCGCCAAAGGCGGAAAACGTCGTTTCACCGGATGCGGCGCTGGAGCGGCTGATGCAAGGCAACCGCCGCTACGTCGAGGGCGTGACGAGGCGGCACGACTTCAAACACGAGCGGGAAGCCCTGACGGCGGGGCAGAATCCATTCGCCGGTATCCTCGGTTGCGCGGATTCGCGGGTTTCGCCTGAGCTTGCGTTCGACACCAGCCGCGGCGATCTGTTCGTGTGTCGCGTCGCCGGCAACATCGCCAATGTGGATGCCATCGCCAGTTTCGAGTATGCGATCGTGATCTTGCACACGCCGCTGCTGGTCGTGCTCGGTCACGGGAGCTGTGGGGCAGTCGACGCAACCATAAAGTCCGTCAAGGACGGCACCACGCTGCCGGGTCATCTGCCGTCGCTGGTCGAAAGCATCAGCCCGGCCGTCAAGGCCGTGCTCGACCGGCCGGGCAACACGCTTGATGAGGCGATCAAGCAGAATGTCACGCTCAATGTCGGTAGGTTGAAATCGGCGACGCCGATCATCAGCCAGGCCGTCGACGAGAAGAAAGTCCGTATTGTCGGTGCAACCTACAATCTCGCCAACGGCCGGGTTGAATTGGTGGCTTGAGCGGCAGCAAGCACTCAGTAGCGATAGCGCTCGACGGAACCTTCATTCCATTCGATGCCGATGCCCGGCACGTTGGGAAGCTCGATGTAACCGTCTTTGACGGTGAAGGGCTGCTGCAGGATTGGATCGGCCCAATCCTGCCACTCCAGCCAGTGCGCCGTTTCGGTCACGCGCATCAGATGCGCGGCCACTTCCGGGTAGAGGTGCGTTGAGACCTGGATGCCGGCCGCGGCCGCAACGGGTGCCGCGCGCAGCCATCCGCTGACCCCGCCGATGCGCATGAGGTCCGGCATCATGTAATCGCCGGCGCCCGCTCGGATCGCCGCAAACAAAGCGCGCGGCCCATAGAAGTTTTCGCCGAGTTGGACTGGCGTCCTGAGCTCGCGGGTCAACTGCGCGTAGCCCGATAGATTGTCGTAGACGATCGGCTCTTCGAACCAATAGAGGTCCTGCTGATCGAGCGCGTGGCAACGCGTCAATGCATCCCCGAGCGAAAGGCCCTGGTTGAAATCCACCATGAGCTTGATGTGGTCGCCGGCGCCTTTGCGAACTTCCCGGATGGCCGCGAGGTCGTCGTCGAGAAGATCGCGTCCCAATCGGAGTTTAAGGCCCTTGAAGCCACCCTCGGCGACAAGCTCACCGGCTTCTTCGGCCAACGTCGCGACATCGTTGAGCCAAAGGCCGTTGCTGTTGTAGGCGGGTACGCGCCCGCGCGTTCCACCGAGCAGGACCGCGAGCGGCATCCGGGCGGCCTTTGCGAGTGCGTCCCACACGGCCATGTCAAAACCCGCGACCGCGATCATGGAGACACCTTCGTAGCCAACGAGATTCAGTGCCCGGCGATTGTGCTGGAAGGCGTCGAGCGGCGCGAGCGGCTTTCCGACCTGCGCCTCGGCAAGGGTTTGAATTGCGGGAATGATGTAGCGCGCCGCGTCTTTAAGGTACGGCTCCAGATAGCTTTTGCCGACGACACCTTCCTGCGTATAGAGGTCGATCAGTATCAATGGCCAGTCGCTGAACATCCCCACCTTTGAAACGATCGGCCGGCGCAGGGGAACCAGCACGGCGCGAGCGTCGATCGATTTGAGCGTCAGGTGCTCGAACATGGCTTTGATCCTTCCCGCTGCAGCTCCCGCGCTACCCGCGATTTCATCTCACGGAAAGACATGACTCCACGACGCCAAATCAATGATAATGCTATTGACATTTAAATTGTGCGCCCGCCGGCGCTATTCTTTCCTTCCGTGCGGGCCGCAATTGTCCGAAAATGCCTGGCGCCCGTTTCGGAAGAGCCGGTTTCCGGCGTTCCGACAAGGACATGGATCGAGAACCAAGCCCCGAGAGCGTATGCGTAACGATATCCGGTTCCTGCGCGGCGGTCGCGAGGTGCGGCTCGGCAATTTCAATCCGATGCTGACCTTGCTCGATTACCTGCGGCTTGAGGAGCGCGCGCTCGGCACCAAGGAGGGCTGCGCCGAAGGCGACTGCGGCGCCTGCACCGTGGTGCTGCGCAAGCGCGTCGACGGCCAGATCGTGTATCAGCCCGTCAACGCCTGCATCCTGCTCGCCGGCCAGGCCGACGGCGCCGACGTGATCGCGGTCGACGACCTCGCCGACGGCGCGCTCCATCCAGTGCAGCAGGCGATGGTCGAGCAGCACGGCTCCCAGTGCGGCTTCTGCACGCCCGGCTTTGTCATGGCGCTGTTCGCGCTCCATCACGCGCGCCACCCGGGCGCGCTCGCACGAGCCGAGGTCAACGACTTCATCGCCGGCAATCTCTGCCGCTGCACCGGCTATCGCCCGATCGTCGACGCGGCGCTCGCCGCCTGCGCTGGGGTGCCGCAGGATCGGTTCGCCGGCGAGGAGGGCGACGTTGCCCGCAAGCTATCGACGCTCGACGACGGCGAAGATGTGCTGGTCGAGAGCGGGGCGCGTTTTTTCGCGGCGCCCGCCAGCGTCCCGGCGCTGGCTGAGCTTTATCTCAATCACCCCGATGCCACGCTGGTGTCGGGAGCAACCGACGTTGGCCTCTGGATCACCAAACAGCTGCGCGATCTTACGAAGATCATCTGGCTTGGGCGCGTGCGTGGCCTCGATACGATCAGCGTCGACGGTGACGCGGTCACGTTCGGCGCGACCGTGACCCACGAGGCCGCGCTCCCCCATCTCGCTGCCATCGATCCCGACCTCGGCGCGCTGCTGCGCCGGTTCGCCGGCCGCCAGGTGCGCACGGTCGGCACCATCGGCGGCAACATCGCCAACGGCTCGCCGATCGGCGACACGCCGCCGGCCCTGATCGCGCTCGAAAGCACCTTGATATTGCAGCGCGGAGCGGTGACCCGCACGCTGGCACTGGAGGATTTTTTCATCGCCTACGGCAAACAGGATCGCCAGCCCGGCGAGTTCGTGCGCGCGGTGCGGGTGCCGAAACTTAAGCCGAACGAGCGCTTCCGCTGCTACAAGATTTCAAAGCGCTTCGATTCGGATATTTCCGCCGTCATGGGAGCGTTCCGCTTCACGCTGGATGGCCGCCGCATTGCGTCGGCCCGCGTCGCGTTCGGCGGCATGGCGGCGACCCCGCGCCGCGCCGCTCGCACCGAAACTGCACTATCCGGCGCCAGCCTCGACGATCCGGTCAACTGGACACCGGCGCTCACCGCGCTCGCTGCCGATTTTGCGCCGATCACCGATCAGCGCGCCAGCGCCGCCTATCGCCGCGATGTTGCCCGCGGCCTGCTGCGCAAGGCACTGGCGGAGGTCGCCGGAACGCCAACTGCGGCGACCCGCGTCGTCGATCACCGGGAGGACGCACTTGTCGCTCGCTGACGCTCCCCCTGAGGTCGCTGAGGCAGCGCCGCGCACCGTCGGGGTCGCTACCCGGCACGATTCCGCGGTCCGCCACGTCTGCGGCACCGCGGTCTACGTGGATGACATTCGCGAGCCGGAGGGCACGCTGCATGTGGCGGTCGGCGGCGCGCCGGTCGCCCGTGGCCGCCTCAAGGCAATCGATCTCGGCGCGGTGCGAGCCGCGCCCGGCGTGGTCGCGGTGCTCACCGCCGCCGACATCCCGGGCCGCAACGACGCGAGCCCGATCGCGGGCGATGATCCGATCTTTGCCGCGGGCAAGATCGAGTTCCAGCAGCAGGTCGTGTTCGCCGTGGTGGCGCAAACCCGCGACGCAGCGCGGCGCGCCACCCGGTTCGGCAAGATCGAGGTCGAGGCCGAGCCCCCGCTGGTCAGCGTCGAGGATGCCCTCGCGGCACAATCGTATCTGCTTCCCGACTATACGTTCGTGAAAGGCGACCTCGCTGCAGCGCTGGCGGCAAGTCCGCATCGGATAAAGGGTACGCTGCATATCGGCGGCCAGGAGCATTTCTATCTCGAAGGCCAGGTGGCGCTCGCCGTTCCGGGCGAGGACGAGATGCTGGTCTATTCGTCGACCCAGCATCCGAGCGAACTGCAGAACATCGTCGCGCACATGCTCAACCTGCCGGCGGCGGCCGTGAACGTCGAAGTTCGGCGCATGGGCGGCGCGTTCGGTGGCAAGGAATCGCAGGCCGCGCAGTGGGCGGCGATCGCCGCGCTGGCGGCGCGCATCACGGGCCGGCCCTGCAAGTTGCGGCTCGACCGCGACGACGACATGGCGATGACCGGCAAGCGCCACGATTTCCGCGCCGACTATATGGCCGGCTTCGATCGCGACGGCGCGATCACGGCGTTCGATGTCAGCCTCGCCTCGCGCTGCGGCTACTCGGTTGATCTGTCGTCATCGATCAACGACCGCGCCATGTTCCACGCCGACAACGCTTACTATCTGCCGGCGACGCGCATCGTCACCAAGCGTGCCAAGACCCACACCGTATCGAACACGGCATTCCGCGGTTTTGGCGGGCCGCAGGGCATGATGGCGGCCGAGCGGCTGATCGACGACATCGCCTGGACGCTCGGCCTCGATCCGCTCGACGTGCGCAAGCGCAATCTCTACGGCGAGGGCCGCGATCTCACGCCCTACGGCATGCGCGTCACCGACAACATTTTGTCCGAGATGATCGAGACGCTGGAGCGCACGTCGGACTACCGCGCGCGCCGCCGCGAGCTCGCGGCGTTCAATGCGCAAAGCGCCTTCCTCAAGCGTGGCATCGCGCTCACGCCGGTGAAGTTCGGGATTTCGTTCACCACCAGCCATCTCAATCAGGCCGGCGCGCTGGTGCATGTCTATCAGGACGGTTCGGTGCACCTCAACCACGGCGGCACCGAGATGGGGCAGGGGCTCTTCGTCAAGGTAGCCCAGGTGGTGGCGGAGGAGTTCGGCATCGATCTCGACTGCGTCAAGATCACGCCGACCTCGACCGGCAAGGTCCCCAACACGGCGCCGACCGCGGCCTCATCCGGCTCCGACATGAACGGCATGGCGGCGCGCGCCGCGGCCGCGACCATCAAGGGTCGGCTCAAGGAATTCGCCGCGCAAAAATTTGCGACCGCGCCGGAGCTGATTTCGTTTCACGACAACAAAGTCTTTGCCGGCAATCAGGTGGTGACATTCGCGCAACTGGCCAAGGAGGCCTATCTGGCACGCATCTCGCTCTCCTCCACTGGGTTTTACCGCACCCCCAAGATTCACTGGGATGCGGCGCAAGCGACCGGCCACCCATTCTTCTATTTCGCCTATGGGGTGGCCTGTTCCGAGGTCATCATCGATACGCTGACCGGCGAGATGAAGGTCACCCGCGCCGATATCCTTCACGACGTGGGGCGCTCGCTCAATCCGGCGATCGACATCGGTCAAATCGAGGGCGGATTTGTGCAGGGCATGGGCTGGCTCACCTGCGAGGAACTCGTGTACGACCCGCAAGGGCGCTTACTGACCCACGCGCCGTCGACCTACAAGATCCCCTGCGCATCCGACGTGCCGCCCGATTTCCGCATCGCGCTCTACGATAGCGCGAGCCGCGAAGACACGATCTATCGCTCCAAGGCCGTGGGCGAGCCGCCGCTGATGCTGGCGATATCGGTGTTTGCCGCGATTGCCGATGCAATCCATTCGCTCGCCCCCGGCAAACGGGTCGCGCTCGACGCTCCGGCGACGCCGGAATCGATCTTGCATGCGATCCACGAAGTGACGCAGCATTGAACAATGTCGGTCTGGCCCACCATTGAGCGCTTCGTTGCCGAGCACGGCTCAGCCGTGCTGGTCACGCTCGCCGACGCCCAGGGCTCGAGCCCGCGCGAGGCGGGCGCCCGCATGGTGGTGCGGCCGGACGGCGGCTTTTCGGGGACCATCGGCGGCGGCGCGTTGGAATGGATCGCGCTTGCCGAGGCGCAGTCGATGTTGGCGCGCGGCGAGGACTTCCGCCGGCTCAGCAAAGCGCTCGGGCCCGATCTCGGGCAATGCTGCGGCGGGCGCGTGGTCGTGACCCTGGAGCGGTTTGATGCACGCGATCGCGCGAGCCTCGCCTCGCTGGCGCAGGCGGAGCGCGCAGGCGCGTTCGTCACGCTTGCATCCGCCGGCGCCGGGAGACCGGAGCGGCACGTCGCGACGCCCGGCGAAGTCGTCAAAGTCGGCAGCGACGCGCTGTACGCCAAGCTGCGCGACGGGCGCATCGTCGAGCGCTTCGGCCTGAACGTCACGCCGCTTTATCTGTTCGGTGCCGGCCACGTCGGCCGCGCGCTGGTGCTGGCGCTGGCGCCGCTGCCATTCGGCGTGACCTGGACCGACCCGCGTCCGAGCGCGTTTCCGCCGCACATTCCAGGCAACGTGACCCTCGTGGGCGACAGCGAGCCGGTCGAGGTGCTTGCGCGCGCACCGGATAGCGCGCTGATTGCGATCATGACCCATAGTCATGCGCTCGATCTCGATCTCGCGGCGGCGGCGCTCAAGTCCAGGCGCTTTCCCTACGTCGGCCTGATCGGCAGCGCGACCAAGCGTGCGCGCTTTGCCAGCACCATGGGCAAACTCGGCATTGCGAAAACGGACATCGATCGGCTGATCTGTCCGATCGGGCTCACTGACATTCGCGACAAAGCGCCGGCCGCAATCGCCGCCTCGATCGTGGCGCAGCTTCTGATCGTGCGCGAGCGCGGCGTCGTACCGCTGGCCGGCAAGGACCAGCAGACGAGCAGCAAGCGTCATGCTTGATCAGATCGAGCCGCCAGCCGGCGCAGGGCCGCTTTTGCAGGCGATCGGCATCACCAAGCTCTACGGCAGCTTCGTTGCCAACGACCACATCGATCTCGATCTTCATCCGACGCAGATCCACGCGCTGCTGGGCGAAAACGGGGCCGGCAAATCGACGTTCGTGAAGATTGCCTATGGCCTCATTCAGCCCAACGAGGGTGAATTGCGCTGGCTCGGGCACAAGATCGTGCTGGCCGGACCGTCGCAGGCGCGCGCGCTCGGCGTCGGCATGGTGTTTCAGCACTTCTCGCTGTTCGAAAATCTCACTGTCGCCGAGAATGTCGCCCTCGGGTTGCCGGCGAGCGAATCCTTCGCGCAAGTATCGGCCGGGATTGCCGACATCTCGCGCCGCTATGGCCTGCCGCTCGACCCGCGCCGGGAGGTGTGGCGGCTGTCGGTCGGAGAACGCCAGCGCATCGAGATCGTGCGCGCGCTGATGCAGAACCCGAAGCTGCTCATCCTCGACGAGCCGACCTCCGTGCTCACGCCGCAAGAGGCGGATCAATTGTTTGTCGTCCTGGAAAGTCTCAGGGCCGAAGGGCGGGCGATCCTCTACATCAGCCATAAGCTCGATGAGGTGAAGCGCCTGTGCGACACGGCGACCATCCTGCGGGGTGGCAAGAAGGTCGCGACCTGCGATCCGCGGCGCGAAACGGCGGCATCGCTCGCCCGCATGATGGTCGGAAGCGAGATTGGCGAGGTGAAGAGCGCTGCCGGCGACAAGGCAACGCGGCCGCGCCTCGTGGTGCGCGACCTTTCGCTCACGCCCGATGATCCGCATGGAATTCGCCTCGATCGCATTTCGCTCGAGGTGCGCGGGGCCGAAATCGTCGGCATTGCCGGGGTCGCCGGCAACGGACAGGACGAACTGTTCGGGGCGCTGTCGGGCGAACGGCTCGCCGCCGGCGACGGCGCAATCGTCATCGACGGCCGGGCCGCCGGCCGGCTCTCGATCACGCGGCGGCGCCGGCTCGGTGCCGCGTTCGTCCCCGAGGAACGGCTCGGCCATGCCACGGCGCCGCGCATGACGCTGTCGGACAACGCCTTGCTGACCGGCCACGCCGTCGGCATGACCCACGATGGATTCATCGATCGGGCGGCGGCGCTCAAGGTGGTCGATGCGGCCACGCAGAAATTCGACATCCGCACCGCCAAACGCGACCCGGAAGCCGCAAGCCTGTCCGGCGGCAACCTGCAGAAATTCGTGGTCGGCCGCGAGATCCTGCGCGAGCCGGGCGTGCTGGTGGTGAGCCAGCCGACCTGGGGCGTCGACGCCGGCGCGGCGGCGGTGATCCGCCAGGCGCTGATCGATCTCGCCGCCCGCGGCGCGGCCGTGCTGGTCATCAGCCAGGACCTGGACGAGCTTCTGGAGGTCGCCGACCGTATCGCAGTCATTTTCGCGGGCCGGCTCTCGGTGCCGATCGATTCCAAAATGGCTGATCGCGAGCATATCGGTTTGCTGATGGGCGGCAGTTCGGCGCAAGCCAAGGAATTGAGCCATGCGGTTGGTGCTTGAGCCGCGCCTCGAGCGGTCGATTACCGCCGCCATTGCGTCGCCGCTGATCGCCGTTGGCCTGACTTTGGTCACCATGAGCATCCTTTTTGCATTGCTCGGCAAGAACCCACTCAACGCGCTCTCGGTCTACTTCCTGCATCCGCTCACCGATTCCTATTCGTTGCAAGAGACCGCCGTGAAGGCGACGCCGCTGGTGATGATCGCCATTGGTCTCTCGCTCTGCTACATCGCCAACGTCTGGAACATCGGCGCCGAAGGCCAATTCGTGTTCGGCGCCATCGCGGGCAGCTATATAGCGGTCAAGACCCAAGGCACCGGCGCCGGCGCCTGGGTGTTGCCCGCAATGCTCGTACTCGGTGCCGTCGCCGGCGCCCTCTACGCGCTCATCCCGGCGCTGTGCAAAGTGCGCTTCGGTGCGAGCGAGATCCTGGTCAGCTTGATGCTGGTCTATGTCGCCGACCTGCTGCTCGATTACCTGGTGCGCGGGCCGTGGCGCGATCCGCACGGCTACAATTTCCCGACCACCGCCGAGTTCGATCCGGTCGCGACCGTGCCGATTCTGATCGAAGGCAGCCGCCTGCACATTGGCGCAATGATCGCACTCGTCGTGGTGGCGATCGCCTGGACCGTTCTTGGACGCACGATCAAAGGCTTCGAGATCAAGGTCGTGGGCGCGGCGCCAAAAGCGGCGCGCTTCGCCGGCTTCGACGCCGACAGGCTGGTGCTGTTCACGTTTGCGGTCTCGGGCGCACTCGCGGGGCTCGCGGGCATTATCGAGGTGGCAGGCCCGGTCGGTCACCTGCAGCCAGGTTTTTCGCCTGGCTATGGGTTTACGGCGATCATCGTCGCGTTTCTGGGCAGGCTCAACCCGGTCGGCATTCTGATTGCCGGCCTGTTCCTGGCGCTCACCTTCATCGGCGGCGAGCAGGCGCAGATCTCGCTCAAAGTGCCGCTCGACCTGACCAAGGTGTTTCAGGGCATCCTGCTGTTCTTCGTGCTCGCGTGCGATTCGCTCATTCTCTACCGCATTCGTCTCATCACCACCCGCAGGGCAGCCGATGGGATTGTTTGAACGTCAATTTGTTGCAGGCCATTGTTCTGTCGGTGATCGTCGCCTCGACGCCGCTGCTGCTGGCGGCGTCCGGCGAGTTGGTGGTCGAGCGCGCTGGCGTGCTCAACCTCGGCGTTGAGGGCATGATGATCATGGGGGCAGTGTGCGGCTTTGCGGGCGCGCACCTGACCGGATCGACCTTGCTGGGAACGCTCGCCGGCATCCTGGCGGGCGTTGCGATGGCGGCGGTATTTGCTGCACTGACCCTCGGGCTCGCTGTCAACCAGGTCGCGACCGGGCTGGCGCTCACCATTTTCGGGCTTGGCCTGTCGGGCCTGATCGGCGCGGGCTTCGTCGGACAGAGGATCACGCGCGCACCACAATTGTTCATCCCGGTGCTGAGCGATCTGCCGTTCGTCGGTCCCATTCTGTTTGGCCAGGATGCATTCGTGTACTTCTCGATTGCGCTCGTCGTCGGCATCTGGTGGTTCCTCTATTCGACACGGCCCGGACTGGTACTGCGCGCGATCGGCGACAACCACGCCTCGGCTCACGCCCTCGGCTATCCGGTGCTGCGGTTGCGCGCCGCTGCCGTACTTTTCGGGGGCGCCTGCGCGGGGCTTGCCGGCGCCTATTTGTCGCTCGCCTACACCCCGTTCTTCATCGCCGGGATGACCGCCGGGCGCGGCTGGATCGCGCTCGCGCTTGTCGTGTTCGCATCCTGGCGGCCCGGGCGACTGGCGGCGGGCGCGTATCTCTTCGGCGCCGTGACCATCCTGCAGCTGCACGCGCAGGGCGCTGGTCTTGGCATCCCGCCACAGCTGATGTCATCCTTGCCCTATCTCGCGACCATCATCGTGCTGGTCGCAATTTCACGCGCCCGCGGCACTGCCGGGTCGGCCGCGCCCGCGTCGCTGGGTCTGGCATTTGTGCCGGATCGTTGAAAACTCCAAGCGCGCGCAGGACGGCGGTGCGCCTTTGGGGGATAATGAGCCAGCCCGTCGAAATCCGGAGGTTTGCCATGAAGAGACTGGTCATCGCCGCCGCCGCCGTCATCGCGCTCAGCGCGTCCGCCGCGGCCCAGGAAAAGCTGAAGGTCGGCTGGATCTACGTCGGTCCGGTCGGTGATTTCGGCTGGACGTATCAGCATGAAGTGGGCCGCCAGGCGGTGGTGAAGGCGCTCGGCGACAAGGTGGACACCACCTATCTGGAGAACGTCAGCGAAGGCCCCGATGCCGAGCGTTCGATCGAACAACTGGCGCGCTCCGGGCACAAGCTGATCTTCACCACCTCGTTCGGATTCATGGACGCGACCGTAAAGGTCGCCAAGAAGTATCCCAACATCTTTTTCGAACACGCCACCGGTTACAAGCGCGAGAAGAATCTCGCGACCTACTCGGCGCGCTTCTATGAGGGCCGCACGATCCAGGGGCTGATCGCCGCCAAGATGTCGAAGTCCGGCATCCTGGGCTACATCGTGTCGGTACCGATTCCGGAAGTGATCTCCGGCATAAACGCCACGATGCTGGCGGCCCAGACCATCAATCCGAACATCAAGGTGAAGATCATCTGGGTCGGCGAGTGGTTCAACCCGGGCAAGGAGGCGGCCGCCGCCCAAGCGTTGATCGATCAGGGCGCCGACGTGCTCATGCAGCACACCGACAGCGCGGCCGCCGTGGAGACCGCCGCCAAGCGCGGCATTCCCGCCTTCGGGCAGGATTCCGACATGATCAAATTCGGTCCCAAGACCCAGCTGACCGCGATCGTCAACAACTGGGGCCCTTATTACATTGAACGCACCAAGCTCGTGCTCGACGGCAAATGGACATCGGGCGACGTTTGGGGCGGGCTCAAGTCCGGAATGGTGACGATGGCGCCCTACACCAACATGCCTGATGGCGTGAAGAAGGCGGCGGAGGACGCGCAAGCCGCCATCGCTGCGGGCAAACTCTACCCGTTCAAGTGTCCGGTCGTCGCCCAGGACGGCAAGACCGTCGAGTGCAAGGGCGGCGCCACGCTCGACGACGGCCAGATCCTCGGCATGAACTATTACGTCAAAGGCGTGGACGACAAAGTTCCCGGCAAGTGAACGGTAACTTGTAGTCCAAGCTCGACGCTGGCGATATCGGGCGCTGCGCCCCGGGCCGATCGGTCCCGGGGCGCGTCGTTTTTCATCGGGTTCGGGTGCGTTGCCGCTGCGGGGGATTGTGGCAAACGCAGCAAAAATACACGGTTTAGTCATAAATTCATCACCGTTTGAAAGTTTGAATTTGAGGAGGGGACTGGTTCGGACGGGATCATGGGGCGACGACGGGGATGGGGCGGGCAATCGTAATCAAAGTCATTCGCATATCGGCGTGCCTGATTGGCATTGGCGTTGGCGGAACCGTGTGTCTTGGCGTCGGCTGGGCCGTGGGCGAGTACCTGCACGCCAAGCTGTCGCGTCCCGAAAAGGCGACGGCGCAAGCCCTCGCAACGCGGTTTCCGGAGGCGCGTGGCTCCAATACGTCGCAGCGCCCGAGCGCTCTGCTGACGGGACTCCTGCAGGCCAAGGAGCAGCAGGTCGCGTTGTTTGCGGCCAGTTCGACGGAACCGGAAAAGATCGCCGATCCGGCGCCCTCGTCGGCGCCGGTGATGATCAACCCACGGCCCGTTTCTGAGGCTCCCAAGCCCGCCGTCGCGGCCCGCCGCGCCCGGCCGAACGCGTTGTTCGACGACGCTCAGATCGCGGTCATCAAGAAGCGGTTCAATCTGACCCCCAGCCAGGAGCGGTTGTGGCCGGCGGTCGAAGCCGAGTTGCGCAAGCTCGCGTTGACGCAGCCGCCGCAACAGCACCGCGCCAAAGGCAAGACCAAGCTGCCTCCGACCCTCGAACTCAGCACTGCCGAGGTGGAACGGCTGAAGAGCGCGGCAACACCGTTGATCATGAGCTTCAACAGCGATCAGAGGGAAGAGCTGCGCACCATGGCGCGCATCACCGGGCTGGAGAAATTCGCTCCGTAGGTTGAGCGCCCGCGGCACGTCGGTGACGGCCGCACGGTGGACCCGATCCAAAGCTTCGACGTGCTGGTGGCCGGCGATGGCAACACGCGCCAGGCCCGCCACATACGCCGTGTCGAGGACGCGGCGGCAATCAACCAGTGACCGCCTGCCGCAGGCACCCGCACGGCCCACCAATTCATCTTGAAACGTCAGCGCTCTAGTGTCACCGTGCCGGTCGAACAACCGGAACGGCCGAATCCGGGACTTTGGATTGGGAGGACACAATCGATGCGTAAATGGCTTCTGGCCGCGGTCGCGGCTGCCGTCTTCGTTGCCCCGGGCGCTGCGCTCGCCCAGCAGCAACCGATCACCATCAAATTCAGCCACGTCGTTTCGCCCGACGCCCCCAAGGGCAAGGCCGCGGTGAAATTCAAGGAGCTCGCCGAGGCCTATACCAACGGCAAGGTGAAGGTCGAAGTCTACCCCAACTCCTCGCTCTACAAGGACAAGGAGGAGCTCGAGGCGCTGCAGCTCGGCTCGGTACAGGTGCTCGCGCCGTCGATTTCCAAATTCGGGCCGCTCGGGGTCAAGGAATTCGACGTCTTCGATCTTCCGTTCCTGATGAGTGACGACGCCCGCGCGCGTCAAATGTACGCAAGCCCGATGATGGCGGAGCTGAACAAGAAACTCGAGACCAAGGGCGTCTTGCCGCTCGCCTATTGGGACAACGGCGCGCACGTCTACACCTGCAACAAGCCGCTCATCATGCCCGACGATTTCCGCGGCCTGAAGATGCGAATCCAGGGATCCAAGGTGCTCGACGCGGCGACGCGGGAGCTCGGCGCCCTGCCGCAGATCATGGCGTTCTCCGAGCTTTACCAGGCGTTGCAGACCGGGGTTGTCGACGGCGAAGACAACGTGCCGTCCAACATCCTGACCCAGAAATTCTATGAAGTGCAGAAACACCTCACCGTCTCCCATCATGGGCGGCTGACTTACGCGCTGATCGTGAACAAGAAATTCTGGGACGGACTCCCGGAGGACGTTCGCGCGCCGCTCGCGCGTGCCGTCACGGAGACGACCGACTTTTTCAACAGCACGGCGGCCAAAGACAACGCCGACGCGCTGGAGAAGATCAGGGCGTCCGGCAAGATCCAGGTTCACGACCTTACGAACGAGCAGCGCAAAGCCTGGATTGCCAAGCTGATGCCGGTCCATACCGAAATGCAGAGCCGTTTCGGCAAGGACTTCATCGAGAAGATTTACAAAGCCTCAGGCTTTACGCCTCCGTCGAGTTGAGCGACCTCGCCTCGTGCTCGATCGCGTCCTTGACCGGCTCGAGGAGTGGCTGATCACCACTCTGATGGCGGCTGCGACGGTCCTCACCTTCGTGGCCGTGGTGCATCGCTACGGGGCGAGCAATGCGGTCGTCTTCAGTGTCTGGGCGAAGGCACAAGGTTTCGTTGGGCTGAGCCTGACGGCTGATTGGGCCTACAGATACCTGGCGGCCATCAACCTCTCCTGGGCGCAGGAACTCGCGACCTACATGTTTGTATGGATGGCGAAGTTCGGCGCCGCCCTCGGCGTCCGCATCGGCATCCATGTCGGGGTCGACGTGTTGGTCGACCGGCTTGACCCGCCGGCGCGCCGCCCAGTCGTTGTATTCGCGCTCCTGTGCGGCGCTCTGTTTACGGGCGTCATTGGAACTTTGGGCGCGGTCTATGTCTACGAGCTCGACCCTGATCAAGTCTCGCCGGAACTCGAGTGGCCGAGTTGGATGATCTATCTGTGCATTCCGCTTGGCTCCTATCTCATGTGCTTTCGCTTCCTTCAGGTCGCCTGGCGCTTCCTGCGCACTGGCTTCCTGCCCCACCACGGGCATGCGGAGGGTATTGAATACGAGGGCGAGCCCGAGATTCGCGCAGTGGAGCCGGCCCGGTGACCAGCATTTCGGCCGCGCGCACCCGTCCGCAGGTTTCTACGGTCACGGCGGCCCTCCTGATCGCGGCCCCGATCGTGCTCGCGCTGATCTGCCTCGCCGCACGACTCGATGTCATCACGCTCTCGCATACCGTACGCGCGACGCTTTTGTTCGTGTTGCTGCTCGCCCTGATGGCGACCGGCATGCCGATCTCGATCGCGCTCGGCCTGTCGGTGCTGACCTACTTGTTCGTCCTGAGCGACGTCGACCCCAAGATGGTGGGGCTGAAGCTGTTCACCAGCATCGACCGTTTCGAGATCATGGCGATCCCGTTCTTCATCCTGGCGGGAAATTTCCTCACGACCGGCGGCGTCGCGCGCCGCATGATCGCGTTCGCCACCTCCATGATCGGGCATTGGTATGGCGGCCTCGGCCTCGCCGGCGTTCTGGCCTGCGCGCTGTTCGCCGCCATCTGCGGTTCCTCGGTCGCGACCGTTGTCGCCATCGGCTCCATCATTCTGCCGGCGATCGTCGAGCAGGGCTATCCGCCGCGCTTCGGCGCCGGCGTGATCACGACCTCGGGGGCGCTCGGCATCCTGATTCCGCCCTCGATCACGCTCGTGATCTTTGCGGTCGCGACCAGCGGCATGCAGCCGCGCGGTCCCGACGGGCACATTGTCGAGTCCGCCTCCGTCGGTCAGCTGTTCATGGCCGGAGTCATTCCGGGCCTCATGCTGGCGACGATGCTCGGCCTCACCACCTGGTATCGCGCCTGGCGCAACGACTATCCGCGCATGCAGCGGGCGAGCTGGGGCGAGTGCCTTACCGCCTTGCGCGAGAGTTTCTGGGGCCTGTTCCTGATCCTGTTGGTGCTGGGCGGCATCTACGCCGGGCTGTTCACCCCGACGGAGGCGGCCGCCGTGGCGGCGGTCTACGCGTTTCTGATCGCGGTCTACGTCTACAAGGAACTCACGCTGCGCGACGTTCCGCGCGTGCTGCTCAGATCGGCGGCCATGAGCGCGATGATCCTTTACATCGTGACCAATGCGGCAGTGTTCTCCTGGCTGCTCACCTCCGAACAGATCCCGCAGGCGATGGCGGAATGGATGACCGCGCAAGGTTTCGGCATGGTTGCGTTCCTGCTGGTCACCAACATCGTGCTGTTGGCAGCGGGCAATTTCATGGATCCCTCGGCCATCGTATTGATCATGGCTCCGATCCTGTTTCCCATGTCGGCGGCGCTCGGGGTACACCCGGTTCACCTCGGTATCCTGATGACGGTCAACATGGAGGTTGGCCTCTGCCATCCACCGGTCGGCCTCAATCTCTACGTCTCCGCCGGTATCACCAAGATGGGTATCAGCGAGCTCACCATCGCGGTGCTGCCGTGGCTCGGCACCATGCTGGTCTTCCTCGCCATGGTCACCTACATCCCGGAAATTTCCCTGTGGCTGCCGCGCGTCCTGGGAATGCTTGGCTGACCGCCGATGCGGTGCGACATGATTTGTGCCGGCAGGGTCAACGCCTAAAATCGAATGCATGTCGATGCTCAAGCTGGTCTGGCGATGCGCCGTCTCGGATGGGGTTCCGCGCCGCTCGCTTTACGTGGCCGTGGTGGTGGGTACGATCCTAAATCTGATCAATCAGGGCGATGCCTTGCTGGCGGGCGCCCCGATCAATTGGGCGAAGATCGCGCTGACCTATGTCGTCCCTTACCTGGTCAGCACCTACGGGGCGGTATCGTTTCGGCTCTCGCGCCGCATGCGCTGAATTTGCAACCTTGCGGCCGACCTTGACCTGCGGCGGTTTGCGAGTCCACGGGCCTTGCTCATGACCCACGATCCGGCCTACCCGCGCTATCCGACCATCGTGCATGCGCTCGCCAAGGCAGCCGAGCTCAATCCCGCCGCGCCCGGCCTGATGTGCCAGGAGCGGTCCCTCACCTATGGCGAATACGCCCGGGCGGTCGCCGCGCTGGCGTTTGTGTTTGCCGACCTCGGCGTCGCGCACGAGCGCATCGCATTCCTCATGACCAACAGCGCGGAGGCTGTCGTTGGGATGCTGGCCGGCATGGCGGCGCGCGCCCAGGTCTCGCCGCTCAATCCCGCCTACACGGAGCGTGAGCTCGAGCCGCTGCTGCGCGATGTCGAACCGCAGGTGCTGGTCTGCGATGGCGCGTCGATCGAGCGAGGCCGGGCCTTTGCGCAGCGGCTCGCGATCGCGCATGTCATTGTGCTCGGGCCAGGCGGATTGACGATCGATGATTTGCTGGCGCGGTCGCCGCACGCGCTCCCGCTCCCGGAAGCGGAGGACCTCTCGGCACTGTTCTTCACCGGCGGCACGACCGGTCTGCCGAAGGGCGCCAACCACACCCACGCGAGCCTGATGGCCTATTGCTACGGCATCGTGGCGCTGTGGCCGCTGCCGCTCGACCGGGAGCGCATCCTCAACGTCGCCCCGCTGTTTCACATCTGGGGCTTCTGCTTCACGGTGGTGATGCCGGTCTATATCCGTGCGTTCATGGATTTGCTGCCGGCCTACAAGCCGGCCGCGGTGCTGGATGAATTCCAGCGGCGCAAGATCACCACCTTTGCGGGCGGGCCGGCTGCGCTTTATCTCGGTCTGCGCGCCAACGAGAATTTTACCAAGACAGATTTTTCCAGCCTCAAGGTCTGTCTCTCGGGGGGCGCGCCGTGCCCGGAGGAACTCCTGCGCAATTGGGAGGCGGCGACCGGGTGCGTCATCCTGGAAGGATGGGGCATGTCGGAAGGCGCGCCGATCAACTCCAATCCGCTGCATGGGGTACGCAAGATCGGCTCGGTCGGTCTCGCCCCGCCCGACACGCAGGTCGAAGTGGTCGATCTCGAAACCGGCGAACGGGTCATGCCGACCGGCGAGCGCGGCGAAATCCGCGTGCGCGGGCCGCAATTCACCACCGGTTACCGCAATCGGCCCGAGGAGACGCGGCAGGCGATCCGCAACGGCTGGCTCTATACCGGTGACATCGGTTACTACGACGCCGACGGCTATCTGTTCCTGGTCGACCGTAAGAAGGAGATGATCATCGTCGGCGGGTACAACGTCTATCCGCGCGAGATCGATGAGATTTTGTTCAAGCATCCGGCGATCCTGGAAGCTGCGACGGTTGGTGTCCCGGACTCGTTCAGCGGCGAAGCCGTCAAGGCATTCGTCGTGCTGCGGCCCGGTGCAGCCCTCACGGCGAAGGAACTGCAGGATTACTGTCGCGGCGTGCTGGTGAAGTACAAGGTTCCGACGCAGGTCGCGTTCGTCGACGCACTGCCTCGGTCCGGCGTGGGCAAGATCAACAAATTGGCACTGAAGGCGATGAGTTGATCGATACGTAGGATGGGTTGGAAGCGAAACCCATCGGCGATCCTTCTGTTTTGTGAGAATGATGGGTTTCGGCGCGAACGCGCCTCAACCCATCCTACGTCGCAATGATGGATCAGCTCGTCAGCGCCCCCGGAATGGTCGGTACCGGCTTGACCTCGATGATCTTGCGTAGCGAGTCGAGGGCGCCACCGACCTGGAAGACCTTGCCCTCCGGGCTCGGCACGCCAAGCTTGGGCGCCTCGGGATACTCCTTGAGCGCTTGGCGAACCGCGGCGATCGCTTCGTAGACCACCATGTCGTCGCCGATGTGGTTGGCAAGGAGGAGCGCAAACGCCGCAAGCGCGCTGTGCGCAGCGCGCTCGTCGAGCCCATCTGCCAGCGAGATGATCGCTTCATACACGTCGTCGGAGGCGGAGAAGCGTAAGTTAGAGTGCAGGGTGGTCATAAAGAGCCTCCTACCCAAGCGATCGTACACGGCACGGCGTGAACCTCTCCCCGCTTGCGGGGAGAGGTCGCGAGCGAAGCGAGCGGGTGAGGGGGCATCGCCCGAGTCCGAGCGCATGGTCGAGTCCCCCTCACCCGATTTCTCGCTGCGCTCGAAATCGACCTCTCCCCGCAAGCGGGGAGAGGTGACCCTGGGCGATGCTGCGCGTTCTCGATGCGCATTTGAACTTCCTCGATGCGCGTGTGTGATCGCTTTTCTTCATGAGCTTTCCCCGAGCGAACGGCGCACGGCGCGCCGCACCGTATCGGGATGCCAGGCGCGCCAGCGCGCACTGACATGCTGGTCGGGACGAAACAGGTAGGCGGCGCCTGGCGTGAGGTCGTAACGCTTGCGCACGAGGCCGGTCCGGTCGTGCAGGGTCGCGATGTTGTTGATGGCCGGATCTGCCTGACCGAGCACGATCAACGGCTCGACCGGAACCGGGTCGCGCGCCAATTCCTCAAGCTCGGCGATGACGTCCGTACCGAGCCGATCGCGTCCCTCGGCATAGACCATGAGCTGGAACGCGCCGTTGAGATAATGTACGAACCAGTCCTCGCCGCCGGCGCGCCCATCGACCGGCGCGTCGACGGCGGCGTTGCCCGGCGTGATCGCTGTGTCCCAATTGTCAGAATCGGGCGTGAGCAGCCACGAGCCGCGCAGGTTGGGGGCAACCGAGAGGCGCCCGGTGTTGATCAGCACCTTGGCGAATGGGTGCCGCGGCGCCAGTGCCAGTACTGCGTTGCGCACGGCGAGCGAGTGCGGGCTGGTCGGATTGAGAAACTCGGCAGCACGGCGCGAGAGCCGCATGTTCTCGTCGGCCACGGGCGCGCGCTCGTCATGATAACTGTCGATCAGCCGCTCCGGCGCCGTGCCCTTGGCCACGTGGGCCAGTTTCCAGCCGATGTTGTCCACGTCCTGTATGGCGGAGTTTCCGCCCCTCCCGCCCCCGAACGGGGAGAGCTGATGCGCAGCATCGCCCGCGAACAACACGCGACCAACCCGGAAATTCGGCACGCGACGGACCTCGAACGAATAGATGCTGGCGAATTGGGTTTCGAACGGAACGCCGGGGCCGAACATGGTCTCCAGCCGCTTGTTCACCTTCTCCGGCCTGGCTTCTTCGACCGGATCGTCGTTGGGGCCGAGTTGCCAATCCACGCGCCAGATCGAATCCGGCTGCTGGTGCATGAGCGAGATGTTGCTCTTGTCGAAGGTCGGGTCGAACCAGAACATGCGCTGCGGCGGGAACTTGAACACCATCTTCACGTCACAGATCACGAAATTCTCGACGAACTTGTCGCCTTCGAACGGGACGCCGAGTGCCCGGCGCACGGTCGAGCGCACGCCGTCACAAGCGATGACCCAATCCGCCTCTAAGGTGTAGGGACCCTCCGGCGTTTCGACGTTCAGGCGCACCCGGTTCGGGTTTTGATCGATTGCAACGACGCGGCTCGACCAGCGCAGATCCACATGGGCGAACTCGGTCGCACGTTCGACCAGCATCGCTTCCACGTAGTACTGCGGCAGGCACAGGAATGCCTGATACTTCTCCTTGCCTTCCGCCGAGAGATCGAACGAATAGAGCAGCTTGTCTTGGATCAGCGTGTTACCCTTGGACCAGGAAATCCCCTTCGGAATCATGCGCTCGGCGATGCCGAGCCGGGTCGCAATCTCCATCGTGCGTTTGCCTTGGGCGATCGACCTGCTGCCGAGGCTTACGGTGTTGTTGTCATCGAGCAGTACGCAAGGAATGCCGCGTACGCCGAGGTCCGCCGCGAGCGTAAGCCCGGCGAGGCCGCCGCCGATGATCACGATCTGATGTCGCCCGATACGGTTTTCGCGCAACTCGGCTGGCGTGCGAAACGGATAGATCGGATATTCGAACTCGCCCGACCTGAGCGCCCCGCCGGGCCGTTGACGCAGGCCGGCGATTTCAGCCCGGTACTCAGTATAGGTTGCGTCTTCCGCCATCTGATGACTTTCTGTGCGCGTCTCTTCGCGCGTAGTTTGCTTCGATCGTATCAACGGGTTTTCGCGCCCGTCCAGGGCGCCCGCGAAAGCCCAGGTCACTCATGTGTGTGACAGCGCGAGGCACACACACGAGCCGCAGAGCCGAGCCTAAATGCAAAGCGCCCCGGGGGCTGGTGGCTCCCGAGGCGCAATGAGCAACGTTGGCAAAGTGACATACGTGTTGCTTATTATTTGTCAAGCGCAGAGTTTTTGTCGGCCTCCGATCAGTTTTTGCAATCAACCTCACTCCCATGCGACCCAGTACTCTGCACCGAAGCGGGTAGTCCGGGATTACTGGATCACCCGCATGCGCGGGTGATGACCCCCGGGGTTTGCCGTGCCTCATTCCCGCTTTCTGAAAACAAAACGCCCCGCGGCCGGCAGGCTGCGAGGCGCAATGAGCAACGTTGGCAAAGTGACATACGTGTTGCTTATTATTTGTCAAGCGCGGAGTTTTTATCGGCCTCCGAACAGTTTTTGCATTGGCGGTGCGATCGACCAGACAACGCCCGCCGCCCTCGTCCCGAGGAGCTCGCGTCCTTCGATCAGCGACCTGATCCTGAGGAGGCTCGCCCGCCAGGGCGAGGCGTCTCGAAGGATGAGGTCGGTCCCTCAGGATGAGAGCGACGCGTCATCCTGCCTGGCGGACGCTAACACCGCCGCGGGTCGGAACGACGCACCGACTAGGTACCGAGACGATAAACCGCGGCAGCGTTGCCGTAAAACAATGCATCTCGCTGCGCGGCCGTCATCTTGAATTTGAAGGCGTGGTTTGGGTCGTCGTAGTCCCAATGCGGGTAGTCGGTCGAGAACAACAGACGGTCCCAGCCGATCCAGTCGATCGTTTCCTTGAGATGCTCCGGATTGGCCGGCTCTTCGATCGGCTGTGTGGTGTACCAGATATTCTGGCGGATATATTCGGACGGCGGTCGGGTGAGGTGCGGGACCTCATCGCGCATGCGCTCCCACAGCCGGTCGAGGCGCCAACAGAGCGACGGCACCCAGACGAAACCCAATTCCACCAGCACGACCCGCAGCTTTGGAAAGCGCTCGAACACACCCTCCATGACCAGGCTGGTGACGACCGCTTCCATGCTCGGCGCATTGGCATAGTGATGCTCGTAGTAGAACGATGGCCAGCCGCCGGCTGTGATGGCTTGGCCGGAATAGCCGCCGATATGCATGCCGATCGCGATGTCGGCAGCTTGCGCGGCCGCAAACACCGGCCAGTAGCGGCGGTGGCCGAGCGGTTCCGCCGCGAACGAGGCGGTGGTGATCTGCACGAAATGCGGATCGCCGGCGCGCCGCTCGATTTCGGCGGCGGCCGCTTCCGGAAAGTCCTGTGGGACGTAGATCGAGGCTTTCAGGCGCGGCTCAGGCTCGGCCCAGGCATGCAACTGCCAGTCGTTGATCGCCGCGCACAAGGCGGCGCCAAAATCGAGATTGCGCTGGTCGTAGCCGCCGATCCGCAGCGGATGCAGGATGCCGTGAATGATGTTGTTGGCGTCGAGGTGCTGCGCCCGCATGAAGTCGAGATCGGAGGCAGGCGGACCGCCGCCCGGCGGCCAGGCGTCGCGGCGCGCCGTATTGGGCTGCATGCGCGGGTAGGGCAGATAGGTGGAAAGGCCCTGGCGCACCAGGCTGCCGTAGGTGTCGTAATGCTTCCACCAGCGCTCCGACATGAAGGGCTTGAGGTCGGCCTTCGATTTGAGCGACGGATGAATGTCGCAATCGATGATGCCGAGCTTCGCGGACGCGTTGGTGTCGGCGAGGTCCCGCTTGCGGGTGTGGACGTTCATCGCACCAGCTCCTGCTGTTTTGGTTGCGCCGGTTCGTGCAGCCGCGCGTAGGTGGCGAGCGGATTGTCGATCATGACTTTCTGCTTGAGCCGCTCCGGAAATCCATTTGGAAACGCATCGGTTCCGTCGAACTGCCAGTGCGGGTAGTCGGTGGAGAACAGGATCAGATCGTCACAGCCGATCTGATCGATGACGCGTTCCATGTGCTTGCCGTCGGGTGGCGCGTCCGCCGGTTGCAGGGTGAAGCGCACGTGATTGCGGATGATCTGCGAGGGCGCCTCCTTGACCCACGGCACCTCTCGCCGCACGCCGCGCCAGATCTTGTCGATGCGCCAGCAGTAGCCGGGAAGCCAGGTAAAGCCCGCCTCGATCAGCACAACCTTGAGGGCGGGGAATTTCTGGAACACACCCTCGGTGATCAGGCTCAACAGTTCCTGCTTGAAGGCTGGCGCATTCGACGCATATTCCTCGATGAAATACGACGGCCATCCGGCGTTGGACGGCGCAAACCGGTAACTCGAGCCGGCGTGGAAACCGATCGGCAGATTGTGGCGCTCCGCCGCTTCGTAGATCGGCCAGAAATAACGCCGGCCAACCGGCATTTCGGTATTCGCCAGCATCAAGACCTGCACGAAGCGCGGGTCGGCAGCGCAACGCTCGATCTCCTGGGCCGCCTGCTGCGGGCTCTGCGTCGGCACCATGATGGACGCACGCAGACGTGGCTCGCGGTCCAGCCATTCCTTGGCGACCCAATCATTCACCGCACGGCACAGCACGGCCGCCATGTCCTCGTTGAACATGACTTGCGCGGCGTAAAGGACGTTGCAGATGGCGTAGCGCACACCGAAGGCATCGAGCGTCTGGGTGCGCAACAGCGCAAGGTCGCTGCCCGGCAGCCCGGTCTTGGGCCGAAAATCCTCCCGCACCGACAGCGGTGCGTTCGGCGGGTAACTCGTCATGTGCAAGGTGAGGCGCTCGGTTCCGCGCGTGATCAAATGCTCGCGCCAATACTCGTCCATATAGGGAAGCAGCGCGCGCATGTCCGGCACCGCCGGATGGATATCGCAATCAATCGCGCCTTGATATTGCATTGAGTCTCCTCGGCTGCCCCATGCGCGCGGCAACGCAAAGCGAACTTCGCTAAGCTATACCGTCAGGGTTGTCGCGCAAAGCGCGTGGGCGCAAAAGTGATATGCAGGCAAAACGGGGGAACCGTCATGAAGATCGATATCCATGCCCACGTGGTCGAGCCGGATTACATCGAAGACCTGCGCACGCTCCTCAAGCTCGACCTGGAAAAGACCGACGATGGCAAGACCCTCTTCCGCCATCGCGGCTTTACGGTCGCGTGGTCACGGCCGGACATGTTCGATATCGACCACCGCCTGCGCGAGATGGATCGCAAGGGGATCGATATCCGCGTGCTCTCGCTCTCGACGCCGAGCGTCTATCCGTGGCACGGCCAGAAGCAGATCGAGGTGACGCGCGCCAGCAATGATGCGCTGGCGCGCCTGTGCAAGCGCCATCCCGACCGTTTCATCGGATTTGCGAGCCTGCCGCTGAGCGATGTGAACGCCGCGCTGGCCGAGCTCGATCGCGCACTCGCGCTCGGGCTCAAGGGCGCCGCGATCGGGTCGAATATCGATGGGGTGGCCCTCAACGATCCCCGCTTCGAGCCGCTGTGGGCAAGGCTCGACGCCCTGCGGCTGCCGGTGTTCGAGCATCCGATGTTTCCACGCGACACCGGCGATCTCAACGAATTCGAATTGCCGCTGCGGGTCGGGCTCATTTTCGACACCACGCTCGCCGCCGCCCGCATGATCTATGGCGGCGTGTTCGAGCGCTATCCGAATTTCCCGTACATCATGGCGCACACCGGCGGCGCGCTGCTGATGATGCTGGAGCGGCTCGACAACGGCTACCGGCTGTTTCCAGATTGCCGCAAGTACATCAACCGGCTGCCGAGCGAGTATGCCAAGCGGCTCTATTACGATACGACCTCGTTCGCGGAGCCGAGCTTGACGCTTGCGTTGCACTGCGTCAGTGCCGATCACCTGCTGTTTGGAACCGACGATCCTTTTATCGACGCCGATACGCGCTATGTCGAAAGGCTGGCCTTGCCCGAGGCCGACAAGACGAAAATCTTCGGCACCAATGCGGCAGCGATACTCGGGCTCGGCTGAACTCGATCATCGCCGGCGTGCGCCGTTAATCCGGGCGCAAACCGCGCCCGCGACCGGCAACGTTCACTGCGTCTCCAAGCGCGCCACACGAATTTTGCGGCGGCTGTGAGCGATTTGTACAAAAGACCACTTACAGCAATATTCAAGGCCTATACCGAATTTTCGACATCGGGACTCCATCCCCGACCTCCGCTAGGCTAGTTATCAATCACTGCAATCGCGCTCATCTCGATGAGGTAATCGGGCGAGGTCATTTTGCAGACCTCCACCATGGTCGAGGCAGGCGCCGGTTGTTTGAAATACTCACGCCGCACTTTGTGAATCTGATCGAAGTGCTCCATGTTGCGGACATAAACATCGACGCGACAGATGTCATCCATGGTGCCGCCCGCCTGTTCGACCGCGGATTTGACGTTTTCGCAAACTTGGCGCGTCTGCGCCTCAACATCGCCGATGCCTGCAATAGTGCCATCTGCGCGACGCGCGGTCATGCCGGAGATGAAAACAAGACGCCCGCGAGCTTCGATCATCGTTGCCTGAGAAAAATGCCCGCTCGGTTGGCGGATTTTCGATGAAACAATCTGTGTCTTTGGCATCAGTCGTTCCCAGCTTTAGCGTGTTGGAAGCATCGTATTCATGAACGGTTGACCGGACATCTGCCAGAGACGATCTTCCGGTCGGCATCGGCGCCCTGGCCTGCCGGGCTCCGCACTTTCCGATCGGCCGTGAGCTGGCTCTTGGCCGAGTGGCCGCACATCATAAGTCGTTCTAGCGGGACGAAATTGTGGACTCCGACTCGACTGGGGCGATTGCCGTCTTAGGAGCGATCCGCGCGAGGGCGTCCTGAGCCTTTTGCATGGCCCGGGCTACATCGGCCATCAGCTGTTTCAACTCGTTCTCTGCGGATTGAAGCTTCGTCGGTTGCGTGTTCATGTCCGTGTCCCCATCGCAGCCTCCTCACCCGAAAAGGCGCGTCAGGCAGTATTCCTGGGCCAAAGTGAACAGTTTCTAAAGATCGTGCGGCGCGAGCCGCTCTTTCCCCAAAACCGGAGCGCACCTGGTTTCAGCGAGGTCGCCTAGCTTCGCAGCTGCTGGGCGTTCACTCCGCCGGGACCGCAACGCCGTTGTCCAGACGCCCCATGGCGAGCGAGCGGAAATCCTGCCCGGTGTGATCCTGCGGCGTGTAGGTCACCGGGCCGTTGACGGCGGGCAAATCCTTGAGCTTCTCGAGTGCGTCGCGAATACCCTGGCGCGATCCGTCGGAGTTTTTCACCCCAGCCTCGATGATAAGGCCCGCGTCGTAGCCGAAGATCATGAAGAAGGTCGGCGTGCGGCCAAGCTTACCTTTGAGCTCGTCATAGAGGCGGGCGGTATCGCCCCCGGCCTTGACGCCAAACACGCCGCGCTGGGTCGGCAGCAGCAGGCCGTCGGCGACCTTGGGGCCGCCGATCGCATCATAGAACGACGCTGTCGGCGCCGCCTGCGAGACCACCAGCGGGGTCGTGATTCCGAATTGCTTGAACTGCTTGAACACCAGGATCGCGGCGCGGCCGGCGGCGCTCGAGTAGATCAGGTCGGGATTGGCGGCGCGAATCCTGGTCAGCTGGGCGTTGAAATTGGTGTCCTCGATGGCGAAGCTCTCAGCCGCCGCCATAGTGACGCCGAACTTCGGCGCGAGTTCGACAATCGCCTTGTCGTCGTACTGGCCGTAGGCATCAGTCCCATAGAGATGGGCGATCTTCTTCATCCCCTTCTTCTGCATGTACTGCAGAACGATCGTCATGGCGTCATGCCCGGACGGTGCGACCTTGAACATCCACGGGTCAGGCGGAAAGCCGAGCGCATCGGCGCCGCCGCCGGTAACGATCGGCACCTTGAACTCGGAGGCGAACGCCTTGGCGGCGAGCGCGGAGCTCGAGTTGATGTTGAGAAAGATGATGTTGGTCTTCGCGTCGCCGGCGAGTTTGCGAAACGCGTTCGATGCGCTCACCGGGCTGGTCTCGTCGTCGAGCGTGTCGAGCACGATCTTCTTGCCAGGCAGGCCGTGGACCTTCACCCAGGCGTCGAAGCCCTCGATCGTGTCCTTGGCCGGGCCGTTAAACGGTCCGGTCAGTGACGCGACGACACCGATATGAAAGTCCTGCGGCGCGTTCTGCGCGCTGACCTGCGGCGCGAGGCCGGCGATGGCGGCCGCCGCCACCCATGCCCAGATGTGGGTTTGCATGTCTGGTCCTCCCTGGCGTTCTTCGAGCGAAGCTCCCCGCCCCGGAGGCGGTTGTCAACGTCTGGTCGCAGCGTTCTCTGGCGCTCGCTTTCGAACGGTCCCAAAGCGTACCAACTCGTTAACCTTCACCCCACCAGACGTTTCGGCCTTGGCCCTTCCCCTCGTTCGCCAGCCCCCCAGCGGGGATGGGTCCCACCTTGCGATGCGCCGCTCGACCATGCGGGCGGTGGACTCGCCAACCGGCCACGGCGCGATAATATGGCGCGATCGTGAAAATGATATCAGTCAGGGAGGATGCGATGGTCCCGGTGCGCCGGATCGCCCATGCCAGTTTCGAGACACCCGATCCGGAACGGCTGATTGCATACTATACGGACGTGATCGGTCTGTCGGTCATCGGCCGCGACAAGGACGCGGCCTATCTGGCGAGCCTGCAGGACCACGCTGTGGTGATCCGCCGTGGCTCTGCCGCGCGCTGCGTGCGCCTTGCGTTCCAGGTCGCTCCCGACAGCGATTTCGGCGAGTTCGAGAAGGGGATCAACGGCCACGGCATCAAGACCGCGCGCAAGAAGGACCCGGAGCCTGGAATTCCGGAGCTGGTGACGTTCGAGGATCCGAAGGGAACGATCCTCGAGGTGTTTCGCGAGCGCGAGCTGCCGAAGGCCCCCGGTCCCAGCAAAGGCATCGCGCCGTTCAAGCTCGGTCACGTCGCCTTCAATTGCGTCGACGTGAAGAAGATCACGAATTTCTACTGCGATGTGCTCGGGTTCCGGGTTTCCGACTGGTTCGGCGAGATCTTTTCGTTCCTGCGCTGCGGACCGGACCACCACACCATCAACCTGCTGGATTCCAAGCAGGTCAGAATCAATCACATCGCCTTCGAGCTGCGCGACTGGAGCCACGTGCAGACCGCGTGCGACTTTCTCAGCGTCAACGGTTACGCCCTGATCTGGGGCCCGGGACGCCACGGGCCGGGGCACAACCTCTATTCCTATCACAAGAACCCGGACGGCCACGTGGTCGAGCTGTTCGCTGAACTCGATCGCATGCATGACGAGTCACTCGGCTATTTCGAGCCGCGGCCCTGGCATCGGGATCGACCGCAGCGCCCGAAGGTCTGGCCGCTCGATCCGATCAGCGCGAACCTTTGGGGCATCGGCCCGCCGCACGAAATGCTGGAATAGAGCTGGTAACAGAGGGTGCGCGGCCTCATCCTGAGGTCACGTGTCATTCGGGCCTCGAAGACCACGCGTCTTGAAGGGCGGCAAAAGTGGAAGCGCTTGCGTCTTGGCCATCCTTCGAGACGCCTTGGCCCCCTCATCCTGAGCATCCGCCCTCTGGTTCGAGCGCGCCCTTCGGGCGCTCCGCATCATGAGGGCGGATGGCGAAGGACGGGCCAAGGCTCCTCTGGATGAGGTCGAGGAAGCAAGTCTTCCTGGGAGATTCACTGGCCTTGGCTCGCGATCAAGAACACTAATCCAGGGAGGACTTCTCATGCCTATCGGTTCTGTGCTGCGTGCTGGATTGCGCGCGTGTCTCGCCGTCGTGGCGCTCGCATTTGCGGCCCTGCCGGCGCTCGCCGCCGACCCGATCAAGGTCGGGTTCAGCATGGCGCTCACCGGGGGCGTTGCCCCCAACGGCAAGCAGTTGCTGCTGGCGCTCGAAATCTGGCGCGATGACGTCAATGCCAAAGGCGGGTTGCTGGGCCGTCCGGTCGAACTCGTCTATTACGACGACCAAAGCAACCCGTCGAACGTACCAGGGATCTACACCAAGCTTCTGACCGTGGACAAGGTCGATCTCGTGCTCGGACCGTACGCGACCAACATGATCGCGGCGGCGATGCCGGTGCTCATACAAGCCAACAAGACCACGATCGGCATGCTGGGCGTCAACATCAACCGGCAGTTCAACTACCCGCGTTACTTCTCGATGATTTCAGGCGGTAACGAAGGTACGCTCGCGTTCTCGCGCGGCTGGTTTGAGTTGGCGGCGGCGCAAAATCCGAAGCCGAGGACGGTTGCCCTCGTGGCAGCCGACGCCGAATTTGGCCGCACCACCTGCGATGGCGCGCGCGACAACGCCAAGGCCGGTGGCTACGAAATCGTCTACGACAAGAGCTATCCGCCCCCCACCACCGAATTTGCGTCGATCCTACGGGCCGTCCAGGCAACCAATGCGGACCTCATCTACGTCTGCGCCTACCCGCCGGACACGGTCGGCTTCGTGCGCGCTGCCAATGAAATTGATCTGAAGGCCAAGATGTTCGGCGGTGCGATGGTTGGATTGTTCGCGACGCCGATCAAGATGCAGCTTGGGCCGCTGATGAACGGGCTTGTGTTCATGGAGAGTTTCGTTCCCTCGCCGAAGCTTGATTTCCCCGGCCTGAAGGAATTGCTGGCCAAGTATCAGGCCAAGGCCCCGGAGCTTAAGATCGATCCGCTCGGCTATGGCTATATTCCGTTCGGCTATGGGGCCGGCCAGGTCCTGGCGCAGGCGGTGGAGGCAACCAAGAGCCTCGATCACGACAAGCTCGCCAACTATATGCACGCCAATGCGTTCCAGACCGTGGCCGGCGAGATCAGGTTCGGCCAGGACGGCGAGTGGTCGAAGTCGCGCCAGTTCATGAGCCAGTTCCAGAACATCACCGGCAATGACCTCGCGCAGTTCCGCGACACCAGCCATCAGGTGATCCTGTGGCCGGCCGAGTACAAGACCGGTGACATGATCTATCCGTACGACAAGGCGAAGAAGAAGCAGTAGTCAGGGTCTGGCCGAAACTGCAGCAATCTCGAGCAGATTCCGCTCATGTCGACCCCATGAATCCACCTTCATGGCCGGGCTCGTCCCGGCCATCCACGGGTCATTTTGGATGGACTGATGCCCTCGCGTAGATGCGCGGGCGCGCCTAAGACGATCGCGGGGTGTGTGGTTCAATCCCAATTGAAATCCACTTAAGCCGGCTCCGCGTCGCGCGGCGGGCGCAGTTTGACCACGAACGGAGTGACGCTTGAGCGTCGCACGCCTTCCACGTCCCCGTGAGTCAAATGACGGAATGTCTCAATGTCGGCTGGTCTCCCGAGAAAATAGCCCTGCGCTTCATCGCAGAGTTCCCGCTGCAGGAATTGGAGTTCGGCGTGGCTCTCGACGCACTCGGCAAGCACCGGCAGGCGCAGCCCGCGGCCCAGCCCGAGCACGGCCCGCACGATGGCCGCCGCCTGTTCGTTGGTATTGACCGATCTGATGAACGACCCGTCGATCTTGATCTTGTCGAACGGGAAGGCGAGCAGGTTTGAGAGCGACGAATAGCCCGTGCCAAAATCGTCCATCGCGATGCGAACGCCGAGCGCCTTGATCAGGCGCAGGGTGGACAGCGCGCGGCCCAGGTCGCTGATAAGGGCACTCTCGGTGATCTCGAGCTCCAGCCGCCCTGGAAACAATCCGGTCTCAAACAGAATATCGTGCAACCCGTTCGCAAATGTCTCAGAATGGATCTGTCTGGACGAAACGTTAACCGCGACCGTGAACGGATGCGGCCAGGCCGCGGCCTCGCGGCAGGCTGTCCGCAACACCCACTCGCCGATCTGGAAGATCAGGCCGGTCTCCTCGGCGAGTGGGATGAAGGCGTCCGGCAATACCTCTCCTCGAGTCGGATGCATCCAACGGATCAGCGCCTCAAAGCCGATCACGTTGGTCGTACGGATCTCCTTCTGCGGCTGGTAGACGAGTTTGAACTCGCCTCGCGGGATCGCGCGCCGGAGGTCATGCTCCAGCAGGCGGCGGTCCCGTGCCGTGGCGCCCATCGAGGCCTCGAAGAACCGATAGCAGCCGCGTCCGTCATTCTTGGCCCGGTAGAGCGCGGTGTCCGCATGGGTGAGCAGCGTGTTGCGATCGGTGGCATCATCGGGACATATCGCAATCCCGATGCTGGTCGAAACCAGGGCTTCGGTTTCGGCGCTCGCGGCTGCAGCCTGGAAATCGTCGAGGATGTTCTCGGCAATGCGGCCGGCTGTCGCTGGATCCGACAACCCCGGGACAATGATCGCAAACTCATCGCCGCTCAATCTCGCCATCATCTGCGTGCTGTCGAGCAAAGCGGAAATCCGATTGGCCGCAACCTGCAGCATCCGGTCGCCAACGCCGTGTCCAAACAGGTCGTTGATTTCCTTGAATCGATCGAGATCAAGGCAGAGCACGGCAAGCCGAGGTCCCGCCGCCAGGCACGCTTCGATCTCATGATCGAGTTTCTTGTTGAAAGCGCTGCGATTGGGGAGGCCGGTGAGCACGTCGTGATGGGCAAGAAAACGGATGTGTTGCTCCGCCTGCTTGCGTGCCCGCAGATCGCGGACTGCAATCGCACGATGGGGCTTTCCGCCAAAGTCGATCGAACGCAGGATCAACTCGACCGGCATCCGAGATCCATCCAAGTGCAACAGGTCGCCTTCTACCGACTGGTCGGGATGCTCCAACAACATCAGGCGCGTGTTGTGCTCGGGAATGTACTGTTCCAGCGTGGCACCGATGAGCTTATCCACCGGCGATCCAACCAGGACTGCGAAACTGTTGTTGACCGTGACAACCGTCTCGCCGTCGCAAACGATCAATCCTTCCACCGCCGCGTTGGCAAGGCCTCGCATTCGATCGGTCTCGATCTCCCCGCGCCGGCGATCGCGCACCTCCAGGGCGGCCCCGGCAAGAGCAAGGACGATAATGACGAAGGTCGCCAAAGCCACCGCAATCGCGAGCAGACCGGACGGCAAGGCCGTGTTGGACACTTCAATCGTCGGGTCCGGGATGATCGCCGCGGCGCCCATGGCGGTGAAGTGATGGCTGCAGATCGCGAGCGTCAGCAGCAGGGCGCCCAGTAATTTCCATTGCACGCCGCCACGATGCAGTCCGGCCGGCAACGCCGCTGCGCCGAACAGCGCGCCAAGCGCGATCGATGCCGCCACCAGCACCGGGTCCCACACAATCCGCCCTTGGATTTCGAACGCGGCCATGCCGGTGTAGTGCATCGCCGCGATGCCGCCGCCGACGATGGCGCCGCCAAGCCACGCGCCGGCGCGCACATTCGGCGCAATTGCGACCGCCAGGCCGGCGCCGGTCAGGACAATCGCTGCAACCAGTGAGAGAAACGTCAAGGCGATGTTGTAGGCGCTCGGAATACCCGGCGCGAATGCCAGCATGGCGATAAAATGCGTCGCCCAAATCCCAAAACCCGTCGCCGTGGCCGAAACGGCGAGCCAGGTCAGGCGTGCTCGGCCGGTACACAGGAGCACATGGTGCAGGAGGCTGATGGCCGTATATGAGGCCAGAGCGCAAACGGCCACTGCCAAAGCGAGAAGCCGCAAATCGTGCTCGTAAGCAACGCAATTCCAAACAGCATTGGCGCCTCATGGAGGTTCAAGGCCGTTAGAAACTGCCCCACAGAGGTTTTAGGAAATCGACCTTCCTACACGTTGGTGAAGTCGAACGCCGTCCCATCGCGTAACCGGATATCCCGTTCCCGTGCAGAATACAACAAGCGAAGCTCTCACAAACATGTTGTTGAAGGCGCAACGCACCTAAGCCAGGTGCGACTTGTGCACGATGGCGGCCACTTTCTCGGGCGCCTCAACGTGCGGGTTGTGACCGCAGCCTTCGATAGCAAACGCCTGTGGGTCGTGCTCCCGCAACTCTTCGACACTAACCATGCGATCGTTGGCCCCGCAAAAAAGCCGCAACGGCACAGGGGTTGCGGCAATCATATCGACCACCGTTGGTCCGACGACGCGCGCGGTCGCATTGTCAAAGGCAAGCCGGTAACGGCCATCTTCTTCAACGATACCGGCCGCAACCACCGGGTCGAAGAGCTCGACTTGCCCGAACAGGCCGGCAATCCGAACGAAGCGCTCAGCCGCTGCCTCCCGGGTATCGAACCAGCGCACCGGCGCCTCGGCGAGTACCCGGCTCCTCGCCAGATCGTCTGCCGACCAGTTGAGTTTGACGCCGAACGCGGTCACGCGGCTTACGGTTACGCCGCAAAATCCGCTCGCCAGCACAAGCGCGATTGCGCCGCCCATGGAATGGCCGGCAACGTGCACTTGTGCGTCCGGCTCCAACAGGTCCACGACATCCGCCGCATGATGCGCCAGGGAGTAGTGCGCCCCATGGGGCGAACGGCCGTGCCCGCGGAGATCGGGGACGATGATCCGTCCGGGCCAGGTGAGCGCGCGCAGGAGCGGTCCGAACACCGCGCCATTGGCACCGAGGCCGTGGAGCAGGATCAATGTCGGCTCGCCGGCCCCGATCGTCTCGGCAAAGAGCTTCATGTGCGCTCCTCAAAAGCCCCGATGAAACGGCGCGCAGCTTGACACGATCACGCTCGCCGCCACAATCGCGCGCAAAATTTTCTGCGGGGAGACATGACACATCGCGCCACACCTCCGTTCCGCGCCGATCACGTCGGCAGCCTGCTGCGCCCACGCGCGCTGCTCGACGCGCGCGTGCAGCGAGCCCGCAACGAAATCTCCGAAGACGAGCTGCGAAGACGCGAAGACGCCGCGATTCGTGAGGTTGTGAAGATGCAGCGCGACGTGGGCCTCGAGGTCGCGACCGACGGGGAATTCCGGCGCGAAATGTGGCACATGGATTTCATGGCGCGCTTCATCAACGTCGATGTGGTGCCGGGAAAGATCAAAGTTCGATTTCGATCACCCGACGGCGAAACCGAGGTGGAACCGCCGGGCGCCGTCGTCACCGGCAAGCTCGGGTGGCCGGAGGGCGGCATCTTTGTCGAGCATTTCAAGTTCCTCAAATCGGTCGTGCAACCCGGCATCGCGCCCAAGATCACCATCCCGTCGCCGAGCACCATGCATTTTCGCGGCGGCCGGACTGCCGTCGACCGCGAGACTTATCCGGAGATGGGTGATTTCTATACCGATCTCGCGCGTGTCTACGGTGAGGAGGTGCGTGCGTTCGCCGACGCGGGCTGCCGCTATCTGCAGATCGACGAGGTGAACTTCGCCTTCCTGTGCGACCCGCGACTGCGCGAGGAGGTACGTGCCTCGATCGGCGAGGATCCCGATACCCTACCGCATACCTACGCCAAGCTGATCAACCAATCGATCAGTGCAAGGCCGAAGGACATGGTGGTGTGTCTGCATCTTTGCCGCGGCAATGCCCAGAGCAGCTGGCTCGCCCAGGGCGGCTATGATCCGGTGGCCGAGGTCCTGTTCAATGAGGTTGCGGTCGACGGCTATTTCCTCGAATACGACACAGAGCGGGCGGGATCGTTCGAACCGTTGCGGTTCGTGCCTAAGGGCAAGATCGTCGTGCTTGGTCTGGTCACCACCAAAGTCGGCACGCCGGAAAGCAAAGACGCGCTCAAACGCCGGATCGAGGAGGCGTCGCGCTATTGCGCGCTCGATCAGCTGGCGCTCAGCCCGCAATGCGGCTTTGCAAGCGCGGCGCCCGGCAACAAGATCTCGTTCGATGATGAAGTCCGCAAGCTTCGGCTTGTGGTCGAGACCGCGCGCGATGTATGGGGCTGACGCCCTGGCGGTGCTCGCAGGCGCGCCGACGGAATCGCGAAGCGCTGGCACCGCGGGGGTTGCAACGGCACGTCGCATGTGCGTCTCTGCGGCGAGTGCGCAGGCAAACACCCGACGGTCCGAGAGTGAGCCGCTCGATGCCCCGGTGGTCTTGGTGGAACCATTCGAACGATCTGCAACTTTAGCATACTGGTGCTCGGGGGCGCAGGGTGCCCCAACTTGTTCGCAAGCGGAACGCTCCCTGACGGATCAAGTCGGAAGCGGGTAAGGCGTGTTGCGGTTCTGGATACCGATCTCCTTCGTGGCTGCGGTCGGCATCATCGTGTCGGCCGCGGTCGGAATTCGTTTCTACCGCCAGGAAATCGCGACCGAGCAGAGCCTGCTTGATCGCAGCGTGGATGCCTACACGGGGCTCATTCAGGAGCGGCTCAACGAGCGCGAAGTACTCGCCCGCATGGCGGCGGCGATGTTCACCGCGCCGGCCGCCATCGGCCGTGATCCGCTGGCGGCGTTGCGCGTCCCGTTTCATTCGTTGAAGGCCGATCTCGTGGCGGTCGGATGGATTCCGCGGGTCGACGCCGCTCAGGTCGAGGAAGCCCTGCAGGCGCTGGCCGCCAACGGGATGAACCCGCCGCGCTTTGTCGGCCCGAAACTGCAACCGCTCGATCCGCATTCGATCACTGGTCCGATATATCCGGTGATCGATATCGAGCCGCGTACCCCCGCCAATTTGCAGGTGCTCGGACTCAACGTCGCGGCCGTTCCGCAGTTAAAGGCGGCGATCGAGGGCGCATCCGAGGGCGGGGCACCGTTTGCGACCGATCCACGCCGGCTGCAGCAAATGCCGGAGCATCTTGGCGTCCTACTGTTCGCGCCGGTCTTCCGAACCGGCGAGCAAAGACCGGCCGGTTTCGTCAGCTTCGCCTACCGGCTCGATCAGTTGCTGGCGTACACCGGCGATGCCTATCCGTTCGTGATCACCTTCGCCGACCCGGACAGCGCCGATGGGCGCCCATTGTTCAGCGTTGTGGCGGACGGCACCCAGCGGACGAACACGATCAGCAATCCGGCGAATGATCCGAACGTGCACACGCGACGGCTGCAGTTCGGGACGCGACAATGGACCGTTTACTACCAGCCGACCCACGATCCGGGATATCGGGCGATGCTGCTTGCCGCCAATGCGGCGGCGATTGGACTCGCGCTCACCAGTATCATCGTCGGCTTGTTTGGCTACGTGGTGCACAACAACTTGCGGCTCAGCAGGGAGATTAAATCACGCATTGCGGTCGAGCAGCGGTTGAACACCGTCATTCGCGAGCTCAACCATCGCGTCAAGAACATGTTGGCCGTCATCCAATCGATCGTCGTGCGCAGCCTGCGTTCGGGAACGATCGTCGACGAGGCGCGCGATCTCATCGCAGGGCGTCTGCATGCAATGTCGCACGCGATTTCGCTGCTGACGGAAACCGAATGGCAGGGCATTAGTCTGCGCGATCTGTTTTGCGCGCCAATTCTGCCATCGATGGCACATATCAGTGTTGATGGGCCGGAAATCCTGATTGGCGCGCGCGCCGCGCAGGCATTGTCATTGTTGCTGTTCGAGCTCGCATCCAATGCCGGAAAATTCGGTGCGCTATCGACACCGCAGGGGGCGGTCAAGGTGCGATGGTCGGTCGATGGCGCCGGCAAGGACGCCATGTTTCGCTTGTGCTGGGAAGAGATCGGTGGAAAGCCGCCGGCGGATCCACACTATTCCGGATTCGGGCACATCGTTCTCGACCGTGTGGCGCCGGACGCCATTCGCGGGGCAGCCAAGCGGTTCCATGGTCCCACCGGCTTCGTGTATGAGCTCGAAGCGCCCCTGTGGGGGCTGGGCGACAAGGGCCGCGCCGATTGATGACAAAAATCGAACGGGATCAGCGCCCGGTGCCGGCAATGACGGCGCGGCTCGCCTGGTCGGGGCCGAAATCGTCGATCCCTTCGATCGAGAGCAATTCGGCGAGCTTGACGCGTGCGCGGTTGACGCGGCTTTTGACCGTTCCGACGGCGCAACCGCAAATCTCCGCGGTCTCCTCATAAGAGAAGCCGGACGCGCCCACCAGGATCAACGCTTCGCGCTGATCGGCCGGCAGTTGTGCGAGCGCCTGCTGAAATTCCTCGAACTCGATGCGGCTGTTCTGCTCGGGATGGGTCTTCAAGGTTTCGGCAAAGCGACCGTCGCTGTCTTCGACCTCGCGCCGTCGCTTGCGATATTCGGACCGGAACAGGTTGCGCAGAATCGTGAACAGCCACGCTGGCAGGTTGGTCCCGGGCTCGAACGAGTCGATGTTGGCGAATGCGCGCAACAGCGTCTCCTGCACGAGATCATCGGCCCGGTCTACATTGCCGGACAGTGAGATCGCGAACGCGCGCAGGCTCGGCAAGGTGGCGAGAATACCGTCGCGCACCGAGCGATCGCTGTCCTTGCTGGTTCGGCTGTTGACCATTCAGCGCTTGTCCCCATTGTCCCGATGGTCGAGCTTTTTCAACAACTCGGTGAAACGATCTGGAACGCCCTGCGCGACCACGTCGTTGTACATCGCGCGCAGCTGCTGCCCGATGCGGTCCTGAATCTGGCGACTGAGCACCGCATGCTTGGGGATCGCGTCTGGCGTTTGCATTTTCGATCCGGACTTAACCGGCTTGCGCTCGTTCATGTCACAACCCCCTGCCCGGACGGCACGGCCATGCTGGCTCTGTAGCTCAAGAACCCGCAGCGCGGCGAAGAGTTCCGCAACGGGAACTCATCTTAGCGTCCGGCGTTAAAGGTGTTACCGTGGCCAACAGCGAGGGGGAATTTTGATGGCGTCCAGATCGGAGACGGTAGGAAAATACCTCCCATTCCTTCGACGTTATGCGCGCGCGCTCACCGGCACGCAGGCATCAGGTGATGCCTATGTGGCCGCAACCTTGGAGGCGCTGGTCGAGGATGGCGCAGTGCTGGAGGTCGGACGCAATCCGCGCGTCGCCCTATTCAAACTGTTCACCAAGATCTGGAAGTCGGTCGCCCTCAATGCGTCAACCGAAAATCTGGATAGTGCGCGCGCGCCCGAGCAGCGCCTCGCAAATCTGACGCCATTGCCGCGGCAAGCGTTCCTACTGATGGCCCTGGAGGGCTTTTCCGAAGAAGACGCCGCGGACATTTTGGATTGCGATGTCGCCACGTTGCGCCGATTGGTCGACGAATCCGGCCGCGAGCTCGCGGCCGAGATCGCAACCAACGTCTTGATCATCGAAGACGAGACCTTCATCGCGATCGATCTGGAAACGCTGGTGGAAAGCCTCGGTCACCGGGTGACGGGTGTCGCACGCACCCATGCGGAAGCAGTCAAGCTGGCGAAGGCGAAGCAACCCGGCCTGATCCTGGCAGATATTCAGCTCGCGGATGGCAGCTCGGGTCTCGATGCAGTCAACGAACTCCTGCGTACGTTCGAGGTGCCGGTCATCTTTATTACGGCCTATCCGGAGCGCTTCCTGACCGGGGAACGGCCCGAGCCGGCGTTCCTGATCTCGAAGCCGTTTCAGCCCGCCATGGTGTCGGCCATCGCGAGCCAGGCGTTGTTCTTCGAGCGTAACGCAAAGCAACGCGCGCGACGCATACCTGCATAGGCGATTACGAAGAGCGGTAGCCGACTGCCGGACGGTAATTGCGCACGGGCGGCGTCGATATCCCGTCAATACGGATTTAGGGTCCCCTGGCACAAGCCGGGTGGAACTGAGTTTCCTTGCTGACGATCAGATTGGGAAGTTGTTTTGTCGAGCGCGCCCCGAAGAAAATATTTGGGTGGTGAGCAAAAAATTGGGCGTAGCCGATAATCGACTACGCCCAAGAGGGTGGCCGGCCAAGCACGGGGGGCTTGGGGGGATGGGAATGGCCGGTCGCCATGATAATGCACCCCGCCAGGGTTGGTTCCGACGGTCTGCAATTTTTTTGCGACCTTTCTCACGGGAGGAGCGCAATCACGTAGCCGAAGGCGCGCGACCGGGCTTGCAGGAATGCGACGCTCTCCAAGCGGGTCCCGCCATGACTGTTTCGGTATCACGCCCGCGTGATGATGAAGCGCCGCCGCGGGCGGGACAAGGTGATTCGGAAGGTCACAAGAGTTGCCGCGCGAGGCGAGCCGCGTGGTTCGCGGGCGGCGACGTTGTCAGTGGCGTCCATGCGATGCTAGGCTTTTGTCGCATGCCGAAAATCCTCGTTGTCGAAGACAATTCGCTGGTGCGAGCGTTGGCCGTCGATTTCTTGTCGGAGCTTGGGCTGGCGGCCGAGGAAGCGGGTTCGGCGGCAGAAGCTCTCAACAAGATCGCCGATCCCGACATCAACGCGCTCGTCATCGATGTAGGTCTGCCCGACCAAGACGGGGACGAGGTTGCGGTCGGCTTGCGGCAATCGCATCCGCATCTCCCCATCATCATTGCCAGCGGTCGTGGCGACGGCGAATTGATACAGAAATTTTCTGCCGATGCGCGGGTCCGGATCGTCGGCAAACCCTACACGCTGGACAGTCTCGAAAAGGCGCTCCAGGAGATCGGGATAGCGCCGACACGCTGATCGACCCGCAGCCGTCCGGTCATGACCGAGCTTTATCCGCAGGATGCCGATCTTTCATGCGGCGCCGCCGGGCGCTGGGGTAAATCTCAAACCC
This sequence comes from uncultured Alphaproteobacteria bacterium, assembly GCA_963833605.1. Taxonomy (GTDB): domain Bacteria; phylum Pseudomonadota; class Alphaproteobacteria; order Rhizobiales; family Xanthobacteraceae; genus JAFAXD01. Next base: position 290,016 of record CAWHYZ010000022.1, read on the forward strand.
CTGCAGGGAGAACGAGCTGTGCCGGGTCGTGCACCCTATGACGTGGTGATCGTCGGCTACGGTCCGACCGGAATGCTCGCCGCGTTGCTGCTCGGGCGCGCCGGTCATCGCGTCGCGGTGCTCGAACGCTACACCACGCTCTACAACCTACCGCGCGTCGGCATCGTGCACGATGATGTGCTGCGCATGTTTCAGGAGGTTGCCATCGCGGAGGCGATCCGGCCTGCGACCTTCTTTCTCCCAATTTATGAACTCGCCAACGACGGCCGGATCCTGCTGTCCAACAAAGTTGCGCCGCGCGCGACGCACGGCTGGCCGGAAATGATCTCGATCTACCAGCCGGCGTTCGAAGCCGAGCTCGATCGCGTCGTCAGGACGCTGCCGAGCGTCGACGTGATGCCGGGCCACACGGCGGTCGAGCTCGTCCAGGATGCCGATCGGGTCGTGGTGACCACGCAGGATCAAACCGGAGCGCGGCGTCGGATCGAGGGCTCCTGGCTGATTGGTGCCGATGGCGGCAACAGCTTTGTGCGGGAATCCCTGGGCGTGCCTTACGAAGATCTCGGCTTTGTCCAGGATTGGCTTGTGATCGACGCGCGCGCCAAACGCCCACCGCGTCCCGATCTGCCGCTGCTGCGCCAGTTCTGCGAACCCAAACAGCCGGGTATGACCATGCAGATGGGGCCGCATCATCGCCGCTGGTCGTTCATGATCTTTCCGGGCGAATCGGCCGAGACCGCGATCAAGCACGAAAACGTCTGGCGTAGGCTCGATCGGCCGGAAGGCGCAACACCGGACGAGTTCGAGCTCATCCGGGTCGCGTCCTACAAGTTCCAGTCGCTGGTCGCTCGGCAATGGCGCGTCGGTCGCGTGTTTCTTGCCGGCGACGCCGCTCATCAAATGCCGCCGTTTCTGGCCCAGGGCCTCTGTTCCGGTTTCCGCGATGCCCACAATCTGGCCTGGAAGCTCGACCTCGTCGTGCGCGGCATTGCGTCGCCGGGGTTCCTCGACACCTACGCGGCTGAGCGCGCGCCCAATGCGCGCGCCACCGTGGTCGAGAGCATGCGCGTCGGTCAGAACGTCAATGAACGCGATCCGGAAAAGGTCAGGAAGCGCGACGAGCAATTGCTCGCGCTGCAGGCCGCGCAGCAGGCATCGCAGGGTGAAAAGAAACTGATCGCATTTCGGGTGCCGGGCTTCGACGCCGGCTTCATTTCCCGTGACGGCTGCGCGGCCGGGGATGCATTTCCGCAGGGCAAGGTACGCATGGACGGCCGCGAAGGTCCGTTCGACGATGTGGTCGGTCACGGCTTCATCATGCTGGCGCGCGGCGATGTGGCCGCGGCGCTGTCACGCGACGATCACGCATTCTGGACCGGGATCGGGGGTAGGATCGTGCGCGTCGGCGAAGCGACCGCGGTTGGTGGTCTGACCGATACCGAGGCGCAATATACGCGGCTGATGGATGAGCACGAGTGCGACGTGCTGATCAAGCGGCCCGACTACTACATGTTCGGGGCGTGTTCGTTTGCACAACTGCCGTCCGCGATGGCAGACATGCGTGCCCAGTTGCGTGTGCGCGATTAAAAGCGCAACGGGCGCGCCCCGACTTCGGTCTTGGCCTTGCGGTTGCGGCGCTCCATAATCCACCCCAACGCAGGCTGGCAACAAGCTCGGTCGGCGGAACAAGGGGGACACGCATCATGACACTGGGCTATCAGAAGTTCGGCGCGGGCGCGCACAAGGTGATCGCACTGCACGGTTGGTTCGGCGATCACACGACCTTCGATCCCATGCGCGATGCGCTCAGCCCCGACGAGTTCACTTATGTTTTCCCCGCCTACCGCGGTTACGGGCTGTCGCGCCATCTCGCGGGCAGCTACACCAACAAGGAGATGGCGGCCGACGTGATCGCGCTGGCCGATGAACTGAAGTGGGATACGTTCAGCCTCATCGGCCATTCCATGAGCGGCAAGGCCGCGCAACGGGTGCTGGCCGATGCGCCCCGGCGGGTCGCCAAGATCGTCGCCGTGACGGCGGTGCCGGCGCTCGCAATGCCGTTCGATCCGGACGGCTGGAAGCTGTTCGAAGGCGCCACCAACAGCCTGGACAACCGGGCGGCCATTATCGCGTTCTCGACCGGCAACCGCCTCAGCAAGACCTGGGCCAACCACATGGCACGCTATTCGGCGCAGACCTCTACGCTTGCCGCCTTCGCCGGTTACCTGCAAGCCTGGGCGAAGGAGCATTTCATCGACGACGTGAAGCGTCGCAACGTCCCGATCAAAGCGATCGTCGGCCAGCACGACCTTGCACTGACCGAGGACGTGATGCGGCAGACTTATCTCGTGCATTTCCCGGGCGCCGAACTCGAGGTCATGCCCAACGCCGGGCATTACCCGATGAACGAGACGCCGATCGCGCTCGCGACCTCGATCGAGGCCTTCCTGCGGAAGGAAGTGAGCCAATAAACTCCCGATGTCATTGCCCGCTTACGCGGGCAATGACACTTGGTGAGAGGCTCGCCAGAAACGGCTGCGCTCCTCGGGATGAGGCGCGGTGAGATTGCGCCGCGCTTTCTCTTTCTGGCACAGCTTGTCGGCTGCGCCGGTTGGTGCGGCATATGAGCAGGGTCCTGGACAATGGCGTGCATTGATCCGACACTCGCATCAGAGGTTCGTGTTGACAGTGCGCGCCTTCGCTGACGATGTCGTAAATTGGGCCTGTGACACTATCGGTATGGGCGTCGCGCAATCAGACAGACCGCGCGAGGATGAACTCAAGGTAGCTTGGTGAAATATGCCGCTTTCTGCAACGCGTGAGGCCGGCGTCTGGGAAGCTCGGACCGACAACGTCTATTTCGTCATGATGTATAGCGGTCACCGAATTCGCTGCGGGGTCACGGGCCAGACCCTTGAGGCTATTGATCCAAAGGTTGAACGGACAGGAAGAGGACGGTTGGATGCGCTCGATACGCACCGATCGATCATCGAGCGTCTGGCAAGCGCCAGGTTCGATAACAAGAAATGGGAAGTCGACGGCATCACCATTCTGGTGACGACGGCCGATCTGCAGAATAACTGACGAAACCTCGCGCGATCGGAGCCCATGGCAGGCGGCCACTCAGCCTGCCGACGATCTGCGCTTCGCTGTGCGCTGGTACGGCTCGTCGGGTAGTTGCTGGAATGCTAGCGCATGTCCCGGAAAAGTGGATGCCGGTTCTCCGATAAGGACATGCGCAAAAAGAAGATTCTAGGGCGCATCCCGGTTTCTTGCGATCGGGATGCGCTCTAGCTCGCGAGGGTGGCCAGGACACCCGTCAACGCGATCGCCGACAGGATTGTAAATGCGGTGACGTTGACATCCCACCGCCAGTGCGACGGGCCTACCGGCGGCTTGAACGGCAGGTATCCATTCTCATCGTACAGGGCGCCGCCGAAAATCGGGCGGGCGAAGACGGCTGCAAAGAATCCGCCATAGATTGCGGCGCTGAGAGCTGCTGCCAGATACAAACGCTCCAGCGGCATCGGCCCGTCGATCCAGATCAGATAAAGCGCGACCAGCCCCACGCCGGCGTAGGACAGGATTTGCCAGACCACGTGAAAGCGTGCATGCGGCGTCCATTTGGGATTGGTGGCATGCGTCTTGTTGAAGTCGGCTGTAATGGTGACCAACGCGTAGCCCAGAACGGTGAGGGTGAGAAATACTCTGGCAACGGTCTGCATCGGATCATCTCCTAAACCTTCGTTGCGGAGACTGGTTTACATCTGCATCGCATGCATTTGGTAGCGCAAGCTCTGCCAACGTCAACGTCATGCTTTGGCAGCCCAAGCGCGCAGCTCCTGCGCCGTGCTGTCATCCATCGGGAAGAAGGATTCTATGCGAAGCTCCTGCAGCGTGATGTCCTGCGGCGTCCCAAGGGTCGCGATCGTCGTGAACAGCTGCAGTGACACGTCGCCCTTGCGGAAGTGCATCGGAAGCACCGGGCCGGCGCCAAGATCGGCAGCAAAGGTTTTCAGAACGGCGCGCACGTCCTTGTACGCCTGGAGGCGTTCCAGCAGGGCGGCGGTCTCGGGACTACCGTCGGCGGCGGCATCTGCTTCCACGCTTCGGAGGAAATAGCGCACGACATCTTCCCAATTGACCAGAAACGGCCGCAGCACGTCGGGCGCGACCAGGGCGTCGGCCAGATTGACCTTTGCATCCGGGGCCAGAGGTCCAACCAGAAATTCGACAAGGCGCACTGCGCCTCGGTTTGCTTCGAGCAGGTTCCAGCGCCGGTCGACGACGACCGCCGGAAAGGGCTCCTGCTGCGCCATGATGTAGCCGAGCGCGTTGCGCACCTGCGCGAATGCCGGCGCGCTCAGCGCCGTCTCCCGCCAAATCGGCGCAAACCCAGCCGCCAGCAATAGTTCGTTGTGCTGGCGCAGCGGGAGGTCGAGCGCCATGGCCAACCGCAGCACCATGTCGCGGCTGGGCGACGCCCGGCCCAGCTCCAAGAAACTCAAGTGACGTTGCGAGATCTCGGCGCGTCCCGCGAGTTCCAACTGCGACCAACCCCGGCGTCCCCGCCACCCGCGAAGCGTCGATGCAAACCTTTGCTCGCGCGCCACAAGTACCTGCCAGGTAGTTGTCAAACCAACCTCGGGCCGGAACATGGCACATTCCACCTGGCCCGAACAGGAGACCGGATTGAGCGAACGCATTGGTGTCCTGCTCGCCATTGTGTCGAGCTGCCTGGGCGGGACCGCCGCTGCGGTGACGCGCTACTTGGTCGGGAATGCCGATCCGCTCACGCTCGCCATTCTGCGATGGGGGATCGGATTTCTGTGCGTACTGCCGATTGCCTTGATCCTGCGCGTGCAATGGCCCAAGCGCAGCGATTGGCCCGCCGTCGCGGCGTTGGGCATAGGCTTCTTCGGATTGTTCTTCATCCTCTACAACATTGCGGTCGGCTACACGACCGCAGCTCGCGCCAGTCTCGCGCTCTCGATCCTGCCGTTGCAGACCATGCTGGTGGGTGCGCTGCTGGGTATCGAGCCGCTGACCGCACGCAAGTCCGCAGGGGTCGGAATCGCGATCCTGGGGGTTTGTGCAGCGCTTGCGTCAGGTCTTTTCGCGGCTCCATCGGGCGCTTGGCGCGGGGAATTGATCATGAGCGCCGCAGTCCTCTGCATGGCGTTCTACAATGTCTGGTCGCGTCCCTTCATTACGAGATCAAGCGCGCTTGGCTTCCTGATCGTTGGCATGGGATTTGGTGCGGCGACGCTCGTTGTGGCTGGCCTCGTCACCAACCGCATCGCCATCTTGAGTAGCTTTGGCGCGCCGCAATGGATCGCTGGCCTTTATCTCGGCGTTGGCGGCGGAGCATTCGCGTTCATTCTCTGGGTGCTGGCGCTGCAGCGGGCGACGCCGACGCGGGTGGCCAATACGATGACCGTCAATCCGATCGCCGCCGCCCTGCTTGCGGCACAGATCATCGACGAACCTATCACTCCCAATCTGATTGTGGGTTTGGCCGCGGTAACTGTCGGCATCTGGATCGCGACGACGTAGTCCGCAAAGCCCTCGTGAGTGCCTTGCCTGCTGCGGTGGAACTGCCGCGACGCGGAACCCTCCGGCTTGTCACGAGGCCGGTCCGCATTGGGTCGTCTGTGACGGACGCATAGGCGAGCTCCGAAGCCCATGTTTATGTGCAACGGGTCCGCCGATTGACAAACAGTCCAATCGGGGCCATCGGGTCTGCCTGTATCGGCTACATTCTGCGCGCGGGGGCGGCCTACATCGAGGAGACGCTGATGAAAAAGACGCTCGCCGGATTTCTGGCGGCTGCGACCATCGCGGCGACGTTGGCTGCGACCGCAACCGACGCCTCGGCCCAGTGGCGAGGGCGCGGGTGGGGCGGATGGGGCTGGCGTGGACCTGGCGTTGGCGCCGGCATTGCGGCTGGGGTCATCGGCGGCGCCGTCATCGCCGGCGCCATCATTGCCTCGCGGCCTCCAGGCTATGTGGTCTACCCAGGCTATGCGCAGCCGGTCTACGCGCCCGGGTGCTACTGGGCGTCCCAACCGGTGGTGGATCCTGCGGGCCGCGTCGTCGGTTATACGGGCCAGCCGGTGCAAGTCTGCCCCGGCTACCAGGGGCCTCCGGCTGGCTATGTGGCCGGCCCTCCCGCGGGCCCTCCGGTCGCTGGTCCGCCCGGCGGTGCTCCGGGCCCCGGCTACGCGGCCGGGCCACCCGGCGCTGCCGGTGGTCCGCCTCCCGACGACCCGACCGCTTACTGCGCCCAGCGCTACCGATCATACGATCCGAGAAGCGGAACCTACCTGGGCAACGACGGCCTACGCCATCCGTGTCCGTGACGCCGGTCGCATCCACCGCCGATCACCACGGATGCAGCACGATGCGGCCAAACAGGTTCGCGTCGTCCATCATCTGATGCGCCTCGGCAATGCGGCTCAGCGGCAGCGTCGCGTGGATCGGCACGCGGAGCTTTCCCTGTTCGAGTAGATCGACCACGATGCGTTGGTCGTTGCGCGTCGATGCGCGCACGCCATGCACGTTGAGTTCCTTCGCGACCAGATCGGATACCCGCAACGGCAGCATTGATACCTCGCCGCCGACCGGGCAGAACGTGCCGCCGAGCCGCATCGCATCGATGCACAGCCGCATCATGGATTCGACTCCAGTGAACTCGACCGCCTTGTCGACCCCCTGGCCCCGCGTGAGCGCCCGGATCTGCGCCAGCGCGTCGCCGGTCGTGACATGGATGACGTGGTCGGCACCGATCGCGATCAGCGCATCTTTCTTGGCTCCGCTGCGCGTTGTCGCGATCACGGTGGCGCCGGCGAGGCGGGCCATCTGCACGGTCGCGGTACCCATCCCGCCCGAGGCGCCCGTGACCAGCACCCGGTCGTTGATCCGCACGTTCAGCCGGCCATTCACGATATGGCAGGCGGTCGAGCACGCCCACATGGCGGCAGCCGCCGCATCGAAAGTGAGCACATCCGATATGGGCAGCCAGTAATCCTCCGGCCAGGCGACATATTGGGCATTGCCGCCGAAGGTGGTGTGGCCCGGCAAGTCGACGCCGGTGGAGAGATTTCCCAGCCCTCTGATCGTCTCAATCGAGGTCGGGTTGTCCGGATGCGGCAGACCGATGACCCGGTCGCCAGACTTGAAGCGAGCCGCCGCGGCGCCACTCTCGACCACGGTTCCTGCGACATCGCGACCGAGCTGCATCGGCATCGGAAAAGCGCGCCGGCCCGCGTGTCCACCGTGCGCCCCCATCTGCCGTGCGAAGCCGTGCACCTCACCGCTGCGGTACTTGACGTCCCAGCGCGACACCGTCGTCGCCATCACCTTGACCAGCACATCGCGCGGACCGACCTCGGGCATCGGGAACTCGTCGAAGCGAAGCTTGTCGGGCCCGCCGAATTCGAAGATGCGTACCGCTTTCATGCGAATCTGCTCCTCGCGAGAACGCCGGGCAGTTCCGCCGTGTCCCGGACGCGATGCTGCGTTCAACGCAGCGCCGCAGATCTGAGGTCGCCACCCGGCAGATCCGCGCCAACGGTCCTCGTGTCCAGGAAGCTGACCCTAGCGGATCGGTGGCGCGTACTGGATTCCGCCGCGGTTCCACAGGTTGTTCTCCGCGCGCGGAATACCGAGCTTGGAGTCGGAGCCGATATTGCGATTGAAAACCTCGGCGTAGTTTCCGACCAGCCCGACAATGCGTGCCGCCCAATCCTTGGTGAGGCCGGCCTGCTCGCCGAAGTTGCCATCATTGCCGACCAGCCGCATGACATCCGGCTTGGTCGACTTCTTGGCCTCCGCGAGAGTTTCCTTGCTGACCCCGAGTTCCTCCGCGTTGAGCATCGCAAACAGCGTCCATTTGACGATCTGGAACCACTGGTCGTCGCCCTGCCGCACCGCCGGCCCGAGCGGTTCCTTCGAGATCACGTCGGGCAGAACCACGTGATCGGCGGGATTGCTCAGCGCAAGCCGCTCCGCATAGAGGCCCGATACGTCCGTGCTGAGCACATCGCAGCGGCCGGAGTCATAGGCCTTCTCGGCCTCGGCCGCGGTTGGCAAGGCGACAAGCTCGTATTTCATGTTGTTGGTGGTGAAGAAATCTTTGAGGTTGAGCTCGGTCGTCGTGCCACTCTGTACGCATATCTTCTTGCCGTCGAGTTCGAGTGCCGAGCTGATCTTGAGCGCGTTGCGCACCATGAAGCCCTGGCCGTCGTAATAGATCACGCCAGTGAAGTTGAGTTTTAGATCGGTCTCGCGCGACATGGTCCAGGTCGAATTGCGCGCCAACACGTCGATTACGCCCGACTGCAGTGCCTGAAAGCGCTCGCCGGTCGACAGCGGCACGAACTTGACCTTGCTCGCGTCATTGAATATGGCGGCCGCCAACGCGCGGCAGAAATCGACGTTGAGCCCCGACCAATTGCCTTTGTCGTCGGCGATCGAGAATCCGTAGAGGCCCTGGCTGACGCCGCAGTTGAGCGCACCGCGATCCTTGACGGCCTTAAGGGTCTGCGCGTGGGCGCCGGCCGTCGCCAGCGCCATCACCGCGATGACGCCAAAGGGCCGTATGTTGTTCAAAATGCGCATGCGGACGTTCTCGCTGTTCGAATGACATTGTTGAAGGTCGAAAGCCGCCGCACCGAAAACGCCGGCAGATCAATCCTCGAGAGTGTGCAGTCGCATGTCACGATGCGACTGCCACGGCAACGCTCACAAGACCGGCGTTTGCCGGATCACCACTTTGGTTCCGACCGGAACCCGCTCGTAGAGATCGATAATGTCGGGGTTGACCAACCTGAAGCAGCCCGACGACACCGCAGACCCGATCGTCTCCGGCGCGTTGGTCCCGTGCAATCGATAGACCGTGGTGCCGAGGTAGAGCGCGCGCGCACCCATCGGATTGCCCGGGCCGCCCGCCATGAAGCGCGGCAGATAGGGCTGGCGCGCGATCATCTCGGGCGGCGGCGTCCAATCCGGCCATTCCTGCTTGCGGGTGACGTTGACGAGCCCCGACCACTGAAAGCCGTCACGCCCGACGCCGATACCGTAGCGCAGCGCGCGCGAGTTGCCCTGCACCAGATAGAGATAGCGCGACGGTGTATCGACGATGATGGTTCCGGGTGCTTCGTTCGTGCGGAAGAAAACCGCGGTGCGCTGGAATTGCGCCGGCAGCTGTTCCTCCGCCGGCGTCGGTACGTAACCGGGCCGCTCCTGGTCGCGCTGAGCGTGCGCGGTGGCGGCACATATGATGGTGATGGTCACAGCCGCAATTGCGGCACGGTTTGCGAATGCTCGCATTGTCAGCAGCCCTTGCAATGTCTGGTTGGAACCCGCCCCTCGATTCATCCTTAGCACAATTGTCCGTCCGTACCAGCAGGGTCAATAAGACCCACCGTGGGCGGGAGTGCGGATCAGTATTGACGATCATTTTTGACGAAAAAGCGGTATCGGCACTGCCAAAATGGGTGAGTGGGCAGGCGCTCCTGTTCTGCCCACCGATCCGGCTGAGATAGTGCGTCGCAGGCTGATGCGGTGGGTCAAAATTGACCTTGCGAGGCCGCACCAGTACGGTCGCCCCAAGCGACGGGATAAATCCAAAGGGAGGATGACCATGCACAAGTTCATCGTCGGGCTTGCGAGCCTGGCGGCCGTGGCGTTGCCGGCGATCGCGCCAGCACATGCCCAAGGCACCGTGAAGATCGGCTTGATCATGACCTACTCGGGTCAGTTCGCCGACGTTGCCACCATGATGGACAATGCCATCAAGCTCTACATGAAACAGCACGGCGACACCGTTGCCGGCAAGAAGATTGAACTGATCCGCAAGGATTCCGGTACTGGCGGGACCGCGCCCGACGTAGCGAAGCGCCTCGCCCAGGAACTCGCAGTGCGCGACAAGGTCGACATCATCGCCGGGTTCTCGCTGACGCCCGAAGCGCTGGCGGTCGCCGACGTTGTCACTGAAGCAAAGAAGCCGACCGTCATTACCAACGCGGCCACCGCCATCATCACCACCCGCTCGCCCTATTTCGTGCGCACCTCCGCGGCGCTGCCTCAACCGATCGGCACACTGGGCGCCTGGGCTGCCAAGAACGGCATCAAGCAGGCCTACACGATGGTGTCGGACTACGGGCCCGGAATTGATTCCGAAAATGCATTCCAGACAGCCTTCAAACAAGGCGGCGGTCAGATCATCGGCTCGGTGCGCTTTCCAGTCGCCAGCCCGGACTTCTCGGCCTTCGCCCAGCGCCTGAAGGACGCAAATTCCGAGGCCGTGTTCATCTTTGTACCGGGCGGCGAGCAGCCGGCGGCGCTCGGCAAAGCGCTGGCGGAACGCGGGATCACGCCGCAGACCATGAAGGTGCTGAGCAGCGGCGAGCTCACTAACGACGACGCCCTCAAGGGGTTGGGCAACGCGGCGCTTGGCATCGTCAGCGGGTGGACGTACGACCACCGTCACAAATCCGCGCTCAACGCCGAGTTCGTGAAGGGCATGAACGAACTTCTTAACGGCCGCAACCCAGACCAGTTCGCGGTCAGCGCCTATGACGGCATTCATTTGATCTACGAAGCGCTCAAGAAGACCAACGGCAATACCGACGGCGATGCACTGGTCAATGCCATGAAGGGCATGGCCTGGGAGAGCCCGCGCGGCCCGATCTCGATCGATCCGGAGACGCGCGACATCATCCAGACCATCTACCTGCGTCGGGTCGAGAACATTGGCGGTCAGCTTGGCAACGTCGAGTTCGACAAGGTCGAGAAGGTCAAGGATCCGGTGAAGGAGCGCATGAAGGCGGACGGCAAGCTCACGCCCGACGGCCTGGCGAAGTAGCGCCGGCGGAGCGCGCCCTGTTCCCTCCCTCGCGCAACGGGGGAGGGTGGCGAGCAGCGTACATTGCGTGCCGGGCGGGGGACCTACCCCCGCTCGCTGCGTTCGCGACCCTCCCCGTTCCTGGGAGGATGGAGCGGCGGGCCGCGACCGTGGACCGCACCGAGCTCTCGCGCTAATGCCGATTTACAACTTCAAATAGCCTGTGGAGCCAACCAGCGCGACGTGTTCGCGCTTGAGTTCGGTTCACTTCTGTATGTTTAATGAACGCAGCGCCGGCCTGGTCGGGCTTTGCGCAAAAAGCGCGCTTGGGTACCACCAGGCGACCGGTCGGGGGACGCAGGTGAGTAACTCGTCAGCATTGCAGAGGGTGTTGTCGTGATTGCCCGGCACATCAGCCTGCTGTTCGACGGCTTCGCCTACGGGATGCTGCTGTTCGTGCTCTCGGTCGGGCTGTCGGTGACGCTCGGGATGATGAATTTCGTCAACCTGGCCCATGGCACCTTCGCGATGATCGGCGGCTACACCACCGTGATGCTGATGCGCTCGGCGGGTTGGCCGTTCTTCGCAACGTTGCCGGTGGCCTTCGTCGGCGCCGCCGCGGCGAGCGTGGTGCTCGAGCGCATCCTCTATCGCCGCATGTATCGGGCGAGCGATCTCGACCAGTCGCTGCTGACGATCGGGATCGTGTTCGTTTCGATCGCGGCGGCGGCCTACTTGTTCGGCACCGGTCAGCAGCCGGTGCAAGTGCCGGATTATCTGCGCGGCCGCATCGAGGTCGGCGATTTCAGCTTCGGCGTGTACCGGTTGTTCCTGGTGGCGGCGGCGCTGCTGATCACAGCGCTGCTCGTGCTCGGCCTCGAATTTACCCGCTTCGGGGCGCGGGTGCGCGCCTGCGTCGACAACCAGCGCATGGCGCGCGGACTCGGCCTCAACGTCGATGCGGTGTTTTCCGCGACCTTCGCGCTCGGCAGCGGCCTCGCCGGGCTCGGCGGCGCGCTCGGCATCGAGATCGTCGGGCTCGATCCTAATTTCGCGTTCAAATACCTGGTCTACATGCTGATCGTGGTCGCGGTCGGCGGCCTCGCCTCGATCCGCGGCGCGTTCGTGACCGCCGCGATGCTTGGCGTCATCGATATTGTCAGCAAATACTACGTGCCGGAGATCGGCGCGTTCGTGCTCTACTTCGTCATGGTCAGTTTTCTGGTCTGGCGTCCCGCCGGCCTGTTCGTGAGGCGCGCATGAGCGTCACCACCGCGCCGGCACTGAGCGCGTTCGAGCCGCGCGAGCTGCTGCGTGCCCAAGTCAAATGGCGCTGGCTGGAAACCCTGTTCTGGCTCGCGGCCCTGCTACCCTACGTGCTGGCCCCGACCTACCTGGTGCTGGCAAGCCAGATCGCGATCGCGGCGTTGTTTGCGCTCTCGCTCGATCTCATCGTCGGTTACAGCGGCCTCGTTTCGCTCGGGCACGCGGCGTTCTTCGGATTCGGCGCCTACACCGCGGGATTGCTCGCAAAGTACGGCTGGGGCGAGCCACTCACAGGCCTGTTGGCGGCCGGTTGCGCGGCCATGCTGCTCGGGTATCTCACGAGCTTCATCATCGTGCGCATCAGCCATTTTGCGCTCATCATGGTGACGCTCGGTCTTTGCCTGCTGCTCTATGAGATCGCCAACAAGATGCATTGGCTGACCGGCGGAGACGACGGCCTGCAGGGCGTGCGGATGTGGCCGCTGCTCGGCGAGTTCCGCTTCGATCTCTACGGCCGCACCGCCTATGGCTATTCGCTGATCGTACTGTTCGTCTCGTTCCTGGTTCTGCGCCGGCTGATCAATTCGCCATTCGGCCTCTCGCTGCGTGGAATTCGCGAAAATGCGCGCCGCATGCCGGCGATCGGTTCGCCGAGCAGCAACCGCATCCGCACCGTCTATGTGATCTCGGCGACGTTCGCCGGGCTCGCCGGCGGGCTGTTGGCGCAGACGACCGAATTCGTCGCGCTCGATGCACTGAGCTTCCAGCGTTCGGCTGAAGTGCTGGTGATGCTGGTGCTGGGCGGCGCCGGCCGGCTCTATGGCGGGATCGTCGGCGCGCTCATCTTCATGGTCGCGCGCGATCAGCTGGCCGACATGAATCCGCAATACTGGTACTTCTGGCTCGGCTTGTTGTTGATCGCCGTCATCATCTTTCTGCCCAACGGTATTTTGGGCGGCTGTGCGCACCTGCTGGCGCGCTGGCGGGGGCGTGCGTGACGGCGCCGGCGAACGGTCCCATACTGGCCACGCGCGGCCTCGACAAGAACTTCGGCTCGCTCATCGTCGCGCGCTCCATTGCGCTGTCGCTCCCGCTCGGCGCACGCTACGCGCTGATCGGCCCCAACGGCGCCGGCAAGACTACGCTGATCAACCTGATCACCGGCATGGTGCGGCCGGACGGGGGCCAGATCCTGCTCGACGGCGAAGACATCACCGGCCTCGATCCCGCCATGCGGGTCAAGCGCGGGCTGGTGCGCACCTTCCAGATCAATACGCTGTTTCCGAACCTGAGCGCGCTCGAGGCGGTCACGCTCGCGGTCTGCGAGCGGCGCGGCGAAGCCGGCACCTGGTGGCGCAGCCTTCCGACCTACAATGCGGCGATCGAGGAGGCCTACCGTATTTTGCAGACCCTGATGCTCGCGGGCGATTGTGAGCGGCCGACCCGGCAGCTCGCCTACGGGCAGCAGCGGCTGCTGGAGATCGCGCTCGCGCTCGCCGCGCGCCCCAAGGTGCTGCTGCTCGATGAACCGGCGGCCGGGGTGCCGAAAGACGAAAGCGGCGAGTTGTTCAAGGCGGTGGCGGGGATTTCATCCGACATCACGGTGCTGTTCATCGAGCACGACATGGAACTCGTGTTCCGCTTCGCGACCCGTATCATCGTGATGGTCTCGGGCGCGATCCTCACCGAGGGCACGCCCGAGGAGATCGCCTCCGACCAGCGCGTGCGTGACGTTCTATCTGGGGCAGGCGCACCATGGCTGAGGCGCTGCTGGCACTTCGCGACGTCCGCGCCGGCTACGGCGACTCGGTCGTGCTCGACAACGTCGAACTCGAACTGCCCGAGAGCGGCAGCCTGGCGGTGCTCGGCCGCAACGGCGTCGGCAAATCGACGCTGTTTCTCACCATCATGGGCTACACGACGTTCCGTCGCGGCACTATCTCCTGGCGCGGCCGCGACATCACGCGGCTCACGCCGCATCGGCGCGCGCTCCTGGGCGTCGGCTGGGTGGCGCAGGAACGCGAGATCTTTCCTTCGCTCACTGTCGAGGAGAATCTCACCGTCGCGGCGCGACCAGGACCGTGGGATCTGACGCGCGTCAACGATCTGTTTCCGCGCCTGGCCGAGCGCCGGCGCAACATGGGCAACCAGCTCTCCGGCGGCGAGCAGCAGATGCTGGCAATCGCCCGCGCCCTGATGACCAATCCGGCGCTGCTGCTGCTCGACGAACCGCTCGAGGGACTTGCGCCGATCATCGTCGAGGAGCTTACCGCCGCGATCCGCCGCATGATCGAGGCGAGCGGGACCGCCATCATTTTGGCCGAACAGCACGCCGAAATCGCCCTCTCGCTCACCCGCGACGTTCTGGTGCTGGAGCGCGGCGCGATCGTTTATCGCGGGCGCTCCGATGCTATGCTGCGGGACGCCGCGGCGCTCGACCAGTTCATCGGCCTGCGCCTGACAGAGCGGGTAAAGGTCTAATTTTGTCGCATCGTCTACGGAAAACCGGAGACCACCCTCGGGTCAAGCCCGAGGGCAGCTTTTCCGGAAAACGCTTTTAGGAGGAACCATGCACAGCACCGACCGGATCCTCACCACCCACGCCGGCAGCCTGCCGCGGCCGCACGATGTCGTCGACATGGTGCGGGCACGTTCCCGTGGCGACAAGCGCAACGATGCGGCCGACGCGGCCCGTCTGCGCGACGCCGTGGCCGGCGTCGTGCGCAAACAGGCCGAGATCGGGATCGATATCATCGACGACGGCGAGTTCGGCAAGCCGAGCTTCGTGACTTATGTACGCGAGCGGCTCGGGGGACTGAGCGAGATCGGCGGCGAGCGCACCAATCCATGGGGCGGTTCGCGCGACGCGCAGGCGTTTCCCGACTTCTATCGCAAACAGGCGGCGAACTCGATGGGCCGCCAGCCGCTGATCGGCGCCTCTGCGCCGATCACCTACACGGGTGGTGCCGCGCTCAAGACCGACCTCGACAACTTGAAGGCGGCGATGACGGGCCTCGATGTCGCCGGCGCGTTCGTGCCGTCGATCTCGCCGGCCAACATCGAGAACTGGAACGAAAACCGCTACTACCGCAGCGGCGAGGAATATCTCACGGCCATCTGCGATGCCATGCACGAGGAGTACAAGACGATCGTCGACGCCGGCTTCTACCTGCAGATCGACGATCCGCGGCTGGTGACCTATTACATGATGCGTCCCGACGCCTCGGTCGCCGAGTGCCGCAAGTGGGCGCAGGTGCGGGTCGAGGCGCTCAACTACGCGCTGCGCGGCATTGCACCCGAGAAGGTGCGCTACCACACCTGCTACAGCATCAACATGGGCCCGCGCCTGCACGACATGCAGGCCAAGGACATCGTCGATGTGATCCTGAACATCAACGCCGGGGCGTTTTCGTTCGAGGGCTCGAACCCGCGCCACGAGCACGAATGGTCGGTGTGGTGCGAGGCCAAGAAACGCCCCGACACCGTGCTGATCCCGGGTGTCGTCACCCACTGCTCGGTACTGGTCGAGCATCCCGAGCTCGTCGCCGAGCGTATCGTCAAATATGCCAAAGCGGTCGGACGCGAAAACGTGATCGCCGGCTCGGACTGCGGGTTTGCGACCTTCGCGGGGTCCGACGAGATCGATCCGGCGATCGCCTGGGCCAAGCTCGCGGCACTGGTCGAGGGCGCCAAGATTGCAAGCAAACGCCTGTGGGGGACGCGCGCGAGCGCGGCCGCGTAGCCGCGTAGGATGGGTTGAGCGCCAGCGAAACCCATCATTATGATCGTGCCACCGCGATGGGTTTCGCGTTGCTCAACCCATCCTACGAGCCACGAGACACATGGCGGTCTATGTCGACAGCGCGATTTGGACCTGGTCGGGGTGCCGCTGGTGCCACCTGCTGGGCGACGACATCGACGAACTGCATCGCTTTGCCGCGCTGCTCGGGATCAAGCGCACATCGTTCCAGTGCGCGCCGAAGGCGACGACGCCGCATTACGACCTCACGGCGTTCGAGCGCGACCGCGCCATCAGGCTCGGCGCCATCGTGTGCAATCGGGAAGAAATCGTGATCGTGAGCCGGCGGGCGCGGGCGCAGCGGTGCGCGGAATAGCTCGAATCAATCAAATTCAGCGCGATCGTGCGTCGTTGGTCATGAATTGTTGCAGCATTGCAACACGCAGCGGAATTGTAGCGGTGGAGCGCGATTGCCCCGGTGCGCCGAAGGGGCTTGGTCTCTAAAATGCGCCGCCTTGGGATGGGGGAAGCTATGCAGCGCATCGCGTTGATGACCGCAAGCGCGCTTGGGATCGCGTTCGCGCAGGCGGCGGTAGCGGCCGACTTGCCGGTGGCGCCCGTCGCCCCGCTTGCGCCGATCGTCGTCGGTTACAACTGGAGCGGCTACTACCTCGGCGCCAATCTCGGCTGGTCGAATGCCCGGTCCAACATCTCGTGGTCTCCCAATTCGGCTGGTTTCGTCGATGCCGCGGCCATCGCCTCAGCTTCGAACAACCGGCTCACGTCGAACAGCGCCACTGGCGGCATTCAGACCGGTTACAATTGGCAATGGGGCAACGTCGTCGCCGGCCTCGAGGCGGACATCAGCTTCATGTCCAACAACGTGAACCTGTCGGTCGCCCCGCTCCCGCTGCCGGCGTTCGGCACCACATCGCTCTCCGAATCGGCCAGGCTCAGTTGGCTGGCGACCGTGCGCCCCCGGCTCGGGTACGCGTGGGACAACTGGCTGCTGTACGTCACCGGCGGCTGGGCCCTCGGCAAGGTCGTGTTCGCGGACGCGCTGCAGTCGAGTGTCGGCAGCTTCATCGGCACGTCAACGTCCACGGATGCCAGCGGCTGGACCGTTGGTGCCGGCTTCGAATACGGGCTGGTCAGCGGCTGGTCGCTGAAGGCCGAGTACCTGTACACGAGCCTGGGCTCGGTGAACGCCTTGGTGGGACCGGGCTCCACCACGGTCGCCGTCGTCAATACCAGCCACACCATGGTCGACCAGATCGCCCGCATCGGCTTCAATTTCCGGTTCGGCGGCGAGCGCGAAGTGGTGGTGCGGTATCCGTAGCGTGTCTTCTTACCTACCCCCGCGGTGTCATCACCCGCGCAAGCGGGTGATCCAATAATCCAGGACCAACAGGTTTGCTGCGGCGTACTGGGTCGCCCGCTTTCGGGTCGATCGCTTCGCGCTCGACCTTCGCGGGCGATGACACGTGGGGTTGGGTTGAAGAGAACCCTACGCTGACCCTCACCCCGCGCTGGTCATGATCGAGCTTTCGTACTTCTTGGTGCCCATGCCGGCGTCGGCGAAGATGCCGTGGTCGGCGATCCACTTGAAGGTCTCGTCGAACACGTCCTTGGTGTAGGGCTCGAACACCAGCCGCTCGCCCGGCCCCCAGCGCCGCGTGTCCATCATGGTGTGATAACGCGCGGGAAATTCCTTCTTGTAGTAGTGGGTGTAGCGATCCGGCCGCAGGTCGATGTCGCGCTGCGCGCGCTTGAGCGCGCGGAAGAACTTGCGCACGTCCTCGGGATCGGGATTGCCGGTGATCATGGTGGTGATCATGAAGGTGGCATCGATGATTTTGCGGAACCCGAGCTGCTCGGCGAAATAATAGGGCCCGCTGAACAGCGTGCAGGCCGGAACTTTGCTGTCGATCAGCAATTCCATGCGGCGGAACAGCATGCCGTCGTTGAACGACAGGTTGATCTTGTCGGCCGGCATGTATTGCTCGAGCGCCTGGATGGTGGCGTAGTGGCTGCCCGACTGGTAGCCGACCGAGATCGGCACGTTGGCGAGGTCTTCGGGGTTCTTGACCGGCGAATTTGCCGGCACGAACACGCCCGCCGGCGATACGGAATAGACGTCCGAATAGAGCTTGCCGTGGCCGGTCGATGCCGCGACCCCGACCGTCCAATGGCAGGCGCAGCTGATATCGGAGGTACGGCCCTTCTCGAACGACTGGTAGGCGCCGGTCTTGTTGCCCTGGTCGTGGATCTTGCCGTCGGTCTTCTGCACTTCCTCCTGGAAGATGTAGTCGAGGCCCTCATCTTTGAAGTAGCCCTTCTCCTCGGCGACCCATTCCTGCAGCCGGAAGTGCGGCTGGATCACGAATTTTGGCATGATGTCCTCCCTGCTGGTATTTGCTGTTCGTCTTGGGCCTAACAACAATTTCCACGGTGCTCGGCGACGCGCCGGGCCTTGATCATCTTGATGTGGTCGTCCATCAGCGCGCGCGCGCCGGCGGCGTCGCGCATCTCGATCAGATCTAACAGTTGCTTGTGGACGTCGAGCACGCGTCGCGCGACCTTGGGTGTGAGCGTGCGGTTGCGGCGCGGCCACGACACGTGATGCAGCGAAATGAACTGGGTCACCAGCACGCGGTTGTGCGACGCCTCGGCGACCGCGAGGTGGAACTCGAGACTGACGCGCGTATAGGCCTCGTTGTCGCCGATGACGGCTTCCGCCTCGTCGAGCAGGCGGCGCAGCCGCGCGTGGTCGGCCGCGCTGGCGTTGAGGGCGGCGAGCTCCGCCGCCATGCATTCGATCGCACGCTGGGCGTCGAGGATTTCGGCTGCGGTGACGCCGGTGAGGTCGAGCTGCACCGCCAATGCCTCGGCGAACAGGCGCGGATTGCCGGGCGCTATGCGGGCGCCGCCACCTTTGCCCATCTTGATGTCGACGATGCCGAGCGCCGAAAGCGTGCGCAACGCGTCGCGCGCCGCCATGCGGCTCACGTCGTAGCGCGCGGCGAGCTCTTTCTCGGTGCCGAGGAAGTCGCCGGGCTTGAGCCGCTTCTCGAATAGATCATCGCGCACCTGCGCCACGATCTGCGAGGACAGCGAGGAGGCGCGGCCGGCGAAGAAGTACCGCTTCTCGATCAGGCTCGGGGCTAGGGTGTCCATCGGCGTTTCCGGGATGCCTTATAGCGCGAACCGTAAAGATCGTAAAGATATTATCTTTAAAAAATTTCGGGCTATCCGGCCGCTACCGCGCCTCCGCCCCGCGAAACAGCCGCGCGAACACCCCCCGAATCCACGCATTGCCCGGGTCGCGGTGAAAGCGCTCGTGCCAATACTGATAGATCTCGATGCGCGGCAGCTTGATCGGCGGATCGAGGATCGCCAGCCCCAGATCGTCGGCGAGGGTGGTTGCGACCGAGGCCGGCAGCGTTGCGATCGCGTCGGAATGCTGGGCGATGACCGCGGCGGCGGTGAACAGGGGGACCCGGCAGATGATGTTTTCGGCCGGCACCGCGGCTTCGACCGCGCGTTCGGCCTGCTGATGCGCGTGACCGGTGCCGAGCGTCGACACCAGCACGTGCTTTTCGGCGGCGAAAGCCGCCAGCGCCGGCGTGTTGCCGATGCGCGGATGGCCGTGCCGCGCGACGCTGACATAGCGCTCCGTCCACAGCCGTTGCCGGCGCATGCCCTTGATCAGCGCCGGAAACGAGCCCATGGCGAAGTCGACCGTGCCGGATTCGAGCCAGGAATCGAGATGCTGGGCGTCGAGCTGCATCGCCCGCAGCCGCACCTGCGGAGCCTCGGTGAGCAGCAACCGCACCAGCGGCGGCAACAGTTTGATCAGCCCGGCGTCGACCACGCAGAAATTGAATGTGCGGCTCGTGGTCTTCGGATCGAACGGCACGTGCTCGCTGCGCAACGTGCGCATTTGATCGAGGATCGCGCGGATCGCCGGCGCCAGCGCGAGCGCCTTCGGGGTCGGCTCCATGCGCAGCGAAACACGCACGAACAGCGGGTCGTCGAAATAGCGCCGCAGCCGCGCCAGCGTCTTGCTCAGCGCCGGCTGGGTGACGTTGAGGAGCCGCGCCGCGCGGGTGAGACTGTGCTCGCGCAGCAGAACGTCGAGCACCTGCAGATGATGCAGGTCGATCTCGCCGGAATAACCGCGCGGAATGCCATTCATATCCATTGATGAATAGTATAGGAGGCTCCCGGCGCGTAGGCTAGCAACTCATAATCCGACCTGATCCGGGAGGGACGCCGTGCTGCGAACCGGTGCGCACTACCTCAAATCCCTCGACGACGGCCGCGTCGTCTGGGTCGGCAACGACAAGATCGACAACGTCGCGACCCATCCGTCGACCCGCGACTACGCCCAGCGCATCGCCGAATTCTTCGATCTCCATCGCCGCCCCGAATTGCAGGATGTCCTCACCTTCGTCGATGCGAAGGGCGAACGGCGTTCGATGACCTGGTTCCAGCATCGCAACAAGAGCGAGCTGGTGCGCAAGCGCAAGTATCACGAATTCATCATGAAGCACTTCGTGGCGGCGTCGTTGCCGCGCACGCCCGACGTGCAGAACTACATCATGGTGACCTATATCGACGATCCGGAGCCGTGGGAGAAGAACGCGATCGGCGCTGACGGGCGCGGGCTGGCCGACAATATCCGCACGTTCTACGCCCACGCCATGGACAACGACCTCGTCTGCGCACCGCACTTCATCGACCCGCAGGCGGATCGTTCGAACGCGGCCGCGCATGGAACATCGCCGGCGCTGCGGGTGGTGGCGACCAACGACGAGGGAATCGTGGTCGACGGCGTCAAGGCGATCGGCACCGGTTCCGCGTTCGGCGACTTCCTGCACCTCGGCGTGTTCTTCCGTCCCGGCGCCAAGGGCGACCAAGTGATCTACGGAGTTTGCCCGGCGAACCAGAAGGGTGTCACCATCATCTGCCGCGAGAGCGTGGTTGCCGCCGATCCGGTCGAACATCCGCTCGCCGCCCAGGGCGACGAGCTCGATTCGACGGTGCTGTTCGACAACGTGCTGATCCCGTGGAAATACGTGTTCCACATCGGCAACCCGGACCACGCCAAGCTCTATCCGCAGCGGGTGTTCGACTGGGTGCACTATCACGCGCTGGTGCGCCAGGCGGTGCGCGCCGAACTGCTGGCCGGGCTTGCGATCCTGATGTCGGAACATCTCGGCACCGCCAAGATCGACGCTGTGCAGGCGCGGCTTGCCCGCATCATCGGTTTCCAGCAGACCACGTTCGCGCACGTGCTGGCGGCCGAGGACCAGGGCTTTCACACGCCCGGCGGGCTCTACAAGCCCGACGTGCAGATGTTCAACTGGGGTCGGGTCTACTTCCTGCAGCACTTCGGCGAGATGATCGACGAGGTGATCGACCTGTGCGGGCGCAGCGCGCTGATCTTCCCGACCGAGAAGCAGTGGCAGGAGCCCAGCATGCGGCCGTGGCTGGAGCGGCTCAACACCGGGGCGGTCGGCGCGCCTTATGACCGCATCAAGATCGCGCGCGTCGTCCGCGATCTTTACCTCACCGATTGGGGCGGGCGCCTGTTCATGTTCGAGAACTTCAACGGCACGCCGCTGCAGACCCTGCTCTCGCTCACCATGAAGCGCGCCGAGTTCACCGGGGCGGGGCCGCTCGCGGCGTTCGCCCGCAAGGTGTGCGGGCTTGCGACGCCGGAGGAGCGGCTCACCGAGTACAAGGCGACCGCCGACTACGCCAAGGCGCAGGATGGCGGCCGGCCCACACAGGTCGCGGCCGAATAGCAAACCGGTTACAAGCGTATTCGCGTTTTGAACGAGGACACCATGGCCAAGCAACGGATCAGCTACATTCCGCTCGAGCGGATGGACGCGGAGATGCGCAAAGAAATGGAGCGCTGCCAGCGCGAAGGCACGCCGCGGCCCGAGAGCTCGGCGGTGCGCGCCCACGTGCCCGCGTGCTTCTGGTTCTTTGCCAATTCGTGGCGCGACATTTTCCGCAACGGCGTCCTCGACCATTCGCTCAAGGAGCTGTGCCGGCTTTATGTGTCGCGCTCGGTGCAGTGCGAGTATTGCGGCAACCAGCGCTCCGTGAAGGCAACGACAAGCGGTGCCGTGATCGAGGACCACGTCCTCGATTTGTTGAATTTCGAGAAGTCCAACGCCTACAACGATCGCCAGAAGGCCGCGCTCGCTTATGCGGAGGCGATTGCCTGGCACCTCAACACCGACGATGCGTTCTGGGCGCGCATGCATGCCCATTTCAGCGAGCCGGAACTGGTCGAGCTCGGCTGCATGATCGGGCTCACGCTTGGGCAGCAGAGCTGGCTGCGGCTCCTGAATATCGAGCACCACGCCGTCATGGCCGGCACCTCCGCCTCCATGGCGCCCGGCTTCGAGGATGCGGGCAGCCTCGCCGCCAGCAAGGCGAGCGCAGACTATTGGGCCAAACCCGCGCCCGCCCGTCCCGGCAAGGTGGCCTGACCGGATTCTGCGCTGCGGGGGTTGCATTGGCAGCGTCCATCGCCCCGCAATCGGCGCCGGAGCCCGCTGCCGGCAAGCGCGTGCTGCCGCCGCACGCGCAGGTCATCGGCTTGGGCATCAGCATCTGGGCGTCGCGCGCGGTCTATGCGGCGGCGGCCTTGCGTCTCGCCGACCACCTTGCCGACGGTGCGCGCAGCGCCGCGGACCTCGCGAGCGCCACCGCCACCCATGCGCCGTCGCTCTATCGCCTCCTGCGCGCGCTGGCGAGCCTCGGGCTCGTAACCGAGGTTGTGCCCAAGCGCTTCGCCCTCACCACGCTCGGCGCAACGTTACGCACTGGCGCACCCGGCGCTGCGCGTGCCACGATCATGACGCTTGCCGGGGATTGGCAGTGGAAGGCGTGGGGCGAATTTCTCCACTGCCTGCGAACCGGTGACCCGGCCGTCGAGAAGGTCTGGGGCGCCCCGCTGTTCGACTATCTGGCGCGCGAGCCGGTGCACGCCGCTGACTTCAGCGAGGCCATGGTCGGCCGTCACGGCCATCAACCGGCGGCGATCGCCGCGGCCTATGATTTTTCGGGCCTGAAGATGTTGGTCGATGTCGGCGGCGGCATCGGCAATCTGCTCACCACCATTCTGCTCGCCAACGCGCAGCTCAATGGCATTCTCTACGATCTGCCGCACGTGATCGGTGAGGCCGGCAAGTTCGTCGCCGGGCGTGGCCTTGGTTATCGGTGCAAGCTCGAAGCTGGCGATTTCTTCAACCAGATACCGGCGGGCCATGACGGATACGTGCTCTCGCATGTGCTGCACGACTGGGATGATGGCAAGAGCGTCGCGATCCTGCGCAACTGCCGGCGTGCCATCGCCAAGGACGGGCGGCTGCTGATCGTCGAGATCGTGCTGCCGGAAGGCGATGCGCCGCATGAGGGAAAGATCCTCGACTTGCTGATGCTCACGGTCACCGGCGGGGTCGAGCGCACAGCGGAGGAGTTCGGCAAGCTGCTATCGGGGTCAGGCTTCCGGCTCACCCGGATCCTGCCGACCGCAACCGAACAGTCGATCATCGAAGCGGAGCCGGTCTGAAACCGGCAGCGCAATGCGGTGCGCCGCGCAAGGCGCGTCACCGGAGGGGAGGCAAACATGCTCATTGGTCACGAAGCATCATGGCTCGACGTTGCCGGGCGGGTGCTGATCGCCCTGTTTTTCCTGTGGGTCACGGTCACCAACCTGTCGGCGGCGCGCATCAAGGATCACGTCGACCGGCTCACGCTCTACAAGGCGCCGCAGCCGGCGGCGCTGTTCTGGATCGGCGAGGCGCTGGCGATCGTCAGCGCGTTGCTGGTGCTGTTCGGCTGGCATGCCGAGATCGGGGTCTACGGGCTGCTGCTGTTCCTGGTGCTGGCGTCGGCGCTGCTGCTGCGGTTCTGGGAGGCACCCAATCCGATGGCGCGCAACGGCATGCGGCTCGCGCTGTTGAGCAACACGGGGATCTTCGGCGGCCTGCTGCTGCTGTTGCAGAACGTGCGATGACCGGTAGGATGGGTTGACCCCGCACTTGATGCGGGGGAAACCCATCACGTGCATGCGCAGCAATGGATTGATTTCGATGGGTTTCGCTGCGCTCAACCCATCCTACGACATGGAGCCTGCCCGTGCTGAAAATCTATGGCCAGACCCGCTCGCGCACCTTTCGGGTGCTGTGGCTTTGCAAGGAATCCAACATCGCGTTCGAGCAGACGCCGCTCTCCATCCATGTGCCGAACGCGCAGGCGAAGGAGGAGTGGTACGTCAAGCTCAACCCCAACGCCCGCATCCCGACCATTGATGACGACGGCTTCGTGATGTGGGAATCGGGCGCGATCAACCTCTACCTCGCCAAGAAATACAAAAGCCCGCTATGGCCGGCGACCCCGCAGGGCGAGGGCAACGCGCTGCAGTGGGCGTTTTATGTGGCAAACGATGTCGAGCCGCCGATGATCACCGTGTTCCAGAACCGGTTCGTGTTTCCCCCGGAGCGACGCGACGCCGCGCTTGCGGAGTTGGCCGACAAGGTCCTGCGACCGAAGCTCAAGGTGCTCGATGATCACCTGACCCGGCATCGCTATTTTGGCGGCGAGCGCTGGGACATGGCGGACTTCATGGTGGCGAGCGTGATCTCGAGCCTGATCCAGATGAAATACGATCTCTCGGCGTTTCCCAAGCTCGATGCCTGGCTCAAGGCCAGCATGGCACGCCCGGGCGCTCAGGAAGCCCTCAAGCTCCGAACCTAGCGAGGACGTCATGACCGGCCGCTTGGAGCCGATGTCGCCGGAGCATACACCCGAGCTCAAGCCGCTGTTCGATTCGTTCCGGCGCACGCTCGGGTTCATTCCCAACAGCGCGCTCACCATGCAGCGCAAGCCCAGGCTGCTGGCGGCGTTCGTCGCCTTGCAGGCGGCGTTGTGGGAACCGGACAGCAAGGTCGACCGCGGCCTCAAGCGATTGATCGCCCACGTGGCGGCGCGGGTCGCAGGCTGCCGTTACTGCCAGGCGCACACCGCAAGCGGCGCGCTGCATTTCGGTGTCCCCGAGAAGAAGCTCGCCGCCGTCTGGGACTTCCGCACAAGCCCGTTGTTTGATGCGGCCGAGCGGGCGGCGCTCGAACTCGCGGTCGCGGCGAGCCAGATCCCCAACGCGGCGACCGACGCGATGTTCGTCGAGCTGCGCCGGCACTGGGACGAGGAACAGATCACCGAGATCATGGGCGTGATCGCCACCATGGGGTTTGTCACCCGCTGGAACGACACGCTCGCGACGCCGATCGAAGACGAGGCGCTGGCGGTCGGTGAGACCAACCTCGCCGCTGCGGGCTGGCAGGCCGGCAAGCATCGCCGGTGAGCCGTTGCGGCCGACATGAAAAAACTGCTGGCTTGGGTCGCCGCGATGGCAGAAAAATCTATTTTAGATGTCCTAATTTGGAATTAAATTCATCTATTTGCGGGCTCTTCGAAAGCCATATATAGAAAAATATTCCAGAGCGCGGGGATCGACCGCTCCCGCGATCGCGCCGGAGAATGCCATGACCTCGCCGCTGCAGCAGAAGCTCAAGATCACCGGTCCAAGCGTGGTGACGGCCAATGGCCTCGCCGACGGCGCCGTCGTCTATCGCACCGCCGAGGGCACCTGGACGAGCGACCTCGACAGCGCCGCGGTGGTGAACACCGCCGAAGCCGCGACCGCGCTGCTTGCGGCGGCGAAAGCCGACGGCGTGCGCGCAATCGACGTCTATGTGGCGCCGGTCAGGGTTGACGGTCACCACATTCTGCCGGGAAACCTGCGTGAAGCGATCCGTCTGCGCGGCCCCACCATCGATCTTCCCGTCACGTTCGGCATCTAGGCCGTCCGCGAGCGTCCGGCAGCGCGCCATGTACCTCTACGACGACTTCGACCGGACCTTGCTGGCGGAGCGCGTCGGCGAGTTCCGCGGTCAGGTCGCGCGCAGGCTTTCTGGCGAACTGACCGAGGACGAGTTCAAGTCACTGCGGCTGATGAACGGCGTCTATCTGCAATTGCACGCCTACATGCTGCGTATCGCCATTCCGTACGGCACGCTCGCCTCCGACCAGATGCGCAAGCTTGCGCAGGTCGCGCGCCGCTATGACCGCGGTTACGGCCATTTCACCACGCGGCAGAACATTCAGTTCAACTGGATCAAGCTTCGCGACCTGCCCGACGCCATGGCGGACCTCGCCGCCTCGCGCCTGCACGGCATGCAGACCAGCGGCAACTGCGTGCGCAACATCACCACCGATCAATGGGCCGGCGTCGCGCCCGACGAGATCGAAGACGCGCGGGTGTGGGCCGAGCTGTTGCGCCAGCATCTCACGCTGCATCCGGAATTCTCGTTCCTGCCGCGCAAGTTCAAGATTGCAGTGAGCGCGGCTACGCACGATCGTGCCGCACTTGCGATTCACGATCTGTCGCTGCGGCTCTATCGCAATGGTGCTGGCGAGACCGGCTTCGAGGTCGGGGTCGGCGGCGGGCTTGGCCGCACGCCGTTTCTGACCAAGGTCGTCAAGCCGTTTCTGCCCAAGCGCGACGTTCTGAGCTACGTCGAGGCGGTGCTGCGGCTCTACAATCAGTACGGCCGGCGCGACAACATCTACAAGGCGCGCATCAAAATCCTGGTGCATGAGCTCGGCGCCGAAAAATTCGGCAAGGAAGTCGACGCGGAGTGGCAGTTGATCAAGGATGGCGCGTTGGCGCTTGATCCGGCGGTGATTGCCGAGATCGCGGCCCGCTTCCGCTATCCGGACTATGACCGGCTCGAGGATGGGCCGGCGAAACTGACGACGGCGCGCAAGGCCGACGCGCGGTTTGCGACCTGGCTCGACAATTGCGTCAACAACCACAAGGTACCGGGCTACGCGATTGTCACGCTTTCGCTCAAGCCGGCCGGCAAGCCGCCGGGCGACTGCACCGCCGATCAGATGGACGCGATCGCCGACATCGCCGATCGTTATAGCTTTGGCGAGATCAGGGTCGGTCACGAACAGAACCTGGCGCTGCCGCATGTGGCGCAGCGGGATCTGCCGGAGGTCTTTGCCGCACTCGATGCGATTGATGTCGCCACGCCCAACGTCGGGCTTGTATCCGACATCATCGCCTGCCCGGGGCTCGACTATTGCAGCCTCGCCAATGCGCGCGCCATTCCGGTGGCGCAGGAGATCTCCAACCGCTTCCAGGATCTCGACGCAGCACGCGGGCTCGGGCGCCTGCACGTGAACATCTCGGGCTGCATCAACGCCTGCGGCCACCATCACGTCGGCCATATCGGGATTCTGGGCGTCGAGAAGAACGGCGAGGAGTTCTATCAGATCACCATCGGCGGGCGCGCCGACGAGCACGCTCAACTCGGCAGCCTGATCGGTCCCGCGGTTCCCTATGAGGATGTGGCCGACGTGGTTGAGGACATCGCCGAGGCCTATCTCGACCTGCGCCAGCAGCCCGACGAACTATTCATCGATACGGTCAAGCGTCTCGGCGTTGAGCCGTTCAAGGAGCGCGTCTATGCCACTCGTTAAAGCTGGAACAATCGTGGAGGACCGCTTCGTGCGGGTTGCGGACGGCGATCCGGTGCCGGAGCAGGGTCCGGTCATCGTGTCGGCCGATCGTTTCCTCGCGGACGCCGACGAGTTCGCGCGGCGCGCGGACGTGGTCGGTGTGATCTGGCCCAACAATCGCAGCGTCGCTGAGCTCGAGCCGCATCTGCGGCATCTGGCGCTCGTCGCCCTGGTGTTTCCCGCCTACAAGGACGGTCGCGCCTATAGTCAGGCGCGCCTGCTGCGCGAGCGCTTTGGTTTTCGCGGCGAGTTGCGCGCGACCGGCCAGATCCTGCGCGACCAGTTCGTATTTCTGATGCGCGCCGGGTTTGATGCGTTCGACGTGGTCAAGGCAGCTGACGCGGCGACCTTCGAAGAGGCGGCGCGGCGCTACAGCGTGTTCTTCCAGCCGACCGGCGACGGCCGCGTGACCGTGGCCCGGGTTCGGACCAGGAGTACGCAGCGCCCGTCGGATGCCCGTGCGGAGGGCGTGCCCGCCTAGTTGAATCGTTCGGTCATCGGGTTTAAGCCAGCACCATGACCGAACCCCTGGTTTCCCCGCAATGGCTCGCGGCGCATGCGAGCGATGTTTGCGTGCTCGACATCCGCTCTGCGGTCGACGGAGGCGGTGCTGCGGCCTACGAGCAGGCGCATGTTCCGGGCGCCGTCCACACCGATTACGTCAAGGACGGCTGGCGTGCCGCCAAGGGCATGGCGACCGGTCTGTTGCCTGACCGCGCGCATCTCGCCGACCTGTTCGCCCGCTGCGGGATCACGCCCGCGCGCCACGTGGTGATTGCCGGAGCTGGCACCTCGCCCGGCGATTTCAGCGCGGCCGCGCGCGTCTACTGGACACTGAAGGTCGCTGGTCATCGGGCGCAATCGATCCTCGATGGCGGCATGGCGGCGTGGCTTGCGGCTGGCCTGCCGGTCGAGAGCGGCCGTCGCGCGCCGCCGCCGACGGCGGCTTATCCGGTTCAATTTGTTGATTCGCTGCGCGCCGACCTCGTAGCCGTCGAGCATGCAGTCGCCAAGCGCGATGCGATTTTGCTCGACACGCGTTCGACGAGCTACTTCGAGGGCCGCGAGAAGAGCCCGCAGGCAAAGCGCCCCGGCCGCCTGCCACACGCCGTTCACCTCGACCACGCGCTCGCCTTCGACCCGGCGACCCGTCGGCTGAAGCCGCCCGCCGAACTCGAACGCCTGTTCGTGCTGCCGGCGCAGCCGACCGTGAGTTATTGCAACACGGGGCATCAGGCGGCGACCAGCTGGTTTGTTCTGTCCGAAGTGCTGCGCCGACCGCAGGTGCGGCTCTACGATGGGTCCATGTCGGAATGGACCGAGGACGATGCCCGCCCGGTCGAGGTTGGGCCGACGTAGGACCTCCTTCATGTCCGACTACCTCGCGGTCCGAAAACCCTCCCGCGTTATCGCGATCGAAGAGCATTTCGTCACGCCGCTGCTGCGCCAGCACACCACCTCCACCGACTTTCGCAAGTTCTGGATCACGAGTCGCAGCGAGCACATCGGCCACGACATTGTCAGAGAGATCGCCGATCTCGGCGAGGCGCGGCTGCGCCACATGGATGCGGCCGGGATCGACGTGCAGGTGCTTTCGTTCGGCCAGCCTGGGCCGCAAGGGTTCGCGGCCGATATTGCGGTCCCAATGGCGCGCGACGCCAACGATCGCCTTGCCGATGCGGTCGCCAAACATCCCGACCGGTTTGCGGGCTTTGCGGCGCTGCCGACCGCGGACCCGCAGGCGGCCGTGCGCGAGCTCGATCGCACCGTGAACGAGCTCGGGTTCAAGGGGGCGATGATCCACGGCCACACCCAGGGCGCGTTCCTCGACGACAAGGCATTCTGGCCGATCTTCGCAACCGCCGAGCGGCTCGGTGTTCCGATCTATTTGCATCCGGCGATGCCGCATCCGGACGCCGTCAAGGCCTACTTTGCACCCTATGAGGAACTGCAAGGTTCGGCCTGGGGCTTTGCCATCGACACCAGCTGCCATTTCCTGCGCATCGTATTTGCGGGCGTGTTCGATGCATATCCGGAGCTCAAGATCATCCTCGGGCATCTCGGCGAGGGGTTGCCGTTCGCCATGCACCGGCTCAACGATCATGCCGTGTTCTCGGCTAAGCGGCGCGGCTTGAAGAAGGCGCCGATCGAGTACCTGCGCGACAATCTGATTGTGACCACCAGCGGCAACTGGTACGAGCCCGCGTTCGTGTGCACGCTGCTGGCGCTCGGCGCCGACAACATTCTGTTCGCGGTCGATTGGCCGTACGAGGCCAACAGCGTGGGAATGGAGTTCCTGCGCAAGCTCTCGATCAGCGAGACCGATCGCGAGAAGATCGCGCATCTCAACGCGGAGCGCGTGCTGCGAATCTGAAGACAGAAGAGAATACCGAAGCGCAAGAACGCGCAGCCTCCCTCGTCTGTCGTTCGTCGTTCGTCGTTCGTCCTCAGCTCACCGCAACGTCCATGGCGCCGATCTTCTCGATCTCGCAGTGCATGACGTCGCCCGGGACCACCCGCGACACGCCCTCGCAGGTGCCGGTCATGATGATGTCACCTGGATAGAGCGGGTACCAGGTCGACGCCCAGGCGATCTGGCGCTCGATGTTCATGATCATGAACTGCGTATCGGATGCCTGGCGCACTTCGCCGTTCACCGCGAGCGAGAACTTGAGGTGACCGGGATCCGGAATCTCGTCGGCCGTGACCAGCCACGGGCCGGCGACCGCGTAGGTGTCGATCGATTTGCGGAAGCTGCGATCCTCGCTGCCGCGCACCACCATGTCCAGGGCGATGCAGTAGCCGGCGACGTAGTCGAGCGCGCGCGCCTGTTCGATATTGTTGGCAAGCTTGCCGATGACGACCCCAAGCTCCATCTCGTGGTCGGTCCGCCGGTCTAAAAACCGCAGCTTCACCCCTTCACCCGGCCCGACCAGCGAGCTCGTGGCCTTGAGGAACAGCCCCTGTTCCTCGATACCGCCCTGGTAGCGGCCGGTGAATACGTCGCGCTGGGCGGCGGCCTCCTCGATATGCTTGAGGTAGTTGACCGGCGTGCCGATGATCTTGCTCGGGCTCGCCACCGGGCTGAGGAAGCGCACGTTCTTGATCGGGATCTTCTTCGCGCCGGGCGCGACCTTGTGAATTTCCTCGCGCACGCGCGCCAGGTTCGCGATCAACGGGTCGCCCTTCCCGGTTGGGTAACGGGGCGCCGGCAGCGCCTTGAGCGCCGCACTCACATCACTGACCGCATCATCTTCGACCAGCCCCAGTTGGTTGTCGCCAAACCAGCAAATCTTCATTTGGGTTTCCTCAGCGCTCGATCGCGATTGACAGCATAGGGACGGTCGTTTTTATGGGCAACCCAACAGCGCGTTGTACAGCGATGAAATCTCTGAGCGATCCATTTTCCAAGCCGGGACACGTCATCCGCCGGCTGCAGCAATATGCCGTGCTCATCTTTCACGAGGAGACCGCCGGCTTCGACCTCACGCCAACCCAGTACGTCACGCTGCAGGTTCTCGAGCACCGGCCCGGCATCGACCAGGTCACGCTTTCCGAGGCGACTGCCATCGACCGCTCCATGACGGCGCGCATCGTCGATACGCTGGCGGAGCGCGCGCTGATCGACAAGCGCGCGGCCGCGAACGACCGGCGGGCGAACGCGCTGTTCATCACCAGCAAGGCCCGGCGCCTGCTGGAGGCGATCGAGGCATGCGCCGACCGCTCGCAGGCCAAGATCCTGGCGCCGCTCTCTCCGTCCGAGCGGCGCGACTTCATGCGCTTGGTGAAGACGCTGCTCGACGGGCATGCGAAAAGGCGGGGAAAGGGCTGAGGCTGAGCCCCTGGTAGCGGAGGAGCGCGGTAGGATGGGTTGAGGCACGTGTCCGACGCTCGGCGCCGGACATGCTGAAACCCACTCCCTTCGGGCGGCACTTACCCCACCTGTACCTCGATATTGTCCCCCACGATCCGCACCGGATAGGTCCTCAGGTCCTCGGTGACCGGCGCGCCCTGGCCTTCGCCGGTCTTCACCTTGAAGCAGCCGCCGTGCAGCGGACATTCGATGACATCGCCGTCGAGAAAGCCGTCGGTGAGCATGGCGAACGCATGGGTGCAGACGTTGGACGTGGCGTAGATCTCGCCGTCCACATTATAGAGCGCAATCGAACTCGTCGCCGACCTCGACGCCCAGCATCGCGCCTTCGTTGAGCGCCGAACGCGCCGCCACACCCACCCATTTTTCCTCGGACATTCGTTTCCCTTCACAGCGGATAGATCAGACTGTTCGGCACCAGCTCGCTGTCAAACACGCAGACCTTCTCGCGGAACTTCATATCGCCGTTGCCGACCGCGATCAAATCGCGGTATTGCCCGACGTTGAACACCCGGGTGAACGCGTCCGGTAGGGTCTCATACGCCGCATAGTTGGCGTGCACCTCGATCGCGTCGCCCGTCTGCCCGATGACGCGAATGCCGGACACGAACCGGCGCATATAGCGCGGCCCATACACCGAAGTCTTCCGAATCGCCTGGACGCGGTCGCGCAGATAGCCGCAACTCTCGCACAGCCAGGTGGCGAGCGGCAGCTTGCGTTCGAAATTGATGCGCGGAATGATCTTGTAGATGCACGGGTCGGTAAAGAAATCCGGCCACTCCTCGAACCGCTCATCGTCAAGGCAGCCGGTGTAGCGCGCATAGAGGTCATCAAGGGCGACGCGCAGCGCCACCGCGTTGGATGTCGCGAGCGCGTCCACCTAGAGCTCCATCACCTTGCGGTAATATTCATAGAAGGCGCGGATTTCCAACTCGGTAATGGCGTGCAGCTCCTCGGCCTTCCAGCCGCGACCGTCCATCTCGATGATCCCGCATGCTTCCGATGCCGCTTCGATGCCACGCTGGGTGAACGCCATCACCTCGCTGTCGTCGATCGACACCAGGCCGGCCGGCCCCATCAGGTTGGCCTGCCGCAGCCGCCGCTTCGTCATTTCCTCGTCGTCCGACGCATAGCCGAAGAACGTCCAGGCGAGCTCGAACGCGCCCGGTCCCCGGGTGACAAGCTGGCGCATGGCCAGCGTGTTCGATTGCTGCTGCACGATCAGGTTCGGCCACACCGTCATCAGGCAGATCGTGTAGCGCTCGAACTCCTTGACTGGCGCCAGCATGGTCGGATCGTTGAGCCGCAGGTCCTCCAACAGCGAGCGCATTTCCACATTGTCTCCAGTGCGCTTCTGCTCGCCACGCCAGCTCATGCCGGCGGCATGGCGGCCGGTCGGGTCGATGACCAGGCGCTGCGGCTGGTCGGCGCGGTTCAATCCGAACGAAATCAGAAACACGTGCAGCAGCGTTGCGTGATACGGATCCTTGATGTTCTCGAACATCAGCTTCCAGTTCGCGGGCGTGAGCTGGCGCGAATAGCCAAGTACCTTGAGCTCGCGACCGTCAAACACGCGATCGAACAGCTCGAGCAAAGGCGGCGTGAGATAATCCTCGAACGGCTCGACCTCATGTGCAAACGAGGCGAACACCACGCCATGACGGCGGGCAACCTTGAGCTTGCGCAGGCCGTTCTGCGTGAGCTCGAAATCGCTCGGCATGCCGCCCTGTGCTTTCAGGCCGCGCCGGAACGGAACCCCGATCAGGTCACCACGCAGGTTGTAGGTCCACTGGTGGTAGGGGCACATGAATTCCTTGTTGTTGCCGAGCTGGGCCTGGCAGAACTGCACGCCGCGGTGCGCGCAGCGGTTCTCGAAGGCGTGCACACCGCCGTCGGCGTCGCGCGCGACCACGACCGAGCGGTCGCCGATGAAGGTGCGCTTGAAGTCGCCCGGATTGGGCAGCTCGGCCTCCAGCGCCACGTAATTCCAGCTCGGTCCGCAGAAGATCCGTTCCTGCTCGCGCGCATAGAGATCGGCGTCGGTGTAGATCCAGTAGGGAACGCGCGCGACGCCCTGCGCGGGCCACTGGCGGTGAGGGTGAGCGAGCGACATACGCGGCGCTCAGCCGGCTTTCACCTTGCGCAACGGTTCCGCTTTTGCGGAGTTGAACGCCGGCATCACCTCGGAAGCGAACAACTGCATGGATCGGCGCGCGTCGGCGTAGTCCATGTTGCCAAAATTGATCTGCAGCGACGCGTGCTCGAACGGGCCCATGAAATCCACGAAACGCGCGATGATCGCCTTGATTTCATCGGGGGTGCCGACCCAGGCGCTGCCCTTGTCGATCTGCTCCTCGAAGTTGGAGCGGCTCATGTTGCCCATCGACCGATCATAGTCGCGATAGTCCTTGGACACGGTCTTTCGATCGGCCCAGTCGCGCGTCAATTCGTTCATCACCCGAAAGTACTGATAGTAGGGGTCGCGCGCGAGCTCGCGCGCGCGCGGTCCGTTCTCGTGACAGAACATGTGGAACGCAATCATGACGTTGCCGTCGCCCGGGTGGCCACTCTCGCGCCAGACCTCGCGATAACGCGCGATCAGCGGCTTGATCGGGCCGATCGGAATCGTCATCAGGCCGTAACCGCGATGCGCGGCGAACTCAAACAACTCGGGCGTCTGCGTAGCCGCGATGTAGAACTGCGGCCGCGGCTTCTGGGTCGGGCGCGGCAGCGAGGTGACGTTCTCGAACGAATGGAACTGGCCGCGATGGCTTGCGGCTTCCTGCGTCAGCAGCAGGGCGACCTGGTCGAGGCCTTCCTGAAACCGCGCGCGCAATTCGTCCGGTGAAACGCCGAAGCGCCGAAATTCGTGCGGCAGGAATGCGCGCGCAAAGCCCACGTCGAGCCGTCCGCCGGAGATCGCGTCGAGCATGCCGATCTCGCCCGCGAGCTTGAGCGGGTTGTTGAACACCGGCAGCACCGCGCCGGTAACGAGCCGCATCGATTTGGCGCGCTGGGACATCGCCGACAGGAACACGATCGGGTTCGGGCTGTAGCCGCCGTAGGCCTCGAAATAATGCTCGACCGTGCGGGCGTGCGTGAAACCCAGGGCGTCGGCCTCTTCGGCGATCGCCAGACAATCGGCGAAATAGCTTGCCGCATCCCGATCGCGCGGACTGAGGGCCGGGAAGAATTGCACTCCGAATTGCATGGTCTGTCTCTCCCGGCTCGGAAGGTCGACGAATTAGTCCCTATAGGGATTATTCTGTCAACGCGTGTACCGCTGTGGATCGTTGGATGGGTTGAGGCGCATCGGGCCGAAACCCATCGAAAGACTTGCCCTCGGAACAGGCGATGGGTTTCGCTCCGCTCAACCCATCCTACGGATTGTTGCCGTACTCGTCCTTCAAAATCCCCAACCGCGCCATCGCGTCACGGTCCGACACGACGAATAGTCGCGCTGTTCCATCGCCCCGGTGGCTGATCCAGTTGCCTTGCGGCAATGTGAAAATATCGCGCGGGCCCCACGCGACCATGTCGCCGCCGATGCGGCTCTCGCCGTGGCCTTCGACCACGCACGCGACCGCATTGCTGTTCGAGCGGAACGGCAATGTTTCGTCGCGATCGATCTCCATCAGGTGCATGTCCATGATCGCCATGGCGGCGCCGCCGGTGGCCGGATTGATGTAGCGAACCCGGCGCGCGCCGTCGCGCGCCCGCGGCGCCGCCGCAAGGGCAGCCGCCGCGTCCGCATAGGGATAACGAAAGACCGGCGAAAAGTCGCTCGTGTACGCCACGTCCGGAACCACATTGGCGAACGCAAAGGCCGCATCGGGCAGGGTCGGCGGCATCTCGGCGACCGGGCCCGGTTGGAATTCGGCGGTGCCGAGCCACTGATGTAGCGGCACGTCGAGTGCATCGAGCCAGATCATCGGCCCGCTGCCGCGGTGCTCATGCTCGTGCCAGCACCAGGCCGGGGTGAGAATGAGGTCGCCGAACGCCATCGGGCAGGGCTTGCCGTTGACGATGGTGAGCGCGCCCTCGCCCTCGAGCACGAAGCGGATAGCATTCATGGAGTGGCGGTGCGGCCGCGCTTTCTCGCCTGGCAGCAGGATCTGCAGCGCCGCCGACAGCGTCCGCGCAGTCGCCTGGTCTTCCGGTCCGCGCGTGATCGGGTTGACCAGGGTGAGCACGCGGCGTTCGACCGCGGCCGGGTTCGCCACCTCGATGGCGCGGCCGATCAGCGGGCGCACGCGCTCCCACGACCACAGGTAAGAGGGATCGGGCGGCGCCGGCGGCTTATGGGCGGTCGGGCTTTCCCACAGCGGCGCCAGATGCGCCTCCTTCCAGGCCTTGCGCAGCTGATCGGTGGTGTCCAAAGCGGCGACAGACATGGCGAGCCTCCGGTGCGTCGCGCGATTGTGCGTCTTCGCCCCGGGGTGGCGCAAGCCGCCCAACCGGAATACCGCCGATCCGCAAAGGCATTGCCCGAAAGAACCGGCAACCCAGTAACCACCGGAGGTCAGCTTCTTCGAGACCATGCCGCGCATGTCGGTCAGTGAAGGGTCGCTCCCCGAGAAAATCGACTAAGGTCCAAAGCCGTCGTCACAACCCGGAAAGCCGCCAAATGCTCACCCTCTATTCCTACCCGGAACTGTTCGGGGTCGCGGACAACAATCCGTATGGGCTCAAGATTTTTGCTTTCCTGAAGCTCACCAAGGTGCCATTCCGGCACGAACATATTTTCGATGCGAGCGCGGCGCCGCGCGGCCAGCTGCCCTACATCGTCGATGACGGCCAGGCGATCGGCGACAGCGACGCCATCATCGCGCATCTCATCGACAAGTATCATCTCGCGCTCGACAGCGCGTTGACGCCCTCGCAGCGCGATACCGGCCTGATGATCCGGCGCACGCTCGATGATCTCTACTGGGTCATGTCCTACTCGCGCTGGAAGGACCCTCGGTTCTGGCCGCTGTTTCGCGATGCGTTTCTCAAGGCGCATCCGAGGCTGACCTTGGAGGGCATGGAAGCGGCGCAGAAATACAATTTCGAGCGCTACCGTTATCAAGGCA
Source organism: uncultured Alphaproteobacteria bacterium (assembly GCA_963833605.1). GTDB lineage: Bacteria > Pseudomonadota > Alphaproteobacteria > Rhizobiales > Xanthobacteraceae > JAFAXD01. The sequence goes on from CAWHYZ010000022.1 coordinate 326,435, forward strand.
TCGGCCGCTACGAGCCTGCCGACGCCTACAAGCGCGGCCTCGCGGACCTGCAGGTGTTGGCCGATTTGATTGCCGAGACCGGTTTCATGTTCGGCCCAAGTCCGACCAGCACTGACGCCGGCATCTATGGGTTTGTGGCCAACATTTATTTTTATGAGATCGACACGCCGCTGCGGGCTTTCGTGATGTCACACCCGAACTTGGTGCGGCATTGTCGTGCAATTCATGCCGCGGTGGCGTGACACCCAGGCGAAAGCATCACTTCGTGCTCGCAATCGTGACACCGGCGAAGACGAGCGAATAGCCGACAGCGTGATAGACTTCGAAGCGCTCGCCAAGCAGCACAATCGCCAGCACCGATCCAAACACCGGAACAAGATGCATGAACGGCGCGGCACGGTTGGCGCCGATCAACTCGATTCCGCGATTGAGGAACAGATAGCCGAGCAATGATGGGAACACGCACACATAAGCGAAGCTGAGCCAACTCGTGCCGTCGAGGACGATTGTGCGCCCGCTCGCGAGCTCGATTGCCATCGCCGGAACCAGAAGCGCGGCGCCCCAACCCATCCCGACGGCGAGGAATGAGATCGGGTGCATCATGGGCCGGGTGCGCAGCACGGCCGTGTAGAAGCCATAAATCATGAGCGCGATCAGGAACCACACGTCACCGCGATTGAAGGCGATCGCCAGCAGGACGTCGAGGCTGGCACGGCTGACGATAACGATGACGCCGATGAGTGAGATGCTGATGCCGCCGGCTTGACGAAGCGTCAGGCGATCACGAAAGAGCGCAAAGGTCCACATCGCAACGAACAACGGGCCGACCGATTGCAGGAGCAGACCATTGATCGCCGACGTGTATTGCAGGCCGTAATAGGCCATTGTGTTGTAGGCCGAGAATCCGGTGAGCGCGAGCAGCGTCATCAATCCAGCGTGTCTTCGGATCGTCGGCCAATCGCGCCGCAGATGGTGCGCGGCGAAAGGCAGCAGGATCAAGAAGGCGCCGGACCAGCGGATGAACGCGAGCGTCACGGGCGGCACGTGACCCGCGATGAAGCGGCCGAGCACAGTGTTGCCAGCCCAGAACAGCGATGTGAGTGACAGCAGCAAGTAAGGCTGGCCGAAGAGCCAGCCGCCGATGCGCCGCGGACTTTCGGCGCGCCCTCCCGTCAGCATTCCGTGCTTACCGGATCGCCTGCACCGACACGTTGAGCAGCGCCGGCGTGCCGGAGCGAAGCGCCCCAAAGCTGCGCTTGAGCGCGGCAGCAAGCTCCTCCGGTGCCTCGACCTTTTCGCCGACCCCGCCGCACGATTCGATCACCTTTTCGAATGCCGGTGACGGATTGAGATCCTGGATCGGCATCACGTTGGCCTTGGAGGCGGCGCCATCCGGATAGACCGAGAGCGTCGACTGCCGTACCGCCAGCCAGGAATGATTGTTGGCAACAACGGTCAGCGTCGGCAGGTTTTCGGCGCGGGCAACGAAATGCGCCGGCACCGGATTGCCGAACATGTAGGAGCCGTCGCCGACGCAGCCGATCACCTCGCGCTCCGGCGCCGCGAGCTTGGCGCCGAGCGCCGTGCCAAGCCCGGCGCCGAGGCCGCCCGCGAGGCTCGCTGCCGATGAAGCTCAGCGGCGCGGTCAGATCGAGCCGGCTCGGCGGTACGCCGAGCTCGTTGACACCACCGCGTCCTTGGCCTTGATCTGGTTGAGGCAGTGCCCGAGCCAGGCCGGATGGATCGGGGTCTGGTCCTTGACCGAGGCGGCGAGCTTGTCGCGCTTCTCCATCAGGTCGGTGCGCGCCGCCGCCACGGTCTTGCGCCGCGCCTCGATCGCCCTTCTTGTCCTTGAGCAATCCGGCGAGGCTCTCGCGCAGCATCACGAGGCCGGCGACCGGATCGCCGGCGACCATGAGGTCCGCTTCGAATTCGCGGAACGGGTGCCGGCTCACCAGCGGGTCGACCGCCATGTGGATCACCTTGGTCGCCGGCTTGGGCTTGGCCATGCGCGGCATCCACGGCACGCCGGAATTGATCACCAGCACCGCGTCGGCCTGCGCGAGATGCGGCCCGAGCTCGAAGCCACAGAACATCGGATGGTCGGTGGCAAGGCTCAGATCGGTCGCAAACGGCTGCACCACCGGGATTGCGAAATCCTTGGCGAGCGCGGCGAGCGCGTCGAACGCCTCGACCGAGCGGCCGAGCGCGGCGGTGACGATGAGCGGATACTCGGCCTTGGCGAGAATGTGCGCGGCGGACTCGATCACGTTGCGCGCGGGCTCGGCCGGCTCGACGCCGAGCGGTCGCACGTTGTCGCGCCGCATCGATGCCGCTTCGCTCGCCAGCACCTCGCGCGGCAGGCACATGTAGACCGGCCCGCGCGGCTCCGACATGGCGATGTCGAGGGCGCGATCAACCAATGCGCCGGGCGGCTGGCCGGTGCGCAGCTCGTAATCCCATTTCACGAACTCGCGCACCATGCCGCCCTGGTCGAACGATTCCTGGCCCCAGTGGATGGCGCCGTTACGCGAGGCCTGGTTGCCGGTCTCCGTGATCGGCGTGCGGCCGGCGCACAGCATCACCGGCACGTTGTCGCGCGCCATGTTCATCAGGCCGCAGACCGTATTGGCGGTGCCGACGGTGACGTGCACCATCACGGCGGCAGGCTTGCCGGCCAGGCGGTAGTAGCCGTTGGCCATCGCCATCGCGAGATTTTCGTGCGGCACGGTGACGAAGCGCGGATACTTGCGGTTCGTTGCGCGACAGCGCCTCGATGATCGGCGCGAAGTCGGTTCCCGCGTTCGCGAACACGTAGTCGACGCCGCGCTCGGCGAGCCGCGCCAGAAATGCTTCGGCCGTAAGGGCTTTCCCGTTGTCCACTGCTGTCACTCACTGGGTTGGGGGGCCTGCGCCCGCGCGTGAAGATCGCCGGCAGCAATAGCGCAATCGGCCGGGAGGGTCGAGGCGCGAGCCTGAATTGCCGCTATTCCATATCGCTCGGAACGTGGATCGTGGGCGCAAACCCGACCAGCAGGAACACGATCAGGCCGATCGGGATGAATGCCAGGGCCGGAATTCCGGTCAGGTCCCAGGCCAGCCCGCTGATGATCGGCGTGATCAACCGCGCAGCTGTAGCTGATGGTGAACATGGCGGCGGCGGTACGGTGCACATCATCGGGCCGGCTCAGCAGCGGCGGCAACGCCAGAATGAGGATCAGGACCGCCGCGGCTGCAAAGCCGAGCACGGCCGCCGAGGCGACCGCCACCAGCCCGTTGCCGAGCGCAATGCCGGCGACGCACGCAACACAGACGAGCCCGCACGAGACGTATGGCCAGACCCGGCGCTCGAGCTCACCGACGACCGCCAGCAGCACGAACGATGCCGGCAACTGACCGGCATTGAGCGCGAACAGCGCGGGGCTGACCAGGTCGTCCTCGCCCAGCGCATGGAAATAGTAAGGGATGAACGTGTTGGTCGCGAAGTAGACCGCATTGACGCTCCCGAGCATCAGCCCAAGCCGCCAGATCAGCGGGTCGCGCCAGTTCGGCCACCATCGCGGCGGCGCTGCAATCGTATTCACCGCGCCGGGGCGCGGCGCCAGTGACGGTAATGATCAGCCCGATCAATACGGCGGGGACAGCCCATACCACGAAGCTCCAGCGCCAGCTGTCGGCGACCAGTGGCAGCACCAGGAGGCCGGTGAGGGTAACCGGAATGATCTCGCCGACCAGGAGCCCGTTCGTGTAGACGGCCGTGCCGAACCCGATGCGGTGGGGCAGCCAGGCCCGCACCAGCGGCGGCAGTGCCGGCTGCATGACGGCGACGCCGAATGCGGTGACGACTGTGGTCACGAACAGCAGCGCCACATCCGGCACGGCGCCGCGCAAGGCCGAGCCCGCCGCGGTTGCAAACAGCCCGATCACCAGGGTCGGCAGCGCGCCAAAGCGCGCGATCAGCAGGGAACCCGGGATCGCCGCGCATGCGAACAGAACCGCGGGCAATCCGCCCAGAATGCCGACCTCGGTCGCCGACATGTGCAGATCGGCGGTGAGCAGTGGAATGACCGGCGGCACGGCCAGGATCGTGATGCGTAGTCCGTTGCCGGCGAGCCAGAGCAGAGCGAGGTAAAGCCAGAGCTGGCCCGCGGAGGGCGGGCGGTTGGGATCGGGTGCTCTCATGAAAACCGTGTCAGGCCGGTTCGAGCCCGTTGGCGCGCATGGTGGGTGCGGCCTCCTTTGCCTTCAGGGCGGCGATGAAGGCAAGGGCCTTGTCGCGATGGGTGCTGTGCGCACCGATCCCGGCCGAAAAGATGGTGATCTTCTGCACCTCCTCCGGGAGCGGTCCGACAATGTCGAGGCCGTCGACCGGCGCAAGCTCGCTGATCTGCTGGATCGCGATTTCGGTTTCACCGTTGGCGCACGCCTGCGCCGCGTAGCCGTCATAGGCCTTGATCTTGGGAGCGAGCTCGTCGGCAAGACCAAGCCGTGCCAGCTCGTCGGCGAGGTGGAGGCCGCTGATGCCCTGACGCGAGCGCGAGATCGATTTGGCGCGGCGCAAGGTGGCGATGAACGCCGGAAGGGTTGCGATGTCGGGATGCGGCGTGCCCTTGCGCACCGCAAGCCCAATGCGGGATTGGACGAGATCGAAGCGGCCCGCCGCCAGCGTCCCGGCCGCGATCAGGGCGTCGATCGCCGCATCGCTCATGATCACGACGTCCGAGCCGGCGGTAACCGTTTCGGTCAGCTGCTTGGTCGAGCCGTAATTGATCGCCAGCGGACCGAGTTTTTCTTGCAAGCCCTCGGTCAACGTCACCACAACGCCTTTGAGGCCGTTGCTGCATGCGACATCGAGGGCGGGTTCGGCGGCGGAATTTCCCATTGGGCACCCTTGTTCTTCGCTTTGATATCGCGCATGAACTACGCCTTCCATGGCGCAACGCGCGAGACAAATATAAGAATCGAAGGAGGATTGCATGGCCATCAGCCGGCGTCGGATTTTGCAAGGTGTGGTTGCTGCGCCTGCCGTTATCGCATCGGCCCGCCTGGGCAACGCCGCGCCTACGGTGACGCTCAAGATCTCGCATCAGTTCCCGGGCGGCACCATCGATGAGGGCGACTTCCGCGACCGCTTGTGCCGCAAGTTCGCGGCCGAGCTCGAGAAGCGCACCAACGGCGCCATAGTGGCGCAGGTCTATCCGAACTCGTCGTTGATGAAGACCGTGGCGCAGTTTTCCGCGGTGCGCAAGGGCGCGCTCGATCTCAGCCTTTATCCGATCTCCTATGCGGGCGGCGAATATCGCGGAGCTCAACATCGGCCTGATGCCGGGACTGGTTTCGCTCTTACGCCCAGGGCGCCGCCTGGAAGACGTCGCCGGTCGGCCAGAAGCTTTTCAGCGCCTTCCTGGCCGAGAAGGGCGTCATCATCCTGTCGTGGATCTGGCAGGCGGGCGGCGTTGCCAGCCGGCGGTCCCGATCATCAATCCGCAGGACGCCAAGGGCCTGAAGGTGCGCGGCGGCAGCCGCGAGATGGACATGGTGCTGCAGGCGGCGGGCGCGACCACGCTGTAGCACGCCGTCGAACGAGCTCTATGCCGCGATGCAGACCGGGGCCTGCGACGCCGCCATCACGTCGTCGACCAGCCTGATCTCGTTCCGGCTGGAGGAGGTCGCCAAGAGCCTCACCACCGGCCGCGGCAAGTCCTACTGGTTCATGCTCGAGCCGCTGATCATGTCGAAGCAGATCTTCGACACGCTCAGCCAAGCAGCAACAGGACATCATCGTGGCGCTCGGCGTCGAGATGGAACAGTTCGGCACCAAGGAGGCGATGGCGGACGACCAGAAAGTGGCCGAGGTCTATGCCAAGAAGGGCGCCAAGGTGGCCGACCTCGACCGAGGCGGCGGTCGACAAGTGGCGCGCCATCGCGCGCGACACCGCCTGGAAGGACTACGCCGCAGAAGACGGCGCTGTCGGCGGAGCTGCTCAAGCTCGCCGAACAGGTTCACGTATCCTGACGCCGGCGATGCGGCGCTTCAGTGCCGAACTTCCGGGAAGCGGGGCACGCAGCCTCGATGACGTCGATGGCTCTCGACGCTCGCGCATGTGACATTGGCGAGGAGGTCGCGCCGCCGCCTGCCGGTCCGGTTGACCGCATCCTGGCGCCATGGTCAACCACGTCGTCGTCATCCTGTCGTCGATCGCGCTGGTGATCGCCTCGGTCGTGCTGACCTACAGCGTCGTCGCGCGCTACTTCCTTCACTTCTCCACCGACTGGCAGGACGAGCTGTCGGTGTTCCTGATCGTCGGCGCCGTGTTCATGTCGGGCGCCGCGATCCAGGCCCAGCGCGGGCATGTGGCGATCGAGGCGATCGTCGGACCTGCTGCCCGCCGGTGCCAACCGCGTTCGCATGATCGTCGTCGATCTCGCGAGCTTCGCCTTCTGCGCCTTCTTCGCGTGGAAATCCTGGACGCTGCTCGAGGAGGCGGTCGACCGAAAACTACCATTCGGGCTCGACCTGGGGACCGCCGCTCTGGATCCCCTATTCGCTGATGAGCGTCGGCATGACGCTGCTCAGCCTGCAGCTGCTGCTGCAGGTCGATCGCCGAGTTGCGCCGGACGCACCGCCATGAGCGCGCTGTCGCATCGGGCTGCTGTACGGCACCGCAACCCTGCTGGTCATGTTCGCCGGCATGCCGATCGCGTTCGCGCTCGGCGCGGTTGCGACCGTGTTCATGATCGCGCTTCATGCCGCGATCTTCGGTCGATACCATCACCCAGAACGTCTACGAGGAGATGGCGTCGATCACGCTTCTGTCGATTCCGCTGTTCATCCTCAAGGGCGCGGCGATCGGGCGCTCGCGCGCCGGCCAGGACCTCTACGGCGCGCTGCACGCCTTGATGCATCGCATCCCGGGCGGGCTCGGCATCGCCAATGTGTTCGCCTGCGCGCTGTTCGCCGCCATGGCGGGCTCCTCGCCGGCGACCTGCTCGGCGATCGGATCGGCCGGTATTCCGGAAATGCGCAAGCGCGGCTATTCGCCTGGCTTCGCCTCCGGCATCATTGCGGCCGGCGGCACGCTCGGCATCCTGTTGCCGCCGTCGATCACCATGATCCTGTACGCGGTGGCGGCCGAGCAGTCGCTTGGCCGGCTGTTCCTCGCCGCGATCGGGCCGGCGCGCTGCTGGTCACCCTGTTCGCCGCCTATGCGATGTGGCAGTTCCGCCGCGAGCATCGCGGTCGCGCGGCGCACAACAAGCCGCCACCGGCGCATTTTCCGAGCTGCTGCGCGAAGACGAAACTGATCCTTCCGCGACAAATTCGCGCTGCTGCCGCGCGTGTTGCCGTTCGTCATTCTGCTCACCGGGGTGATGATCGCGCTCTATGGCGGCTATGCCACGCCGTCGGAGACGGCCGGCCTTGGCGCTGTCCTGGCGCTGATGCTGATTGCTGCGATCTACAGCGTCTGGACCCCGCGCGAGCTCAGCCCGATCCTGGTCGCGACACTGCGTGAATCCACCATGCTGATGTTCATCATCGGCATGTCGCTGCTCTACTCCTACGTCATGAGCTACCTGCATATCAGCCAGTCGGCGGCCCAGTGGATCGTCGACCTCGAGCTGTCGCGCTGGGTTCTGCTCGCCGCGATCCTGGTGTTCGTGGTGGTGCTCGGGTTCTTCCTGCCGCCGGTGTCGATCATCCTGATGACGGCGCCGATCATCCTGCCGCCGCTCAAGGCCGCGGGCTTCGACCTGATCTGGTTCGGCGTGATCATGACCATCGTCATGGAGATGGGCCTGATTCATCCGCCGGTCGGACTGAACATGTTCGTGATCAAAAATATTGCACCGGACATCCCGTTGCGGGACGTGATCTGGGGCGTGCATGCCGTTCGTTGGTCTGATGATTTTCGCGGTTGATTTTGTTATGCTTCTTCCCCGGGATCGCGACCTGGCTTGCGCGGACGTATGCGTCATGGGGCGGTGCGATGAACACGTCGTTTTTCGGCGAACTGCTGCAGTCGATCTCCGAGCGGGGGCGCGTCGCTGATCGAGCGCGCGCGCGGCCGCTGCGACGAAGCGCGCCAGCGCTCCGAGAGCCTGGTCGAGCTGTGCGAGGAGCTGCTGTCCGGTCGGGGCGAGGCCTCCGGTGTCGCCCTGGCGCGCGAAATTCTCGCCGCGCTATGCCGATCTGACCACCGGGCCGCGCATCGCCTTCTTCGAAGCGCTGGCGACCCGGTTCGGGCCGGACCGTGCGCGCATCGAGGCGAGCGATCGAGGCCTGGCAGCGCGAAGCCGACCGATGCCACCGCGGCCGAGCTGCATGCGGCCGCCGAGCCGCGCCGTCAGGAACTGCTGCGCCGGCTCAATCTCGCGCCGCGGTGGCACCGAGGCGCTGGTCGCCATGCGCGAGCAGCTCCTCGATGCGCTGGCGCATCGCGACGACCTCGCGGCGGTCGACGCCGATTTCGTGCATCTGTTCTCGTCCTGGTTCAATCGCGGCTTCCTGGTGCTGCGCCGCATCGACTGGTCGACGCCGGCGATCGTGCTGGAAAAGATCATCCGCTACGAGGCCGTGCACGAGATCCGACGACTGGGACGATCTGCGCCGCGCGCATCGATCCGCCCGACCGGCGCTGCTACGCGTTCTTCCATCCGGCGCTGATCGACGAGCCGCTGATCTTCGTCGAGGTCGCGCTGACCGCGCGAATGCCCGGACGCGATCGCGCCGATTCTGGGGCTGCATGCGCGCACACGCTCGCGCCCGAGCAGCGCCGACGACGGCGGTGTTCTACTCGATCTCCAACTGCCAGCGCGGGCTCGCCGGGCGTCACGTTCGGGCACTTCCTGATCAAGCAGGTGGTCGAGGAGATTTCGCGCGAGTTCCCGCGGCTCTCGACCTTCGTCACCCTGTCGCCGGTGCCGGACTTCGCCGCCTGGCTCGAGCGCGAGCGCGCACGCGGAAGCCGCGTCCCTGCTCGACGGAGCCGACCGTGACCGCGCTCGCAGCGCTCGATAGCCGACTGGTGGAACAATGCGGCTGCGATCGAGCGCCTGCGCGAGCCGCTGCTGCGCGCCGCCGCCACCTATTTCCTGACGCGCCGAACTCGCGCGCGGCGCTGCCGCTCGATCCGGTCGCGCGCTTCCATCTCGGCAACGGCGCCCGCCTCGAGCGGCTCAACTGGCCGGCGGACCTGTCAGAGCGCGGCCGCCAGCAGTCGCACGGGTTGATGGTCAACTATCTCTATGATCTCGGCGACATCGAGAAGAACCACGAGGCCTATGCGGAGCACCGCACCGTGGTGGCGGCGAGCGCGATCCGGCGGCTGGTGCGGGCGCCCGCGACCGACCTGGTGCCGGCGACGGAGTAGGCAGGCCCGGCCCTTACCCTCCCCCTTGTGGGGAGGGTCGACGCCGAAGGCGGCGGGGTGGGGGTCGCTGTTGTTTGTTTGGTGCAACCGCAGCCTCGCGTAGCCACCCCACCCGGCTCGCTGCGCTCGCCACCCTCCCCACAAGGGGGAGGGTTAGGCTGCGGCTTGGGGACCGCGCGCCTCAGCTCTCGCCGATCTCCCGCAAGATCTCCGCCGTATGTTGCCCGAGCCGCGGAGAGGGCTGCGGCGACGCCATCGCTTGCCCGTCGATCACGATCGGCGTGCGCACGCCGGGGATCTTGCCGCTCGCGGCAGCATCGCTCGCAAGCTCGAGCCGCATCCCGCGATGCTTGACCTGCGGATCGGCGAACACCTGTTGCAACGTGTTGATCGGCCCGGCCGGGACCTGCACGGCTTCGAGCTTGTCCAGCAATTCATCCCGCTTCCAGCGCGCGGTCGCGGCACAAAGCTTGCCGACCAGCTCGTCACGCCGGGCGAGCCGATCCTTGTTGGTCAGATAGGCCGGGTCCTCGGCAAGCTTGTCTTCGCCGACCGCAGTACAGAACTTTTGAAATTGGCGATCATTGCCGGTGGCGACGATCAGGTGTCCGTCGGCGGCTGGGAATACCTGATATGGAACGATGTTGGGATGGGCATTGCCGAGCCGTTTGGGCACCTCACCCGAGACCAGATAGTTGAGCGCCTGGTTGGCGAGGACGCCGACGGTGGAATCAACCAGCGCCGTGTCGACATAGCAGCCCCGCCCGGTGCGTTCGCGCTGCGCCAGCGCCGCCAGAATGCCGACCACCGAGTAGACCCCGGTGAAAATATCCGAGACCGGCACGCCCGCGCGTGTCGGCTCGCCGCCGGCGCTGCCGGTCAGGTCCATGAACCCGCCGATACCTTGCGCCATCAAATCGTAGCCGGCACGGGCCGCGTACGGCCCGTCCTGCCCAAAACCGGTGATCGAGCTGTAGATCAGCCGCGGGCAGTCCTTGGCGAGGCTTGCATAGTCGAGCCCGAACTTCGCAAGCCCGCCAACCTTGAAATTCTCGATCAGGATGTCCGAGCGCGCGGCGAGCTTGCGCACGATGCGGCGGCCATCCTGGCTCTCGAAGTCGAGCTCGATCGAGCGCTTGCCGCGATTGGTGGCATGGAAATAGGCGGCGCCCAGGTGGTTGCCGTCCTTGCCGGGCACGAACGGCGGTCCCCAGCCGCGGGTATCGTCGCCGGCTCCGGCACGTTCCACTTTGATCACATCGGCGCCGAGATCGGCCAGCATCTGGCCGGCCCACGGTCCGGCCAGAATGCGGGCGAGCTCGAGCACACGAACACCTGACAACGGTCCCGGCATGCGGCAATCCTCTCGTGCGGCGGACGTGCAGTCCCGGTTCTGTGGCCCGCCCGTGCGAATTTGTCTATACCTGCCGGGGCTTGCGAGCATGTCCCGCAAGAGTGGTTACCGGTTTTGCGGAAAAGGACATGCTCAAACAAACAGATAGAGCGGGATGCCGTTTGCAGGAAAGATCATCCCGTGCGCGCAGCGGAGAACGAGGCGATGCATGACACCAAGCGGCCGGCCGCCCTATCGGACGATGCCCTCGACATTCTGTTCCGCACTGCGCGCAGCTACAACGCGTTCGAGCCTGGCACGATTTCGGATGCCACCTTGCACGCGCTCTACGAGCTGATGAGATGGGGGCCGACCACCTCCAACTCGCAGCCCCAGCGCGTCCTGTTCCTGCGCAGTCAGGCCGCCAAGGAGCGTCTGGCGCCCGCGCTTTCGAAGACCAACCGCGCCAAGACGGTCGCGGCGCCGGTGGTGGCGATCCTGGCGTTTGACCTGAAATTCTACGAGCACTTGCCGCGCATGTTTCACAATCCGGCGGCGCGCAGCTGGTACGAGACCACGCCGGACCATATCCACACCACGTCGTTTCGCAACGCGACCCTGCAGGGAGGTTATTTCATCCTCGCTGCGCGTGCGCTCGGGCTCGACGCCGGCCCGATGTCCGGCTTCGACAATGCCAAGGTCGATGCCGAATTCTTTCCCGACGGACAGTGGAAATCGAATTTCCTGTGCATCCTCGGCAAGGGCGAGCCGGGAAGCGTCGCGCCGCGCGACCCGCGTTTCGCGTTCGATGAGGTCTGCAGGATTTTGTAGACTTCTATTGGTCGCATCTTCTGACGGAAAACCGGTATCCACTTTTCCGGAACATGCTCCGGGCGTCAGACCCGGCCGTAGACCGGCACGATGGCGCCGCGTGTCACCTGGTTGTCGGGCGAGGCCAGAAAAACGATCGTCCGCGCGATCTCGTCGGGCTTGGGCCACGCCGCATGGTCGGCATTCGGCATTGCGTGGCGATTGGCCGGCGTGTCGATGATCGAGGGAGCGACTGCGTTGACCAAAATGCCGTCCTTGGCAACCTCCTGGGCGAGCGCCACGGTCAGCGCCGCGACCGCTGCCTTGGTGGCCGTGTAGGCCGTCATGCCGGCGCCGGTGCGCCATTCGAGCGCCGGGCGCGCCGCCACGTTGACGATGCGCCCACCTGCGCCGCCCCGCGTCATGGCGCGGACGGCTTCCCGGCAGCACAAAAAACTCGTCATCAGATTGAGCTCGACCTGCTGCAACAAATCCGCGCGCTTGGTGTCGGCGAGCGGTGCCATGGCAAAACCGCCGGCGAGATGAACCGAGGCCCAAATGTTTGGCACCGCCTCGTAGAGCTTTGCAACGAGATCCTCGCGGATGAGGTCGATGTCGCCTACCAGCCTGACCTGGGGGTGATCGCGATGCGGAAAGCGCTCGGCCTCGCGTGCCTCGATATAGGGCACGTGGCAGGTGGCGCCGGCCCGGAGCAGCGCGTCGACGACGGCGGTTCCGAGCGCGCCGGTCCCGCCGGTGATCACGACATCGCGTCGTTGAAAATCCACGCTGCGCTCCCGTCGACAGATGCCGCATTGATCGAAGCCTATCGCAGGCGCGTGCACAAGCGCCTTGAGCCCGTCGTGCACGCACGCCATGGTGCTGGCACATGAGCGCCGAGAACCCCATGGCCGACTTCGATCTCGCCGTCATCGGCGGTGGGATCAACGGCGCCGGCATTGCGCGCGACGCCGCCGGGCGCGGGCTCAAGGTTCTGCTCGCCGAGCAGCACGACTTGCCTCCGGAACGTCGTCGGCCTCGACCAAGCTGATCCACGGCGGGCTGCGCTATCTCGAACATGCCGCGTTCCGGCTCGTGCACGAGGCGCTGGTCGAGCGTGACGTGCTGCTGCGGGTCGCACCGCACCTCGTGCGGCCGATGCGTTTCATTCTGCCCCTGTCGGAGGAGCTGCGGCCGCCCTGGATGATCCGGCTCGGTCTCGCGCTCTATGACTGGCTCGGCCGCCACAAGTCGTTGCCGCGTTCACATCCGGTCGATCTGATCACCGACGAGCCGGGCGCACCGCTGCTGCGGCGCTACACCGACGGCTTTGCGTACTGGGACTGCGTGGTCGACAATTCGCGGCTGGTCGTGCTCAACGCCATGGACGCAGCGCACCGCGGCGCCGACATCCGCGTGCAGACGCGCTGCGTGCGCGCGGAGCGCTCGGACATCTGGAAGCTCACCCTGCAGACCCACGGGCGCCGCGGCGCCGTAACTGCGCGCGTACTCGTCAATGCGACCGGTCCCTGGACCACAGCTTTTGCCGACACGGTGCTGCGATTGCCCAAGCCCGAGCCGGTGCGGCTGGTGAAAGGAAGCCATATCGTGGTGCCGCGCCTCTATGATCATGCCGGCGCGTATATTCTGCAGAACATCGATCGCCGCGTGGTGTTTGCGATTCCCTACCAGCAAGACTTCACGCTCATCGGCACGACCGACGAAACATTCACCGGCACGCCCGAAGCGGTCGCGCCGACCGGGGCCGAGGTTGCCTATCTGTGCGAGGCCGCCAACCATTATTTTCGCGAACGCGTTGCGCCGAACGACGTGGTATGGGCGTTTGCCGGCGTGCGCTCGCTCTACGACGACGGGTCGCGCAAGGCCCAGGATGTGACCCGCGATTACGTGCTGGCGCTCGATGCCGGTTTTCGCACGGCGCCATTGTTGAATGTCTACGGCGGCAAGATCACGACCTACCGGCGCCTCGCCGAGGCCGCGCTGGCGAAGCTCGCCGATCTCTTTGTCCTCAAGCCGGCCTGGACGGCCGGTGCGCCGCTGCCGGGCGGCGAGCTTGCAGGGGAGTCGATCGAGACCTTCGCCGAGCGCTTCAAGCGCGAGCAACCATTTCTGCCCGACGCGCTGGCTGAGCGGCTGGTGCATGCCTACGGAACGCGCGCGTCCGACGTTTTGGCGGGTGCCCGCAGCCTCGACGCCCTGGGCGCGCGTTTCGGTGAATCCCTGACCGAGGCGGAAGTGCGTTATCTGATGCGGTTTGAATGGGCGCAGACCGCCGAGGACATCTTATGGCGGCGCTCCAAACTCGGGCTCGGCCTCGCCAAGCAGGACGCGCAAAAGCTCGCGCATTTCTTGGCGGGTGCGACCGCGGTGACGTAATCTCGGCGCGGTACCTCTCCCCGCTTGCGGGGAGAGGTGGCCGTGCTGCGACGCTTGCGTCCTCGCCACTTCCGAAGGCTCTATTCCACGCTTGTGATCGGCGTCCCGCGGAGAATGCGCCGAAATGGAAATCCGAACGCGCTGCGTGTAGATCAATCGGGTAGCGCAGCGCACGGTCAGCGGCCGAGGGCTCATGAGAGGCAATTTCGCGCCGTGGGACGATCCGTCGGAACGGCCGCTGATTTCGTTCGACAAGGTCACCAAGCGCTTCGCGGGGGTCACCGCGATCGACGCCTTGAGCCTCGACATCTACGCGCGCGAATTCTTCGCACTGCTGGGCCCTTCGGGCTGTGGAAAGACCACGCTGCTGCGCATGCTGGCCGGTTTCGAAGCGCCTGATGCCGGGCGCATTTTGCTCGCCGGCGAGGATATCGCGCACGTGCCGCCCTATCGGCGGTCGACCAACATGATGTTTCAGAGCTACGCCCTGTTTCCGCATCTCACGGTCGCGGCCAACATCGGCTTCGGATTGCGGCAGGAGAGCATGCCGCGCGCCGAGCGCGACGCGCGCGTCGCCGAAATGCTGGCACTCGTCAAACTTGAGGACTGTGCCGGCCGCAAGCCGGATCAGCTCTCGGGCGGGCAGCGCCAGCGGGTGGCGCTTGCGCGCGCACTCGCCAAGCGGCCGAAAGTGCTGTTGCTCGATGAGCCACTCGCCGCGCTGGACAAGAAGCTGCGGGCCGAGACCCAGTTTGAGTTGATGAACCTGCAGGCGCGGCTTGGCACCACGTTCGTGATCGTCACCCACGACCAGCAAGAGGCCATGACGGTCGCCCACCGCATGGGCGTCATGGATCGCGGGCGGCTGATGCAGGTCGCAACCCCCGCCGAGGTCTATGAGCGTCCGAATTCGCGCTGGGTCGCCGACTTCATCGGCGACATCAACCTGATCGAGGGCACGGTAGCCGACGTGCGCTCGGGCACTGTTCTGATCGACAGCGCCGCCGGGCTGCGCTTGCGGCTTGGCGCCAACCCGGAAGCCCGGCCGGGTCTGCGGGTCTGGGTCGCGCTGCGGCCTGAGCAATTGCGCATCACCACCACGGCTGTCGAGGAGCGCGAGAACACCCTTGCCGGCCGCGTCTCCGACATTGCCTATCTGGGCGATATCTCGATCTACAAAGTGCGGCTCGCGGGCGGAGGCGAAGTGAAGGTGTCGCTCGTCAACCAGTCGCGCCGTGGCGGCGAACCAATCCGCGGCGGCGATGCGGTTTTGCTCACCTTCGCGCCGGACGCCGGCATCATGTTGACGAGTTAGGAAGCGCGATGCCGGTGAACACCTTAGCGCGATCACGCGGCGTCTTTATCCTGGTGCTGATCCCAGGCCTCTGGCTGGTCGTCCTCTTTCTGGTTCCGTGCCTGATCATCCTGAAGATCAGCCTGTCGCAGACCGCGCTAGCGCAGCCACCCTATACGCCGGTGTTTGACTGGGCAGGCGGCTGGGCCGGCCTCAAGGCGTTCCTCTCAGGGCTTTCGATCAACAACTACGCCGCGCTTGCCGGCGACACGCTCTATCTCGCCTCCTATCTCAAGAGCCTGCAGATCGCGGCGTTTGCGACCCTCATACTGCTGCTCATCGGATATCCGATCGCCTACGGCATCGCGCGGGCGGGAGCGCGCGCCCAGGCGTTTCTCGTGCTTCTCGTCATCCTGCCGTTCTGGACCTCGTTCCTGATCCGGATCTATGCCTGGATCACCATTCTTCAGCATGACGGTCTCCTCAACCGCGTGCTGATCGGTCTGCGGGTCATCGACGCGCCGATCTCCTGGCTTGCGAGCGACACGGCGATCTATATCGGCCTCGTCTATTCGTACTTGCCGTTCATGGTGCTGCCGCTCTACGCGACCCTGCAGAAGCTCGATCCGACCTTGCTCGAAGCCGCCGCTGATCTCGGCGCCCGGCGCTGGAAAGCGTTCTGCTCGATCACGCTGCCGTTGTCGGTGCCGGGAGCGGCCGCCGGCGCGCTGTTGTGTTTCATCCCGATCGTGGGCGAGTTTGTGGTTCCCGACCTTCTCGGCGGTTCCGAGACGATGATGATCGGCCAGACCCTGTGGTTGGAGTTCTTCGCCAACCGGGATTGGCCGATCGCCTCCGCGATCGCGATCGTCCTCCTGTGCCTGCTGGTGGGACCGATCGCGCTGTTCGACAATCTGCGGGCGCGCCAGCTGCGCGGCAGGACCTGAGATGCGCCGGCTGTCGGTCTTCAACGTCACGTCGGTCGCGATCGGGCTTGCGTTCCTCTATCTGCCGATCGTGATCCTGGTAATCTACTCGTTCAACGCCTCGCGCCTGGTGAGCGTGTGGGGCGGCTTCTCGGTGCGCTGGTACGCGGTCCTGATCGAGGACCGCGCCATCCTGGAGGCCGCGCGCACCTCGCTTGCCATTGCGTTTCTGTCGGCCGCTGCGGCGACGCTGCTCGGCACCTTCGTTGCGCTGGCGCTGGCGCGTCTCGGGCGCTTTCGCGGCCGCACCATGCTGTCCGCCATGACCTACGCGCCGCTGGTGATGCCGGAGGTGATCACCGGCCTGTCACTCCTGCTGTTGTTCGTAGCCCTCAACGTCGATCGCGGTTTTTGGACCGTGGCCGTCGCCCATACCACGCTGACCATGTGCTTCGTCACCATCATCGTCCAGGCACGCCTCGCCGACATGGATCAGAGCATCGAGGAAGCCGCGATGGATCTCGGCTGTCCGCCGTTGCGCACGCTGCTCACCGTCACCGTGCCGATGGCGGCGCCGGCGGTGATCTCCGCATTCTTGCTCGCGTTCTCGCTCTCGCTCGACGATCTCGTGATCGCGAGCTTCACCACCGGGCCGGGCGCGACCACGCTCCCGATCCGTATCTATTCGGAGGTGCGTCTCGGGGTGAAGCCGGAGATCAATGCGATCTGCACGCTCATGATCGCGACCGTCGCGGTCGCGGTGCTGCTGGCGTCGTGGGTGGAGCGCAGCCGCAGCCGACGCTAGAGCATGATCCCGAAAAGTGGGTACCGGTTTTCGGAACAGATCATGCTCCAACAAAGGGCTAGAGCATGATCCCGAAAAGTGGGTACCGGTTTTCGGAACAGATCATGCTCCAACAAAGGGCTAGAGCGCGATGACAAATCAACGATATGTCATCGCGCGCTAGCGCGGTGCGCCGCCAGCTGCCGGCGGCTGCTGTCCAACGGGCGTGCTCAGGCGCTCGATCGCGCCGCGCAGCGCATTGGCCGTGCTCTTGCTGCCTTTGACCGCATCGAGCAGTGGTGCTGCTGCGCCCGACCGGCTGATCAGGCTCTGGGTGTCGGGCAGGATGATTGGGTCGTCCCAGGGTCCCTGCACCACGAACGGAAGCTCGAAACCGCCGTTGGGATCGCTGCTCGAACCGACGAGTTGGGCGGTGCCGGTGAGGTCGATGTCGCGGGTCGGGATCGAGGCGGAGCCGCCGAGCACGAGGCGCACGGCCGGGCCTTCGATCCGGATGTCCTCGACGCTTGCTACACCGCGTTGCAATTTCAGCGCGATGTTGAGCCGCTCGTAGGGCGTACGACCGCTGCGAAAATCGCCGGCGCCAGACAGCGGACGCCGCTCCAGCCGGCGCAGCACCTGCTCGGCATTGAAGCCGGTCAACGCGCCATCGGCCGACGTGAGGGTCGCGGTGCCGTTGAGCGTACGCGTGAGGGCATCAACGCTCCCTCCAACCCCCTCGATCAGGAAGTTGAGATCGCCTTTGCCCTCGATCCGGCGGATGCCGATGAGATCGCGCAGGCAATATTCGAGATCGACGTTGGTGAATTGCATCTGCGACTTGAGCTCGACGCCATCCTCCGCCTTGGCGAGCGCGATCGAGCCCGTAACCAGGCCGCCGAAGGCCTGCGACTCCCCGATCGTGAGGTTCAGATCGCCGCCCCGCAGGTTGGCGGCAATCGCCGTGCGTCCGATTTTGGTGGCCCCGATCGTCACCTGGGCGGCCGACAAGCGCAGATCGAGATCAACGCCGTTGAGGTCGTCGATCGCCATCGGGCCCCGGTTCCACTCGCGGGCATTGGCAGCGGTCAGGTGGAAGGCGGACATGTAGGGTGTCAGGTTGAGCCCTTCGACCGCGAGCGTGCCCTTGAGCATGCGGCGCTGGTCGCTGCTGAACGTGAGCACGCCCTCGGCCACGTTGCCATCGAGCGCGATGTCCACCCCCGACAGGGCCACCGAGCCACCGCCCACCTTGGTCTGGGCCTTGAGCGTGAAACGGCCGAAGCCGCCGCCCGGCAACGGCTTCATGCGCATCCATTGCAGCGCATCCCGCAGCGACGCTGCGTCGGCGCCGAGCGTACCGTCGATCTTCAGGGTTGGGCGGCTGCTCATCACGCCGTCGAACGCGGCCTTCACGGGTGGGCCGCTGACGCGGACCTTCAGGCCAGCCGGATCGCCGACCAGGGCGGCGTAGAAATCGCCGATCGCAAGGCTTGCTTCCAGCGGTTCATCACGCCAAACGAATTGGCCGGTTGCGGCGAACGTTTTGGCAATCGACGGCCACGCCAGCGACAGGTCGACCTGGGTGATCGTTTCCTCAACGTCTCCGCGATTGACGACGACGGTGCCGTCCTTGATGTGGATCTCGGAGAACGACAGGACCGAGCGGTCGGCGTTCGGCTTGAGCGCACCCGCCAGCGCGTGCAGGAGCGGCGTCCAGTTGGAGCGACCGCTTGGATCGAGCTTGATGGCGATATGGGGTCGTACCAGCGAAATGTCGGCAATCTCGATATGCCCACCCAGCAAAGGCAGCAGCCGCAGGTGCGCCGTCAAACTCTCCGCCGCGAGCGCGGGCGCACCTTGGTCGTCGCCAAGGACAACGTCGCGAAAGCTGACCGTATCGGGTGGGAAGATCGAAACGCTGACGCCGCCCTTGATCGCGGGGTCGAGTCCAGTCGCAGCCCGGATCTGGGCCTTGACGGCATCGCGCGCAGCCTCGGTCGAGATCAGGAACGACGACACGGCGACGGCACCCAGGCCAATGACGACCAGGGCCGCGAACACGAGTCCGATGCGCTTAAAGCCGATGACCGTGGTCACGAGCACCGATCCGGAATGTCGCCCCGGGGCGGCGGAGGCCAGCCCACGGAAAGAGGAGGAAAACCCGTTTGACGACCGTCTGTGTCGCTTTCGTGGCCGGGTTTTTGCTTCCCAGCCCTTTGCGCGGCCTGACGGGGCTCTACATTAACGTCTGCCGAGCCGCAGGATAAGGGGAGATGCGATGAGCGATCAGCCGCTGTGGAGCCCGTCCCCCGCACGGGTCGAAGCCACCCAGGTCATGGCCTTCCTGCGCGAGGCGAAGCGTCGGCACGGGCTCGACCTTGCGAACTATCGCGACCTGCACGCCTGGAGCACCCGTCACCCAGACCTGTTCTGGGACCAGCTGTGGGATTTCTGCGGCGTGATCGGACACAAGGGCGCCCGCCGCGCCGTCGACCTCGACGCCATGCCGGGGGCGAAGTTCTTCCCCGATGCCCGGCTCAATTTCGCCGAGAACCTGCTGCGCCGGACGGATGATCGCGAAGCGCTGGTGTTTCGCGGTGAGGACAAACGCAGCGACCGCATCACCTTTGCGCAACTCGCGGCGCTGGTCTCGCGGCTGCAGCAGGCCTTCACGGCGCTCGGCGTTGGGGTCGGCGACCGCGTCGCAGGGATGATGCCCAACATGCCGGAAACGATCGCCGCCATGCTGGCCACGACGTCGATCGGCGCGGTCTGGTCGTCATGCTCCCCGGACTTTGGCGAGCGCGGCGTGCTCGATCGCTTCGGTCAGATCGAACCCAAGGTCTTCATCACGGTCGACGGCTACTGGTACAACGGCAAGCGGCTCCCGATCGTTGACAAACTGCGCCCGATCGCGAGCCAGCTGCCGTCGGTCAAGTCGGTGGTGATCGTGCCCTACCTGGGTGAAGCCGAGGCGGTCGCCGGGCAATTGCCGCACGGCGTGTCGCTCGACGCGTTGCTCAAGCCCTACGCGCCGCGGCCGCTCACGTTCGAGCGGCTGCCGTTCAATCATCCGGTCTACATCATGTTCTCCTCCGGCACGACCGGGATCCCCAAATGCATCGTGCACGGTGCCGGTGGCTCGCTGCTGCAGCACCTCAAGGAGCAGCGCCTGCAGTGCGACCTGCGCGACGGCGATCGCCTGTTCTATTTCACCACCTGCGGCTGGATGATGTGGAACTGGCTCGCGTCCGGGATCGCGTCAGGCGCGACGCTGATCCTTTACGACGGCTCGCCGTTCGCGCCGACGCCGGCGGCGCTGTGGGACTATGCCCAGGCCGAGCGGATCACCCTGTTCGGCACCTCCGCCAAATATATCGACTCCTGCCACAAGGAAGGCGTGGAGCCGGCCAAGACCCACGACCTGTCGTCGATCAAACTGATCACCTCGACCGGGTCGCCGCTCGCCCCCGACAGTTTCGACTACGTCTACCGCTCGATCAAATCCGACGTGCCGCTGACCTCGATCTCGGGCGGCACCGACATCATGGGTTGCTTCGTGCTGGGCGATCCAACGTCGCCGATCTGGAAGGGCGAGATCCAGGCACCGGGTCTCGGCATGGCGGTCGACGTGTGGTCGGAAGACGGCAAGCCGGTGCGGATGCAGAAGGGCGAGCTCGTGTGCACGCGCCCGTTCGTGTCGATGCCGGTCGGCTTCTGGAACGATCCGGACGGCAAGAAATATCGTGCCGCCTATTTCGAGCGCTTTCCCAACGTGTGGTGCCACGGCGACTTCGCCGAATGGACCGCACATGGCGGCATGGTGATTCACGGCCGGTCGGATGCGACCCTCAATCCCGGCGGAGTCCGCATCGGGACCGCCGAGATCTATGCCCAGGTCGAGCAGATCCCCGAAGTGCTGGAGGCGATCGCCATCGGCCAGGACTGGGACAGCGACGTGCGGGTGTTGCTGTTCGTGCGGCTGAAGGACGGCGTTGCGCTCGACGACGCGCTGCGCAACGCAATCCGCCACAAGATCCGCACCGGCGCGAGCCCGCGCCACGTGCCGGCGAAGATCGTGCAGGTCGGCGACATCCCGCGCACCAAATCGGGCAAGATCACTGAGCTCGCGGTGCGCGACGTGGTGCACGGCCGGCCGGTGAAGAACACCGACGCGCTCGCCAATCCGGAAGCGCTTGCGCTCTATCAGGACTTGCCGGAATTGCAGACGTAGGATGGGTTGAGCGCAGCGAAACCCATCATAATGAGCCACATGATGGGTTTCGCTGCGCTCAACCCATCCTACAACTACCGCCCCGCGGCCGCGTGTCGCCGCGCCCCGGCGGCGGCGACCTCGGCGATCAGTTTGTTGATGATGGCTTGGCCGAACGCGTTGAAGTTCTCTGCCACCATGACGAACGCGCCCGGTCCGCCGATGACGTTATTGCGGTAATAGGCCTCGAGCCCGCCCGGCGGGTTGGTGTGGTCGGCATTCCACGACAACGGCTGCTCGCTCAGGATCACCAGCCCGTTGATGGTGACGCCCT
Organism: uncultured Alphaproteobacteria bacterium; assembly: GCA_963833605.1. Classification (GTDB taxonomy): domain Bacteria; phylum Pseudomonadota; class Alphaproteobacteria; order Rhizobiales; family Xanthobacteraceae; genus JAFAXD01. The sequence goes on from CAWHYZ010000022.1 coordinate 347,900, forward strand.
GCGTCAGCGCGTCGTCGCGCGCCGCGGTCACGTCGCGCCCGGAATTGTTGGTGCCGTCGCCGGACACATCGATGGTCCGGCGCGTCGATTGAAACGGCGCGCGCTCGAACTGCGTCATCGCAAAATCGATCCCGCCGCTGATCGAGGTGCGGTCGGCGAACGAGCGCTGCGCTTCGTCAAGCTGGCTGGTGAATTCCTGCGCCGCCTTGGCGCCGTCGATCAGCGTCCAGTCGATCACCACCTTCTGGGCGCCGACCCCTGACCATTCCACGAAACAGATGGCGATGCGGCCGTGCGGGCCGGAGCGGATGGCGTCGATCACGCGCGGATTGCTGATGGCGGCCACATAGCCATCACGCTGCAGCTTGAACTTGGCGGCGTCGACGCTGCGCGAGACGTCGGAGGCGAGCACGAGCAGGAGATCGACCGGCTCGGCCGCGGTTGCGACGCCGGCGAAGGCCATGGCGGCGGCGAGGACCACCGCCAGGAAACGAACTGCACGCATGAATTCTCCGCGCTGCGTTGCGAAAGCTTAGAGCATTTTCAGGAAGAGTGGACACCAGTATTCCGTAGAAAATGCGACAAATCGAAAACCCTGGAGTCGGGCAACGACGCTCAGCAGTCCGGTCGGGCCGGCACACGGTCGCGCGCGCCCAAAGCCGCGGGACGGCGGGCGAGGTAGTGTTTGCAAGACGCCAGATGCGGTGGAATGATGGCGCGTCGGGGGTGATGTCGGGAGAATATTTGCAAGCGAGGCGCGAAGGAGAACCGGCCATGCAAGGCTCTGCCCCGTTCGAAATTCCGGCTGAGATGCGCGCGTTTGCGGAGCGCAGTTTTGAGCAGGCCAAACTTGCCTTCGACAAGTTCATGGAGGCCACGCAATCGACGATGAATACGTTCGAGGGGCAATCCAAGGTCGCCCAGGCCGGCGCCAAGGAAGTGAGCCATAAGATCATGAGCTTCGCCGAGCAGAACGTGGCGAACGCGTTTGAGTACGCGCAGAAGTTGGTTCAGGCCAAGGATCCGCAGACATTATTGGCCCTGCACGGGGAGTTTATCCGGTCGCAGATGCAGGTCCTGGGTGATCAGGCGCGGGAATTGGGCGAGGCTGCCAGCAAAGCCGCGAGCGACAGCGCAAAGCCAAAATGAGAGCCGGCTTTGGACTTTAGATGCCGTCCCTCACCGGTAAATATTCCTAAGCCATGACACCGGAACATTGCTGCTAGGCTATAATCAAAATTTATTTTGCATTGCACCATTTGTGTTGCAATGCATCATTTGACCTGCTATATGACCGGCATGCGGTAAGGATGCGCAATGAAGCGCCCCGACTGCTCCAGCTTTTCGCAAAAGCACACCACCGGCCCGTAGCCGCGGGCGGACCGGCCGAGTGAGCCAACCCGCGCTGAGAGGATTAGTCCCATGTCGGTTGAGCCCCTGAAGTTCGATATGCCGAAATTCGAGTTCCCCAAGTTCGATCTTCCGAAGATCGAGGTGCCGGCCGCGTTTCGCGATTTCGCCGAAAAGAGCATCGCGCAAGCGAAGACCGGCTATGAGAAGATGAAGTCGGCGGCCGAAGAGACCACGACCGTGCTCGAGGACACCTATTCGAAGGCCAGCAAAGGCACGACCGAATACAATCTCAAACTGATCGAGGCCGCCCGTATCAACACCAATGCGGCGTTCGACTTTGTAACTGAGCTGTGCGCGGCCAAATCGCTGTCCGACATGGTCGAGCTTTCGACCGCCCATGTGCGCAAGCAATTCGAGGCGGTGACGGCGCAGACCAAGGAACTGACCGCGCTCGCCCAGAAGGTTGCGACCGAGGCGGCCGAGCCGATCAAGGAAGGCGTTGGCAAGGTGTTCAAGCAGGCCGCCTGACGCGCCTGCGCCTGTGGGGTTTGTTGCGTGAAGTAGCGTTCGCGTTGCGTTGCGTGGAGATGTGGAAGAAAAGCCCGAGCCGGTCCGCTCGGGCTTTTGCTTTTGCGGACTGCCGGCAGAGCGTGGCCTGGATGGACGCGAAGGCGTAATCCAGGGGCGCGTGGCGGACCTGGATAATCCAGCTCGGATGCAAGCGCAGGTGATCCGGGATGAACCGCCCCGGATTGCGGTGCGCTTGCCGGGCTACCAACCTTCGGGCCCCAAGAGCCTTGTCAATCCCGCGGCTTGCTCCTAGGTTCCGCCCGCCGCGTGCAGCTGTAGCTCAGTTGGTTAGAGCGCCTGACTGTGGATCAGGAGGTCGGTGGTTCGAGTCCACCCAGCTGTACCAGCGAAAAACCGGCATAAACATTGAACAACTTGCACGTCTAATGCCTGCCGCCGTGGTGAGCAAAGTGACGATTATGCAAAGCTTATGTAAAGCTTCCTCACGGGACCCTTGCAACTCGGAGTCGCCAGCCGTCGTGCCGTGCGGAATGATGTTGCAACAGGCTACGGGCCGAGCTATGTCTAAATCCAGACGTGTCACAAGAGTATCGGAACCTACAGAGGCACAAAGCAGGCGCGCGCCCGCGCGTAACTAGCGAGCAGCCCCAAGACGAAATGCCCTGCGGCCAAAGAGCCGCTGAAAACAAAGGGCGTCAACCGACGACCGAGTCAGGACACGCTCAGGCGCTAACCAGCGTCGGGCGACCTATGCTCCCAACAGAGATGAAGTTTTCCGGCGCAACGGAGAACTTCAATGGTCGAGCGAGAGTCCAAGTACCCACCTGAAAGCTTGAGCAAGCAACGGCGACGCATACGGCGCGCCGAGCATTCCCGTGCAGCGCGTAGCCACCGTCGAGAGTCGAAAGGCGCTGGCGGCGGCGAGACCGACGATGATGAGAGTGGCGCGCGCAACCCCCAGCCTAACTTCCAACCTCATCCGTTTCGCATTTATCGCACCGAGCGCCTCGCTGAACTTTTTGACGTCGATCGCGCAACAATCTGGCGGTGGCGGATCAACGGCACCCTGCCGCCGTTCGTAGAGATTGGCGGCATTCGTGGACTAACGGAACAACAACTCGGCGAGGTTATGCGGCAGCGCGGGGCAGCCGATGCCTGAGCGCCGTCCTCTCGGGTCCGCCACGCGTTTGCCCGCCAAGTACGATGCGGCTCGCCGTGCCTTGGCAGAGGCGCACCGCGTCGATGAGGTCAAGGCGATCCGCGACAAAGCCGTGGCCATGCAAGCCTACGCCAAGCAGGCGAAGGATACGGAGCTAATCAAGTACGCTACCGAAATCCGTATGCGTGCCGAGCGCAGGGCTGGCGAACTTCTGATCGAGATGGGGGAGCGCCAGGAGCGAGATCGCGGCAAGGGTGGTGATCGGAAATCACGGTTGCGCGCTGCTACCGTGATTCCCAAGCTTGCCGATCTAGGCGTGAGCAAAACACAAAGCTCGCGCTGGCAAAAGATCGCGGCTCTGGAGCCTGACAGGTTCGAAGCCAACCTCGTGCGTGCCTCCACGGTCGCCTACGACCGCATGACGCAACGTTTCGTAAAAGAGGCTGAGATCGAGCGGGCGCAGCAACAGCACCGAGGCATCATCGAGCACGGCTGCACAGTCAATGACCTCGTTGCACTTGCGGAATCCGGCCAGCGGTTTCCGGTGATCTATGCGGACCCGCCGTGGCCCTGGGAAACCTGGGGTGGGGCGGGCGGCAAGATCAGGAGCGCGCCCGACAACCACTACGGCACAAGCCCGATCGAGGAAATCAAGGCACTGCCGGTTGCACCGCTCGCGGCCGATGATGCCGCATTGTTGTTGTGGTGCACTTGGCCGCACATCGCGATCGGGACACACATCGAGGTCGTCAGAGCCTGGGGCTTCGAGCCCAAGACCGCAGCGTTCGTGTGGGTCAAGCAGGTTTCGGAAACGAACGACAAGCTTGCGACCGGGATGGGCTATTTCAGCCGCTCCAACACGGAGGTGTGTTTGCTCGCGACTAAGGGCGCACCCAAACGGCTTGCGAAAGACGTGCATCAGGTCGTGCTCGCCCCGGTCGGCGAGCACAGCGCCAAGCCCGAAGAAGTCCGTCGCCGGATCGAACGACTATTCGCCGGTCCCTATCTTGAACTATTTGCTCGGCGGCCGGTGGATGGCTGGACTGTCTGGGGCAATGAAATCCCGCGCGTAGACTTTTCACCTATCAATGAATCCGTTGCTGCGTGACGCCACATCGAAGGAGAGAATTGAAATGACCACCATCTCAGAACGCCCAACTCTCGCCATTCAAGAAGACTTGATCACGGTGCTGTGCTTGTCCGACGAGTATGGAAAGATGGTCGCGACGCTGGTCGATCCGGCACTGTTCGCTGGTGACTATCGGCTGTCGCTGAGTGCGCAATCAAATACTGGAAAGAGCACGGCCGAGCACCCGGATCACCGCATACCTATGACATGTTGGCCAGCCATATCGAGGACGGCGGTAAACGCGGCCAGCACCTCAAGCGCATCCTGCTCAACATGTTCCAACTAAATGAAAACATCAACGCGCAATATGTGATCAAGGAAATCAGTGACTTCACCCGCGCAAAGCAGTTTGAAAACGTGGTCCTGCGGGCAGCCGAAAAGCTGGGCCACCCATCCGAGCAGACCAACGCGGAAATCGAGTCGATGTTCAACGAAGTCCTGCGCGCAAACAAGACAAGCTTCGATCCCGGGATATCGTTGGACGACCTGCCGCATTTGCTCAAGCATTTGGAGGCGCGCGAGCACAACGAGTTCGTCACCGGCATTCCTGAACTCGACAAGCGCCACGTCGTGCGGACACGCTCGACCCTCATGGTGTTCCTAGGCTCGACCGGGACCGGAAAGTCATGGTGGTTGATTCGGGTTGGCGGCCGAGCGATCCGGCATCATAAGGTCGCGCATGTCATGCTCGAATTGTCGGAGGCCGAAGTCCAAAAACGATATTGGCAGAGCTTTCTGGCGCTTCCGGCGTGGCAGCGTCACCTGACCACCTCGGTCACCCGGCTGCAACTGCGTGACGGGAGGCTCATCGGTTTCGGGCGGGAACAGATCACCGCGCCGTATTCCATGCAGCAGCCCGATCACCAGCGGTTGGCGGATTTCCTCAGCAGGACGCGCTCCCTGAAGAACCTGCGGATCAAGAAGTTTCCAATGCGTGGACTGACAGTCGCAGGGTTGAGCGGGAGCAGCATGAGCAAGTCAATGAATGCAACCAAAGGTACCCAGCACCTGGAAAGCTATCGCTCGTCGCGGCACCTGGAAACTGTGGCATCGTCGCGACGCTGACAACAATGGCTGGCACAACTTCGTGCTCCGGCGCAAAGACCAGCGGTTCCGCAAGTATGCATTCTGGGGCGGCTGGGATGGTCGGCGTCTCGCACGTAGTCATGACATGAAACTGCTGTCCGATAAGCACCCAGAAATCTACGAGTGGCTGCGGGCGACGTGCGCGAGAACCTGGATGTGATATGGTGGGAATGTGGAACAGGAGAAACGCAAATCGAGAGCAATACAATGAAGCGCATTCCGAGCTACGTCATGCCCCAGAACCCGAGCCATGCCGATCGGGTGATCAAGCGACAGTTTGATCATTTCAATGAAGTCACACGCAGCCGTGGTTGGAAGGAAGCGCGCACCGAAGCCGTTGCGCAGGCGTTGTCGGTAGCGCTTTGGCTGGAGGAGATGTCAAGCACGCAGCAGACTTACGAACTGTTTCAGATCATGGCCGACCAACTGCTTGCACCAGTATTGCACGAGAATGGTCACAGACCCTGAAAGCAACGGCGAGGGAGGGCGTCGGGAACGGCATAGCCACACCCGTGGGTCCATCCAGAGAGTTCCCCGGAATCGGAGCCGCTGAAATGCGCGTCGGTATCATCATTGCAGGTCTGGGCGCGTTTTCGGTTGGCGCTTTAGCGTGGATCAGTGTCTCCACGGCCCAGTCGCGAAATCTTGCCTGTACGTATTATTCGCATTCGCATTCGGAAGAAAAACATTTTGATGGTCGATGCACTTCCAGTTGGACACCAGAAGCGGAGATCATTACTGCTGGCCCTTACCAAATCCGAATTCTACTTAGTTCCCGTCAAGGCGGTGCCGTCGCGGGAGTGGTTGGAATTGAAGGTGGCGTAGTCTCCGAGGTGATCAACCTCGAATCATCCGGCGTTGAAGCGCCGGACCGGAGACCACGCCATGACCAACAGTATCACGAAGACTGCTTCCTCGCAGCGTGAAGCAGACAGGGCACCCCAGCTTTTCGACGATTGGTTCGATCCGATCGAGATGGAGGTTCGCGATCGGGCGCGGCATTTCATCGAAGAGCTGATCCGCGGCGAGCTCGACGCGGCGCTGGCCCGTCCGCGTTACGGACGGGGCCAGGTGGCCGACGGTGAGGCAAGTTCCGGCGTTACGGGCTATCGCCACGGGAGCCGGACACGGTCGTTGACCGGGACCTTCGGGCCGATCGAGATTGCGGTGCCGCGCGCCCGGCTGAACACCCCGGAGGGCAAGACGACGGAGTGGAAGAGCCAGGCGTTACGGGCTTATCACCGCCGCACGCTGGCCGCCGACGCGCTGATCGCGAGCACCTATCTGGCTGGCACCAACACGCGCCGGGTGCGCCGTGCGCTCGGTGCCCTGTTTGGCGGTGCGGTGGGCAAGGATACGGTGAGCCGGACCTGGCGCAAGGTGAAGGGCGATTGGGACGCGTGGAACGCCCGCGCATTGGCCGAAGAGCCGATCGTGCGGCTCATTCTCGACGGCACCGTGGTGCGGGTGCGGCTCGACCGCAAAGCGACCTCCATCTCGCTCCTTGTCGTCATCGGCGTACGCGAGGACGGCCAAAAGGTGGTGCTCGCGATCAAGAGCATGGGCGGCGAGAGCACCGAGGCCTGGCGTACCGTCCTCGACGATCTCATCAAGCGCGGCTTGCGCCGGTCCGAGTTTCTCATCGTCGATGGCGCGCCGGGGCTCGACAAGGCGATCGCCGCCGTGTGGGATGGCGTGCCGGTCCAGCGCTGCACGGTCCACAAGCACAGGAACCTTTTCGCGCACGCGCCAGAGCGCCTGCACGACGAGATCACCGCGGATTACAACGACATGATCTATGCGGCCACGCGTGAGGAGATCGAGGCGCGCCGCAAGGCCTTCATCCGCAAATGGAGGCTCAAGCACCGCGCCGTCGCCGACAGCCTGGAGGAAGCCGGCGACCGGCTGTTCACCTTCACACGACTGCCGCTAAGCCAATGGCGAAGCGCGCGGACAACGAATGCAATCGAACGTCTGCACGAAGAGTTCAAGCGGCTTCAAAACGCAGACCGTGCTACCGTCGGCAGATACCGCGGCGATGTTGTTCTGGGCTTTGCTCGCATCGGGCCAGATCAATATGCGCAAGGTCGATGGCTGGCAGACGCTCGCCACAAAACTGATCGATCAGCCAATTGACCTCGCAGCCTGAAACGATACCTTCATGTTACCGGAGATCGCGCCACCCCTCATTCCAACCGCTTTCCGGACGCCAGCGTCAAGGCCAATGGGCAAGAGTCACGATTGTGGGAAAACCAGGTTCCCGGTTCGAATACGACAGGTACACGTTTTATTTTGCCTCAGACGATTTGACTGAGTTTTTGGATATTTGGGTCCCAGGAAAAAGTCAGTTACCTGCCTGGAAGAGGAGTGGTTCAGCAGAGCAAAGACCATTGCGTTAGCGACGGTCCCTCACGCCACTCACGCCCACAGCCACCACCGACAAAAATCAACACAGACCAAACCATCCGAAAGCAGCGCTCAGTTTTGCACAACGACTCGAACTCGTTTTCTGCGACCCGCCTCGACCCGGATCGCTAATATGTGATCAGGTGGTCGGCTAGCCAGAAAACCCAATGAGTGCTGGATATCTAACGCATTTTTGGAGTGCTATTTCATTTTCTGTAAAGTTAATGTAAGGTGACCGGCTACCAGAAGGGTTTTTGCACTTTGGTGGCCCGGATAATGACATTGCAAATGAACCAAAGATCGAGCGCAGGTCGCCGCCAACTCGCCCATGCGAAGAATGCGCAAAAGAGTCGGATAGGGAACGGCTCCGCGCTTTTGCCGGGTGTTGATGGTCGCTCGACTTGGGTTCGTAGATGCAAGGAATTGATCGCGGCTCACGTCGGCGATCTGGGTGGACACGACAACACCAGTGAAGCCGAGCGCAGCATTGTTCGCAGGGCTGCGGTCCTGACTACAGAGCTTGAGCGATTGGAAGTGCGGTTTGCGCTCGCCGGTGAAGCTTCAGCCGAAGATATTGACTTGTATGCACGCGTGGCCGCCAACCTGCGCCGCCTGCTTGAGAGTGTCGGTCTACAGCGGCGCGCAAAGACTGTGCCGAGCCTTGACGCGTATCTCGCCAGTCGAGGAGCAGCCGAATAGAGCCACGCCCCGCGCACACTCACCACAGTTGACTACGCGCCAACTTGCACTGGTGCAGGCGGCCGCCAAGTCACTACCGCCGCGCCAGCGTGACATGTTCCTGTCCTATATCGCCGATCGGCTGGTGGACAGTCCAACTGATGTTGCCGTTCAGGCCGTAGTCAACGTCACCCTGGATCACGTCATGGCCTTTGCCTGCGCGCCAAGTCAACGATTGAGGGATGGCTAATGGTCGAGCGCCTCTAGGACTAAGACCCACACCACGCGCGGGCCACTATTCTGATGAGACTTAGGTGAGGTCAACGTGGAAGTTCGCCTGTAGATTCCCTCTACTTTATCCTTGCTGGCGCTTTGCCGTGAAACCAATCGTCGAAAAGCTGGGGTGCCCGCAGCGCGTCCTGCAGCATCTCTTTGTCCAGGCTCAGATCAGCCACCACCTTGCGCAGCTTTGCGTTCTCATCCTCGAGCTGCTTCAGCCGACGCATCTCGGTCGGCAGCAGGCCGTCATACTTCTTCTTCCAATTGAAATACGTCGCCTGGCTGATCCCGGCCTTGCGGCAGATATCAGCCACCGGCGTCCCGTCCGTTCCTTGCTTCAGGATGAATGCCTTCTGCGCGTCCGAAAACCTTGATGCCTTCATCGCTCTCCGCTCCTCCCAGCCAGGGAATCAGCGCGGAAGACTCTAGCCAAAAACGATCCAGTTTTGCGGCCTCAGAGCAAACTCAGCGCGCTTGCGTTTGCTCAGCCACATTCGTTAGGCGATACTTTGATCACAGAATGGCTCACATGCACGCACGAGGCTACATACAGGCTCTCCGAGGGTTCTAATGAGCCAGCCGAAATGATAGTTATCAAAGTGTTTGATGCATGCTCTCAAATGGAGGAAGCCTACTATCTTGATCTCCAGCGCTCTTTAAAACTGAGCGTTGCTAAAGCAGATAACGTCAAAGCTGGACTGCGCTCTATTGCACAGAAGCGCATTATTGCAGAGGTCCTTGCATTGCGGGCAAAGATCAAGCCACAGGAGCAGTGAAGGCCGCCAGGACACCTCTTGTCAGATTAAGTTTTAGCTACTGTAGATGAGGTGGGCAACGCGCCGTGGCGTAGACTTGTTGTTGATCGCTCTCCGTCGCGTCCACAAGCAGCCAGAAGACACAAGCCAATTCGACCCGGATAATTCCATACCAGCGCAGGCTGCCTGATGCTTAGTGTCTGTCCGGAAACATATTGAATCATGTGAATCGTTTGTGATTCAAGGGTGGTGGCCTCGGCGCCAGGGACCACGGCCATGGATAGCGGCAGTCTCAGCGCTTAGGCCTTCGAGAGCACGCGTTCCTGGCGCCTGATAAACTTCTCCAGATCCTGACAGAATATGAGCTTGGCCTGGTCCGGCAGATCACTGATTGCGGCCATGACATGGATCACGCAATGTCCGTACCAAGTGACGTTATCGAGCTTCTCGATATCGTTCATCGTAACTTCCCCATCTTAAGCTGTAGGGATGAAACAGCGAGAGCGCCACCTTGGTTCCCGTCGGCGGTTGGTGTGTGGCCCGACATGGCCGCCGGTGTTATGCTGCGCACGGCAGGGCTACTCCCAATTCCCCTGCCATAAACTGGTCTGGGGGACGACGGCGGCGGGAACCGGATCAGCCGTTTCCCGCCGTCACTATCCATCGGTGGCGCGCGGCCAACAAATGGTCCCGACTGCTTAGGGGGGGTGGGGGCGCGCGATCGGGACCGTGGCTCTTGGGTAGGGAGCCAACGTCACTGATACTCTTCATGCGACGCGGGGGCCATTGAACTTTGGTCACGAGGTCGCGACCCGCTGTTGATGACTGACGCTGGCGCTGGCGCCATGAAGCAACCCGCCGGTTCGCCAATGACCCTCGGCAACATGCGAACTAAGAGTTCGCGGGCTGAATTCGACCGAGTTCACTCGCCGCTGAGTTCCCACGATATCGGGCTGTCCGATGGACCAATCCCCAACCGCGCTTCGAGTGCGGCAGCCGTCAAACTGACTAGAGCTATTGCGACAAGCATCAAAACTACTTGGGCTCCCAGCCACGCGGCTGCGTTCCGCCGAACGTAAGATTGCGATGATGCCCTGCTGATTGACATCGTTATTCCCTCCGCCGAGAATTAGTATACGAATGATTTTGTGTGATCGGTGTGATCTACCGCACATGTCGGGCCAACGATTGCAGGGTATGCTTGAGGTGCGAGGGGTTTCTTCCATCCGGTCAGCGGCGAGGTCGGAACGATAGGCAGTCTGCGGCCCTCGCTTTCCCCTTTTCAACGGGGGGCACATTTCCGTTCAAGGCTGCCACTCGCCGCACTTCACGCCAACGCGCGCGCTCTGAAAATCCAAGACCCGCCCAGCCCAGCTAGGGTCTGCACCGGCCGTGCCTTCGGTGCTATCCTTGCCCACGGCAGGGCACCCGTTCTTCCGTGCCCTGCTAAACTGGTCTGGGGACAACGGCGGCGGGGACCGGGTCAGCGTTCCCGCTGCCGTTGCAGTAGCGTTGCCCGCGAGACGCGGGCGTAGTCTCGCTTGATTGTGCGCACGAAGGCTTCCGCCATTCCATTTGATTGCGGGCTCTCCACTGGCGTAGTTCGGGGTTCGAAGCCGATCTCTCGCGCAAAGCGCTTGGTCTCATGCGCGATGTAACCGGAGCCGTTGTCGGTCAACCATTCGATGGTCTCTGGCAACCGGTTGACCGGTCCGAAGCGATAATCCACCGCTGTGACCATGAGATCGCGCACGTCCTCGCTTTTGATCCCCTCGGTGGTGGCGACAAAACCCATGGCCTCGCGGTCGCAGCAGTCGAGCGCGAATGCGACCCGGACCTTCTCGCCGTTGTCGCAGGGCAGTTCGAAGCCGTCCGAGCACCAACGCAAGTTGGAACGGTCAACGGCGATGCGACCATTGTGACGACGCTTGTCGCTGCCGCCCGCGTGGCGGTTGAGCAGTAGGCCGTGGGCCTTCATGATCCGATAGATGCGTTTGTGATTGGGAGGTGGGAGCCTTTGGGCCCAGGCCGCGCGCCGCAAGACAGCCCAGACCCGGCGATAGCCATAGGTTGGCGTCTCACCAATCACCGCTTTGATCTCGGCAACCAGATCGGCGTCGGGCTGAGGTGGCCGTCCAAGAGGCTTGGCGATGGGCGCTTTGATCTGGACCGCGATGTTCGAGCGCGCCAAGTCGAGTGCGTCGCAGACCGTCTTCATCGCAAACCGTCCCTGGGCCACGACAGCGACCGCAACAGGTGTTTTTTTGAGCCCGCGGCGACTTCAAGAGCCTCCTTGAGGATCTCGGCCTCCAGCGTCTTCTTGCCGAGCAGCCGCTGCAGTTCGCGGACCTGGCTCTGCAGCGAACGGTACTCAGACGCGGGCACCACGGCCTCTTCGGATTGCGTCGCCGTCAAAGCGCCCTGTGACGCCAGCCGCCGCCAAAGGAACAACTGGTTTGGCGCGATGCCGTGGCGGCGGGCCACCAGACTGACCGTGACGCCCGGCTCATAGGTCTCGCCCACGATCGCCAACTTCTCCGCCGGTGTCCTGCGCCGGCGGCGCTCAGGCCCGCTCAGGACCTCACTCTTCGGGATGTTACCAGTCATAGTCACGACATTACTCCTACCTCTTATCGAAGTGGGAGAACGTGTCCGGTTAATTAGGGGGCCGCTTCAATTGAGACGAAGACTGCTGCACCGTGCTCCTCAATCATCCTTTGATCCAGGTCAAACGACCGAAGTTTGGTACGGCAGCGGGGGCTGGCATTGTATGGGTAATGGGATTTTTGAATTCGCCTAGTGAGGTGGAGGATGAGAGGCCCCCATGCCGATGAGGCCCGCCAGCCCTACCGAATATAAATGACGCCCACGGGCTGCTTGTAGTGTGGGGCCGCGCTAATTGACATCCACATCCATCGGCTGGTCCAGTTGCGGCCTCGGCCGTTTGGCTGGTTCCGCCTTGGTATTGAGATCGGTGAACCACCGCACAAGATCGGTCTTAAGTCGTAATCTAAAGTCAGCAGCAATCGCTCTGGCAAGACGCGATAAATGCGGCATAGCCAAGGCCAGCGATGACGCCACCGCATCTTCCTCAGTCCTACAAGCAAACAGGACACGCTCGGCAGCGGCGTCTACATTTCTATCGGCGGTGAACTGTCGCCCTTTGGCTTCCGCGAGATATCCGCGACGGGTGCATTGGATGTATTGGTCTCTAAGATAATCGAGCTTCGTTTCACCGAGTGCTGGTGCGGCCAGGAGACAAAGGACTAAGCTAGCGAACCATCTCACGATAAGCCCTCCTTAGCACGCGCTGGACCACCCGAGTTGGCTCTGTAGGCGGTGTGATGGCGCATTATATGTATAAACGAAATTCCCACATCGGATAGTGAGGAGGTCTGCCATCGCGTCGAGCGCCGAGTTTTGGGTCCCGGGGGTACCACGTCCCCACTCCGCAGATGGATGACGACGGCGGCGCCAGCACTGCGGCTAGCGTAGGCCAGTCTCTCATACAGACGACGTTGTTGATAGCAATGCGGAGACGAGTACGAGCGTCGATGGAATTATTGTAGTTGATGTCTTGTAGTTGTTTGCGACGCAGTGCATGTTGTAGATCGCGATCTACATGAGGATCAGCAATGACAACATCGGTTCCAATCATACCTAGGCCGCCAGCGATCGATGCGCCTGCCTGCACCATGACTTACGTGAGGTTCCTAGCTCGCAAAGCCGTGAAGCGGCAGATGCAAGCAGCAGGCCTGAAGCTGGCGACCGTTGAATACCGGGCGATCGTCAGGGCAGCGAACGAGTACGTGGTCAATCATCCCGAGTTGGTCGCTGAGGCCATCGACGCTGTTCGTAACATTCCAGGTTTACGAACACTAGCCGAGCGGAGTTCCTTGCCCCCGCTGAGTGCTGCTTCGCAAAACCGCCGCATGAAACTGTCCACCATCAAGGGCGCACTCCAGTTTCTTCTTTCGAGCCACTTTGTCTGCCTTTGAAGACACCGGTTTCTTGTCCTCCCCGTGGTCGTCAGGCTCACTGCCTTATAGACGAGCTCCAGATGATCAACCCCGTTAGTATCGGTGACCTTAGTTACAAAAACGCCATCTAGTCGCAGATCGTAAACTGTCTGCGCGCCGTTTGCCGCGGCGGTCACGCCCTCAAGACGCACGTGGGGGAATGACTTTCCCTGCGTGATGTCCTGTATAAAACCGTTCAGGTCGGCGCCCGGTTTAAGGTCGATAATCAGCGGCGCTGGATTTGGTTTGCCAACACTCGCACCGCCACCCGATGTCCAGCTCGTAAGAGCGTCGATGTCGAAGCTGAAGTCCGCTACGTCAAATGCGCCCACATGGCCTGCCACCACCTCGCCACCATCCAAACCGGATACCGTCAGATAGTAGTCAACCGGATTGGCAGCGCCGCCCGACGTGCCCGCCACGGCCGCTTGCAAGGGGGTGGTGAACGTCGTTCCGGTGGGCACGTTCCAGCCAATAGTCTGTGGCGTCCCAAGAGTGCCATTGGGGTTCTGAGCTGTGGTCGTCAGGCTCACTGCCTTATAGACGAGCTCCAGATGATCAACCCCGTTAGTATCGGTGACCTTAGTTACAAAAACGCCATCTAGTCGCAGATCGTAAACTGTCTGCGCGCCGTTTGCCGCGGCGGTCACGCCCTCAAGACGCACGTGGGGGAATGACTTTCCCTGCGTGATGTCCTGTATAAAACCGTTCAGGTCGGCGCCCGGTTTAAGGTCGATAATCAGCGGCGCTGGATTTGGTTTGCCAACACTCGCACCGCCACCCGATGTCCAGCTCGTAAGAGCGTCGATGTCGAAGCTGAAGTCCGCTACGTCAAATGCGCCCACATGGCCTGCCACCACCTCGCCACCATCCAAACCGGATACCGTCAGATAGTAGTCAACACTTGATGTGGCGGCCATAGCGCTAACTCCAATCGATGTGGAAAATGCGATCTAACCAGATGGCGAAAAGGACTGAAGATACTCCCTCGCAATCTGACGTAGAAACGCGGTTCTTGTTGAAGCTTGATTTCGAGATTAGTACCGCGGATCGCCGCTGCGAATGCCCAAACGTCGCCGCCTCAAACACATTATAGGTAGGGTCGCGCCCCTGTCGAGCCCGACCGTAACGAATCCACTGGACATAGAGGCCTCCATTAGTCGCTGCTCGCCCGCGCTGACGAGGTCATCGAATGAGTGCGCCAGGCAAGCTGGTGCGATCCAGCCGGTGGAAGTCCGGCCCAAGTAAGGGGCAGCGCCGGCTTGGTAGCGAGTGTTGCGTGACCCCTGGCGACAGTGGTGACGAAGCGTACACAGCGATTGCATGGGGTGTGGGATTGAGCCACGAAAGATCAGACATTGCAGGGGCCGAGG
>CAWHYZ010000023.1:0-459410 GCA_963833605.1 uncultured Alphaproteobacteria bacterium
AAACCGAGAAAAGACCCGTTTTGCCGTTGCGAGAAACGCAGGTCAGCTACATCATTTTTATCTCGATATCTCACTCGGTGATCTGATCATTTATCCTTCACAAATCGACCGGCAAATCCATATAGGACGTGTAAATGGTCCGTATTATTTTCAATTCCGGCATTAACCCGGATTTTCCGCACCGTCGGTCGGTAGATTGGTTAGTGACGGTTCCGCGGGCCAACTTTTCACAGAGCGCTCTTTATGAAATGGGCTCGGCTACAAGTTTTTTCCAAATTAGGAGGCACGCTGATGAATTCCTCGATTGCGCAAGAAAAAGAAGCGTGGCGCCCGGTGAGTTGATTGCACGCCCGTTATGCTGTTGTCCCAGTTCAAGGTGATCGCCGATTAAGTGCGGGGCCCGTATCTTTTCGGCCAGACTGCGCAACTGGAACTACGCACGCAACGGTCACGGCATAGTCGCGCTCGCGACGCCGAGCACGGCTGCTGCCGAGGGCTTTTTCATCCTCGACCCGACCGCAGGCGTCACGCTCGCGGTGGTGGTTGGTTGGACCTCAGCGACATACAGGGCGTGCGGCTATGATTTTGCTGTCGGGCGCTATCGGAAAAATGAGTGGCCTCGGGCGTGCATGTAGCGAGTGACCCGAGGCCGACCCGCCACGCCATCAAGGAGTTAACGCGACCGCGGGCTGTCGTTGTTCTTGGCTCGTTGCCGCATCGTGACCAAAGCCGGTCCAGTCGGCGGTGACCGAGGCACGCCAGCAGTTTTTGAAGCGGAATGCCGAACAGGTCGCCACATGCAATTTGGCAAATGCGTTCTGTCGTTTCTTTAAATAGCTTCTGCGGTTTAACGAAAAATCACTCCACTTCAGCCGCTTTCGCCATACCGACTGCCGCGCACAAATGAGGGTTAGCTGATTTGCGGGTTACCACGAAATCGCGGATTTGCGCCTCGCTCCAATCGAGTTCCTCGACGGTGATCGCACCCGCGGAACAACTCGTACACGAGCCAGACGCGATAGGTGTTCAACACATCACTCTCGCAATAGCGGGCGACTTCTTCGATCTTCCCATCAGAACCATGCCTCGACCCGGCTGCCATCAACGCCCTCGGGCTTGCCCGTCAGGCCTAGTATCTTGCTGATCTCGTCCAACTTTACCTTGGTTCCCGACGCATATGAACCTAGGACGTCGCAGAGGTCGAGCGCATCATCGTAGTAACGATTAAAATATGGCCGCACCTGCAGGCCCGCGGCAGATACCCGGTTGACCATCGCCCTGTACCTGAGGACGGCAGATCAAAACTGTGACCGTTGAACGTGATGAGTTGCGGACGCAGATCCCCGACCTTCTCCACAAAGGCGCTTATCAGCTCGGCCTCGGTGCGCTCGCCTATATGGGGCGCGCCGAGTGCATCAATGCGCCAGCCCTCAGGTTGGCGGCTCGCGATCAACCCGCCGATGCAAACGATCTTATGCAGCGGATGTTTGGGAAACCCGGACCCGAGCGCTTGGCGGACGTCAGCCTCGGTCGCCTCGCCCATGTCGAGCATCCGTGCAGATGCCTCTAGGTCGGGGACGGTTTCCAGGTCCCAAACGATGATGCTCGGTTTCATTGACATTTATTTATGGCACACGCCTGAGTTTGGTGAACAGCTCGCGTCGGCATCCGCGGCGACAGCAGCGGACGTGCTGTGACCCCGGCTTCACACGGCATGAGCGCTCGCAGTTGCGATCTTGCGCTCCACCCCATGCCCCCAATTCACGCCATGAAGCTGGATGCGTCGAAAGCGATTGAGCTAGCGTGACGATCGATTGATAGGACATCGGGGTCACCAACGTCTTGCCGGATGCCGTGGCGCGTCCCAAAGGGCCTGATCGCGCCTTCTGCGCAGTGGGAAAGCCATCAGCGTCAGCGTAGGCGGCAATCACTGCGCTTGAAACCCCGCGGGCTGAAGCTAATCTGTCCGCCAGAACGACATTGCGCATCCATTGATATGCATACCCCCTGAACGGGCAAGGGCGGTAGTCTTCCTCGGCGTCAAGGCCAAATATCTTGGGTATGATCTCCCAGTATCGTATCTGCTTCCCAGTAAGTGCGCAGCGCTTTTCAACCCCGTTCACTGGATTGATCTGTATGGCGTAATTGCCGTTGCATTGGCGAAGACCCTTGTGTGCGCCCCTTATTCTCGGATGTGGTTGGGTGCATCCGCCGCCGCGCTCGGTAAACTTGCACTCAATGACAAGAACGGCGCGTTGCCCAAAGGCGATGGCATCAACCTGTGTGGGGATCGGTTCCATTAGCAGAGCGTCTCGATCAATCCACTCGAGCTCTAGGTTCCAGGGGCCATGATCAGGCACTCCGCATTTCCGCGCCAACGCGCCGAGTATGCGGTCTCGTTCGTCACTGACCTTAATCGTGCCAAAAACGTCAATTGCAAGCGCTTGTGACGATTCTTCTGAGCTCCCCTGCGCGTGCCGGGATGCCAAGGAAATCCGTTCCAATCGGAAATAGCAGCATGAGAGGCGGGGAAAGAATTCTTTCTAATGGCTTCGATTGAGCGAGGAGGACTGTTATGCATAATCATCTCGAAAGTTCGAGCACGCCGCCATCCTCAGCGACAAAGAGTGCGGATAATTGAAGGCGCTGCTTGACCATCATGGGAAGCTCAGACCACAAGCGTCGAAACTTCGGCACGTCAGGGAACGCGATGGAGTGCTTAGCGCGGTCATCGCTCATTCGCTGCATCAGCTCACCGACTACACTGACAAAATAGTTGTTCTGCATCGGAGCTAGTGAGCCGGTTCCCTTACACTCAATAACCCAGCGTTCCGCTCCCCGTAGAGCAACGATATCGATCCCGCGCTGTCGGCCCCACGCAACCTCAACCGACCAACCCTTCTGCTCCAGCACCGCTACCAACGCGGTCTTAACCTGGTCCTCGGTCATCGCCCCTGCGTTCGTGCTGGCGCGCGGCGTCGAGGAACTGACAACTGCCGTTCCATCGACAATAGCAAAGTTGACCAGCTTTCCGTGCAGTCCACGCTCGCGGCGCACCAAATGCTTTTGGCAAAGCCTTCGGCAGATTTGATTGACCGTCTGCCGAGGTAAAATCTTCAACGCAAATGCTATCTCATCATCATCGCGGCCTGGAAACCGAACGATGAAGTCTAGCACTCGGTCCTGCTGACTGGCGATGGTTCCATTCCCGCATTTTAGGTATTCGTGGTTATTGGGCTGTTAAAATTTGATGACGAAGAGCTTACGCGTTTGACGAGCTTTTCGTCGTTTGGAAATTGCAATATCGTTGCGCTGGTTTGTCGAGCTGCCAATTGGCGGCGTGCCGTCTCGTACAACCGCGCCAGCCCGCTACCAGCATAATTGTGATCGATATTCCCGCCGTCCTTGATTGTGCCGATGCAATCAATAATCTTTCCGGCCTGATCGAATTCAAATGATACCTCGGTCAAGCGGTCGAGATTGCAGTTTGGATGCGCGCGCATCACAAGCGCAATTTGTGGTTCGGTGAACCTGATTTTAGTTGTCGGTTTCATCGGACACATTAGCGGATTAAGTTGGTTGCCGGATTTCACGCTTCTTAGTCGCTTTGCCCCCCGTGCGGGACTTGTTACTTTGCGCCAAATATTTGTTCGTCGCTGCCATGGTGGCGGGGCTGGCTCAGGCGCACCGCCCGACGGCAAAACGTACCAGCGGCCTTCCTGGCCTTCCCCTGGGCGTTACCCCTGCTGGTGGCAGCGAGCAACTAACCCTACAAGCGGCAATTGACCCCGCTTCGCCGGCAGCTGACTTTCAATCGGTGAAATTCGCCAACACCTATCGACAACACCGTACGCACCGAGGCGCTCGCGCCGGCACCATACCCGTATCGTTTCTAGTGAGGTGCAAGAGATGGCCGCGGCCGTTACGCAACATCGAGCAGCCCATCGGCTGGTGGCGGTCGCGCGTTTGCTTGGCGGGCGGATCGAAACCAAGCATCTCGTTCGGCGCAGGCGCGCTCGATCTGCCAACGCTGTTGCCGCGTCAGCGAGGCCTCGGTCTGCTCGCGCAGTTTGCGTCAGTCGTGATCAGATAGTGTCATCACGCCGCCTCATCATGGAATTGTTCAAACAATGGCCGCAGGTTCAGGGGCGGGCCTATGATGCCATCGGTCATGCGCGGCATGGCTGATAATTCTGGGCGTCGATTTCCCAGCCGACGATACTGACGCCCGGCCTCCCTTGCGGCCCTTTTTCACCGCGCGGACCGGGGGCACCGCGCTCACCGGCGCGACCGCGACTGCAAATCAGCTGCCACCCATCTCCCGGACACGGGCCCGGATCGTCCTGGCGAGCGATGAATGCACCAGGAATTGAGCGCGACGATGTCCAACTTTTTGTAGACGATATTTGCATCGAACGTGGCGCGCACCCTCGGTGATGCACCATCGACCCCGTTGCGTCCGGCCGCGGCCAGGCAAATCCAGTCACTATGCGGCGGCGACTTGCCGGTATCGACGCGCGCCTGCCACAGTGAGCCGTCATGAACAACAACAGCGTCGGCATAGTGCACGACATCCTCATAGGTCTTCACCGGCGGCAGCTTGCCCATCGGACCCGGCGGACCCGGCGGGAGCTGGGCGAACTTGGCGTTGATCTGGTCTTCGGTGTGATCGCGCACGCTCGCGAGCAGCACGATCAACAGTCCTTCGTTGCCCTCTTCATCGCGTTCGTAGTAGTTGCGCAGCGCCGCGATTTCCTGCTGCACGATATCGCGCGCGGCGGCCTTGGCCTCGTCGATCGTCTGCGCCCGCCAGCGTGCGGCCTCGGCATCCGTGAGATTGCGGCTCGGCTGTTGCGCCGGCGGCGAATTGCTGACGTTGCGCTCAAGCTCGGCGAGCCGGCGCTGCACTTCGGGCGACAGCGGCGGACGCGCGTCGTCGACAGTGTTGGTCATCGTCATGGCCGATTACCGTCCTCGGGCGGATCGTCGCGCTTCGGTTGGTATACCGCAGTCGCCGGTCAGGATGACGAGCACCGCAAGCTTGTGGGGGTCCAGCGTTGCGCTGGTGGTGCTCATGCCCAGCCGCCACCG
This sequence comes from uncultured Alphaproteobacteria bacterium, assembly GCA_963833605.1. Lineage (GTDB taxonomy): Bacteria > Pseudomonadota > Alphaproteobacteria > Rhizobiales > Xanthobacteraceae > JAFAXD01. The sequence continues at coordinate 5,092 of CAWHYZ010000023.1, forward strand.
GGATAGCGACCCCTTCACCGACGAAGGACGCGTGGGGAAGGCTCAGACCCGGAACCTTGACCTGAGCATTGCTGTCGAACAGTCGGAGGCTTCTTGAGATCGACGCGGCGCTAGCGCTGATGGGAACCAATGCGTCGACGAACGCCAGCGCGATCGCCTGAAGCGCCGGCGTCCCGGCAAGAGTGGTCGGGCTGCTCGCTGCCTTTGTCAGTAAATCGGCAGTGCGGCCCTTGGCGAGCGTCTTATCGGCAGTAGCGCCGTGATGGGTGCGAGACAGTGGTACCCAGGCCGCTGGCGAGCGCGCCGCGGGTGAGAGGCTTTAACGGGTCTGGTCACGCTGAGAGCGATAGAGGTGGTGCGCGGGAGAGCGAAGAGGTCATTTGGATTGCCCCATAGTTGAAGTTATGCGACCATTATATCTCAAGTGTTGGGGCATTCCTATAATGGTTTCAAGGACCCTGAATTTGCCGACCGCCAGGGTCTGTAATTCTCGCGTGCTCTTCCCCAATCACTGGAGTTCCTAAAACCCCAGTGGTATCCGCAATCAGTTGGCGCAGATTCTTATCGATGCCAGCTTGCGCGATGAACGCCGTTGCTTGCGAGGTGCACATGACCCCGCTGGCCCGCAACATCCTGATTCGCGCCCGGGTCTTGGAGATCAAGCTCATCGGCGCTGGGTAAATCAACTGGAAGAAAATTCCCCAGTTGAAAAGCGGGGTGAATCAACTGTTCCAAATGGAACAGTTGAAAAACGGGACGCGGAGCGATTCCCGATGAGCACGCCCGCCTGCGCGGCTTGCTGCTCTTCCTATGTGACGCGCAAGCCAACTTGAGCGGCTACGTGTGTTCGCAGTCAGGCTTTTGAAATCGGGCGCGTGGGAGATCCTGGCCCCGGACGATGACCCGCACGGCCCGCGCTGGAGAACATTCGAGTACAGACAGAGTGATGGAACATGTCTGCGGCAGCGTCCAAAACGAACGCCACCCACCGCGAGCCCCAGCTGCTCCGGTTGTTTCCTGGAGGCGGGCAAAAATTTCCGCACTGGAGCCCAGGATCTCATGAACGACTCGTCTGGAAACGCAGACCCAGAGGAACCACGGTCGGCGAGTGCATCAAGATCGCAGAGCGGTTCAGGATGCCCGGCGAGGTCGGGCGCAATGATCAGCAGTGATCTCTCGTCGATGCCCTATTCTGCGGAGTCGCGGCCTTCACTGCTTCTATGGCTTTGCCCGCAATGCAAGGACCTCTGCAATAATGCGCTTCTGTGCAATAGAGCGCAGTCCAGCTTTGACGTTATCCGCTTTAGCAATGCTCAGTTTTAAAGAGTGCTGAAGATCAAGATCGTAGGCTTCCTCGATTTGAGAGCATGCATCAAACACTTTGATAACTATCATTTCGGCTGGCTCATTAGAACCCTCGGAGAGCCTGTCTGTAGCCTCGTGTGTGCATGTGAGCCATTCTGTGATCAAAGTATCGCCTAACGAATGTGGCTGAGCAAACGCAAGCGCGTTGAGTTGAAAATTGGCTGCAGCTACTGCCGCTAACATTTTCCAACCGTGCATGACACGTTATCCTCCTCTCTCCCCCTGCATCCTACACCCTTGCCACGAGAGGCTCCGCCCCCCCGGTTTCTATTGTCCTTTTGGACAATGCCCCTTTGGGCAATATCGACGCTTAGGCATTCGTGTTGTTAGTCGTGGTGCCATTTTGATCGGAACCCGACGAGCCAACATGAGATCAAAATACGGACCCAAAAGCGAACCCCGAAGCGGGCGAGTTCTTCTCGTACATAATCATATCCGCCACACGGCGGACATGCCGCATGGATTGTTTGGGTTCCGCATTTGGTACGACTTCCTAGATGCCCCTCAGCAGCAGACGAGGTACACAGTCTGCAAGTGCGGATGGCGGCCGGACCTGGGCACGCACTACCGGGTCAAGAGCCCTAGCAGTCCAAATTCAAATTTCGGGTCGAAGCCGGGACCGTGAAAGAATACATGGAGCGCATCGAGGCTCACCGCGTCAGTGGCCCGCGATCGACGGGAGTAGTTCGCTGCGGCGGGTCGAAGTGTCGGTGCTGTAGGTCTCGCAAGGCTCTGCCCAACTCTCCGTCGCCGATCTCGCTGCGGCTAGCGAGGCAGCTTTCCCAGGTCGTCCATGAACTCGCGCCGCTCGTGGGGCTGCAAGGGCCGGGCAGCGTTCGGGCCCGCTACCATTTTGGGGAATCGGTCAAGGCCAAGGGCAATTTCCTCTCCTTTTCAAACTCGAGCCATCTGGCCCAGGTGCTGCCGATTCGAGAACACCTGGAATCCGGCCCCAAAACGACCGGAAACGGGACCTGAACCAGGGCCACCTGGAACTAGACTGTCTGCTTCACTGCCTTATTCCCCGGTTGAACCTTTTCAGTATGTGTGGGAGCATATTTTACTAAATTATAACCACTTTGTAGAATTTTCAGCATCCGCGCGCTCTTGGCCGGCCGACGATAACATTTCCAAGGAGCCCCCCCGCCCCTTTGAAGCGACGAAGCCTAACCAACCCCATCAAGCCGCTGGTGCGTTCCCACACGACGGGGCCGTAAGCCCACCCAGGCAGGGCTGCCAAGCGATGGGCAGGGCTCTGGCAAGGTACATATCCCCGTCCGGCCCAGTCCCAAGTCTCTGTGGCGCCCTCCCAAGAGCTCGTCCTCACTAATTCCTGGGATTTATGGGTACAGAGCTCGCGGCCTTGGTGGCCAGCCAGCCTCAGCCAAGGTCGGCCAGTGCGGACTTGCGCGACAGCAAATTCTGAACTCGTTCACCCCACAGGTCTCTAGCCTCCTTGCCTATCGCCTCGGCCTCATCCTCGGAGATGGCTCGGATCCTGACCAGCCAGGCCAAGAACAGGCCATCCACCTCCACCAAGATGCAGGAGGCACACCTCCTCTGACACTAGCGAAGACGGTGCTGCCTCGGGGCTTGTGGAGCCACAAGTCAGGCAAGGGAACCCACTAAGTCTATAGTTCACCTAGAGTTTAAGGAATTTCCAGTAACAACCAACTTCCAGTTTTTTTGGGCTGATGGGGTCTATACAAAATAAAATCCTTCTTCTCTCTTCCTTGGATTTTATTTGAACTCTGAACTCGTCAGACAAATTAAAAAATCGAAACGAAAGATTCTCATCTCCACGACCTCCTCCACAAGCTGCGCAGGGTTGATGAATTCGACCCCTTCCTTGAAGAGGTCCTCCAGCGGCTTCTCCGTCAGTTCCCGAGAGAGGGAGATGACCCGCGCGTTGTGGGGCGAGCCGACGGCCTTGTTCCTCTCCTTGCCCACGAAGAAATCCGCGTTCCACGGCCACCCTGCGGATGGCGGCCGTGTCAAATCGCTTGGAATTGCGACCCCACCTTCGCGTCCAATTCCGACCCGCACGAATAGACTTATCCATGTAGTGCATAGGAGGGACCCGCGGCCGACGGCGCGCGGTCCGGTGCGCTGGCGGTGGCGGCCGCGGGAGGTTCCTGTGCACCCACGTGGGTAAGTCGGGTGGGTCCGGGGAGCCTTCTTCAGCTGCGGTTTTTGAACCGCCAGCTGGTATTGCCGGTCTCGATGATGTCGCAGTGGTGCGTCAGGCGATCGAGCATGGCGGTTGTCATTTTGGCGTCGCCGAACACCTGCGGCCAATCGGCGAAGGCAAGATTGGTGGTGATCAGCAGCGATGTGTTTTCATAGAGCTTGCTGATCAGGTGGAACAGGAGCTGGCCGCCGGGCTGGCTGAACGGCAGATAGCCGAGCTCGTCGATGACGATGACATCGTAGCGCAGGAGCTTCTCGGATAACCGGCCGCTCCGACCGGCGGCCTTTTCCTGTTCCAGCTGATTGACCAGATCGACCAGGTTGAAGAAGCGCCCCCTGGCGCGGGAGCGAATGACCGCCGAGGCCACCGCGATGCACAGATGGGTTTTTCCGGTGCCAGTGCCGCCGATGAAGATCGCATTGCGCTTGGCGTCGAGGAAGGTGCCGGTGGCAAGTTCGCGGACTTGCCCTTCATCGACCGGAGTATCGGCGAAGACGAACTTGTCGAGATCTTTGAGAACCGGGAACTTGGCTCCGCCGATGCGGTAGCTGATCGAGCGGGCCTGCCGGTGGGTGCGTTCGGCCCGGATCAGGCTGGCGATGAGAGGATAGATCTCATCGCGCCGAGCAAGACCTTTACCGGCAACCTCATCGAAGCTGGCACGCATGCCGTAAAGCTTCAGTTCGCTCATGGCCTCCAGAATCTCATGGCGTTCCATCAGGCGATTTTCCTTATGCCGTCGTAGCGGCCACAATCGGCCGCGGGTTCGATCTTCAGGCGCAGTGCTTCGGGTGTGGTGATGCTGGGCGGCGCCACGGGCTGCCGCCGGCGCGCCAGCACGGTCAGGATCACATCGCCACTGGCGATGCCCGCCTCCAGTGCTTCCGCACAGGCGGCTTCGACGGCGGCCAGCCCGTGATCGAGCACCGCGCCCAGCACCTTGACGAACTGGCGGTCCCCGTCGGCGTGTTGCTTTAGCTTGGCGCGGACCTGGGTCAGGGCGGGCGGCAAATCCCAGTCCTTGAATGGTGCGCCGTTGCGCAAGGCGCCGGGCTTCTTCATCAGAACCGGTAGATAGTGCCAGGGATCATAGATGATCTGATCGCGCCGGAAGTGGCGCGGATGCTCGGCGACCACCTCGTCGCCCAGCAGCACCACGATGCGTTCGGCATGGGAGCGCACCAGCACCATCCGGCCAGCGGCCCGCGCATCGACGCTGTAGCGATTGTGATCGGCCATGATCAGGCAAGTGGTGCTGGTCCTGACGGCCTTCTCGACAAACCCGTCGAACGGGCCGCGCAGCTCCATCAGGCTCGCGCGTTCTTCCTGGAACACGTCCCAGACGGTTCGATCCTTGAACTCGGGGTGCTTGGTTCGCTGGGCGTAGGCGATGCACTGATCTTCCAGCCACGCATTCAGCTCGGTGAGACTCTTCACCCGCGGCTTGGGCCGGAACATTTGGTCGCGCAGATTGCCGACCTGGTTCTCGACCTGCCCCTTCTCCCATCCGGAGGCGGGCGTGCAGGCCACCGGCTCGATCAGGTGATGCGAGCACATCTGCAGAAAGCGGCGATTATATCGACGCGCCTTACCGACGAAGATTGCTTCGACCGCCGTCTTCATGTTGTCGTAGATGCCGCGCCGACAGACCCCGCCATAAAACTGGAACGCCTTGTCGTGGGCGTCGAACACCAGTTCCTGGGTCTCCCGAAAGTAGACGCGCACAAACGGCATGCGGCTGTGCGACAGCTTCATGTGCGCCGCCTTGATCGTCAGCGGCAGGCCCTGGAGCGTGATCGTCTCATGGCTCCAGTCGAACTGGTAGGCTTCCCCAGGCGCGAAGCTCATCGGCACATAGGCATGCACCGGAACCCGGGTACGTTCGTCGCGCCAGCCCTTGACGAACCGATGCACGCTGTCGTGGGCGCCGTCATAGCCGCGCCCGCGCAGTTCCTCGAACAGCCGCTGGGTCGAGCGACGCTCCCGCTTCGGCAGCTTGGATTCCTTGTCCAGGATCTCCGTCAGCACCTCGACCCACTCGCCAAGCTTCGGCGTAGGCTGAACTCCCCGCACGTATTTGAACTCAGTCTTGTGCCCGCGGATGACCTTGCGCACCGTCGCGCGTGATACCCTCAACGTACGCACGATCTCTTTGATGGAGCGGTGCTGCTCGAAATAGGCGCGTCGTATCTGGCCGATCAGGTCCACGCCAATCATCCCCACAGCCCTTCCCGGCCCACCGGGGCCAAAGGGAAGGACGCTGACACAGGAACGTCAGGAGGGGTCGGAATTGGACGCGAAATCGCCCCTCAGGGGGTCATTATTGCGCGCGATTTTGCAGGCGGCAGGCTTCTCCAGCTTGTCGTGCTGGACACCTTTGTAGATGTGGTCCTGGATTGCCAGCACCCCATGCTTGTCCCACACCCCAATGTGCTGCTGAGGCTCCTGCAGGGCCATGTTCATGATCTTCCGCTGCTCGGGAATCCACCTTCACCATCTTGCCACCTTGATCAACAACATGACACTCACTGGTCACATCTTCTGGTCCTTTGACTCAAAGGCCTGAGCAATCCACGAGAAGGCCCTGTCGACCAGCTCCATTCCGGGACTGAATGACTCGCTGATCACCTCCCTCTTCATGCTGCTGTCTGGGGCCTCATCACCTGCATGGAATGCTCCGTGCTCTGCAACGAACTCCTGGGCCCACAGCTTGACCTTCCGGTAGCCGTCCTCCTCCTCAAGCCAGTGGTTGAGGTCGACCCAGAACTGCTTCTGCTGCTTCTCTTGACTCACCTGGGGCACGAACCACCTCCTGTCCTCATTGGGCAGCTTCAGTGCTCGCGGGCTGTTACTGGTGGCGAAGATGTGGACGTGGTTGTCCACCTTGTACTCCTCGATGTACTTGCGGTTGATCTCCACCTTGGTCTCGGTGACGATGTTCTTCAGCTTGTTGTACGCCTGCGGTCGTGACCGGCGTAGATCTCCTCGACCACTACCAGTTGCCTCTGGGCCCAGCCGTGAAGCTGCCGAGCAGACCTGCCTCGAGTGGTGTAGTCGACGTGTCCGTGCCGAGCACCTTGGCCAATGATCCTGCCCGAGCGTGCTCTTGCCCACACCTTGCATCTCGCTGATCAGGAGCAACCAAAGTGCATCTTGGTCCCGCCCTTGGCCATGAGCGTGGCCGACCACTTGGAGACAGTGAACCTGTCCTGCTCCACCGGGATGAGCTTCACCAGGAAGTCCTCGAACGGCTTGGCGTAGTCCTTCCCGAGCTTCGCTCCTCTCCTCCCTGGCTGTAGTCCTTGATCGTGGAGGGCACGTAGGTGTTGAAAGCACGTGGCCTTGCCCATGGCCTCGTCATCATGGAACAGGCCAGGGCTTGCGCCGGGATCGTACTTGGCAGTGTAGCCCTGGTTGGCAGGGTTCCGGATGAGCAGCCTGGCGGTGTTGTCCACGTCGGAGAACTGGCGGATGTACTTGTTGAAGTCCTTCTCCTTCCAGAACACGAAGCCGGGCAGCTCAGCATGAGCGAACATGTCCAGCTCCACGAGGTAGACCCACTCCTCAACGAACATGGGGGACAGTATGTAGGGGGTCGCCCCTTTTCCTTCTTCTCCAGGAAGTGGCCGGCCCAGGTGGCCGGCTGGGTCATGGACCTGAGGGTTCTCTGGCACCACCCGTCTTGGTGATCAGCAGCTCTGGGACAGGGTCGGCAAAGTCCCACCCTCGGTTTGAATGAGCCCTCATCTGGTTTGATCGTCCTGACCTTGCCGCCATAGAGCTTGCGAGAATGTCGGAACGGCCTGCTTGCCGTTGAAGTCGCAGTCGCAGGCGTACACCACATGGCCCTGGATCTTCTCGCTCTTCAGCTCATCGAAGTCAGAGCGGTGTGTGGCCAGGGCGCCACCGATGATTCCCCAGTGCTCGTAGTTACCGAGCTCGTCAGCCCACGGGTGGGCCTTCTTCTGGTCTCTGCGCTCCGGATTGTTCAGCAAGTCGTCGACTGTCTGGGCGGCCTTGGCGCCCTCGTGGACCATGATCGATCCCTTTTCCTCCGCTCGGGTGGCTTCCAGAAGGGCAAAGGACTCCGTCAGGCTCCATCTGCTCGCCACATCCCCGTCTTGCCCTCAGCAGCAAGTAGGTCCACGGAACGTACTTCTTGCCCCCATCTTGTCGCGCCGCTCCTGACACATGATCACTTCCTTGCGGGAGGAATCATAGAAGGTGTACAGGTTGCCGGTTACTTGATCAGTATCGATCAACTCCTGAACTCTGGCCGGGCTACTCGCTGGCTCTTGGGGAACTCGACCTTGGCGAGTTCCTGCTGGATCGCCGCCGCCTCATCTTCCGTGGCGTACGTCGCTTGGTCTGCTGCACTCTGATCGTGCGGTCGTCGTTGATCCGCACCCAGGCGAGCTCCGTGTAGTAGTGGCCGTTCTGCTCTCTGACGCTGAACTTCTTGAAGTTGATCTGCTCCGCGCCGATGCGATTGATGTAGGAAGCCAGGGCCGGGAAGTGGCTGTAGTGGAACTCGTACTCAGCCATGGCTCTCACACCCCCGGGCTGGATTTTAGGGGAGGGCTGGGCTATAATGGTGTTGCGTCTGACGGAACTGATTAAATTTGCCCCGGTGCCCTGCCACGGGCGGGGTTCACTATTTTTGTGGGTCGTGGCTCGAAACCTCCTATTCGGAGGCCGCCCCGGGTGCCTAGCGACAAAAGCAAGGGCCGCATCGGCGCAAAATGCGCCTGAGAAAAGCGGCGGTATCGCTGGTCAGCTATGGGAAGGACCTGTTCACCGGTCCCCGAGGCCTGCCCTGCCGCGGTGAACGATACCGGCCTCTATGACTTCCTGAGGGAGCGCTGATACCGATGTCCCTGGAACCTGTATTCGTCTTTCCATGCACCTTCAGGGCTAGGCCAGGTCCGAGGACGGACAAGGGCAGGGACCTTGGAGTGAAGCTTACCCAACAATTTTCATGTTGTCTACCGGATTGTCTATCATCTCTGCTCGATCATCATGCGAAGCCTGCTCGTGTTCTTCCGCTCCTTCCGCTCGGCAGCCGCCCACAGCTTCTGGTCGATCATGGCTGTGACTGAATCCCGGATCAGATCCGCGAGCAGAGTGGGTGGCGAGCGCGTCCAGCTCCCAGCACTCGCGGGTGCCGAACTGGCTCACGTACTTGCCCAGGTTGGCGTCTGACTCCTTCGCCGGGTTCGGCGGCAGGCGGTGGCGCTTGATTTGGTTCATGGTCAGCGCGATCCGCCTGACCTCTATTTCTCTGCGCGCGTACAGGGTGAGCCGCTCCTCCAGGTCGCGGGTTATGTCGATGCCCGAGGGATCGTGGTCGCCCAGGTAGAGCACCACCACCTGGCGGTCCTGCTCGGCCATGCGCATGCCGGCGTCCCGAATTGGGATCTGGCTGACGTTGCCTCTGATGGCGAAGTACGGGACACGCAGCCGTGAGCACACCGGCGCTATGACCCCGATCAGCGCGTCCTTCTCGATCATCACCACCGGGTAGTGCTTCTGGGTGACCCACAGGTCTTCCGCGTACTGGGGAACGACGCTTCGCAGGAAATCGTTGGGGTCGCGCCACGCTGGTGACTCGCAGAATCCCGGGAGCGATCGTCGATCGCGTCCCAATCGCTGAGCCCGGCGTCTCGGGCGTTGACCATGTCCCGGCTGAGGTGCTTGTACTCATCGACCGTGTTCGCGAACAGATTGCGGGCCACGTGCTGGTAGAACAGCTGCCTCAGCGTCGATTCTCAAGCCGCGGCCGTGTACTCATCCAGGATGGCGTTCGCCTGCTCGATCCTGGCCAGGGTCTCGCGCTGGAACTGCCGCGGCCGATACAGCTCGCGGGTCATGGCTCGCCGCAAAGTTGGCCTAGGCTAAGTCTGTCGGTCATGGCTCGGCGCTCTCTTTCTTCTGCGTCTCCTTCTTGCTGGTCGGCTTGCGCTTGGCGGTGCGTTCCTTCCGCCAGCTGCTGCCATTCGGCAATAATCCGATCCCCTTGCTCCCAGGAAATCTGCCATCCATTGCCTTGGCGATGTCCTTGTCAGTGTCAGTGACCTTGAACCTGTCGCCGTCGTCGCGCGCGGCCTCCAGCTCGGCGACGTGGGCCTGAAGCCTGGCCATCTCGGCGGCCTGTTGCTTGATCGATGGTCGCGCCGAACGCCCGCCCGGTACGCGATGAGTGGTCTTGTATTTGTTGATGATTGCGTTCGGATAGTTAAGTCGCCGACAACTCGGAGCGTCGAGCGTCGCGTACCATGTGCGGTACTTCTCCTCGGTCATCAACTTCGCGCAGGGCCCAGCGCTCCTGCTTCGTGAGCGGTTTTCGGTTGCTACCGGCGCTCGATTCCCAGATCTCGAACCGCCGGGTGAATTCCTTCGCTGAGTTTGCGGTGTCCGGGTCCCAGCCGTCTAGCGGCAGGCCGAGCGCGGCGAGCGTCTCCTCGGTGATCACCAGCAGCGCCTCCCCGGTGGCGCGCCAGTCGTCATATGTGTGACCACTCTTTAGCCGAGCGAGTGCGCTCAGGCCGTCAGCCTTGATCCTAGCGCGCCGTTCTGCATCGCTTTGGGTACTTCTAAAAATACCCAACTTCTCGTTTACGGGATTGGGTACTTCTGAGTATCCAACTCCAACTTACTGCTCATGTTGATGGTTTTCATTTTCTGGCGAGCCAACGACGCAGGCGTCATGACGCTTGATCGTCGGTGACCACCCGCGCCTCCATCCACTTGTCGATTTCGTCGAGGTCGTTGAACTCGATGTCGTTGATCAGGGACGCGGCGGAAAGTCGTAGGTCGGGATGTGCTTCAGTCGCCAAATGGTCATCTTGCTGACGCCCAGATACTCGAGCATAACTCACCGTGCGCACCCACCTGCGCCGGCAGGATTGTTGTCGTTCGAATATGGCCGGGTTCTTGGAGAGCTTCAGCTTCTGGGGCACGGGCTACTCCTGAAAGATCAGGAGAAGCCCTCTAGCTAGCTTTCCCAAGGGGGCAGAAACCTACCCATAATCATCATTTTGGGTCAGGCTCGGGCTGTTACTGGCTGTTACTCTGGTTGGTACTTTTGCGCGATGGCCGCCTGGAGTATTTATGATTAAGTTCTTGATTTTATTGGCGGTCCCGACAAACTCGAACCTGCGACCTTCGGTTTAGGAAACCGCTGCTCTATCCGGCTGAGCTACGGGACCAACTGATCATCAAACCATGCCGGTTCGGCCTCGGTGTTTAGGCCGGTTCGCGCAGCCGAACAAGACCTGGGCCCGGCCAAGCGCAACCTACTGGTCGCCGGCGGAGGCGCGCTCCTCGATCCAGATCGCCTGGCGGGCGGTTTCGTCCAGCATGCAGTCGCTCCCTTCGATGATCGCGATGGTGCCGCCCTGGGCCTCAATCGCCGGCAAGCCGCAGAGCGCCTCCCGATAGCCGAGCCACGTGCGCTCGAGCTTGCGGCGCCCCTCGCAAATCGCGGCGCTGTCGCACTTGCCGGTCCAGACCTTGTAGGCGGCGTTGAGCCGCTCGTCCCAGACCGCATATTCGCGCCGCAGGCAATCGGCCATGGCGACGGTCGAGACGTTGTCGGGCACATTGAGGCACGGCACGCTGACGACGCCGATGCAGCTCGCACGATCGGGCACGGCGGGCTTCGCGGCTTTGGCCGCCATCCAGGCGGCGGCATCAATCTTGTCGCCGGTGGGCGCGGTCGCGTCCTGCGCCTGGCTTGCATTCCGCTTGGCGGCCTCCGCCGCGATCTTGAGGCACGCGGTCACGGCCGCGCGGTCCTCGGCGCGCATCTTGCGGGTCTCGTCCGCATCTTTACCGAACGCATGCCCGGCGCCGAACAGCAAGATCGCGATGCAGCACGCACACAGACTTGCTGGCGGCCAAAGTTCGGTCTTGCGGGTCACATTCACTCTCCTCGAAAAAGCGCGTGGGACGATACAGCAACGTCCAATCAGCCGGCGAGCCGGGATTTGCTCTTTTGGAATCGATCAACTATCCGTCAGCCGGAAGGTTACTCGGCCGCGCAAGGTCCAGCAATCTCTCAGGTGGGCGCAAGATGAAAGTTGCCGTCAACGACGCGTCCGCAGCGCGAACGCCAGCCGGCCAGGCTCTGGACCATCGCCTGATCTCGCCGGCATTCGAGCACGCGGCGTTCCCGATCGGGCTCGGCTTCGTCGCCGGCTTCGTTGACGTTTTCGGGTTCATGGCATTGCTTGGATTGCTTCCAGCGCACGTCACCGGCAATCTGATCTTCCTCGCGGTCGACATTGCGCGGCGTCACTACGATGTCGCCATGAAGATCGCGGCGCTGCCGATATTTGCCGTTGCGGTGGCATTCTCGGCCTGGCTCATCGGGAGCCTGAGCTCACGCGGACGGCATCCTTTCCTTCCGATGATCCTGCTCCAGGCGGCAATTCTCGCCCTGTGCGTCGTTGCTGGCCTGCTGCTGCCTCCCCCAACAACGCCGGATCACGTCACCGTCGTCGTGATCGGCTCGATGATGCTGTTTGCGATGGCGCTGCAGAACACCATCATGCGGCTCATCCTCAATAACCTTCCGCCGACCACGATCATGACCGGCAACATCACCCATATGGTCGCCGAGGCAGTACGATGGCTGTCCGGATTCGGCGTCGCCATGACGCCGCCCGAGGCGACGACCCTCGCGCGCCGTGCGCGCCGCATCGGGTTTACCATCGTGTCGTTTACGGTCGGTGCAATCGCTGGCGCGTTCTCCCAGGTTTACGTCGGCTACATCGGGCTTGCAGCGCCGATCGTCGCCCTGCTCATTCTCCTGCCGATCGGCCGGGACGAGCTGCGTGCGGCCGCGCGGTTCTAGCGCATGATTGAGCGAAGTGGACCCGGCTGTGCGGAAGATGCGACAATCAAAAATCCGGGATAGTTTCCGATTCGATCTGATGACAGCGCTAATCCGCGCACGGTTTCTTAGGGAGGCGTCATGAAGCTCGAAGACGTAAAGGATCCTGGGCATCGCGTTGTCATCCCGTTGCCGGCGGACGCGGACCTGCCGGCCGACGTGGTGGCAACGCTGGCAGCGAGCCCACCGATCAACGTTTTGCGCATGTTCGCCGGCACCCAGGAGATGTTCCCGGCCGTAATGGCGATGGTCCGGACGCTGTTCTACAGCAAGGACATCGAACCGAGGCTGCGCGAGATCATCGTGCTGCGCTGCGCGCACCTGCTCGACTGTCCCTATGAATGGCAGGCCAACGTGGTCATGGCGCGCAACGCCGGCCTCACCGACGGAGAGATCGCAGCGCTGCGCAGTGACGGGCCCGTCGAGAGCAGCGATGCGGCGACGCGCCTCATCTGCACGGCGACCGACGAGCTCACCCGCACTGCCACGCTCACGGACGCAACGCTCGCCGCGCTGATGGCGGCGCACGGGCCGCGGCTCGCGTCCAAATACATCCTTGCCGTTGGCTGGTTCAACCTGCTGAGCCGGTTCCTCAATGGCACCCGCGTTCCGCTCGAAAGCGCAGACAAGCTCAAGGGCCGCACGGCGCCGGTCTAGAGCGGATCCCGATCGCAAAGGAATCGGAATGCGCTCAAAAATCTTCTTTTTGCGCATGTCCTTGTCGGAAAACCGGCATCCACTTTTCCGGGACATGCGCCAACATCTTCTTTTTGCGCATGTCCTTGTCGGAAAACCGGCATCCACTTTTCCGGGACATGCGCTAACGCAGGCCCTGTTCCAAAGCGCGAGGCGGTTACAGCCCAACTCACCATCGCCAGCCGTTGCGCCGTGGCCCAAGCGCATCCAGGCGCAGCTGCTGCGCGTTGTCGAGGGTGGCGTAGAAGGCCCCATAGGCGGGCCGCACCGTCTTTACAACCTGCCACATGGTCTCGATCCGGGCCTCCATGATCCCCAGCTGGGATTTCTCGGCCGCCGTGGTCTCACAGGTATGCGCGATCATTTCGAGTGCCTTGGCCGATACCCCGGCGAGCTCGGTCAATGCGGCCTGCTGCGCCGTGTTGAGCGACAGCAGTTGCGCGAGCGCCGCGGTGCGCCACTCCGCAAGCCCGACCGCACGCGCATTGCAGAAACGCCGAGTGCCACGCGGTCCCATCGAGCCGGGGCCGGTCAGCGTACCGGGGATCAGCGCCACCTCCGCTGCTGGCGCACGCGGCGATGATTGCTGGGCGAGCGTGGGCACCTGGATCATCAGGACGCCGATTGTCGCGACGGCGAATGCAGCCACGCGCGCAAATTTCGGTCTCATGACGGATTTCCTCCCAAACACGTCACGTCTGTACGGGAGTTGTCACGGCGCCGTGTTGATGTGCCTCAATCCCGGGGAGCGCCCCCGCTTACGCATATTTGAACAGCGCCATGAACCCGAAATCCATGTGCAGTTGCTGATGGCAGTGGAAGAGCGTCAGACCCGGATTGTCGGCGACAAAGTCAAACTCGAGCTCCTGGAAACCGCCCAGCATCACCACGTCCTTGATCACGCCCGCGGTCGGCTTGCCGCCGATGCGGGTCAGCTCGAAGCTGTGCCGGTGCAGATGCAGCGGATGGATGTCGTCGCTGGCGTTGCGAAATTTCAGCCGGTAGCGGCGGCCCTCATGCACCGTATACATCGGCTTCATCGTCTCCATCGAAAAGGCTTCGCCGTTGAGGGTCCACTGATTGAAGCCGCCGAGCGCGGCGTTGTGTTTGACGATCGTCATCTCGATCGTCTCGTCGGGTGAGGCCGGCTCGGCATTCGCCTTGCCGAAATGCGTGTAGTCCCAGCGGAACGGCTTCGGCTTGGTCCATTGCGGCTCGCCCTTTGCCCCGCGTATTCGACGACGATACCCATGCCGTGGCCGCGATCATCATCGGAGAGATCGCCCATCACCCACACGCCGGGATGTTTCATTTCGACAATCGCGGAGATGCGCTCAGCGGTTCCAAGCCAGAGCACGGGCACGTCCGCTTGCGTCGGCACCGGATTGCCATCGAGCGCGACGACCCGAAAAACATGGCCGGGCAGAGCGAGGCTGCGGATCTCGGTCGCGCTCGCGTTGAGGACGTGGAACAGCACGCGATCGCCCTGCTTCACACGGATCGGCTCGCCGTGACCGAGCATCCGGCCATTGATGCCGAAAGCTCGTAGCCGACTTCGAAGCCCTTGGTTTTCTCTTGCGCTTCCTCGTCGGCGCCTTCCCCGATCTGCTGCAACTCCTTGAGCGGAGCACCGGCGAGCACGTCCATCGCCATGTCGCCGCCGCGGCTAAAGGATGGCGCAAACTCCTTCAACACCAGAAAGACTTCGCGATCATAAGCGCCCGGATTGTTCTTCGGTTCGATGTAGACCGGCCCCGCCTGGCCGGTGTACGTGCCGCGATTGAGGTCGCCTCCGGCCACGACATGGGTGTGATAGAAGCGAAAACCCGCGGTTTTGGCACGAAGGCGATCCGGCGCATGCCGTGCGCCGGCACGAACGGCGAGCCTTCCTCGGCCGCGCCATCGACGTCGCTCGGGATCATCTGTCCGTGCCAGTGAACCAGCTCGGGCGTATCGGTGTCGTTGTAAATATCGACGATGACCGGTTGCCCTTCCTTGAAGCGCAGCAGCGGTCCCGGAAACTGGCCGTTATAGAGGGTGGTCGAGACGATATGGTCGGGCGAGAGCTCGACGAGCCCGGTGCCGATGCGCAGCGTATAGTCGGCTTTCGCGGCCGCCGGTCGTCGGCAGCCCGCGCGAGCCGCGGCATGGCGCCCATGAGCGGAACGAGACTAGCGAAGCCCAACAAGGAGCGGCGACCAAGAATCACGACAGACATCCTCCAATGGAAAGGCCGACCGACTTGCCGTCGCGCCTGCCTTGCGCCAGATCAACGACGGCCCGCGCCTGCCCCTGTCCCATGTGACCTGAGCAAGGACCCGACAACCCATGAAATTTGGCCTCTTCGACCACGTCGACCGCAACGATCGTCCCCTGGCCACGCAGTTCGATGAGCGTTTGCGCTTCATCGCGGCGGCCGATGAGGCCGGCTTTTATTGCTACCACGTCGCCGAACATCACGCCTCGCCGCTCAACACTGTTCCGGTGCCGGGAGTTTGGCTCGGCGCCGTCGCACGCGCTACCCGGCGCATGCACCTTGGCCCGCTCGTTTATCTCCTGCCGCTCTATTCGCCACTGCGACTGATCGAGGAAATCTGCATCCTCGATCACCTGAGCGGAGGCCGGCTCGAGGTCGGTGTCGGCCGCGGCGTGTCGCCGTTCGAGCTGATGCATCATAATATCGACCACGCGCAATCACGCGACATCTTTGTTGACGCGTTCGATTGCATCAGCGCCGGACTCGCGACCGACAAGCTCACCTATTTGGGCAAGTACTACACCTACAAGGATGTTCCGATCCCGCTGCGACCATTGCAGACCCCCTCCCCGGCATTCTGGTATGGCTCGTCCAACCCGACTGGGGTCGACCTGGGCCGGCGAGCGCGGCCTGCAGTTCGTCACCAATGGGGCAACCACGCGCGCGAAAGCCAATATCGAGGCCTTCCGGGAAGCGCTCGCCAAACGCGGCAAACCGGCGGCGCCGAAAGCCGACTTCCCGGGAGGCGTTGCGATCGGCATCACCCGCCAGATCGTGGTCGCCGATACCGACGAGGCCGCGCGCCGCATCGTCGCCCCGGCCTTCGCGCACTATCATGCCAACCTGCTCTATCTGTGGCGGCTCAACGTCGGTGACGATCTGACCGTGCGGCAGAGCGTTCCGACCGCCGCAACGCTCGACGATGCGATGCGCGAGGGGACGGTCATCGCCGGCAGCCCCGACACCGTGCGCGCCGAAATCGAGCGGCAGAGCGCCGAGCTCGGCATCAACTATCTGCTGACCTACATGTTTTTCGGAACCATGCCGCTTGCCGACGCGCTGCGTTCGCTCCAGCTCTTTCGCAACGAGGTGGTGCCGAAGTTGGCGAGATGATCGTCTGCAATCTTCCCTTGCAGCCGCGTGAGCCTCATTATGTCCCCCCGCGAGGGATCCGGTCGCGCATCTGCCATGACTGCCCAGCAACGGGGTGTTATTGACGGCCCGCGTTTTATCGATGATTTTGTGCTGTTGTCTTTTCGGAGTGGCCAATGCTCGCCTCGCCAACCAAGGTCGCGATCGACGAAGCACAGGAGCTGATCGCGCTCGAAACCGAGTTGCTCGACGCCTGGCGGCTGGACGACTGGCTGAAGCTTTACACCGACGACTTGATCTATCTGGTCCCGACGCCCGGCATGCCGAGACTCATCGCCGGAGAGCAGCCTGTTCCTGATCAACGACGATCGCTTCCGGATGGAGAACAGGGTCAAGCGGCTGAAGAAGCGAACCGCGCATTCCGAATATCCGCACTCGATCACCGTGCATATGACTACGAACTTGCGCGTGGCCGGGCAGGCCCGGACGAAGGCACGCACGTCAACGGCGCGTTCCATGTCTCCCGTATCGAGGACGGCATCATGGACATTTTTCTCGGCCGCGTCGGATACTGTCTGGTGAAGCAGGGCGAGGCCGTTCTCATCCGCAGCAAGCGCTGTGATCTCGCAATGGACGAGCTGGTCCCGCAAGGCCGGCTGACGATCATCCTTTAACTCGCTAATTTCCGCCGCTACGGAGGGTTCCCATGGACCAGTAGATCGAGAACCCGCATGAAGTGAGAGTTGATCAGGCCAGCGGACTTTTCCAAGTCTCGCGCCGGGTATTCACCGAGCAGGACGTCCTCGAGCTGGAGCACGAGAAGATCTTCGAGCACTGTTGGCTCTATTTCGGTCATGATCAGCGAATTGCCCGAGCCCGGATCATTTCTCACCCGCACGGTCGCCGGGCGCGACTTCATCTTCAATCGCGATACGCGCTGGCAAAGTCAATGTTTTCTACAATCTCTGCACGCATCGCGGCGGCCGCGTGTGCCGGGAGAAATCCGGCAAGGCCAGCGTGTTTCAATGCTTCTATCACGGATGGGTGTTTGGTTCGGACGGCGGCCTGCGCCTGATCCCGCAGGAAGGCGCCTATCCGGAAGGTTACCGGAATGACGCGACCGGGGGCTCGTGCCGGTTCCGCGGCTTGAAGCACTATCGCGGGTTCTGGTTCATCAACTTCGACGCCAATGCGATGTCGCTGTCCGACTACCTCGCGGGCGCCAAGGAATATATCGACAACATCGTCGACCAGTCCGAAATCGGCATGATGATCATTGCCGGGCGGGCAGAATTTCCAGGTCGATGCCAACTGGAAGCTCTGGCACGAGAACGGCATGGACCCGTTCCATGTCCACAGCGTGCATCCAGACCTATTTCGAATACTCCGCCGACGTATTAAGGCCGGCAAGAGAACGCGCGCAAGCGCAGGGCGTATCGACCGCGGAATTCGACAACAAGGCCAGCGCCGAAGAAATGATGAAAGGCCGTTAAGCGGCCCTGATGCAGACCAAGACCAAGCTTCGCTCGATCTCGGCAACGGCCACATGGCTTACAATTATCCATCAAATCACGGGCGTCCGTTCGCGCAATGGCATCCGAGCTGGGACCCGAGTTACAAGCCCGAACTCGACCATCTGCTGGAGAAGCCGTCGCCGGGTCGGGGAACGAGCGCGCCAAGAAGCATCGCCCAATACGATCATCACATCTTGATCTTTCCGAACCTCGCGATCGTCGACAATCACGGCATCATGATCCGAACCTATTTCTCCACCAAGCCAGAGGAAATGCTGGTGCAGAGCTGGACCATCGCACCGCGCGAGGAAACGCCCGAAATCCGCAAGCTGAGGCTATACAGCTACATGGATTTCCTCGGACCGGCCGGGTTTGGCACGCCGGACGACGTCGAGGCCATCGAGGCCGCGCAACGGGGCTATAAGGGCGCCGAGGACTACGGCGGCTGGAACGACATCTCGGCCGGCCTTGCCCCCGAAGGATCCGACCAACTTCGTGCGCAACGGCGACGAAGGCCGCATGCGCGTGTTCTGGACCAAATGGCAGGAATACCTGTCAAACTGAATTGATCCGGTCGTCTTGTCACGCAGCGCGGATGATGCGGGCGCGCGATGAGGGCTGCCGGGATTCCCGGTCACTGCATGCTGATGTTGTTGGCGCGCGCGAGCTCCGTCCATTTCGCCAACTCTTTCTGCGCCAACGCATTGTATTCTTCGGGTGTCGACGTGATCGGCTCCATGCCGAAGCTGCGCATGCGCGCGCCAACTGCCGGCATATTGACGACCGCATGAACTTCCTCAGTCAGCTTCTTCACGATGTCCTTCGGCGTCGGTGCCGCCACGACCAATGCATTGTTGACGCTGAAATCGAAGACCGGAAATGTATCCCCGATCAACGGGTATTGCGCAACGTCCGGCAGGCGCTCATTGCTGACGACGGCGATGACCTTGAGCTGGCCGGATTCGACGTATTGCTTGGACGAGGCCCACAGATCGAACATCAGCGGCACGCGGCCGGCGATGACATCGATCAGCGCCGCCGGGCTCCCGCTGTAGGTGACGTGCTGGAGCTTGATGTCGGCGGCGCGCATCAGCAGTTGTCCGGAGAGAAACGGAACGCCGCCGAAGTTGGGGCTGGTGTAAGTGAGGCCGTCAGGCGATTTCTTGGCTGCCGCGATGACCTCGGCGAGCGTGTTGGGCGGGAAATCCCGGTTGGCGACGAGCACTATCGGCGCGCGCGACAATAAGCTGATGCCGGTGAAATCCCGCACCGCATCGTAGGGCAACTTCGGCCGCAGCGCCGCAGTGGTGAACAGGAAATTGCCAATCGACAGGATCGTATAGCCGTCCGCCGGGGCCTTGGCCGCCGCATCGGCCCCGATGACGCCGCCGGCACCCGGCTTGTTTTCGACAATGACGGGCTGACCGAGCCGTTCCGCAAGCGCATCCGCGATCACGCGGATCAACACATCGCTCGGCCCGCCGGCTGCCGACGGCTGGATGATCTTGATCGGTCGCGTCGGATAGTCTTGCGCTACGGCGACCCGCGGCAAGGTCGAAAGGCAAACGACGACGAGCAGGAACTTGACCAGCTTCACGCTGCTTTTCCTTCAGCTATCAAGCCTCGGCCGCCCAACGATTGCAAACAGCAGAGCGACATCGCAACACAATAGTCGTCCGAACGGCGAATGCGCAGTTCTTCATCACAATGCCAAAGCGAGAATGGGAATCATCACCGCGCAGGCGCGCGCTGCTCCCCCGACCCGGGAGCCGCTTGTTGGGCCGGCGCGCCGCCGAACAGCACGCGCGAGGGATTGTCGCCGATGTTCTTGAACACCCTCTCCGCGGTCGAGATCGTGCGCCGCGCATCCGACATCAGCGCATCGAGATTCTTCAATCCGGGTCCGATGAAGTGCTCGAGCTCGGGCGACAAGCCGTCGATGCGCTTGCCGAGATTGTCGCCGAGCAGACGGATCGATTTGACCGCTGCAGTCAGTTCGCCCGGCTTGTCGGCGTTACCGGCCAGGCGCTCGAACCCGTTCATGATGTGGTCGAGGCGGTCCGAGTTGGTCTTGAGCGTCGCGGTGAATGCTTCGAAATTGGCGAGCGATTTGTGCAGCGGCAACTCCTCGCCCACCAGATCGTCGAACTTGCGGGCGAGCTCGCTTGCCGAACTCGACAGGCCCCGGCCGGCATTCTCGTCCGCGACCAGCGTCGGGATGCCATCCGGACCCTCGGGCACGGCCGGAGCTTGCGCATCCCCGCCCTTGAGCTCGATCCATGCGACCCCGGCCACCGTGCCAAATCGCAGCCTGATGTTGGTGTCGCTGCGGATCGGAACGTGGGAATCGACCGAAATCGTTGCTACGACATGTTTCGGATCATCCTTGTCGAGCTGCATATCGGCGACTTCGCCAACGCGCATGCCGTTGAACTCGACCTCCCCTCCCTTCTGCAATCCACCGACTGAGCCCTGGAAGACAATCCGATAGGTGGCGCGCGTACCGGTCACCGATCCGGTGCGGAACCAATGCACGAAGCCGATCGCGGTCACCAGCACCACGAGGACCAGCAACCCGTTCAGGGCGAAATTGGCTTTGGTTTCCATTGAAGTCGCATCATTTCACACGCCCGCCGATGGGTCCGCCAGCATATATCATACCGCGAGGCGGAATGCAGAGGTTGCGACAACCTCTCCGGTGTCATAGCCCGCGACCCATCGCGCTTGCGCAATGGGGACCCGAAAGCGGGGCACCCGCTGCGGATGTTGCACGCGCGCATCGAGGTCCTTGGCGCAGGCATCATCGGCGAACAGGTGCCGGATGAACCCCGCCGTCTCAGGCGGCCCGACCACCACCGGCGCGATCTGGCAGCCGAAAACCCAGGTTGACAGCGGGAAGTAGGAAAAATCCGCGCTGTGATCGAAATGCCGCTGCGACAGGAACACCCGACATCGGCTGGATTGACGCCGGCGCACATCAGCTGGTGGTCGGCGCCATGTCCGCAGTCGAGCAGATAGTGATGGCCCGCAACCGTGATCAGGATCGAGGAATCATTGCGATCGGGATCGACTAGCGCAGCTCCGGTGCCCAGCCAGGCGACGCGCATCGATCAATCCTCAAAAAATGATCTGCTACCGGCCGGATTTGCATGCTCGATATAATACTCTTATCATTATTTATGGCCAAGAGTTCCCCCTCCCCGCGCATGCATGCGACCCGCTCCCGCGCGCGCAGGCTCCCGCGCAGCAATGCGCCGGCCGGCCCTGGTGGCTCGACCTACCGCATCGGCGACTACCCCATGCACTACATCGCGGCGATCCAGCGCCAGAACCAGCTCAACCTTGGCCATGCCCTGCGGGCGGTCGATGTGTCGGTGCCAATGTGGCGGGCGCTTGGCGCCCTCCATGACAAGGACGGCCAGACCATCGGCCAGATCGCCGAGATGACCGTACTCGACCGATCGAGCCTTGGGCGCCTGCTGGACGAGATGGCGGCGCAGCGCCTGGTCGAGCGGGAAAGCCCGCCAGATGATCGCCGCGCGGTCCTGATCCGGCTGTCGGCGGCCGGCCGCCGGCGCTTCGATGCCGCCCAGCCGATCGTGCTCCGGCACTACCGGCGCCTGCTGCATGGAATCTCCGACCGCGAATTCCGCACGCTCATGCGCTTGCTGCGCAGGATCAAGGCCAATACCCGTATGATGTCCGACCTCGTAAACTTGGAGCTCGAGTGACCAGTTTGAGAACAATGACGTTCCGACCTCGTCTTGCGGAGCGAGGCGCGCAGCGCCGAAGCGTCTCGAAGAACGGCCAAGGGCGAGGCCGTTCTACGAAACGCCCTCGCTGATGCTCGAAGCCGTCAGGATGAGGTCGCAAGAGTTGACATGAGGAGCCTCGCATGAACAACTCGCGCGACCACTACTATCCGAACACGGAGCCGCTCGGCGCCAGCGAGCTACGCGTTATTGCGCTCGGAACCGGCCGCCCGTTTGTGCGGCGCGCGCAGGCCAACACGTCGTGGCTGGTGGAGCTCGGGAACGGCGACAAGTTCGTGTTCGATTTCGGGTCCGGATCGCAGACCAACTTCACCGCGCTCGAAATCCCGCACCAGGACATCACCGCTTATTTCGCAACTCATCTGCACGCGGACCATGTCGGAGACTTCGCGCAGGTCTGGATCGGTAGTTGGGCCGGCGGCCGCACCAAGCCGCTCGTCATCTACGGCCCATCGGGTCCGGAGCCGCGCTTCGGCACCCGGCACTTCATCAGGCGCAGATGAAGTCGTTTGCCTGGGACACCGCGACCCGCCTTGGGCTCCTGCCTGACGCCGGCGCCGAGGTCGAGGCGCACGAGTTCGACTTCAGGCAGACAGGCGAGGTCTACGCGGCGAATGGCGTCGTCATCCGGAGTTTCCCGGCGGTGCACATCTATGATGGCCCGGTGAGCTATCGGCTCGAGTGGAACGGACTTTGCTTCGTGTTCTCCGGCGACACGACGCCGAGCCGATTCTTCGTCGACAACGCCAAGAATGCCGATCTTCTCATTCACGAAGCGTTCAACACGGTTGCTCAGCTGATGGAACGGTCGGGCTATGACGAGAGGACCGCCAAGGGCGTGGGCACGATGGCGCATTCCTCGCCGGCCGAGGCCGGATATGTGCTTGATCAGGTGCGGCCACGGCTGGCGGTCCTCTATCACTTCTTCAATGACTTTGACACCGCGCCGGAAATCGAGCGCGAGGTGCGCCGGCATTACCAGGGCCCGCTGGCGCTCGCCCGCGATCTGATGGTCTTCAATGTCACCCCCGACGAGGTGCGCGTGCGCATGGCGGTGACGCCCGATCACGTGTGGCCGAACAAGGAGCGCCACGACGCGTTCCGCCCGGCCGCGCGCAAGCCGCGTCCACAGATGTCGCGCTGGCTCGCCGACCAGCAATTGTTCCCGAAATTCTAACCCGGCGACGGAGCTTCCCATGATCAGACCGACCCGCCGCCAGTTGCTGATCACGGGAGCGCTCGCGCCACTGGCCGCCTCCCCGGCGCTGGCGGCAAGCTATCCCGAGCGCCCGATACGCGTGATCATTCCGTATGCGGCCGGCGGTGTGGCCGAGACCGTGACGCGCCTGCTTGCCGTGCGCATGGAGCGCAAACTCGGCCAGAAGCTCGTGATCGAGGCGAAGCCCGGTGCGGCGGGTAACATCGGCACGCTCGAAGTCGCGCGCGCCGAACCCGACGGCTATACGATCCTGATCGCCGCCGCGAACAACTTCGTGATCAATCAGTTCCTGATCAAGCTTCCGGTCGATCCGCTTACCGCACTGACCCCAATCACCAAACTCGCCGACGTGCCGCTCGTGCTGTTCACGAACGCGTCGGTACCAGCCCGCACGCTCCCGGAATTCATCGCCTATGCGCGGGCCAATCCGGGCAAGCTGAACTACGGCACTCCCAGCAACGGAACGGTCAACCATCTGTTCATCGAGCGCCTGAAGCAGGCCGCCAACCTCGACATCACCAACATCCCGTTCCGCGGCTCGCCACCAGCGATGCTGGCGCTGCTCACAAACGAGATCCAGTTGTTTCCCGTTGGTCTCGCCGCGGGCACTGGCCATCTGCAGGAGGGTAGGATAGTGGCGCTGGCGGTCGCGACCGAGCAGCGAATGCCCACGCTGCCCGACGTGGCGACCGTGATCGAATATGGGTTTCCCGACTTCACCGCGTCGAATTGGTGGGGCATGGCCGCGCCCAACGGGACGCCGGACGCAATCCTTGCCCTGCTCAATCAGTCGGTCAGCGAGGCGCTCGCCGATCCTGCCGTCGCCGAGCAGTTCGCGACCCTCGGCCTGGTCGTGCCGCATACGACGCGCCAGGAGTTCGCCGTGCAGATCAAGGACGAGGCCACACTTTGGTCTGGGATCATCCGGCGCGGCAACATCACAATTCAATAAGACTGTCGCGTTCCGGCGTCTCGCCGCGCCGCCTCCTGTCAGCAGCTACGGTCATTCGGCCCATGGCCTCCTCGCAGTGATGACGACGCCGTCGAGGCCAATTGCCGGCCTCGGTTCTGAAAGTCGATCGGAATCGAATGGACGTTGCTGGATCGCAACACATCCGCCGTTGAAGTTGAGTTACAATCTCATTTCGAGTGACGGGCTATCGTTGGGGGCACACATGAGAGCGCCATTTGTTCTGGTGTTGGCACTGGTCACAGGTCTGGCCAGCACGGCACGCGCGGCCGACCTGTTGCTTCAGCCCCCACCGCCGGTCGCGGCCGCCACATGGACGGGCTTCTACATCGGCGCCAATGCCGGTATGGCGACCCAGTGGAGCACCGTGCAGGATCTCGACAATTGGGCCGACGAGAACCTGCTCAGCATTTCGTCGAAGACGATGGGTGGCACAGCCGGCGTACAAACCGGTTACAACATCCAGGATGGCAGCTTCGTCTACGGCATCGAAGCCGATTGGAACTGGACCGGCACCAAGAGCGATAAGATACTGACCGATGCGTGTGTGTGCGGCGATCCCGTCAATGTCCAGATCCACACGGAGATGGATTGGGTGGCGACGATGCGCGGTCGAGCCGGATTGACCGTGAGCACGACGCTCGCCTACGTGACCGGCGGCCTGGCTGTGGCGGCGTTCAACAATCACTGGGGCGCCGGATTTGCCAACCCGGCCGCCGGCTGCGGCGGTGGGCCGGTCTGCGGCCCGGCCAACAACAACAATTTTGTCTCCCACGACACTCAACTCGGGTGGGCGATCGGCTTCGGGATCGAGCATATGTTCGCCGGCTATCCACACTTGACGTTGAAGCTCGAGGCCATGTGGCTCAATTTTGCCAACGACAATGTCACCAACGCCGGGCCGAGCTTCGTCAGCGGGTTAGCTGGGCCCTTTATCAGCCAGTTCCAGAATCAGGCCGCGCTGGCGCGCGCTGGCTTGAACTACAAGTTCTGAACTCGGCCAGGATTCATACTCTGTTGATGCGCGTCGTGTCCGTTTGCTGAATGAAGCAGACTAACGCGACTGACGGCTACGATCTTCGATTGGCAGAAGGAGCAGATGGCGTGAGCGGATCGTTCTTCGTCCCCCACGATCTGGACGCACCCGTGGGCGGCGCCGCAACGGGGCCACTCGCCGGATTGAGCGCCGTGGTCAAGGATATGTACGACATCGCCGGCAGCCGCACCGGTGGTGGCAATCCGGACTGGCTCGCGGCGCAAAAGCCGGCGGCGCGCCACGCCATCGCGGTCGAGCAAATTCTTGCGGCCGGCGCGACGATCACGGGCAAGACGATCTGCGACGAATTCTTTTACAGCGTTGTCGGCATCAACGCCCATTATGGCATGCCGGCCAATCTGCGCGCATTCGGCCGGATTCCCGGCGGCTCGTCGAGCGGGTCGGCGGCGGCATGCGGCGCCAATGCCTGCGATTTCGCGCTCGGCAGCGACACCGGCGGATCGATCCGCATCCCGGCCTCGTTCAACGGCCTCTACGGCCTGCGCCCGACCCATGGCCGCGTCAACCTCACGGGGGCGATGACGATGTCTCCGACGTTTGACACCGGCGGCTGGTTCGCAAACGCGCCGGGCATTTTCCGCCGCGTCGGCCTAGTGCTGCTGGGCGGACAGTGGGTCGCAGCGCCGGCGACGCGCCTGATCGTCGCGGCCGATGCCTTCGCACAAGCCGACCCCCAAGTTGCCGCGCTCGGCCGCGAATTCCTCGCGCGTACCGCCGATCTACTCCCGCGCCCGACCGAGCTGACCGTCGCACCCAGCGGCCTCGATGGCTGGCGTGAGGCATTTCGTATCTTCCAGGCGAAAGAAGTCTGGGACTCGTTTGGTGACTTCATCACGCGGGCGAAGCCGAAGCTCGGGCCAGGCATCAAGGAGCGCATGGCATTCGCCGCAACCGTGACGGCGGATCAGGCGGATGCGGCTGGAGCAACCGTCGCCGCCGCCCGCGCTCACATCCGAGCACTCGTACCGTCCGGCACGATCATGGCGCTACCGACGGCGCCGTCGATCGCGCCGCTGGCCGACGCGAACGACATGGAATTGGAATTGTTCCGCGTCCGGGCGCAGCGATTGAGCTGCATGGCGGGGCTCGCAGGACTGCCGCAGATGAATCTACCGGTCGGCACCGTGGCGGGCTGTCCCGCCGGGCTGTCGTTGATCGGCTGGGCCGGTGGCGACGAGGCGCTGCTCGACCTCGCCGTTTCGCTCGCCCGCGCGTGCGGCATCGCGCGTCCCTAGCTCTGTTAACCTCGTCATCGACCGCGGCACGTTCTGATGGAGCTTGACAGGTCGCTCTACCAACAGGCCGAGAGTCGCAATCCGTTTGATCCAGCGGAAGGAAGCTGTTACCGACCGCCATTCATACGTGGCTTGTTTCGAGCCCGCAGCCAAAGAGGCGTCAATGGCCGGCCAGATCACCGTGTTCAACGCCAAGAAAATCATCACCATGGATCCGTCGGTCGAGGAGGCGACCCATGTGGCCGTGCGGGATGGTCTCATCCTCGAGGTCGGTACTCTCGATGACTGCGCTGCCTGGGGCGCCTACAAATTGGATGATCGCTTCGCCGGCAGCATCCTGATTCCAGGGCTGATCGAGAGCCACGCGCACCTGATGGAAGGGCTGCTCTGGAGCAAGTGCGAGTACGTAGGCTCCGTCGACCGCCACGATCCGGCGGGCAAGCTGCGCAAGGGCTTGCGCAGCGTCGCCAACGTCGTCAAGCGGCTGAAGGAAATCGAGGCGACTCTGTCGGATCCCAACAAGCCGCTCATCGGCTGGGGCGTCGACCAGTCGTTCTACCAGCCCAGCGTGTCGTTCACACGCAACGATCTCGACCAAGTGTCGAAGACCCGGCCGATCTTCCTGCTGCATGCCAGCGTGCATATCGGCTACGTCAATTCGAAGACGCTGGAGATGGCGAACTACGCTGGCATCAAGATCGATGGTGTCACGCGCGATGCGGCGGGCGCGCCGACCGGAGAGCTACAGGAGATGTCGGCCATGATGCCCGCCCTCAAGGCGGTCGCCGGCGAACTGCTTACCGGCTCGACGGCGTCCGATCAGTTCTACAACTTCGCCCGCGTCGCACAGGCCTGCGGCACCACCACCGTGGTCGACGGCGGGGGGAGCACGTTCTTCGAGCCGGCTTTTCTTGATGCGGCGCTCGCCGCCACCGCGGCTGCGGATTTCCCCGCGCGCATCGTGGTGCACCACAATGGAACCACCGTGCCAACCGTCCAGGACATGCTCAAGTTTGCGGCGGCGTTGGACGGCAAGGGCAATGACAAGCTCACCTTTCAAGGCGTCAAGATTTTGCTGGATGGATCGCTCCAGGGCTTCACCGGACGGATGCGACCGCCCGGCTATTTTCGCACGGGCGCGAACGGGTTGTGGAACCGGGCGCCCGAGCAAGTTAAGCAGATCGTGAGCGGACTGCACAACGCGGGGCTGCAGGTCGTGGCCCATTGTAATGGCGATCAGGCCGCTGAGGTGTTCATCAATGCGGTGGCGGACGCGCAGGCGGCGAAACCTCGGTTCGATCATCGCCACTTCATGGTCCACGGACAGATGCTGGACGAAGCGCTGTTGCGCCGCATGGCGAGCCTCGGCATGTGCGCCACACTGTTCTCCAACCACATGTACTACTACGGCGACTTCCATCGTGATCAGACGATGGGCGCTTTCCGGGCCGCCGCCATGAACCCGGCGGTGACGGCGCTGCGCCTCGGAGTCACGGTGGCGGGCCATAGCGACACCCCCGTATCTCCCATCAATCCGTTGTTGACGATGTGGTGCGCGGCAAATCGCGTGACCAGCTCGGGGCGGGTGCTCGGCCCGAAGGAGCGGGTCAGTTCCTACGACGCCCTGCGGATGATGACCGTGAACGCCGCCTATCTGCTGCATCGCGATCACGAGATTGGCAGCATTCGGGTCGGCAAACGCGCCGACCTCACGGTGCTCGGTGATGATCCGCTGAGCGTTCCTCCCATGGCCATCAAGGACATTCCGGTGCAGGCCACCATCCTGGGCGGTCGCGTTTTCCCGGTCGCCGGCTGATCGCGCGGCATGGTCAACCAAATCCCGGTGACGATCATCGGCGGCTATCTCGGAGCCGGCAAGACGACGTTGCTCAACAGTCTGCTCTCGGGCGCACATGGCGTGAAACTCGCCGTCATCGTCAACGATTTCGGCAGCATCAACATCGATGCGGCGCTGGTCGCGAACCGCGACGGCAAGACCATCAGCCTGACCAATGGCTGCGTCTGCTGCAGCATCGGCGACAACCTCGCGCTCACGCTGCACGACCTGGCGGAGCAGGCGAACGGCCCCGAACACGTCGTCATCGAGGCCAGCGGCGTCGCTGACCCGGGCAAGATCGCGCGCTTGGCCGCAATCCATCCGCGCCTGGTCCTGGACAGCACCATCGTGGTCGCCGATGCAGAAACCATTCGCGCACGGGCTGATGACAAATACGTCGGCGACCTTGTGCGGCAACAGCTTGCCGCCGCGGACGTGATCGTGCTGAGCAAGACCGACCTGGTCGATGCCCGCGTGCGCCAGCAAGTCTTCGCCTGGATCGGGAGCGAGGTTTTGGGGGCACGGGTTGTCGAGTCCTCTGACGCGGGCCTGTTCGCAGGACTGGTGTTCGGCGGGACGGCGCATGCATGGTCGGCGTTGCCAGCTTGGCCCAGACCCGCGTCCCACCACCACGGCGACGAACACGCCAAACTATTCACGACCTGGAGCTTTTCCGATGACCGCCCGCTTGATGGCGCCGCTCTGCGCGCGGCGCTTGCAGCGCTGCCGGGCGCGGTGATCCGCGCCAAGGGGATCGTGTGGCTCACGGAATCGGCCGACCAGCCATTCGTGGTGCAGGTGGTTGGCCGGCGCTGGTCGCTGCAGCCGGCTGCGGCCGGGCAAGAACCGCAGCAGCGACTTCCACACAGCGACATGGTTTTCATCGGTGTGACCGGCGAGTTCGACCCGCGGCACCTCGCCGACTTGTTTGCGGACGCGCGCACCGACCGCCCCGCCAAGCAAACGGTACCCGCCTTGCAGCGAGCCAACTCATGAGCAAAGCCGCGCATGACGCCGCTCGAGCGGCGAGTTCGCAAGCGGCGGTGCTCGCACTGGTCGGCGCGTCGCTGCCGATGAGTCTCGATCCGGCGGTGCACAACATCGCGGTCGTCGCGGCCGGCAACGCGCTGCACATGACCGGCACCGGGCGATCGTTGGCGGCGAGCATCGGCACACTCTGCATCGCCGCCAGCATCCTGGCGACGGGAAGCATTGGCGATCACCTGGGCCGCAAGAAGGTGATGCTGCTCGGGCTGCTGGTCACGCTGGCCGGCGGGCTTGTGACTGCGGCCGCGACGAACACGGCCGTGTTCGCGCTCGGGCGCGTGCTCTCGGGGGTCGGATTTGCGGCTTCGTTCGGGCTTTCGTTTGCGCTGCTGCGGGCAGTGGCGCCCGAGCCAGCAGCGCTCGCGCGCGCGGTGGCGAAATGGCTTGCGCTACAGACTTTCGGCGTCGTGGTCCTGTGCCTGCTGGGCGGCTATCTGGCGGGCGTCAGCTGGCGCGCTGCCTACTTGTTGGGACCCGTGGTCGGCATCCTGGCGCTGATCTGGTGCATGAAGGTCGTGCCCGAAACCAAGGTTGCCGATGCAGGCCGCCTCGATGGCCTGGGGCTGGTGCTGGTTGCGGTCGGGCTTGTCAGCGCACTTTATGGCGTCAGTAACGCGGCCTCCGCCGGTTGGAGCAGCGCCAAGGTGCTGAGCCCGATCGTCATTGGTCTCGTCGCTCTGGTCGGCTTCGCGCTGCAGGAACAGCGCTTCGCGAGCCCGGCCTTTCCGATCCGGCTGTTCTCCGATCCGGAACTGCTGGTTGGCGCCATCTCGGGCATCGGCTTCAACATCGGCAATGCCGTGATCGCCATTCAGCTGTCGCTGCTGTGGCAATACGTCTATCGCTTTACGCCGTTCGAGGTGAGCCTCGGACAATTGCCCTTCATCATCGCCTGCATTTTCGCGGCGAGCTGGGCCGGCAGCCTGGTGGCGCGCGGCGTAAGCATAAGACTGCTGGTTTCGACGGGCCTGCTCGCCATGGCGGCCGCCCTGGCCGCCATGGCATTCGCCGGTAAGACGACGCCCTACCTCGCGTTCGTGGTACCGATGATTGTGGCGGGTATCGGCGTGATGCTGACGCAAGCACCGACTGCCAACGTCTTCGTTGCCAAACCCCCACCCACACTGGTTGGAGCCGTCGGATCGTCCCGCACGGCGTTTGGCCAATTCGGCTTCGCGCTGGGGTTGGCGTTGAGCTCATCCCTGCTCTACGGCATGTTCGACCCTCTGCTGCGCACGCGGCTCGTTGCGGCAGGCGCGACGCCAGCCGAGCAGGCCCAGGCCATCGGCATCCTGCAATCCTATGTGCAGCCCGGAAACGCCGACAAGTTTGATGCCAAGACGGTGCATGACGTCATCGAGAGCGGCATCTCCGCCTATTTGAGCGCCTATCGCGCCACCATGCTGGCGATGGCAGTTCTGATCGCACTGACCGCGATACTGTCTTATTTGATTCTCGCACCCCGCCGATTGCGGAACGCAACCAACTGAAATGGAAAGACGTTTCTTCGAACTCATCATCTCGTTTGTCCCAGGGTAGGATTTTCACATCCTCGACCTAAGACCTTGGTCGACCGCCAATGGCCCTCCCCCACCCCCTGAAGTCCGGATAGACTGGTCCTCGTTTCGTCGCTGGTCCGATGTTTGGTCCTGTGGGGGATTAGATGAGGCGGCGCGAGTTCGGCGTGTTTCTCGGCGGCGCGGCGATAGCCGCGTTGCGAGGGACCGCGCATGCCGAAGCGCAGGTCTATCCGTCCCGTCCGATCACGATGATCGTTCCATTCCCGGCGGGCGGGCCGTCGGATAATCTCGCGCGCATTTTGGTCGAGCGCATGCGTGTTTCGCTCGGCCAACCGGTTGTGATCGAGAACGTGAGCGGCGCCGGAGCTTCGATCGGCGTCGCACGCCTCGTCCGCAGCCCGCCGGACGGCTACACGATCGGCATCGGCAACATGACCAGCCATGTTGGCGCGCCCGCCATCTACCCGATCGCGTACAATGTCCTGACGGATTTGGAGCCAGTTTCGCTGCTGACGCTCGCGCCACTCTGGATCCTTGGCAAAATCGCATTGCCGCCGGCCAATGCTTCGGAGCTGATGGTCTGGCTCAAAGCAAATCCCGACAAGGTAACGTTCGGGACCGTCGGTATCGGAAGCCCGGCGCACCTGGGCGGCGTCTATCTGCAAGCAAACGCCGGTATGCAGTTCTCGCTGATTCCCTACCGCGGCGCGGCACCGGTGATTCAGGACCTGGTCGCGGGACAGATCGACCTTGCCTGTCTTGAGGCGTCGAGTTCGCTGCCGTTCGTGCAGAGCGGCAAGATCAAGGCCTATATGGTTTTGGGCAAGAACCGCTGGACCGCAGCGCCCGACGTGCCGACCACCGAGGAAGCCGGGGTGTCAGGGCTTGATCTGTCATTTTGGCACGGGCTCTGGGTTCCCAAGGGGACACCCCAGGAGGCGGTCGGCAAGCTCAATGCCGCGGTCGTCGACGCTTTGGCCGATCCCGCGGTGCGCGCCCGCCTCACCGAGATGGGCCAGGACATCGCAACACGCGAACAACAGACGCCCGAAGCGTTGCGCGCGTTTCACACGGCCGAGGTCGATAAGTGGTGGCCGATCATCAAGAAGGCAAACCTCAAGACCGAATGAACCCGAAACCTGCCACGGCAGGTGGCCGTTTGGGAGCCGATCGGGCAACGAGCGGAATCCCGCCCGGCAAGCGGGTTGACAAGTCCGCCGGCCAGGGATCGGAATCGAGCATTCAAATAAGAACGCGACTGATCCAGGGAGGTTCAACATGTACAATCGCCGAGAGATCCTGCGCCTGGCCGCCACCGCGCCGGCCCTGGTGCTGCAGCTCCCACGCAGCACGCAGGCGCAATCCAACGTCTACCCGAGCCGCTATATCACCAGTATCTGCATGTTCGCGCCAGGATCGGGCGCCGACATTTTCGTGCGTTTTTATGCCCGAAAGCTGCAGGAACTGGCCGGCCAGACCGTTGTGGTTGAAAACAAAGCCGGGATGGCAGGTAATATCGCTACCGAGTTCGTCGCGCGATCGAAGCCCGATGGCTATACGATCTTCATTGCGCCGGCGAGCTCAATCCTGGTCGCGGGCCCCTTCCTGTACAAGAAACTGAACTACGATCCGATCAAGGATTTCACGTCGGTGACCACGCTGGCAAAGCTGCCATTCGTGTTGGTTGTTGCTCCGGATAGCGGGATCGGGTCTGTTGCCGAACTGGTCGCGCGCCTGAAGCAGAAGCCGGACAACGGATTTTACGGCGCTGGCTCGACCGTCGGCCTGATTGCATCGGAACTGTTCAAGGCATCATTTGGTCTGAAGACTACCGAGGTGAAGTACAAGATCGGTCTCGATGCCCTCAACGATTTGATCGCGCACAACCTCGACTTCGTATTCATCGACCCGGTGTCCATCAAGGAGATGGTCGCGAACGGGCGGGTCAAGGCACTGGTCCTGACCTCGGCGCAGCC
Source organism: uncultured Alphaproteobacteria bacterium (assembly GCA_963833605.1). Taxonomy (GTDB): domain Bacteria; phylum Pseudomonadota; class Alphaproteobacteria; order Rhizobiales; family Xanthobacteraceae; genus JAFAXD01. Next base: position 37,737 of record CAWHYZ010000023.1, read on the forward strand.
GATCTCGGCGCTGCCGGGACTTCCCGGTGCGGCCGAGGTGGGCATCAAGAACATGAATCTGATCTCATGGTGGTCCGTGCACGTGCCGGCGAAGACACCGCGCTCGATCGTCGATAAGCTCACGGTTTGGTTCAACCAGATCGCCGCCAGCGATGATGCAAAGAAATTCCTGTCTAACCTCGGAGCCGATCCATTGCTTGGGTCGGCGGAACTCGTTGATCAAATGATTGCCAAAGAAACTGAGGAGTGGAACGAGTACGTGAAGATCGCCAAGATCGAACCGCAGTAGTCCGCAGCAACGATTTCAATCTTGGTTTGATGAGCGTCGGAGCGCGGGCGAACGGCGCCCTTGCGGCACCTCGCGCCAGAACGCGGACCGCCGTCTGGCGTCGCGACGGCGCTGGCGCAATTCGTCTAGCACTCGCTGCGCAATCCGGTCGAGCAATGGGAATACGGGTGTCAGCTTGCGTGCGCCATCTGCTCAACGCGGTCGTTGTCATTGGCGGCCTCCATCGCGGCCGGCCGCGGCTGGGACGCCGGGACCTTGCGGACGATCGGGGCGACGATGCGCGATGACCATCCTGCACCGAGCGGTCCCATCAAAAGCCAAAGCCATTGCCGGGGGCCGATCATTTCGAATTGGTCAACCAGGATGTCCAGGGCCGGGGTTCTAATCCCGCCGATCACCAAACTAAGTAGCGCGGCAAGGACCCGCAGGAGGTAAATGGCTTTGCTCGTTAGAACCGACTGGCGCATCATTGCGTTCTCTCTTGACTTCACGGCAATCCAGGAAAGACGTGACATTGCTCCTGGCTTGTGGTACTGACCGGTAACGCACATAAAGATACTGACCGGTAACACCCGTGTCAAGGGGAACGCCATGAACGCTGCAAAAACAGCCTTAGCCATTGAAAGAGATGACAGAATCCCGCCGCGGGAGCGGATTCTGGCAGCCGCGGCTGACCTTTTTTACCACCACGGGATCCGTGCGGTTGGGGTGGAATCGATCGCCGAGGCGGCTGGTACGAACAAGATGACGCTCTATCGCCATTTTGCCTCCAAGGACGAGCTGGTTGCGGAATACCTCCGTCGGCTCGCCGCCGAGGCGGAAGCGTCATGGGATCGCCGGGCGGCTCAATTTCCTGGCGATCTGCGCGCGCAACTGCGCGCCTGGCTCAACGAGATGGCCGACCATATCGGGGCCGCCGACGATCGCGGGTGCGCACTCGCGAACGCGGCTGTCGAGCTTCCCGAGCGCGATCACCCGGCGCGCCGGGTGATCGAGACGTTCAAGACCGCGCAGCGCGCGCGGCTCATTGAGTTGTGCGTGGCGGCCGGCCTCACCGAACCGGACATGCTGGCGGATGAGTTGTTTCTTCTGCTCGAGGGCGCACGCGTCAGCGCCCAGTGCATGGGCCGCGACGGCCTTGGCGCCCGCCTCGTACGCATGGGCGAGGCGATGATCGCCGCGCATCAGCACTGAGCGTCAGAATTACGCTGGAACCGCGAGAATAGTTTCCCAGGCCGGCGCCATGGACGCCCCATGGTGCCCGCGCACAACAGGGCAACCATGGGCAACCATGGTGATGCCCATGGACGATCACCCGACGCGCCGGTCGTGCGCTGCATGATGGAAGCTAGCATTGCACCCTGTCTTCGGGAGGGACGGAACCCCAGCCGATCATCCAGTCCCCTCGCCGCGCCTTGCGCCGATCATCTGCGTGATCTCGCCCACGATGCCGCGCCGGAACAGCAGGATGCAGACGATGAAGATCGCGCCGATCACCGCCTGAATCGGCAGTCCGGAATCGGCGAGATAGAACTGGAGCATCTCGACCAGCACCGCGCCCACCACCGGACCAAACAGGGTGCCGGAGCCGCCGAGCAGCGTCATCAGGATCACGTCGCCCGACGTGCCCCAATGCACGTCGGTGAGGGAGGCAAGCTGCACCACCATGGTCTTGGTCGCACCCGCGAGCCCGGCGAGCGCAGCGGAGAGCACGAACACCAGCAGCTTGTAGTCGTTGACGCGGTAGCCGAGCGAGATCGCGCGCGGCTCCTTCTCGCGGATTGCCTTGAGGATCTGTCCGAAGGTCGAATGGGTGATGCGGTAGATCAACAAATAGCCGGCCAGGAAAATGACGGCCGCCGTGTAGTAGAGCACATGGAGGTTGTTGAGATCGAAGAGCCCGAGGATGCGGCCGCGCGGCACGCCGGTGAGGCCATCCTCCGCGTGGGTGAACGGAACTTGCAGCGCCAGAAAATAGATCATCTGGGCAAGCGCCAGCGTGATCATGGCGAAGTAAAGCCCCTGGCGGCGGATCGCCACGTATCCGAACACGACGCCGAGAAAGGTCGCCGCGGCCGTGCCGATTAGCGCAGCGAGCTCGAACGGCAGTCCCCATACCTTGAGCGCGTGGCCAGCCACATAGGCGCTGGCGCCGAAAAACGCCGCGTGACCGAACGACAGAAGTCCCACCGAGCCGAGCAGATTGAACGCGCAGGCGAACAGGCAGAAGCACAGGATCTTCGCGAGGAACAGCGGATAGGCGAAGAACGGCGCGGCGATGAGCACCACGAGCCCGATCGCGTAAATGACGGCCGCCGGCATGCGCCCCTTGCCGGCGAGCGCCGCGGCGGGGCCAGTCTGCGTCTGGGCGGGGCCTGCGGAAGTAGTCGTCATGATCTATCGTTCCCGCCCGAACAGCCCGGCCGGCTTGATCAGCAGCACGATGAACATGATCACGAAGATCACCATATTGGCGCCGGGCGGATAACAGACCTTGGTCAGACCCTCGATCACACCCAGCGCAAGCCCGGTAACGATCGCGCCCAGGATCGAACCCATACCGCCGACCACCACGACCGCGAATACGGTGATCACAAGCTCGCCTCCCATCAGCGGACTGACCGAGTAGATCGGAGCCGCCAGCACACCGGCGAAGCCGGCCAGCGCGACGCCGGCGCCGAAGCCGAAGGTCAGCAGCGCCGGCACGTTGATGCCGAAGGCGCGCGTCAATTGCGGGTTCTCGGTGGCGGCACGCAGGGTGCGGCCAAGCGACGTCTTTTCGATTGCAAACCAGGTGCCGAAGCAGAACACCAGTGAGGCCAGCACCACCCAGGCGCGGTACTTCGGCAGGTACAGGATTCCAAGATCGAAACCGCCACGCAGGTCGATCGGCACCGGATAGGGCCGGCCCGCCGTCGCGAACCAATAGACGAACACGCCCGTGATGAACATCATCAGGCCGTAGGTGAGGAGCAGCCCGTAGATGTGATCCAGTTTGTAGACGCGCGCGATCAGGGTCTTCTCCATCGCCATGCCGACGACGGCGGCGATCAGCGGGGAGAGGATCAGCGCGGGCCAATAGCCGACACCGGCGTAGTTGAGCAGCATCCAGGAGCCGAACGCGCCCAGCATGTAGAACGTGCCCTGCGCGACGTTGATGATGCCGAGAAGCCCGAAGATCACCGCGAAACCCAGGCTGAGCAGCGCGTAGAATGAGCCGTTGATCAGCCCCACTAGAATTTGCCCGCTCGACAGCTGCGGATTGAGCAACAAATTGACGCAGTTCACGACGCTAGATCCCCAAATAAGCCTGAATGCGTGCGCTCTGGCTCGTCACGTCGGCGCGCGCGATCATATCGACGATGCGGCCGCGCTCCATGACGTAGTGACGGTCAGCGAGCCGTTGCGCGAAGCGGAAGTTCTGCTCCACCAGCAGGATCGTGTGACCTTCCTGTTTCATCATATCGATCGCGACGCGGATCTGCTGAACGATCACCGGGGCGAGGCCCTCGGTCGGCTCATCGAGCAGAAACAAGCGAGCCCCGGTGCGCAGCACGCGGGCAATGGCGAGCATTTGCTGCTCGCCGCCGGAGAGCCGCGTTCCCTGGCTGCGGCGTCGTTCGCGCAGATTGGGAAATAGCCGGAAGATCTCCTCGAGCGGCATGCCGCCGGGCCCGACCCGCGGCGGCAGCAGCAAGTTTTCGATCACGTCGAGGGTTGCGTAGATGCCGCGCTCTTCCGGCACATAGGCAACGCCGAGCTTGGCGATGCGCTCGGGCGGGTCCGCGATCACCTCGCGCCCCCACACGTTGATCGAGCCCGACCGCTTGTCGAGCAGTCCCATGATGGCGCGCAGAGTGGTCGTCTTGCCGGCCCCGTTGCGACCGATGATGGTCACGACCTCGCCGCGACTGACCTTGAGCGAGACGCCCTGCAGCACATGCGAATCGCCATAAAGCGCATGCAGGTCCTCGATCGCCAAGCAGGTCGAACTCGGACCGGCGCCGTCAGTCATTGTCTGATCCCAGATAGGCCTCGATCACAGCGGGGTCGCGCGAGAACGTCGGTATAGGGCCCGTCGGCCAGCACTTCGCCCCGCGCCAGGACCGTAATGCGATCCGAAAGATCGGCAACGACGGAGAGATTATGCTCCACCATCAAGACCGTGCGGGCGGCTGCGCTGCGTCTGATCAGCTCGGCGATGCGGCTGATGTCTTCCTGGCCCAATCCCGACATCGGCTCGTCGAGCAGCAGTAATTCCGGGTCGAGCGCGAGCGTGGTCGCAATCTCGAGCGCGCGGCGGCGTCCGTAGGAGAGCTCGATCGCCTTCTTGTCGGCAAACGGCTCAAGCCCGACATCGGCGAGTAGCGCGCGGGCGCGATCGTTCAACGCATCGAGCGCGCGTTCCGAGCGCCAGAAGAAGAAGCCGTCACCGCGAAAACGCTGCAGGGCGATGCGCACGTTTTCGAGCACGGTGAGGTTGGCGAACACCGCGGAAATCTGGAACGAGCGCACCATGCCGAGCCGCGCGACCTCGGCCGGCTGCATCGGGGTGATGTCGACGCCCTTGAAATACACGCGGCCGCTGGTCGGGTTCAGAAATTTGGTCGCGAGGTTGAACACCGTAGTCTTGCCGGCGCCGTTCGGACCGATCAGTGCGTGAATGGTGCCGCGACGAACGTCGAGCGTGAGGTTGCGCACGGCGGTGAAGCCGCGGAACTCCTTGGTCAGATTCTCCATGCGCAGCGTCACGTCGTCCGCGCGCGGCGTGGCGACCGGCATGTGTTTGACCTATTTCCCGGCGAGCGCCGGGCAGCCACCATCGGCAAGCGGCCGGAACACCTTGTCGCCGGGCAAAGTCCCGATCACCTTGGTGAGATCCCACTCGCCCTTGGATTCGGCCGGGGTCTTGATCTGCATGAGGGCGACGCTGTGCACCATGCGACCGTCGGGGCGCAGATAGCCGTCTTGCGTAAACACGTCACGCACCGGCATCTCGCGCATCTTGGCGATCACGACCTTGGGGTCGGTCGAATTGGTGGCTTCGATCGCCTTGAGGTAGCTCTTCGCCGCCGAATAGGCGCCGACCTGGAACGAGCCAGGCGGGACTTTGCGGCGCGCCATGAATGTGTCGACCCATTTCTTGGTATCGGCATCGCTATGCTGAACCCAGGGCGTGACGTACCAGACGCCCTGCGCGGTCTCGAGTCCCATGGCCTTGATGCCGGACGGCAGGTCGACGCCGAAGCCGACCAGTTTGGCATTGAGACCGAACTCGCGCGCCGCCTTGATGGCGTTGTTGGTGTCATCGCCGCCGCTGTTGAGCGCGATCACGTCCGGATTGGCGGCCTTGGCTTGCAAGACATAGGACGAAAAATCGGTGGTTCCCAGCGGATGCTTGAGACTGCCAGCGACGGTCGCGCCCTGGGCATCGAGCGCGCGCCGCACGCCCACCTCCATGGCGGCGCCGAACGCATAGTCGGCATTGAACAGGAACCACTTCTTGCCTAGCTGCGGCACCGCTGCGCCGATCGCGGCGCCGAGTTCATAGGAATCGTAGACCCAATGCACGCTGTTGTCGGGCGCACATGCCTTGCCGGTGAAGTCAGCGGAGCCGGCGCCGGCGAGCAGGATCGCCTTGTTCTTCTGCTTTGCGATATCGAGCACCGCGAAGGCGACCGCCGAGTTCACAAGGTCCGCGATGGCGTCGACCTTATCAACGTCATACCAGCGATTGGCGATGGAGGCGCCGAGATCGGGTTTGTTCTGATGATCGCCGGCCAAGACCTCGATCGGCTTGCCGTTGACTTTGCCGCCGAATTCCTCGACCGCCATCTTCACCGCTTCGACCGAGCCGTTGCCGGTACCGGCCTCGTAAATACCTGACAAATCGGTGAGCACCCCGATCTTGACCTTGTCGTTGGCGATTTCCGCCTGTGCGGCGCCGCAACACAGAATCGCGGCGGCGATGATCGAGACGCCCTGTGAACGCATGGTATCCTCCCAAAAATCCTGTTCCTGTCGTGATAATGCGGCTCACTCAAACCAGCAAATTTTAAATTTGGCTCGGATACGGTCTTTGTCTGCGCGCGCGTCACGCGCGATTTTGGCTGGGGCCGTGCTGGCGCTGGCCGTTGCGACCACGTTCGCCGCGGAGTGCCGCATCGACCCTCAGAGCGCCGGGGCGGTCGCGGCCGTGACCGATGGCCGCACCTTCGTCTTGGCCGACGGCCGCACCGTCCGCCTTGCGATGATCGAGGCACCGGCGATACCCCCGGCAGGCGGTTCGGCTGCTCCGGACGGTGGGGGCGGCGCGCGTGCCAGCAGCGCGGCGCTGACCCGACTGGTAGCCGAAAAGGAGATTTTGCTCAGCGCCATGGGCACGGACCGTTACGGCCGGTTGCTGGCGCAGGCGTACTTCGCGCAAAACGAAGCGCCGCGATCAATCGAGCGCGACCTGGTCGCTGCCGGTCACGCCTTCGTTTCGCCATACGCTGCCAACCAGAACTGTTCGACGGACTTGATCGCGGCCGAGCGCGTGGCCCGGACGGGCAAGCTCGGACTATGGGGGGATCCGTACTATGCCGCGAGAAACGCCGACGATCCCGCCGCAATACTGGCAGCGCGGGGCCGCTTTATCGTCGTCGAGGGCAAGGTAGTGTCCGTGCGCGAGAGCGGCGGCACGATCTACGTCAATTTCGGCCGGCGGTGGAGCGAGGATTTCACCGTTACCATTCTGAAACGAAATGGGCGTTTCTTTGCCGGGAGCGGTTTGGACCCCAAGTCGCTGGCCGGCCGGCGGGTGCGGGTACGAGGCGTGGTCGAAGAGCGGGGTGGCCCTTGGATCGAGGCCATTGCGCCGGGGCAAATAGAAATCGCTGATCGATAAAGCCGAGCGATGAGTTCAGGGCAGCACAACCGCGGGGTCGGGGCGTTCGGCGCAGTCGCACTCGCGCTCTGGCTTTGCGCTTGCTCGCCCCTGCTGCAGCAGAGCGAGCGCGAGATCTTGTTGCCGGACCCGTCCCGGCAAGCTGCCGGGAACGACAACGCGATTGCCCGCGGGCACCAGCGCATTCTGGCCGCTTATGGCGGCAGCTACAACGATCCGCGGCTCGAGGCACTATTGAACAAGACTGTCGACCGGCTGGTCGCCGCGTCGGAACGGCCGGACATCAAATACAAGGTGACGGTGCTCAATTCGCCGGCCATCAACGCATTTGCGCTCCCGTCCGGCCAGCTCTACGTCACCCGCGGCCTCGTGGCGCTGGCAACCGACACGTCCGAGCTCGCTTCCGTGATGGCGCACGAGATGGCGCATGTGATCGCGGATCACGCCTCCATGCGCCAGGATCAGGCCCGTCAGGCCGCGATCGCAAGCCGGGTGGTCAGCGATGTCTTGAGCGATCCCTCGGTGGGTGCACTCGCGCTTGCCAAATCCAAGATCGCGCTCGCGAGCTTCTCGCGGGCCCAGGAGTTCGAGGCTGACGGTATCGGCGTCGGAATTGCGGCGCGCGCCGGCTTTGACCCCTACGGGGCCGTGCGGTTCCTGACTGCAATGGGACGTAACGCCGAACTCAAGGCCGGTGCCAGCGGCAAGGATTCGTCGGTCGATTTCATGGCGACCCACCCGGCAACACCCGAGCGCATCAAGAATGCCCAGCTCAACGCCCGCCAGTTTTCGGCTCCGGGTGCCGGGGAGCGCGACAAGGCGGCGTATCTCGCCGCCCTCGACGGCATCGTCTATGGCGAGGACCCGGCCGATGGCTTCGCGCGCGGCCGGCGCTTTGTGCATCCGCGGCTCGGGTTCACCTTCGTTGTGCCCGAAGGCTTCTCGATCGACAACGCGGCGCAAGCTGTGCTTGCGGTCAAGGAGGGCGGCGGCCAAGTGATGCGCCTCGACGCCGTGAGCGTTCCGGCTGACCAGACGCTGGGCGCGTATCTGACCTCGGGCTGGATCGAGAACGTCGATCCGGCCTCGGTGCAGGATCTCACGGTCAGCGGATTTCCCGCGGCGAGCGCCGCCGCCAAGAGCGAGGAGTGGGCATACCGGCTTTATGCCCTGCGTTTCGGCAGCGAAGTCTATCGATTCATCTACGCCGCCAAGACCATGACGCCAGCTGCCGAGCAGGCATTCCGGGCCTCCGTGGATTCATTTCGGCGCCTCAGTCTGTCGGAGATCGAAGCCGCCAAACCCTTGCGGCTCAAAATTGTTACGGTACGGCCGGGTGACACGGTCGAATCATTCGCTCAGCACCATATGGCGCATCTCGACCATGCGGGTGAACGCTTCCGCGTGATCAACGGATTAGGCCCATCCGAGCAGGTGAAGCCCGAGGGGCGGGTCAAGATCCTGGTAGAGTGAAGAATCGCGCGGATGGCGGGTCAGCCGCCCCCTCGATATCACTACGCCCAAGGTTTGCGACATAGCAGCAAAAGCAAAAGGCCCGGCTTGTTTGCCGGGCCTTCGTCACGTAATCCTCGTGGAACGCGATCAGGCGGCCTCTTCCTCCACCATCTCGTCTGCCTTCGGGCCACCGCGGCGCGGGCCCTTGGCGAGCGCCGCCTCGATTTCCTTGATCGCCTCGGTCTCGGTAATGCGCTGTACCGCCGAAATCTCGCGCGACAGCCGGTCAAGCGCCGCCTCGTAAAGCTGGCGTTCGCTGTAGGACTGCTCGGGCTGAGTCTCAGAGCGATAGAGGTCTCGAACCACTTCCGAGATGGCAACGATGTTGCCCGAATTGATCTTGGCTTCGTACTCCTGGGCCCGGCGCGACCACATGGTCCGCTTGACCCGCGCCCGCCCCTTGAGGGTTTCAAGGGCGCGCCTCACCAGCGACTCCTCGGCCAGCTTGCGCATGCCGACGACCGCCACTTTGGTGGTGGGCACTCGCAACGTCATCTTGTCCTTGACGAAATTGATGACGAAGAGCTCGAGCTTCAGCCCCGCAACCTCCTGCTCCTCGATGGCCATGATCTGGCCAACGCCGTGAGCTGGATAAACGATGAACTCGTTGGTCTTAAACCCTTGCCGCTGGGTTGTCTTCTTGGCGGTCATTCCCTGCGCAACTCCTTCGCCTCCCGGCCTCCGGCCGATTGGCTTTGCTACGGAAGCCCCCCTACGGCTCGCGCCGCGAGAGGCGTTCGAAGCCCTGCGGCGTGCCGCCGAGGACAGTTTTGTGGTCTTCTTGGACCTATGACGCGTCTTGCCTGCCACTGTTACTCGCGTGCAACGTGCACGCCCCTGTTAGACGATTTCCTCGGTGGAACCCCCGTAAAAAATATGCTCCCCGCAGGGAGCTTTTCGGAGGCGCTCATGATTTTTGTTCATGTGTCGCCAATATAGCACATTTTCGGCCGATTTCAATGGTTTGCGGCGCAAAAATCCGACAAAGGCGGCAACTTTCCCGCGAAGAAATATGACAAATCGTTAATCTACGATATTTTCAGTCGCCACTGCCGGGTTCTGAAGAAAAATATTTCTTGAACTTGTCAGGCGCACCTTCGAATTCCTTCGCGTCTGCTGGAGGATCCTTCTTAACCGTGATGTTGGGCCAAGTCTTGGCAAACTCTGCGTTAATCTCAAGCCACTTTTCGAGACCCGGCTCGGTATCCGGCTTGATCGCCTCGACCGGACATTCAGGCTCGCAAACCCCACAATCGATGCATTCGTCAGGATGAATGACGAGCATATTTTCGCCTTCGTAGAAGCAGTCGACCGGACAGACCTCTACGCAGTCCATGTACTTGCACTTGATGCAGCTCTCGTTGACGACGTAAGTCATTACCAGCTCCGGCCGCTGAAAGACGACCACTTCGGGGTTGCCAGTCGCATGTTCTGGGCAAGCCGCCTTCGGGGCGTCCCGCGGGTGGCTCACCATTGCGACCAGAACACGCGCAAAATCAAAGCATTTGTGAGCGAATACCGTCTCGCTCAAACGGGCTTTGCTCTAACGTATGGGCACGCCATGTGCAAGAGAAGGGCGCGGACGTCCATGATGGGCCACGCGCTTCCCCCGATCAATGTGGCGTATCCGATACCGGATGGGTCACCGAGCGTGAGGAAATGTCTTCATAGAGCGTGCGCGCCAACTCGGCGCCGCCACGACGTTCGGCAAACCGTAACACCCTGAGCACGCGGACGCCGCGATCGAGTGCAATCGTCAAGACATCTCCGGCTTTCACGGCCCGGCTGGCGGCATCAATTCGCGCGCCATTGATCCGAACGCACCCAGACGCCGCCAGTGCTCCTGCGGCGGTGCGCGTGCGCACGACCCGTGCGTGCCATAGCCATTTATCGATGCGCTGATGATAGTCAGGCAATGGCGAACCTGGTTGGCTTCGCCGCGCAGATGCTTGCAATCAACGCCGATCCTTGGCGTCGGCTTCAAGCTGCGCCTTCAGCGCGGCAAGTTTTGCGAACGGCGAATTCGGATCGGGTTCCTTGCCGCGCCGTTCGCGACCTGCTTCCCACGTTCGCGGTGGACGGTCGTCATCGCGTCGCTCTCGCCGCTGACGATCGGGTCGGTCGCGGCGTTCCGATCGCTCGCCGCCGTCGCGAGCGGGCGGCCGTTCCAACGCCTCGCGCTGCGTGCGGCGGTGATCGCGATGGCGGCGCGGTTCTTCACGCGGTGCCGCATCCGCCTCGGGAGCCGAAACGGCAGGGGACGCCGTTTGCGCCGGCATGTTTTCGGCTTTCTTGTCGCGCGCGGGCCGATGGTGGCGGCGCGGCCGCCGATCTTCGGCGCGACCAGGACGCCAGACTTCGATGAACTGTTGGTCTTCTGCGGCAGGCTCTGCGATTTGGAAGGCTGGCGCTGCGACCGTCGCCTGCGAAGCGGACGATGCCGGATCGGCCGCGAGTTCCACAAGTTCGGTTGACACAGTTTCGACCGCGGCTGTTGGCTCGCTAACAACCTCGATCCCTGACAGCTCGGGCGTGATCTCGCTCGATGCAACTTGCCCCGCCGGCATGACGACGGTGGCCTCGGCAGATGCGGGCGGTTCTTGCGGCGAAGCTTCCGGCGGCGTGTCGACCGCGGTCACGACGGCTTCTTGAGGCTCGGCACTTGTCGTGGCCGGGGTCGCGGTTTCGACCGGTTTCGGACGCCGGTCCATGCGATATCCGAGAGCGCGCATGACCGAGGCAAAATCCTCGCCCGACGAACCGGTCAGCGAGGTCATCGCTTGCGTCACCACAAAGCCACGTCCGTCGAACGCCCCCGCGGGTTTTGGGCTGACGCCTTCTCTCCATGTTAAGGCCGGACGGATCAGGTCGGCGAGCCGCTCCAGTATATCAACCCGCACAGCGCGTTCGCCACAAACACGGTAGCCGATGGTTCGATAGAGCGGTTTCTGCGTTTCCTTGTCGACCGGAAACGACGTGCGCCCGCTGGCGGCGAGTCGCTGCAACTCATCAAGACCTTTGAGATCCGGACCGCCATATTTGAGCGCCCAAAGCTGTGCCGCGAGCGAGCGCGGCCCTGGCTTGAGCAAGGCCGGCACATAAATGTGGTAGGCGCCAAAGCGCACCCCGTGCTTGCGCAATGTGGCGCGCGCTGCCTGATCGAGGCCCTTCACATCCTCGGCGACTTTACCGCGCTCGAGCACGCCGAGCGCTTCGACAATCTGGTAGGCGACACCACGCGCCATGCCGGTGATGTCTTCGGCCGCACCGAGCACAAACAGCGGCGCCAGCGCGCGCTCGATGTGCGTGCGGGTCCACAGATCGAGGCGTGTCTGGACCGCGTCGAGCGCCGCACCCGTCAGCTGTTCGTCGGCGAGAATGCGCACGCGCGGGCGCAGCACATTGTCGCCTGCAGTGAGCTTGGCGACAGCGTCGCCGATCCACCGGATGGTCCCATCGGAAGCGAGCACGAATTGCGAATCGGGCGCGTGTGACAAACGCGTTGCGCGCGTCTCGATCTCGCCTGCCAGTGCCTTCTGGGCCGCGCCGGACAGCGCCTTGGCCTCCGATCCGCCGGCAGACGCGTCGGCTGCGAAGCGAAACCCTTCTAGCCGCCCGATGGCGTGCCCTTCCACAATCACGTCGCCGGTTTTGCTGATCTCAGTTTCGAGCATCGCGTTCTCTTTGAGCCGCCGCATCAGAACGCTGGTCCGGCGATCGACGAAGCGTTCGGCCAAGCGCTCATGCAACGCATCGGATAGCCTATCTTCCACCGCGCGGGCAACGCCCTGCCAATGCTCGGGATCTCTGAGCCAATCCGGTCGGTTCGCCGCGAATGTCCAAGTCCTGATATGCGCAATGCGCGCAGAGAGGGTATCAATACCGCCATCAGTCCGATCCGCTTGGGCGATCTGGAGAGAAAACCAATCGTCAGGAATTTTACCGTCCCGCATCAGAAACCCATAGAGGGTCGTCACAAGTTCGGCATGCGCGGCCGGCGAAATCTTGCGGTAGTCCGGAACCTGGCAGACTTCCCACAAACGCTCGATTGCCGCGCGCGTTGTTGCAGCCGTGCGCACCTCTTCGTCGCGCGAAGCATGGTCGAGAACGAGAATGTCCTCGGCGACCGGCGCGCGCGTAAGCCCTGCTTGCGTGGGGTTTGTGGTCAACGAGGCAGACAGCGCCCCGAGCGAAGAGAAGTCCAGTTCGCTGCTGCGCCACTGCAGCACGCGCACCGCATCGAAAGCATGGGCTTCCAGCGCCTGCACCAGGTCCTGCTCAAGCGGCGGACACCGTCCGGTACTTCCGAACGTGCCGTCGCGGGTCGCGCGACCGGCGCGGCCAGCAATCTGCGCGAATTCGATCGGATTGAGCTTGCGATACTGGTAGCCGTCGAACTTCCGATCGGACGCGAAAGCCACGTGGTCAACGTCGAGATTGAGCCCCATGCCGATGGCGTCGGTCGCCACCAGATAATCAACGTCGCCCGACTGATAGAGTGCGACCTGGGCATTGCGGGTGCGCGGCGACAGTGCGCCAAGCACAACCGCCGCTCCACCGCGCTGGCGACGGATGAGCTCGGCGATGGCATAGACCTCTTCGGTCGAAAACGCGACGATCGCGGAACGGCGAGGCAGTCGCGTGATTTTCTTGTCGCCCGCATAGCTCAGCGTAGACAGGCGCGGGCGGCTCAAGACGTTGGCGCCCGGAAGCAGCTTGTCCACCATCGGCCGCATGGTCGCGGCCCCGAGCATTAAGGTCTCTTCGCGGCCGCGCCGGTTCAGGATGCGATCGGTAAACACATGTCCACGTTCGAGGTCGGCGGCGAGTTGGACTTCGTCGACCGCTAGAAACGCCACGTCGAGGTCGCGCGGCATCGCCTCGACCGTCGCCACCCAGAAGCGCGGATTTGACGGCTTGATCTTTTCCTCGCCGGTGACGAGTGCGACAGCGTCGCTGCCAACGCGCTCGACGCACTTGTTGTACACCTCGCGCGCCAGCAACCGCAGCGGCAGGCCGATGAGGCCGGAGCTGTGCGCCAGCATGCGCTCGATCGCGAGATGGGTTTTGCCGGTGTTGGTCGGCCCCAGCACCGCGGTCACGCCGGCGCCGCGAGCGCGCGGGTCACGGTTCTGCGTGGATAGTGAGAAGGAGATCGTCATCAATGTTCCTGGCGCCGTTGCCGGCGAATCGCGCCCTCGGCGCCGTTCTTTCAAGTCTTGAGGTCGACGTCCGGCTCAAGAATAGCAGCGCGCATTAACCCTCCGAACGTGTCTCGAACAAATCGCGGCCGAAATCGCGGACCTGACGGCTGTCCGGCTTCGTTCACGGCGATAGCTCGCGTCTCGCGCAACTTAAGCCACAACATCGGGTGGACGTTCTGGCCGGGCGACGCCATGACTGCACGATCAATCCTTAATACCTGGCGGCAAGCCGCAACATCGAACACCTGACCGTCGGGGCAGTCTGACCGGGCAGACATTTGACCACACGAGCCCACGTCGTTAGCCCGAAGCCGCTTGCGAGACCAGAACCTTCGGCACTTCGGCGCGGAATATCCGCTCGCTTTCGTGCCGCCGCCCTATCACATGGTGACGACAGACCGGGGTTTTGGACCGCCGACACGACCACCAGAACAGAGTCTCGAACGAATCGCGGCCGAATCGCTAACTCGTCACCTATGCCCGTTCGTTCACTGCGAGATGTCGCGCAGCCCATCTCAGGCACTACCAGATAAGGTACCTCGGTGATCCAGGCGAGGGGTTTCCGGACTACCAATCCGGCGTCACCGCGAATCCACGGAGTCTCCGGAGAAGTCAAGTCACCCACCTCAGAAATTCCGCATGCCAAACCGCACTCCGCGATGGATGACGCCCGCGATCCTCACTGTCCGAGCCTGGTCGGGGTCACCCGCGACTGTTGGGCCGCACTGAAATGCGTCGCCTGCAAGACGCCGGTACCCAACGGGGTTGGAATGCTGAACCGAAACGGGACGAGAATGCGGGTTCCCCCAATGGGAGCCAGCCAGACTTCCATGTCGCGCTGGGCCACCAGATACTTAATCGCGGTTCGCTGCGGGAGATAACCGCCGAGAGGTGTGAAGTAGATTGCACACACAACGACAGCGCCTTCATACCCCTGCTCCAGCTTCACCCGTTCCATACGTTTGTACGCAAGATGCAGGTCGTAACGTATGCGACCATCGAATACCGAGGCCCCACCGTTGCACGCCTCCGGGCTCACCGGGTCGCCGTTGCCCCGTATCTGAACCAGCGAGGCCGTCACCGGATCAATGACGCCACGCAGGTGCGCTTCGGTAACGGGAATTCGATCCGGTGTCGGCGGAGGCGGAGCAGGGTTGATTGAAAAATCCCTGACATCGCCGCCGGCGAGCGCAATGCGCACTTCGTCGGACTTCTTGTCTTGCGTGAGGCTGGCGGCGTAGGTCGCCGGGACCAAGCGTCCGTTCACCACCGCGCCGCGGACTGCACTGGTGCCTTGCCCGGAGGCGAATACCCTCAAAAGTCCTGTAGTCGCACCGCTGGCGGCAGCCGTGTATTGATCATCGCCGATATCCACGATCCACGCGCCCTTGCCGATGGTCACGCCCGCCAGGGTGACGACGTAGCGGGCGTCGAGTTTTGCCTGGGCACTCGCGATCGAGGGGACGAGCGTAAGCGCCGCAGACAGTATCGCAATGCGAGTGGACGCCATGGGCCTCTCTCGGTGCCGATTAAGTCGATTGTGTGATGGTGACCGACCCGGCCGGAGCGCGCGAGATCGCCGCGTAAGCCCGTTGATTTTGAACCTTTTTCAGGCTCACGGCGAGTTCGCGCTTGAGCCCCCAGGGTCGCGCCTAGTTCTTGACGCTCGCGGGCCCGATCACTATACGTCCGCGGTCCAAGAAATCCCGTTGATTATATCGGTCTCCGCCGTCCGCGCGGAGACGTCCGGATGTGAGAGGTTAGCCAATGTCGCGGCGATGTGAATTAACCGGTAAGGGGGCGCTCGTGGGACACCGCGTCAGCCACTCCAACATCAAGACCAAACGGCGGTTTTTGCCGAATTTGTTCAACGTCACCATGATCTCGGACGCGCTCGGACGTTCGGTGAAGCTGCGGGTGTCAGCCAATGCGATCAAATCGGTCGACCATCGCGGTGGGCTTGATGCCTTTTTGCTGAAAGCGAAGGATGGCGAGCTTTCGCCCAAGGCCCTGGAACTCAAGCGGCGCGTGGTCAAGAAGCGGGCTGCGGCGGTCTAGCTCCCTTCAACTGGAGATCTGCAACTCTCTCTCACTCTCCAGTCAGCGTGAACTGCAGCAGGATCGTCCGCTGCAAGGGCGAGAAATTGTCATCCGAGACCATTGTGAGCACGACCTCGCCCGTGCGGGTGCGGTGGACGCTTAGTCCTTCCAGGTTGTCGATCTGATATCCCATGTCGGCTGACAGGACCTCCTTGCCGTCCACGATGGCGCCCGGCGTGAATGCCGCAAGCGGCACCCGGCGAAGGCGGATCGCAACACCGCTCGTCCAGCTAAAGCGGCGCTCCAGAAGAGCCAGATCGCCGTCAGGCAGAATCGCGCAGTCGCTGATATCGAAATCCGCGCTGCGCAGCACGCTGAACTCGCCCGGCGTGGGCCCACCTATCAGGTAACCTCGGATATTCCCGGCGCTGTCGAGACCCCGTTCCGAGATTGCGATCAGCGTGCCCGC
This sequence comes from uncultured Alphaproteobacteria bacterium, assembly GCA_963833605.1. Taxonomy (GTDB): domain Bacteria; phylum Pseudomonadota; class Alphaproteobacteria; order Rhizobiales; family Xanthobacteraceae; genus JAFAXD01. Next base: position 54,143 of record CAWHYZ010000023.1, read on the forward strand.
CCCCGGCATCGGCTTGGGGACGAATTCCAGACATTCGAGGCCCCGGTTGTTCGGAAGACTGGCAATTCCCGGCGGTAGCGAAATGGGCTGCCCGCGGGCGAGCAATCCGTACCGGCCGTAGTCAAGGCGCACGATCCGGTTTACGCGTTCGATGCCGACATAAAGTGTGCGTCCGTCAATGGCGATCGAACTCAGTATCGTACCAACCGCGTGCACTGAGCGGCCGGCCATCGGGTCCGAGAATCGGCGCCATTTCGGCATCGTCGATTCCGACTGGACGCTCGCGTTCGTAGATGATGCGGCCCCGCAGCCAGCGACCTTTGTCGGTAAGCGAAATGAAACGCTCGCCATCGGGAAACACCCGCAAGGCCGATAGCCCGCCGAACGCCTTGTGCGCTGAGGTCAGCACGAGACCGCCACGGAACTGCAGCGGACCAAATCGGTGTCGCGCCGTATCGCCCGGCTCGAATGCATCGATCGGCTGCGAGTTGATCTCAACTCGGATCGGTCCCTCGTCAGCACGCGAGGCCGACTGCGGCAATGCCAGCGAAGCAAGGATCAGAACGAAGAGAGCAACCGCTGCCGATAGCGACCTCGTGCCGCGTGACGATGAACTCACGCGTGTAGCCTTCGGACCGGCATGCGGCGCGGAGCGGGAGCCTTCTCGTCGAACAATTCGGCGAGCTTCTCGGTCATTGCACCGCCGAGCTCCTCGGCGTCGACGATTGTAACCGCACGGCGATAATAGCGCGTGACATCGTGACCGATTCCGATCGCGATCAATTCTACCGGGGAGCGTAGCTCGATTTCCTCGATAACCCAGCGCAGGTGGCGCTCAAGATAGTTTCCAGGATTGACTGACAACGTTAAGTCATCGACCGGCGCGCCATCCGAGATCATCATCAGGATCTTGCGCTGCTCCGAGCGGCCCAGCAGGCGCTTGTGCGCCCAATCGAGTGCCTCGCCGTCGATATTTTCCTTGAGCAATCCCTCGCGCATCATCAATCCGAGATTCTTGCGCGCGCGACGCCAGGGTGCATCTGCGGACTTGTAGATGATGTGGCGCAGATCGTTGAGACGGCCAGGATTGGGTGGCTTACCGGCGGCGAGCCAAGCTTCTCGCGATTGTCCACCCTTCCAAGCACGCGTGGTGAAGCCCAGGATTTCGACCTTGACACTGCAGCGCTCGAGCGTGCGCGCCAGAATGTCGGCGCACGTGGCCGCAACCGTAATAGGACGGCCCCGCATAGATCCGGAATTGTCGAGCAACAGGGTAACCACCGTGTCGCGGAAGGTGGTGTCTTTTTCCCATTTGAACGACAGGGGATGCAGTGGATCGACGATCACGCGCGAGAGCCGCGCCGGATCAAGCACGCCCTCCTCGAGATCGAACTCCCACGACCGGTTCTGCTGCGCCATGAGGCGCCGTTGTAGCCTGTTGGCAAGCCGCGACACGACCCCTTGAAGATGCGCCAGCTGCTTGTCGAGGTAGCCGCGCAGGCGATCGAGTTCCTCCGGGTCACACAGATCTTCGGCACCGATGATCTCGTCGAAGCGCGGCGTGAACGGCTTGTAGTCCGGTCCTCGCAGTTCGTTGATGCCGTGATGGCGTGGCCGCCATGGCTCAGCAGAGTTTTCGTCCTCGCCCATCTCGGCGTCATCGGGCATGTCGGTTGCTGGCGCGTCGGCCGCGTCCTCGCTGCTGTCGGGCCTGTCTTCGGCCGAAGCTTTGGCGTCTTCGACGCTCATACGCTCGGAATCCTCCGAATTCCGCCGCCTCGCCGTCCTGGCCCTGCTCGTCCTGGCTGCCGTCTTCGCCCTCGTCTTCCTCGCTTTCGTCCTCATCGCGCGCACGCTCGTCGCCCATGTCGAGCGAGTCGAGCAGGTCGTGCACCACATCGCCGAAGCGCCGCTGGTTCTCGACCAGACGGCCCAACCGATCGAGATTTCGGCCGGCGCGCTCCTCGATGAATGGGCGCCATAGGTCGACCAGGCGCTTTGCGGCCGGAGGAGGCGCTTCGCCTGTAAGACGCTCGCGCACCATCAGTGCGATTGCCTCCTCAAGCGGGGCGTCGGCACGGTCGGTGATCTCGTCGAACTTGCCGCGATGAAACTTGTCGTCGAGCATCGCGGTGAGATTCTGCGCGACCCCGTGCATGCGGCGTGCCCCAATGGCTTCGACGCGCGCCTGCTCGACCGCTTCGAATACGGCCCGTGCCTGCTGGCCACCCGGCATCAGTTTGCGATGAATAGCCGCATCATGGCAGGCCAACCGCAGTGCAATCGAGTCGGCGTGACCGCGCACGATCGCCGCATCCTCCCGCGACAGCCGGCGCGGCGGTTCCGGCAGACGCGCCTTGCCGCCCGCCAGCCCAGGTCGCTCGGCCGCAAACGCCACTTCGACTTCGGGGTGGCGCGCGATCGCGCGCAGGCACCCTGTCACCGCGCGCTTGAACGGTTCGGTCGGCGCTTCCTTCGCCGGAGCCTTGGGTTTGATGTTGGAGGACATCCGACACTCTCGTACCAAGCGGCATTTCTGCCCGCGAGCAGGGAGAAATCAGCTCAGCGCTACGTTGAGCGAGCTCTCAGGCAACTCCTGACCAAAGCAGCGCTGATAGAACTCGGCGACAATCGGACGCTCGAGCTCATCACATTTGTTCACGAACGTGACCCGGAACGCAAAGCCGATGTCCTTAAAAATATCGGCGTTCTCAGCCCAGGTGATCACGGTGCGCGGACTCATCACGGTCGACAGATCACCGTTCATGAATGCGTTGCGCGTGAGGTCGGCGATGCGCACCATCTTGTTGACGATGTCGCGACCCGCATCGGTACGGTAGTGCCTCGCCTTCGCCAGTACGATGTCGACCTCGTTGTCATGCGGTAGATAATTGAGCGTCGTTACGATCGACCACCGATCCATCTGGCCCTGGTTGATCTGTTGAGTTCCGTGATAGAGGCCGGTTGTATCGCCTAGTCCGACCGTATTGGCGGTAGCGAACAGGCGAAACGCCGGATGCGGCCGAATCACCTTGTTCTGATCGAGCAGAGTGAGTTTGCCGGATGCCTCCAGCACGCGCTGGATCACAAACATCACGTCGGGGCGCCCGGCATCATATTCATCGAAGCAGAGTGCGATGTTGTTCTGGAGCGCCCAGGGCAAAATTCCTTCGCGAAACTCGGTGACTTGCTGGTTGTCGCGGATCACGATAGCGTCTTTGCCGATCAGGTCGATGCGGCTGATGTGACTGTCGAGGTTGACCCGCACGCACGGCCAGTTCAGCCGCGCGGCCACTTGTTCGATATGGGTTGATTTTCCGGTCCCGTGGTATCCGGTGACGATAACGCGGCGGTTGCGCGCGAAACCGGCCAGGATCGCGAGCGTCGTCGGCCGGTCGAACCGGTAATCGGCATCGATCTCAGGCACATGTTCGTCAGCCTCTGAATAGGCTGGCACTTCCATGTCGCTGTCGATGCCAAATACCTGCCGGATCGACACTTTCATGTCAGGCAGACCGGCGGTTTCAGTAGCGGTCGTCATTGATCCTCCACAACCTCGGATAGGTCCGAGGCGCGAATCGTGTTTTAGCGGAGCGGGTCGGAACTGCCGGCCAACTTAGCAGAACCCTATGCGTCTGCGAAAGCAGGCGCGAAGATCGAAAAAAACCTGTCAATTTCAGTCGGTTGCGGCTGTATGCGACGGAGGGCAACCCAGCCTTGCGGTAGCCGCAAAGCATGACCGCGCCGCAGAAGAGTCTGCCGATCGACTTGCACCGGTCAAATGGCGGCGACTCAGACGACCGTCAAGATCTACGGGTGCGCCGCCGCAGCTCAGCAAAATCCCGCTGACTTCAAATAATTGTACGCAGCGATAATGTCGCGAAGCTTATCCTCGGAGGCGGTGCTGCCGCCGTTGGCATCGGGGTGGTGTCGCTTCACCAGGAGCTTGAAGCGAGCCTTGATGTCGGCGCGCGACGCATCCTCCTCAAGGTTGAGCGCGTGTAGTGCCTTGCGAGCTGCATTGTGGACGGTACGCGCTTCGACCCGCGCCTGCTCGGCGCCCTTTCGCGGCCCAGCACCGAATTCTTGGAACACGCCAAACGGATCGCCTGCCTCGTGGGGAGACGTGGGATCAATCCGCGCGCGGCGCCCACCGCCGGTACCCATCTTCCAGGTTGGACGATGACCTGTGATGGCATCCTTCTGATAGCGCGCCACCGCCTCGTCGCTCATGCCGGCGAAGAAATTGTAGGAATGGTTGTACTCGCGTACGTGATCGAGGCAAAAGCGCCAATAGTCGCGCTCCTGTCCCCGTCCCTTGGGGGCACGGTGCGTCGCTGCGTTGCGGCACCCCGTCCATTCGCACACAGGGCGCTCGGCGCGCGCCCGCCGGTCTTGATCCGGCTTGACGCGAATCCGATCGAATAAAGGCGAATTGAATTTCATGACCGGCCATTATGCGGAGTTCCATGGCGTCACCGCAAGATTGACAAATGCGGATTTGTTCGAAGCGCCAGCTTCGCGCCGACCGGGCGGGCCATATTGACCGTGCGGCCGGCAACTCGCTAATCAGAGCGGATGCGCGTCGCCGACGTCATTGCGGACAAGTTGCGCGAGGCTTTCAGGCCAGACGACCTGCGTGTGATCGACGAATCCGACCAGCACCGAGGCCATTCCGGCCATCGGCCTGGCGGAGAGACGCATTTTCGAATTCATATTGTGGCGCGAGCGTTCAAAGGGAAGTCCCGTCTCGAGCGTCATCGCATGGTCAATGAGACGCTCGCGACCGAATTCGCGAGTGGGGTGCATGCGCTTGCAATCCATGCCGCGGCGCCGCCTGAAGATTCGACGAAATGATCTCAATCCTTCCGAATCCTACGCGCGCATGCACTTCCGGCTTTCTTTTAGACCAGCTTCACGAAACCGTGACCCCTAGCTTGGGCGGAGTTTTGCGCCCTAGCGGAGTGATGCGCAACGCGGTTATGCGGTTGCGGCTCTTGCGCAAGACGTTGAAGCGAAAGCCGTGAAACGTGAAATTCTGGCCCGGTTCGGGGATCGAGCGCGCCTCGTGGATCACCAAGCCAGCGATAGTCGTCGCCTCAGCGTCGGGCAGGTGCCAGTCCATCGCACGATTGAGATCGCGGATCGGCACCGCACCATCGACGTTCACTGAACCGTCGGGCTGGGGCCGCACGCCGGGCAGAACCAGTTCGTGCTCGTCCGATATATCGCCGACGATTTCCTCGAGAATGTCCTCCAGGGTCACCAGCCCCATTACCTCCCCGTACTCGTCGACCACAAGTGCAAACGGGCTTTTGCGCCGCCGGAACGCTGCCAGCTGTTCAGACAGCGGCCGCAGATCAGGGACAAACCACGGCGGCCGCGCGATCGCCTCGAGATTGATCTTGGAAGCATCCCCGTCTGCCGCCCGCAAAGCGCGTAAGATATCGCGGGCATGCACAACGCCGATGATGTTTTCGGGACTATCCCGCCACAACGGCACGCGCGAGACCTTCTCGATGACCGTATCGATGATCTCCTGCGGCGGTTCTTCGACGTTGAACGTGATCATCTCGGTACGATGGATCATAACGTCGCCGACCGTGAGATCGCGCAGATCAAGAAGCCCGCCCAGCATGTCCCGGTCGTTGCGCTCGACGCTACCTTCGCGGTGCAGGAGATCGACCGCGCCACGTAGCTCCTCGTGCGCCGGCAGGAGCGGTGAAGTCTCTCCGAGTACGAATCCAAAGCGCGCCAGGATCCACCGCACCAGCCGGCCGATGCCGTAGAGAATGGGGCCGAGTAGGTTGACCACACCGAGCATCGGGCGCGCGACCAGCAGCGAAATGCGATCAGGTGCGTTGATGGCCACGGTTTTGGGTAGGATTTCGCAGAACACCACCACCAGCACCGTCATGAGGATCGTGGCGTAGATCACGCCGACATCCCCAAACCATTTGAGAAACAGACCGGTCGCCAAGGTGGAACCGGCGATGTTGGCGACATTGGTGCCGATCAACAGGGCGCCGATCATCTGCTCGCGCTCGGCCAGCAGGCGGTTGACAACCGCAGCGTCGGCGTTGCCCTGCTTCTCGAGCCGCAGCATGGCGGCGCGCGATGAAGCGGTCAGCGCTGTTTCGCTCCCGGAAAACAGGAAGGAAACCAGAAGACACAACACCACGATGAGAACGATGATCAGGTCAACGGTAGCCATTGCGCAGAGCGATCTAGTGGAGCTGTTCCGCCAGGAACGCGCGCACCTCTGACGCGTCGACGTCGTCCGCCACAAAGGCTTGTCCGATGGCACGCGCGAGCACGAACGTCAGCTTGCCGCGTTTGACCTTCTTGTCCTGGGCGATGAGGTCCATGAGGGCGTCGAGGCCGGGAACGCCGCCCGGTATGTCGGACATCCGAGTCGGCAGGCCGACGGCGGCGATATGGTGCTTGGCACGCTCGGCCTCGACAGGTGCAATCATTCGCAGTCGCGCCGAAAAACCAAACGCCAGTGCCATTCCAATCGCGATCGCCTCGCCGTGCAACAGACGGTCAGAAAAGCCGGCCCCCGCCTCGAGCGCGTGGCCGAACGTGTGGCCGAGATTGAGCAGCGCCCGCTCGCCGTTTTCGCGCTCATCGCGTGCGACAATCTCGGCTTTCATGCGGCAGCTCACGGCGATCGCATGCTCGCGCGCTGCGCCGCCCGCGAAGACATCGCGCCAATTCGCCTCGAGCCATCCGAAAAAACCAGCGTCGCCGAGGAGCCCGTATTTCGCGACCTCCGCATACCCGGCTCGAAACTCGCGCGCGCTCAGCGTATCGAGTAGTGCCGTGTCGGCCACGACCAGAATGGGCTGGTAGAAAGCGCCGATCAGATTCTTGCCATGGTGGGAGTCAATCGCGGTCTTGCCGCCAACCGAGGAATCGACCTGGGCCAGCAGCGTTGTGGGAACCTGTACATAGTCGATGCCGCGGCGGACCACCGCCGCGGCGAAGCCCGCGAGATCGCCGACAACGCCGCCTCCGAGCGCGATCACGACATCGCCGCGCTCAATTTTGGCCGCGAGCAACGAGTTGCAGACTTGCTCCAGGGTCGCGAAGCATTTGGAGGCCTCGCCCGGCGCCACCACGACGGGCACCGCCGCGACGTCCCGCGCCGCAAGCGCCGCCATTGTGGGACCGAGATGGTGCCTCGCCACCGTCTGGTCGGTGACCACCGCCGCCTTTGCGCCCGGCTTGAGCGTTCCGATCCGGGCGCCGAGTGAGTCCAGCAACCCACGCCCGATGGCGATATCGTAGGCGCGTTCGCCAAGTGCTACCCTGACGAGGGTCTCGGCGGTGCGCACAGGAGCCGTCATGCGTCCGTCCGGGTGATGAGCTTTTCGGCCAGGCCAGCGATGATGTCGGCAACGATGGTTTCGTGGGACACGTCGCGCGACAGCACGGTCATGTCGGCCTCTGCGTAGATCGGGTAGCGCTCATCGATAAGATGGCGCAGCGCTTGCTCGGGATTATCGGTCTTCAGCAGTGGGCGATCCGAGCGTCGTTTGATCCGGCGCAGCAGCACGTCGAGGTCGGCTTTGAGCCATACCGACACGCCACGTGCCCCGATCAGTGCGCGGGTCTGCGGATTGATGAACGCGCCGCCGCCACTCGCGAGCACCTGCGGCCCGCCGTCGAGCAGGCGGGCGATCACGCGGGCCTCGCCCGAGCGAAAATACGGCTCGCCGTGGGTTTCGAATATCTCCGGGATCGTCATCCCGGCCGCAGCCTCGATCTCGTTGTCGGCGTCAACGAACGGAAGGCCGAGTTCGGCCGCCAGCCGACGGCCAATCGAAGACTTACCAGCACCCATCATGCCGACCAGCACGATCGAACGCGCGCCCAGTTCGGCAACGACCGCAGCGGCGCCTGGGGCAAGAACGGTCCGGTCGGCGAGTTCAGACATGAGGTCAACGTCACATAAACCAGTTGGGCGTACAACGGCCTTGCGGACCCTCTTGCCAGGGCGGCTTTAACCTGGGCCTACTCGCGCCCGTAGTGCCCACGCCAGTCGGTCGGGGCAGACAGGACGAGTTTATAAGTGATTGATTTTGACCATATTTTCGCCAGAAATGAGACTTCCGCCGGACCTCTGAGACGCAAGTAGGCCCGAGTCGTTGCATGCCCAGCCTGTTTCGGTTTCTCCTCGTGATCGGCATCATCGGCGGGCTTGGTTATGGGGTGATTTTCGCGCTCGCGACGTTCGTCAAACCCAAGCCGCGCGAGATCACGGTCACAGTCCCCCCCGACCGCTTCTACAAGCAGCGTTAAGCCTATGCCGGCGCGCAGAACCAACTCCAACACACGGCTGATCGAGCTCTTTCTTGATATGCTGGCGGCCGAGAGGGGGGCCGGTACAAACACCATTGCGGCCTATTCACACGATCTCGGCGACCTTGCGGCCCAGCTGACCACCACCGGACGATCGCTTACGAGCGCCACCACGGAGGATCTGCGCCGCTACCTCGGCGAACTCGCCAGGCGCGGGCTGAAGGCCTCTTCGGTCGCGCGGGCGCTGTCGGCTTTGCGCCAGCTCTATCGTTTTCTCTATGCGGAAGGCCATCGCGCGGACGACCCGGCCGCCGTGCTCGAAGGCCCCCGCCGCGGGCGCGCGCTGCCGAAAGTTCTCTCGATCATGGAGGTCGACAGGTTGCTGTCGTATGCACACACGGAGGCCAACGAAGCGAGCCCACCGGCACGGCGTCTGCGCGCCTTGCGGCTCGTGTGCCTCCTCGAGGTGCTCTATGCCAGCGGGCTGCGGGTGTCCGAACTAATCGCGCTGCCGGCATCGGCAGCGCGCCAAGACCAGCGCATGCTGGTAATCCGCGGCAAGGGCGGTCGCGAGCGGCTGGTGCCACTCAATGCTCCGGCGCGCATGGCGATGCTGGCTTATCTGGCGGCGCTCGGCGATAAGTGCGACGCCGCCAAGTGGCTGTTCCCGTCGTTTGGGGAGAGCGGGCACCTGACCCGCCAGCATGTCGCGCGCGAGCTCAAGGAACTCGCGCTTGCGACCGGTCTCCCGCCGGCACGGGTCAGTCCGCACGTTTTGCGCCACGCGTTCGCAAGCCACCTATTGCAAAATGGCGCCGACCTGCGGGTCGTTCAGACGTTGCTCGGCCACGCCGACATCTCGACGACCCAAATCTATACCCATGTCCTGGACGAGCGCCTCAAGAGCCTCGTACGCGACTTGCACCCGCTCACTGACCCGCAATGACGGTGCGATTTTGCTTCACGCTCCGTCCTCTCTTTGGTCGGTGGGCATCAAGCGTTCGTTGACGAAGAGCTTTTGTCCTGTGCTTGTTTCAACTATCCGCTATGAGTTGCGGGGGCCTTGATGCGCAGTTATCTCGACTTTGAAAAGGGGGTGGCCGAGCTAGAGGCCAAGGTCGAGGAATTGCGCGCCATCGCCGATGCCGGCAACACGGTCGCGATTGGCGAGGAGATTTCACGCCTCGAGGCCAAGGCGGCAGGCGCGCTGGAAGAGCTCTACGCCAGCCTGACCCCGTGGCAGAAGACCCAGGTCGCCCGCCATCCGCAGCGGCCGCATTGTCTCGACTTCGTGATGGGGATGATCGGCGAATTCACCCCTTTCTCCGGCGACCGCAAGTTCGGCGATGACGACGCGATTGTCGGCGGCTTTGGTCGCTTTCGCGGCGAGAGTGTCTGCCTCATCGGCCACGAGAAGGGCGCCGACACCGAGAGCCGACTGCGGCACAATTTCGGCATGGCGCGGCCGGAAGGTTACCGCAAGGCTGTCCGGCTGATGGAGATGGCGGACCGCTTCGACATTCCCGTGATCGCGCTGATCGATACCGCGGGCGCCTATCCGGGCATCGGCGCGGAAGAGCGTGGCCAAGCGGAAGCGATCGCGCGCTCGACCGAAACGTGCCTCAACCTTGGTGTGCCCAACGTTGCCGTGATCGTGGGCGAAGGCGGCTCCGGCGGGGCGATCGCGCTCGCGACCGCCAATCGGGTGCTGATGTTGGAACACGCGATCTACAGCGTGATCTCGCCGGAGGGCGCCGCTTCGATTCTCTGGCGCGACACCGCCAAGGCCCAGGAGGCCGCGACCAACATGAAGATCACCGCCGATGACATGATGCGGCTCGGCATCATCGACGAGATCGTGCGCGAGCCTACCGGCGGCGCCCACCGCGACCCGCACGCCGCGATCGCCACAACAGGCGTCGCCATCGCGCGCGCGATCGCGGAGCTCAAGGGACAGGATCGCGAGACCATCCGGCGAAATCGCCGCGACAAGTTTCTCCACATCGGGCGCACGCTCGGGTGACGAACGGTTTTGCCTGCTTGACTGAGGCTCGACGGTCACATGTCCGCGCTATTTGCGGCCCCGACCGGCTGGCAAATTAACCATCCTGTCCAAGCCTTTGGGCGATGTTTACGGTTCGTTCATTATGGCCGTGATGAGGTCCCCTGCACGACCCTTCGCCATGCTTAGACCACATCTTCTGGTTAACGGTTTCAACGGGGATCCGGTCGAGGATCTGGGGATAGTGGGGGAAATTTTGCATCGCCGTTTTGTCCGCGCCCTGCTCGCGTCAGCAGCGGTTGCCTGCGCGATTGCGCTGGCCAGCTGCGATACCGATAGCGTTTCGCTTCCCGCCAAGGCAGTGAGGCCGCTCTCTCCCGACATGATCGCGGAGATCGAGCATAAGAATATGCCGAAGGATTCGCCGATCCTGGTCCGCATCTTCAAGGAAGAGTTGGAGCTCGAGGTCTGGAAGCAGGACGCCGAGGGCCACTACGCGCACCTGAAGACCTATCCGATCTGTCGGTGGTCGGGCGAGCTTGGCCCCAAGGTTAAGCAAGGTGATCGCCAGGCGCCTGAGGGCTTCTATACGATCACCCCTGCGCAGATGAATCCGAATTCGAACTATTATCTGTCGTTCAATCTCGGCTTCCCAAACGCTTATGACAAGGCCAACGACCGCAGCGGCGCATTCCTGATGGTGCATGGGGACTGTTCGTCCGCCGGCTGCTACGCCATGACCGACGAGCAGATCGGCGAGATTTTTGCGCTCGGACGTGACTCGTTTTTCGGCGGCCAAAAGGCGTTCCAGGTGCAGGCCTATCCGTTCCGCATGACCCCGATCAACATGGCCAGGCATCGCAACAGTCCGCACATGGCGTTCTGGCGCATGATCAAGCAAGGCAACGATATCTTTGAGGTGACGCGGCAGGAGCCGAAGGTCGACGTCTGCGACAAACACTATGTTTTCAATGCGGTCTCGCCTTCCGGTGGGCCGGTCAACTTCAGCCCGCGGGCGGCATGCCCGGCGTACCAGATGGACAAGGAAATCGCCGCCGCCGTTAAAGAGAAGCAGGCGCAGGACGAGCGCAAAATCGCCGAGAACGTCCAGCGCGGTACCCAGACCGTGGCGGTGCGCACCGGCACCGACGGCGGAATGCACCCGACTTTCTTGGCGCGCCTAAAATCCGGGAATCCCTGGGATGGGTTCCGCAGCCAAAGGAAGGTCGTGGGGGCGCAGCCGGGCGACATGGGCAACAACGTTAACCCGCCGCATGAACCGGTGACCGATGACAGCGGGTCTGCTTCCGTGCGCGTCGCGTCGGCTCCAGCCAGCGAACCGGCCACCGCTCAAGGTGAAAGCGCGTGGGATCGCCTCACGACATCGGTCTCGCGCGCGTTCAACCCGCAGCCCTCCCAGCCCACACCTTCAGAGACGAAGGCTGCCGGAGTGCCGGCGCCCAAACCGAAACCCAAGCCGATGACCGCCGTGGCGCAGGCCGCAAGGCCCACCCCAAAGCCGCAGCAAATGGCTTCCGACAGCAAACCGCGCCAGATCGCCGAGGCCCCGCCCGCTCTGTCCGACAGCGGCAACGCGCCGGCGAGTGCCGCGCAGGTTCCGTCCACATCAGGCTCATTCGAGAGCCGCTGGTCGGGCCGGTAGCACTCCGTCGACCTGCATTTCTGCCGCCGCCGGGCTTGTCCCGGCCACCATCTGCCGTGCGGACCGTAGATGTAAGCGCGTGCACGTCCACGGTGCACGCGGGCATGACTGTTGCTGAAAATATCGATCGAGCTTACGCGTAGCGCCCGTGGCAATGCTTGTATTTCTTGCCTGACCCGCACGGGCATGTCTCGTTACGCCCGACTTTGCCCCAACTGGTTGGATCCTTCGGATTGCGTTGGACGGCGCGGCTCGTGCCATTGGCGCCGCCGGCCATGACTGGCACTAGCGGCGCGTCGCTCATTGCCATCTCGTCCTCACCGGTCGAGGGATCGATATGGTGCGCCTGCATGAACGGAAGCTCGGTTGCCTCCGGCGGCGGCGGACTCTGCACAATCTCGACCCGCATGAGCTGCGAAGTAACCGCTTCGCGGAGATTCGCCACCATGGCTTCGAACAGGTTGAAGGCCTCCGACTTGTACTCGTTGAGCGGATCGCGCTGGCCGTAACCGCGCAACCCGATGACCTGGCGCAGATGTTCGAGCATCACCAGGTGTTCGCGCCAGAGATGATCGAGAGTTTGCAGCAGGATCGATTTCTCGACATAGCGGATCACGTCGCCGCCCCACTGGGCGACCTTGGCCGCCATGTGCTCGTCGGCGCGACGCTCGATCCTCGCGATGATTTCTTCGTCCGCAATTCCTTCTTCCTTGGCCCATTCGTCGACCGGCAAGTCGAGGCCGAACACGCGCTTGAGTTCCTCCTTGAGGCCCGCCGTGTCCCACTGTTCCGGGTAGGCGTTCTCTGGAACGTGCTTGCCGACCAGATCATCGACCACCGCATGGCGCATGTCGGTGACGGTTTCGGCAACAGTTTCATCCTTCATCAGTTCAATGCGCTGGTCGAAGATGACCTTGCGCTGATCGTTCATCACGTTGTCGAACTTAAGCAGGTTCTTGCGGATGTCGAAGTTGCGGGCCTCGACCTTCTGCTGCGCCTTCTCGACCGCCTTATTGATCCAGGAATGGACGATCGCCTCGTCCTCCTTGAGCCCGAGCCGCTGCAGCATGCCGTCGAGCTTGTCGGACCCGAAGATGCGCATGAGGTCGTCTTCGAGTGAGAGGAAGAACTTCGAATGGCCGGGGTCGCCCTGGCGACCCGAGCGCCCACGCAGCTGATTGTCGATACGTCGGCTTTCATGACGCTCAGTGCCAAGCACATAGAGGCCACCGGCGGCGAGGGCCTTTTGCTTGAGGCGCGACACCTGTTCCCTGATCTCGGCGACCCGAACGTCGCGCTCGGAGCCGTCGGGCACGTCCGCCAGTTCCTGGCGGATACGCATGTCAGCATTGCCCCCCAGCTGAATGTCGGTGCCGCGGCCCGCCATGTTGGTCGCAATGGTGATTGCACCAGGTACACCGGCCTGCGCAACGATATAGGCTTCCTGCTCGTGATAGCGCGCATTCAGGATGGCGAACACCTTGGCCTGGGCATCGCCGGAGTACAGCGCGGCGAACGCGTTAGGATCGGAAACGTCATGCTGCTCCCAACCCTGCTTGCGCAGTAGTTCGGCGAGACTCTCCGATTTTTCAATCGACGTCGTCCCGACCAATACCGGCTGCCCGCGCGTCCTGCAGTCGTCGATCAAGGTCAGGATTGCCCGGTATTTCTCTGTTGCGGTGCGATAGACCTCGTCATCGTCATCGAGGCGGATCATCGGCATGTTGGTCGGCACCTCGACAACTTCGAGGTTGTAGATATCCATAAATTCGTCGGCTTCAGTCAGCGCCGTGCCGGTCATGCCGGCGAGCTTCTCGTACATGCGGAAGTAGTTCTGGAACGTGATCGAGGCGAGCGTCTGGTTTTCGGGCTGAATCGGCTGGCGCTCCTTTGCTTCCAGCGCCTGGTGCAGGCCCTCCGAGTAGCGGCGTCCCGGCATCATGCGGCCGGTGAATTCGTCGATAATCACGACCTCGTCGTTGCGCACAATATAATCCTTGTCGCGCATGAATAGCTTGTGCGCGCGTAGCGCCTGATTGACGTGGTGCACGGTCGAGACGTTCTCGACATCATAGAGCGATTCCGCTTTGAGCAGCCCTGCTTCCCGCAGCCGCGTCTCCATGCGTTCCATGCCGGATTCAGTCAGCGTCACCGTACGCTGCTTCTCGTCGACCTCGAAATCAGTCTTGTCGAGGTTCGGGATGAAGGCGTCGATCGTGGCATAGAAATCCGAGCGGTCGTCAAGCGGTCCAGAAATGATCAACGGCGTGCGCGCCTCGTCGACCAGAATCGAGTCGACTTCGTCCACGATCGCGTAGACGTGCCCGCGCTGGACCATGTCCTCGAGCCGATACTTCATATTGTCGCGCAGATAGTCGAAGCCAAGCTCGTTGTTGGTGCCGTAAGTCACGTCGCAATCGTAGGCTTGCTTCCTCTGTTCGTCGTCGAGTCCGTGAACGATGACGCCGACAGTCAGTCCAAGGAACTTGTAGATCTGTCCCATCCATTCGGCGTCGCGCTTAGCAAGGTAATCATTGACCGTCACCACATGGACGCCGCGGCCAGTGAGCGCGTTGAGATAGACCGGCAAGGTTGCGACCAGGGTCTTGCCCTCGCCGGTTTTCATCTCGGAGATCTTGCCCTGGTGCAGCACCATACCGCCGACCAACTGCACATCGAAATGGCGTTGGCCGAGGGTGCGCTTGCCGGCTTCCCGCACGGTCGCGAATGCCGGCACCAGGAGATCGTCAAGCGACGTGCCGTCCGCGACCTGCTTGCGAAATTCGGCGGTGCGTGCCCGCAACTCAGTCGTCACTGAGCTTTTCGAGCTCCTGTTCAAGGGCATTGATGGCGCTGACCCGCGGCTGGTAACTGCGAATGCGGCGGTCGTTGGCCGACCCAAATAGCTTTCGCGCAGCGGCGCGGAACATGCCTCAATCCTTTCTGGCCAAATCGGGCCGTGCCGTCAGGTCGCCCGAATTAGCAACACGCTACTAGTGTCCCGTTTTGAAGCTCTTCATACCTCGCAGCACGCTCAACACGAACTTCAAAATCGAAGGGACACTAGCAAACTTATGATTTTAGTACGATTTTGGATTTGAAGTTCCTGCGCGAGATAACCGAGCAACCTGCAGGAACTTCAAATCCACCGCACTAGCGCTCACGCTGGACCCCGCAAAAGAATAGCCGATCCGCTCCCCCATTAAACGCGCATCTCGGGCTGCTTTAGGGCACGACCTATTGTCCGGCGGGGCGGACCGGCAAGTTTGGCCGACACATAGGAGTGGGTCCAACCCTTGTCAATTGGCGCATGCCGCAATCATGCCGTCGTTTACGTGTGTGATGGCGACAACTCTCCCGTTGCCATGACGGCCGGTTTGGGCGAGTGTCCGCCCGCGGCGGCCGATCAATCTGCCGACCCAAACGCGCCACGCGCGAGGAACCCCCATCATGCCGCATCAAATGCTTCCAGTCGGGCGGTGGCGCCGTGCACTGTTCGTGGCCGCGCTTTTAGCCTGTGCATCATCCGCCGCCATGGCGCAGACCCCTGCGGGCGATCCCGTCGTCGCCAAAGTCGACGGCGTCGAGATCCACCAGAGCGACCTTGCGCTCGCTGAGGAAGAGGTCGGCGCGAGTTTGCCGCAGGACGCCACCCCCGAAGCCCGGCGCAATTATCTGATTACGCATCTCATTGACATGATCCTGCTCAGCCGCGCCGCCGAGGAACAGGGATTGAGCGGCAGCGACGACTTCAAACGCCGCTTCGCCGCCATGCGTACCAAACTCTTGGCGGGGCTGATGCTGCGCCAGATTGCACAGCGTAACGTCAGCGAGCAGGCCATGCACAAGGTCTACGATGACGCCGTCAAGCAGATGGGGGACGAGCAGGAAGTCCGCGCTCGTCATATCCTGGTCGAGTCCGAAGACCAAGCCAAGGCGATCCTGGCGGATCTCAAGAAGGGCGCAGACTTCACAGAACTCGCCAAGCAGAAGTCGAAGGATCCGGCCGCCGCAGATGGCGGCGATCTCGGCTATTTCACTAAGGATCAGATGGTGCCCGAGTTTGCCGACGCGGCGTTCAAGCTCGACAAGGGAAAAGTTTCCGAACCGGTGAAAACAGCGTTCGGGTGGCACATCATCAAGGTCGAGGATAAGCGCAAGAAGCCACTGCCGACCTACGACCAGGTCAAGGACCAGCTCGCAACCGTAGTCATACAACAGTCCCAGGCTGAGCTCGTGAACAAGTTGCGCGGTCAAGCCAAGATCGAGCGCATGGATGCCAAGCCGGCGGCCGCGCTGCCGCCGGCGTTGACCCCTGCAGTGCCCGGTCCTGCGGCAACGGCCCCCGCGAAGAAGTAAACTTCCATTTGATCGTCTTCGCGTGGTGCTGTCCCCCGGATCAGGTCCGGGGGCGGCCATAATCGCTCAAAGGCTTGAGCCGATGTCGCCCATCTCTCCCCTGGCCCCCAAGCACGTTCCCGACCTGCCGGCGATCGACGGTGTGAGGCTCGCGACCGCGGCCGCCGGCATCAAATACAAGAACCGCACCGACGTACTCATCGCGCTCTTCGAACCCGGCACGACGGCGGCCGGCGTGCTGACGCGCTCGAAATGTCCGTCCGCGCCGGTCGACTGGTGCCGCGCGAAGCTTAAGTCCGGCAAGGCGTGCGCACTTGTGGTCAATTCCGGCAACGCCAATGCGTTCACAGGCAAGACCGGCCGCGCGGCGACGGCGCTGACCGCGAAGCTTGCCGCCAAGGCGATCGGCTGTGCCGAAGGTGACGTGCTGATCGCCTCGACCGGCGTCATCGGCGAGCCCCTGCAGGCCAGCAAGTTTGAAGGCGTTATGGACGAGCTCGTGCGCA
The DNA here is from genome assembly GCA_963833605.1 of uncultured Alphaproteobacteria bacterium. Taxonomy (GTDB): domain Bacteria; phylum Pseudomonadota; class Alphaproteobacteria; order Rhizobiales; family Xanthobacteraceae; genus JAFAXD01. The sequence goes on from CAWHYZ010000023.1 coordinate 70,980, forward strand.
ACGCGCGCGCCGACATCTGGCTAGACGCAGCCAAGGCGATCATGACCACGGACACATTTCCGAAAGTCGCAACCGCAAGCGCGAAGCTTGGCAGCGCGACAGTAACCGTCAGCGGTATCGCGAAAGGGGCCGGCATGATCGCGCCCGACATGGCCACGATGCTGGCCTTCGTGTTCACCGACGCACCGCTCGCCCCCTCCGCCCTACGAGGTCTGCTCAGGACCGGCGTCGAGGACACCTTCAATGCAGTGACGATCGATGGCGACACTTCGACTTCCGACACGCTGCTTGCATTCGCGACCGGCATGGCGGCGGCGCGTGGTGCCCCACGCATCGCACGCGCTGGAGACGTCCGGCTGCGCGCATTTGCGAAGGCCTTCCACGGCGTGCTCGCCAATTTGGCCGAGCAGGTCGCGCGCGACGGCGAGGGAGCGCGCAAGCTCGTTGAAGTGATCGTCGAGGGCGCCGTGTCGACATCGTCAGCCCGCAAGATCGCACGGGCGATCGCCAATTCGCCTCTGGTGAAGACCGCGATCGCCGGCGAGGATGCCAATTGGGGTCGGGTGGTGATGGCAGTCGGCAAGGCTGGCGAGCCGGCCGACCGCGACAAGCTCGCGATCTGGTTCGGCGACATTCGCGTGGCGTATAAAGGTGCGCGCGATCCCGCCTACGACGAGGGAGCGGTCTCCGCGGTGATGAAGCGCCCGGAGATCAGCCTGAAGGTGACGCTCGGGCTGGGCAAAGGTCGCGACCGTATGCTCACCTGCGATCTGACCAAGGAATACGTCGCGATCAATGGCGATTATCGATCGTGAGCGGATCGGGCGAGCGCAAGCAGCCCGTGCCGGTCGTCCTGGTCGCGGCTTGCGCGCTGGTCGACGCCGATGGTCGCGTGCTCATCGCGCAGCGCCCGGCTGGGCGCGCGATGGCCGGATTGTGGGAATTTCCCGGCGGCAAGATAGAGCCGGGCGAGCGGCCGGAGGAGACACTGATCCGCGAGCTCAAGGAAGAGTTGGGGGTCACTGTCACCGAGCCGTGCCTAGCGCCGCTGACGTTCGCAAGCCACGGCTACTCCGACTTCCACTTGCTCATGCCACTCTTCGTGTGCCGGCGCTGGGAAGGAACGCCGTCCGCGCTTGAGGGTCAAACGCTCAAATGGGTGCGGCCGAACCAGCTGCGCGAGTTTCCGATGCCGCCCGCCGATCTGCCCCTGATCTCGCATTTGATGGCGTTGTTGTAGCGAAGCCCCTTGATTATCGGCGCACACTTCATCTGGATTATCGACCTACGATCGGAGAGATGGGCGTCACTGCCCCGCCTTTTCGCCCGCAGACTGTTCCGGGACGCCGAGTGCGTCCGCGAGCCGCACGCGCGCCGAGCCAGGGCGTAGGGGCTGCTGCTGGCTTGCGTGCGGCACCCAGCCCGAAAGCCAAACGATGTCGAAGGTCGCGCGCAGCTTACCGTCAGGATCGGAGAAGCGCTCACCGTAGATCTCAGCCATGCGTAATAGCGTGGCGCGCCGCAACGGCATTTGTCGGCGTTCGACGAGCACATTGGTCGCGCCCATCCGGCGCAAGTCATGCATCAGTGCGACCACCGAGGAGTAGCGTACGGTGACGCGGTCCACATCGGTCACCGCCAGCGTGAAGCCGGCGCGCTGCAGCAGCGCCCCTATCTCGCGCACGTCAGCAAATGGCGCAACGCGGGGCGAAACCCCGCCTTCGATCTCCGCCTCCGCCGACGCGAAACACTGCCGCAGCTCGGTGAGTGTCTCACCGCCCATGAGCGCCGCCAGCAACAACCCGTCGGGTCTGAGTGCACGGCGGATCTGTACCAACGTCCCCGGCAGATCGTTGACGCTTTGCAATGCCAGTGCCGACACCACGAGGTTAAGGCTCGCATCGCCGAACGGCAGCGCTTCTTCGTCGGCGACGACGGCGCAACGCGAACCGCCGCTTGGAGCCGCGGGCAATACGGCGATCAGCTCTCCGACCGCCGGGTGACGGGCGAGCGCATCGCGCAGATCGTTTGTTAGCGTTCCGAGATCTACCGCGACCTCGAAGCGCCGCACGACGCCAGCTAATCGTTCCGCGAGATCATGCGCAACGCGATCGAGCAGGAACGTGGCCGGGCCGAGCGCACGCGCTCGCGCCTGCCGAGTACGAAGCAGCGCGCGGTCAAATATGATCGGAGCGCCCGTCATCGATCATTCCTGGTTGTCCACTGTCTGAGGTTGAGCCTCATTGCAGCCGGCGATACGGTAGCCCGATGACCTCCGCGGCGACAGAGATGCCCACGCCTTCGCGGCGCACCAGTTTCACGCGCAGCTTGCGCGCCGGCGCCCGCCGCATTCTGGACGTTGCCCTGCCGCCGCTCTGTGCGACTTGCCGCGCGCCGGTCGCCGACCAAGGCGGCTTGTGCGCACAGTGCTGGTCGAAGCTCACATTCATCACCCGGCCCTATTGCGAGCGCCTGGGGATTCCGTTCGTGTACGATCCGGGGCCTGGAATCCTGTCCATGGAGGCGATCGCCAATCCACCACCCTACAATCGTGCACGAGCGGCGGTGCGCTACGATGAGACCGCCCGCAATATGGTGCAGGCGTTCAAATATGGCGACCGACTTGATCTTGCGCCGGCCATGGGGCGCTGGATGGCGCTGGCAGGGCGCGAGCTCCTGACCGGTGCCGACGTCTTGGTCCCGGTGCCGCTGCATTGGACACGGCTGTGGGCGCGCCGCTTCAACCAGGCCGCCACCCTGGCCAAAACGATCTCACGCCAAAGCGGCGTGCCGATTACCTACAACACGCTCAAACGCGTGCGGGCAACGCGCCAACAGGTAGGGCTGACCCAAGTCGAGCGCGCAACCAACGTCCAGGGCGCGTTCCGGGTGCCCGATGAAAGTCGAGGCGCGGTGCGGGGGCGGCGCCTCTTGCTCATCGACGATGTCCTGACATCAGGTGCAACCCTTGATACCTGCGCGCGAATCCTGCTGCGGGCGGGGGCAGCCAACATCGACGTGCTGGTCTTCGCGAGGGTTGTCCAGGCCCATCGCAGCGCCATATAGTGCAGTAGCGCTGACCAATGTGCCGCAAAGGCCCGACATGTCTGTTGTCGAGATTTATACAACCCCGTTTTGTCCCTATTGCATTGCTGCCAAGGACTTACTCACCCGCAAGGGGGTTAATTTTACGGAAATCAACGTGATGGGCGACACTGCCCGGCGAGCCGAGATGGTCAAGCGCGCCCACGGCGGCCGGACAGTGCCTCAGATCTTTATCGGAAAGACGCATGTGGGCGGCTGCGACGACCTATATGAACTGGACGATGCCGGCAAGCTCGACCCCTTGCTGGAGGAGGTGCCCGGATGAGCACGCAGACCCCCGGCTTTCGTGTTGGCCTGATCCAGATGCGCTCGGTGCGAACGCCGGCACAGAACATCGACACGGCCAGCAAGCTCATCAAGGAAGCCAAGGCGGGCGGCGCCGACTATGTGCTTACGCCGGAGATGACAAACATTGTCGAGCGCAAGCGTGAGAATCTATTTGCGGCGATAGTGCCCGAGGACAAGGATCGTTCGCTCGCGGCTTTTCGTGAACTGGCGCGGACGCTCGGCATCTGGGTTCATATCGGCTCGCTCGCAATTGATGTGTTGCCGCAAAAGGGCGTCAATCGTTCGTTCTTGATCGATCCCAAAGGCGAGGTCGCGGCACGCTACGACAAGATCCATATGTTTGACGTCGATCTCGCCGGCGGCGAGAGCTACCGTGAATCGGGGACGTTCCGGCCCGGCGAGTTGGCAGTCGCTGTCGACCTGCCCTGGGGCAGGCTCGGCCTCTCGGTCTGCTACGATTTGCGTTTTCCGGCGCTCTACCGGGCGTTGGCCGAGGCCGGCGCGCTATTCATCACCATCCCGTCGGCGTTCACCAAGCAGACCGGCGAGGCCCACTGGCATGTGCTGACGCGCGCGCGCGCCATCGAGAACGGATGTTTTGTCTTCGCGGCCGCCCAGGGTGGGCGACACGAGGATGGACGCGAGACCTTTGGCCACTCGGTCGTGATCGACCCCTGGGGACGCGTGTTGGCGGAAGGCGGCACGGAGCCGGGCGTGATCTTTGCCGACGTTGATCCCTCGGAGGTCGCGACCGTGCGGACGCGGATTCCTTCGCTGCAGCATGGGCGTCGTTTCGAGGTGGTCGAGCCGATCGCCGAGCCGAGCCATCTTCACGTGGTTCAATCATGATCCGTTATTCGCTCCACTGCGAGCGCAACCACGACTTCGAGAGCTGGTTTGCGAACTCGGAGGCCTATGACAAGCAGGTCAAGCGCAAGCTCGTGACGTGCCCGGTCTGCGGTTCGGCCAAGGTCGAGAAGGCCATTATGGCGCCACGGCTGGCCGGCACCCACCAACACCGCGCATCCCTGCCTGAGCCGTTGCCGATGCCGGCGCCGCCGGCCGCACCGGAGGCGCGCGGACCGGTCGCCATGATCTCGCCGCAGGAGCGCGAGTTCCGCCAGAAGCTGAAAGCTCTGCGCGACCATCTGACGGCGAATGCCGAGCACGTGGGCCCGCGCTTTCCCGAAGAGGCGCGCAAGATGCACTATGGCGAGATCGAGCATCGCTCGATCTACGGGGAGGCCTCGCCCGACGAAGCCAAGGCGCTTCACGAAGAAGGCATCGAGTTCCATCCACTCCCGGTGCTACCGGAGGATCGGAATTAGGATCCGCTAGTTCGGCGATGCCGAAGAACAGGCATTCCGATTGGCTCAATATGCCCAAATCAATAATACGACGCCGGCGATGATGAGCACGATCCCAACCGCTTCGCGCATGGTCGTCGGTTGCTTGAACACGAAGCGCGAGATCGCCTGCGCGAACAGCACCTCGACCAGCGCGAGCGTGCGCACGCTCGCGGCGGTCGCGATCGCGAAGGCCAGATACCAGAACTGGGAGGCGAGCGCGCCCATGAAGCCGGCGAACAGCGACGGCCTCCAGGCGCGCGCGATCGCAAAAAGTACATGACGGGCGCGAACGTAGAGATAAAGTGTCAGTACCACTGATTGCAACGCGAGCCCGATCACTAGGGTGAATGTCGCCGCCATCACGAAGCTTGGATCGTGCAAGCTCAGAATCGCGCCGCGAAACCCAATTGCGGAGAGACCGAACAGCGCGCCCGAACCCAACCCCATCAGGGTCGGCTTGAGGCCACCGGACATCGCGCCCGGCTTGACCGACATCAGCACTACGCCCGCCGTCGCGGTAACGATGGCGACCGCCATCGGCAACGTGACCGGATCGCCCAGCAGGATGAGCCCGAACAGCGCGACCTGAATCGGCTCGGTCTTGATATAGGCAATCGTGACCACGAACGAGCGCTCGCCCATGGCTGCGAGCATCAGCGCGGTAGCTGCGAATTGCATTCCCGCGCCGTCAACGACCCAGACCCAGTAGATCGGATCGGGCGTCGGCAGGCCGCGGCCGAGCGCGAGCATAACGCCGACCAGAAAGATGAGAGCGAACGGAAACCCAAACAGGAAGCGGACGTGGGTCGCCCCCACGGTACCGAGCTTCTTTGTGAGCTCGCGCTGAGTGGCGTTGCGCACGGTCTGCGCCGCCGCCGCGATTACCGTGAAGACGGCCCACAGCCAGGGAAAGAACAGCATTCAATATTCTCTTACGTCATCATTCGCTTACGTCATCGCCGGGTCATGCGCCCAGTCCGGCAAAATCAAACCGGACAGTATGGGCCCTGAACCGGTCATCCATCCAAATACTGAAACGTTCTTTTCGTGATGGATGCGCGGGTCAAGCGCGCGCATGACAACGGGAGGATTGCGCGTCAGGTGTTCTATGACGGCCGGCTGGCCGCCATCATGTAGTTGACATCCATGTCGTCGGCCAGTTGCCAGCGGTCGGCCAACAAGTTGTAAACCACCCCGCGCTCGTCGATCACCCGCAGGCCGCCGAGCTCGAACGCGATCTCCAGCTCGTTCGGGGTAACGAACTTGTCCCAGCGATGGGTGCCGCGCGGCAGCCAACCGAGCACGTATTCGGCGCCTACGATCGCCAGCGCGAAGCTCTTGAGCGTGCGGTTGAGAGTGGCGGCGATCATGAGCCCGCCCGGCTGCACCATGTCGGCGCAGCGCCGCACGAACAGTTTCACGTCGGTGACGTGCTCGACGACCTCCATGGCGAGCACCAGTTCGAACCGTTCGCCGGCATCCGCCAGGGCCTCCGCGGTGTCGACCCGATAGTCGATCGCGGCCTCGTTCTCCCGCGCGTGCAGTTGGGCAGCGGCAATGTTTGTGCTCGATGGGTCGACCCCCACCACCTCGCCGCCGATGCGCGCCAGCGGCTCGGACAGGAGGCCGCCGCCACAGCCGATGTCGAGTACCCGCAGGCCCGCAAGGCAATCAAGCCGCTTGGGCTCGCGCCTGAAGTGTCGGCACGCCACGTCGCGGATATAGCCGAGCCGCGCCGGATTGAGCTTGTGCAGCGGCGCCATCTTGCCGCGCGGATCCCACCATTCGTCCGCCAGCGCCGAGAAGCGGGCAACCTCATCGTGATCAACAGTGGATGCGGATAGCATGCGACGCTAACCTTTGAGTTGCGAGGCTTCCGCGCAGGTCTGGGAACTCGTGCGCAGAAACCGACGTTTGAGAGTAACGCAAATCCGAGCAAGAAATTCATGTGTGCGACACGCCGTTTTACCTCCACAGGACAGCCCGAATTGTTCCAGTCGGACGCCGTCGAAGCACGTCCACGCATATTTGCCCAACTCCGCCTAGCCGCCGCGAGCTGTGAGCGTTGCCCGCTCTATGAGAATGCTACCCAGACCGTCTTTGGCGAAGGGCCGATGCACGCACCCGTCATGTTTGTCGGCGAGCAACCGGGCGATCAGGAAGACCTGCAGGGCCAGCCGTTCATCGGTCCGGCCGGAAAGATATTCGATCGCGCCCTCGCCGAGGCCGGCATCGACCGCAAGCGCGTCTACGTGACCAATGCAGTCAAGCATTTCAAGTTCGAACCGCGCGGCAAGCGCCGACTGCACAAGAAGCCGAACGCCTATGAGATCGAGCGCTGCCGCTGGTGGCTCGATGGCGAGATAGACTTGATCGAACCGCAGCTCGCAGTCGCGCTCGGGGCGACGGCAGCACGCGGCTTGTTTTCCCGCCCAATCACCATCGCGCGCGTGCGCGGCGCGTTTATGAAATTGCGCGACCGCGTCGAGGGCTTCGTCACGGTGCATCCTTCCTCGCTGCTGCGAGCGCCCGACAAAGTGGCACGTGCCCGCGAATATGAGAAATTCGTGCACGACATGCGGCTAATCGCCCGCCACGTACCTGCCATCAGGGCCTAGGCGCGCAGCCTGATCGAGCGGCGCGAGGCTATTCGCGGCGGGCGTTGCGCCGGGCCGATCGCCGAGCGCAGCCAGAAAGCGCGCGCGTACTGCCGTCGCGTCGAGGCAATCGCCGCTTCGAGTTCGCCCACGGCCTCATCGAAATTTGCCGGGATCGAGACGTAACAACGCCAGGCTCCGTCACCGAGCCCTTGGTGCCAGGCTCCGCCAGCGTTTGCAGCCTGACGGCAAAGTTGGGCGCCTCGCCGACGAGCGCTTCCTCGCGCGCCGCACCGCTTCCGACCATGTCGCCCGACCACGGCCTGTCTCATCGAGTTGCGAACCCACAAGCCCACCGCTATGGAATACGCGCCCTTACCGGAGCACAGAACGCGCATCCATGGCTCGCCTCGTCATGAAATTCGGCGGAACCTCGGTTGCCGACATCGACCGCATCCGCAATGTCGCGCGCCACGTCAAGCGGGAGGTCGACGCCGGCCACCAGGTCGCGGTCATCACCTCCGCCATGGCGGGTGCGACCAATCGGTTGGTCGACTGGTGTCGCGAAGCCGCGGCGATGCATGACGCGCGCGAATACGATGCGGTGGTCGCCTCTGGCGAGCAGGTCACTGCCGGCCTGCTGGCCATCACGCTCGAGGCGATGGGCATCAACGCCCGCTCCTGGCTAGGCTGGCAATTACCGATTTCGACTACCGATGCGCATGCGACAGCGCGTATCGTCAACGTCAACGGGGCCGAGCTGATTGCCCGTTTCAAGGAGCGCAACGAAGTCGCGGTGATCGCGGGCTTTCAGGGCGTGCACCGGGACACCGGCCGTATCACCACACTTGGCCGCGGCGGCTCCGACACATCCGCGGTCGCGGTCGCCGCCGCGATCGCGGCCGAGCGATGCGATATCTACACCGACGTGGATGGGGTCTACACTACCGACCCGCGGGTGGTGCCGCGTGCGCAACGGCTCGACAAGATTGCGTTCGAAGAAATGCTCGAGCTTGCCTCCCAAGGCGCGAAGGTCTTGCAGGTGCGCTCGGTTGAGCTAGGCATGGTGCACAATGTGCGCATCTTCGTGCGTTCGAGCTTCGACAAGCCCGAGGACATCGATCCACACGGGACCCCGCCCGGAACGCTGATCTGCGATGAGGGAGAGATCATGGAGCAACAGGTCGTTACCGGCATCGCATTCTCCAAAGACGAGGCGCAGATCTCGGTCCGCCGGATCGAGGACAAGCCAGGCGTCGCCGCCGCGATCTTCGGGCCACTGGCCGACGCCAACATCAATGTGGACATGATCGTGCAGAATGTGTCGGCGGACGGCGCCACCACCGACCTCACCTTCACGGTGCCGGCCGCCGACTTCGAGCGCGCCAAGGACACCCTTGACAAAGCGAGGGAGAAGATTGGCTACCAGCGTATCGACGGTGCGACCGACGTGACCAAGGTATCGGTGATCGGGATCGGCATGCGCAGCCACGCTGGTGTTGCCGCCAAGGCCTTCCAGGCCCTGGCCGACCGGCAAATCAACATCCGCGCGATCACCACGTCGGAAATCAAGTTTTCCTTGCTGATCGACGGGGCGTTTACGGAGCTCGCGGTACGAACCCTGCATTCGCTCTACGGACTGGATAAGGCCTGAGGAGCGGTGCAGCAAGCTATCCCCAACCCCGCCCGCTGACGCCAGCAACCGCCCCGGAAAGGGAGGGGTAGCGTTTGCTGCGCAAAAAACTTCATCGCGCCGCAGCATGGCTGTGCCTTGCGGCGCCGAGGCCCGGTTCGCTATAGCCATAGGGGATGATCGCCGCGGGCCGGGTTCCCGTGCGCGTTTTCTCAACGCTTTCATGCCGATCGGGGGCGGCCCCCGTCGGGGATGCGGCAGGACCTGATGCGAGGCGCACTCGGCGGTCCGCGCGTGTTGTTGCGCCGGCTTCGCGAGGTGATGGCGGAGCCGGTCAGCGCGCAGGAGCGCCTGGACAAGGTGGTGGTACTGATCGCAGCCAACATGGTGGCTGAGGTCTGCTCCGTCTACGTCCTGCGCGTCGACGGCACGCTCGAACTCTATGCCACCGAAGGTCTCAAGCGCGAAGCCGTGCACAAGACCGTCATGCGCACCGACGAAGGTCTGGTCGGCCTCGTCGCGAGCGAAGCAAGCGCGGTGAACCTGTCTGAAGCGCATACCCACCCCGCTTTCTCTTACCGGCCGGAGACCGGGGAAGAAATCTACCATTCATTCCTTGGCGTGCCGGTGCTGCGCGCCGGCAATACGCTTGGCGTCCTGGTGGTGCAGAACCGCGCGCGCCGCACTTACTCGGAAGAAGAGGTCGAGGCGCTCCAGACCACCGCCATGGTGCTCGCCGAAATGATCGCGTCGGGTGAATTGTCCGCGCTCGCCCCGCCCGGCGCTGAGCCGGCCGCACGGCGTCCGCTGCATCTCACTGGCACTTCCCTCAACGACGGGATCGCGCTCGGCCACGTAGTGCTGCACGAGCCCCGCGTCGTGGTCACCAACGTGATCGCTGACGACGTGCCGAAGGAGCGCGCGCGGCTCGATACGGCGCTCACCAAGCTACGCGCGGACCTCGACACCATGCTGGAGCGCGGCGAAGTCGCCGAAGGTGGAGAGCACCGCGAGGTGCTCGAAGCCTATCGCATGTTCGCTTACGACCGTGGCTGGACGCACCGGCTCGAGGAGGCGGTGTTGACAGGGTTGACCGCGGAGGCCGCGGTTGAGCGCGTACAATCCGATACCCGCGCCCGTATGTTGCGCCAGACCGATCCTTATCTGCGCGAACGCCTGCACGATCTCGAAGACCTCGCCCATCGGTTGATGCGCCAACTGACGGGACAGGAACACGCGCCGGCGCGCGAAAGCCTGCCGGACAATGCCATCATCGTGGCGCGTTCCATGGGACCAGCGGCGCTGCTTGATTACGACCGAAAGAAACTGCGCGGACTGGTTCTGGAAGAAGGCGGACCGAATTCGCATGTCGCGATCGTGGCGCGGGCGCTCGGCATCGCAGCGGTTGGTGAGATCGACAATGCCACCGGCGTGGTTGATCCAGGCGATGCCATCATTGTCGACGGCACGACCGGCGACGCCCACCTGCGCCCGTCGGAAGACATGGAAGCCGCTTATGTGGAGCGTGTGCGGCTGCGGGCGCGGCGCCAGCAGCAATATCTCGCGCTGCGGGAGCGCCCGTGCGTCACCAAGGATGGTCAGCCGGTAACGTTGATGCTCAACGCCGGGCTCCTGGTCGACCTGCCCCATATCGGCGAGACCGGTGCGGCCGGCATCGGCCTCTTTCGCACCGAGCTGCAGTTCATGGTAGCGGCGACGATGCCGCGGGTGAGCGAGCAGCAATCGCTCTATCGCTCCGTGCTTGACGCGGCGGGCGGCAAGCCGGTGGTATTCCGAACCCTCGACATCGGCGGCGACAAGATCCTGCCCTACATGCGCAACGTCGAGGAGGAGAACCCTGCGCTCGGATGGCGCGCCATTCGGCTCAGCCTCGACCGGCCGGGGCTGCTGCGCAGTCAGGTACGGGCCCTGCTGCGCGCCGCCGCCGGGCGTGAGCTCAAGATCATGTTCCCCATGGTGGCAGCCGTGCAGGAATTCGACGAGGCGAAGACGCTGGTCGAGCGCGAACTCACCCACCTGCGCCGCCACGGCCACAAGCTGCCGGACCGGATCGAGATCGGGACCATGGTCGAGGTGCCGGCGCTACTCTATCAGCTCGACGAGTTGCTGGAGCGAGTCGATTTCCTCTCCGTCGGCTCCAACGATCTGGTGCAATTTCTCTACGCGGTTGACCGCGGCAATGCGCGGGTCGCCGACCGCTTCGACCAGTTGTCGCGCCCGGTGCTCGCCGCCCTCAAGGCAATCGTCGACAAGGGCCGTGAGCATGGCAAGCCAGTGACGCTGTGCGGCGAGCTCGCGTCGAAGCCGATCGGCGCGCTCGCGCTCGTCGCGCTCGGCTATCGCTCGCTTTCGCTTTCCCCGTCCGCCGTCGGTCCGGTGAAGGCGATGCTGTTGGAGGTCGACACCCGCAAGGCCGCCGCTATGCTTTCCCCGCTGCTGGAGAAGGCCGTGCCGGGCCCCTCGATCCGCGAGCGCCTGACGCAATTTGCGGAGGCCGAAGGGTTGGCTTTGTGACGCACGGGCGGCTCACCGCGGGGCGCCGTCGCACATACGTGCTTCTGCCGCGGCCACGCGCGACTTTACGGCGACGAAGCTGTCCGGGCTGACTGACACGGAATCGATGCCGCACGCGACCAGGAACTCGGCGAACTCCGGGTGATCGCTCGGCGCTTGTCCGCACAAACCAACCTTGGCGCCGGCCTTGTGGGCTTCGCGAATGACGCTCTCGATCATCCACTTCACCGCTGCGTCCTGCTCGTCGAAGAGCTCGGCCAGCTCACCCAAATCGCGATCGACACCGAGGGTTAGCTGGGTCAGGTCGTTGCTGCCGATCGAAAACCCATCGAACCGCTCGGCGAACGCCTTCGCCAGAATCACGTTCGAGGGAATCTCGCACATCACATAGACTTCGAGACCGTTCTCGCCGCGCCGCAATCCATTCTCCGCCAAGACCTTGAGGACACGATCCGCTTCACTGGTCGAGCGGCAGAACGGAATCATGACGGTCACATTGCGAAAGCCCATTTCTTCGCGCAAACGGCGGATGGCGCGACACTCAAGCGCGAACCCGGCCTGGTAGCGCGGCGAGTAATAGCGGGACGCACCCCGGAACCCGAGCATCGGGTTTTCCTCCTCCGGTTCGAATGCGCGTCCGCCGATGAGGTTGGCGTACTCGTTGGTCTTGAAATCACTCATGCGGACGATCGCCGGCTTCGGGTAATACGCGGCAGCGATGCGGGCGAGGCCACGCGCCAGACGGTCCACGAAGTATTCGGTTTTATCGGCGTAGCCCTCGGTGAGCTCGGCGATCGCACGTTTCGCGTCCCGATCTTCGAGGGTCTCATATCGAACCAGGGCCATCGGATGGACCTTGATCAGGTTGCTCACCACAAACTCCATGCGGGCGAGCCCGACGCCGTCTGCGGGAAGCCGCCACCATCGAAACGCTGCCGCCGGATTGGCGAGGTTCAGCATCACCTGCGTGCGCGTTGGCGGGATGCCGGCAATATCGACCTCCTCGGTCTCGAAGTCCGCAAAACCCTCGTAGACGAAGCCCTGATCACCCTCGGCGCATGACACCGTCACCTCTTGTTCGTCGTGCAGCACGCGCGTCGCATTGCCGGCGCCGACGATGGCGGGCAGGCCAAGTTCCCGGCTGACAATGGCGGCATGCGACGTGCGTCCGCCGTGGTCCGTGACGATCGCCGCCGCCCTTTTCATGACCGGCACCCAGTCCGGATCGGTGTTTTGCGTCACCAGGATGGCGCCATCGACGAAGCGGTCGATCGCACGCGGACTCTCAATCATACGAACACGCCCGGTGACGATTGCCTCGCCGACGCTTAGTCCGGAAACGAGCGTCCGGCCCTTCGACTTGATCCGATAGCTTTTCAGCGCGCCCACCGCCCGATGCGACTGCACGGTTTCGGGTCGGGCCTGCACGATGAACAACTCGCCATTTTCGCCGTCCTTGGCCCACTCCACGTCCATCGGGCAAGCGTAGTGTTCCTCGATCACGCACGCCCAACGCGCGAGCGTCAGGATATCCGCGTCGGCCAAGACGAAGGCGGCCCTCTCTGCTTTGGAGGTCGGCACGTTGCGCGTTGGACGATCGCCGTCTGTGGCGTAGACCATCTTCTCGGATTTTTCGCCGAGCGTTTTCTCGATGATCGGAATGCGGGATGGGTCTGCCAGCAACGGCTTGAACACCTGGTACTCGTCGGGATCGACCGCCCCCTGCACCACATTCTCACCCAGTCCCCACGCGGCGTTGATGAGGACGGACTTGTCGAAGCCGGTCTCGGTGTCGATGGAGAACATCACGCCGGCGCCGCCGAGATCGGAACGCACCATGTTCTGCACGCCAATCGAGAGGGCGACCTTCAGGTGATCGAAACCTTTGATCTGGCGATAGCTGATCGCCCGGTCGGTAAACAGCGACGCATAGCACCGGCGGCAGGCGTCGAGCAGCGCGCTCTCGCCGCGGATATTGAGATAGCTCTCCTGCTGGCCGGCAAAACTCGCGTCGGGCAGGTCTTCTGCCGTCGCGCTTGAGCGCACCGCAACATCGGCGTCGGCTTTGCCCGATCGTTGGCAAAGCAGGCGGTACGACGACGCGATTGCCTCTCTGAGGTCCTCCGGCCACTCGCCTCGCAGAAAGGCGCGGCGGATCGTCGATCCGACTTCGACCAGCGGCGCTTTTCGGGTCCCAAGATCATCGAGCGCGGCAGCAACGACCTCGCGCAATCCGTTCGCGTCACAGAACCGCCAGTAGGCCTGCGCGGTCGTTGCAAAACCCGGGGGGATCCGCACGCCACGCGGTCGGAGGTGACGGACCATCTCCCCTAAGGATGCGTTCTTGCCCCCCACGCTGGACACGTCGCCGCGTCCCAGATCCTCAAACCACATGACCAGCGGGACTGGCGTCATGACTACTCCCCCGACACGTCCGCCCGCATCACGGGCGCAGGCTATGCTTCCCGATCAGCCGAACCGTGCTGGCCTGCGGCCCTTTCTCGCCCATCTCTTCCGCAAACGCGACGCGTGCGCCGGGACGCAGATGAGCAAAGCCGCCATTGAGCACGCTGTTGCGATGGAAATAGATGTCGCGCCCGTCGGGCGTTTCCAGAATTCCAAAATCGCCTTCGAGCCTGGTCACCGTGCCGGTGGCCTGCGCCTCATGCACCTTGATCTGACCTTGCAGGCGGCGTGCCTGGTCCTGCAGCCGGCGGCGGGCGCGCTTGAACGCATCGTGCACGGCAAAGTGAACGTCGCCATGGCGTTCGTCGGCGCGCGGGGTGCGGGTGATATTGACCTCCTTGCCATCGGGCAGCGCGAGGCGAATGTTGACTTCGTAAAGGCCGCCCGTGCGGTGATGCTGGCCAGGCCCCTTCACCACGACGTGCCCGGCGGTCATATGCCCGAAGCGCTCCTCAAGTTCGGCCACGTAGCGCGCAATCTCCTGGCGCAGCATCTCGACTGGTTCCAGGTCCTGAAATTCGATACGCAGCGGTGTTTCCATATTGCGGTCCTCGTATACGGCGGGTGATACCTACAAGGCTTTCAGAACGTTGCATGCGATGGTCTTGTCCGTCGACAAAATGCATCCAGGCGTCTTGGAAATCCTCACATGTTCTTCTGGCAAATAGCGCCCGGCAAGCTTTTGATCTCGGTCAAGGCAACCGCGATATATACCTGCCATTTCTTCTAAAAATGCCCGCCTGCTGGGTTAACTGAGAGGAGTGCGCCGATGGAGAGCACAACATTTCGAAAATGGTTGGCCGAACGTGGCTGTCGCTTCGATCCTCACGAGCACCATAAGCGCGGGAAGGGACCAGTTACGATCACGGTTCATCGCGAAGGCCGCACGGCGCAGGTCCCCCTGGGTGGTTCCCGCCAGATCATCGATAGTCGCGTCGTCCAACAGGCGTGTAATGAGCTCGGCCTCGATTGGTCCGAACTGCCCGGACCGAAAAGCCGCGTGTGAGGCGCGTACCCAGACGATCATGATCCAATCCCGCGCGGGGGGATTTTCAAGGCGGTGCTGGTGTGCGTGACGTAACCATTCCGCCCATTGGTCTCGCCGGCACGTTGACCATTCCGGATGGTGCACGTGCGCTGGTCGTGTTTGTTCACGGCAGCGGATCCAGTCGCTTCAGCCCGCGTAACATGACGGTGGCGCAGGCTTTAAACGAAGCGGGAATCGCGACCCTGCTGTTCGATCTCTTGAACGTCCGAGGAGGAGGCCGACCGCTCGAATGTGTTTGACATCGACCTCCTCGCCCAGCGCCTTGTGCAAACCGCGGATTGGTTGGTCGCAGACCCGACCGTCGGCCGCCTCCCGTTGGGCCTGTTCGGCGCCAGCACGGGAGCAGCCGCCGCACTGGTCGCAGCCGCTGAGCTGAGCGAACGCGTAGGCGCCGTCGTTTCCCGCGGCGGGCGCCCTGATCTTGCCGGTGAGGCGCTCGACCGGGTTCGCGCACCGACACTTCTGATCGTGGGCGGCGCAGACCATGGGGTCATTGAACTCAATGAGTGGGCCTATGCGCGCCTGCGTGAGCCGAAGGCACTCGAAATCATCCCGGGTGCAAGCCACCTGTTCCCGGAGCCGGGCGCTCTGGAGGGCGTCATCGCGCGCGCGGTAGACTGGTTCGGGCGTTATCTCGGGGCCCGCGCCGGCCGGTTACACGAGCGCCGATGATCAAATTTGCAAGGCTGCTGCGCCCACGCGATCGCGTGCTGCCTCAATCACCCGAACCTGTCGCCAAACTTGCGACTACGCGCTCAGGCAAGGACAGGGCGAGCTTTCCGTCCGGTCGGCTCTCGAAACACGTTCCGAACATGCGGCTTTCCCGACTAAGCGTCTGCAGCAACCAGTCGCCATCCGCCTTCGCTGCGCGGATCAGCTGAAAGCGTCGGATCTGAAGCGGCACCAGATTGAGGGCGACAAGGTGCGCGCCGACCGGATCGATCTCGACGAAATACATCAGCACAAGATCGCCGCGAAACCGCTCGTATCCCCTGATCCCTTCATAATCGTTCAGGAAATCGCCGCAGCCGTAGAGTATCAGGCGATTGCGGTAGACCTCGATTGACTTAGCGTGGTGTGAGGAATGGCCATAAACAACCGAAATCCCCGCCTTGTCGATCAGCTCGTGCGCAAACCGCCGTTGCTCCTCAGGGATCTCGTAGCCCCAGTTTGGCCCCCAGTGCAGAGATATGATCACGACATCGCGCGGCTGACGCACCTGATCGATCCGGTCGGCAATCTCGGCCACTGTGGCAGAGGATAGATCCGGCAGCAGATTCAATCCGGCAGCATCCCGCCTCGCTGCCCACAACGGGGGCACGCCGCTGGTTGTCGAGGCGAACGCCGACACGAGCACGCGCCCCTTGCCGGGGATTTCCAGAATTGCCGGTGCGCTCGCATCGACCGAGCTACGGCCGGCGCCGACGCTCCTGATCCGCAACTGCTCAAGCGTCGCCAAGGTATCGAGCAGACCGGCCTGCCCCCAGTCGCGGACATGGTTGTTGGCAAGCACGCAACAATCAATACCGGCGGCCGCCAGGCAGTCCGCATTCTCCGGGCTCATTCGATAGTTGATGCCCTTGGGTTCGTAGGCCTCGCCGTGCGTGATGCTCGTCTCGAGATTGATGATGCGGGCGTCTGGTCGCAGGCTGCGAAGCTCAGCGAGTGCAGCGCCCCAAATGTAGGAAAAGTCCGCCTGACGAGGGATTGGCCCGCTCCTGTCCTCGGCGAGCCGCACATAGTCGGCGGCTGAACTCGACATAACTTTCATGGAGCTGGGGGTTGCACGGATACGGCAGCACCTGATCAATGCCGCGTCCGGTCATGACGTCTCCGCACAGAAAGACCCGTATGGTCCCTCGCGATGCGTGCTGGCGACTTTCGTCGCGCGGGCTCGCGGGGCTCATGGCAACTCTGTCCGGCCAACGCGGCAGGGCTGGGCGCTCATCGCTCATATACGGCCGTCAGGACGGCTTCATCGAGCACATGTTTGTGCGCTTCGCGTGCAACGTCAGCGCAACGCGGGTTCTTCTGAAGCCGCAGATGATCGAGTGACAGGGCCAGCAGGCGGAATTGATAGTGGTGGGGTCCGTGGCCCTGCGGCGGACAGGGACCGCCATAACCCGGCCGCTGAAAATCGTTCACGGCCTGCCTAAAAGGCGCGCTGCCAGACTGCCGGCCGGCGCCCTGCGGGAGCCCCGTTTGAGCGGCCGGGATGTCGTAGATCGCCCAATGACGCCACGTGCCGGTTGGAGCATCGGGATCATCGCAGAGCAAGGCGAAACTGCGCGTCTCGTCCGGCGCATCGCTCCATTCGAGCGGTGGAGACAGATCGTCGCCATCGCACGTGAAGCGGCGTGGGATTGCTGCGCCGTCGGCAAATGCACTCGATCTGAGCCGCATTGATCACTCCCACTTGATGCCCTTAGGTTGACGCCGCGCTGCGGCGAATGGTTTGATTCGTGTCAATTGCTGCCGGAACGCTCCCCCTGTGTACCGCCGTTCGCCCGCCGCTCTGCACGCCCGGTGGACGATGCGGGCTTGGTCAGCTCGCCGAGATCGGGCTCACCGCATCGCGCCAGCACGGCGCCGCGGACCGCATCGCGCAACCGCAGCACCAACTCGAAATCTGCGCCCGAAGGCGCAATCGGCTCGAGTATTTCGATACTGAGGGGAGCGCGCCGCGGAAACCATTGTTCGCCTCGCAGCATTGAACGCGTACCGCGGATCACGCCCGGCAGAATCGGCAGGCTTGCCGCTGCCGCTACCGCGAAGGCGCCGAGAAAGAACCCGGCAAGGCCAGCCCTGCGCGTGAAGGTTCCCTCCGGAAAAAACACCAGAACGCGGCCTTGCCGAGCTGCGGCGATCACCGTCTGGGCGTCGGTGAGACTGTCCGCCACGTTGTATCGCTCGACGAATAATGTGCCCAATCGGCGCAGCACCGGACCAGCGACGATCTGTCCGGCAAGTTCCTTCTTGGCAACAAAGGCCGGTTCGCCTGGCAGTACCGCCGCAAGCACCAGCGCGTCGACATAGCTCGAATGGTTGAACACAAGCATGGCGTTACCGCAAGCAATCCGCTCGATGCCCTGGACTGAAACCGAAGCACCGACGGCGCCGAGGGCCGCGCGCGCGACCGCTCTCAGCACGGTCCAACGCCACGCAAGACGAGGGAGGATCAGAACGGTCAGCCATCCGATCGGAAAGCTGAGCCCGACCACCAACCACCACCAAATCGCATAGGCCACCTCGGCGAGTAGATGATTGAGGTGCCGCATCTGCAGCCCCACGCTCGCTGATGCCAGTCGCGTGAGTTGCCACCAAACAGCGCGCGGCGGCGCACCAATTCGTTGCGTCTCATACATTTCCTTGGCTGCGCTTCGGCGGATCTTACCGCTCGATGTCTTGGGGACCGTGCGCGGCGGTGCAAGCACGATTTCGTCGGGCGGCGCACCGGCAATATCGGTCGCCACCTCGTAGGCACGCGCTTGCAGCGCGGCCCGTGTCGTTTCGGCGGTGGCGCGCGTCTCCGCCAGAATGACAACACGCTCGGTTCCAGAAGCTCGGTCAGTCACGCCGAACACGGCGACACAGCCTTTGCGAATACCAGAAATGTTGGAGATCGCCTCCTCGATCTCCTGCGGATAGATGTGCCGACCGGCGCGGATGATGATGTCTTTGACGCGGCCGGTGATGTAAACGTCGCCGCCCGCCATATAGGCCCGGTCCCCGCTGTCGAGCCAACCATGATGGAATAGCTCGCGGGTCTTCGCTTCATTGCGAAAATAGCCAGATGTCGCCGACGGCCCCCGGAACTCGAGGCGGCCCTCACGCCGCTCGCCGACTTCCTGACCCACTTCGTCTACGATGCGGACTTCATGGTCGGGCAACGGATGGCCGCAGGCGATCATTTCGAGTGGCCTCGGATCGTCAGGCCGAGCCTGCTCGGCGACGCCGCGGCGGCTCAAAGCTTCCCGGTCGACACGGTCGACGATCGGCTGTCGGCCGGTCGGCGGAAACGCAAGGCCGACGGCATTCTCAGCGAGACCATAGACCGGTGCCATCGCTGCGGGCCGGAAGCCGTATTCCCGGAATCTCGCGATGAAGCGACGCATCGTCTCAACGCTGCCTGGCTCCGCGCCGTTCGCGACCATCCGCAGCGAGCCGAGGTCGAGCCCCTTCAGATCGGCCTCATTGATTTTATTGAGGCACAGCTCGAACGCAAAGTTGGGCGCAGCCGACAGCGTTGCGCGAAACCGATGGATCGCCCACAGCCAGCTCTCCGGACGGACGAGGAAGCTCAGCGGCGACATGACATAGAGTGGGGCCGCGAAGTGCAAACACCCCAGCCACGCGCCGATCAACCCCATGTCATGATAGAGCGGCAGCCAGCTGACGAATACGTCCGCTGAGCTTGCCTCCATGACGCGCCCCATCGCCCGGATATTGGCGAGTAGATTGGCATGGCTGAGCACGACGCCTTTGGGATCACCGGTGCTACCGGATGTATACTGGATGAGGGCGGTCGATCCCGGGTCGGTGATCGGCGGCAACTGAGCTGCCGCGGTCGGTGTTGCGGCAAGGTCGGCCACACTCGTGATCGCACTCAAAGTCTCCACTTGCCCGCGTAACAGCACAGACAAGCGGCGCCCTTCGCTCATCGTGACAAGCATCCGCGCGCCGGCGTTGCGCAAAATGCCGGCTTGACGGCGCAGGTGATCCTCGATCTGCGACAGACGCATCGGCGGATAGATTGGCACCGGCACGGCGCCGACATAGAGAATGCCGAAAAATGCCGCGAAGAAGTCCGGGCCGGTCGGCAACATCAGCGCCACACGGTCCCCAGGCAGGATATCGCGTTCAACGAGGCCTGCCGCCACGGCGCGCGCCGCCTTCGCCAGTTCGGCGTACGTCATCGCGCCGAGCACATTGGCGTCGTCCTGCAGCACGGTCAGGTGCACGCGGTCGGGGTGTTGCGCCACATGCCAGTCGAGAACCTCGACTAACGTACCGGCTTGGGCGGCCGCTGGAACAAATGGGAGTGCGGGCGCGGCAGCGGCTCGTGCATGATCCAGACCACGGTCGGACGGAATATCCGCCAAGGCATGCAAGAGGTCACCGACTGTCTCGGCCCCTCCGATCACCGCGATCGGAAAGCGAACCCGGAAGGCGCGCTCGACCCGCAGCATCAATTCCGTACGCGCCAGACTATCGATGCCGAGATCACGCCCAAGCCTGCTCGATAACGCAATCTCAATGAATCGGCTACGTTGCGGGTGGAGTTCGCCCACCAGTCCCGCGATGACCGCCAGGAGATCGCGTTCGCGCTGCTCTGGCAGCGCGGGCACATTGGGTTTGTCCAGGCTATCGGCCATGAGGGAACGTTGACTGGTTCGATCATGGCGGTGTTGATGCACGTCAAGCAGAACAACCGATGGCCTGTATTTTTGATGCAGGTCAATGCTGGCCTTGCCGCCTCCAAAGAAGCTTTCCAAATCGCCTGGAAAGTTGGGCAACGCATGCACAGGCACATCCTGATCGCTACCGACGGATCTGAGCTGTCTTGCGGCGCGGTCGGTTACGCCATCGCGCTGGCAAAGTCCGTGAATGCCAAGGCCACCGCGATAACCGTAACGCCGTCGCGCGGTTTTGCGATCGCATCTGGCTGGCTCGCGGATACGGCGAAGCAACACAAAGAGCGAATGGCAACCCTTGCGGAGGAATATCTCAACGTTGCGAGAGAAGCCGCCACTGTGGCAGGGATCGGATGCGAGTTGGTGCATCTCGAACATGATCAGCCCTATCAGGCGATCATCGACACGGCATCTGAAAAGCTGTGCGATCTCATCGTGATGGCCTCGCACGGGCGGCGAGGTATATCTGCTGTCGTGCTTGGCAGCGAAACCGTCAAGGTGCTGACCTACAGCAGCATCCCGGTTCTGGTCTTCCGCGCGCCCCGGCGCGAGAGCTTCTTCGTGCCGTCCTGATCCCGCGGGCCGCGCGCGCGCGACGACGACGATGAGGCCTTGCTTGCCGCCTTCCGGGCGCGCGCGACGACGATCTTCCATCCGGTGGGAACCGCCAGGATGGGAGCGCCGCACGACGCCAGCGCCGTGGTCGACGTAGACCTGCGGGTCATCGGGGTGGACGCGTTGCGCGTGATCGACGCCTCGGTGATGCCGACGATCAACACCAACGCGTCGACCGTGATGATCGCCGAGAAGGGCGCCGCCATGATTTTGCAAAACGCGCGCGTCCATAGTTGCCCTCGGCTCCATAGTTGCCCTCACAACCGAGATCTGCCGCTCTGTGGACGAATTAGTTTGCTTATGAACGAAGTTCACGGCGGTTTTCAGCACGAAAGACCCCCAAAATCCTCCGCTCGAGCGAGTCGACGGGCGTCCACAATGGCATTCTGGTCCATAGTTGCCCTCATAGTTGCCCTCCATAGTTGCCATGGCACGCCTCTTGCTTGAGGGCTCCCCTCATCAAGCTGCGCGGGCACAACCAGCTGGGTCCCGAAATGCAAAGCGCCCCGCGGCCGGCTGGCTGCGAGGCGCATTGATCAACGTTGGCAATCCGACATACGTGTTGCTTATTGTTTGTCAAGCAGGAAGTTCTTTTCGACCTCCGATCAGCTTTTGCAATCAAACCAACCCCACGCGGTGTCATCACCCGCGAACGCGGGTGATCCAGTACTCACAGACCGACCGATCCGCCTGTAAGCCTGCGTCGCTGGGGATAGGATTGATCGCATTCGACTTCGCCGCGGCACATTGCACCGCGACATTGCAGGAGCACTCGAAGTGTGGCGCAACGACCGGGACGTCGACGCCCTGCACAGTTCGCGGTTCAGGGAGATCTCACCTATGAGTATTCAGGGAGATCTCACCTATAAGATGGGCGCAATACAACATTTGCGCGCACTTGCTATTCTATGCCAAAACATCGAGCGGATGGGCGATCATGCGACCAATATCGCGGAGACCGTGTAATTGTAGAAGGGCGCTTTCTTTTGGAGGAATGCCCAAAGGCAGACATCATTCAGCCGGTGCCCGCCGACGCGTGACAACGGCAGGACGGGGCGACAAAGCCGAGGTTAGTATCCGCATTGCAATGACCATCACCACGATTCCAGCTGTCGGCAACTCTGCGAGGGCAAAGCCTCGTTCCACGGAGATGCAATGAAACGTCTTATCGTCACCGGGTTCGCCGTAGCAGCTATGCTCGTGACGACCCTCGCCCTACGGCACGCCGGCGCCCAGCAATCCGGGCCCGGACCAGCGAGTGCTCCCTACACGCCCGCGCTCGGAGACATCATGGGCCTCACCCAGTTGCGGCATTTCAAGCTTGCCTACGCCGGCCAGTTGGGCAATTGGCCGCTCGCCAATTACGAGCTCGGGCAAATCCAGGACAGCTTTGCATCCGCGGCTCGGCTCTACCCAACGTTCAAGAACTTACCGCTGGCACAACTCATCAAGGACGAGAGCGAGCCTGCGCTCGCGGACCTCGGCAAAGCGATTGCGGCCAAGGATGGCCCCAACTTCGCCAAGGCCTTCGCCAAGCTGACGGACGCCTGCAACCGCTGCCACCAGGCTGCCGGGGTGGGCTTCATCGTCATGACCGTCCCCACCCGGTCACCGTTCAGCAATCAGTCCTTTTCTCCCACGCAGAGATGAGCGGCTAGTTATCGGATTGACGCGGGTCAAAGCTTTTTCCTCAATTATTTGCGTATCATTTCATTGTTGCTGCCCGAGATCCGATTGACGCGGATAGGTATTGATGAATTTCGAATACCTGCTGTCCCGCATTGCGCTCGCGCTCGGCATCGGCCTGCTGATCGGGCTCGAGCGCGGCTGGCGCAGGCGTGAGGCGGAGCCCGGCAGCCGCACCGCCGGCATCCGTACCTTCGCAATCACCGGCCTGCTCGGTGGAGTAACCGGGGCAATCGCGCAAACCTTGAGTGGCCTTTCCGCCATCGCGGCTGGAATTGTGCTTGCCGTCGGGTTCGCGACCTATGCGGCGGTGATCGCCGCCTTCAGCCGAGAAGAGAATAGGGCCGACGAGACGTTCTCCGCGACCACCGCCATCGCCGGCATGCTGACATTCGCGTTGGGCGCCTACGCCCTGATCGGCGATGTGCTGATTGCCGCCGCAGCGGCCGTTGCCGCCGCCGGCCTCCTCGCCTCCCGCGAGCAGCTCCACGGTTGGGTCAGGAACATCACATGGTCCGAACTACGTTCCGCGCTGGTGCTGCTGGCAATGACGTTCATCGCCTTGCCGGTCGTGCCGAATTATCCGGTTGGCCCGTTCGGCGGCGTCAACCCGCGCGAAGTGTGGATCATCGCCATTGTCCTGGCAGGTGTATCGTTCGTCGGCTATGCGGCCACAAAGTTCCTCGGCGCAAGGCGTGGCGTACTGGTGGCCGCTGCCGCCGGCGGCCTCGTCTCGTCAACCGCCGTTACGGTCGCCAATGCCCGGCGGGCGGCTGCCGGCGAAGGCTCGCCTCGCCTGCTGGCGGCCGGCGTGGCGGTGGCAACAGCGATTTCGTTTCTGCGGGCATTAGCGATCGCCGCCGTGCTGCAGCCGAAACTATTGATCGCGATCGGCCCTGCGCTCATCGCCGCCGCCGCGACTGCGATCGGATTTGGCGTTGTTTCGGCGCTTCGGCGGGCAGATGCGCAGGCGCCCCACAAGGTCGATTTTCGCAATCCTTTCGGGTTCTGGTCGGTGATCGGATTTGCGGTGTCGCTCAGCCTGATCATCGTGCTCGGGCGGGCGGTCGGTGAGGCATTTGGCGCCGCCGGCGCAATTGTTGGCGCGATCGCGATCGGACTTGCTGATGTGGATTCGGTGACCGTGTCGTTGGCACGCATGACCCCCGACCCCCTGACGATCACGAGTGCCGCCTATGCGGTTCTCGCCGCCGTCGCCAGTAATACAGTGAGCAAAGTCGCAATCGGCGCCCTCATTAGCCGCGGCTGGTTCGCGGTCGAGATCGGCGCCATGGCGACGCTTTGCTTTGTCGCCGCCGGCGCCGCTTTGGGGCTGACCCTGCTGGCGATCCCGCGATGATGCGGCATCGCGATGGTGGTTTGCCCATGAACGCAAACGCGCGTGAAGTCGAGTTGAAGTTCGAGTTCGATCCTGCCGACGAGCGCCGACTGAAACGCCATCTCAGCCGTACCGGCGGAGGCAAGCGACCCACCAACGAGACCCTCGTTTCAGTGTATTTCGATACCCCCGACCTTCGGCTACTCACCGAAGGAATTTCGCTGCGTGTCCGGCGCATCGGCAAGAGGTACAGGCAAACGATCAAGCTGATCGACGGGCAAGCTGGTAGGTTCGATCGCGCCGAATGGGAGCAGGAGATCCGCGGCCCCGGACCTGATCTGGTCAAGGCGAAGCGGACCGCCCTCAGAAACGCGTTGAACGGGGAGCTGTCGGGATCGCTTCGGCCGATATTCGAGACGCGTGTCCGGCGCGCCAGGTATCGCCTCACCAGCCGTGGGCAACGCGTCGAATTGGCGATCGATCGGGGTGCGATCGATACTGGCAAACGCTGCCGGCCCATATGCGAGTTGGAGCTGGAACTGCTGCACGGAGACCGGGACAGCCTTTTCGCGTTGGCGAAGGCGCTCAATCATATCGCTCCGTTGCGTCTGTGCGTGAAGGCCAAGGCCGATCGCGGCTACGAGCTGGTCCGCAACGACATTGATCCGATCGACAAGGCCACCGACGTTCATCTCTCCTCCGAAATCACGACCAAGGAAGCCTTTCGCATCATTGGGAATGGATGTCTGAGGCAGTTGATCGCCAATGAGCCTGCCATGATCGCTGGCGACGTGGAGGCCCTGCATCAGATGCGGGTTGCACTGCGGCGCCTGCGCGCTGCCATCTCGGCGTTCTCCAACGTGGTTGCAGACAGCGAGTGGCGGGGGATCAAAGCCGAGCTGCGCTGGATCACGGGTGAACTGGGGCCCGCGCGCGATCTTGACGTTTTTATCGCCGAGGTGCTGGAGCCGCTGCGCGCCCAGAATCCCAAGGAACCCGGCGTGCTTGGCGTCGTCCGCGATTTCAAGCGGCGCCGCGCCCGAGCCCACGAGGAGACCGTCGCGTCAATCCGCTCGGCACGCTTTCGCACGTTGATCCTCAACACGGCTGAATGGATCGAGGTCGGGCCGTGGACCAAAAGTGACGATGATTTGCTGCGGCTGTTGGGTGAGCAGCCGGTGGTCGTGCATGCCACCGACGAGCTAGCCCGGCGGCGCAAGAAGCTCAAACGCAAAGGCAGCAACACGCTGAAGGAGCTCAGCCCCTTGCAACGTCATACGCTGCGGATTGCGGCCAAAAAATTCCGCTACGCGCTTGAGTTCTTTTCCGACCTATTCCCAGGAAAGGCAAACTCACAGCGATGCAGCGAGGCGCTATCGGCGCTCAAAGACCTGCAGGACGCACTCGGCGGACTTAACGATATCGCGATCCGCGAACGACTGGCTTCCCGTATTGTGCTCTCACGACGCATCAAATCTGACGCGCTGGGAATACGCCAGCGTGCCTTCGCCGCAGGCCTGATCGTCGGGTCGCAAGAAGCCCATACCGCTACGCTGCTCGATGCGGCGGAGAGTGCTTATGCGAGATTCCTCAACGTCAAGGCGTTCTGGAAATAGGTTCAGTGCGCGGGGCCTACCGAACGATCGACAGCCGATCGTCGACCGATTGGACTCCGGCAACTGACCAGGCTGCATTTTCGACGGCTTGGCGTTCCTCCCAGCTGTCGACCTTGCCTTCCAGCGATACCTTGTTTCCTTCGCGGACGATAACGCGAATCGCCTGAGCCTCGATTTCCGCATACCGCGCCAACGCATCCTCGATCTTCTTCTTGATGTCGGATGGATAGACCGCGGGCTTAATGAGGATGTTGTTGACCACGCCGGCAATGCCCGACAGCTTTCGAACGGCACTCTCGGCGGCCTTCCTTTGATACTGCCACATGACCTCGCCGCTCAGGATCACCCATCCGCGTTGAATCGTGACCTGAATGCCGTTGCCAGAGATCAAATCATACCATTCGAGGATTTTGAGCGCGCGCTTTGCGATCTCGTCATCTGCGGTTTTCTTGTCGTTGGGGTAACGGACTTCAAGCTCTTCAGCGAGCGCCCGCACCCCTTTGACCCGGCGCGTTGCCTTCTCGGCGGCAACCTTTTCCACATAGCTCGATACGTGCCCGGTCAGCGTCACGACCCCATTGTTGACCGCTACTCCGATGTTCGCCGCATTGATCCTCGGGTCGAACTCAAGCTCGTCCACTATGTGCTGCCGCAGCTGCTTATCGTCCATGACCCTTCTCCTCTATCAGCTTGCGAAATGGGATCGCCCTCTGCGGCGATCCGCCTTGACGTGGATCAAAACGATGCGATGAAGCTCGCTTGGCCCGTCACGTTATTGACGTGAATCAAGCGTCGCCAAGGCGCGCCCTGCTCTATTGAGGCAAGCCCTTTCAACGAATGCACGAGCCCATGCAAGATGAGGGCACACGCGGATGGCAGCATTTTCCCCACGATGCGGATGTCGGCATACGGGGGTGGGGTTCGACGGCCGCAGAGGCATTCGAGCAGGCCGGCCTTGCTTTGACGGCGGTGGTCACCCACGTGGATATCCAGCCGCTGGTCGCGGTCGAGGTCAGGTGTGAATCGCCCGACCTCGAGCTGCTGTTCGTCGAGTGGCTCAATGCGGTCATCTATGAGATGGCGGTTCGCAACATGCTGTTTGGGCGCTTCGCGGTCAGGATCGACGGTGGCCGGCTCGATGCAACGTTGTGGGGCGAACCGGTCGACGTAGCTCGGCACACCCCGGCATGCGAGCCGAAGGGAGCGACCTACACCGCGTTGCAGGTTTCGCAAGACATCGACGGCCGATGGGTCGCGGCCTGCGTTGTCGATGTATGACGGAGAGCGGTGATGGATCCCGCACGTTTCACGCATGTCGACGCCACGACCTGGCGCATCGAGCCGCACGGCGCGATGCGCGTACCGGCGGTCATCTATGCAGACGAAGCCCTGATCCGCGACATGGATGACAAGGTCTATGACCAGGCCGCCAACGTCGCGACCCTGCCTGGCATCGTTCAGGCTTCTTATGCGATGCCTGACGCGCACTGGGGTTATGGATTTCCCATCGGCGGAGTGGCGGCGTTCGACCCCGAGCAGGGCGGAATCGTTTCCGCGGGCGGCGTCGGGTTCGACATCTCGTGCGGCGTGCGCACGATGTTGACCGGCCTGTCGGTCGCAGACATCGCACCGGTGCAAAAGGGCCTCGCGGATTCGCTGGCTCGTCAGATCCCAGCCGGGGTCGGCAGCATCGGGGCGATCACGCTCGACGCGATCGACATGGATGCCATGCTGACAGGTGGCGCCCGTTGGGCGATCGAACAGGGATTGGGTGATGCCCGCGACCTCGATCGGATCGAGGAACAGGGCGTAATGCCGGAGGCGAACCCCGCATGTGTTTCCGAACGCGCCAAGGAGCGCCAGCGCCGGGAGATGGGTACGCTCGGCTCCGGCAATCATTATCTCGAGGTGCAGGCAGTCGCGGAGATTTTCGATGCAGACGTAGCCAAAGCCTTCGAACTCGTCCCGGATGCCGTCGTTGTCACCATTCACTGCGGATCGCGCGGGCTCGGCCATCAGATTGGAACCGAATTTCTGAAGGAAATGGTTGTCACTGCAGGCGCGTCCGGCATCGTGCTGCCCGACCGGGAGCTTGCCTGCGCGCCCATCAACTCCGAGGTCGGTCAACGTTACCTGGGAGCAATGCGGGCGGCCATCAATTGCGCGCTCGCCAACCGCGAAATTCTCGGGCATGGCGCCAGGCGCGTTTTCGCTCACTTCTTTCCCGACCATGAGCTGCGCCTGCTATTCAACGTCTCCGCATAACACCTGCAAGGTCGAAACCCACACGGCCGAGAAACGCCGCCGGGAGTTGTTCGTTCACCGCAAAGGCGCGACCCGGGCATTCGGGCCCGGCCACCCGAGCCTGCCGGAGGCGCTTCGTTCGGTAGGACAGCCGGTGCTGATCGGCGGCAGCATGGGGACCGGATCCTATATTCTGGTTGGCGTGAGCACGAGCGAGGAGCGCGCCTTCGCGTCGGCATGTCATGGAGCGGGACGCGCGCTCTCGCGCCACGCTGCGCTGAAGCGCTGGAGCGGCAGCAAGATCGTCGATGAACTCGCCAATCAAGGCATCTTGATCAGAAGTCCATCGACGCGCGGCGTCGCCGAAGAGGCCCCGGGCGCCTACAAGGACGTGGGCGCGGTCGTCGCCGTTGCCGAAGCGGCCGGTCTCGCCAGGCGTGTGGCGCGCCTGCGGCCATTGATCTGCATCAAGGGCTAGCCGGACACATTGGGGACGAGCCGATGAGATACCAATATACCGGCGACGGAACGGCAAATATATTGGGATGGCGCGCCTGCGCGATCTGCCTCGTCCTGCTCATTGGATCGGCCATTCCGGCGTTGGCAGATGACGACCAGCCGAACCGGATTCGCGTCGAATACGAACAACCGAAGACGCCAGAACATTTAGCGCTCTACAAGCTGATGAAGGAACGACGGGCGCTGGAACGTTTCCAGGAGATCTTCAGCCCATTCCGGTTGCCGATCGAGGTGACGCTGCGGCTGAAGCAATGCAATGGTGTATCGAATGCGTGGTACGAGCGCCCAGTGGTGACCATTTGCTACGAATATGTCGATGATATCCGCAAAAGCATGCCGGAAGAGAAGGCACCCGATGACCCGATGTTTGCCGGGATCACTCGGCGCGACGCAATGTTCGGTCAATTTTTCTTTGTTGTTGCCCATGAAATGGGGCATGCCATGTTCGATCTTCTGGACGTGCCCATATTCGGGCGTTCCGAAGATGCAGCAGATGGTTTTGCAGCCTACATGATGCTCGATCTCGGCAAAGCTCAGGCGCAAGGGCTGATCATGGGAGCGGCTTACTCATACAGAGATTATGTAAGGAATCCGCGTGTCTGCGTGCCATTGACTGCATTCGCGGACGCGCATCCAGCGCCCATGCAGCGTTTCTACAATTTGCTGTGCATCGGCTATGGGGCCGATCCGAAGCTGTTCTCCGAGCTTGTCGAGAAGGGGTTCCTGCCCAAAAATCGTGTTGACAGCTGCAGGACCGAGTACAATGAGGTGAACTATGCGTTCCACCAGGTGATCGTACCGCATCTCGATCCGGAGCTGGCCAAGGCCGTGTTGGACAGGACCTGGATCCCTCCGGCGCCATCCACTCCGCCGCCACCTGTTTCGCTTCGTCCCTCGCCGAAATCCTTCGACGAGTTGCTGGCCATGTGTTCCAACTGACGCCGGTCTTCGCGCAATGAAACGTATCCTGGCAGCGGTTGATCACTCGGAGCCGGCCCTGAGGGCCGCGGAACTGGCGGCCGACATGGCGCGCCGGTTCGACGCCGCGTTGGTACTGCTGACCGCCGCCCGCTGGTACGACAGGCCGGACCCAAGGCTTGAAGATTATTTGCAAGCTGAACACATCAGCGATCCGATCGGCGTGGTGGTCGCGGACGCGGCGCGCTCGGAGCTGCAAGCTTTGGGTAACCGGCTCGCCACAGGGCTCAGCCAACCTGTGACATGCGAGGTCGTGGTCGGAGGCGCCGCCGAAGCGATCGTATCTTTCGCCCGCGGCTCCGCCATCGACCTCATCGCGATCGGGCATGTCGGCCACGGCCGGTTCGGCAATCTTGTTCTCGGAAGCGTGGCCAAGCGAGTGATCGATACGGCGCCTTGCCCGGTCCTGGTCGTTCGCTGACGGAGCTGCCGCGCCTCAGCGATTCTTGCGCAGGCTCAGCAGATAGGCAGCGACCTGCTTGACCTGATCGTCGAGCAATTCCGGGTTCGGCATGCCTCTTGGATTGTCCAAGCCTTTGTGGGTCGTGGTCAGAAAAGTCTGCACCCATTCTGCGGTAACGCCCTTGCGCTGCGCGATCGCTTCGAATGACGCTGCCGGCGGCCTCAGCAGGGGCTTGAAGGGCTGATCGCGCGCAGCGACGTGACAGTTTGCGCACACAACGATCGCCAACTCCCGACCCTTTCGCAGGTCGTCCGCGGCAGCGCCTTGCTGTCCGGAGACCGAGGCAGTGCCGAGGTAAAGGGCCATCAGCCAAACCGGCACGGTCCAAAGGATCAGGCGCCTCCATCCGTGGCCGGCGATCCCCGGACGAGATAGACTTATCCAGAGTGAATTCATTGCCGCAGCTCTCGATATTGCCACGGCCGATACATTGGAAATTGTGGAGAGAGGCCCCATCGCGGCACCCAATGACACCGAGGGCGTAGCCGATATTCGACCCAATACCACTCGCAAATCCAGCGAACCTGCTGCGGTTGGACACCATGGTGGGGTGCCGGATTCGACATTGGGAGCGCCGTCGCTCGCCCCGGCTTTGCCACGGGGAGCAGGACAAGAGCGCACAGCATGAGTATGAACGCGCGACACATCGCTTGACCAACCGGGAGTGCGACCATTGACGGGTGACTATACTGATCGATGCATGCGGCGCTTTGAGAGAAATCAAAGCTGGTCCGATTTCTTGCGCTCAGTTGCCGATACATGGACCAGCCGTTGAAGTCCCCCGGCGAGTTCGGATGCCTCGCGGCCGGCAGCCGGCTGGCCCTGGCTATCCGCGCTATCGCGGCCGCTGCTGGCCTTCCGCCCGATCTATCTACCCCTCATGATGGTCTATTTCGCCTATGGGGCATCGGGAATCATCAACGTCACCCGGGACATGTGGATCAAGGAACGGTTGACCTTGAGTCCCGCTGACCTCGCCGGAATTGGCGTGTGGCTGAACCTGCCCTGGACCGTAAAGATGGTATTTGGCGAGATGGTAGACAGCGTGCCGATCTTCGGCTCGCAACGAAAAGCCTATGTGCTGATCGGCGCGATGGTGATGGCCAGCGGCATGCTCGTCCTTGCCGGAACTGCCGGCGGATGGATCGCGTTTGCCCGTGCCGACCACCTCTATGTTTTCGGCGCCGTACTCATCATCGTCGGCACGGTGATTCAGAACGTTGTCGCCGAAGCGATGTCGACCGAGGTCGTCTCGCGTCGCGACGCCGCCGGGAACGAACGACCGGAAGACGACGTACGGGCGGACCTCGGCATGGTTCAGGTGCTCGGTCGCCTCGCGCTGTCCGGCGGCATGTTGGCGGTGGCCGGACTTTCCGGCTGGCTGGCAAGCTTGCTCGCGCGCGAAACCGTCTTCCTTCTGGGATTGATCGTCCCCGCCGTTTCGATCATTGGCGTGCTGTTGATCGAATCGGAAACCAGTGAGCGACGGCCGCTCGACTGGCGCATTCTCGGCGGCGGCCTTGGGCTTGGCGCTGTCATTCTCGGGCTTGCGCTCGGGGGCGCTGCGTTCAGCCAGGAATTGATCTTCGCGCTGTCGATGATCGTGGTCTGCACGATGCTGATCCTCGTGACCCGGGAGATTGACGCGAAGACGCGGCGCTCCATCCTGTTTACCAGCATCATCATCTTCGCCTTCCGGGCAGCGCCGACCGTGGGCGACGGCTACTTCTGGTGGACGCTCGACGAGCTCAAATTCGATGAGGCATTCTACGGCACGCTGCGACAGACCGGCGCGATTCTATCCATTGCCGCAATGTGGCTTTTGAGCAGGCAGCTCACCGAATATTCCGTAACCAAAGTCCTGTTCTGGCTTCTGCTTGCCGGGACAGCGCTGTCGCTTCCCAACATCGGCCTGTTCTATGGCCTGCATCACTGGACCGACGCGACGTTTGGCTTTGGGGCACGCACGATCGCACTGATCGACATGGCGACGGCTTCTCCATTCGCGCAACTCAGCGTCATTCCGCTTCTAAGCTTGATCGCGTTCTATGCGCCCGCAGGCCACCGCGCGACCTGGTTCGCCCTGATGGCTTCCTTGATGAATCTGGCGCTGGCGGCCGGCCAACTGCAGACCAAATATCTCAATCAGATCTTCGTCATCGGACGCGGCGACTACGCGGCGCTTGGGCCTTTATTGATCGCCGCCACGGTGATCGGGTTTGTCGTCCCGCTTGCAGTCATTTTGCTCCTTGGACGACGGGTGTGATGCGCGGTGATCCTGGCCGGCTACAAAGCCGCGGATTCATGCACGACCAGCCTGACGTGAATCGGTTGATCGAGAACTCCTCCTCGAGGCCGCGGAGCTCGGCTGTCCAACATCAGTGCGACATGAGGCAGCAGATGGGAGAGTTTGCAAGCAGATCGCGCGTCACGCCGCCGAAAACCCATTCGCCCAAACGGCTGTGTCCATACGCGCCTGAGACGAGCAGGTCGGCACCCTCCTCCCGGGCAAGAGTAATCAACTGAGCAGCGCCGGATCCTTCTCGGTGGAGGATGACCCGCGGACCGCCCTTGATGCGATGCCGTTCCAAATAGTCAGCAACGTCACGAAGACGTTCCCGCACTCTTTCCTCGTCACCGGGCTCACAAATCTCGGCAATGGTAACGCGCGCTGCCTCGTGCAGCAACGGAAGCGCATCGTGGACAGCGCGGCGGGCTTCACGCACATCCTTCCAGGCGATCACCACATGTTCGGCCTGCAACGCGCTGACACTTGCGGGAACGAAGAGCGCGGCGCGGCCCAACCTCAGAATCGCTTCGCCGGGATCGAGCGAACCGTAAGTGTCTCCAGGTACACGCATTGGTCCGATGATCACCAGATCGGCGCTGCGTGCTTCCCGAGCGAGCGCATCCACCGGGAAATCGATGACTGGCCGCCACAGGAGCTTCGGCCGATCAGTGCCCACGACAAGTTTAAACCATTTGGCTTTGTCGATCAGCCCCGCCTCGATATCTGGGATGCTTAGGTCGGAAGGTACGGCAACATCGACACTGCCGACGGTGACCGGTGGTCGAACGGCCCGCGCCGAAACTCCAATCAGGATCGCGTTGAACTTGCTTGCCAAATGTGCCGATAGCCGCACTCGCTCGCGCGGCGTGCCATCCGCCTCCACGTACACCATGACCGTCGCGTATGACATCGAACTCACTCGGCTGACCTAAAGCCGTGATAAGGCGTGCGTAAAGGCTCAAACAACCGCACCGGCAATTGTCGATCACAGGTAACAAAGAACCAAGTTAGAGCAAAACATGCCTCGATAATTTGATCTCCGTCAACATAGCGGGATGAATCATGGGACGGAATGGCCTTGCTGATTCAAATCAAGGAAGACGCTTGGTAATCGCCGAGTTGAAGAGGGTCGACGTACAAGGGGCTGTTCGGCAAGCCAAGGTTGTTGGGGAGATATCAATGGCACTGTCTCACTCGGGTCGCGAACAGCGTCGCGCAACGCAGCAAGATGTAAAAAGCATCATAGGCGATATCGACCAGGCTGACCTTCTGTCGATCATGGAGTTGCGGCCCACCATCAAGGACCTCGAGGACGCCTCCATGTGGCTTTCCGGTGATCCTGACGTATTCGGATCTGCGGCGCCGCTGAAAGATGTTCCAGAGCGGATCGTGGAGATCCTTCGCCCCGAGGAAGACGATGACAATCCGGGTGCTCGCTGACCGTCGTCGGCCCGGGAGGCAGTCATGGCAAAGATCGATCCAGTCAAATCAGGTTTGGTGCTTGGTGCACTGATCGGACTCTGGCATCTTTGCTGGTCGTTGTTGGTCGCACTTGGTTGGGCGCAGCCCATCATTGATTTCGTATTCTGGATGCACTTCATCAAGCCTATTTACGTGGTTCAACCGTTCGATTTCCTGACGGCGGTTGCTCTTATCCTCGTTACGACGGCCATCGGTACGATCATGGGTTTTATTGTTGGGGCTTTGTGGAATTGGACTCACCGATGACTGGGACGTTTGACGCCGATGCAGTCAAACGAGATTTCCCCGGCCTGACCGACACGCGGCTTCATTACCTCGACAGCGCCGCAACCGCGCAAATGCCGGAGATTGTACTGGAGACCTTGCGCCGCTTTGAGGTGGACGCGCGCGCCAACGTGCATGAACGACTTCACGCGCGCGCGCGCGCCGCTACCGATGCCTACGATCGGGCGCGTGGGCAGGTCGCGCGTTTTCTGTCCGCCGACTCGGATCAGGAGGTCGTTTTCACCTATGGGACAACGTCTTCGATCAATCTGCTCGCGCATTCGTTTGGCGATCTGTTGAGGCCCGGCGATGAGATTCTGCTGTCGATGCTCGAACACCATAGCAACCTGGTGCCCTGGCAGGGGCTTGCTGAGCGACGCGGCGTTGTGCTGCGTTTTCTGCCGATGACGCCGGACGGCCGGCTCGATCTTGATCAGCTGGAGGTCGCGCTCACCGATCGATGCCGGCTGGTTGCGGTTACCCATTGTTCGAACGTCACCGGCGCAGTGACCGATGTAACCCGCCTCGCGTCAGCAGCTCGCGCGGTCGACGCCAAGGTGCTGCTCGACGGCGCGCAGCGCGCGCCGCACGGGCCGCTCAACGTCCGTGCGCTTGGCATCGACTTCTATGCGTTTTCCGGCCACAAGACCTACGGGCCCACTGGCATTGGCGTGCTGTGGGGCCGGCGCGAACTCCTTGACGCCATGCCGCCATTCATGACCGGCGGACAGATGATCGAGAATGTGACGCCAACGCACGCGACCTTCAGGGAACCGCCGCGGCGTTTCGAAGCCGGCACGCCGCCGATCGGTTCCGCGATCGGACTGGGCGCTGCGCTCGAATGGATGCAGGCGCTCGATTGGGATGCCGCACGCGCCCACGAGATGCGCTTGACACGCCGACTGATCGACGGGCTTGTGACGCTTGTGGGCGTCCGTGTGCTCGGCCCGCTTGACACACATGATCGCCGCGGCGTCGTGTCGTTCGCTATCGACGGCATCGCGGCCGAGGATATTTGTCGGTTCCTCGACCAGAGAGGCGTGGCGCTGCGTGGCGGCTATCATTGTGCGCAGCCGTTGCTGCGCGCCTTTGGGGTCGCGGGTGCAGCGCGTGCCAGCCTGGCGCCTTACAGCATCGAGGCCGACATCGACGCGGTGCTTGAGGGCGTCGAAGATCTGGTGGGCGATTGCGCCAAGGACATTCGAGCGCAACGCCGCGATCGAACCGGGGGAAGCACGATCTAGCGCAGGTCCCGGAAAAGTGGGTGCCGGTTTTCCGATAAGGACATGCGCAAAAAGAAAATTCTAGAGCGCATCCCAATTCCTTGCGATCGGGATGCGCTCTAGTTTCCGTTTCCGAAGAACATGACTCATCACCGCAAATCTCCGGGACGAGCCTGGTCGTGATCGCGGGAAACGTGGAATGATTTGAACGGAACACCCTAGTGTGGTGGATTTGAAGTTCCTGTCATTCTTTCGGCACGCTCGTCATAGGAACTTCAAATCCAAAACCACACTAGAGTCATATATTTGCTAGTGTCCCTTTGATTCCGAAGTTCGCTCCAGAGGGTGCGGCAGGATAAAGCGAACTTCGGAATCGGGACACTAGCCCGCGTCGCCCGCGGGAACTACCGTTTGTTCGGATCAAGCTTCGCCTTCAAATATCCGATCGCACCAGCGAGGGTGACCAGCTTTGGATAATCGAGCTCGGGAATGTCGACGCCAAGGCGGTGGTGGATGGCGGTGATGAAATTGAGGAAGTCCATCGAATCGATGTCCAGCGCTTCGCGCAGATCGGCAGCGGGGTCGATGGTTGCGAGATCGATTTCCGGCGCGATGTTATTGAGTTCTTCCTGCACTACGTTGCGAATGTCGGTCATAGCTTGTCCGGTTCCTGCAGGAGATTGCCGATTTCCGCCAGAAACAGCGCGCCGGCGTGTCCGTCGCTCACCCGATGGTCGGCGGCGAGCGTGATCGTGACGATTGAGCGCGGCCCGATGGCACCGTCGACGACCCAAGGCCGCGTCGTGACCTTGCCGAAACCCACGATCGCCACCTGCGGCGGATAGATAATTCCGTACAAGGCCTCAACCCCCCGTTCACCAAGGCTCGAAACTGTGATCGTCGGATCCGACATCTCGGAACTGCGGATACGACCGGCACGCACGCGTTGAACGAGGTCGCGCATCCGGGTCATCAGTTCGTCGAGCGAGAGCCGATCAGCGTCGCGCAGCGCCGGCGCCACCAATCCGCCGCCACGGATGGCGATCGCAACCCCGACATGCACCGCCGCCGCCGGCTCGAATTTGCCATCGCGATAGAAGCCGTTGAGAGCGGGGAAACGACGTACCGTCAATGCAACCGATTTGACCGCGAGCGCCCCGATGAGCAGGCGGCTGTCCGGCGCTCGTGCCGCATTCCGGCTTGTCAGCCACCGCTCGCAGCCGGTGACGTCGACCTGGTGCTCGAGATAATAATGTGGAATCTCGCGTTTCGATCGCGCCATGGCGGCAGCGATCGCAGTGCGCATCGCGTTGAGATCAAGCCCGATCGCCCGCTTCTTTTCCGCCGGCGCGCGGATTGCGCCGAGGCGACGCTCGACATCCACGTAGGTAATCGCGCCACCAGATCCGCTGCCCGCGATCGTGGCAAGATCGACGCCGTGCGTCTCGGCAAGCCGCCTCGCCGCCGGCGACGCGCGCACTCGACCTGCAGCGCCCACCGCAGGAACCGGCGGGGCCGGCCTTGGCGCGGCTGATCGTGCGGGGGCCAGCGGGGCCGCGCCCAGGGCCGGCGGCACCTGAGCCGCCGCAGCAGTCGATGCAGCAGGCGCAGGAGCCGCAGCGCCAGCTTGAACTTCGAGGTCGGTGAGAACGTTCGCGAGCGGCGTCCCGACCGGCACCTTGGCGTTGAGATCGACGAGAATCTGTTCGATCCGGCCGGTCTCGAAGATTTCAATCTCTATTGCGCCCTTCTGGGTCTCGACCACGGCAACAATGTCACCGCGCTTCACCCGGTCGCCTGGTTTCACCAGCCACTCGACTAGCGTGCCCGCATCCATGTCGGCACCCAGCGAGGGCATACGGAATTCGACCACGGCACGCCTTACGCACGTCCCAGGGCGGCCTTCGCGGCCGCGACGATCTTCGGCACTTGCGGGATAGCAGCGATCTCGAGGTGACGCGGATACGGGATTGGCACCTCCTCGCTGCACACGCGACCGATCGGCGCGTCGAGTTCGAAGAACGCCTGTTCGACAATACGCATGCCGATCTCCGCCGACAGGCTGCCGCTGCGCCACCCTTCGTCGACAATCACGGCGCGCCGCGTCTTGGCGACCGATGTCATGACGGTCGCGTCGTCGAGCGGCCGCAGGCTGCGCAAATCGATCACCTCGGCGTCGATGTTCTCCCCGGCAAGCGCACTTGCGGCTTCGAGCGTCTTCCACAGCGAGCCGCCGTAGCTGATGAGCGAAACGTCCCGGCCCGGACGGCGCACCGCAGCCTTGTCGATCTCGACCGGACCGGCGTCGACGGCGAGTTTGCCCGTCATGTTGTAGAGCATGACGTTCTCAAAAATCAGCACCGGGTCGGGATCCTGCAAGGCGGTCCACAACATGCCGCGGGCATCTTCCAGAGTCGCAGGCGTCAGGACCTTGATGCCCGGGATGTGCGCGTACCAACCCTCGAGGCTGTGCGAGTGCTGGGCGGCCACCTGGCGCCCGGCGCCAGTTGCCATGCGGATGACCAACGGCACCCCGAACTGGTTTCCCGACATGTGGCGAAGCGTAGCCGCGCTATTGAGGATCTGATCGAGGGCGAGCAAGCTGAAATTCACCGTCATCAGCTCGACGATCGGTCGCATGCCGGCCATCGCCGCGCCGATGCCGGCGCCAGTAAATCCCGACTCGGACAGCGGAGTATCGCGAATGCGATCAGCACCGAACTCTGCGAGCAGGCCTTTGCTCACCGCATAGCAGCCGCCGTACCGACCAACGTCC
Organism: uncultured Alphaproteobacteria bacterium; assembly: GCA_963833605.1. Lineage (GTDB taxonomy): Bacteria > Pseudomonadota > Alphaproteobacteria > Rhizobiales > Xanthobacteraceae > JAFAXD01. Next base: position 108,910 of record CAWHYZ010000023.1, read on the forward strand.
TCACCCATGAGGAAGACGCTGGCGTCGCGGCGCATGGCGTCGCGGATCGCTTCGCGCACCGCGTCGCGGTAACTGATCTCAATCGCACCCGACTGTGTCATCTCGGTTGACATCTCATCATTGATTGCTCCGCGCGGACGCTTCCGCATAGGTGAAACGGGTCAGGTGTTCGACGGGCTCCCATGTGCCGGCCTCGGCGAAGGCCACGGCTTCGCCGATTTCGGCTGCGATTTCGGCCTCGATGCGGGCGAGATCTTCCGGGTGGATCATGTGGTTGGCTTCCAACCATCCTTGGAAGCGGGTAATTGGCTCCTTCCGCCGCCATGCTTCGACTTCGGATTTGTCGCGATAGAGCTGGGCGTCGAACATCGAGTGCGCGCGCAGCCGGTAGGTCCGGCATTCCAGGAAATAGGGCCTGCCGCTGTCGCGCACTGCATGCACGGCTCGGCGGGCAGCTGCCTCGACCGCCACCACGTCCATGCCGTCGACGGCTTCGGAAGCGACCCGATAACAGGCCGCCTTGCGCTGGATGTCGGTTTCAGATTCCGACAGAGTAAGCGCCGTCCCCATGGCGTAGAGATTGTTCTCGCACACGAACAACACCGGCAACCCCCACAAAGCCGCCAAATTCATGCTTTCATGAAACTCGCCTTCGGCTACAGCGCCGTCGCCGAAGAAACAGGCCGTGACGATGTGGTCGCCGCGCATGCGATCGGCCAGCGCAAGCCCGACCGCCAGTGGCAAACCCCCGCCCACAATGGCATTGCCGCCATAGAAATTCGTGGCGCGATCGAACAGGTGCATCGAGCCGCCACGCCCGCGGCTGCAGCCTTCCTGCTTTCCATACATCTCGGCGAGCGCAGTGGTCATGGGCACGCCGCGCACGAGGGCATGCCCATGCTCGCGGTAGGTGGCCACGATCCTGTCGCGCGGCTCCAGCACCGGGATGATGCCGACGGCGACCGCTTCCTCCCCGTCATAGAGGTGCAGGAATCCCCTGATCCTTTCCTGGGTATAGAGCTCGGCGCACTTCTCCTCGAAGCGGCGGATACGGATCATCTGTTTGAGCACATCGAGCGCGTGCGCCCGCGACAGATGCGGCTTGTCGGTCGCTGCGGTCATCGCTCCTCGCTTTCCAGCGTCGACGTATCCCCTTCCGCGAGTTCAAGTTCACGCGCCTTGAGCAGGCGACGCATGATCTTGCCGCTGCGCGTCTTCGGCAAGTTCTGCCGAAAAGCGATGTCCTTCGGCGCGACCGCCGGACCGAGACGCTGGCGTGCATGGCCAAGCAGCTCCTTGCGCAGTGCCTCGCTTGGCGCAATACCGTTCTTGAGCGCAACGAATGCCTTGACCACTTCGCCGGCCGTCGGCTCCGGAATGCCGATGACCCCCGCCTCGGCGACCGCCGGATGCTCCATCAGCGCGCTTTCCACCTCGAACGGACCGATGAGGTGACCGGCACTCTTGATGACGTCGTCGGCGCGTCCGACGAACCAGTAGTAGCCATCGTCGTCGCGCATCGCGAGATCACCGGTCAGGTACCAGCCGCCGGCGAAACACTTTCGATAACGCTCCTCTTCATTGAGATAAGCGCGCATCATCGATGGCCAGCCAGGACGCAGCGCCAGTTCGCCCAGGACCATAGGCTCCCTGATCTCGCGCAGCGTCCCGTCCTCAAGCCGCTCGACAATGCCCGCCGTGACACCCGGAAGCGGGCGGCCCATCGATCCCGGCTTAACGTCCATCGATCGATAATTGGAAATCATGATCCCGCCGGTTTCGGTCTGCCACCAATTGTCGTGGAAGGGCCGGCCGAACGCTTCGACGCTCCAGACCACGGCCTCCGGATTGAGCGGCTCGCCGACGCTTGCCATCAGTCGCAGGTTGGAGAGGTCAAAGCGCTTGGCGGTTTCGGCTCCGACCTTCATCAGCATGCGGATCGCGGTGGGCGCCGTGTACCACACGGTGACTTTCTGCTGCTGAAGAATGCGATACCAGCGTTCGGCATCGAACTCGGCCTGGTCGACGATCAGGGTCGCTCCGTTGGTGAGCGGCGAGATGATCCCGTAGGACGTTCCGGTTACCCATCCTGGATCGGCGGTACACCAGAAAACATCGTCGGGATGCAGATCGAGCGCGAGCCAGCCCGTGATGTAGTGTGCTACGACCGCGTCGTGCACATGAACCGCCCCCTTCGGACGTCCGGTCGTCCCGCTGGTGAAATGAAGCAACGCCATGTCTTCCGGACGCGTCGGCACGGTCTCAAACACATCCGACGCCTCGGCAAGCGCTCTCGCAAGATCGATCGTACCGGTCGGTGGATCGCGTGAGCAGTCGGTCAAGAAGACATGTTCCAAGCTCATGAGCTGTTGGCGCCAAGGCTCGACCTTGCGCCGATAGAATGCTTCGGAGGTGACCAGCACTCGGGCATTGCCGATGGCCATGCGGGCTTTGATCGGCTCCGGCCCGAACGCCGAGAACAGGGGCGAAAACACGCTTCCATTCTTGAGCGTACCGAGCGCGGCGACGTAAAGTTCCGGCACGCGCCCCAGCAGCGAAAACACCCGATCGCCTTTTGCGATCCCGTGCTGCGCCAGGATATTGGCAAACCAATTCGCCTCTGCCCGTAGCGCCGCGTAGCTGAAATCGCGGATCTGCTCATCGCGCCCGATCCAGCGCAGCGCCAGTTTATCGCTGCGGCCCGCCAGTACGTGACGGTCAAGCGCCTCGTGGGCGATATTGAGCCCGCCGCCCGGCAAGCCATCGAGCAACGCTCGGGTGCGCGCCCATGAGAACGCCCGGGCATAGGCGTTGTAGTCGAGCAAGTTGGCGCCCGCGTAATCTTCGGGACGCTTTCGGATTCGCTCCCACTCCATCGAGCGTTGCCCCCGGCACAAACGCGGTGAAAAGTGGAAGGCAGCGTCGCTCGCTGCGATAGGAACTACATTGACGTGCGTCAATAACAGCGTCGATCGGGAGCCCTTGCACAATCCGCCAGCGCATTCACAAATTCCGCGTCGCTGCCTGTGAAGCTGCCGGCAGCAGCACCGAGGCCCACCGCCTGGTCCGGCGCCAGATGCTGGACGACGTTCTTCGAGCGACTCCGGCATGCTCCGGGAACAGCACGTCCAGGCCCCCGCCGCCGCATTGTGCTCGCAAGCGCCAGATGACCGCCAAGGCAGACAGAGCGGGCCGATCCGGGTCTTGGGACGCGCCGCAAGCCGGGGTCCGGCGCGGCCGCGAGGATTCCATCGTGCATTATGGGAAAACCCGGGCCGGACAAGGTTAAGCTGCAGTTAAGAGTGCATCCGGTAGGATCGTGTGAATTCGCTGCTGTCGCGCTTCCGCCTTCATGCTGCCCTATCTTTTCCGAACAAGGGCGCCATGCACTTTAGCGCGAGGAGCAAAGAGTGCTGGGGATAGTGCTGGGGAATAGAATCATGGGAAGTCGCGCCGGCCACGCTCTCAAGCCCCGCCTGTCGATCGGGCTAGGAGTTGCGACAGGTATCGCATCGCTCGCGCTTTTGGCATTAGCCGGCGCGGCGTCAGCGCAGAACTACCCCGGCCCGTCGACCCCCTATAATCGCTCCTATGGTGGCGTTCCGCCGCTACCGCCGGAGAATCTCGAGCCCATTGATCAGTCGCCAGCAGCCGCACCGCCACAGGCCGAAGGATCTCCCCCGGCCTATCCGCCGCCTGAGGACCGCACCTATGGCGCGTATCCGCGCCCCGTCACTCCGGCTGAGCCACAGGTCTATGGCCGCGTCGCGCCGGCGCCCGTAAGCCCTCGCCCCGACGAGTGGCAGACGGGTCCGAGGCCTCCCGGCGATATGGATCACGCGAATGGCGCGGCCCCGGCATTGCGCGCGCCTGTGCCGTCGGGCGCCATCGCTTCATTGCCGCCCGAGTATCAGGCTGAACAAGGGCTACCCAAGGAACTGCCGCCACATCTGCGCCGCCAGGAAGTGTTCTATCCAACCAAGGAGCCGGCGGGCACCATCGTCATCGATACGCCCAACACCTACCTTTATCTCGTCCTCGGCCGCGACAAGGCAGTGCGGTATGGCATCGGTGTCGGTCGCGAGGGGTTCACCTGGACGGGACGCGAGCGCATCAGCAGAGTCGCCGAGTGGCCCGACTGGACGCCGCCCAAGGAGATGATCGAGCGCCAACCCTACCTGCCGCGCTTCATGGCCGGGGGACCGAGCAACCCGCTCGGGGCGCGCGCGCTTTATCTCGGAAGCACGGTCTATCGCATTCACGGTACCAATCAGCCTTCGACCATCGGCACGTTTGTTTCATCGGGCTGCATCCGCCTGACCAATGCTGACGTTGAAGACCTTTATACCCGAGTGCAGGTTGGGACCCGGGTGGTGGTGTTGCCCGGCCCCGCGCGGACCTCGGCGTCAAGCCAGCCCACCCTGACGAGGTAGGGTAGACGGTCACTCGTCAGTCGCCAGTAATCAGTAGCCAGTGATCAGAAACGCTGTATTCTGGTAGCCGATCATTGACTACTTCCGATCCTCCGATCCATGAGACGTTTGTTTGTCCTATTCTGTATCGGTTGGACGGGGGTGTGCGCCGGAGCGCATCTGCCGAATACGCTGCCGCTGGCGCTTGGCATGACCCCACGGGATGCAGCGACTGCCCTCGGTGTTCCGATCGTGAGGGTGGCGACGAGGTCCGGCTCGGACATTTACACCACGGACCGAGATGCTGGCGTGCCGGGCTATCCGGTCGGCGAACGGCTGTTCCTGCAGTTCCGCGGCGGTGCCCTCACCGGCTGGAAGTACGACTGGCGCGTCCTTCCGCACTGGCCGTTCTGAGCGCGTCCGTCTGCCGACAGCCCCCAGATGCCGCCGCTGTCGGTTCTCGACCTCTCGCCCGTCACCACCGGCGGTTCCGGCCCGACCTCACTCCGGAACACGCTCGATCTCGCGCAGCTTGCCGACAGGCTCGGTTACGTTCGCTACTGGGTCGCCGAGCATCACAATCTGCCGTCGATCGCGAGTTCCGCGCCCGAAATCATGATCGGCCAGATTGCCGCGGTGACGCAGCACATTCGTGTCGGAGCGGGCGGCGTGATGCTGCCAAACCACGCGCCGCTGATGGTCGCCGAGCGCTTCAAGATTTCTGGAAGCGCTATTTCCGGGCCGCATCGATCTCGGGATCGGCCGTGCGCCCGGCACCGACCAGATCACCTCGATTGCCCTGCGGCGCCGGCAGGATATCCGCGACGACGATGATTTCCTGGAGCGCTTCCAGGAATTGCTGTTGTTCGAGCAAAGCGCGTTTCCGGAGGGCCATCCGTTTCGCCAGGTACGCGCCATGCCGGCCGACGTGCCGCTGCCGCCGATCTATCTGCTTGGCTCGAGCGGTTACAGTGCCGAGCTCGCGGCCGCGATCGGTGCCGGATTTTCGTTCGCCCATCATTTCGCAAACCACGACGCTGTCGCCGCGATGACGAGCTATCGCAGCCGCTTCAAGCCTTCCCCCGCGCGCAAAGTTCCGCATGCGATCCTCGCGGTCGCGGCGGTCTGCGCGGCGACCGACGCGGACGCCGAGCAGCTGGCGTCGACCATCGATCTCAACTTTGTCCGTCGCTCCAAAGGCGAGTATCTGCCGCTTGCGAGCCCCGAAGAGGCGCAGGCCTATCCGTATACGCCGATCGATCGCGAGCGGATCAGACATAATCGGACCCGCCTGTTCGTCGGCGCACCGGCGACCGTTCGCGCGCGACTGGAGCCCCTGATCGCTGCCACGCAGGCGGATGAGCTGATGATCACCACCATGGTTTATGATCACGATGCTCGTCGCCATTCCTACGAATTGCTTGCGGCAACGTTTGGGCTGAAGCCTGTCTGAAGTCTGCTCGTAGGCTGTTCTTTTTTCGTTCGCAGCGCGAGCTTTCTCGCACCGCCGGCCCTAATGGTCTGACCCCAACATTTGGTACCCAAATGTTGGGACAAGTCAGCCCACTAAGATATTGATTTTAGTGGGGCGACTTTCCAAACAGATGCGAAGCATCTGTTTGGGTCGCACCACTAGCCCCAGCCGCTTGTGTTCGGCGCGGCGAGCCTTCATAGATCACGCCGCAAATGTGTCGCGGCTCCCAGCCGCGTATATGAGGGAGGTTTGTGTGGGATCGAACATTACTTTGACCGCGTCGGACGGTTTCAAGCTCGGGGCTTACCGGGCCGAACCGCAAGGGAAGCCGAAGGGCGGACTCGTGGTCATTCAGGAGATTTTTGGAGTCAATCATCACATCAGAGCGCTGTGCGACCGGTTCGCCGCGCAAGGCTACCTGTCGGTGGCACCCGCAATCTTTGACCGCTATACGCCGAATTTCGAAACCGGCTATTCGCCGGCGGAGATCGAGCATGCCCGTCAATACATCGGCAAACTCGACTTCGGCAAAGTGCTGGCCGACACCCAGGCCGCGATCGACAACGTGAAATCCGCCGGCAAAGTCGGCATCGTTGGCTACTGCCTCGGCGGCTCGGTCGCGTTCGTAGCAGCCTGCAAGCTCAATGGCCTATCATGTGCCATCGGATATTACGGGGGAATGATCGCGAAGAATGCCGATGAGAAGCCGAAGGTGCCGACACTGCTACATTTCGGCGAGACCGATCATTCCATCCCAATGTCGGATGTGGAGATTGTCAAGAAGAAGCGCCCCGACGTTGAGGTTCATGTGTACCCGGCTGGTCACGGGTTCAGCTGTGACGAGCGCCCGAGCTTCCATGAGCCGAGCCACAAGCAAGCGCTCGAACGCACGCTGGCGTGGCTCAAGAAAAACGTGGGCTGACCGGGCGTCAGGGTCAGAAGGCAGGGACCGGGAGGGATCACTTATCGGACGCCAGGCGCTTGTTGCGCGTCGGGCAGCCGCACGCCTGATTGCTAGAGCGCGATGACATATCCTTGATTCGTCTCATCGCGCTCTAGCCCTTTGTTGGAGCATGATCTTTTCCGAAAACCGGTAACCCACTTTTCGGGATCATGCTCTAGGCACTGACCCCGGTCCCGATCGGGCAACTCACGCCGGTACCACCGAGCCCGCAATAGCCCATCGGATTCTTGGCGAGGTACTGCTGATGGTAGTCCTCGGCAAAGAAGAATTCCGGCGCGTCGAGAATTTCCGTCGTGATCGCGCCGTAACCTTTGGCTTTGAGAGCCTTTCCGTACGCGGCTTTCGAAAGCTCGGCCGCTCTGCGCTGCTCTGGGCTATAAACATAGACGCCGGATCGATATTGCGTACCCGTGTCATTACCCTGGCGCATGCCTTGGGTCGGGTCGTGACTTTCCCAGAACGTCATCAAAAGCTGTTCGTACGACAGCTTCTTTGGGTCGAAGACGACGAAAACGACCTCGTTGTGCCCGGTCCGCCCGGTGCAAACCTCCTCGTAAGTCGGGTTGGGGGTCTGTCCAGCCGCGTAGCCCACCGCCGTAATGTAGATGCCGTCATCAAGCTCCCAGAACTTACGCTCGGTGCCCCAGAAGCAGCCCATGCCAAACATGGCCGTTGCGAGGCCCGCGGGGTAGGGCCCCTTGAGAGGGCGACCGTTGATGAAGTGATGGGAGGCGGTCGAAAGCGGCCGCGCCCGGCCCGGCAACGCCTGCCCCGGCCCCGGCAGTTCCAGCGACTTCTTGAACAGGAACATCGTCAATCTCCCTTTGGCCCACAATATAGGCACAAATCTCCGTGCCCGCACGGCTGATCGCCCTGCACGCGATCCGCTCCAAGGGCGCGCTCAGTCGCGCGCGTAGCCGATGAGCGGCTTCTTCTTCCGGCCAAGCAGGATCAGGATCGCACCGATAATCCCAAACACGAGCCAGACCGGCTGCTCCAGCACCGTTATGATGACCGGATTCCACAACCATACCGCGACATGGCGCTCCACCGCGGGCTGCAGCAACAGGAGGCTGTTTTGATGAACGTTGGACCACAGCTGCCCGACCTGCATGCTGTTGAGCGCGCCGTTTGCGACCCAACCTGCGCCGTCATAGACGAGGAAGATGAAGGCCGCGGCGAGTATCCAAAGGCCGACGAAACGAAGCAGAAAGCGGATCATGGTGCGTCACTTGGGTGGCGCATTGGACTTAATACCCAAGGCGATATCGTGCAACCCGCCTTCCGCTAAGGCGTGGCGATCCGCTTGGGCGCATTCCGATGCGGCCTCAATCGAGACTGCAACTCTTCGGGATCATGCGCTAACGTCGCGCTCCGCCATATTGGCGGGATGGGGATAGGGAGTCGAAATGTCCGCCAAGTCCGGGGGCCGCAGCAAACGCCCGACGTTCACCGATCTGGAGGCGCTGCAATTTCATAGCCAAGGCCGACCGGGCAAGCTGGAAGTGGTTGCGACCAAGCCGATGGCCACCCAGCGTGATCTTTCACTCGCATATTCGCCCGGCGTCGCCGTTCCCGTTCTTGCCATCGCGGAAGACGAGAGCCGCGCATATGACTACACGACCAAAGGCAATTTCGTAGCGGTTATCACCAACGGCACGGCCATTCTAGGGCTCGGCAATCTCGGCGCGTTGGCGGCGAAACCCGTGATGGAAGGCAAGTCGGTGCTGTTCAAGCGCTTCGCCGACGTGGATTCAATCGATCTCGAAGTCTCGACCGAAGACCCCGACGAATTCATCAACTGCGTCAGGTTTCTGGGCAAGAGCTGGGGCGGCATCAACCTCGAGGACATCAAGGCGCCGGAGTGCTTCATCATCGAGCAGAGGCTGCGCGAGCTGCTCGATATCCCGGTGTTTCACGATGACCAGCACGGCACCGCGATCATTGCCGCGGCCGGTCTGCTCAACGCACTCGACCTCACCGGGCGGGAGATCGCCACAACAAGACTTGTTTGCAATGGGGCTGGTGCCGCTGGCATCGCGTGTCTTGAACTCTTGCGCGCGATCGGATTCCGACCTGGCAACCTGATGTTGTGTGACACCAAGGGTGTCATCTACGAGGGTCGCCGGGAGGGCATGAATCAATGGAAATCGGGCTTCGCGAGCAAGACCGCAGCGCGCTCGCTCGCGGATGCGCTCGATGGCGCCGATGTTTTCTTCGGCTTGTCGGTCAAGGGTGCGGTGACCCCGGACATGGTCGCATCGATGGCCGACAAGCCGATCATCTTCGCGATGGCCAACCCTGATCCGGAAATCACCGTGGAAGAAGTCGCAGCGGTCCGCCAGGACACCATTATGGCCACCGGGCGATCGGACTATCCGAACCAGATCAACAACGTCCTCGGATTTCCGTATATTTTTCGCGGCGCCCTCGACGTGCGCGCCACGACAATCAATATGGACATGAAGATCGCCGCAGCGCGCGCGCTCGCCGACCTTGCGCGCGAAGATGTACCTGATGAGGTGGCCGCAGCTTACGGGGCCCGTCCGAAATTTGGGTCCGACTACATCATTCCGGTGCCCTTCGACCCACGGCTCATCTCATATGTGCCGGCGGCAGTTGCGAAGGCTGCCATGGATACCGGCGTTGCCCGCAGGCCGATCGTCGATATGCGCGAGTATCGGCATCAACTGCGTTCCCGCCGCGACCCTATCGCCGGCGTCCTCACGCGCATCTTCGAGCGGCTCCGGCGCCAGCCCAAACGCGTGGTGTTCGCCGAGGGTGAGGAGGAGCAGGTCATTCGCGCCGCGTCGAGCTTCGTCCGGCAAGGGCTCGGCACGGCGCTGCTGGTCGGCCGCGAAGAGCGCGCAAAGCAAACCGCGAAAGAGGCTGGCCTCGATATCGCCGAGGGCATCGAAATCATCAATGCGCGTCTATCGCGGCGAAACGCGGCTTACGCAGCGTATCTTTACGAGCGCCTGCAGCGCCGTGGCTTTCTGCAGCGCGATTGCCAGCGGTTGGTCAACCAGGATCGCAACCATTTTGCCGCGTGCATGGTCGCGCTTGGAGACGCCGACGCCATGGTGACAGGCGTCACCCGCAACTTCTCGGTCGCGCTCGATGACGTACGCCGCTGCATCGACCCCAAGCCCGGACACCGGGTGATGGGTGTTTCGCTGGTGCTGGCCCGTGGCCGCACGGTGCTCGTCGCAGACACGGCAGTGACCGAGATGCCGGAGGCGAGCGAGATCGCCGAGATCGCGACGGAAGCCGCAGGCGTCGCGCGCAAGCTTGGCTACGAGCCGCGGCTTGCCTTGCTCGCCTTCTCGACCTTTGGTCATCCGCCAGGGGAACGCTCGGCGCGCGTGCAAGAAGCTGTCCAAATCCTCGATCGCAATCGCGTCGACTTTGAATACGACGGAGAAATGGCGGCTGACGTTGCGCTCAATCCCGACCTCATGGCGGCATATCCATTTTGCCGTCTGTCGGGACCAGCGAACGTACTCATCATGCCGGCATTCCATTCCGCGGCCATCTCTACCAAGATGCTGCAGGAATTGGGCGGTGCCCATGTCATCGGACCGCTGCTGGTGGGGCTGGACCGCTCGGTGCAGATCGTCAGCCTGTCCGCAAAGGACACCGACCTCGTCAATATGGCGGCGCTCGCCGGCTACAACGTCAGCGGTTGACGCGGTCGCTGTCGGCCGATAAGACCCGAGCCCAAAGCGGCGGGGCTATCTCCGCCGCACGCGTTTTATCTGCGGGATGGCAGGCAATGCGGTCCTCAGCACAGGATGCCCAAATGGCCAACACAAAATCTGCACGTAAGGCTACCCGAAAGATCGCCCGTCGTACGGCAGTAAACAAATCGCGCCGATCCCACGTGCGAACCGCTCTGCGCGACGTCGAAACGGCAATCGCTTCCGGCGACAAGACGGCCGCGCTCACAGCTCTCAAGGCCGCCGAACCACAGCTTGTGCGCGCGGCGCGCAAAGGCGTGCTCCACAAAAAGACGGCAAGCCGCAAGATCTCACGGCTAACACGGCAGCTCGCGAAGCTTTCGTAGGATTTTATTTTTCTCAAATACGCCGCCGTCACGTCATCGAGCCTCGTCGCACGACAGGTCGGAATCGCTCGCGTGGTTTTTCTCCGGCTGGCATGCCGCCGGATGGAAAATCTGGAGCGACGCCGGTCGGCGCAGGCTGGCAACGCGTCTGAGAATGTTGTGCTTATTGCAGCGCAGCGCAACCATTTCGCATTGCAAACAGGAGCCGTGATACGTTTGCGTGGGACTCCCTGCGCGCACATTGCCAGCAGGGTTTCGCGTTGACGCCCGCTCGTTCGCTCTCGTTTAACGAAACTGCATTCAACTCCTAACAGTGACGCCGGGTTACCTTGGAATTTTGCGCAGAGAAAATTTCGCAAGAAGAAAAACTTAGGCTGGACGAGAGCAAGCGGACTTCAAAAATCTGTCACGCAGATGAATCGATCAGCGATTTTCAAAGTTTCTGGACGCCGCACACGACATTTTTGTTACAAGCGGGAGCGTTCCGAATCTGATCGCGAATTCATTGCGTTGGTGCGCCAGAGCAAGAGCATCATACGACGACAAGCACGTGGGTGAGCGAGCTTTGTGACAGATGGTTCATGAAACTCATTGAAGCCGTCGATTGGATATGTATCATCCGTCCGTCGTTGGGCCACCGGCGACGCCTCAGTCAGCGTTAGAAGAAACTGCGCGTTCATCTACGGATGACGACGGAGCGGCTTTGCTCGTGGCACGCTTCTCGGTTCATCAAAGCAAGCAAGGAGCTCGGTTCAAGAGGCCAGCGGCGTCGTCGCGAGGTGGGTTGTCCATCGGAGTACCATCGCGCGGGCCATGGTGTGGGGTCTTGCTGAATTGCTAGCCGGGACAATAACAGGGTACCTCAGCGGAGGGCGACATGACGTTGCTGATGTGGCTAGGATCGACGCTTGGATACGGTTTCGCGGACTCACACAACACCGGTTGTTCGGACGCAGCCGCACCGCGCGTTGATGCTTCGCTTCACCCCCTGAAGCCGACGGAGCCTGCGCCACCGGGATGACAGCGGTTCTGGTGCAGGCATAGGCGGCAATTCCCCCTCCATCCGGCGCGGACGTCCGCGCCTCTCGATCAAACTCCCCGCGCGATCCCGCGCTGCACGTCCGTCCGAGACGGTTTCATCAGAATTTCGATTGGAATAGCCGTGGTCGATCCCTCCATCGCCTATCATCGCGACGCCGCCTCGGCTGTACCCCTTCGGATTCAAGTGGGGGCACGCCACGTCATGAACACCGCCATTTCGAGCCAGGATCAGGAGCGCTGGCAGCGCGTCAAGGAGCGCCTGCGAGCCGAGGTCGGCGAGGACATCTTCTCGAGCTGGTTCGCCCGGATGGAGCTGGAGGGCACAACCAACGACACTGTGCGCTTTTCGGTGCCGACAAAATTCCTCAAAAGCTGGATTCAGTCACACTACGCCGAGCGCGTGCTCGCCTGCTGGCAGGCAGAGGATCCCATCATTTGCAAGATCGACTTATCGGTGCGCTCCGCGGTCATCCGCCAGGCGGCTGCGCCGTTGGCGCATCCGGAGCCTGCGTGTCAAAACCGGTCAGGTGGCGATACTCACGATGTGCGCGGCCCAACGGCGCCGGCTTTGGCCGCCCACGAAGCCTTGGGCGGCTCGCCTTTGGACCCACGCCTTAATTTCGATACGTTCGTCGTCGGCCGTTCCAACACACTTGCGCACGCCGCCGCGCGTCAGGTGGCCATCGGCCATCGCGGCGATCCGGTGATGTTCAATCCGCTCTACATTCACGCCGGCGTCGGCCTTGGCAAGACGCATCTGCTGCAGGCGATAACCTGGACCGGCAATACGTCGAGTGATCGCAAGGTGCTTTACCTGACCGCCGAGCGTTTCATCTACATTTTCGTATCCGCCTTGCGAACACACAACGCACTCGCGCTCAAGGACTCGCTGCGTGGCATTGATGTTCTAGTCATCGACGACCTGCAATTCCTACAGGGTAAGCAAACCCACGCCGAGTTTTCGCACACGCTCAATTCGCTCATCGATGCCGGCCGCCAAGTCGTTATTGCGGCCGATCATCCCCCGACCGAGATCGAAAGCCTCGACGAGCGCGTACGCTCGCGCCTTGCCGGCGGGCTGGTCGTCGAAATGGGCTCGCTTGGAGAGGAGCTGCGGCTCGAGATTCTCAATGCCCGCGTCACTGCGGCGCGCCATCATCACCCAGGCTTCAATGTTCCGGCCTCGGTCCTCACCTATATTGCCAAGTCGGCGACCCACAATGGCCGCGACCTCGAGGGCGCGCTCAATCGCCTGCTTGCCTGCAGCAAGCTCACCGGACAACCGATCACCATGGAGCTTGCCGAGCGCGAGATGCGCGACCTGATTCGGCCGGGCGATCACAAACGTGTCAGGATCGAGGACATCCAGCGCATCGTCGCCCGTCACTATAACGTCAGCCGCGGCGACCTGCTGTCGGCCCGGCGGACCGCCAACGTGGTCCGTCCACGGCAGGTCGCCATGTACCTCGCCAAAACCATGACGCTGCGCTCGCTGCCGGAGATCGGGCGGCGGTTCGGCGGCCGCGACCACACCACCGTACTTCACGCGGTTCGCAAGATCGAGCACCTGGTAGGCAACGATCAGACACTTGCCGACGAAATCGACTCGCTCAAGCGCCAGCTCCAGCAGGAGTGACCGAACGACCTTGACCCGGCAATCGCCGGGCGCCGGGCCGACGATCGGAGCCTGAAAAGCGACTGCATGGAACCGCCCGGATCTCGACGCGGTCGAGCCCATGCATTGCGATGTCGTCCCCGGAACGCCTGAATTCCCGGCTTCTAACTTCTGGAAAAGCATGGGCGGACAAGCCCCTGCCCTTGCCTAATCGACGCCGGCGCGTCAATTTCGTCGTGGGCTGCGTGCTGATTCATCCGACGTTTGCCGGTGGGGCTCGACATCGTTGGTGACACAGCACAAGCTATTGAACTACCTTGTGTTCCGATCCGCGCAGGACGCGGCGTTAATCCCCAGGATGTGCGGGCTCAAACTATGGTGGCGGGTTTCGCATGAAGGTGACTGTCGAACGCGCCGATCTTCTGAAATCGCTGTCGCACGTGCATCGCGTGGTCGAGCGGCGTAACACGATCCCGATCCTCGCCAACGTCTTGGTACGCGCCGAGCGGTCGCAACTGGCGTTCAAGGCCACCGACCTCGATCTGGAAGTGGTCGAAACCATTTCGGCCGAGGTCAACCCCGGTGGGGTGACTACCGTTCCGGCGCACATGTTTTATGAAATCGTGCGCAAGCTCCCGGAAGGCGCCCAGATCGTGCTGGAAGCGACCGGCGATCGATCCACCATGGCGATCCGCGCCGGGCGCTCGCGCTTTACCCTGCAAACGTTGCCCGAGAGCGACTTCCCCGACCTTGCCGCCGGCGAGATGACACATAAGTTCACGCTCGCCGCAGCCGATCTCAAGCGACTGATCAACAAGACGCAGTTTGCGATCTCAACCGAGGAAACGCGTTATTACCTCAACGGCATCTATCTGCATACGGCCGGAAGCGGCAAGAACCGCCAGTTGCGCGCCGTCGCGACCGACGGCCATCGCCTGGCCCAGGTTGACCTCCCGGCACCGGCCGGTTCCGAAGGAATGCCGAGCATCATCATTCCACGCAAAACCGTCGGCGAGATCCAGCGCCTGATCGAGGACATCGATGGCGAGGTGGCGATCGAGTTGTCGCAATCAAAGATCCGCTTCACCGTCGGTTCGGTCGTGCTGACGTCGAAGCTGATCGACGGCACCTTTCCGGACTACGCGCGCGTCATTCCGCACGCCAACGACAAGCAGCTCGAGGTCGAGCGCAAGGAATTCGAGCAGGCCGTCGATCGCGTCTCTACGGTTTCGAGCGAGCGCGGTCGCGCGGTCAAGCTGTCGGTCACGGCGGGCAAGCTGATACTGTCGGTCACCAATCCAGATTCCGGTAGCGCCACCGAAGAGCTCGAAGTGGTCTACGAGGCGGATCCGATCGATATCGGATTCAATTCGCGCTACCTGCTGGATATTGCGGCCCAGATCGACGGGGATACGGCTGTGCTCAAGCTTGCCGATCCAGGCTCGCCGACGCTCATCGAGGACAAGAACACCAAGGGCGCGCTCTACGTGCTCATGCCGATGCGGGTGTAGACGTTGGCAAGTGGGCCCGCAACCGAACGCGACCCCCGTGACGGCGCTACTCCCCCGACCTGCGCGTGCAGGCGAAGGAGAGCCCAACGCCTCTGCGCAATGACCACTGCCGCCCGCATTCGCCGCCTGATACTCACGAACTTTCGCAACTATCGCGCCGCCACCATCACACTTGATCGGGGCGCGATCGTCCTGATCGGCCCGAACGGTGCCGGCAAGACCAACGTCCTCGAAGCGATCTCGTTCCTGGCGCCCGGCCGCGGCTTGCGCTACGCCACGCTCGAAGACGCAGCCTTCAGTGAGGGCGATGGATCCTGGGCCGTGTCTGCGGAGGTCGAAGGCGCACTCGGCCTCGTTACGCTTGGAACCGGCATCGATCCACCAGGTGCGGACGCCAAAGTCACATCGCGCAGATCGCGCATCGATCGCGAGCCCGTGTCGTCGGCCGCTGCGTTTGCCGACCATCTGCGCGTCTTGTGGCTCGTGCCTGCGATGGACGGCCTGTTCACGGGACCCGCGTCCGACCGGCGGCGCTTTCTGGACCGCCTGGTGCTTGCAATCGATGCGGAGCATAGCGCGCG
Organism: uncultured Alphaproteobacteria bacterium; assembly: GCA_963833605.1. GTDB lineage: Bacteria > Pseudomonadota > Alphaproteobacteria > Rhizobiales > Xanthobacteraceae > JAFAXD01. The sequence continues at coordinate 124,574 of CAWHYZ010000023.1, forward strand.
CGTGAGCGGGCTCGAGCGCGCGCTGCGCTCCCGCAACCGATTGTTAGAGCAGCCGCAGCCCGACGCGCATTGGCTCGATGCTATCGAGCACGAAACCGCCGAACTTGCAGTTGCCGTGGCTGCCGCTCGCGCTCAGACCGTGGATCAACTCGCCGCAGCGTTGGCGGCACGGCACGACCCAGTGTTTCCGTCGGCGGACATCGCCCTCGACGGCTGGATGGAAGCGCTGATACGAACGTGCCCGGCAGTCGAAATCGAGGATCGCTACCGCGCCGTTCTCAGAGAGAACCGTGGGCGTGACGCGGCCGCAGGCCGCACGCTCGAAGGGCCGCACGTCAGCGACCTCAGGGTCGCCTATGCGGCAAAGGCCGTGGCTGCGCGCGACGCCTCGACCGGCGAGCAAAAGGCGCTGTTGATCGGGCTTGTTCTAGCCAATGCGAAACTTGTTTCGGAACTGACAGGTTTCGCCCCCGTCGTTCTACTCGACGAGGTCGTGGCCCACCTCGACCCCGGCCGTCGCACGGCGCTGTTTGATGTACTCGATCGCCTCGGCTCGCAGGTCTGGATGTCGGGTGCCGATCCAGCGGCATTTGGCGGGATCGCGTCGCGCGCCCAAGTGATCGCTGTGGACGCAGGCAAGGTCAGCAGTAACCGCCCATAACGAAACCATGGGACCCGATACGGAACATGACCGGGGTCGCATAACGAGGCGTGATGGCCGAGCACGAATCATAATGATCAATGGCCACCGATAACCACATGACAACATTGTTGTCTTTGCGCTTGCTTTCAGACCGGCGGCAGGGTCGAATGCGATCAGCGTTGCGTGTCCGGTGTGTCAGTGTTGGTTCGCCCGTTGCCCGCGAGGACGTTGATGTTTTGTTTGCAAGACGCGGGAATCGCCTTGGAGAACAAGCGCTCCATTGCAACTATCGGTGCCGACCACTCCGGTAAAGCGCGTGCTTAAACGCTTCTCAAACCGGCTTGCCAAGGCGAGCGGCCTATCCGGCCAACTCGAGGCAGCGCAGCTCGCAGAGTCGGCTGGCATCGCGCCGCAACAAACCGATCGCGATTACGAACGTTCGGGTGCAACAAATAGCGTCATGACTGAGAAACTTGATCGACACGACGATTTGATCGAAAAGCGCGTCGCCGAACGTACGGCCGAACTCACCGCTCGCGAACAGGAGCTGCGCAATCAGAACATCCTGTTCAACGCCGCGCTGACGAATATGTCTCAAGGGCTCGTCATGTTCGACGCGCAGGGGCGGGTCGTGATCTGCAATCAGCGCTATCTCGACATGTATAGTCTGACGGCGGACCAGGTCCAGCCTGGGTGCACGCTCGAGCAATTGCTCAATCATCGCCTCGCGACCGGAAGCTTCGCAGGCGACCCTGCGAAATATGCCGAGGAAATTCTCGGCCGGATGGCGGTCGCGCGAGTTGGAACGCGGATCATCGAGTTGGCCGACGGCCGCACAATCGCGATTTCAAACCAGCCGATGCCGACCGGCGGGTGGGTCGCGACGCACGAGGACATCACGGAGCGACGGCAGGCCGAAAAGCAGATCGCCTACATGGCGCGGCACGACACGTTGACGGATTTACCCAATCGTGCCCGCCTGCGTGAATGGCTGACCCAGGCGTTGACGCATTCGCATCACGGGCGTCCGCTGGCGGTGCTCCATCTCGACCTCGACCATTTCATGACTTTGAACGACTCGCTCGGACATCCGATCGGCGACGAACTGCTGCGGGCGGTCGCCGACCGTCTGCGCAATGCCGTATCCGATGGCGATATCGTCGCTCGCCTCGGTGGCGACGAATTTGCTGTTGCACTGAGCGACGTCGGAACGGCAAGCGACGTCGCCGCCACGGCGACGCGGATCTGTGACGCCATCAAAGCGCCGTATGAGATTGCCGGCCATGCCATCATTGTGGATGCGAGCGTCGGTATCGCACTGGCACCGGATGACGGCCCCGATGCGGATGCGCTGATCAAAAGCGCCGACCTCGCGTTGTCTCGGGCCAAGTCCGAGGGCCGCGGTATCTTCCGGTTCTTCGAAGCCGAGATGGATGCCCGCATGCAGGAGCGCCGCCACCTTGAGCTGGCGCTGAAAACTGCGCTTCCGAGGAACGAGTTCGAGCTGTTCTACCAACCGATTGTCAACCTCGAGACCAATCAGATCACTTCGTTTGAGGCTTTGCTGCGCTGGCATCATCCCGAGCGTGGCCTGATCCGGCCCGCTGAGTTCGTTCACATCGCCGAAGAAATCGGTCTGATCTCTGCCATCGGGGCGTGGGTCATCCATCAGGCCTGTAAGGAGGCCGTATCCTGGCCGGATCACCTCAAGGTCGCTATCAACCTGTCGCCCACGCATTTGGCCCGCGCCGACGTAGCTGCGCTGATCACCGGCGCACTCGCCGCGGCGCGCTTGCCCGCCACCCGGCTGGAGGTGGAAGTGACCGAGGCGGTCCTCATGCATGCCACCGACGCGACGCTTGCGACGCTGAACCAGTTGCGCGACATGGGTGTGCGCATTGCGCTCGATGATTTTGGCACCGGATACTCGTCGTTAAGCTATCTGCGCAGCTTCCCGTTCGACAAGCTCAAGGTCGACCGCAGCTTCATCAAGGACATCGGGGAGAACGAGGAGTCGGTTGCGATCATTCGTGCAATCGCAATGCTCGCAAACGCGCTCAATGTGACGACGACGGCCGAGGGCGTCGAGACCGAGCTGCAATTGCAGCAAATCCGTCGGCTCGGCTTCACCGAAATGCAGGGCTTTCTGTTCAGCCCGCCGTTGCCGGGCGCCCAAGCGTTGCCCGCCAATTGGTCGCGCAGCCAGAGCTGATCCGGCCTCGTTTCGCATCGCCGAATCACCCCCTCGGAGGTGTCCACGCCAATCCAGAAAATTAATTGATTTTCAATGTGTTAAGGGCCTTCTTTTTGCCCTGTACGATAGCTATATTTCGTGTCACACAGCCTGCTGAAGGTTGCTTCACCGCACCGCACGAAATCGAACGCCATGGCCGAAGCCGCGCGCCAAAAATCCATGCCCGAGCCGTCCGATTACGACTCCGGATCGATCAAGGTCCTCAAGGGCCTCGATGCCGTGCGCAAGCGGCCGGGCATGTATATCGGCGACACCGATGACGGCTCCGGCCTGCACCATATGGTGTACGAGGTCGTCGACAACGCCATCGACGAAGCGCTCGCCGGTTTTGCCAAGGAGGTGAGCGTCACTCTCAATCCGGACGGCTCCTGCACGGTGCGTGATGACGGCCGGGGCATCCCGGTCGATATCCACAAGGGCGAGGGCGTTTCGGCGGCCGAGGTCATCATGACCCAGCTGCATGCCGGCGGAAAATTCGATCAGAACTCCTACAAGGTATCCGGCGGCCTCCATGGCGTCGGCGTCTCGGTCGTGAACGCACTGTCGGCCTGGCTCAAGCTGACGATCTGGCGGGATGGCCGGGAATATTCGATGGAGTTCAACGACGGTGAGGCGGTGGCGCCGCTGGCGATGGTGGGCGACGCGGACAGGCGCGGGACCGAAGTCACTTTTATGCCCTCACCCAAGACCTTCACCATGGTCGAATTCGACTGGGCGACCATCGAACACCGGTTGCGCGAGCTCGCGTTCCTCAATTCAGGCGTCCGCATCGTCCTCGCCGACCAGCGTCACGCGGTCGAAAAGCGCGAGGAGATGCTCTACCAAGGTGGCGTCGAGGCGTTCGTGAAATATCTCGACCGCAACAAGAGCCCGCTGGTGCCAGCGCCGATCGTGATCCAGACGGAACGCGAGGGCGTCGCCCTGGAATGCGCGCTGTGGTGGAACGACGGCTACCACGAGGCGGTGTACTGCTTTACCAACAATATTCCGCAGCGGGACGGCGGTACGCATTTGGCCGGGTTCCGGGGAGCGCTGACTCGCCAAGTCACGAGTTACGCCGAGCAGAACAGTTCTCTCAAGAAAGAAAAGGTTGCGCTTTCGGGCGATGATTGCCGCGAGGGCCTGACCGCGGTCCTGTCCGTCAAGGTTGCGGATCCGAAGTTCTCCTCGCAGACCAAGGACAAGCTCGTTTCCTCGGAAGTCCGGCCGGCGGTCGAGGGCGCCATGAACGACGCCCTGCAAGCCTGGTTCGAGGAACATCCGTCGGAAGCAAGGGTGATCGTCGGCAAGGTCGTCGAGGCCGCAACCGCCCGCGAAGCCGCCCGCAAGGCGCGCGAGTTGACCCGACGCAAGGGCGCACTCGACATCGCGTCCTTGCCCGGCAAGCTTGCCGACTGCCAGGAGCGTGACCCGGCCAAATCCGAACTGTTCATCGTGGAGGGTGACTCGGCCGGCGGCTCCGCCAAACAGGGTCGCAACCGCGAGTTTCAGGCAGTGCTGCCGCTCCGCGGAAAGATCCTCAATGTCGAGCGCGCGCGCGTCGATAAGATGCTGTCGAGCCAGGAGATCGGGACGCTGATCACCGCGCTCGGAGCCGGTATCCGGGAGGATTTCAATCCCGACAAGTTGCGATACCACCGCATCATCATCATGACCGATGCCGATGTCGACGGCGCCCATATCCGAACCTTGCTGCTGACCTTCTTCTTTCGTCAGATGCCGGCACTGATCGAACGCGGACATCTCTACATCGCCCAGCCGCCGCTTTACAAAGTGACGCGAGGCAAGTCCGAGCAGTACCTCAAGGACGAGCGCGCCCTCGAGGTCTCGCTGATCGCAGGTGGGATCGAGGACGCCGTTTTCAAACTGTTCAACAACTCCGAGCGGGCCGGCGCCGACCTCGTATCTTTGGTCGAAGAGGCGCGCGCAATCCGCGGCATGCTCGCCAATCTGCACTCGCGCTATAACCGCAAGGTCATCGAGCAGGCCGCGATTGCTGGCGTGCTCACGCCGGCGGTATTCGATGATCCCGAAAAGGCACAGGCGGCCGCGGCCTATATCGCGCGCCGGCTCGATGCGCTGGCCGATGAGACCGAGCGCGGGTGGCAGGGCCGTTTCCAGGATGGTTTCCAGTTCGAGCGTACGGTGCGCGGCGTCAAGGAGAGCGCATTCATTGACCAGGCCCTGCTGGCGTCAGCCGACGCGCGCAAGCTCGACGAACACGCGGCCGTCCTGCAGGCGACCTATGCGCGGCCCGGGTTGCTGCGCCGCAAGGGCGAGGAAACGGCGATCCACGGTCCGCTCGACTTGTTTGAAGCTGTGACCGCGGCAGGCCGCAAGGGCATCAGCCTACAGCGCTACAAGGGCCTGGGAGAGATGAATCCCGACCAGCTGTGGGAGACGACCCTCGACACCGAGGCGCGCACGCTGCTGCAGGTGCGCGTGAAGGAGGGCGAGGACGCGGACAATATCTTCGCCGAACTCATGGGCGATTTGGTGGAGCCGCGGAAGAACTTCATACAGGAGCATGCGCTGACGGCGAGCGTCGACGTATAGGCGCGGCACACACGACAGACGCTGGATGACGGCAGGCCACTGTTCTTCCTGCGTCGTCTGTCTTCCGTTACGGCCTCACCGATCTCGGATCGCGGGCGGGCCAGCGGCCGGCTTCCGCCAGGGTCAGGAACAAATCGAGCGTCTGGTTGAACAGCGCGGGCTCTTCGAGATTGATCGCGTGCCCGGTCTTCGGGAACATGGCGAGCCCGGAGGTCGTAATGGTCTTCTTCAGGAACAGGCTTGGCTCGATACAGGCATCATCTTCATCGCCGACCACGATCAGCGTCGGCACCGCAAGCCGACGCAGATTGTCTTCAAAGTCGTAGAGCGACGGGCGCCCTCCCTGAAAGCCGCGCATGGTGTGGGCCGATCCAAGCGCATCGTGTTGCCCAAACTGCTGCGAGAACTCGCGGTAACCGCGCGGGTCCTTGACCTCGAACGGCACGCGTCCCGGGCCCAACCCATAGGTCTCCGCGACCTCGACCGAGCCAAGGGTCTCAAACTGCTTGGCCGTTTCAAGCGCGCCGCGCCTGAACTCCTCCTGACGCCCACGCTCCGAGCCCGAACCGGTGGCCGCGAGCGTGAGCGAAAGCGCTCGATCCGGATGGTTGAGTCCAACCTGCAGGGTGCTGTAGCCACCCATGGACAGCCCGACCAGGTGCGCCTGCTGGATCGCCAGCTGATCCAGGACATCGATCGCATCGTTCATGAAGTGCCGGAAACTGTACGCGTCGGGCGCAGCCGGCGCTTCCGAGGGAAGGTAGCCGCGGGCCGAGTAGACGATGGCGCGGTGGCGCCGCGAAAAGAACCGCAATTGGGGTTCCCAGCTGCGATAGTCCCCAGCGAATTCATGCAGGAACAGGATCGGCGTTCCACTGCCGACCTCTTCGTAGTACAGGCGAGTTCCATCGCGCGTCTTCGCAAAGGCCATCGCGTCCCCTCCTGTGCATACTAGCGATCAGTGCTGCAAATAAACTAGTGCCGCCGATTTGAAGTTCCTACAGCAGTTGCGGCAAGCTCGTAAAGGAACTTCAAATCGAAAAGCGGCACTAGAATCATAGGCTTGCTAGTGCCCCGCTTCCGAAGTTCGTGTCGGAGGGTGCAGCGATGTATCACGAACTTCGGAAGCGGGGCACTAGCGGATCCCGATCGCAAGGAATCGGGATGCGCTCTAGAATCTTCTTTTTTGCGCATGTCCTTGTCGGAAAACCGGCATCCACTTTTCCGGGACATGCGCTAGGGTTCCCACAAAGGTCCGGTCAATGCGTCAGCCCCTCATTCGGCCCATGCAGCGAGGCGATCTTGACGCCGCCGACCGCGCGCACCGGATCGCCTTCGGCACCCGCTTCGGATTGCCCGATCCGATCAAGTTTCGCGGCGACGCCGAGGTGGTGCGTCTCCGCTGGGCGATCGACGCGACCACCTCGTTCGTCGCCGAAGTCGACGGTCAAATCGCCGGTGGTGCTTGCGCCATGGACTGGGGCAGCGTGCTGATTGTCGGCCCGATCTTTGTGCACCCGGAGCACGCGGGTCGCGGCATCGCCCGCCTGCTGATGAGCACAATGGTGAAGCTGGTCGATGCCCGCGCCGCCCGGCTGGCCGGTCTCTTCACGTTCCCGGAAAGTGCGACGCACCTGCGCCTTTACGAGGGCTTCGGGTTCGCGTCGCAAATGCTCACACCGATCATGACCAAGGCTGCTGGGTCCCGCCCCTCGTCCGTCGATGCGCTGTTCTCAAAGCTTTCCGATGCCGAGCGGGAAGTTGCGCTTCGCCAATGCCGCAGCGTCGCCGATGCGATTTTCCCCGGCCTCGATCTCACGCGCGAAATCCGCGCGGTCGCATCGCTTGGCCTGGGCGACACCATTTTGCTCGGGAGCCCCGGCGATATTCGTGGTTTTGCATTGTGTCATTTCGGGGCCGGCAGCGAGGGCGGCAGCGGGACACTGTTCGTCAAGTTCGCCACGGTGCGCCCGCACGCCGCCCATGATTTTGCGCATCTTCTCGATTGCGCCGAGGGCCTGGCGTGTGTCGTTGGCGCCGAGCGCGTTGTTGCCGGAATGAACACGGCGCGATCCGGGGCTTATCGCCTCATGCGTGAGCAAGGCTACCGTGCCGGTCTGGTCGGCGTTGCGATGCATCGGCCGGACGGACCGGGGTTTAACCGTCCGGACGTGTTTGCAATCGACGATTGGCGCTAGCGTCCCGATTCCGAAGTTCGCTTTATCCTGCCGCACCCTCTGGAGCGAACTTCGGAATCAAAGGGACACTAGCAAATAAATGACTCTCGTGTGGTTTTGGATTTGAAGTTCCTATGACGAGCGTGCCGCAAGAATGCTAGGAACTTCAAATCCACCACACTAAGCACGCAGCTTGGATCAATGTCCTGGCAGCACCAGAAATTTCGGCGTCGTCGGAAGCATTGAACGCGAAAGCACGACGGACGGCGTCTCGTTGTGCTCGACTGGAAATTGTCCACCGACCCGATCGAGAAAGCGCGTGAGGCCGAAGGTGCTGAAAAAATGCATCGGGATCATGAGCGGCGCCTTGAGTGCCTGCAGCACCTCGATCATTCCATCGATATCGAGCGTATAGCTGCCGTCGACCGGCACCATGACGACATCGACGCGGCCGATCTCCTCGAGCTGCTGTCGGGTCAGCGTGTGGTGGAGATGACCGAGGTGAGCGATGCAAAGGCTGCCGATCTCGAAGATGAAGATAGAATTCCCGTGGCGCTCGGTTCCACCACCCCAATCCCGGATATTGGTGGCAACGCTGCGCACGCGCACATCCCCGAACGACACATCGTGCGCAGCCGGCTTGCCGTCGTCGCGCCAGCCGCGCAAGACGAACTTGATGGCCGGATCGGGGTTGCTGGTAAAGTGCGTCGAGTGGGCGTGGTTCATGGTGACGATGTCGGGCAGTACCAAGGGCCTGACATAATCGTTGTAGTCGGTTGCGATGCGGACCAGCTTCGGGCTTTCGATCAAGAAGGTGGCGTGACCGATGTACGTGACCCGAACCTGATCAGGCCCCAGGGCGCTGAGGCGCAATGCCGCTGGCATGAGCCGCGGCGCATCGGCCGCCACCATCCCCGGACAGCTTTCGCGCATGTCGGGTTTACCGGTCGGCGCCGCTGGCGCCTGCGCGGCGGCCGGCCAGACGAATGCAACCGCGGCGAACATCGCCGCCGCAAAAACCCCAATTCAATTCCACATGGCGCGATCCGCGAACGATGGCATGATGACAGCATATCGCGGTCCGCTAAAAGCAAAACCCCCAGCCCGTGCAGGCCAGGGGTTCAAACCCGTTGAGCGCTTCTTGATCCGCGCGCGACTGGTTCACTGGGCGGCGAGGATCAGGCCTTTGCTGGTGACCACAACCCAGCGGCCATCTTGACGTCTGATGGCTTCGACGCGCCCGCCTCCAGGCAACGGATCGCCGACTTCGACCTCGATCAGACCAATGCGGCCCTGGATCAACGCCGTTCCGTCATAGACATTTCGCACCACCCAGCCTGGAACAACGGAAATCCGCGATATTTCCTTGATTGGAACCGGTGGCGGGATGCGCTGGTCTGCGGGCATCGGCGCAAGGTCCGGCAGATCGCGGGTGCGCCGATCGATCCGCTCAATCGCTTCGGTGATCTTGGCAATCTTGGCCGCCGGTTCCGCCTGCGCGCGCTCGGTGCGATCAATCCGATCCGTGAGTCGCGCAAGCTGCGCACCCGCGGCACGGCCGGAGCCCTCGACGTTCGACCGCAACGCGACGAGATCGGAATTGAGTCGCTCGATCGCGGCTTTCAGCTGAGCGCCCTCATTCAAGGCGATGGCCTGATCGGGCGATCCCGCTCGCGTAAGCCAAAGGGTCACCAGCGATCCGGCGATTGCCCCGCCACCGATCGCGAGCGCGAGCGCGGCGGCAAAGCGCGAAATGTGTGGCGGCCAATATTTGGCGCCCAGCGGCTGTCCGGATTTGACGCCTGCCGTGGATTCTTCCATCGGCGGTCGCTGTGTCACAGGCGGGATCCAACGTGTCAGTGTTCGTGCAGCTCGGGGATCAAGCTCGAGGGTGATCGGTTCCGATGGTCCCGGCTGCACGTCTGCGGGCGCGAGTCCCGGAGCGTCAGTCGCGATTGGCGTGGCCTGCTCGGCAGCCTCGGTCCCCACGACGGCGCCCGCGCGCGCGTCCGGATTGGGCTCTTAATTCGTTGCCGGATTTTCCGGCGGTTCACCTGCAAACACCTGAACGGGCTCGCAGATTTTGGATGGTCCCATGGTCTTGTTCCCGATTGGTGCAATTCCCCAATCGGTATCGACCAATGCTTACCAATTCGTTAACCAATGGCGCGAAATGATGGCCGCCGCGTTCCGATCGCCGAAGTTTGATGTCCGACTGGGCGCTAACCGCGCAGCCCATTGGCGGCGGCGAGCGCCTTGAGCGATTGTTGTGGGCGCGCGCCGACGTGCTGAATGACTTCCGCGGCCGCCAGCGCGCCGAACTTGCCGCATGTCGTGTGGTCGGCTCCGCGCGCCAGCCCGACCAGGAAACCGGCCGCGAACAGATCGCCAGCGCCAGTCGTATCGACGAGCTTGTCAATCGGGAACGCTGGCACCGGCGTCAAGCTCGCCGGCGTGACGACCACGCAGCCGTGCTCGCTGCGCGTGACCACCGCAAACCGGGCATCATTGCGCAATTGCCCGATCGCCGCGTGAAAATCAGCGGTCTGATAGAGGCTCTTGAGCTCGCTCTCGTTTGCAAACACGATGTCGACCGTGCCCTTGCGGACCAGATTTAGAAACTCGTCGCGGTAGCGGTCGACGCAAAACGCGTCCGAGAGCGTGAGTGCAACCCGGCGGCCGGCATCGTGGGCAGCCTTGGCGGCCTTCACGAAGGCCTCTTTGGCGTCCGTTGGATCCCACAAATAGCCTTCCAGGTAGGTGATCTCGGCGCGGGCGACCGTGTCCGGATCAATATCGCGCGGGTGCAGGTTCTGGGCCGCGCCCAGAAAAGTGTTCATTGTGCGCTCACCGTCGGGCGTGACCACAACGTAGCAGCGCGCGGTGGCCGGACCGTCGTTGGCCGGCGCTGTCTCGAATGCGACGCCGGACGCGCGGATATCGTGCGCAAATACGTCGCCCAACGTGTCCCTCTTGATCTTGCCCACAAACGCCGAGCGCGCGCCAAAACTTGCGACGCCAACGATGGTGTTGGCGGCCGAGCCGCCCGAGCTCTCGATGGTCGGGCCCATTGCTTGATAGATCTGCGCCGCCCGAGCCTCGTCGATCAGCGCCATTGCGCCCTTTTGCATGCCGTGCTTGACCAGAAAATCTTCTTCGGCCTGCGCGATCACGTCGACGATGGCATTGCCAATTCCCAGAACATCATACTGAACGCTTGTCATTACGGTTGCTCTTGGTTGATGGCGCAGGGCGCTCGCCCGGCTTGTCAGCCGACGCGATCGCGGACCGCTACTTAACTGTCCCTGACAGTGATGTAAACCTTTGGCGATCATTGGCGATCCGGCCTGTCTGACACCGCGTTTCGCCTCAGTCCGCTCCTCGATCACCCGTATGTTCGGCTGGTTTGGCGTGAGCCGTTGCGCTCAGCAACTTGCTGCTCCATGTCGCGAGCGCGTGAGCTGCCATCCCGGGGGAGAGGCGTATTTCACGCGCCTATTTCAGGCGCTGCACAACCCGACGGACAGTGCCTTCAATGGCCTCTTCGTCGCAACGTTGATGCGGATTGGTGAGCGGGGCGGCGATCCCCCGCCCGCCTTTGCCGGCCGATGCGTGCTCTTGCGCGTCGGCGGGCCGTCATGGCATGCACGCGCGCACAGCGCGAGGACAAATTATGGCCTTCAAGGAACGGGTCTTTTCCGGGGTACAGCCGACCGGCAATCTGCATCTCGGCAATTACCTCGGAGCCATCGTCAAATTTGTCGAGCTGCAGAACCGCTACGATTGCATCTATTGCGTCGTCGACCTGCACGCGATCACCGTGTGGCAGGATCCCCTTGAGCTGCCGCGAGCAACCCGCGAGGTCACCGCGGCTTTCATCGCCTGCGGGGTCGATCCGAACAAGAACATCATCTTCAATCAGAGCCAGGTCGCCGAGCACGCCGAGCTTGCCTGGGTGTTCAATTGCGTGGCCCGTCTCGGCTGGCTCAATCGCATGACCCAATTCAAGGAGAAGGCCGGAAAGGATCGCGAGAACGCGTCGGTCGGGCTTTATGCCTATCCGAACCTGATGGCGGCCGACATTTTGGTGTACCGCGCGACCCACGTGCCAGTCGGCGAGGACCAGAAGCAGCACCTGGAGCTCGCGCGCGACATCGCGCAGAAGTTCAACAACGACTTTTCCGCCTCTATCGCGGCGCACGGGTTCGGTGATGCGTTCTTTCCCCTGCCCGAACCCCTGATCCAGGGGCCTGCAACCCGGGTGATGTCGCTGCGTGACGGCGCGAAAAAGATGTCCAAGTCGGATGCGTCCGACTACTCGCGCATCAACCTTACCGACGACGCCGATGCCATCGCGCAGAAAATACGAAAGGCCAAGACCGATCCGGAGCCGCTCCCGAGCGATGAAAAAGGCTTGGAAAACCGCGCCGAGGCCGACAACCTGGTCGGCATCTACACGGCGCTCGCCGGCGGCACGCGGGCGCAGGTTTTGCAGGATTTCGGGGGCGCGCAGTTCTCGACCTTCAAGGCCGCGCTGGTCGATCTCGCGGTTGCTCGGCTCGCCCCGATCGGTGGCGAGCTCAAGCGACTGATGCAGGACGAGGCCTATATCAATTCTGTGCTGGCCGACGGCGCCCAGCGGGCGCATGCCATCGCGGCAAAGACCATGAATTCGGTCAAGGATATCGTGGGCTTGATCCACTCAATGCCGCATTGAGGCTTGATTGCGGCCCGCGGTTGACCAGCGCGCCGGAAAGACCCATTTATATATAGTGATCTGACGGCGGCGGGCCTTGAACCCGCAACGGCGAAGGAGACTGGACATGTTCATTCAAACCGAGGTGACGCCCAACCCGGCAACGCTCAAGTTCCTGCCGGGCCGCACTGTACTTGCCGCCGGCACCCTCGATCTACCCAATCGGGATGCGGCCGCGAAGTCGCCTCTGGCCGAACGCTTGTTTGACGTTGCGGGCGTGAGCGGCGTGTTTTTCGGCTCCGATTTCATCACCGTCACCAAGTCCGACGGGGAGTGGCAGCAGCTTAAGCCGGCTATTCTTGGCGCCATCATGGAGCATTTCATGAACGGCGCCCCACTGCTGCGCGATCAGGACGAGAGAGCCACGGCCGACGAGGAGTTCTTTGACCAGAACGACGCCGATACGGTCGCCAGCATCAAAGAGCTGATCGAGACGCGCGTGCGCCCCGCAGTCGCGAACGACGGTGGCGACATCGTCTTCCGCGGCTTCAAGGACGGCGTGGTCTATCTCAACATGCAGGGCTCGTGCTCGGGCTGTCCGTCGTCGACCGCAACCCTGCGCCACGGCATCCAAAACCTGCTACGCCACTACCTGCCGGAGGTCGTCGAAGTGCGTCCGATGTGACCCTGGTGCCCCGCTTGCGAAGTTCGCGGTCCTGGCGACACCTTCTAACACGGACTTCGAAAGCAAAGGGGCATTAGCAAGTCCATGATTCTAGTGCAGCTTTTCGATTTGAGGCTGCTTTTGCGAGCTTGCTGCAACTGTTAGGAACTGCAAATCGGCGGCACGAGGTGCTGGATTTGGAGTTGATCTGCGATCGTTGCCGCAAGTTCGTCCAGGAACATAAACCGCACCAGCGTGTCCTTCGTGGGTGTGAAGAAGCGCGGCATGGGATACGAACTTCGCAATCGGGACACCAGAACCATTACCACGCATGCACGTTCTTGCGCTTGACACTGCACTTGCGGCCTGTTCGGCAGCGGTCTTCGATACCAAACGCGGACTCGTCGCGGGCGCGTCGATACCGATGCGACGCGGCCATGCGGAAGCGTTGCTGCCGCTGATCGAACGGGTGATGGACGACGCTGGATTCGCCTTTTCGGACCTTGACCGGGTCGCCGTGACGATCGGACCTGGGAGTTTCACGGGCTTGCGCGTCGGCGTTTCCGCGGCACGCGGCATCGCGCTTGCCGCTGGCAAGCCAGCTGTTGGCGTGACGACGCTGGCGGCATTCGCTGCGCCTGCGCTCATCCTGGCGCAAGGGACCCCAGTACTGGCGGTGATCGATGCCCGCAACGATCAGGTCTACCTGCAGCTCTTCAGCGATGGCGTAACCAACAAACCGAGCATCGCGTCGCTGTCGGAGGCGATCGAGCTGGCCGCCAGCGGCCCGGCCTATATTGCCGGAAGCGGCGCCCAGCTTTTGGTGGCAGCTTGGCCGCAGGATCGGCCGCAACCATCCGCGGCCGTTTCCGGCGACGCCCCGGACATCGAATGGGTCGCACGGCTCGGCGCCCAAGCGAGCCTTGGGGATTCGCCAAAGCCACTTTATCTGCGAGCGCCGGACGCGCGGCCGCAGGCGCCACAGCTGCCACAACGATGAGGTTACCGCGCTGGTTCAGGACCGGCGAGCCGGTGCTGTCGGAGGCCGGCCTGCGCGACGCGGCCGCGTTGGCGCGACTCCACGGCGCATCATTCAGGCGCGGCTGGTCGGAAGACGAGTTCGAGCGGCTGTTAATCGAACGCAACGTCACCGCCCATCGCGCGTCAATCGACGGCAAGCTTATCGGGTTCGTCCTGTCCCGGCTGATACCACCGGAGGCGGAGATCCTGTCGATCGCCGTAGCGGCTTCACAGCGCGGGCGCGGATTGGCACACAAGCTGCTCGACCTGCATTTGCGCAAACTCGCCGGGCTTGGCGCGCGTACGGTGTTTCTGGAGGTCGACGAGCACAACGAACCCGCGCGTCGGCTTTATCGCCGTTTCGGATTTGGCGATGCGGGCCGGCGGCCGGCATATTATCAGCAAGGCGACAGGCCCGGTTCGGCGGCACTGGTGCTGCGCCGCGATGTTGCATGAAACCGATAGGCGAACGGCGGAGGCCAGTTTATAATCATTCCGAACAGCGCAGGGATGAGGCCGGTACTGATGGGAGCCGCTGTGGCCGAGGCCAAGCACAATGACATTGAAGCGCAGTGCACCGCCAAGGGCATGCGCATGACCGAGCAGCGACGCGTCATCGCGCGCGTGTTGTCGGGCTCGTCGGACCACCCTGACGTCGAAGAATTGCACCGGCGCTGCGTCGAAATCGATGCGCGTATTTCGATTTCGACGGTCTATCGCACCGTCAATCTGTTCGAAGACGCAGGGATTATCGAGCGCCATGATTTTCGCGAAGGCCGCGCCCGCTACGAGCAACTGCGCGAAGGCCATCACGATCATCTGATCAACCTGCGCACCGGCGAGGTGATTGAGTTCCAATCCGAGGAGATCGAGCGATTGCAGGCCGAGGTCGCTCGCCAGCTCGGGTATCGTCTGGTGGACCACCGGCTCGATCTCTATGCGGTGCCGCTCGAGGACAAGGCCAAGCGCTGATGCTTCGGGTCATTCTGGTCGGCACTGCCGTCGCGGTGGTCACGCTGGTGCTGATCCCGTTTCAGTGGATCGCAGTCACATTTCAGCTCCCGGCCCGCCGGCGCATTCCGGTGCTCTATCATCGGATTGTCTGCGCGCTCCTTGACGTGCACGTCACTGTCGTCGGTACCGAGATTCGATGAGCGCCCGTTGCTGATCGTGTCCAACCATGTCTCCTGGTTGGACATTTCGGTCATCTCGTCGGTGACCCCGGTGGTGTTCGTCGCCAAACAGGAAGTCGCCGGCTGGCCGCTGTTCGGCTTGCTGGCCAAGCTGCAGCGCTCGGTGTTCGTTGATCGAAACCAGCGCCACAAGACGCCAGACGTTAACGCCGAGATCGCTCGGCGTCTGGCCGAAGGTGATCCGGTCCTGCTGTTCGGCGAGGGCACGTCAAGCGACGGCAATCGGGTGCTGCCGTTCCGCACCGCATTGATCGGCGCGGCCGGTGACGCTCTCGCGGCCGCCGGCCACGTCCGGCGCGTATGGATACAGCCGTTGTCGATTGCCTACACCGCGCTGCACGGCTTTCCGCTTGGGCGGCAGCATCGTCCGGTCGTCGCCTGGTACGGCGATTTTGCACTTGGGCCGCATCTGATCGGCGTGTTGCGCCGAGGTGCTCTCGATGTGGTGCTGACCTGGGGCGAGCCGGTCGCGTTCGACGAGGCGTCGGATCGCAAGGCCGTCGCGCGTGCGCTCGAAACGTCGGTCCGCCGCCAGATGGCACAAGCCCTGCGCGGGCGCCAAACCGCCGCAGCCTGATACGGTGGATCTGTAGGGCTTGCGCGCCATTCCATTCCAGGCCAAAAGCCGCTATGAGAGGGCATCCCGGCAGCGCGACGAATGGCAATTTTGCCGCGAACACAAAGTCTTACATAAGACAGCAACGGAAATCCCGGAGCGCATGAGCGCGATCCGCAAGGTCTACGTCAAATCCTACGGTTGCCAGATGAACGTCTACGACTCACGTCGCATGGCGGACACCCTGGCGCGCGCGGGCATTGCCGAGACGGAGGTTCCCGACGACGCCGACCTGGTGATCCTCAACACTTGCCATATCCGCGAAAAGGCTGCCGAAAAGGTCTATTCCGAGCTCGGCCGTCTACGCATCATCAAGAACAAAGCAGCGGCGGATGGGCGCCGCGTGATGGTCGCGGTCGCTGGCTGCGTCGCCCAGGCCGAGGGCGAGGAGATCATCCGCCGCGCCCCCATGGTCGATCTGGTGGTCGGATCGCAAAACTATCACCGGCTGCCGAGTCTGATCGCCCGCGCGGCGCATGGTCCCGTGGTCGAGACCGAATTCCCCGTCGAAGACAAGTTTGACCACCTGGCCGATCCGACTCCGGCGGCGACCCGCGCGCGCGGTATTACCGCGTTCGTCACCGTGCAGGAAGGTTGCGACAAATTTTGCACTTTTTGCGTCGTGCCCTATACGCGCGGCGCGGAAATATCGCGGCCGGCAGCCAAGATCATCGCCGAGGTAGAACAACTCACGGACGCCGGCGTGCGCGAGATCACGCTGATCGGCCAGAACGTCAACGCCTATCATGGCGAGGGGCCGGATGGCCGAGCGTGGACGCTTGGCGCCCTGCTGGCGCGCGTTGCTGAAATGCCGGGCGTCGAGCGCTTGCGTTACACCACCAGCCATCCGCGCGACGTGGACGACAGCCTGATCGCGGCCCACCGTGACATCGCGGCACTCATGCCGCAATTACACCTGCCGGTGCAGTCGGGCTCGGATCGCATTCTCGCCGCCATGAACCGGCGTCATACCCGCGCCGACTATCTCCGGGTCATCGATCGGCTGCGTACCGCACGCGCCGACATGGCGTTCACCTCGGATTTCATTGTCGGCTTTCCAGGCGAAAGCGAACAAGACTTTCGCGACACGTTACGGATCGTCGACGACGTGAGTTACGCGGCCGCGTTCTCGTTCAAATACTCGCCGCGGCCGGGCACGCCTGCGGCCGATCGCGCCGATCAGGTCGCCGAGCCGGACAAGATCGCACGCCTGGCACGCCTGCAGGAGCTGATCGAGCGCCATCGCCATTCCTTCAACGCGCAGTGCCGCGGAAAAGTCTTCCCCGTTTTGTTCGAGCGGCCCGGACGCCTTCCTGGACAATTGGTCGGCCGCTCGCCTTATCTGCAGCCGGTGCAGGCGATGGCGCCCGCGTCCCTCATCGGCAAGATTGCGGAGCTTGAGATCACGGCCATTGGTAGCAACAGCCTGTTTGGCAGCCTTGATGTAGGTGCGACCCGCGTGAGGCAGCCCGCGATGCAAAGAGCCTGAATGCGCGCACGCGGACCCGACAACGGCTATCCGGTTGGCGAGACATCCGCGACCCAGATCGTGCTCGCCTTCGATGACAACCGCCTCGCCTCGATCCTGTTCGGCCAATACGGCCAGAATCTCGCGCTGATCGAGCGGCGACTGGGCGTCGTCGCCGAGCAACGCGGCAATCACGTGACCTTGGCAGGGACCCGTGAGGGGTGCGAGCAGGCGCGCCGCGTGCTGGAAGGACTTTACGACCAACTCAAGCGGGGACGCGATCTTGCGAGCGGCAACGTCGAGGGCGCGATCCGACTCGCGATCGCGCAAGGCTCGCTGTTTGACTATGATCCGGCGTCAACGCGGGCGAATTTTGAGGAAATCAACCTGCGCAAGCGACCGGTGCGGGCACGCACCGCGGGCCAGGACGCCTATATCCGGGCACTCAAGCGCCATTCGCTGGTGTTCGGCACCGGCCCGGCGGGCACCGGCAAGACTTGGCTTGCCGTCGCCCATGCGGTCTCGTTGTTCGAGCGCAAGGAAGTTGATCGGATTGTGCTGTCACGGCCAGCGGTCGAGGCCGGGGAGCGGCTCGGATTTCTGCCTGGCGACATGCGCGAGAAAGTCGATCCGTACCTGCGCCCGATCTATGACGCGCTCGGCGATCTCATGGATGCGCGCATTGTCGAGCGCGCACAACAGACCGGCGAGATTGAGATCGCGCCGCTCGCCTTCATGCGTGGACGCACGCTATCCAACGCAGCAATCATTCTGGACGAAGCGCAGAACACGACCATCATGCAGATGAAGATGTTCCTGACCAGGCTCGGCGAGAATTCGCGCATGATCGTGACCGGCGATCCGAGCCAGGTCGATCTGCCGCCTGGGCAGGCGTCCGGTCTTGCCGATGCTGTTCGCCTGCTGGGCGATATCGAGGGTATCGGGCACGTGCGGTTCACCTCCGAAGATGTCATCAGGCATGAACTGGTGACGCGGATCGTTGAAGCCTACGACCGGGCCGGCGCGCGCCTTCGCGAATCCAAGGACAGGACCGCGTCATGAGCCGCCCCCCCGCTCTCGACGTCATCATCGACTCGCCGCTGTGGAACTCGGTGCCGGGAGTGAAGCCGGCACTCCGGCGCGCGATCAAAGCGGCTGCGACACCGGCGCTTGAACACCTGCAACCGAGTTCAGGAACGGAACTCGCCATCGTGCTCACCGACGACGCCGCCATCCAGGCGTTGAACCGGCAATGGCGTGGCCGGAACCAGCCAACGAATGTGCTGTCATTCCCATCCCCTGGCCCGCAACCACCGGCAGGCGGCCCGAGACTTTTGGGCGATGTCGTGATCGCTTACGAGACGACGGCGCGCGAGGCACAAGCGCGCGGGTTACCGCTCGATCACCACTTGGCCCATCTCGCCGTGCATGGCTTTCTGCATCTTTTGGGCTACGATCATGCATCTGACAAAGAGGCCGAGTCCATGGAGCGTCTGGAGCGCGAGATTCTGGCGCGGCTCGACGTTAACGATCCATATGCGTTCCACGACGAGGCCTGAAGGCTGTTACGTGTATGCCTGATGATGCGCTAAATCGCGAGGGCGAGCCGCCGCGCAATCTTCCTGTTCCGGTTGCGCGGCCGTCCCCGCCAGCACGCGCGCCGGACTCGCGCGAGCCGGGTGAAAGCTGGATTGGTCGTATTGCGCGCGCGGTTTTCGGCTGGAAGCCCGGCTCGATCCGCGCTGACCTCGAAACTGCGCTCGGCGGCCCGCCCGCCAGCGACGCCGATTTCACGCTCACGGAGCGAACGCTGCTCAAGAATATTCTCGGGCTGCGTGAGCGCCGCGTCGAAGATGTGATGGTGCCGCGTGCCGACATCGTTGCGGTGCCGCATGAGGTTGAGCTTGGCGAGCTTTTGAAGGTGTTCGAGAGCGCCGGTCATTCGCGGCTGGTGGTGTATCAGGACGCGCTCGATGATCCGGTCGGTATGGTGCACATCCGAGACTTGATGGCGTTTATGATCAAACAGGCAGCCGTCAGCACAGCCGGCCGCCGCAAGAAACCGCCGGCCGGATTGGATTTCAAGGCGGTCGATCTTGCCATGCCGCTGTCGGCCACGAAGATTGTGCGTTCGCTGCTGTTTGTGCCGCCATCGATGCCGACGATTGATCTCTTGGCCAAAATGCAGGCTTCGCGAATCCATCTGGCTTTGGTGATCGACGAATACGGCGGCACCGACGGCCTCGTGTCGATGGAGGACCTGGTCGAGGAGGTCGTCGGCGAGATCGAGGACGAGCACGACGAAGCCGACGCCCTCATGGTTGTTCGCCAACACGATGGCTCGTTCCTGGCCGACGGGCGTGCCCAGATCGAGGACGTGGTCGCAAGCGTCGGCAAGGATTTCGACATCAGAGACGCGGCGAGCGAAATTGATACGCTGGGTGGTTACGTGGTGACATTGATCGGCCGGGTGCCGGTGCGCGGCGAGCTTGTGCGCGGCCCGGATTCGTTCGAGTTTCAGGTGCTTGATGCCGATCCACGCCGCGTCAAGAGGATTCGTATCTATCGCCGCGCCAACGAGCGCTCCGAGCGCGAACTGCGCCGACGCGAGGGCGACAGCATGCGCAACGCCGCGCCGCCGACTGCGCCCACGGCTGAACCGCCCGACGACCAGGTCCATGACGGCGCATCCGCCAAGGATGCGCCGCACCCGTGACCTTCGCGACGCTTGCTCATCCCATCATCGCAGCGAAGGGCTTTACGCGGGGGCTGATCGCCTTCCTGGCGGGAGCAGCCTCCACACTCGGGCTCGATCCCACCGCAGCATGGCCGGCATTGTTTGTCACATTCCCGGTTCTGGTCTGGTTGCTGGACGGTATCGCGGCGGCCGATTGGAATGATTCGGAAGGCGATGCGCTGGCGCTAGATGACCCGCCCGCACACTCCCGTGCGCGCGCCACGATCGAGCACCTTAAAAGGACGGTAGGCATTGCCGGCGTCCCGCCGACGTCGCGGTTGTCCAATGTCATGTACAAAGTCGTGCCCGCCATGGCGACTGGCTGGTGGTTCGGCTTCGGTTATTTCCTGGCGGGTCTCTATTGGCTTGGCTTTGCGCTTCTGGTCGACGCCGAAACCTATGCGTGGTTTCTTCCGCTCGCGGTGATCGGCGTGCCGGCTGGGCTCGCAATTTTTACCGCCTTCGGCGTGGCGCTGGCGCGGTCGTTATGGACCCGGGGTGCGCTTCGCATCTTGACGCTTGCGGCTGCCTTGACCCTGGCCGAATGGCTGCGCGGCCATATCCTTACCGGATTTCCCTGGAATACCTATGGCTACGCCCTGACAAATCCGCTGTGGTTGGCGCAGGCGAGCGCGCTCATCGGAATCTGGTCCCTCACCTTCATCGCTGTTGCCGTGTTCGCGAGCCCGGCGGTGCTGGCGGACGCCGGCAGCGACGTGCGACGCCGGTGGATCGCGCCTGCTTGCGCCGCGCTGGTGCTGGTCGGGTTGGCTGGCTTTGGCGCCGCGCGCCTCGCCACCACCCCGACGACGTTTGTGTCTGGTGTAGAGCTGCGGATCATGCAGCCCAACCTGCAGCAGGACGCGCGCTTCAACTATGCGGCCCGCAGCGACGTGATGAAGCGCTACCTAACCCTTTCGCGGCGACCGACTTCGGCGCGACCGAATGGGATCGCCGACGTGACGCATCTGATATGGCCCGAATCTGCGTTCCCGTTTTTCCTCGCTCACGAGGGCGAAGCCCTGGCCGAGATCGTCGATCTGCTTCCGCCGCATGCGGTGCTGATCACTGGCGCGGTGCGCGCCGATCGGCCGGGACCCGATGGACGCATCCGGCACGCCTACAATTCGATCTATGTGCTCGATCACGAGGGTTCGGTGCCCGCGCTCTACGACAAGGTCCACCTGGTGCCATTCGGCGAATATCTGCCGTTCCAGGATTTCTTCGAGCGGCTCGGCCTGCTGCAGCTGACCCAGGTTCGGGGCGGATTCCTTGCCGGCCAACAGCACAAAGCGCTCGCGGTGCCGGGTGCTCCGCCGCTGCTGCCGCTCATCTGCTATGAAATCATCTTTCCCGGCGAAGCGCGCGCGTTCGTCGGCGATCGCCCGGCCTGGATCGTCAACGTGACGAACGATGGCTGGTTTGGTGCGAGCCCCGGTCCCTACCAGCACTTTCAACAAGCGCGCGTGCGTGCGATCGAGCTCGGCCTTCCGTTGGTGCGCGCCGCCAACACCGGCATCTCGGCCATCGTCGATCCGCTCGGGCGGGTGATTGCGTCCCTCCCGCTCGGGGTCGAGGGCGTCGTGGATGCGAGGTTGCCTCGGCCTATCCCACCGCCCCCGTACACCCGCGTCGGAGATGGCCCCATGTTCCTGGGACTGTCCCTGGTGTTTGTGCTCGCATACGTCCAGCGGAGACGTGAATTACGCACCCGGCATTCTCGGACATAGTCTCGCTCGCAGTTACAGGGACCCGGTCTGGACAAGGTGCAGACCCCGCGTGACATCCGGTCGCGCGGAGAGTTAACATGCCGATTAATTAATTGGCTATAACAAATAATGTGGTATAAATTTCTGCCATGGGGCTTGGCTTGCGCCGGACTTGTAACGTACCGAGGTAGTTAACTGAGGGGCACCAAGTAGTTAAATCTACAACGGTTTTACCCACGGGACTATGAATGTCCTACAGAATTGGGAGTAGCCAGCAGGTGAACAGCGCGACAGCGACCCAGGTCGGCCCAGTGGCCAAGAAGGTTCCAAACCCGATCGACCGCCATGTCGGCAGTCGGGTTCGTATGCGGCGCATGATGCTCGGCATGAGCCAGGAAAAGCTCGGCGACGCGCTCGGGCTCACGTTCCAGCAGGTGCAGAAATACGAGAAAGGCGCCAATCGGATCGGGGCCAGCCGACTGCAGCAAATCTCCCAGATCTTGCAGGTCCCGGTCTCGTTTTTCTTCGAAGGCGTTCCGTCTCAACGCTCTGAGCGTGTCGAGGGTTTTGTCGAAGCGCCCTCGCCCGCCTACGTCTCCGACTTCCTCGCAACGTCCGATGGGCTCGCACTCACCAAGGCGTTCGTGCGCATCAAGGACGCCAAGTTGCGGCGTCGCATCGTCGACCTCGTCGAGCAGATTGCCGGCGAAGAATAATTCTGCCCAAGTACCTGCCCACTATTCGCCCACATCTTGACCGGCTTGCCCGACGCTGCAAGAACCTCGGGCAGTCATAAACTTGACGCGCACAAAAAACCCGCGTCTCAGGTCAGGAGTGTTCCAAGGTGGCGCACAAGAATTATCTTTTCACCAGCGAGTCGGTTTCGGAAGGACATCCAGACAAAGTCTGTGACCAGATCTCGGACGCGATTCTCGACGCGTTTCTGGAGAACGATGCCAAGCTTGGCATTTCCGACGACAGCCTAGTGAACACGCGGCTCGGCTGTGAGACGTTGTGCACGACCAACAAGATCGTCATCGCCGGCGAGGGCCGCGGCCAGGCGCCGCTGTTCACCAAGTATGGCAACCATGCCGTCGTCAATCGCGAGATGGTCACCGAGATCGCGCGATCGGTCGTCAAGGATATCGGCTATGAGCAGGACGGCTTCTCGTTCCATGGCGCCGACGTGGAAGTGCTGCTGCACGGCCAGTCCCCCGACATCGCCATGGGGGTCGATGCCAAGAAGAAGAAGGGCGAGGAGCAGGAAGGCGCCGGCGACCAGGGCATGATGTTCGGCTTTGCCTGTACGGAGAGCGAGGTCTACGAGAAAAACTCGTTCATGCCGGCGCCGATCTACTTCGCGCACAAGATCCTGAAGGTGCTGTCCGACAAGCGCCATTCCAAGCAACTGTTCGACCTGCAACCCGACGCCAAGAGCCAGGTCACGGTGCAATACGTCAACGGCGAAGCGGTCGGCTGCACCAAGGTCGTGGTGTCGACGCAGCACAATGCCGAGACCCGCAACGGCAAAAAATATACACCCGCCATGGTCAAGGAACTGATCGAGGACGCGGTGGCTTCCGCTCTGCCGGACGGCTGGATGCCGAAACGCCCGAGCGATTTCCTGGTCAACCCGACCGGCAACTTCGTGGTCGGCGGGCCGGACGGCGACTGCGGGCTCACCGGCCGCAAGATCATCGTCGACACCTACGGCGGCTATGCGCCCCATGGCGGCGGCGCGTTCTCCGGCAAGGATCCGACCAAGGTCGACCGCTCGGCC
Source organism: uncultured Alphaproteobacteria bacterium (assembly GCA_963833605.1). GTDB lineage: Bacteria > Pseudomonadota > Alphaproteobacteria > Rhizobiales > Xanthobacteraceae > JAFAXD01. The sequence continues at coordinate 148,087 of CAWHYZ010000023.1, forward strand.
GCCTACGCGGCGCGCTATCTCGCCAAGAACGTGGTAGCGGCCGGAATCGCCGAGCGCTGCACCATTCAGATCGCCTACGCGATCGGCGTCGCCGATCCGATGTCCGTCCTGGTCGACACCCACGGTACCGGCAAGGTCGAAGAGAAGAAACTCGAGAAGGTGCTGCCACAGATATTCCGGCTGACCCCGACCAACATCCGCCGGACCCTGAAGCTGAGCCGGCCGATCTATCGGCGCACCGCCGCTTACGGCCACTTCGGCCGCGCCCCGGATAAGGACGGCGGCTTCTCCTGGGAGAAGACCGACCTCGCCAAGGAACTCAAGAGCGCGCTGAGCTGATCGGCTCTGACCCCGACGATAAAAACGCGCCCCGCCGGGGCGCGTTCTTCGGCCGCCGCAAGGGCCGCCCGCTGCGGCCGCATCAGGCGTCACTGCTGGACACGCTGCTGCCGCGACTAGCCGTTGACCTCGGCGCGCGCGCCCCCGCCGATCTCAGCGCACTCTTTCCCAACCCAGCCGAGCGCGTCTGCCTCGAAGTTGGCTTCGGCGGCGGCGAGCACCTTGCGGCGCAGGCGCTCGCCCATCCCAAAACCGGATTCATCGGCTGCGAGCCGTTCGTCAACGGCATGGCCAAGATGCTGGCAGCGATTGACGCAAATGCTATCCGCAACGTCCGGCTCCATTTCGGCGACGCGACCGAATTGCTGGACTGGCTGCCGGACGCCTCGCTCGCACGCGTGGACATTCTCTATCCCGACCCATGGCCCAAGCGGCGCCACTGGAAGCGCCGCATCATCCAGGACGCATCCATCGCGACGCTGGCGCGCATCGTGCGCGTTGGTGGCTCTGTGCATTTCGCAACCGACATTGCGGACTACGCGGCCTGGACGTTGGAGCGTTTTCTGCGCGCACCCAGCTTCGCCTGGACCGCCGAATGCGCCGCCGAGTGGCGCGAGCCGTGGGAGGAGTACGTTGCGACTCGCTACGAGGCCAAGGCCAAGCGCGAGGGCCGTGTGCCGAATTATTTTGTCTTCCGGCGCACTGCGCCGTAGTCCGGATGGACGCCCGCACTTGGGCCGGGGTCCATGCGGGCAACGAGGCTACATGTCCATCAGCCTGCGGTGGTGTAACATCGGGTCAACAAAAAAACGGGAGACGCCAGCATGCACCGCCGCCGCTTCATCTCGTCCGTTGCGCTCGCCGGAACCGCGCTCGCAGTAACCCGCGGCTTTGCTCTCGCAGATGCCGAAGGCGCTGCTACCACCCGGCGCTTCACGCAGCAGCGCTGGGCGCTCGACAACATCATTCGCGCCAACGGGATCGACTGGGACCAGCCGCGCTCGCTCTATCTCTCGGCCCCGTGCGGCGTCGAGGCCAACGCCGACTTCGCCGCCATCCGCGCCCGCGTGCAGAAGATGGCCGATATCGGGCCGGCGTTCGAAGCAACCGCGCGGCGCCGGGAAGCCAAGGCCCGCGACGCGCAAGCCGACGGCAACCTGATCACCGCGCGCGACAACTGGTTCATGGCAGCGATCCATTACGGCGCCGCCGAATGGCCCTACGACGATTCCAGCCAGCAACATCTCGGTCTGCACAAGAAGAAACGCGAGTGCTACACGAATTATGCGCGGCTCGCCGATCATAGGATCGAGGCGGTGTCGATCCCGTTCACAGGCAAATCGATCCCAGCCTGGTTTCACCTGCCGCCGAACTACAGCGGCAACAAGGTGCCGGTGGTGATCTCGATCCCCGGCATGGACAGTTTCAAGGAGGCCGCCGTCGCGCTCGCCAATGATCGCTGGCTCTCGCGCGGCGTCGCGGTGCTTGCGATCGATGGGCCGGGCCAATATGAGAGCCCGCTGCTCGGCGTCTATGTTTCGATGCAGAACTGGATCGATGCCGGGCCGGCCGTGGTCGATTGGCTGCTGCGCTATCCGGAAATCGACGCCTCGAAAATCGGCCTCACTGGCACAAGTTTCGGCTCGTTCTTCGGGACCATCGTGGCGGCGAACGAGCCGCGCATCGCCGCGACCGCGGTTGGTTCGACGTGCCTTGAGCCCGGCTGCCATACCATCTTCGAGGAGGCATCGCCGACCTTCAAGAAGCGCTTCATGTGGATGTCGAACTTCACCGACGAGGACAAGTTCGACGCCTTTGTCAAAACGCTGACCTGGGAAGGCCACGCCGAGAAAATCCAGAAGCCCTACCTGGTGGTGGCTGGTGAGGCCGACGAACTCTCGCCGCTCGAATACACCGAACGCATGATCGCGAGTATGACCGGACCGCGCCAGCTCGTGATCTATGCCGACAGCCGCCATTCCGTCGGCGGCGTGCCGGCCGCGAACCTCGGCCCGTTCCCGCCGACCCTGATTGCGGACTGGCTTCTCGCGCGCCTCAACGGCAGGCCGCTCACCAGCGAGCGCTGGTTCGTGGAGGCGACCGGGCGGGTGACGAAGACACCGATTTGATCCGATTCGCGAATTCGATAGCGGATCAAGGGTCCCCAAAAACAAATGGCCCCGCCAAGCGGGGCCAAGTCTTTGGGAGAAACGCCAATGCGTCAATAACTGACACTACTCCGGTTGGTGCCCGAATTGGTTGCAGAAATGTCACACTGCGAGTCATAAATCGTTTTGGAGGGAGCCTATCGAATTGGCCTTGCCAGCACCAAACGAGTCCACCCCGGTCGCGTCACGCGTCTCGCCCATTGTCATGATGGACGCCACCGCGCTCGCTCGCGCGATCGCGTCCAGGCAGGTGTCGTGCGTTGAGGTGATGACCGCTTATCTCGATCACATCGATTCGCTCAATCCCAAGGTCAATGCCATCGTGGCCTTGCGGGACCGCGCTGCGCTGCTGCGCCAGGCGCAGGTGCATGATGCGCAGCTCGCGCGCGGCGAGGTGATGGGGCCGCTGCACGGGTTTCCACAGGCCGTGAAGGATCTCGCCCCCGTCAAGGGCATGCCCATGACGATGGGGTCGCCGATCCTGAAGGATTTCATCGCTCCGGCGGACAGCGTCATGGTTGAGCGGCTGCGGGCGGCCGGCGCGATCTTCATCGGCAAGACCAACACGCCTGAATTCGGACTCGGCTCGCAGACCTACAATCCGGTCTACGGCGCAACCCGCAATGCCTATGACCAATCGCGCACGGCCGGCGGAAGCAGCGGCGGCGCTGCCGTCGCGATCGCGCTGCGCATGTTGCCGGTCGCCGACGGCAGTGATTATGGCGGTAGCCTGCGCAACCCGGCCGGCTGGAACAATATCTTCGGATTTCGCACCAGCGTTGGCCGCGTGCCAGCCGATGGGCGCGACGCGTTTCTGCCGTCCATGGGCGTGCTCGGGCCGATGGCCCGCAACGTAACCGATCTCGCAATGTTGCTCAGTGTGCAGGCCGGGCCTGACGCGCGCGTGCCGCTGTCAATTGCAGAGAGCGGCGCGCGCTTTCAGGAGCCGTTGCAGCGAGATTTCAGCGGCGCACGGATCGCATGGGGCGGCGACTACGGCGGCTATCTGCCATTCGAACCAGGCGTGCTCGACGTTTGCAAAGCGGCACTCAAGACATTTGAAGCGATGGGCTGCATCGTCGAGGAGGCCTGGCCCGACTATTCGATCGATGCAGTGTGGCGCGCCTGGCGAACCCTGCGCGCCTGGCAGGCCGGCGGCAGCCTGCTCGACTATTACAACGATCCGGCGAAGCGCGCGCTACTGAAGCCGGAAGCGATCTTCGAGGTCGAAAGCGGGCTCAAGCTCACCGCCTATGACATCACCAAGGCTTCGCTGGTGCGCACCGAATGGTATCAGGCGGTCCGGCGCTTGTTCGAGATCTATGACTATTTCGTCATCCCCACCGCGCAGGTCTTCCCCTTCGATGTCGATACCCATTGGCCGCGGGCGATTGCGGGCACGGCGATGGAGACCTATCACGAATGGATGAAGGTCGTGCTTCCGATCACGATGTCGGGCTGCCCGGCGCTCGCGGTCCCTGCCGGTTTCAACAATCAGGGCCTGCCGATCGGGATCCAGGTCGTCGCCCCCAATAACGCCGACTTCGCTTGCCTGCAGTTGGCCAACGCCTACGACGTGGCGACCAACTGGGCGGCGCGGCGGCCACCCCCGCTGCTGGGGCAGCTGTGAGCGAGGCGAACTGATTGCGCGCCCGAACTCGCCGACTTGTCCGCACAATTGTCGCTGTGACGCTCATCTCAGCCGTGTTCGGCGCCGCGGTGTCGTCGCTCACCCCGGACGGCGTCTTGATCGGGATTCCGGCCGGCGCCGTCATTGGATTCGTCCTGTCGACGGTCGGCTTTCTTGTGGTCGGACCGTGGGGCGAAACCGTGCGGCGCTGGCCGGTGGCCATCGTCTTTGTCCTACGCACCCTGATTTACGGCGTTGTTTTCCTGTTCGTCCCGAACGCGGTTTCAGCGCTTGTGCACGGTTCGTTTGGACCCTTTCGCGACCCGACGGGCGTAGTCACGCTCACGACCTTGGCGCTCTCGTTCGGCTTCGGCTTCGTGATCAACGTCGTCCTGACGACGATGCGCCTGCTGGGCCCGCGTACCGTCGCGTCATTCATCACCGGGCGCTACCATCGCGCGCGGCAGGAACGCCGCATCGTCCTGTTCGTCGATCTCATGGCTTCGACCAAACTCGCCGAGAAGCTCGGCGATACGCAGTTCCACGCTTTCCTCAACCAGGTATTCTGGGACATCACCGAGCCGGTGCTTGAGGCGGGCGGCGAGATCTATCGCTATGTCGGCGACGAGGTCATCATGACCTGGCCGGATCGGACCGGCGCCCCCGCCCAGGCCATCGCTTGCATCTTTGCAATCGAAGACGCATTGAGTGGGCGGTACGACGACTATCTGTCTCGCTACGCTGCCACCCCCAAATTTCGCGCCGCACTGCATGCAGGCCCGCTGGTAGTAGGTGAAATGGGTGACGTCAAATGCGAGATCGTGCTGCTGGGCGACACCATGAATACGGCGGCGCGAATCGAGAACGTCTGCCGCACTACCGGCCGCGACTATATCGTGTCGGCGCCGGCGATGCCTGAGCACACTGGGCTGCCGCCGGGCGTGCGTGCCGAAAGTTTGGGCCCGGTGGAACTGCGCGGCAAAGAGAACGTGATCGAACTGTTCGCTTTGACGCGGGCAACAGGGGCGTAGCGCGCCGGGCCCGTGCGTAAGGCGTTGGGTTTCGCTTAGCTCGACCCACCTAACGCTTGATTCGATAGCCGGTGCGAAACGTCCACCACACGATCGTAAGGCACGCCGCGAGGAACAGCGTCGTCGTGGTGGCGCTCACGAGTACATCCACGTCCGCGACCTCAAAGAAGCTCCAGCGAAACCCTGAGATCAGGTAGACCAGCGGATTGAACAAAGTGACGGTGCGCCATGCTGGGGGCAGCACGTTGATCGAATAGAAGCTGCCGCCCAGAAAGGTCAATGGCGTGATGATGAGAAGCGGCACGACCTGGAGTTTTTCAAAGCTGTCCGCCCACAGCCCGATGATGAAGCCAAACAAGCTGAACGACACCGCCGTGAGCAGCAAGAAGCCCAGCATCCAGATCGGGTGCGCAATCCGGAGCGGGACGAACAGGCCGGCGGTGAGCAGGATGATCAGCGCGAGGACGATCGACTTACTGGCCGCCGCCCCGACATAGCCGAGCACGATCTCGAACGCGGACACCGGTGCCGAAAGCAGCTCATAGGTTGTCCCCACAAACTTCGGAAAGTAGATGCCGAACGCCGCGTTGGTAACGCTCTGGGTGAGCAGCATCAGCATGATCAGCCCCGGTACGATGAAAGCACCGTAGCTCACCCCTTCGATCTCGTTGATGCGTGAGCCGATCGCCGCCCCGAACACCACGAAATAGAGCGAGGTCGAGATCACCGGTGACACGATGCTTTGCAGCAGCGTGCGCCGGGTGCGGCCCATCTCGGCGAGGTAGATCGCGCGCACCGCCCGGAGGTTCATCATCCCTGCCTCGCTCGCGTGGACACCAGGTCGACGAAAATGTCCTCGAGCGAGCTCTCGGTCGTGTGCAGATCGGAAAATCCGATGCCGGCGCTGGCGAGATCGTCGAGCAGCGCGGTGATGCCGGTGCGCTCGCTCTGCGTGTCGTAGGTATAGGTGAGCTCGCTGCCGTCGTGGTTGAGGGTCAGGTGATGCGCTGCGAGCGCAGGCGGAACGGCGGTGAGCGGCTTTCGCAGCTGCAAGGTCAGCTGCTTGCGCCCGAGCTTGCGCATCAGCTCGGCCTTGTCCTCGACCAGGATGATCTCGCCCTTGTTGATCACGCCGATCCGGTCGGCCATCTTCTCGGCTTCTTCGATATAGTGGGTGGTGAGGATGATGGTCACGCCTGAGGCGCGCAACGTTCGCACCAGCCCCCACATGTCCTGGCGCAGTTCGACATCGACGCCGGCGGTCGGCTCGTCCAGGAACAGCAGTGCCGGCTCGTGGGAGAGTGCCTTGGCGATCAGCAGCCTTCGCTTCATTCCGCCTGAGAGCGTCATGATCCTGCTATCGCGGCGCTCCCACAGGGAGAGATCCTTGAGCACCTTGGCGATATGATCGGGATTCGCCGGCTTGCCGAACAGCGCGCGCGAAAACGATACGTTGTGCCACACGGTATCGAACATGTCGGTCGCGATTTCCTGCGGCACCAGCCCGACCAACGCGCGCGCAGCCCGGTAGTCCGCAACGATGTCGTGCCCGTCGATCGCGACGCTGCCCTCGCTCGCGGTCACGATCCCGCAGATGATGCTAATCAGTGTCGTCTTGCCAGCCCCATTCGGGCCCAGCAGTGCAAAGATCTCACCGCGGCGAATCTCGAGATTGACGGATTTGAGCGCCGCAGGCCCGGCTCCGTAAGTTTTGGACAGATTGCGGACCGCGAGGATTGGACGCACGGGGGATGCTGAGTAGAGCATGTCGGGAGACTAACACCGGCATTCCGCAGAAAATGCGGCCGAATGTGCGCTATTTGAACAGCAGGTATTCCACCGGATCAGGCGGCAGGTCCCAATGGAGGCCGGCCTCGGCGATCACCGATAGAAGATTGGCCACGACCACGACCGCAAGCGCGATCGCCGTCGCATTCGTCCAGCGCCAACCCAGTGGCTTTTCCGTGATGAAGTCGAGGGCGATCAGCAGCACGCCACTTGCTGCGATCTGGCATGCAAAGGCAATCAGGCACCACGTATAGAGGTGCAGGCCGAACACCGGCGCGCCGAAGCCCGCATCGCCTGGCAAGATGTGCAGCAACACCTGGCGCCCTGATGTTACGACCCCGACGAGCGCCGCGACAATCGCCATGCCATTGCCAACCGCAGCATCGCGGCTCGTCAGCGCGCCGTCGCGCGCCCGCATCAGAATGTGCAATGGTCCAAGCGCAACAAGCATCAGGCAGATGCGCTGCACGACGCACAGCGGGCATGGCAGATCGCCGACTATCAGCTGTACCGCGAACGCGGCGGCGAGGATCAGCACCAGGACCCAGACATTGATCGTGGCGGTCAGCAGATAGAGCCGGGTCATCTTCACGCCTCAGAAGCTCAGCGTGAGCGGGGTTGTCATGTCGAGCACGACATGCACCAGCACCCAGGCGACGGTGAGGGCGAACAGTGGAAGCTGCAACGCATGCTCGCGCCAAGTGGCAACGAGAGTGAGAAGCACCAACAGCATTAAGATCGCGTAGATCATATCAATCGCTCGTCAGGGGTTCCTAGGGTGGGCTCGGCGCGAACCAGCATATAAGCTTTTCCAGCCCGGGCTAAGCCGAACGCACGTTGATTGGGGCACCGCGCATGCAAATAAGGCGACAGTCGGGGTGCGTGTCCACCCTACAAGCTGCGACACGCTATTGCACCTGCTGCTCCAGCGCCACCAGCTCGCGCTCGAACTCCCGCCGCAACTCGGCCCGCGCCGACGGATCGAGCCAACAGGCCTCAACCCCGGCAAGACTGAGCTGCTTCGCGCGATCGCGCCCCCAGCCGTGGCGCGCAAACAGCGCCCGGTAGGTGTGGCCGACATCGGTCCGGAACATCGCCGGATCGTCGGTGTTGAGCGTGATCCGCAGCCCGGCCTCGACCATGCGGGCAATGCTGGCCGCACGCCGCTCGAGGTTCTTACGCACGCTTGTGATCGTGCAGGTGTTGAAGAACAAGCCTTCGTCGCGGGCGCGTCGCACCATCGCTTCGTCGGCGAGCAGGTTGTAGCCGTGATCGAGACGATCGCAGTTGAGCACGTCGCAACACACCGCAAAGTTCCGCGGCGGCGCTTCGGTCAGGGTCTGATTGTCCTCGCACACATGGGCGGTGCGCTTGAGGCTAGCGGCGCCGGCGCGGCGATAGAACTCGTGAAACGACTCCGGCGGCCCGGCACGTTCCGGGCCATCGAGCCCGATGCCAACGACCTCATCGCGCCGATAGGCCAGCACATGATCGAGGATCTCAAGCGCGGCCGAAGGCTCGATCTGACGGTCGATCGCCGCGATCAGGAGTGCGCTCACGCCGAAATCGCGTTTCGCGGCCGCAATCCCCTCGATCAATCCGTCGACCATGGTCGGATAGGTGACGGCGTTGGGATAGAAATATTGTGGATTGAACATCAACTCGGCGTGCCGAAGGTTGCCGGCGCGAACGCCATCTTCCAACGCCTCATAGGCGACGCGCGCAAAATCAGCCTGATCGCGCATCACCGTTGCCGAGAGCCGCAAGGTGTCGATGAAGGCGTAGAAGTCCGTGAAATCGTAGAGCGTCTCGTCGGAGCGCGGCAGTGGAACCTGATGTTTGCGTGCAAGTGCGCCAAGCGTGGTCGGCCGCAAGGTTCCGACCAGATGGCAATGGATGTCGACCTTGGGCAGCCGCGTCAGGAACGCATCGAAATCCATCATGCCGCCGTCTTGCCGGCGCTGGGCCACAAGCCGCGGTAGAAATTGTGCATCTCTTCTCCGACCGCATAAGGGCCGAACTGCGCCGGATGCTGCGCGTCGACGAACTGCGGCAGCGGTGAAAGCACCGCATCGTAGCTTGGGTTGGCGAAGAACGGCACCGAATAACGTTCGCGTCCGTAGCGATTGATGACCCGGTGCAACGCCGAGGTGAACCGTCCGTTGGTCACGCGTTTGAGCATTTCGGCGACGTTGACCACGAACATGTTTTCGATCGGCGGCGCCACCACCCACTCGCCGGACTGGTTCGCAACTTCAAGCCCGCCGGTATTGTCCTGCAGCAGGATCGTGAAGAAACCGAAGTCGCGGTGGGCGCGCGCGCCGATCATGTTGTCATGTACAACCTGCTGGGCTGGATAATGCAAAAGCCGCATTTGGGTCAGCGGTTTTTCAAACCACGCATCAAAGCCCGCGCGCGGCATTTCGGCGGCGAGCGCAAACCCGGTCAGCAGCCGGCGCATCAGCGCGTCCATGAGCCCGTAATAGCGCAGCACGTGCTCGCGCAGATCCGGCAGTCTGGCCGGCCATTGGTTGCCGCCATGCAGCGGCTTGCCGCGCTTCACATCCGGATCGTTGGCGGAAAGCTCCATGCCGACGTTGAGCGACTCGAGCAAGTCGCGCGGCCGGTTGGTGTTGGCACCGAGGACGCCGATCGGCAGATAGCCGCGATAGTTCGGCGAATTGGTCAGAAGAATTGCGTCGCGCTCGGCCTGCGGCAACGCGAAGAAGCGCGCGCAGGCATTGAAGATCCCGGTTGTTTCGGTCGCCGGGATGCCGTGGTTCTTGATGTAGAAGAAACCGACATGCTCGCTGGCGTCACGGATGGCTTTGACGATTTCGGCTTCCGTCGCGTTAGCGCGTCCAAGCGCTCCGATATCGATAATCGGTATCTCGCTGAAATCGGCGCGCCGGCTGATTTCCATGACGTGCTTTCCTCCGTCAAAGACCTCATCCAGAGGAACGAGGCCATTCTGGGACTTCGCCCGCATCGCAATGGCCGAGTGTCTCGAAGGACGGCCAAGTTGACAAGCGCGTACTCGGCATGGACCGTCAGCGTCATGCCGGATAGGTCCCCGGATCACCCTTCGCGTCATCCGGGCTACCTGGGATTGCTGTACCATGGCATACCACTTGCTTAGACTTTCGCCATTGGAAATGCCCCCGCACCCGCGAGACCCCGCCATGCAGCCACGACCAAAGCCTGCCGCTCTCATCCCGTCGATCCTCCTCGCCAGCCTCGCGGCCGCACTTGTCTCCGCACCCGCCGCGCAGGCTCAGGCGCCGCTCACGAAAGTCAAAATCGCCTACGGAGGTCAGGTGCTCAACGTGTCCTATCCGTGGCTCGAACTCCCGGGCGCGCTCGGCTACTGGCGCCAGGAGGGCCTCGACGTCGAGGTCTTCATCGCCCAGGGCTCGCTGCAGGCAATCCAGCTGCTGGTTGCGGGCCAGGCCGACGTCGCGCAGGTCAACTCGGCGCCGCTGGTGCAGGCCGCAACCAACAACAGCATTCCGATCCGCGACATCATGATGAACACCGTCATCGATTGGTCGCTGGTGGTGCCTGCGGACAGTCCGATCAAGACCATTCGCGATTTCAAGGGCAAAGCGATCGGCACCGCCAGCCTTGGCAGCGGCGGTGTAGCGCTTCTGAAATCCTACATGCAGGCGAACGGACTTGATCCTGAAAAGGATATTCAGATTTTACCGACCGGCGTCGGCCCGATGGCGGCAGGCGCGCTCAAGAGCGACAAGGTGCAGGGCCTGTTCTACTGGGGCTCGGCGATCGCCGCGCTGGAAAACACCGGGCTCACGTTCCGGAGCTTCTTCGATCCGGAATGGCATCGCTTGCCGGACTATTCCATGGCGGCGCTCAACGGCACCATCCAACGTGACCCCAAGATGATCGAGGGCGTGGTGCGCGGCGCCGCCAAGGCCTCCCTGTTTGCGATGACCAACCCGGACTGTGCGCGCCGCGTGCAATGGGCGAGCTATCCGTCGACCAAGCCGTCCGGCGCCGACGAGGCGACGCTGGTGAAATGGGACCTGCATTTTCTGGAATCGAGCCTTGCCGGCATGAAGCTCGCGCTTGACCTCTCCGGCGGCAAGGAATGGGGCAAGACCACGCCCGAGCAGTTCGGGCGATTGCAGGACGTGTTTATCAAGACCAAATTGATCGAAAAGAAGCTCGTCAATCCGGCCGATTATATCGTCGGCATTCCGGACTTCTTCCAGAAGGCCAACACCTTCGACCACGCCGCCGTGGTGGCGCAGGCAAAAGCCTGTGATGTGAAGTAGCTGAAGAAGTGTGGACGAGCAACACGGGTACCTCTCCCCGCTGGCGGGGAGAGGTAGGGCGCTGCGCGATATTCGATAGCCGAGCCGGTCACCCCGTTGGCGGGGCGATCTCGTCGAGCCCGCGTTGCTTGGCTTCGGGCCCAAGCTGGGTGACCGAGACCGCTGCGATCAGCAGCGTGATCGCGATGCACACGAACACCGTGGTCAGCCCCCAGCCGGTTTGGATCCAGAGGATGGTGGGGATGATGAAGGCGGTGGCGAGTCGTCCCACGCCGGCCGCCCATCCGAACCCCGATGCGCGCGCGTTGGTGGGAAACACCTCGGAGGCGAAGATCTGCATCGAATTGCCGGCGACCTGATAGCAGAAGATCATGATGAAGCCGGCGATCAGAAGCTGGAGATCGGTCGCCGCGTTGGCAAATGCGATTGCCATCAATCCGGCCGCCACGAACGCGCATACCGACGTGATCTTACGGCCGAAGCGATCGAGCGCGTACATCATGAACAGGCTTGCGCACGGCACGGCCAAGGCCATGCCGAACGTGTAGGTGAGCGACTTGGTGATGGTGAAGCCCTTCTGCGTCATGATGTTGGGCAGCCAGGTGCCGAGCCCGATGGCGACCCCGAAGAATGCCGAGAAGCAGATCATGCCAGCGATCACGCGCACCGGGAACTTTTGAAATACGATTGCGAACGGATCACTCTTGGTGTTGCTCGCGACACTGGTGCTGAGCGGCTCCTTCGGCCCCGGAATCCCCAGCCGTGCCAGCACGTCGAGGGCTTCCTTGCCCTTGCCGTGGGTCGCCGAATAGCGCGGCGATTCCGGCAGCGTGAAACGGAACAGCCAGACGATGAGCGCACCGATGCCGATCACGATCCAGACGCCGCGCCAGCCGATGCTGTCGCGGAACGTCAAGGTGAATAATGCTGCAATCGGCCACACGCAGGCGCCGCCGATGAAATGCACGATCGCCAGGATGCGGCCGCGGATGGCCTTGGGCGAGTACTCGCCCGCGTAGGCAAACGCGAGCGGCTGCTCAGCACCGATCCCGATGCCGGCGATGAAGCGGGCGACAATAAGCCATGTGACGGTCGGCGCAAAAGCGCCAAGGATGGTGAAGATCCCGAACAGCAGCAGGTTGAACTGGTAGATCGCTTTGCGGCCGAACCGGTCGCTGAACTCCCCCTGCCCGGCGGTGCCGATGGCCATGCCAATAATGGTCGCAAATCCCACCCAGGCGAGTTCGCTCTGTACGGCAAACTTCGATTGCACCATGTCGGGGATCAGCGATCCGAACACGATCACGTCGATCACGTCAAAGAAATACCCGGCGGCGATGAGCCCGATCACCCGGATATGGAGCGGCGAGATTTTCGCCTCATCCAACGACGAGCCGACGAATGCTTCGATTGTCTGGGCCACGGCAGTCCTCCCCAAATAGGCCGCTCAAGCGGCTTCTGTCGGGCCAGTCTGGAAGGGCCGCCAAACCGTGTCAATGCGAATGGTGGTCGGCGAAGGTCGGATACAGACGTTTTTGAACACGTTCAGTTCTAACGACGCGCTCTCCTCGGTCATCGCCGGGATTGTGCACTTAGGCGTTAACTTGGAGTGACGAGCGATCAACCAACCCACTGGCGTCATCGCCCGCGAAAGCGGGCGACCCAGTAACCCCAGTCCTGTACGGCACGATCTCGAAAAACATGATCTTCGGTAATTACTGGGTGCCCCGCTTTCGCGGGGCATGACACCGGGAGAGACAATCTCAAGGGATTGTGGACGGTACGACCTGCGCTCAGCCACCCTCGAATTGCAGAATATAAAGGCCGGCGTTGGAATCGGTGAGATACATCACCCCCTGCCGATCGACGTAGCAATCGCACGATTGGATCACCTGCGGCCGGTTGGGTCGCGGATCGAACATGCGCTCGGGCGCGGGCGGCACGAAATAGCCGACCTCGCGTGGCTGGAACGGATTGTCGATGTCGTAGGCGCGTACGCCGGCATTGTGATAGGTCGCAAAGACGAGCCGTGAGCTCTGCAGCCCCTCCGACCGGTTCTCCCAGAGATTATGCGGGCCGAAATTTCCGCCCTTGGCGCAATAGTCCGCTTCGTCCGGAATCGGGAGCGTCGCAATGCTCACCGGATTGGCCGGTACGCGCACGTCGAAGATCCAGATGTAACGCAGCCCGAGGCTGCAGTTGGCGAAGTTCGCCTCATCGGCCACGACCAACAAGTTGCGATCGGGAAGCGGCAGCGGCGAGTGCGTGCCGCCGCCGAACGGCGGATCCCAGTTGCGGTGACAAAGCAGCGTCGGGCGGGTCGGGTCGGCGACATCGAGCACCGCAAGCCCGCCGTCGCGCCAGGCGCTGTAGGCGATGTTGCCGGCGACGAGCGCGTGATGCAGCGCATAGCGCTTGCCCTTGGGCCAAGTCGGCGCCTCGCCGCTTTCCGTCCACATACCCGGCAACCAGTATTTGCCGACCAACTGCGGCCGCGTCGGCTCCGCCATGTCGATGACCGCCAGCACGTGGTCGCTGAATCCAGGGAAATGGATCGATACGTAGGCGTAGCGGCCGCCGACGTACCAGATTCGGTGCGGCCCCAGCCCGCCGATCGGCATGAAGGCGATCTCCCGCGGCGCGTCCGGTCGCGCGAGGTCGTATACGCGCAGGCCGGTCGTGTAGGTCTGCTCCTTGCCCTTGAGCGCATCTTCCGACGAGCCAGTGAAGTAGGCTTTCTCATTCACCTGCATCGTCCACACGCTCGGGCCGTTGACTGCCAGCAGCAGGTCGCCATGGGTCTGCAGATGGTGCGCGCGGGTGTTTGGCGGACATGCCAGAAAATTGACCGGCTTCGGGTGCTTGGGGTCACGCACGTCGACGACGGTGATGCCGTTGCTGAAACCGTGGCCGATATAGGCATAGCCACGATGGACCATGACTTGCACGCCATCGCCGCGGCCGCCCTGGTCGCAATGGCTGATGAACGTGATGTTGCGGGATGCGGCGTTCATGGATCAGCCTCCTCGGATCGAACGGTACCTCAGTGTGTACGCAGCGTGGCCGTGCCGCAATATATGAGCGTCGCGCGAAATGTTCGACGACGTGCGCATCGTTGAGCTGTTTGAGCCGGATCGCCGGGCGCGCCGCAACGGCTCCCGATCCAGCCCTTGCGTCGGGAGATTGAACCTCTCGCCCGCGGCTTCTCGAACCACTTCCGTCGACAGGCACACGGGTGATTGGCACCGTACGCGATGAGCCGTATCGTTGCCTCCTCCTTGCCAGGCCATCGCAACCATGACCAATCCCGAAACCGCCATACAAAACCACTACGGCCGCGGCGGCCTGCTCGGCCGCATCGAAGCCGCGCTCGATGCGGCAGGCGTAGACCCGCAGCGGCCGACCTACCAGGATCTGTTCCCGTTCGATCAGCTGCACGAGCGCGGCGTCGTGGCGACGCGCGAGCACGCCCACCGCGCCGCGATCGGCGCCGGCACGCATCTTCTCGATCTCGGCTGCGGCATCGGCGGCGCGTCGCGTCTCATCGCCGCCGAGTTCGATTGTCGCGTGACCGCGATCGATCTCACGCCGGAATTCGTTGCGGTTGCCCGCGAGCTCACGGCCCGCTGCAACCTCGCCGGCCGCATCAGCTATCGCAAGGCGGACGCGCTTCACCTCCCTTTCGCCGATGCGAGTTTCGATCACGCCTGGTCGCAGTTCGTCACCATGAACATCGCCGACAAGGTGGGCCTCGCACGCGAGGTTGCGCGCGTGCTTCGCCCAGGCGGCCGCTTTGTTTGCACCGAGCTCAACCAGGGGCCGCCGGGCGCGCCGTTTTTTCCGCTGCCCTGGGCGTCGGACCCGTCCTTCAGCTTCCTCGTCACGCCGCAGGCGATGCGTGACGCCCTCGTCGCCGGCGGCCTGCGCATCCTCGAACAGATCGACCTCAGCGCGCAGAGCATCGCCTATGTGGAGGACATGCAGCGCCGGCTACGCGCCGGCGAGCCGCCGCTCCAGCGCAACGACATCACCCTCGGCGAAGGCTTCCGCGAACGCGGCCGCAATCTGGCGCGGTCCTACCAGGAAGGACGCGTCGTCACACAACTCATTATTGCGGAGCGAACCTAGTGTGGTGGATTTGAAGTTCCTATCATTCTTGCACGCGCTCGCGTAGGAACTTCAAATCCAAAACCACACTAGAATCATAAATTTGCTAGTGTCCCTTCGATTTCGAAGTTCGTGTTAAGCGTGCTGCAAGGTGTGACGAACTTCGAAATCGGGACACTAATTTAGTGCAGGGGGAAGAGATCGCAGTGTGTCACGGCAGCAGTTGACAGTTGCGAATGGCGATTACTGAAGCTGAGGTCGCAATCATCGGCGGCGGCGCGGCCGGCATTGCGGCTGCCCGGCGCCTGCATGACGCCGCGGTACGTTGCGTCATCATCGAAGCGCGCGCCCGCCTCGGCGGCCGGGCATGGACCGTCAATGATCAATCCGGCCACGCGCTCGACCTCGGCTGCGGCTGGCTGCATTCCGCCGACCGCAATCCGTGGGTTGCTGTCGCAGAGCAGCAGGGCCGCACGATCGACCGCACGCCGCCGCCCTGGGGGCGTCCCTCGCCGACGACCATGTTTCCGCTTGCCGAGCAGCGCGCGTTCATCGCCGCTCAGCGCGCGTTTTATGCGCGCCTCGACGCCGCCGAGGCGGCGGCGGACGGTCCGGCGTCCGCATTGTTCGACCCGGAGGGCCGTTGGAACGGCCTCATCGGCGCGGTCGGCACCTACATCACCGGTGCCGAATGGGAGCGCGTGTCGGTTCACGACTTCGGCCGCTATGACGACAGCGGCGTGAACTGGCGCGTGGTCGAAGGTCTGGGCACGGCGATTGCGGCCCACGCCGGCGATGTCCCGGTGCTGTTCGACTGCGCGGTGCGATGCATCGACCACACCGGCAAGCAGCTTTCGATCGAAACTACCCGCGGCACCATCACGGCCGATCAGGCCATCGTCACGGTTCCGAGCGCGGTGCTGGCGCACGAAGGCCTGATCTTCCGGCCGGCCCTGCCGGAGAAAATGGAGGCCGCGCGCGGCCTGCCGCTCGGGCTTGCCGACAAGCTCTTCCTCACGCTCGCGGATGCCGCGGAGTTCGAGCCGGACAGCCGCCTGTTCGGCCGCACCGACCGCACCGCGACCGCGACCTATCACATGCGCCCGTTCGGTCGACCGCTGATCGAGGCCTATTTCGCCGGTTCGCTGGCAGCCGAACTCGAAGCCGGTGGCGAGGATGCATTCCTCGACTTCGCCTCAGGCGAACTCACCGGCTTGTTCGGCAGCGCGTTCGCGCACCGCGTGAAGCCGATCCGCGTTCATCGCTGGGGAGCCGATCCGCTAGCGCGCGGCTCCTACTCCTACGCACTGCCGGGCAAGGCGGATTGCCGGACGACCCTCGCCGCACCTGTCGACGGGCGGCTGCTTTTCGCGGGCGAAGCGTGCTCGGCGCACGACTTTTCGACCGCGCATGGGGCGATGCTGACGGGGCTCGCTGCAGCAGAGGAGATCAACGCCACGCGGCGCAGGCGAAGATCGTGAGCGAAAATCAAATCGTCACTCTCCCGATAATTGCGGCTTCACAATTTCAAACGTGCAAAGTCGTTCCGCAGCCCGTCTAATTGTTGCTCGTCCAAACCGACACGCGGCCGGCTCAGCGCCAATATCGGTACACGTACCGTCTGTAGTAGGGCGTCTTCAACACATAGATTTTATTCCAGACGCGATAGGCCTGCACATTGGGACCCAGTTTCTGTTCCTGGTTCATGGTGGCGTCAGGATCGCTGGTGATGTCGTAGCACAAGGCGGACGAGGTTCCCCCGAGGAACAGGACCGCCGCCGCGATCACAGATTTCGTTTTCATGTTGGTCACCACAATTTGTTCTAACGGGGCCATTTCGTCGGCTCAGTCCCACATTTGAGAACGGACATTGGACTTGTCAGCGGGCTCCCGCAGTGACCCCCGTCACAACCCGTCCGGCCATCATTCTGATAGATAACGGCACGACTTGCCGCGATGCAGCATGCACGCGAGCTGCGCCGCAAAGTTCAACTGGAGATCTGGCAGTATACTCTTCAAACAGGCGCGTCAGACTCGTCGCCCGGTCCACAGGTCGGGCCGCCCGTTCAATGAACTGATCCGCCGGACTGCAGGAAGCTCAAATCGATGAGATCCCTCAAAATCCAGCGTTGAATTGAACGAGCGCGGTCTGCAGTTCCTTCATGATCGCGTCGGGATCGCCGCCGGCCTTGCGCACATCGTCCGCCCATTGCTTGTACAGGAATTGCGCGGACTGCTTCCATTCCTCCGTCTGTTCGGCGCTGATCGAATAGATCTCCCGGTTCGGCACCGCCTTCAGCTTGATCACGCCGTCGGCCTCGTAATCGATCCATGGGCCGGCGAACTTGGCTGCCCAGTCGGACGTGCAGTGGTCGTCGATCACCTTCTTCTGCGCCGCCGACATGTCGTTGTAGGTCTTCGGATTGATGATCCACTGGAACGTGCTGGTCGTCACCGGCAGGTCGAGCGAATATTTTGTGACCTTTTCCATCCCGAACAGCAGCATCGACCCCCACGGCGACGTCAGGGTGTCGACCACCCCCTTGTCGACGAGATCGCGGGTTTCCGCCGGGCCCGCCTGCACGTTGGTGGCGCCGAGCGACACCATCCAGGCCGCGAACGTGCCATGCGACGGGCGCACCTTCGCCCCTTTGAGATCGCCCGGCACCACGATCTTCTTGCTGCGGGTATGGAGGCGGGCCGGATCGTAGGTGAAGGAGAAGCAATACTTCACCTCCTTCATCTCGCTCGGCGCATATTTTCGATACCACTGGTCGATCGCCCGGACGGCGCCATGGGCTTCACGGATCAGGAACGGCAGCTCCCCGGCGGAGACGATCGGAAATCGGCCGGGCATCTGGCCGGGGTTGATGTAGGACACGTCCGCAATGCCGTCGCGCGTCATATCATAGTGATCAAAGGCCTTGCCGAGCTGCTGGGCGGGAAACACCGTCGATTTGATGGTGCCGCCGGAGGCCTTCTCGACCGAAGCGCCCCATTCCTCCATGGCCTTCTGCAGCGGGTGGGTGGCCGGCACCCAGTGCGACAGCCGCAGGTTGAACGTCTTGTCCTCCGCAGACGCAGGCACTGCGATCCCCGCCAGAGCGGCAGTGATCAATACGACGTGGATTTTCATAACGTCCTCCCTTTTGGCGTGGCGCGCTCCGCTTCGTTTGTTCTTATGACCCGATGCGCGAGGTCGCTTGTTGTGCTGCCTCCAGCAATATGATTGGGACCGGCATATCCGTAAAGGGTCCGACTTGGCCGCGCTGTGCCCCGTTCACACCGATCCCCATTCGTTGACACCCCCGCGCGCCGTCCCCAGTATCGCTGCGGTGCACGGGAGAATGACATGCGAAATCGCTCGCGGCCGAGCCGCCGTCTCGTCCTCGGGAGCATCGTCGGCGCCGCGTTCGCAGGCGTCGCGCGCGCCCAGACCGAAACCATGGCGGCGCTCTACGAAAAGGCGAAGCCGGAAGGATCGGTCACCTGGTACACGAGCCACTATCCGGCCGAGACCGCCGAGCGCATCCGGCGGGCGTTCCTGGAACAGTACCCCGATATCAAGCTCAACCTGCTGCGCGCCGTGAGCGGCGTGGTGTTCCAGCGGGTCAGCCAGGAGCTGAAGGCCAACGCGCTGCAGTGCGACCTGCTTGGTGTATCCGACATGGGCAATGTCATCGCTTTCAAGGAACAGGGGCTGTTCGAGCGTTACACGCCGACGAATGCCGAGACGATGCTCGACCTCTTCCGCAACCTCGACCCTGACGGCTATTTCCATGCCACCTCGTGCGGCGTAATGGCGATCACCCACAACACCCAACGGGTGGCGCCGAACGAAATCCCGGCGAACTGGCCGGACCTGCTTGATCCGCGCTGGAAGGGCAAGCTGTCGCTCGCCCATCCGGCGTTCAGCGGCTATGTCGCCAACTGGGCGATGATCATGCTGAGGCTCTACGGCCGCGGCTACTTCGAGAGGATTCGCGGCAATGAGCCGCAGATCAGCCGTTCGGTACAGGACAACGTCACCCTGCTCAATTCCGGCGAACGCCTGGTCGCCGCCGGCAATATCGCCTCGACCCTGGAGAGCGCGGCGCGTGGCAACCCGATCGCCGTGGTCTATCCGGCGGACGGCGTCGTACTGGTGGATTCGCCCTCGGCCATCCTCAAAGGCACCAAGCATCCGAACGCGGCACGCCTGCTGATGGAGTTTCTTGCAAGCCCGCGCGTGTCCGAGATCATGGTCGCCGAGTTCGGCGAGACCATGCACAAATCGGTGCCGCCCAACCCGAGAGCGCGCTCGCTAGCCGACGTCAAAGTGCACCGGCTGACGCCGGCGGAGATCGTCGCCGGCATGGACAACATCAAGACGTTCTGGCGCGAGCTGTTCGGCGTCTGATGGCCGCCGCGATCGCGCGCGCCGCGCGAGCAAGTGCCCCTTTTGCTTCCGAAGTTCGTGTCAAGGGTGCCGCGATGTATCACGAACTTCGGAAGCGAGGCACTGGACTGCTGGCGCGATCGCTGGCCGAGCCCGGCCTCCTCCTGTGGGTGCTGCTCGCCGTCGCACTCGTCGTGTTGGTCGCCAATCCGCTCGGCCGCATCATCCTGACCAGCGTCCAGGATGACGCGACCGGCGCCGCGACGCTCAGGAACTACATTGGCGCGTTCGGCAGCAGCCGTCATCTGACCGCCTTCGTCAACACGCTGACCATGGGCGGCGCGGTCGTCCTCCTCGCGACGTTGCTCGCCGTTCCGCTGGCGTGGGCGGTGGCGCGCACCGACATGCCGGGCCGCGAGCTCGTGCGCATTGCCGCGCTGGCGGTGTTCATCATGCCGCCCTACCTGCTGGCGGTCGGCTGGATCCTGCTCGCCGGGCCGAATGCCGGCTGGCTCAACAAACTCTGGATTTCCCTCACCTATACGAGCGCGGGGCCGCTGAATGTGTTTTCGTTCGGCGGCCTCGTGTTCATCATGGCGTCGCACCTGTTCTTCTTCATTTTCGTGTTCACCACCGCGGCGCTCGAGCTGGTGTCGCCAGAGATGGAGGATGCAGCCTCGATCCTTGGCGCCGGCGTATGGCGCACTGCGCGCAAGGTCACGCTCCCGCTGGTCGTTCCCGCGGTTCTGGGCGGTGCGATCCTGACCTTCCTGCAGGCGATTGCGTTGTTCGGCGTCCCCGCGCTCATCTCCATTCCGGCGCGCTATCCGGTGATGGCGACCCAGCTGTGGGAGTTCTTCGAATATCCGGTGCGCATCGGCGCAGCCGCGGCCTATTCCCTGCCGCTGATCGTCATGACCGCCGTGCTGCTCGGCCTGCAGCGTTGGCTTCTGGGCCGGCGCGGTTATGTGACCGTCGGCGGCAAGGGCGGGGTGCGACGGCTGGTCCGGCTCGGTTGGTGGCGCTGGCCGCTCTGTGCCTGGGCGCTGCTCGTCATTGCCGTCACCCTGGTTCTGCCGTTCGTCGTCCTGCTGCAGGCGGCGTTCGCCAAGGCCTGGGGCAAGGGCTGGACGCTCGACAACCTCACCCTGGCGAATTTCCGCTATGTCTTGTTCGAGCATTCGGCCGCGCAGCTCGGCCTCGCCAACAGCATCGTGTATGCGGCTTCAACCGCGGCGCTCACCGTCCTGCTGGCGTTCGGGGCCGCCTACGTGATCGAGCGCCAGCTCGTTCCATTCGGCAACGCGCTCGGATTCCTGTGCACCGTGCCCGTCGTCATCCCAGGCATCGTGCTGGCGATCGGGTTCTACGCCGCCTATGCGGGTCCGCCGTTCGCGCTCTACGGCAGCCCGCTCCTGCTGATTCTCGCATTCACGACCCGCTTCCTGCCGATCGCGTTTGCCGGCAGCGCGAGCGGCCTGCGCAGCATCCACCCCGACATGGAAGCGGCGGTGCGCATTCTGGGCGGCGGCCGCGCGCTTGCGATCCGGCGGGTGATGGCGCCGCTGCTCCGGCGCAGCCTGCTCGGTGTCGCCATCCTGGTCTTCGTCTCCGCCAGCCAGGAGCTCAGCACCGCGATTTTTCTCACCGGTCCGAACACCCAGGTCCTGTCCGTCGTCCTCATCAACATGAGCGAGGAAGGCAATCTCGAAGCGCTCGCCGCCCTCGGCGCGCTTCTGCTGGCGCTCACCGTCGTGATCGTCGCGGTGGCGTGGTCGTTGCTGGGCCGCGATGTTCTATTCACGGAGCCGATGCGTGGCGGACCTCGCTCTTGAACGCCTGACGCGCGAATTCGGCGGCGTCGCCGCGGTCGCCGGCATCGACCTCGCGGTGCGCGAAGGCGAGCTCGTCTCGCTGCTCGGCCCATCGGGCTGCGGCAAGACCACGACTTTGCGCCTGATCGCCGGCTTCCTGGAGCCGACCGCCGGACGCATCGTCAGCAACGGCCGGGAGCTGTCGAGCCTCGACGTCGTGATACCGCCCGAGCGGCGCGGCATGTCGATGATCTTCCAGAGCTACGCGGTGTGGCCGAACATGACCGTCGGCCAGAACGTCGCGTTCGGGCTCGAGGTCCGGCGCCTGCCGAAAGCCGATATCGCCCGCCGGGTGATGCGGAGCCTGGCGAGCGTTCGTCTCGACACGCTCGCCGACCGTTATCCGGCCGAACTGTCGGGCGGCCAGCAGCAGCGCGTCGCGCTGGCGCGGGCGCTGGTGATCGAGCCGCAGATCCTGCTGCTCGATGAACCGCTGTCCAACCTCGACGCACAGCTGCGGGAGAACATGCGCACGGAGATTCGGCGGCTGCACGACGAATTCCGTATCACCACCATCTACGTAACCCACGATCAGGCCGAGGCGATGGCGATCTCCGATCGCATCGCCGTCATGAACAGCGGCCGCATCGAGCAATGCGACACGCCGTGGACGCTGTATAATTCCCCGCGCACCCGTTTCGTGGCGGAGTTCGTCGGGCGCAGCAACATTTTGGAGGGCGTACGCGAGCGCGACCGCATTCGCCTGTTCGCGCCCGGCGGCGGTGCGAACGACGCTGCCGCCCGCTGTCTCTGTTCGGTCCGGCCGGAAGCGATCGCTCTCCATCCCACATCGTCGGGCACGGCAGACGCGGCCGCGGGCCGCATCTTGCGACGGACCTATTGCGGAGACCGCTGGGAATACGAACTCGAGGTCAAGGGCGGCGGCGCACTGCGCGTGACCACCTCCCCGTCGCAGCGCCATGACGTAGGTGACGCGGTGTTGATCGCGATCGATCGTGCCGCGATCGTGCCGATCAGCGAAGGCTAATTTGGTGCCCCGAACTTCAGCTTCACTGACCGCTAAGCGCGCGGCGGCCGGCGCCGCTCATGGAACCACGTGCGGTAATCCGTCATCTTTGCACGCTGCGCCCCCGAGGCACGTCGCTTGCACGTCGACGCCTCGTCGCTCTTCTCCGCCGCACCCCACCGCAGCTCGACGCAGTCGTTGACGTTGTACGCCATCTCGAGATCCCGCGTTCGATCACCCACGTCCTTGAGCGTGAGCGTCCATGGGGAGCCATCGCTGCGCGTATAGGAAAACTTGCGTGCCGAAAGCTCCGACGCCAGCACGCGCTCCAATTCGGCCTTCACGTCCGCGACGCTCTTCCCCTCCGGCATCGCATATCGCTCGGGCCGCCGCGCGACGCGATCCGGAAAAGTGCGCACCACATCGATCGCGATCAACAACCGCAAATCGCGCGCCGGCGTCGCAAAATCTTCCCATGCGCCGGTCGTCTCGAAGATCGACGCGCCGTCCGGCATGTCCGCGTCGCCGCGCCCGCTGGTCAGGAACTTGCGCCCGTTTTCGACCAACGTCACGCGTGCTTTCACTTGCTCTTCGAGCGCCGTGATCGCCTCCTTCATGGCACGCAAAGGATCGAGTGGCGACGGTGACATCACATCATCCATTCGATCATAAAAGTCTTCGACTCCAAGTCGTGACTGATCGAGCGAAAAATCGCCGTACTGCGGATTCTTCGCGATTTCGTCATTGGTCAGCCGCCGCAAGACGCCGTTCTTTTCGCGCACGACCGGCCGGAAGCGCTTGAACCCGGGGCCCCCGAGCGCGGGATCCTGCGCAAACAGAAAATTGCCGCGCCAAAAACGCTTGCGCGCGACCGTCCCGTCGGGCTGCCCGTCGACGGCGAGGATGATGCCCGCCGCGCCGTCCGACTGCGGCACCCGCCGCGCGATCATCAGGATGTGCCCGTAGGGATCGGCGTACACCGTCCCCGGACGCAGCGTCTCATCGTTCAGCGGTATGGGATAATAATCGGTGCTGTCATCGCTCAACGCCGTTCGCCCGGATCCGGAATGAACGCCGTCAGCGACGGTCGACAGATAACGGCCGAACGACGGCGCGAGTCCCAGCGGCCTCGGCGCAGGAGCGCTCGCTGAAGGTGCGACTGACGTCACGAGCCCCGGCGGCTTCGGCGCAAATCCGCTCGCTGGCTGTGTGATCGGCCGACCAAACATGTCCAACATAGTGATGGACGCCATTCGTTGCTCGGGCGGGAGCGGACGAGGTTCCTCATTCTGAATGTTCCACCACGCCGGGCACTTCGGCGCCTCGCCGCCGGCGCCGCGATTGCACTTCGAGTATCCGAACGGCAGCCCCATCTTGAATGCGAAATACGCGCGCAAGAAGTACGGAAGATCGGCGCAGTCGGGGCGAATGATCATCCCCATTTGGTCTTCGCGCAGACCCAGATGGTCGAACAGGAAATTGCGCGACCGATCGCGCAGCACTTCATGGAGTGCCTTCCACGACGGCGCCGCGTCGAGCGGCGCGTCGAACAGCTTCTCGATCCATGCCGAATACAGGTTTTCGGTCGCGCGATTCCAGCTATTGCGCACCGGCCAGACGCTGCCCTCAGTGGCGCGCGGCCGTGGCGGCTCGCGGCCAGCCACAGTGATTTCGCGGGTGATAGTGCTGCACTCGACCGGCGCATGTTCGCGCGCGAGCTTTGCGTGCCACGTCCCCGCGGCCGGCGACGCGACCTCAGCAAACCAGAAATACGGCGGGCCGCCGTGCCGCTCACCCGATTTCGCCACGACCCTTCCGTCGGGCGCGATCAGCGAAAGCTCGCCCTCGATCGGCTTCTCCGCGGCGAAGAGGACGCGTAAAGGCGCCCCCTTCCACGGCGTGATCGGTGTGGCCAGGACCGCGAGCTCGGCCGCCTCTTCGCAGGTGCCGGATGCACCTTGCGCCCGTGAGTCCACGACTGAAAACAGGAAGACGAAACATGCCCCCGCGATCGGCAGCAATGCTGTCGCTGCGGCGGCAAACCGGCGTGTTGGAAACAATTGAGGCCCCCCATCCCAGGCATCGATCAAACGATATTGCTTTGGCTGAATCATGGCAAAACAGCCGACCCGGCACGGGCGAGGGATCAACGTCCGGACCGCCAGTGCGCTCGGCTTCACGTGCCGCCGACCCTGCTCCCCGGCGCCGACGAGGTAATTGAATAGTGACCGTGGATCTGCGGTGTTGGCACTGAGCGGCTATGCCGTCTATGGCAATCGCGCCTGCGTTTCGGATGGCAGCGGACGAGATGTGCTCGCGCTGAGCTTTACCAAGATCTCGGTCCGTCATGGCCGGGATTGACACCACGGGGAGCAGAGGATGCGCGCAATGGCCTTCGACGCCTACGGCAGTCCCGCAGTGCTGCGGCTGCGCGAATTTCCCGACCCGGAGCCTGGTCCGGACCAGGTTCTGATCCGCGCGCGCGCCGCCGGCGTCGGCCCCGGCGACTGCAAGACCCGGCAGGGACGACTCCAACAACACTTCAGCATCGAGTTCCCCAAGATCACCGGACGCGACGGGACCGGCGTGATCGAGCGACTCGGCGCAGGCGTCACGGGTTTCGCACCCGGTGATCGGGTTGCATTCCTGACCTCGCTCGCCATCCAGGGAAGTTGCGCCGAGCTGACCGCGGCTCCGGCGCACCTGGTAGCGCCGATCCCGGCGCGGCTGTCCTTCGTCGAGGCGGCCGCACTGGCGCAGCCGGGCTGCTGCGCCTTGGTGGCCGTGGTCGAGGCGGCACGCCTGCGGGCCGGGGAACGGATTCTGGTGAACGGGGCCGCCGGTGCGATCGGCACGCTTGTCGTCCAGCTTGCCCGGCACCTGGGCGCGCACGTGATCGCCACCTGCCGCGCCGCGCATGCCGGTCTCCTTCGCAGTCTCGGCGCCGACGAGGTCATCGCGTTCGATCGCGACCACCGCCTGCCGGACCTGCGCTCGCTCGATGTGGTGTTCGATCCCGTCGGCGGCGCCGTTCACCGCGCGGCCTACCCGCTGCTCAAGCCCGGCGGCCGCCTCGTCTATCTGATCGCGGAGCCGATCGAGGACCTCTCGTCCCAGTACGGCGTCGCCACGATCCGGGCGCCGATCCGCGATCGCGGTGAGGTCTTGCGCAACGTCATGGACCTGGCGGCGCAAGGCGCCTGGCGCGCCATCGTCGCCCGCACCATGCCGTTCGATGCCTGCGCGCAGGCCCACCAGATCGTCGAGCAGGGACGCAAAGGAC
Source organism: uncultured Alphaproteobacteria bacterium (assembly GCA_963833605.1). GTDB lineage: Bacteria > Pseudomonadota > Alphaproteobacteria > Rhizobiales > Xanthobacteraceae > JAFAXD01. Next base: position 173,947 of record CAWHYZ010000023.1, read on the forward strand.
CGGGCCGCATCGTCCTGACGTTCCCGGACGGAAGCAGTGATCCGGCCATGCCGGCGTAGCGAAACATCGATCCAAAGCCCGAGCGGCCTTCACCGCCGATAATAACGATAGTGCGCGTAGCGCCCGTAATACCGTCCTTTCTGCGTGATGATCCTGTTCCACACACGATAGGACCGCACGTTGGGACCCATCTTCTGTTGCTGGTTCATCGTCGCATCCGGATCGCTCGTCACGTCGTATGAAAAGGCGGACGGAGTTGCTCCGAGAAACAGAACAGCCGTCATGATCATTAGCTTTGTCTTCATGTGATTTCTCCTCGCCGGCCTATTTACTCGACAACGGCCGTGCCGGAGATCCGGTTCCCTTTGCTGGGCTCACGCCCAGCGCGCGGCTGGCGTCGGAGCGGAACCGAAGATCGGGCGCTGCCAAAGGGCAAATTCCGGCGCAGGGTCTGAGGCGATAGGGCTTTATTCTTCACGTTGGCAAGTTGAAATGCGTTTTATTTGCGTCCTGTCAAGCGCGTCCGTGCGGCTATCCTTCGAGACGCGCGGCCTGCGGCCGCGCGACCGTAGGATGGGTTGAGCGCAGCGAAACCCATCGCTTTGAGGCACATGATGGGTTGCGCTGCGCTCAACCCATCCTACAAGATCTTGCGCGCATGCGCGGGCGTCTCGAAGGATGGCCCAGAACTCATCGGCGCGCCCAAAAACATTTCTTGACAATTGCATAACAAAATGCATTATAACCCCATTCCCGCTCACCAAGGGGCGTTTCTCGAGACGGTCCGGAAGCGGAGCGGGAATGCGGTGCCTGCGGGTCCGGCTCGTAACCGGGCACTCGGGAGGCTCTTGGGATTAGCCGGGACGATAATACGGTCGTCCCGCGGGGACTGCGTAGGGGGTCCGGGTGGACGCCCGCTCCTGCGCGGATCCCGAAAGCTCCTTGGAGCTCACAAAGCCGCGTGGAGCGCCGAGAGGCGGGCCGTGTTCCTTCGCCAAGGGAACGCGGGTCCGCGTCGAAAGCGCGGACGATGTGTTGACCTTACTCGCCGGCCTCGGCGCTCCCATCCCCTTGGGGAAACGGAAAAGAGGACAATGGGTGGCCCCGGAACCCGCTTTCTCCGGGCGGCGCTGCGTTGGCTGCGCGGGCTATTTGACACGTGAATCGGAATGCATTGCGGGCTCACTGGTAGCCCGCATGGAGCGGAGCGGAATGCGGGGTCAGTCATCCCCGGTTTCGCTTCGCTCCATCGGCTACAGCAAGCCGGGCTCGCGGGGCCGCAACATCGCAGGAGGATCAGCCCTCCCCTTGCACCCACCGGGCAAATTGCTATATTCCGCGCATCCATTTTGGATACCTCATAACGGTCGGATGGTCCGATCGGCTCTTATGAGAGTGGGCCCCGCCCGGGACCCGCTCTTTTTTGTTACCCCCGCGTGCCGCGCTAAGGCGCGACCGGAACCGGGCGGGAATTCTCACGCGGTGCAGGAACGAGACGAAGACGACAGCCGGCCATGGCCGGTGAACCGAAAATGGCAGACGCAACGAGTGAACAGGATCTCCACGAACCGCGGCTCGTGATCGAAACGGGCCTCGCGGCGCGCGTCGCCGCGCTCGCCGCGCCGGTGCTGGAAGGCCTCGGCTTTCGCCTGGTACGCGCGCACATATCCGGCTCCGCCGGCCGCACGGTGCAGATCATGGCCGAGCGGCCCGACGGTTCCATGTCGGTCGGCGATTGCGAGTTGGCGTCGCGGGCACTGTCGCCGGTGCTCGACGCCGCCGATCCGATCGAGGGCGCCTACCGGCTCGAGCTCTCTTCGCCCGGGATCGACCGGCCGCTGACGCGGCGTTCCGACTTCGAGCGCTACGCCGGACACGTCATGAAGGCGGAGCTCGCGGTTGCGCTCAACGGCCGCAAGCGCTTCCGCGGCATCCTCATGGGTGTCGACGGCGACGCCGCGCGCATGCGCAGCGAGGACACCGGCGAGGAGACGCTGCTCCCGATCGACGACATGACGGAAGCGCGCCTCGTTCTCACCGACGCGCTGATCGCAGAATCGCTGCGGCGTGGGAAAGCGGCCGAACGCGCAGCGGCTCAGCAAGAAAATCAACAAACAAACACGCAACCAACAAACGGACAACGTGAACATGCCACCGCCGGATCGGCGGCGCGCAAACCCAGCAGAGGAGACTGACGATGGCCGTCAGCGCCAACAAACTCGAACTCCTGCAGATCGCCGACGCGGTAGCGCGCGAAAAAGCAATTGACCGCGGCATCGTCATCGCCGCCATGGAGGACGCGATCGCGAAGGCCGCCAAATCCCGCTACGGCAGCGAGACCGAGGTGCGCGCCGAGCTCAACCCCAAGAGCGGGGAATTGCGCCTGTTCCGCCATCTGCTGGTGGTCGAGATGGTCGAAAACCCAGCAACCCAGATTACGCTCGAAGACGCACGCCGGCACAATCCGGCCGCCCAGGTCGGCGACACCATCGCCGACACGCTGCCGCCGCTCGAATACGGCCGCATCGCCGCGCAGTCAGCCAAACAGGTGATCGTGCAGAAAGTGCGCGAGGCCGAGCGCGATCGTCAGTATCAGGAATTCAAGGATCGCATTGGCGATATCGTCAACGGCATCGTCAAGCGGGTGGAATACGGCAACGTAGTGGTCGATCTCGGCCGCGGCGAAGCCATTATCCGGCGCGACGAGATGCTGCCGCGCGAGACCCTGCGCAACGGCGACCGCGTGCGCGCCTATATCTATGACGTGCGGCGCGAGGCGCGCGGCCCGCAGATCTTCCTCTCGCGCACTCATCCGCAGTTCATGGCCAAGCTGTTCGCCCAAGAGGTGCCGGAAATCTACGACGGCATCGTCGAGGTGAAGGCGGTCGCGCGCGACCCGGGCTCGCGCGCCAAGATCGCGGTGATCTCGCGCGATTCCTCGGTCGATCCGGTCGGCGCCTGCGTCGGCATGCGCGGTTCGCGCGTGCAGGCGGTGGTGAACGAGCTCCAAGGCGAGAAGATCGACATTATTCCGTGGTCGCAGGATATCGCGACCTTCGTGGTCAACGCCCTTGCGCCCGCCGAGGTCGCCAAGGTGGTGCTCGACGAGGACAAGGAGCGCATCGCGGTCGTCGTGCCTGATCAGCAGCTCTCGCTCGCCATCGGCCGCCGCGGCCAGAACGTCCGGCTCGCCTCCCAACTCACCGGCTGGGACATCGACATCCTCACCGAGCAGGAAGAGTCCGAACGGCGCCAGGCCGAGTTCGAGAAGCGCACCAAGATGTTCATCGAGGCGCTCAATCTCGACGAGGTCGTTGGTCAGCTGCTTGCCTCGGAAGGCTTCACCTCGGTGCGCGAGCTCGCTTATGTCGACGAGAAGGAGCTCGGTGCGATCGAGGGCTTCGATGAGGAGACCGCGCGCGAGCTGCAGCAGCGCGCCCGCGATTACCTCGCCGAGATCGAGGCGCAGCTCGACGCGCGCCGCAGCGAGCTCGGCGTCGAGGATACGTTGCGCGAGATCCCCGGCATGACCACCGAGATGATGGTCGCGCTTGGCGAGAACGGCATCAAGACGCTCGAGGATCTCGCGGGCTGCGCCACCGACGATCTCGCCGGCTGGAGCGAGCGCAAGGACAACGAGACCGTGCACCATGCCGGCGCGCTCGACGGCTTCGACCTCACCCGCGCCGAGTGCGACGCCATGATCATGCAGGCGCGCGTCAATGCCGGTTGGATCACCGAGGCCGACCTTGCCGCCGCCGCCGCACCCGAGGAGACGCCGGCCGAAGCGGCCACCGCGGAGTAATGGAGGAGAACCGGCGACGCATGCTCGCGACCGCAGACCATATCGAGCCGTACGATGCCGGGCCGAAAGCGTCCGGCACCGAACGCTTTTGCGTGGTCACGCGCCAAGCGTTGCCGGTCGATGCGCTGATCCGGTTCGTCGCCGGCCCCGATGGCACGCTCGTCCCCAACGTCAAGCGCAAGCTCCCTGGCCGCGGCGTCTGGGTGACCGCATCGCGGTTGGCGGTTACCGAAGCCGTGAAGCGCGGCGCGCTCAAGCGCGGCCTCAAAGCCAACGTAAACGTTCCGCCCGATCTGCCCGACCTGGTCGACCGCCTGCTCGTCCGCGCCACCCTCGATGCGCTTGCCATCGCGCACAAGGCTGGCGGCGTGGTTTCGGGTTTCGAGCGGGTCGAGGGCGCTATCGGCTCAGGTGCGCTGGCCGCCCTGATCCATGCGGCGGACGCCGCCCCAGATGGGGTCCGCAAGCTTCACAATTCAGCCGTCATGGCTGGGCTTGTCCCGGCCATCCATGTTTTCGATGCGTCGACAAGCCCGAAAGACGCGGATGCCCGCGACGGGCGCGGGCATGACGGTGGAGGGGGCGAGGATAACGGGGCCAGAGCGCTGATACCCTTCGTCCGCGCATTTACCTCGTCCCAATTGGATTTGGCATTGGGGCGGCCAAATGTGATACATGCAGCCCTGCTCGGCGGCCGGGAAGGGGAAACCTTCCTCGCCCGCTGGCGCACCCTTGAACGCTATCGCACGAACGCCGGTCGCGGAGAGCCAAAACGCGCCGGCAATGGAGCGGTGCAGCCCGATGCTGCACGGAACTGGGAACGGAATGACTGATACCACCAAGAATCCTGGCGAAAAGCTGACCGTCGCGCCGTCGAAACCCCTGTCGCTCAAGCGCAGCGTCGAACAGGGCGTTGTGCGCCAGAGCTTCAGCCACGGCCGCACCAAGGCGGTGGTGGTCGAGAAGGTCAAGCGCCGCATCGGTCCGGGCGAAGCCAAGGTCGAGGCCACGCCGTCGCCGGCCGCGACGGCAGCCGCACCGACCGCGCGGCGTGCCGCACCGCAGCCGGCCGCTCCCAAGACCGCAGCTCCGGCGCCAACCGCAAGCCCGGCCGCCTCCCCGAGGCCGTCCGGCGTGGTCCTGCGCACCCTGACCGATGAGGAGCGCGACCGGCGCGCGCACGCGCTCGGCGACGCCAAGATGCGCGAAGCCGAAGAGCGCAAGATCGCCGAAGAGGAAGCGCGCCGCCGCCTCGACCGCGAGGGTAAAGAGCGCGCCGAGCGCGAAGCCGCCGAAGCGCGCAAGCGCGAGGAAGATGATCGTCGCAAGCACGACGAAGAGACCAAGCGTCGGGCCGAGCAGGAGGCCAAGAAACGCTTCGGCGATGATGAGGCGAAGCCCAAGACGCCCATCGACGTGCGCAGCATCAAGCCGGAAATCGACGAAGACGAAGCGCCACGACCCCGCCGCGGCGGCGCCGGTGCGGCGCGACCGGCAGCTGCGCCAAAGCCCGCGCGCACCGGCACTCAGAAATCGCGTGGACGCCTCACCCTGGTGACGGCATTGACGACCGATGAAGTGCGCGAACGCTCGGTCGCCTCGTTCCGACGCCGCGTGCAACGCATGACCGGCCACCGCGAGGCCGACGCCAAGGAAAAGATCGCGCGCGAGGTGGTGATCCCGGAGACGATCACGATCCAGGAACTCGCCAACCGCATGGCTGAGCGCGGCGTCGACGTGATCAAGCTTTTGATGAAGCAGGGCCAGATGGCGAAAATCACCGACGTGATTGACGCCGATACCGCCCAGCTGCTCGCCGAGGAGCTCGGCCACACGGTTCGGCGCGTGTCCGAAGCCGATGTCGAGGAGGGCGTGTTCGATGTGATCGACGCGCCTGAGACGCTCACACCGCGGCCGCCGGTCGTGACCATCATGGGCCATGTCGACCACGGCAAGACATCATTGCTCGATGCCATCCGGACCACCGACGTGGCGGGCGGCGAAGCCGGTGGTATCACCCAGCACATCGGTGCCTACCAGGTGACTGCGCCGTCAGGCAGCAAGATTACCTTCATTGATACGCCGGGCCACGCCGCGTTCACCGCAATGCGCGCGCGCGGCGCCAAGGTCACCGACGTGGTGGTGCTGGTGGTGGCGGCGGACGACGGCGTCATGCCGCAGACCGTTGAGGCGATCCACCATGCCAAGGCCGCGAAGGTGCCGATGATCGTCGCGATCAACAAGATCGACAAGCCTGATGCCAGGCCGGAGCGCGTGCGCACCGAATTGCTCCAGCACGAGGTGCAGGTCGAATCGCTCGGCGGCGACGTGCTCGACGTCGAGGTCTCGGCCATCAAGAAGACCAATCTCGATAAGCTGCTCGAAACCATCGGCCTGCAGGCTGAAATTCTCGATCTCAAGGCCAACCCGGCGCGCGCCGCCGAGGGCACCGTGATCGAAGCCAAGCTCGACCGCGGCCGCGGCCCGGTCGCGACCGTCCTGGTCCAGCGCGGAACGCTCCATCCGGGCGACATCATCGTCGCCGGCGCCGAGTGGGGGCGCGTGCGCGCGCTGATTTCGGACACCGGCGCCAGCGTCGACGAGGCCGGCCCGTCGACCCCAGTGGAGGTGCTCGGCTTTTCCGGTATTCCGGAAGCGGGCGACCGGCTGGCGGTGGTGGAAACCGAAGGCCGCGCCCGCGAGGTCACCGCCTATCGGACCCGCCAGCGGCGCGACAACATGGCGGCGCGGGCGACCGGCTTGCGCGGCTCGCTCGAACAGATGATGAGCCAGCTCAAGACCGCCGGGCGCAAGGAATTCCCGCTGGTGATCAAGGGCGACGTGCAGGGCTCGATCGAGGCGATCATCGGCGCGCTCGACAAGCTCGGGACCGACGAAGTCGGCGCTCGCATCCTCTATGCAGGGGTCGGCGGCATCGCCGAGTCCGACGTGACCCTGGCGGCCGCCTCGCACGCTGCGATCATCGGCTTCAACGTGCGCGCTCACAAGGAAGCGCGCGAAGCCGCCGAGCGCGACGGGGTCGAGATCCGCTACTACAACATCATCTACGACCTGGTCGACGACGTGAAGAAGGCGATGTCCGGCCTGCTGGCGCCGACTTTGCGCGAGACCATGCTGGGCAACGCTTCAATCCTGGAAATCTTCTCGGTCTCCAAGGTCGGCAAGGTCGCCGGCTGCCGCGTCACCGACGGCAAGGTCGAGCGCGGAGCCAACGTGCGGCTCATCCGCGACAACGTGGTGATCCACGAGGGCAAGCTGTCCCAGCTCAAGCGCTTCAAGGACGACGCGCGCGAAGTGGTGGCTGGCCAGGAATGCGGCATGGCGTTCGAGAGCTACCAGGATATGCGCGTCGGTGACGTCATCGAATGCTACCGGGTCGAACAGGTGCAACGCACATTGTGATCAGATTGGTAGGTGGGCTCCGTTTTTTTTGCGAAGCCCGCCGACAAAGCCGGCCGATTGGCTGATGGGTTTCGCTGAGCTCAACCCATCCTACGGCGCAACGATTTTTCTTGACGACGGCATTTGCAAACGACCCGGATATCGACCATGCCACGCCATCATCAGCATCGCGAATCAGGATCGACCCCCTCCCAGCGTCAGTTGCGCGCGGGGGAGCTCATCCGTCACGCGCTGGCGGAGATTCTGGCGCGCGGCGAGGTGCACGACCCGGTGATCGAGAAACACGTCATCACGGTGCCGGAGGTGCGCCTCACACCCGACCTGCGACTCGCCACCATCTACGTGATGCCGCTCGGCGGGCGCGACACGAGCGAGGTGCTGGCAGCGCTCGAGCGCAACAAACGCTTTCTGCGCGGCGAGCTCGCGCATCGGGTCAACTTGAAGTTCGCGCCCGAGATCCGCTTCCGCATCGACGAGCGCTTCGACGAGGCGCAGCGAATCGAGAAGCTTCTCCGCACCCCAGCGATCCAAAAGGATATCGATAAGGAGTAGATTTGTTGGAAGTCATCGAACAACAAAAAAATGCGCGGGCCGGGCCCAAGCCCAAACGTGAGAAGCGCGACGTGCACGGCTGGATCGTGCTCGACAAGCCGATCGGCATGACCTCGACCCAGGCGGTTGCGGCGGTCAAGCGCCTGTTCACGGCAAAGCGCGTCGGCCACGCGGGCACGCTCGATCCGCTTGCCACCGGAATTCTGCCGATCGCGTTGGGCGAGGCCACGAAGACCGTGCCGTTCGTCATGGACGGGCGCAAGACCTATCAATTCACCGTGCGCTGGGGTGAAGAGCGCGACACCGACGACGCCGAGGGACGCGTGGTCGCGACCTCCGCGACGCGGCCGTCGCCCGCGGCGATCGAGGCGCTGCTGCCACATTTTACCGGTACGATCGAACAGATTCCGCCGTGCTTTTCCGCCATCAAGGTCGAAGGCGAGCGCGCCTACGACATCGCGCGCGAAGGCGAGCACGTCGAGCTCAAGCCCCGCCCGGTCGAGATTCATCATCTCGCACTGGTTGCAACGCCCGGCCCGGATCTTGCCGAATTTGCCGCGCAATGCGGCAAAGGTACCTATGTGCGCGCGCTCGCCCGCGATCTTGGCCGCGCGCTCGGCTCGCTCGGGCACGTGAGCGCGTTGCGCCGGACCCAAGTGGGGCCGTTCGGCGAGAGCCACATGATTTCGCTGGCAGAACTGGAGGGTTTATGCCATAGAGCCGCGCAAGGCGAAGGAAGCTTCGCCGATGCGCTAATGCCTGTTGCGACCGCGCTGGACGACATCCCGGCGCTGGCCGTCAGTCAGGCAGATGCGGCCAGGCTCCAAAGGGGCCAAGCCGTTCTGATGCGCGGGCGGGACGCTCCTGTCCTCAGCGGTGTGATTCATGTGCTGGCGTCGGGCCACCTGGTGGCCCTTGCCGAGATCGACCGCGGCGAGATCGTTCCCAAGCGCGTCTTCAATCTCTCCGGCCTGCAGGGCAGAGCCGGGATCAGGAAAGGATGACCGATGTCGATTGCGGCAGGCCGCAAGGCCGAACTGATTAATTCCTATGCGGTGAAATCCGGCGATACCGGTTCTCCCGAAGTGCAGGTCGCGATCCTGTCAGAACGGATCACTAACCTCACCGAGCATTTCAAGACCCACGTCAAGGACAACCATTCGCGGCGTGGACTCCTCAAGCTCGTGTCCCAGCGTCGCCAGTTGCTCGACTACCTCAAGCGCGCCGATGAAGGCCGCTACAAGGTCCTGATCGAGAAGCTCGGCATTCGCCGCTAGTTAGGCGCGTTTTCAGGCGACACGGATACCGGTTCGCCATCCGAAGACGCGACAAGAGTTTTGCGCGAATTGTTTGTTTCGCGCATTTGGGGCGGACGGCATCTGGCCTCCGCTTTTCATTGTCCGGACGCAGAATGCGCACGGACGCAGCAAGGGCGGCGATGCCGCCGAAAAGGCTGGAAGGTCATGGCAGGATCGCCGGATGCTGGTTCGCGCAGATGTGCGCTACAGCCTCTCGCCGTCTTGCTCATGGCCTTCGTGCCACAACGAAACCATGAGAGAGAACCATGTTTGACATCCATCGTGTCGCCCTTGATTGGGGCGGACGCACACTTACCCTTGAGACCGGAAAGATAGCTCGCCAAGCCGACGGTGCGGTCGTTGCGACCTACGGAGAGACCTCGGTTCTGGCGACGGTGGTCGCCGCCAAGAAGCCGAAGGAAGGCATCGACTTTCTGCCGCTGACCGTCAACTATCAGGAAAAATTCTATGCCGCCGGTCGCATTCCGGGCGGCTATTTCAAGCGCGAAGGCCGCCCGAGCGAACGCGAAACGCTGATCTCGCGGCTGATCGACCGGCCGGTGCGGCCGCTGTTCGCCGACGGCTGGCGCTGCGACACCCAGGTCATCATCAACGTGCTCAGCCACGACCTCGAGAATGATCCCGACATCGTCGCCATGGTGGCGGCCTCGGCAGCGCTGACGCTCTCGGGCGCGCCGTTCATGGGCCCGATCGGCGGCGCCCGCGTCGCCTTCATCAACAACGAGTTCGTGCTCAATCCGCAGATCGACGAGATGCAGGAGAGCCAGCTCGACCTCGTCGTCGCCGGCACCCAGGACGCGGTGCTGATGGTCGAATTCGGAAGCCAAGGAGCTGTCCGAGGAGATCATGCTGGGCGCCGTAATGTTCGGCCACAGGCATTTCCAGCCGGTCATCAACGCGATCATCGAGCTCGCCGAGAAGGCCGCCAAGGAGCCGCGCGAGGTTGCGAGCGCCGACAATTCCGAGCTCGAGCGCGAAATTCTCGGCCTCACCGAGCAGGATCTGCGCGCCGCCTATGCGGTCGCCGGCAAAGCCGAGCGTTATGCAGCGGTCGATGCCGCCAAACAAAAGGTGATGACGCATTTCTTCCCGGCGGGCGCGGCCGAGAAGCCGCGCTACGACGAGCTTCGGGTCTCCGGCGTGTTCAAGGAGCTCGAGGCCAAGATCGTGCGCAACAGCATCCTCGATACCGGCCGGCGGATCGACGGGCGCGACGTGAAGACCGTACGCCCGATCGTGAGCGAAGTCGGCCTGTTGCCGCGCACTCACGGCTCAGCGCTGTTCACCCGCGGCGAGACCCAGGCACTGGCGGTGGCGACGCTCGGCACCGGCGAGGACGAGCAGTTCATCGACGCGCTGCAGGGTACCTACAAGGAGACGTTCCTGCTGCACTACAATTTCCCGCCGTTCTCGGTCGGCGAGACCGGCCGCATCGGCGCACCCGGCCGCCGCGAAGTCGGACACGGCAAGCTTGCGTGGCGGGCGCTGCATCCGGTGCTACCGCAGCACCACGAGTTTCCCTATACGATCCGCGTCGTTTCCGAGATCACCGAGTTCGAACGGCTCGTCCTCGATGGCAACGGTGTGCGGAAGCTCGCTCGCCCTGATGGATGCCGGCGTGCCGCTACGCGCGCCGACCGCGGGCATCGCCATGGGCCTCATCCTCGAGGACAAGCGCTACGCGGTGCTCTCCGACATCCTCGGCGACGAGGACCACCTGGGCGACATGGACTTCAAGGTGGCTGGCACCGAGAACGGCGTCACCGCGCTGCAGATGGACATCAAGATCTCCGGCATCACCGAGGAGATCATGCGGGTCGCGCTCACCCAGGCCAAGGAGGGCCGCATCCATATCCTGGGCGAGATGAGCAAGGCGCTCACCAAGCACCGCGCCCAGCTCGGCGAACACGCGCCGCGCATCGAGGTGTTCACCATACCGGTCGACAAGATCCGCGAGGTCATCGGCTCGGGCGGCAAAGTCATCCGCGAGATTGTGGAGAAGACCGGCGCCAAGGTCGACATTTCCGACGACGGCACCGTCAAGGTCGCCTCCGCCAAGGGCGATGCCATCAAGGCCGCAATCAACTGGATCAAGTCGATCGCCTCGGAGCCGGAGGTCGGCCACATCTACGAAGGCACGGTTGTCAAGGTCATGGACTTCGGCGCATTCGTGAATTTCTTTGGTGCCAAGGACGGCCTCGTCCATATCAGCCAGCTGGCGCCGAAGCGGGTGCAGAAGGTGACCGACGTCGTCAAGGAAGGCGAAAAGGTCAAGGTCAAGCTCCTGGGCTTCGACGAGCGCGGCAAGGTGCGGCTCTCGATGAAGGTCGTCGATCAGCAGACCGGCGAAGACCTCGAGGCCAAGCAGACGGCTGAAGCCGATCAGCAGCGCGAGGCCGTCAGCGGCGAATAACAGGGCGGCCTTAATCGATCGGCCGCGGGGCGCGGCCGAGAGCGCCATCGCATCGACCATCCGTGGCCCCGGGAGTGCTGCGAACCCCCGGCCACGGGTACCCTGCAGGCCAGAAAATCACCAATCGAGCCTGCTCGAAAATCGCTAAAACGTTAATAAAAACAAATCATTATAAGAATTAACGGAGGTTGTGATCCGGATCACTGTGGGCCCGATAGGGCGGGGCTATGGTGGTTTCCAGTTTAGGCTCAGTGTGTTGCCCGACCAGTTTACTGCACGGGTCCTTCCATCCTCCCAGAGACCCTTACTCGGTCCACCCCAGACCAACCGCCCGAGTGAAATACTGCTCGGGCGGATTTTTTTGTTGCGAAGTCACGCGATTGTTGCGGTACTTCCGCTTAGCGGGCGGGGACCAAAACCATGGCGGCAGCAACCAACGCAATCACGGGTCTTTTTTCAGCGCTTCCCGCGAACCTGTCCGGGCTATTGTTCTCAAACGCAAAGCCGGTCCATCTCGCGGCCGACCAAGTGCTGTTTCTGGCGGGCGACGCAGGCGATGGCTGCTACCGAATCGAGAAGGGGCTGCTGAAGGTCAGCATGGTGTCGACGTCGGGCGCCGAGCGCATCCTCTCGATTCTCGGACCTGGCGCGATCGTCGGCGAACTCGCGGTGCTCGACGGACTGCCGCGTTCGGCCTCGGTTCTGGCATTGCGGGACAGTGAGCTCCTGTTCGTCAGCAAGGCCAAGTTTGATGAATACGCCAAAAAGCATCCGGACCTCTATCAGCATTTGGTGGCGCTTCTGGCCTCCCGGCTGCGGGAGACCAACGATGTGATCGCGGCTGAGAGCTTTTTGCCGTTGCGCGGGCGCGTGGCGTTGACGCTGATTGAACTCGCCGAGCATTTCGGTGAGAGTGTCGGCGCGGGCCGCATTGTGATCCGCCAGAAATTCGGACAATCGGACCTTGCCGCCATGGCCGGGATTGCGCGCGAGAATGTCAACCGCATCCTTGCCGACTGGAAGCGCCGCAAGTTGGTGAGCCGAATTTCAGGTTACTACTGCATCGAAAGCAAATCGCAGCTGCAACGCGAGATCGATTTGTAGGAAGCAACCTGCGCTCCAGCAAACTCCCGGGCCGCCGCGCATGCCTTGGCGCTGCCCTACGCCCGGGACACATTTCCAAGCTTACTGCTTCAAGCTTACTGCGCAGCGTCCTTCGCGTTTTCCTCGCTGTTGCCGTTCCCGTTTCCGGTAAGGCTCACGCGTAGCGCGTCGGGTTGTGGCATCGCGATCGCGTTGTAGCCTGAATCGACGAAATGGATTTCGCCGGTGACGCCGGTCGACAGGTCGCTGAGCAGATAGAGTGCGGCACCGCCCAATTCGTCGAGTGTGACGCCTCGATGCAGCGGCGAATGCCGCTGCTGGTAAGCGAACATGAAGCGCGCATCGGAGATGCCCGCTCCGGCCAACGTGCGGATCGGCCCGGCCGAGATTGCGTTCACCCGAATGGCGCTGGCGCCGAAGTCGACCGCTAGATAACGAACCGACGCCTCGAGCGCGGCTTTGGCGAGCCCCATCGCGTTGTAGTTCGGCATCGCCGCGCTCGCCGCCATTGTAGGTCAGGGTTACCATGGCGCCGCCGTTGGTCATCAGCGCAGCGGCGCGTTTGGCCGCCTCGGTGAACGAGAAGCAGGAAATCAGCATGGTGCGGATGAAGTTGGCACGCGTCGTGTCGGCGTAGCGGCCCTTGAGCTCGGCCTTGTCAGAGAACGCGATGGCATGAACCAGGAAATCGAGCCCGCCCCATTTCTCGCCGATGGTTGCAAATACCTGGTCGAGGGAAGCGATGTCTTCTACGTCACATGGCAGGACCAGATCGGCCCCGAGCGATTGTGCGAGCGGCCGCACGCGTTTGCCGAGGGCCTCGCCCTGATAGGTGAAAGCAAGCGTCGCCCCATGCGCCGCCAGCGCGCGGGCAATGCCCCAGGCAATGGAGTGGTCATTGGCGACCCCCATAATCACCCCGCGCTTGCCCTGCACCAATCCTTGCATGCTCAGCCCCGAATCATCCCAGGCATCCTGCACGGGAGTGCCCCGCACATCCACTGCGTAGCCGCGGCTCTTGTTGATGAATAACAGCGCCCAACGACGGTGGCGACATCACGCCTCCAGCCGCTTGAACACCACGCACGCGTTGGTGCCCCCGAACCCGAACGAATTCGACAGCACGCATCCAAGCGACAGGTTATCGCGCCGCTCGCGGACGATCGGCATATCGGCGAAGGCTGGATCCATGGTCTCGATATTCGCGCTCTCGCAGATGAAGCCGTTCTTCATCATCAGCATCGAGTAGATCGCCTCCTGGACGCCGGCTGCACCAAGCGAATGACCGGTCAGCGACTTGGTGGCGGCGATCGGCGGGCACTTGTCGCCGAATACCTCGCGGATGGCGTCGATCTCCTTCAGGTCGCCGACCGGTGTGGATGTGGCGTGCGGATTGATGTAGTCGACCGGCGCATGGACAGCGTCCAGCGCCAGCTTCATGCAGCGGACCGCGCCCTCGCCGGAAGGTGCCACCATGTCGAACCCATCGGAGGTCGCCCCATAGCCGGCAACCTCGGCGTAGATCTTTGCGCCGCGGGCCTTCGCGTGCTCGATCTCCTCAAGCACGACCACGCCGGCGCCCCCAGCGATGACGAATCCATCCCTATCAACGTCGTAGGCACGCGACGCCTTGTCGGGCCGGTCGTTGAATTTTGTCGACATCGCGCCCATGGCGTCGAACAGAACCGACAAGGTCCAATCGAGCTCCTCGCAACCGCCCGCGAAGATCAGATCCTGCTTGCCGTGCTGGATGAGCTCAGTCGCATTGCCAATGCAATGATTGGAGGTCGCACACGCGGACGAGATCGAGTAGCTGATGCCCTTGATCTTGAACCAGGTGGCAAGTGTTGCCGATGCGGTCGACGACATCGCCTTCGGGACGGCGAATGGACCGACCCGCTTGGGGCCTTTGCTGCGGGTGATGTCGGCCGCCTCCACAATGGCGCGTGTCGAAGGGCCGCCCGAACCCATGATGATGCCGGTACGCTCATGTGAAATCTCGTTCGCTTCGAGACCGGCGTCGCGAATCGCCTGCTCCATGGCGACGTGGTTCCAGGCAGCGCCACCGCCGAGAAATCGCATGGCGCGCCGATCGATCACCGCCTCAGGCTCGAGCGTCGGCGCACCGTGCACTTGGCAGCGGAAGCCGCGCTCGGCATAGTCCGACGCGCGCGAGATGCCGGACTTCGCCTCCCGCAAGCTCGCCAGCACCTCCTGGGTGTTGTTGCCGATGGACGAAACGACGCCCATCCCGGTGACGACGACGCGCTTCATGCCCGCCTCTTTCTTATTTCTCCGCCGCCGCGGCGCGCTCTACGCAGCATTTTCGAATGCCGCTGCTAAGCGTTCGCCTGCAACTCGGCGCCTTCGCGGAACAATCCGACCTTCAGATCGAATGCACGGTAGATCACAGACCCATCCGCGGACAACCAGCCGTCGGCGATGCCAAGCACAAGCTTCGAGCGCATCACCCGCTTGACGTTGATTCCGTACACGACCTTCTTGACGGTAGGAAGAACCTGCCCAGAGAGCTTCAGCTCGCCCAGGCCGAGTGCACGTCCCTTGCCCTGCCCGCCAAGCCAACCCAGAAAAAAGCCGACCAGCTGCCAAAGCGCGTCGAGGCCAAGACATCCCGGCATCACCGGATCGCCCTTGAAGTGGCAAGGAAAGAACCAAAGGTCGGGCTTCACGTCGAGCTCCGCCCGCACGAGGCCTTTGCCGTGCTCGCCACCACCCTCAGCAATCGCCGCTATGCGGTCAAACATCAACATGGGCGGCAACGGCAATTGCGGACCTTCGACGAACAACTCGCCCCGCCCGCACGACAGGAGGTCCTCATATTCAAAGCTTGAACGCCGGTGCTCCATTCCGGTCCCATCCTCGAGATTCTTGGGCCGTGATCGCGGCGCCGGGCGTTTTCCCTAACACACCGCGGGTCCCGGGAACAACGGCACCCGCCTTGGTGAACCACTCGGCCGCACGGCCAGTAACCAAGAATACCTCTAATGCATAGCCGCCGTTGTTGCGAAGCGGTTGCAAAAGCCAACCGTCGGCTATATACGATCAAATATGATGTCTCGGCGATAATAATCAAAGGCTTAGCGCTTCAAGGAACTTGGCGTATCCACCGATGCAACCGCGTGCTCCGCTGATGTCGAACCGTGTGACCGCTGCCTTTGTTAAGGCGGACGAGGCGCGATCGGAAAATAACGGCTGCCCGTGGCATGACGTGCGCGCCATGCTGCGCAAGGTCGGCCTTCGCCCAACCCGCCAACGCATGGAACTCGGCTGGCTCCTGTTTTCCAAGGGCGACCGGCACTTGACCGCCGAAATGCTGTTTGAGGAAGCGAGCAACGCCCGCGTGCCGGTTTCGCTCGCGACCGTGTATAATACGCTTAATCAGTTCACCGATGTGGGCCTGCTCCGTCAGGTTGCGGTTGACGGCTCGAAAACCTATTTCGACACCAACACTTCCGACCATCATCATTTCTTCGTAGAGGGCCAAAACGCCCTGGTGGACATCCCGTCCGCCAGTGTGAGCATCGGCGAGTTGCCGCAGGTCCTGGACGGCTACGAGGTCGCCCGCGTCGACGTAGTGGTGCGGCTTAAGCGCAAGAGCGTTTGAAACACGCCGAGTAAGCCTGGGGGATCTCGACCCGCCGGCTCATTACGGTTGCACGCCCGTCACTGTTGGGTGACCCGCCAGCGATGCTGGGCACTCACCCTACTTTTCAATCAACTTTTTCGTTCGGATAAACGCCCCACAGGCGCTCCTGTTCGACCCAGCCGTCGAACCCTTCGCCTATGATCCGGCACCAGGTGCCGCTGCATCGTTTGACTTTGCCGAGCACGCCCTTTTGCAGCCGTGCCGTAATGCCGCTCTTGGCGTCGGCCGACGCATAGATCGGGATGTAGTCATCCTGTGCCTTGGCGCTCGGTTGGATCAGCCCCGTGCGCCGCCCCGACAGAAGTGAGTGATAGACCCAACCTTCGGCGCCCTCCCAATCGCGGATGCGCCGCCAGTTCTCGTACTCGGCAGTGATCTCGACCGGTAGCCCGGCTCGGGTATAGACCCACGCGACGTTGTGATCCTTGGTCGGACCGGCCCGCACGTTGACCCTGTCGGATTTCAGGCTGACGAAGCGCGGAATCGCAAGGCCGCTTCCCGTGTCTCCAGCTGCCCCCGCTGAGGCAGGGCTGACGCAGGCGAGCACGACCGCCAGCAAGGGACCCTTGAGCCACCCGATCGGGCCTGTCGCTTCCATTGCAGTCCGTTGACCTGTTGCATCCGGCGTCGCCAGGCGGATGTTCGGCAGCGCTTTGTGTCGGGACGGCCTTCTGCTAAGAGGGGCGACCCCCAACCGTGCCGGTTTCGACGCCTGCTAATGTCGGTGATGACAGTTAAGGAGGGCTGAATGGAGCGTGGCGCATGGCTGGAAAGTTCCCGGGACGAGGGCGATGAACGGCCGTAAAAAACCTTTGGTGATCGTGACCCGGAAGTTGCCCGACACGATCGAAACGCGCATGCGCGAATTGTTCGACGCGCGGCTCAATCTCGACGACAAGGCAATGAGCCAGTCCGATCTGGTCGAGGCCGTGAAGGTCGCCGACGTGCTGGTTCCAACCGTGACGGACCGGGTCGACATGGCGGTGCTCAGCCAATCGGGCGAGCGACTGCGGCTGATCGCCAATTTCGGCAATGGCGTCGACAACATCGACGTCACGACCGCGCTGCAGCGCGGAATCACCGTCACCAACACGCCGGGGGTGCTCACCGAGGACACCGCCGATATGACGATGGCGCTGATTCTCGCGGTTCCACGGCGCTTGGCGGAAGGCGCGGCGGTACTCATCGGTGACAAGGATTGGACCGGCTGGTCGCCAACCTGGATGCTCGGCCACCGTATCGGTGGCAAGCGACTCGGCATCGTCGGGATGGGCCGGATCGGCCAGGCGGTAGCGCACCGCGCGCGCGCGTTCGGCCTGCAGATCCACTACCACAACCGGCGACGCCTGCCCCCGAAGATCGAGGAGGCGTTACAGGCGACCTACTGGGAGAGCCTCGACCAGATGCTGGCGCGCATGGATATCATCTCGATCAATTGTCCGCACACGCCCGCGACCTACCACCTGCTCTCGGCACGGCGGCTCAAGCTGCTACGGCCGTCGGCCTATGTGGTCAACACCGCGCGCGGCGAGGTGATCGACGAGAATGCGCTGGCGCGCATGATCGAAGCGGGCGAGCTTGCGGGCGCCGGGCTTGACGTGTTCGAGCACGAGCCCGCGGTGAACCCGAAGCTGGTGCGGCTCGCGCGCGCCGGCAAGGTCGTGCTGCTGCCGCACACAGGTTCGGCGACCGTCGAAGGACGGATCGACATGGGCAACAAGGTGATCATCAACATCCAGACGTTCATGGATGGACACAAGCCGCCGGACCGGGTGCTGCCGTCGATGCTGTGAGCGGGCGTGACTGCGCTATAATTGGGATGTTGTTTTGCTTGACCGACGAGGGGCGAAATCGATGCGTGCAGCAATCATCACAGGTGTGCTCGGCGCGCTGCTCGCGTCCCAGAGCTTTGCCGCCGACAAGCTGGCGCCGGAGATCATCAAGACGACGTTCTTCACGGGGCAGGAATTCACCGCCGCCACGCCGTCCGGCGTCAAGTTCAAAATGGTGTTCACGCCCGACGGAAAGGCGACGCGCATACCAGCCGCCAACGCGGGCGCCAAGGGCGAGGGCACTTGGAAGGTAACGAAAGAGGGCTTCTGTACCACCTGGAAGAATGCAAAGCCTAACTGCTTCACGATTGTCGCCGCCGGTGACAACAAATGGTCCGTCATGAAGGGCGTCGGCAAGAGCCCGGTCCTGGTGGCGGTGTGGACCAAATAGCAGAAATCAGTGATCAATCAGAAAGTCGGCGACCCGGTTTGTGGCATTAGCGCCATAACACCGGATAAATGCAGGGTGCCAGCCGCCCGTCGCTCCAAAATCTTGTCGATCTAATTCGCCAATCTTACGGTAGCTGTGTCAGTTTGATTGTGCCGTTGCGCTTGGCGGAATCAAGCGACCGAATTTAGGTCTAGCAAGACCGGCCTTCTCTCGCATCATCAGTTCCAGGAATCCTGCAAAGACAGTGCCCAAGCCGAGCGCGTATATTAGCGTCTCGGTTTCTAGCGGAAGATGCCCATAGGAATTAACTTGGGTCTCCTTGTTCACAAAAACGAAAAAGCAATAGCCGAGAAAGGCAATCCAAAATGCCCACCGCAAGGCGCGGAAAAACAGCCATGTCGCGAACATTACATTCATAGCCCGATGATATCGATCTGGCCGTCGCGGGCAAGGAGCTTTTAAGCCGCCAGTCAGTGACGCTGCCGGCGTGCTTGCGCAGGGCGAGTATGTCGTCCCCTACAAATCTTGGGTCATGAGCGCCGTAAAACCGATTACTGATTACCGGCTTCTGATTCCTGACTTCCCGTCAGCGGGTTGGTCGGATCCCATCCATAGGTCAGCGTTTCGAAGCGCATCGAGCGCGCGTCGACCATCAACAGCCGCCCGATCAGACCGTCGCCAAATCCGACGATTTCTCGAATGACCTCAAGCGCCATCAGCGAGCCGAGGACGCCGGTGAGCGCCCCGAGGATTCCGGCTTCCGCGCAGGCAGGGACGCTCCCGGGTGGCGGCGGTTCGGGAAACAGGCAGCGATAGGTCGGGTTTGGACGCCCGCTGGCATCACGCTCATGCGCCCGGATGGTGGTGAGCGTTCCGTCGAACACACCCACCGCAGCGGTGACCAGCGGCTTGCGGGCGAAAAAGCACGTGTCAGCGACGAGGTAGCGGGTCTCGAAATTGTCTGAGCCGTCGGCTACGAGATCGTAGCGCGCGATGAGATCGCGCGCATTGTTCGGACCCAATCTGACCGCATGGGTTTCGACCGCCACATGCGGGTTGAGCCTGCCGACGGCCGTTGCAGCGCTGTCGACTTTGGGCCGGCCGATATCGCTGGTCGCATGAATGATTTGGCGCTGCAAATTGGAAAGCGACACAGCGTCGTCGTCGACAATGCCCAAAGTGCCGACCCCAGCCGCGGCGAGATAGAGCAACGTCGGCGCCCCGAGGCCACCAGCCCCAACGACGAGAACGCGCGCGCCCCTGAGCGCAGCCTGCCCTGGTCCGCCGATATCGCGCATGACGATATGACGGGCGTAGCGCTCAAGCTCGTCCCCAGTCAGGCCGGCGTTTTTGTCGTGCGCATCCACGCACCCATCTCGCGCCGCCGCTCGCTGTGGTCAAGCTCTCCGGGGGCACTGGTCATCCAGGACGCTTCACTTGTTCTGAAACTTCGCCGGGCGCTTATCGACGAACGCCGACATCCCTTCCTTCTGATCCTGGGTAGCGAACAAGGCATGGAATGTGCGGCGCTCGAAGCGAATGCCCTCGGCCAATGTGGTCTCGAACGCCCGATTGACCGCTTCCTTTGCAACCATCAGCGCTGGCAGCGACATCGACGCGATGGTCTCGGCGACCTTCAAGGCTTCGTCCATCAGGTTCGCGGCCGGCACGACGCGCGCGACCAGGCCCGCGCGCTCGGCCTCAGCCGCGTCCATCATCCGGCCAGTCAGGCAGAGATCCATCGCCTTGGCCTTGCCAACCGCGTGCGTCAGACGTTGGGTACCGCCGATGCCGGGAATGATGCCGAGCTTGATCTCAGGCTGTCCGAACCTGGCGGTCTCGGCCGCAATGATGAGGTCACACTGCATGGCGAGCTCGCAGCCGCCGCCGAGCGCAAAGCCCGACACCGCCGCGACCACAGGCTTGCGCGCCTGCGCGAGCTGGTGCCATCCACCGACGAAGTCACCCATGAAGGCGTCGAGAAAACTCTTGTCGACCATCTCCTTGATGTCGGCGCCGGCTGCGAATGCCTTTTCGGAGCCGGTGACGACCATGCAGGAAATGCCTGGGTCAGCCTCGAAAGCCGCTACCGCCGCGCCGAGCTCCTGCATGAGGGCTGCATTGAGCGCATTGAGCGCCTGCGGTCGATTGAGACGGATGACACCGACTTTGCCTTTGGTTTCGACGATGATGTTCTGGTAGCTCATGGGATTTCTCCGGCTTGTCGTGGCATCGGCGTATCCGACTGTATGCGCGCGCGCAACGTCTGCCCCGCTTCCGCCGTCGTGACATATCCCAATATCTCGAACACGCAGGCGCGAAGCCGGCCTTCATGCGGCTCACCGATCGCGGGATCCACGTCTTGATGCTGAAAAGAACAACAGGGAGAGCGCCGCGGTGATCGCCCAACGGTCCGATCAGGTTTTGCCGCGGAAGGAACAGATAACGTGGCCCGTGATGTGGGTTAGCTGCGCCGTCGGCACAGCGAGCGAGGGCGCGGCGTAACCCACCAGCGGACGTTCAAGCTTCGGGCGAGCGCTGCGTGCTGCAACGAGCTAACACACCGTATAATTCTTACGCCGCCGCCTGCTTACCCCAAAGCTCCTCGGTGGCGAGCCGAGCGCCCTCCGCCATCGACCTGAGCTTGGCCCACATGATCGAGGGATGCACGCGGCGCCCGAATGGGCTCTGCGCAAAACCGCAGTCGGTCGAGGCCATCACGTTTTCGCGGCCGACGAGACTGGCGAAACGAACCAGTCGCTCGGCCACGAGTTCGGGATGTTCGACCACGTTGGTGGCATGGCTGATGACGCCGGGCAGGATCTTTTTGCCGGCGGGAAGCTTCGCTGTCTTCCATACCTTCCATTCGTGCTCATGGCGCACGTTCGCCGCCTCGAAACTATAGGCGCCGACGTTGACCTGCAGCATGATATCGACGATGTCCTTGAGCGGTACGTCGTACACGTGCGGGCCGCTCCAGCTGCCCCAGCAGATGTGGTAGCGGGTCTTTTCCAGCGGGATACCGTTGAGCGCATGGTTTAGCGCATCGATGCGCAGCTGCGCCCACGCGCGATATTGCTGCAGCGTCATCGGCGGGCAGAGCTTTTCCTGCATGTAGGGGAAGAACGCATCGTCGATCTGCACGTAGAGGCCCGCGTCGACGATCGTCTTGTATTCGACCCGGAGCGCGTCCGCGAGCGCGAACAGGAGGCGCTTCTCGTCGCCGTAATGCTCGTCCTTGACGTTGGGCAACGCGCTCGCCGGCGCCACCACGGGGAGGAATGCCCCCTCGACCTTGACCTTGGTAACCGCCCCCTTGAGGTTGTCGATGTCGCGCTGGAGTTCCTTCTGTCCGACGTAGCTGATCGGACCGTTACACACGAACCGGTTGCCCAGGCGCGAGGCAAGCCCGGTCGCCTTGTCGGCCTCGGCATAGTATTCGGGAAAGGCTTCACGATCGCGCCCGCCGCCCACCGACGCCAACGGATCCTTGGTTTCCTCGGGTGTCATCGGTCGCGTGTGCATTCCGGCAAGCCGCCCGTGCACGTAAAAGGCCCAGTTGCGACCCTTGCCGAACTCGCCGTCGCTGACGATGTCGACGCCAGCCTCGGCCTGCTGGCGCACGATCTCCTGCACTGACTCCGTCAGCATCCTGTCGTAAAGGCCAGGGTCCACTGGCTCCTTGTTTTCGATCTTGTGCAGGATCTCGACGAATTTCGGCGGCCGGATCAGGCTGCCCACATGCGTGGTCATGATGCGGTTGGCCATCTGGAACGCTCCTCCGTTATGATGTCGGTCGATTTAAAGCATTTTCAGAAAGAGTGGACACCGGTTTTCCGTAGAAAGTACGACTAGGAGAATGGAGCACTTCCGATTCAATCCGTTCGGAGAGCGCTCTAGAAGCAGCATTGGCCGGCAAGCGACAGGGCACGAAATGAGCGCGCAGCAATACGACTACATCATCGTGGGGGCCGGCTCCGCTGGCTGCGTCCTGGCCAACCGGCTGACCGAAGACGCCAGCGTGCGCGTGCTGCTCTTGGAAGCCGGCGGCTGGGACATCGACCCGCTGATTTACATCCCGCTCGGCATCGGCATGATGCACAAGCATGTCATGCACGATTGGGGCTATCACACCGAGCCAGAGCGAAATCTCGGCGGCCGCGAGGTCGAGGCCATGCGCGGCAAGGTGTTGGGTGGCTCGTCGTCGATCAACGTAACCGGCTACACGCGCGGCGATCGGCGCGACTACGATCGTTGGGCTCAAAAAGGCGCGCTCGGCTGGTCCTATGCGGACGTACTGCCCTATTTCAAGCGCTGCGAGACCTGGATCGAGGGCGGGACCGACACGCGCGGCGGCGATGGGCCGATCGGCGTCGAATGGTCGCGCGTTGCCGACCCGATCTACAACGCCTGGCTTGAGGCCGGAAAAGCTGCCGGCTACCCCATCATCGCAGACAACAGCGGCGGCGATACCGAAGGTTTCGCGCGCAGCCAGTACACGATCCGCAATGGCCGGCGCTCGTCAGCCGCGACCGCCTATCTCAAGCCAGCACTCCGGCGCCGCAACCTGACGCTGCTCACCCGGGTGCTCGCCAGCAAGGTCGTCATCGAGGGTAACCGCGCCGTCGGAATTGAGTTCATCAGGCACGGACAGGCCGAGCACGCGCGGGCCGAACGGGAGGTCATTCTCGCAGGCGGCGCCTTCAACACGCCGCAACTGCTGATGCTCTCCGGCATCGGGCCGGGCGACCATCTCGGCAGCGTCGGGATCACTCCGCTGGTCGACCTGCCGGTCGGCAAGAACCTGCAGGACCATCAGGCTGCGGTGATTTTCTACGCCCGCAAGCAGCCGGGCCCGTTCCGCGACCTCATGCGGTTCGATCGCATGGCGTTCAGCATGCTGCGCGCCTATTCGCTCGGCTCCGGTCCCGCGACCACCATCCCGAGCGGCATCCTGGCATTCATCAAGACCCGGCCAGAGCTCGCCACACCAGACGTGGAATACATGTTCCCAGGCTCGCCGCCCTGGGCGCAGTTGTGGTTTCCAGGCGTGAAGGCGCCGTACGCGGATGCCTTCGGCATCCGCCCCGCCATCATGCATCCCGACAGCCGAGGCGAGGTGCTGTTGCGCTCGGCCGACCCGCGCCAGCGTGCCCGCATCAGGTTCAACTTCTTCTCGGCGCCCAACGACCTGCCGACCCTGCGCGAGGGATTTCGGCGCGGCCGCGAGATTGCGCGCCAGAAATCGATGGACGCATTTCGCGGCGAAGAAATCTCGCCCGGCGCGAATGTCACGACTGACGCCGACATCGACGCTTTCATCCGCAAGACGATGCTCACCGTGCATCACCCCGCCTCCACCTGCCCGATGGGGCATGGTCCCGACACCGTGCTCGATCCGGAATTACTGGTGCGCGGCATCGAGCAGCTGCGGGTGGTCGATGCCTCCGCGATGCCCGACCTCGTCACCGCACACATCAATGCCTGCGTGCTGATGATGGCCGAGCGCGCAGCTGATCTCATTCGCGGCAAGCCGATGCTGGCGGCCGCGGCGTAATGGAGCAGACCTTACGATCTGCCAACGGACCACATCCTGAGAAGCACGCGGTCGCGCCGCACGAAATGATGAAACAGCGCGGCGCCGATGTGGGCGCAGAGCAAGAGCACGATCAGGTAGGCGATGACGCGGTGCACCTGGAAAACCTGATCGGAGAAAGCCCGATTCTCCGGCCAGATCGGTGGCAGCTCGAACAGCCAGAACACAGCGATCGGTGCGCGAAACGCCGAAGTCCCGATCCAGCCCACGATCGGCTGCACGATCAGAAGCGCATAGAGCGCGACATGAACAGACGATGCCGCGAATTGCTGAATCGCCGGAATATCCGCTGGCAAAGGCGGTGGCGCGTCGTAGAGCCGATAAGCGAGCCGCAGCAGGATCACCGGGATCAGCAGCACCCCGATCGAACGGTGCAGGTCGAACAAAAAATTCTGCAGAGGGCCCGCGCCGATATTCGCCATCGCTATACCGGCTGGAATCGTGATCAGCACCAGCAAGGCGGTTAACCAATGCAAGACCCGCGCAGGTATGCTGTAGACCACTGCGTCAGCCGCCATGCGAGCCTCCCGCAACAGCTCCGCCAGTGCGCGAGATGATACAATGGGACAGCCGAATATTCCCCACAGGATCGGGTTTAATCGTAGGGAAGCGGCAGCCGGGATCGCCGTCCATGTCGCGTATTCAACCGAGTTGCCGCCATGACGAATGGGTTTGCCGAGAACTTCGACGATCTGGCACGTACTGAGAGGACCAATGAGGCCTGGGTGCCGGTTCCGGGCCAGTTCCGGCAGGCAAACGGGCCTTTGCCGCGGTCGTGGGAGGCGCTTTACGGGCCGTTGCGGGCTGGTCGCGTGGACGACCTCATGGTCGTTGCCCAACTCGGGCAATCGATCGATGGCCGGATCGCAACCACAAGTGGACATCCAGAATACATCAATGGCGCCTCTGGTCTCGATCATCTGCATCGGCTACGCGCGCTCGTCGATGCGATCGTCGTGGGCGTGGGCACCGCAACCAGCGACGATCCTCAACTCACCGTGCGCCGCGTGGCAGGCCCGAATCCGGCTCGGGTGGTGATCGATCCGAACGGGCGGCTCTCCGGCGCGGCACGTCTGCTACGCCCCGACGGTGCCCGGCGCGTCATGATCCTGGGTCAGCATGCCGAACCCCGCTTCGCGGACGACATCGAAATCATCCGCGTTGCCCTGGTGGCGGGCGTCGCCGCGCCGGCGATTATCCTGGCCGGCCTGCGCGCCAAGGGTTTTCGGCGCATTCTGATCGAGGGCGGGACACGCACGATTTCGGAATTCCTCACCGCCGGTTGTCTCGACCGGCTGCACGTGATGGTAGCACCCTTGATCCTGGGCGCCGGCCAGCCAAGCCTTGCGCTACCTCCGATCGAACACGCCGATGATGCGTTGCGGCCACCCGTCACCCCTCACCTGCTCAACGGCGAAGTTCTGTTTGATATCGATCTGTCGTCGCAGCGCAGGCCAATCACACCACGACCCGGGTAAGGACGTCTTCAAAAGCACACGCGGTGTCGTCCCAGCTCGGCAGGCTTGCGGCCGCCGCGCGGGCGGCACTTCGGCAGCGGGCGCGCAGCTTCGGGTCGCTGATCAACGCGCGCAAGCCCGTTGCCAAGGCTGCCGTGTCGCCGGGCGGCACCAGCAGGCCGGCATGCGATGGAACAACCTTGGCCGCCGCACCGGTCTGCGTGGCCACCACCGGCAGCCCGTAGGCGATCGCGTCCGCGAGCGCCATGCCGTAGCCTTCGAACCACGACGGCTGCGCAAAAATATCCGCGCCGCGATAGAGCGCATCGAGGCGTGCGGCCGGGACGGCGCCCGCGCATGAGATCCGTTGCGCCAGCCCGGTGCGATCGATGAGGCCCTCTAGCATGGCTACTGACGTTGGACTGCGGGTACGGTCGCCCGCGATCGTGAGGTGCCATGCCAGATCCTGCATGTCCGCCAGCGTGGTCACGAGCAGATCATAGCCCTTGCGCGGGACAACAGCGCCGACCGCGAGAATGCGTACGGTCCCGTCGCTCGCTCCTTGTGCCCACGGACCTCGCCGCGCGCCCGGCAGCGCCACCGTGATGCGTGCGCGCGCTACCCCATAGTCGGCCGCGAGCGTTGCGGCGGTCGAATGATCGGTGACAATCACGTGGCGGGCGGCGGCAAGTGCTTGCGTTTCGGAGACGCGAAATGCCTCCGCCGCCGGCGCTGACAGCCCGGTCTCCAAAGCCAGCGGATGGTGCACCAAGGCGATTAGGCAATGGCTCTTTGAGGCTTCTCGCGCTTCGTCCGGCAGCGCTCCGAAGGCGAGGCCATCGACCACGACCGGAGCGTCCTGCGGCGCCGATAGCAGGCGCTCATGCGCTAGCGCGCGCTGGTCGGGACCGGCGCGTGGAAAGTCATCACCGAGATCGATCACGTCGACCCGCCAGCCGCGCGCGCGCAGGCAAGCAATCACATGACGGGCATAGCCGTAGCCACCGGTCGGCGTTTCGAGATCGCCCGGGATGGCAAAGGTGACGCGGCGCGCTACCACAAAGGCGCCTCATAGGAGGCCCGCGCTACGTGGGATTCGGAGAGCGTCACCCGGATGGCCGTGAGCTCCCGCGGCTCCCGCCCAAGTTCGCCGGCGCGCGCCGCATCGGCGAGCCGATCGTGAATGTGCTTCGTGAGGAATTCGGTGGTGGTGTTGCGGCCGGCGAATTGCGGCAGGTCGTCGAGATTGCGGTAGTTGAGCACAGCCAGCACAGACTTGAGTACCGCATGGGCACGGCCAATATCGACCACGATGCCATGCTGATCGAGCTCTTTCGCCATGATCGCCGCATCGATCACAAAGGTCGCGCCGTGCAGTGCCTGCGCCGGCCCGAACACATCGCCCCGAAATGAATGTGCAATCATGATGTGATCGCGGACCTCAACGGTGAACATAGGACCTCGTCAGGGCGACGGATAATCGATGCGTTGGCATAGCACGCTGCTCCCGGGCGCCAGGATGCGCGGCAATTGCACTGGCAAATCGGCAAAGCGGATCGCGGGCGCCAGCAGGGCGTCGAGCCGCGCGTCGCGCAGCAGAGCGAGCGCGGCCGACATGCGGCGCGCCGGCGTCCAGCGTGGCCGATGCGACGGCGCAACCTTGCCAACCTGGCTCGATACCAGCGTGAGCCGGCGGCTGTGAAACGCGCCGCCAAGCGGGAGCGCCACCTCGCCGGTGCCGTACCAACTCATCTCGATGATCCTTGCCTCATCGCCGGCGAGATCGAGGGCGGTCACGAGACCGGCCGCAACACCGCTCGCGTGAAACACGAGGTCGCAATCCTTCGGAGCATCTCCCGCCGGCGCGAAGCCGACGCCGAGCGCGTGCGCCAATGCGGCGCGCTCAGGTGCGATGTCGACCAGGGTGACTTCGGTGCCGGGCAACCTTGCGCACAGGAACGCGACCAGGGCGCCGACGACGCCGGCCCCGACCACGGCGATGCGATCGGCCGGACCGGGTGCGCCGTCCCACACGGCGTTGAGCGCCGTTTCCATGTTGGCTGCGAGCACCGCCCGTTGCGGCGGCACGCCGTCAGGCAACGGCGAGACCGCGTCGGCCGGCAGCGCGAACACGTCCTGGTGCGGATGAAGCGCGAATACCACACGACCGCGCAGATGCGGCGCGCCGGCTTCGAGCGTACCCACCACCGCGTAGCCGTATTTCACCGGAAACGGGAACTCCCCAGCCATGTGGGGGGCGCGCATGCGCCGATACTCGCTCGCCGGCACCCGGCCAGCAAAGATCAGAGCCTCGGTCCCGCGGCTGATGGCGCCGAAATGGGCCCGCACCAGGACGTCGTCCGGTCCAGGCGCGACGGATTCGTCGCGCAACTCTGCCATTCCCGGGCCGACGTACCAGAGCGCCTTCGGCATAGGTGCATGTCTACGGTGTTCCCCATAAGGTATAAACCCCGTTTGCAGAGCCCCCTTCGACAGCCCGAATGATCGAAGCCGTATTCCCAACGCTCGCGCGCGCCGCGGCCAGCGGGACGAACCTTGCGCGGCGTCGGTTGCTGTTCGCAACCCTTGCGATTGCGACCATCTGCGGCGTCCTGTGGCTTGCGGCGCTGGCGCTTGCCCCCGGCGGGATCGGCGCGCTCGACATTGCGCTGCTGGCGCTATTGGCCGTCACGCTGCCGTGGACGGTGATTGGGTTCTGGAACGCGGTCATCGGCTTTGTGATCATGCGTTGCGCGCGTGACCCGGTAGCGGCCGTGTTTCCAGCGAGCGCACGCGTATCTGGCAATGAGCCGATCAGTGCCTCGACTGCGGTTTTGCTCTGCATCCGCAACGAGCTGCCCGAGCGCGTCGTGCGCAACCTCGAGCCCATGCTGGCCGATCTTGTCGCGACCGGCGCGGCAGAACATTTCCATGTCTACGTGTTGAGCGACACCACCGATCCGGCATCAGGCCCGGCGGAGGAGACCCGCTTTCGCGCGCTGGCGGCGGCGTGGCGCGAGCGCATTGCGGTCACCTATCGCCGGCGCACCGACAATCTTGGCTTCAAGGCTGGCAACATCCGGGATTTCTGCGAGCGCTTCGGCGCGCGCCACGATCTCGCCATCACGCTCGACGCCGACAGCGTCATGCCGGCGTCCGCCATGCTGCGGCTGGTGCGCTTGATGCAGGCTGAGCCAAAGCTCGGCATCGCACAAGGACTGGTGGTTGGGCTGCCGTCAACCAGCGCGATGGCGCGCATCTTCCAATTCGGCATGCGGCTCGGCATGCGCTCCTACACGTTTGGCAGTGCTTGGTGGCAGGGCGATTGCGGCCCCTACTGGGGGCACAACGCGGTACTGCGGCTCAAACCGTTCACAGCGTATTGCAAATTGCCGCTGCTGGGCGGCGGCCGCCATGTTCTGTCGCACGATCAGATCGAGGCGGTGCTGATGCGCCGCGCCGGTTATGAGGTCCAGGTATTGCCGGAGGAGGATCTCGGTTGGGAAGAGAACCCGCCGACATTGTTGGAGTTCATCCGCCGCGACCTGCGTTGGTGCGAAGGCAACATGCAGTACTGGCCGTTTCTACTCTTGCCCGGCCTCAAACCCGTGAGCCGATATCAGTTGCTTGTCGCCATCCTGATGTTCCTCGGGTCGCCCGCCTGGATCGGACTTTTGCTGCTGGGCACGGCCGCCGTTGCGATCAATCCGTCCGCGATCAATCCGCACTATGGGTGGCCGCTGCTGGCAGCAATTCTGACGATGTGGTTTGCGCCCAAGGTCGCGAGCATTATCGACGTCCTGTTGCAACCAAAGGCACGCCGCGCGTTCGGTGGCACGCCGCGCTTCTTGGCAAGCACCGCGATCGAAACGGTGTTCTTCACCCTGCTCTGCCCAATTCAGTGGTGCAGCCACACGCTCTGCCTCGCTAGTTTGGCGCTCGGCCGCACGACTGGCTGGAATGCCCAGGTCCGCCACGACCACGCGGTCACGTTCGCCGATGCGCTCGAGGGCCTGTGGCCGCATGCGCTGCTCGGCTGGGCCGTCATCGGCGTCCTCGCGGGAACCAACCCGGCCGCAATTCCGGTCGCGCTGCTGATCGCCGGCGGACTCGCGCTCGCAGTCCCGTTGGCGGTCGTGACCGCGGCGCCCGGTCTGGGGCAGTTGCTTGCACGCATCGGCATCGGCCAGCTGCCGGAAGAAATCGACCCTCCCCACATCCTGCTGGCGTTGCTGCCAACTGCTGGTTCGAAGCGCGATGCTTGACGCCCTGCGCAGCGCGCGCGGGGTGCTGCGGTCGTTGCGCATCTACTATGGCGACGCCCAGCGGCGGGCCGCCATGGATCGGCTCTATGGTGAATTCGTGCGGCCTGGGGACCTCGCCTTCGACATCGGCGCCCATGTGGGCGACCGGGTCAGCTCATTCCGACGGCTTGGCGCGCGCGTGCTGGCGGTCGAGCCGCAGCCGGCGCTGGCCCGGACGCTGCGGCTGATTCATGGACGCGATCGCGCAGTTGCGATCGAAGCCGTTGCGGTCGGGCCAGCCGAAGGCACGATCAAGTTGCGATTGAACCTCGCTAATCCGACAGTATCGTCGGTATCTCCGGAATTCCTGCAAGCCGCAGCGCATGTGCCCGGCTGGACGCGTGAGCGATGGACGAAGTCGATCGACGTACCGATGACGACGCTCGATCGGCTGATCGCGCACCATGGCGTACCCTCCTTCATCAAGATCGATGTGGAAGGCTTCGAGGCACAGGCCCTCGCTGGTCTTTCCGGCCCGGTGGCAGCGCTGTCGTTCGAGTTCACCTTGATCCAGCGTGACGTGGCAATCGCAGCGCTGCGTCGATGCATGGCGCTCGGCTACGCGCGCTTCAACGCCGCGCTGGGGGAAAGCCAGACTTTGGTCCACCGGCAATGGATTGACGCGGAGGCCATTGAGCGGTGGTTGTCAACGCTTCCCGCTCAAGCAAACTCGGGAGATGTCTACGCGCTGCTCGAGCGCCGCCGCGCGTCGGTCGCGTAGGATCTACTGCGGCGGAATCTGGATCAACTCCGCCAATTGCTCCTTGGTCAGGGGGCTTGCGGTGTATTTGAGCTGCACGGCGTCGTTCACGATCGTCTCCAGGCCGACGATGCGGTTGGGATCGAGCGCCGCCTTGGGAAAAAAGCCGTCGCGGGTGCGCTTGGCCTTTTCTTCGGTGATGCCCACGAAATCGGCATAGAGCTTCAGGGCCGCCGGATCCGAGTACATGTAGTTGACGGTCTCGCGATACGCCTTCATGTAACGATCGAACACTGGCTTCTTCGCCTGCAAGGCCTGGGCGTTGGCGATCAGCACGCGGACGGTCTGCCCTTTGAATACGGTGGCGTCATTCCCGCTTGCAATCACGCGAATGTCCCCCTTGTCGATCTGATCGAGGCCGAACGGCGGCGCCGACCAGCCAACATCAACTTGCCCTGACATCACCTGGGTGAGTGTTGAGGACGGGCTACCAGTCGCAATGAGCTTCGCCTTGAGGTCGTACTGCTTCACGAACGCAGTCACGATGCCGTGGGTCGAGGAGCCGTTGGTGGAGTAGGCAAGGGTCTTACCCTCGGTGTCCTTGAGGGATTTGATGGGTGAACTTGACTTGACGTACCAGAACAGGTCGGCAGCGCCAGTGGTCTCGGCGCCAATGACGCGCACAGGCGCGCCCTTCGCGTAATAGCTCAAGGCGCCCATGATGCCGACGGCTACGCCGATGTCGACGCTGCCCGCGACCACGGGTTGCTGGGTTTCGCCGGAGCCCTGGGTGTAGACCATTTCAAGCTCGAGGCCATGCTTCTTGAAGATTCCAGCACGCTGGCCGACTTCGGACACCGACGTATCCCAGTTGCCGCGCTGCCCGATGGTGAGCTTGAGCGTATCCTGGGCCGACGCCGGCATGGCGGTGCCAAGCACCACAACCGCGCTCGCAGCGGCGATTATTGTCAGCTGTCTCATCAGTTCCTCCCTCTGGCCGTTTCTTGTCCCTGGAATGTCCGCTACCAACGCACGCAATAGCAGTTTCCCTCGCGGGGTGCTCACATCGCATGGTGAGGTGCAGTGGTGCAATACGCCGCGCTGTCGCGCCCCAGCGCGCTGCGGCCGCAGCAACCTTGCGGTCCTACTCGGCCGCGCTCATCTGCGGCGCGGCGCGCGCCGCGCCCAGCGTTCGCCAGTCGGCACTCTTGGGAACAACACCTTCGAACGAGGCGATCTCGGCGTGCGGGATGCGCGGCTCACCGGTGCCGAGGGCCGGACCACCGTCGCGCATCGTCTTGGCGGCGTCGACCATGAGGCGGCGGAAGCGCGCCACCGCGATATCGCTGGTGCCGAGCCAATCCTTGGTGCGGTCGGCGATGCGGCCCATGGTCTCCCACATGGCGATGTCCTGGTTCGGGATTCCCGGGATGCCGGTGAAGTTTCCGAGCTTCATCGCCTTGCGGTCCTGACCGAAGTTGTTCTCGAGCGTGCGCAGATTGCGGAAATCCGGAGTGAGATCGATACCGGGCTGCGCGTTGTTGAACTTGCGCCAGGCCTCCTGATCGATGCCGGGCTTCCTGCCGTCGGTCCAGGCCAGGAAATAGAACGCCGTGTTGATGTCGTCCGCCGGGACGATCACGCTCGCCACGTTGTAGGCATTGTTGGGCGGGATCAGGCATGTGAACGGCGCGATATAGACCGTGGCGCGCACGTAATCGTGGGTCTCGGCGTTGTGGATCGGCTTGCGGATTGCCGCATACCGGAACCCGTAGCTGGTGTTTTCGCATTGCATGCGCGGCGCCTTGTCGGTCGAGGGCCGCAGCCAGGTGGTGTCGGTCGCCTTCGCGGAATCGACATGGGCCGGCACCATGTCGGAGGAATGCAGGCTCGAGGAATGCGCCGAGTCGATCTGTCCCTCGAGGATCTGTGCCCAGTTGCATGGCACGTAAATCTTGAGGATCGCCACCTTGGCATTCGACGTCGGTGCAAAGGCCGGCGGCTCGAACGCCGGCACGGTGTCGGCCGGCCCCATGTAGGTCCACACGAAGCCGCCCGCCTCGCGCACCGGATAGGCCTTGTGCTTGGCCTTCTCCGCGATGCGGCTGCCCGGCGGTTCCGACGCCATCTCCAGAACGTTGCCGTCCACGTCGACCTTCCAGCCGTGATAGAGGCAACGCAGCCCACATTCCTCGTTGCGCCCGAGCGCGAGCGAGGCACGGCGATGCGGGCAATGCTCGTCGAGCATTCCGAGGCGGCCATTGCTGTCGCGGAACGCCACCAGATCTTCGCCCAGCAGGCGCACGCGCACGGGCGTGCCGTCGCGCTCGGCCACTTCCTCGGACAGGCAAGCGGGAATCCAGTGCCGCCGCATCAGCTGGCCCATGGGGGCATCGCCCTCGACGCGGCACAGGAGATCGTTCTCGTCCCGGGTCATCTGTCTCCTCCCGCAATCAGCAACGGCGCGCGGCCCGCCTTGATTATACTTAGGTCTCTAAGATACAAATCTAGCGAATCTCATGTCCTTGGTCCAGCGCGCCGATGCCAGCCGCGAAATCCGACAAACGATCCCCGACCGATGCGATATTACGGCATTGGCGTGAAGCCGTGCCCAATGACCGCTTGGCGCACCTCGTCAAGGACGCAACGCGCGGGCTGGTGCGTGCGCTCACCATGCGGCTCGCCGAGCACCACGTCGCGTTCGGGCACTGGGCCTTCCTGCGCATCCTGTGGGAGCGCGATGGCCTCACCCAGCGCGAGCTCAGTATGCAGGCCGGCGTGATGGAACCAACAACGTTCGCGGCGCTGAACGCGATGGAAAAGCGCGGTTACGTGAGGCGCAAGCAGATGCCAGCGAGCCGCAAGAACGTGTACGTGTTCCTGACGCCGGCAGGCCGGGCGCTGAAAGCGAAGCTGGTTCCGCTCGCCGAAGCGGTGAACCGGGTCGCGATCCGCGGCGTCAGCGGCGGGGACATCGCCACCACGCGGCGCACGCTGCTGGCGATGATCGAGAATCTCGCGGCGGACGAAACGATTGCACAGAGCCGTAAGCGGGGTGTGCCGTCGACCCGCGCGATGGCACGGCTCCTCGCTGACGCCGCGAACGGCAGCCGGAAGCGGCCCTACCAGCCAAACCGGTAGTTCAAGCCGGCCCGGACGATGTTATCGGTGTATCGGTGATGAAAGGTGATTACGTCCGGAGGGCCGAAGACAAGCGACGTATTGAAGGTTCCAAGATCGACATAGAGGTACTCGAGCTTTACCGACCAGGCATTGAGGAGCGCGTATTCTATGCCGGCGCCAACGGTCCACCCGGAAACCTGGGGCCTTGGATTCGATGATACGACGAGGGTGCCGCCGACGGCTCCGAACGTATCGGTCGCATCGATGACACCGCCCGCATAGCCGCCGGTGACATACAACAATGCGCGGTTTCGCACCCATCCCAAACGCGCGCGCGCGGTTGCCAGACCTACGCTTTTGACCGAATTGGTGATGAAGTTGCCCAAGGGGTTGACGAGCCGCCGCTGCCACGAACCGCCGAGGCCGTTGATATCGCCCTCGAGCCCGTAGACGACGTTGCCCGACTGCCAATTGTAGCCGGCTTGAATTCCCCCCATCACGCCTTGTGGCTGAACGGAGCGCGGTGTTGCGGCGTCGATGGCCAGAGCGTTGCCCGGAAGGATGATGGGGCCCGGGGTGGTGGTCGATGAAAGCGTGTATTGCCCAGTGTGGACGCCGAGGTTCACACCGACATAGGGCCCGTTCCAACCGAATACGGGCTTAAGGGCCGGATAGGCGGGTGCGACCGGAAAATCTGCCGCCTTCACAGCCGGCGAGATCAGAACAAATGCCAAGATGCCGGCCCGCAAAAAGAACGTCACGGTACCCCCCTGCACGTGCTGGTACAGGGTACCGGTACTGGCCCACCAAAGGGTGATATTTGCGCAACATTCGCGGGAGAAATAAGGGGTCCACTCGCGCCGAGGGGCTTCCTGCCAAGCAGGGTATTTCGTGGCGGTAACGTCTCGCTACGCCGCCAGGTTGCTGAACTTCGCCAGGTTTGCGCGCTGCTTCTCGTTGCGTGGTTCAAGCTTGAACAGCCGCGCCGCGGTGCCGCCCAGGATGTTGTGCTTGGCCTTCTCGGATACGAACTTCAGGTCGAAAATCGTGCTCGGCAGGTCGAAATCCCAGTGCGGATAATCCGATGAGTAGAGCAACTGGGTTTCCGCATTGATCATGCGGAAGGTGCATTCCAGTGCCTGCAGGTCCTGGGTCTCCATCGGCTGCGACGAGTAGTACATGTCGCGCATGTAGTCGCTCGGCTTCTTCTTGAGCACCGGCGCTTCCGACGGGCGCAGCATGTATTCGTGGTCGAGCCGCTGCATCAGGAACGGAATCCAGGCGAGGCCGGCCTCGACCCAGATCACCGGCAGCTTCGGGAAGCGCTGCCCCATGCCGTTGACCACCCAGTTGGTGCAGTGAAGGATGTTGTAGAACGAAAAGCCGAGCGCATGCACCGAGAGGAAGCGGTTGCAACCTTTGAACACCGGTTCTCCCCAGTTGACGCCGGAGTGGAAGGCGAGCGCGAGGCCGCGCTCCTCGATCGCCCGATAGACCTTCATGTAGGCGTTGTCGTGCACCGGCAGCGTGCGCACAGTCGTGACCATGAAGCCGGTCACGCCTTTGCGGTCGCCGAAATGTTCCACATGGCGCAGGCAGGCGTCGGGATCGGAGAACGGCAGGTTGAGCATGGAGTACATGCGGCCGCCCGACTCCGGCAGCACCTTCTCGGTGATCCAGCGCGCATAGGCCCAGCACAGCTCGACCTCCATCTCCTTCTGCGGATGCGTTCCGAGGCTGAGCATGCCGGTCGGAAACAGGCATGAATAGTCGACCCCCATGGCATCCATCCAGCGCTCGCCAAGCTGCACGTCGCGGAAGCGCCCGGGTTCGGTCTTCTCCGAGGAGCGCAGCGGATAACGGGTGACGCGCCCGCCCATGTCCTGATAGCCAATCACCTGCGGCAGCAGGCTGTTGCGCGAGCGGCCCTGGATCGAGAGCTGGCGCAGCACATCGTTCTCCATGAACGGGAGAATTTCGCTCATGTGCTCCGAACTCGTAGTGATGCGCGTCAACGTCGACGATCAGGATGTCGTCGAGCTTGCGCTGATGCGCCTGCTGGCGCGCATGGGCCAGGAGCCGCGTGGTGTTGAGTTCGTCAACCGACACCCGCCGGCCACGATCGGAAACGAGGTCCATGGGTTGCCTCCGTGATTCGTCAAATCGTATCAGCGCCCCGTCCAGCTCTGCCACATGCCGAGCTCGAACACGGCCAGATTAGCGGACTTCAGAAATCCCGCTCGCCGTCGCCATGACGGCCGTGGGCGGAACGCTTTGCGGCTTGAGTGGAAAGTAGGTCTGGCCGGCCTCGACCTGGGCCGAATAGACGTTGCAGGCGGCCGCCATCAGGGCCTGCACGGCCTGCGGCGTGAGCACGTCGATCGTGCCGGCCGCCAGCCCGCGCTCGACTTCGGCGGCAAGGCGGAGCGCCGCGTCGGAAACGATCCCGGCATCGCCCGCCTTGGCGGGGATCTCGCGCCCGGTTTAGCCGCGGGCTTGGTCATCGCAGACACGCGTTTGGACCGCATAGCCTTGTCCGCCCGTTTGCTCGACGCAGCAGCTGCCGCGGACCTACGCGACGACATAGATGTCGTCCCCCTTCTGCACGACCTGATACTTGCGCAGCTTGAGACGCCGGTCGGAGACGCACTCGCCGGTCTTCATGTCGTATTCGTAGCCGTGCCAGGGACACACGAAGTGCAATTCCTCTTCGGAGAAATAGAGCCCGCGCGAGGTCTGATCGGGCATGATGCGTTCTTCGACCTTGGCGATGGTGAGGCCCTCGCAGGCCGGACCGCCCTGATGAAGGCAGTAATTGCTGTAAGCGTAGAACTCACCCTTGTCGCGAAAGACGCCGACCTCGGTGTTGCCGAGGAACACGATCCGGCGATCGCCGTCCTTGAATTCGGAGGCCTTGCCGACAAGCTTTTCCCGTTCCGCCATTCCGTTCGTTCTCCCTCGACGAGGCCGCGTTCGACTGCGCGTTGCGTGATTTGGGCGCAATTTGCGCTCTCCGGGGTAGCAAAGCAACCGGCGGCGCAGCATGGGGCGTATTCGGTGGCCGTACGATAAACCCAGCACCGGAGCGGGGAAATGCGGACACTGAGCCGCATTCCGACATCGCCACCTGCATCCCTCATGCTTTCATGGATGCCCTTGTGCGCACGCGTATAGGGCATCCATGGAGGGCGGCGCACTGGCGGCGCGAACTCCTGTCCACATGCCCATGCTCTCATGGATGCCCTTGTGCGCACGCGCATAGGGCATCCATGGAGGGCGCGCTGGCGGCGCAAAACTCCCCGTCCACATGCCCATGCTCTCATGGATGCCCTTGTGCGCACGCGTGCAGGGCATCCATGGAGGGCGCGCTGGCGGCGCAAACTCCCGTCCACATGCCCATGCTCTCATGGATGCCCTTGTGCGCACGCGTATAGGGCATCCATGAGACCCAAGCTCAGCAGCCTGCGAGGTGTAACCCGGGGGACAAGCGCCGCGCCGCCTACGGCCGGCCGCGCAGGAAATCCGGTGTCGGCGGCGGTCCCCAGATATTGGACGTGGTCGGTCCCGGCTCCCACACCTTGGGGCGCTGCGGGTTGTCGCGGTGCCACGGACGCGGCTCGAAATAGCCGAGCTCCTCGTCCTTCATCTGGTCGAGTTCGCAGAACAGCTCCACGATCTGGTCGTCGGGCTCGCGATAGTAGATCGAGATGTTGTGGCCGGGGCCGTGCCGCACCGGTCCCCAGATGATGTCGATCTTGTTCTTGGCGAGGACATCACAGGCGTTCTTCAAGTGCACGATGTCGGCGAGCTCAAACGCGATGTGGTGCATGCGGGGGCGCGGGTCGCGCACGAAATTGACCGTGTGATGATCGGGATTGCAGCGCATGAACAGGAAGTAGTCGCCGATCCAGTCGGAGACCCGGAACCCGAGCAGGCCACCATAAAAGTCGAGAATTCTTCTGCAGGTCGGGCGCGAAATACGCGAGATGGCCAAGCTTGACGGCCGCAACGCCTTTGGGGTCTGCGCCATTGCGGAGCGGATTCCAGGCGCTGAACAGCTCGATCTGGGTGCCTTTCGGATCGCTGAAGGTCAGCACCTGGGAGATGCCGGGGGCTGGATCGTTGCTGCGCTCGCTGCGCACGCCGTTCGTCTCGAGCTCGCGTGCCGCGTCGTTGAGGTCGGTGCCGGGCGCGATTTCAAACGAAAGCTTGCGACAGCCCGCGGTCCCACCCTGGCGCAACTCGATCGCGAGCTGGCCAAGCTTGCTGGCGAGGTAACGCCGGTCCTTGTCTTTGGCCGCAACAACAAGACCGACCACGTCGGTG
This sequence comes from uncultured Alphaproteobacteria bacterium, assembly GCA_963833605.1. Lineage (GTDB taxonomy): Bacteria > Pseudomonadota > Alphaproteobacteria > Rhizobiales > Xanthobacteraceae > JAFAXD01. Next base: position 211,959 of record CAWHYZ010000023.1, read on the forward strand.
TAGTGATCGGACAGCCGCTCGAGATCAGGCGTCTCGAACACCGCATGTCCTATCCGGCGCGCTTTGATCATTGGTGTTCCTCCACGTGCGGCATTTCAGGAAAGACCCGCCGAACTCGATCCGGGCTGTGCGCGGCTTTTTGCGAGAAATGCGACCAAAAACTAGCGTATCGGCACTATAGCGCATTCGATCGGACCAATGTGCAAAACCGCTATGCGCGCGGGGGCAAGCTGTCGGCCACCCAGACCAATAGGCACCGCTGCAAAAATGCGATATTGCCGGGGCGCCAAACAGGGAGGACGATATGGCCGGCTATAAACTGGCGACCTACGAATCGGCGCAGGGGCCCCGCGCCGGCGCAGTGATCAACGACCTCGTCTACGATGTAGCCGCGCTCACCGGCCAGCCCAAATATGCGACCGTCCTCGACGTACTGGACGACTGGGACAACGCCCATAAGCTCCTCGACGCAGCCTCCAAGGCACCGAAGGGCGACGGTAAGCCCCTGAAGGCGGCGAAACTTCTGGCCCCGGTGCGCTGGCCCGGCACGATCTATTGCGCGGGCGCGAATTACAGCGACCATGTCGATGAAATGCTGAAGGCCGCTAATCGACCGCCGGAACCGGACCCGCACGAGCTTGGATTGAAGCCGTGGTTCTTCATCAAGGCGGCGCGCTCAGTCACCGATCCGGACGCCAAGGTAGCGATCTCCAACTACTCCAAGAAGATGGATTGGGAGGCGGAGCTTGCGGTGGTGATCGGCCGCAAGGCGCGCGATCTCACGCTTCAGAATGCGCTCTCCTGCGTCGCCGGCTACACGATCGGTAACGACCTCTCGGCGCGCGATCTCGGCTTTCGCCCACAGTTGCCGGAAAGCTCGCCTTTCCGCGCCGACTGGATCCGCCACAAGAGCTTCGATGGCTCCTGCCCGCTTGGACCGTGGATCACGCCGGCAGCCTACATCTCCAATCCGGGCAACCTTGCGATCAAGCTGTGGGTGAACGACACGCTGAAGCAGAATTCGAACTCCGGCAAGATGATCTTCAACATCGCCGAACAGATCTCGCACCTGTCGACCGGCATCACGCTCCACCCCGGCGACGTCATCATGACCGGTACGCCGGCGGGCGTTGGCGCCGGCCGCGGCGAGTTCCTGAAGGCAGGCGACGTGGTCAAGATCGAGATCGCCGAGATCGGATCGATCAGCAATACGATGGCGTAAGAACGACGCCGTAGCACTCGCGATTTACGCCGCCTGCGCCATCTGCTCCAGTGCCGCCCGCGCATCCGACGGTCGCCACCACGGCTTGAGCCCGAGTTCACGTGCGATAATGCCGGCCGCGATGTAGCCTCCGCCGCCCGAGATCGCGCCGCCCGGATGCGCGGCCGATCCGGCGTAGTAGAGGTTGGGGATCGGCGTGCGGTAGCCGAAGTGATTGTACATCACCTGTTCGGCACAGAACGCGCCCATGAAAATGTCGCCGCCGCGCATATTGGGCAGCTCCTGAACATACTCGCGCCCGGTATAGACATATTGGCCGAGGATATTCCGGCGGGTCATGTTGGGGCAGTAGCGCGCAAATGTTTCAATGATCTTGTCGGCGAACTCGCGCTTCCAATCGTCGTAATCCCGGCCGCCAATGTCCGGCGCCAGCGGCATCACGTGCCAGGCATAGGTCGTGTGCTTGCCGGGCGGCGCCTGCGTCGGATCAATGAGGCTCAACGGCCCGGATCCGAACTGGATGACCGACGGTACGCGACCCTGCTGCACCTCACGGTGGGCGACAGCGAGGTCCTCCATGGTTTCGGCACCGAAACTCCATTTGAGCGCGCGGTTGATGTTGGGGTCGAAGGCAGCCGCTGCAAAGCGCGGGCTTTCCGCGAGCGCGAGATGCAGCCCGAACAAGGTCCAGGCCGTATATTGAAACGCATCGAGCTTGGCCGCGAACGCCGCGGGCAGTTGAGCACGCCCAATCATCTGCTCGAACGTGCCATGGACGTCGATGGTCGAGGCCACGAACTGGCGCGCCCGCACCGTGCGCCCGTCGGTCAGCACAATACCGGTGGCACGGCCGCCCTCGATCACGATGCGATCGATCTCGACCTGCGGCTGATAGCGCCCGCCCGCAGCGATGAAGGTTTCCATCAAGCCGCGCGCAAGGTTGAACGAGCCGCCCTGGCAGAGCTGATAACCGGTCTGCAGGTCGAACGCGCGAATCACCGACCCCATCGGGCTTGTTTTCGACAGGGTGTCGGTGAGCCAGGTGCCGAACAGCGATACCTTGAACAGAAACAGCAGCCGCACGTGCTCATTCTCGAACAGTTCCTGCACGACATCGAGCGGCTGGCGTTGGGTCACCGCATAGAAATCCCGCCCCAGCGGCGTGCGTGCGAGCAGCGCGTCGCGTTCGGCCTGTGGCAGCGGCTCGGCGTAGCGCTCTGGGATCAGGATCTGGCGCGTCATCTCTTCGGCGCGGACATTCCACTCGCGGAACGTCCTGGCGTCCCGCTGCGAGAACCGCGCGATATTGGCGACGGTCTCCTCCAGGTCGCGACCAAACACGAGGGCGGTGCCGTCGCGATGCGCCTGTCCGAACTCGTAGCGCGGCGTGATGTAGGTCACCCGCTCCGCGAGGCCGAGGTCCTGGAACCACGGCGTTTCGCTGATGTGGAAATGATTGATGGAATGCAGGTTGTGGTAGAAGCCCGGCAGCGTGACTTCCTTGGTGGTCAAACCGCCGCCATACGCGAGGCGGCGGTCGACCAGGAGGATGTCCAGCCCCTGGCGCGCCAGGTACGAACCGAGCACCAGTCCGTGTTGGCCCGCACCGATGATGATGCCGTCATAGGTTCGTTCCAATGTCGGTGCGCCCTGCGTCACTTGGCCAGCCTTTCCCGGATATGCGACTTGAGCTGCGGGTGTAGTCTTATGGTAGCGTAAGACCGCGCAGCCGTATCGCCCCGGTGCGAACGGCTGCGATGCGCTTTTGGGAGGACGTGATGAAAGGTTTCGCGGTTGCGTTGAGTGCACTCGGTCTTGCGTTCGGTGTCCAGGCGGCGCCGGCGCAAACCATCAAAATCGGGCTGATTCTACCATTCTCCGGCGTCAATGCCGATCTCGGTGACGCAGAGGTCAAGGGCTTTGACCTCTACATGAAGCTGCACGCCAAGGATCTCGAACCTTATAAACTCGACATCATCAAGCGCGACGAAGGGCCTCCCTCCGGCGCCAACGCCAAGACGGTCGCGACCGAACTCATCATCCAGGACAAAGTAAAGCTGATCACGGGCGTCGTGTTCTCACCGTCGGCGATTGCGATGGCACCGGTGGTGACGCAGGCCAAGGTGCCATTGATCATTTCCAACGCCGGCACCGCCTGGATCACCAATCTGTCGCCCTACATCGTGCGCTTCTCTTTCAGCATGTGGCACCCGGCCTATCCGATGGGCACGTTTGCGGCCAAGACCCTGGGCTGCAAGACCGCCGCCATGGGCTATACGGATTTCCCGCCCGGCAAGGACTCGACCGACGCGTTCAAGACCGGCTTCGAGCAGGCCGGCGGCAAGATCATCGACTCGATCCCCATGGGCAACCCGGCGCAGGTGCCGGACTTCACGCCATTCTTCCAGCGCGTCAAGGACCAGAAGCCGGACTGTTTCTATGTGTTTATTCCGTCCGGCTCGCACGCCTCCGGGGTGGTCAAGACCTATGGCGAGGTCGGCATGAAGCAGGCCGGCATCAAGCTGATCGGCCCGATGGACGTGGTCCCGGACACCAAGCTGCAGGACATGGGCGACGCCGCGATCGGCACCATCGTGATGGGTCACTACGCCGCCGACCTCGACAACCCGGCCAATCAGGAATTCGTCAAGGCCTGGCACGAGGCTTACGGACCCAACAGCTATCCCGACTTCATGTCGGCAGCGGCCTGGGACACCATGGCCGGCATCTTTGCGGTGATCAAGAAACTCAACGGCAACCTCGACGACGGCGAGAAGGTCGTGGAAGCTTTCAAAGGATTGTCGCTCGATGGCCCGCGCGGCGCAATCATGATCGACCCGGCGACCCGCGACATCATCCAGGACGAGCGCGCCATGGAGGTCTACCGGAAGCCCGACGGCAAGCTCGGCCTCAAGGTGCTGGGCGCGGTCGCGCAGGTGAAGGACCAGTGCAAGGAGCAGAAGATCGGGCGCTGCGCACAGTAAGGCCGGCAGTTGGCCGCTGCATCGCCCCAAGGAATGTCATCCCCCGCGCAAGCGGGGGATCCAGTAACTGCGGAGTAATCCAGCGCACTGGGGCGCGCACCACGAAAATCTGTGGTTACTGGGTTGCCCGCTTGCGCGGGCAATGACACCGTGAGGATCGGACAACTTCGTCTGCCCGCTGCAAGTAACTGCCGTGTCGCACGCCCGGGGGCCTCAGCGTGTCGCTCAACCTCAACACGATCATCAGCATCCTGTTCGACGGACTGGCCTATGCCATGTTTCTGTTCATCGTGTCGGTCGGGCTCTCCGTCACGATGGGGCTCATGGGGTTCGTCAACCTTGCCCATGGCGCCTTCGCCATGGCAGGCGGCTACCTGGTGTTGACGCTCACCCGCAGTTGGGGTGTGCCGTTTCTGCCCTCGCTCGCCATTGCGTTCTTCCTCGTCGGCGGGGTGAGTGTCATCTTCGAGCGCACGCTCTATGCGCGCCTTTACCGCGCGACCGAACTGGACCAGGTGTTGCTCACGATCGGGCTCGCCTTCATGGCGATCGCCGCCTACACCTATTTTTATGGCCCGAGTTCCGCAATCGATCCGTCTGCCGAGCTATCTGACCGGCCAGATCGACGGTGGATTTCGCAGCTTCCCGACCTACCGGGTGTTCATGATCGTGGTCGGGGCGGTGTTGATCGCCGTGCTCTGGTACGTGTTCGAGCGCACCAACATCGGCGCCAAGATCCGCGCGGCGGTCGACAACCGCCGCATGGCGCAGTCGATCGGGATCGACGTCGACCGCCTGTTCACCTTGACCTTCGGGATCGGCAGCGGGCTCGCCGCCCTTGGGGGCGGCTTGGCGATCCAACTGGTAGGATTGAGCCCGAGCTTCGCGCTCCTTTATCTGGTGTTCTTCCTGCTCGTGGTCGCAGTCGGCGGGCTCGGCAGCTTCAAGGGCACGCTGGTCGCAGCCCTGATCCTCGGCATCTTCGACACCGCTGGCAAATATCTCTACGCCGACGCCGGCGGCTTCTTCATCTATGCGGTTGCCATGGCGATCCTGCTCATCCGCCCAGCGGGGCTCTATGGCCGTGAGTGAAGCGCACCGCGACGCCACGACCCCGCATGCCCGCGCCCGCGCGTATCTGGCGACGCGCCATCATTGGCACTGGGCCGAGGCGCTGCCGTGGTTGATCGCGATCGCGGCCTATTTCGTGTTCCCGGACCGCATGACGTTCGGCGCCCAAGTGTTGATCATGGTTCTGTTCGCGCTCTCGCTCGATCTCATCCTCGGCTATGCCGGCATCGTGACGCTGGGCCAGGCAGCGTTTTTCGGGCTGGGCGCCTATACGGTCGGGCTGCTGTCGACGCGCGCCGGCTACGGTGAACCGATCAGCGGACTGTTCGCGGCGGCCGCTGTTGCGGCGGCCGGGGGATTCCTGACTGGCCTGGTGCTGTTGCGCTATCGCGGGCTAACCCTGCTGGTGTTGACGCTCTCGACCACGATCCTGCTGCAGGAAGTCGGGAATCTGTTCAAGGATCTCACCGGCGGCTACGACGGCATTCCGGGTATCACGATCTGGCCGCTCTTCGGACGTTTCACCTACGACCTCTATGGTCACACCAATTACATTTACTGTCTGGTGGTTCTGCTGGTCCTGTTCTACGTGACGCGCCGCATCGTCTATTCACCGTTCGGCGAGGCGCTCGCCGGTATCCGCGAGAACGTCGCCCGCATGCACGCGATCGGCTCACCGGTGCGCTGGCGGCTCGTCGTCGTCTACACCATTTCGGCTGCAATCGCCGGCGTCGCCGGGGCGTTATTCACGCAGACCAATGCCTACGCAACGCTCGGCGTGTTCGACTTCGACCGCAGCGCCGGTGTCATGGTGATCCTCATTTTGGGCGGCACCGGACGGCTCTACGGCGCGTTCGCCGGCGGCGTGATCTACATGCTGCTCGAGGACTACCTCTCCAAGCTCAGTCCCGAATTCTGGCAGTTTGGCATCGGGTTCGTGCTGGTCCTGGTAGTGCTGTTCGCCCGTCGCGGGCTGTTCGGCTTGTTCGAGGATCTCGGCACCACCATGCGGCGGAAACCAGCATGACAGCCGCTCTGGACATCCGTGGCTTGCACAAGAATTTCGGTGCGCTGGCCGTCACCCGCGATGTCAACCTCTCGCTGCCGCGGGGCGCGCGCCATGCCTTGATCGGTCCGAACGGTGCCGGCAAGACCACGCTGGTGAACCTGATCACCGGGGCGTTGCGGCCTGCGTCGGGCCACGTGCTGCTCGAAGGCGAGGACATCACGCGGAGGTCGCAAGCGGCCCGGACCCGGCGCGGGATCGCGCGCACGTTTCAGATCAATCAGCTGTTTCGCGGGCTCACGGTGCTGGAGAATGTCTATCTGGCGGTGGCGGAACGCAGCGGGGCGTGCAATCACCTCTGGCGCCCCGCCGGTGCCGAGCGTGGCGTGATCGACGAGGCTCTCACCCATCTCGAACTCGCTGCGGCTCGCCGACGACGCGCTCAAGCTCGTGCGCGAGCTCCCATACGGCCGTCTGCGCCTGGTCGAAATTGCAATCGCGTTGGCATTGCGCCCGAAGGTCCTGTTGCTCGACGAGCCGGCGGCGGGCGTGCCATCGTCGGAAAGCCATCTCATTCTCGACGTGATCGCAGGACTCGACCCGGACATCGCGATCCTGATCATCGAGCACGATATGGACGTGGTTTTCCGGGTCGCCAACCGCATCACCGTCATGGTGCAGGGCGCAGTGCTCACGGAGGGGACCCAGGCCGAGATCGTCGCCGATGAGCGCGTACGCGCCGTCTATCTCGGTGAAGAGACGCACCACCATGGATAATCCCGCGCTCGAGCTCGCCGGCGTGTTTGCCGGCTATGGCGAGACCGTGGTGCTGGAAGACGTGCGCCTGGCTTTGCGCGAAGGCGAGACGCTGTCGATCATCGGCCGCAACGGCGTCGGCAAAACCACGCTGCTGGCGACCGTGATGGGTCACACCACGCTGCATGGCGGCGCCATCAATCTGCGCGGGCAAAACATCGCGAAGCTCGCGCCGCACCGGCGCTCCTGGGCCGGGCTCGGCTACGTACCGCAGGAGCGTGAAATTTTTCCATCGCTGTCGCTGCGGGAGAACCTGGAAGTCGCGCTGCGGCCGGGGACCTGGACGATCGATGCGGTCTACGCCCTGTTTCCGCGGCTGGCGGAGCGCCAAGGTAACCGCGGCAATCAGCTCTCCGGCGGCGAACAGCAGATGCTCGCAATTGCCCGCGCGCTCGTCGGCAATCCTTCGGTCATTCTGATGGACGAGCCGTCCGAAGGCTTGGCGCCGGTGATCGTCGAAGAACTCGCGCGCGCCATCAAGCGGCTGGCATCGGCGGAGGGACTGACCTTGGTCGTTGTTGAGCAGAACACCCGGCTCGCGCTCGACATCTCCGAACGCACCGCAGTGCTCGACCGCGGCCGGGTCGTCTACGACGGAACCAGCGCGGCGCTCAAGGCCGACCCGGCGAAGCTCGAAGCGCTGATCGGCGTGGCGAAGCGATAGTGCAAGCCGGACAACCTGTGGGGGCTTCCCGCAGAGCGTTGCGCCGATGGAAGCGTTACGCGACGTGGCCCCCGAGGAACAGCTGTGTCTGCGCGAGGACTGTCTCCGGCTGTTCCATGTGAGGGACGTGACCGCAATCCTGCAGCAGCGTGGTCTTGACCGGGCCGCGGCAACGCTCAGCGATCAGTCCGAGATGCACCGCGGATGCGTAATGGTCTCGATCTCCTTGCAACGCGAACACCGGAACTGTCAGGCGTTCCAGCGTTTCGGTCATCGACCAGCGCATCGAAACGTAACGACGCCAGCTCGCAACCCATCTGTGAAACACGAGGTCCACATTACCATCGTGATAGGAAGCAATCCGGTTCCGCAACGATTGCGTCTCCCAGGCATCGCATGCGCGTTCAATACCGGCGAGCATCGCCGGCTCGATCACGACATGCGGTGCCTCGGCGACCACGGCCGATCCGAGATCCTTCGCCGCCATGAGCGCAAGCGTCGCGCCGTCCGAATGGCCAAAGAGAATGGGCCGCTCGACCACCAATCGTGCCATCAATTTCGCCAATAGTTCACATTCCTCGTTTTCAAAATCGATGGTGCCCGAGGGAATGCTGGTCCGAGTTCCGTCCGTAACCGGGCCGGTCATAAGCAATGACACGCCGACCGGTGCGCCGCGCGAGACGCTCTGGAAAGCCCTTCCACATGGCAACGCTGCCGAGGCCTTCGTGCAGGAGTACGATGGCGCGTTCAGCGACCGCGGCGCGAGGTTCGATCGAGCGAACAAACACCTCGTGTTGATCCACACTGACCAGAGCATCGATGGTTCGATAAATGACGGTGGAAGTCATTGCTCGCTCGATCAGCCGCGCCTCACCTTGCGTGTCTCGGCATGTTTCGATCTGAGCAGGAAGTCCGCGAATTGGCTCGCCTTTTCGATGTCACCGCTGAGCGTGGCCAGCAGCGGAATCAACTTGTTCATCATCTCGCGGCTCATGGATGCCAGCGCCATATCATTGAGCTGCGCAATCTGTTGGCTGGTCACCTCGATGAGATCATATGCGGTCGGCGTCAACCCCAGCAGCATCACGCGCCCGTCGGACTCATCGGCTTGTTTCGAGATCAAGCCCCGCTTTACGAGTCCGATCACCCGATTGGTGATCAGAGGGCTGCTCAAGTTGAGATACTCCGCCAGCTCGGAAATGCTCGGGCGCTGCTCCCGCTCCAAATGCCTGACCGACATGAGAATCACGAAATCAGTTTCGGTCAATCCGAGCAACCCCGCGACTTGCCCATTCAACTTTTGCAATCGGGTGGCAAACAGCAAGAACCCGTGAATAAGCCGCCGAAACTGCAGGTCGGATCCATCCACCAGGAGCTTAGGATCGCTCACCAGCAGCGCTTTGCCCCGTCGACTTGATGCTGCCATTCTCCACCATGCATCGGTAGCGTTCCGTGGGATATCGCACGGAACGCAATTGCCGGCCAACACTGTTCAGGCCCTGTCAACGCCCGGTAAAAACCGGCGCGCGGCGCGCGGCGAACGCATCAGGCCCTTCGACCGCGTCTTGGCTCGCCATGATCGCCGCTCTTGCGGCATCTTCCATCGCATAGGCTTCGCTCAGGCTGCTGCCGATGCTCTCCAGCACCGCCTGCTTGATCTTTCGAACCGCAAGGGGCCCGTTGCCCGCGACCAAAGCCGCAACGGCGCGCGCCCGCGGCATGAGCTCCGTGCTTGCGACGACTTCGTTGATGAGGCCGACGCGGTGCGCGTCCTTCGCCGAAAACGGCTCTCCGGTAAGCAACATCTGCATGGCGTTGCAGTACGAGATCTGCTGGGTTAGGCGGACGAGGGCGCCTGCAAACGGGATCAGTCCGTGACGCGCCTCGGGCAGCCCGAAGATCGCGCCGTCGCACGCTATTCGAATATCGGTAGAAACCAGCAACTCGGTGCCGGCCGCGAGGCAGGGCCCATTCACGGCCGCGATTATCGGTTTGTCAAAGCCGATATCGCGACGGACTGAACGCGGCAGGATCGTCAGGTCGCCCGCGACTTTCCGGTCCCATTCGTCTTCAGGTTTGCGGGCGCCGCTGAGCAACGGCAGGCTTGTGCGCAGATCACCGCCGGCACAGAAGGTTTGTCCGGCGCCCGTTACGATCACAGCCCGAAACTGCGGATCGCCAGCGATATCGTCAAAGATCTCGATCAACCGGCATGCCATTTGGGGGTCGATCGCATTGTGGGCGTGCGGCCGGTTCAACGTGATTTCGGCGACCGCGCCTTTTCTTTCGAAGATCACGACCTCGGTATTCGACATCGAAGTATCCTTTTCCGGCGGATCCCGATCGGCAACGTGCACCGTTTGCGCGCATTCGCGACGAGGGCCCTACGGAATTTAGATTTGAAAATTACGTTTGAAACTTATCTAAGTCAATGGTAAGAGTCCGGGCGAAAGTCAGGAGGAAACCATGGCCGCGCACGTGGCCGTCGCCGGGGTCGGTATGACCGCATTCGTGAAGCCCGGACTGGGGGCGCTCTATTTCGACATGGGCGCTGCCGCCGTCATGCAGGCGTTGGACGATGCGGGCGTCGACTACTCCGACCTGCAACAGGCCTATGTCGGCTATGTCTACGGGGACTCGACGAGTGGCCAAGCCGCACTATACGGCGTCGGCCTCACCGGCATCCCGATCGTCAACGTCAACAACATGTGTGCGACCGGCTCGACCGCCTTGTTCCTGGCCCGACAGGCAATCGCGTCGGGCGCCGCGGATTGTGTCCTCGCGCTCGGCTTCGAGCAGATGGTGCCCGGTGCGCTCGGAACCATATTCGACGATCGGCCGAGCCCGCTGTCCCGCTTCACCGACGTTGCGGATGCAGCGCCGCAAGCGAAAGAGAAACCGCCCGCCATCAAGCTGTTTGGCGCCGCGGGCGTGGAATTCCAGGAGCGCTACGGAATGAAGAACCGAACGTTCGCCAAGGTCGCCGAGAAGGCCAGGCGACACGCCGCGCACAACGAACGTGCAATTTTTCGCGCGCCGCTGACGGTCGACGAGATTCTCGCGTCGCCGACGGTGTACGGCCCGATGACGCGGTTGCAATGCTGCCCCCCGACCTGCGGCGCCGCCGCGGCAGTCCTGGTGTCGGGGCGATTTGCCAAGCACAAGGGCTTGAAGCAGGACGTCCGCATTCGCGGTCAGGCCATGACCACCGATTTCCCGTCGACGTTCAACGAGAACAGCATGATCAAGGTCGTGGGCTACGATCTCACGGTGAAGGCCGCACAAAAGGTCTACGCCGAGACCGGCGTTTCACCACGAGACGTCGATGTCGTGGAGTTGCACGACTGTTTCACGGCCAACGAGATCCTGAGTTACGAAGGCTTGGGGCTGACGCCTGAAGGCACGGCTGAGCAGTTCATCTGGGACGGCGACAACACCTACGGCGGCAAGGTTGTCACCAACCCCTCGGGTGGCCTCCTTTCGAAAGGTCATCCGCTTGGCGCGACCGGGCTTGCGCAGTGCGCCGAACTGGTGTGGCAACTGCGCGGCAACACTGGCCCCCGACAGGTGGAGAACGCCAGGATGGCTCTTCAGCACAATATCGGTACCGGCAGTGCCTGCGTGGTGACGCTTTATGAGCGGGTCTGAGGTTCGCGTGGCCGCGCGCTACATCCTGGTCGTTGCAAGAGACAGATACGATCGAGGCCAAGCTGCGAGGTGATCGCCGATCTGGTTCTCCGGAGAAGCAAATGGCGAAGCTCAATGGAAAGGTGGCACTCGTCTCGGGATCCGGCCGCGGTATCGGTCGGTCGATCGCGCTCAAACTCGCAGCCGAAGGCGCGAAGGTTGTCGTCAACGATCTCGACCCCGAGCCGGGCGATGCGGTCGCTGCAGAAATTGCTGCTGCTGGCGGTGCTGCTGTTGCGGTGAACGGAAGCGTGATCGCGGACGGCTTCGCAGATCGGTTCGTCTCAGCCGCGATGGAACAATTCGGCGGTCTCGATATCGTCGTGAACAACGCCGGCTATACCTGGGACGCGACGATCCAGAAAATGACCGACGAGCAATTCCAGGCCATGCTCGACGTGCACCTCGTCGCACCGTTTCGAATCCTGCGTGCGGCCGCCGAGCCGATCCGGATGCTTGCGAAGAAAGACGCCGAAGCCGGCCGCGAGGTCTTCCGCAAGGTCGTCAACATCTCCTCGATTTCAGGCCTCTATGGCAACGCCGGCCAGGCGAGCTACTCGTCCGCCAAAGCAGCGCTGGTCGGGCTTACCCGCACGTTGTGCAAGGAGTGGGGACGCTACAAAGTCAACGTCAATTGTGTCGCCTTCGGCCTGATCCACACGCGCCTGACGCAGCCGATCGAAGCGCAGCAGCAGACAATCGACGTCGCCGGGCAGGAGATCAAGGTTGGGATCCAACCACAAGTTCTTGATGCGTTCAGCAAAATGATCCCGCTCGGCCGCGGTGGGACCCCGGAAGAAGCGGCCGGCGCCGTCTATCTGCTCTGCAGCCCGGAATTGAACTACATCAGCGGCCAAGTCGTCGTCTGCAGCGGCGGTCTCGCGATTTGATCACAACGAGGACCACAGGTGCTTAGATGTTGACACCCGTTCTTCGTCTGGCGACTCCGGCGGACAAAGCAAAGATCGAGGAGATCCCGTTCGCGCAGCGCATGCGATACCGTACGATCTATGAGCTGCTCAAATCGGTCGCTGCCGAACGACCGTCCGCGACTGCGCTCAGCTTTCTCGCGAGCGCGCAAGACGACGCCCAACCCATCACCGTCAGCTCACGCTTGCTCGTTGAAAATGTCACACGCGCCGCCAACCTGTTTACGCGCCAGGGAGCTGGTCGCGACTCCTCGGTAGCAATCCTGCTGCCAATCTTGCCGGATACCCACTATGCGCTGTGGGGTGCGGAAGCAGCATCCATTGCGATGCCGATGAACGTGCTGCTGTCGGTCGATCACATCTGTGATCTGGTGCGCGCCGGAAACAGCCGCGTCCTGGTCGCTGCCGGGCCGTCTGCCGCCATCGACATCTGGCAGAAGGCCGAGGCCGTGCGCAGCCGCATCCCGGATCTGAAATTGCTGTGTGTCCCGCTGGACGGCGGACTGCCGCCCGGCGCCTCGGATTTTCGTGCATTGCTCGGCCGCGAACCAGCCGATGCGCTGCTGAGCGCGCCATACGCCACACCGGAAACCACGATTGCCTATTTCCACACCGGCGGGACCACCGGTGCGCCCAAGCTGGCCAAGCATTCGAATGCCAACCAACTGTTCTCGGCCTGGGCGTGCGTCCAGATGTTTGACTACCAACCAGGCGACCGGATCATGAACGGCTTTCCGCTGTTCCACGTCGCCGGCGCGATCATTTTCGGACTGGCCGCGGTGGGCGCGGGCGCAGAGGTGATGCTGCCGACGCCGGGCGGATTGCGCAACAAACAAGTCGTTCAAAATCACTGGAAGCTGGTCGAGCGATTTCGGCCGACGATCGTGTGCGGTGCGCCGACGTTGCTCGCAGCGACCCTCAATGTCCCGGTCGGCGACGCGGACATATCGAGCGCCAACATCTGGGGGACCGGCGGAGCGCTGCTGCCGCAGGACTTGGCAGATGCGTTCGAAGCCGAGGTTGGGCTCGGCATCCGCGAGATTTTCGGAATGACGGAAACTGCGGGCGTCATCGCGATCACGCCGCGGCACGGCACGCGCCGCGCGGGCTGGATCGGATTTCCGCTGCCTTATTGCGAGTTGAAGGTAGCGAAGCTCGAACCCAACGGTACCGCGGGAGCGACCCTGCGCGCCGGCCAGACCGGGTGTGTCCTGTTTCGCGGCCCCAACGTCTTTCAAGGATATCTCGATCCGTCGCGCAACAAGGGCGTGCTGCTCGATGACGGCTGGCTCATGAGCGGCGACATCGGTCGTATTGACGAGCAGGGCTATGTCTGTCTCACCGGCCGCGCTAAGGACGTCATCATTCGCGGCGGCCACAACATCGATCCGCAGATGATCGAGGAGGCCGCAACGCAACATCCCGACGTGATGATCTGCGCAGCGGTCGGGCAGCCCGATTGTTATGCCGGCGAGGTTCCGGTGCTGTATGTCATGGCGAAACCGGGCGTTCAGATCGACGTCGCTCAGTTGATGGACTTCGTCACCGAGCGCGTGGCCGAGCGGCCAGCGCGTCCACGCTCCATCTATGTCGTGCCGGAAATCCCCACCACCGAAGTCGGCAAGATCTTCAAGCCGGCGCTGCGTCTGGATGCGACCAGGCGTGCGGTCACCGAGATCACTCAGAGATGCGCCGGTGATTCTCTGGAAATAGCGGTCGCCGTGCACGATGACGACAAGAAGGGGTGTCTTGCGGCGATCACAGTCGGTGCCTGCAGCGCCGAGCGGTTCGACGAATTCGCCCGATCGCTCAAGACTGAAGCGAGAGGCTTGCCGGTTGCGCTGGAGGTAATGCAAGCCTCACGCTGATCCGGAGCGCCTGGCGAAGGCTCGCGCCGGAGCAACGCATCCTTCGCCTCCACCAGCAACCTCCCCGAAGCGTGATGACTGCGCGGTTCTGCCGTGAGCCGCGCTACTTTGCCTGCGGCACCAGCGAATAGTGCGGGTCGGCGGCGAGGCATTCGGCCTCCGGCAGGCCGAGCTCGCGACGCACGATATTGGTACCGCGTACCAAGGCCACCATCTTGTAGAACGCGTGGCGCCGGCTCATGCCCTCGCGGCCCATCCCGCAGTCAGAGCTGAGCACCAGGCGCTCGACCGGAATGTGCTTGAGCGCCCGGCGGATGTGATCGGCGATCTCTTCCGGGCGTTCGACCTGCAGCGTGTGATGATCGATGACGCCGATTGCGATCTTCTTGTCGGTGATCTCCTTGCCGAAGGCTTCGAGGTCCATGCCGCCGGCACTGCAGGACTCGAAGGTGATCACGTCGGCATCCACCTTGTTGAGAAGGGCCAGGGCCGATTTGTAGCTTTGCACCTGCGGGAACATGCGCTGTTGGGACGGATTACCCCAGCAGGTGTGGCACCAGACCTCGGTCTTGGCGCGCAGCCCCTCCACGGTACGGTTGAAGACCTCCAGGCTGAACTGCGGATTGATCACCGCATCGACAATATTGCGCACCGCGAGCAGATGGATCTGTGGCTCCTCGAACTGGATCACCGGGCAGCCCGCATCGGCGAGGTCGTGCAGTTCTTCGTTGAGAGCGTCACTGAGCGCAAGGATGCGATCCTTCATGCTCGGGTAATGACGGTCGGACACCGCGAAGGCGACGAGCTCCGGGCCGATCGTGCCGAACTTGACCGGCTTCTTGGTCATGCGCTGGGCGGCCTTCCACATGGCGGCGTATTGCAGGTTGCCGCGACCGACCGGCCCGACGATGCCGGGCATCACCCGGGCTTCCAGATAGTCGTGCAGGATATGGCCGGGCGGAAACGCGATACCGCCCTTGCCGGCCAGCGTCGGCTGCGGATCGGCGTGGTTGAACCCGCTCATGTGCCGGGTCGGGTAGTTGGTCCAGCTCTGGCCGCCGACATCCTGGTCGAAATGGGCGTCGCCGTCGGTGACGATGTCGAGGCCGGCAAGCTCCTGCTCGTGCAGATAGACCGAGACCGTGTCGATGTATTGCTCGCGATAGACCGAGTTCACCATCGCGTCCATGAAGGAGCGCCCGCCGAGATTCTCGGTGAACCAGCTCGGCCGGGGCAGCGATCCGGTGATGGTGGTAGGCAGCTTGATGTCCTTGGTTACGCGCAGCATCCGGGTCGCCTCTCCTGTTTTGATGCACCTTTGGGCTGGATCGTTCAGAGCTTCTAGAATAGCAGAGATCGAACGGTTACAGATACCCGGTCAACGAGACACAATGGGGAGGCAAATGCTCGCATCCGGAACAGCTACCGACCAGCGAACGATCCGCGACCTGGTCGAGAACTGGGCGATTTGGCGCGACGCCCTGATCTGGGATCGGTTCCGCACCGTCTGGCACGATGACGGGCGCATGATGGCGACCTGGTTCCAGGGCACGGCTGACGAATTCATCAAGGTCAACAAGGAGGGCTATGCGCGCGGGGTACGCATCCTGCATTTCCTCGGCGGGTCCTCGATCGATGTCAGGGGCAAGCGAGCGATCGTTCAGACCAAAATGACAATCTCGCAGCGCGCCGTCGTCGAACAGGTTCTGTGCGATGTGGTCTGCACCGGCCGCTTCTACGACTTCCTGGAGAAGCGCAAAGGCCGTTGGGGCTTTGTGTTGCGCCAGCCCATATACGAAAAGGACCGCCTCGATCCGGTCGACCCCGCCGCCAAACCGAAGCTTGATAAGAAGCTGCTCGCGCAGTTTCCCGACGGCTACCGCCACCTCGCCTATCTGCAGTCGCGTATCGGCTACAAGGTGAAGCGCGACATGCCGGGACTCGACGGTCCGGTGGTCGAGCGCCTCTATGCGTGCGGGGCGGCGTGGCTGCGCGGCAAACCGCACAATTGGGCCTAGCTAGTGTCCCGATTCCGAAGTTCGTCACACCTTGCCGCGCACTCAACACGAACTTCGGAATTGAAAGGACACTAGCAAATTTATGATTTTAGTGCCCCTTTGAACCCGAAGTTCGCATTCGGATTCGCGGCCAACCCATGCGAACTTCGGGTTCGGGGCACTAGGGTGTGAACTGATAAGTTTGCGCGCGCGACTAGTAGGTAATCGCGTGGAATGCCGCACGGCCTAGCGCGGGATGACTTATCTTCGATTCGTCATCCCGCTCTAGGTTCATGTTAGAGCATGATCTTTTCCGAAAACCGGTGTCCACTTTTCGGGATCATGCCCCTAGTGGTGCGACCCAAACAGATGTATCGCATCTGTTTGGAAAAGTCGCCCCACTAAATCAATATCTTAGTGGGCTGACTGTCCCAACATTTTGGTACCAAATGTTGGGGTCAGACCACTAGGCGCAATAGCACTTCGATCAAGACATGCCGCGCCTGCCGGCGAGGAGGCGATCGATCGTTTGCAATAGCCGGTCGAAATCCACGGGCTTGGTGTCGAATTCGTCGCAACCGACGGTCAGTGCCTTGTCGCGCGAGCCCGACATTGCATGAGCCGTCAGCGCGATGATGGGGATGTCGCGGGTTGCCGCATTGGCCTTGAGTTGGCGCGTCGCCTCCCAGCCGTCGACCACGGGAAGGTCGAGGTCCATCAGGATCAGGTCCGGTCGTTCGGCAAGCGCCATCGCACAGCCAACCTCACCGTTCTCCGCCACCAGCACCTCCCAGCCGTCGATCATCTCAAGGCGCATCTTGAGCATGTAGACGTTGTCATCGTTGTCCTCGACGTACAGAATTCGCGTCACGAAGCGACCTCCGGCACCTTGTCTGACCGACGTTGCTTGCTCACCGCTTGGCGGATTCGCTCGATGAGACCGGTGGGGTTGAACGAGTCCTTCATCAGGACCGTCTCGATTCCGGAATTGAGCCGCATGCGATCCTCGGCCGTGAGATCGCGCGCGGTGACAACAATGACGGGTATGCGGCGCCATGCCGGATGCTTCTGCAACTCCGCCACGAGTTGAAATCCATCCATCTCCGGCATCATCAGATCGAGAAGGATCACGTCAGGCAGGCTCGCATTGAGCCGGTCGAGTGCCATCCGTCCGTTCTCGGCCTCAGCGAGCAGCCATTGCTGTGGCTCAAGCCAGGAGCGAATTCGTTCGCGCTGCAACGCGTCGTCCTCGACAACGAGCACCTGTGTCGGCCCGGCCGGCGCTCGGAACCGCTGCATGAGATCGATAAGCTTGTCGCGGTCGATCGGCTTTGTGAGATACCCTACGGCCCCCAGTGTCATCCCATGCCGCTGTTCGTCCACGATCGTCGCCATGACGACCGGAATGTCGGCAAGCGCCGGGTCGCCGCGCAGCGCCGCCAGCACGGTCCAGCCGTCGATGTCCGGCATCATCACGTCGAGGGAGATCGCGATCGGATGATACTCCTTGGCGCGTTTCAGGCCTTCGCGTCCACCCGCCGCGGTGATCACGGCGAATCCGGCTTGGCGGAGATACTCCGATATCAGCTCACGCGCGGTCGGATCATCGTCAATCACCAGCACGCAATCGCGCCCGGGCTCCACCGGGCCCGCTTCGTGCGCTGGGTGGGCGGGCGCATCAACAGCGTGGCTCGCTGCGAACGGCAAGCGAACCGTGAATCTCGAGCCTTGGCCGGGTTCGCTCGCCACCGTCACGTCGCCGCCCATCATCTGGCAAAGCCGGCGTGTGATCGCCAGGCCGAGGCCGGTACCGCCGTAGTTGCGCGCGGTCGTTGCGTCGGCCTGGGAGAACTCCTCGAACAACCGGGTCATCTGGTCGGGTGTCATGCCGATGCCGGTATCGGTCACCGAGAACTCGATGAACTGCCGCTCGTCGTGCCGGATTGCGCTCGCGCGCAGACTGATGTCTCCGTCCTTGGTGAACTTGCAGGCGTTGCTCAGGAGATTGAGAAGAATCTGCCGCAGCCGCATGGCGTCGGCTTCGACCGGCGGCAGATCGCGCGGACATTCGACGGACAGACGGTTCCTGTTCTGCTCCGCGAGTGGACGTGCGGTGCCGGCGACCTCCTCGACCAGCGGCGCAATGCTGACGCTCTCCAGATTAAGCTCCAGTTTGCCGGCTTCGATCTTCGACAGGTCGAGGACCTGGTTGATCAACCCGAGAAGATGCGTGCCGGCCCGGTTTACGCGCCGCAACGGCTCAAGCGCCTTTTCGGTGCCAAATCTCGCTGCATTGCTTACCAGCATCTCGGTGAGGCCGATGATGGCGTTCAAAGGCGTCCGCAACTCGTGGCTCATGTTGGCGAGAAAGCTCGACTTGGTGCGGCTCATCGCCTCGGCCTGGTCGCGTGCCGCAGTCAGCGCCTCTTCGTAGCGCTTGCGCTCGGTGATGTCGGTGTAGATGATGACCATGCCGCCACCGGGCAGCGGATTGTGCTTGATCTCGAGCACCGTCCCGTTGGGGCGGATTCGCTCGAATGAGTAGTGCCGGCCTGCTTCGGCCGTGAGCTTTCGAAGCTGGGCGTCGGCGTCGACATCGCCATATTCGCCCCGCTTGGCGAGAAAGCGCACGAAGTCCTCAAAGCTTTTCCCGCCTGTCAGCAGCGACTCCGGAAGCTCCAGCATTTGAACAATCTGCCGGTTCCAGGAGGTCAGTTTGAACCCGGCGTCAAACATGACGACACCATGGTCCATATTGTCGAACGTCACGCGAAGAATGTTGCCGCGTTCCTGCAGCTCGGCCGTTCTTTTTTCGACGATCCCTTCAAGGCGGGTCGCGGCCTCGGCGCGTTCGGTCAGCAGTTCGTCGCGTTCCAAGGTATTCTTGCGGAAGACCTCGACGACTCGCGCCATCGCCGCGATCTCATCGGTGCCCGTGATCTCGATCGGGGTATGCTGTCGTCCGGCGGCAATCGCCAACATCCCGCTGCTCAGTTGCATGACGCGGTAAATCAGGTTTCGTCCAACATACAGCCATACAATCAGGACAGAGCTGATCAAGCTCAGCGCGACCACACCGAGCTGAATTGTGCCTCCGAACTGTTGCACGGCGCGCGCTTCCAGCGTCGCGGTGTCGATGTCTTTTCTTGCGCGATCGACGAGTGCGGAGACCGTCAAGCCCAACTGGTCTCCCAACGCGATATTGGTGCTGATGAGGCGTTGGCCGTTTCTGACGGCTTCGTTTTCCAAGTGCCGCGTGACAAAAAGTCCCTCGTTTCCGACAATGATCGCATTCAGCCGTCGGGCCGGCTCAATCAACCCGGCCGAAAGCTCGCGCTCCAGATCGTCGATCCGTCCTTCGAGTGCGCGCGTTGCGCGCCGCGCCTCGCTTGCCTGGGCCTGCAGCAAGACGCTGTCTTCGGTCGATGCGCCGCGTGTCACAAACTCATACGCCTGTCCCGCCTCCCGCTGAATTTGCTCCAGCGACAGCAATGTCGCGACGGCCAGATCAAAGCGATCAATCGCGCTGCGGCGCTCCTGGGTGCTCGAAGCCAGGCTCAGCGTGGTGCGAAGCTGAAGAACCTGGCTTTGCAATTCGGCGAAGTTCCGACTCCAGGCAGTCCCAAAATCGCGATAAGCAGAAAACGTATCGTTTAGGAGTTTCTCTCTGCGGGTCGCCGCGCGCACGCGTTCAATCGCGGTTTCCTTGAGCTGTGAAAGGGTATCCCGCAATTTCGATACATTGGACGAAAGCCCATCGAGCGCCCTCGGGTCGATGGTTGCGGTGCGCAGCCGATCGACGAGACTGTCTACAGTTTTCAAGTCACCGGTCGCCAGCGTCCACAGTCTCTCGACCTCGTCGTCTGTCCTGGCCGTCAGCATGCGAGGCCCGGCGGCCAAGACCTGCTCGCTTTCGCGCGCCAGTTCGACCGCAGCGAGCGCCGGCGGAATGGTCGCTCCGGTCCGGTCGAGCGCCTTGGTCACTGCATTGAAGGCGTAGTGACCGCTCAGCCCGGCCACGACGGAAAACATGCTGATGCCCACGAATGCCAGCAGGAGACGGCCGCGGAGTCCGATTTTTCCGCTGGCGGCGGGCCGGGCCTCGGGGAGACCTTCACGCTTCACAGGGCACTCCGCCGAACAGATCCCGAGAGCGCGGACATCGGCTTATTTGAGAATCCCGATTTCGCGGTAGTAACGCTCCGCACCGGGGTGGAGCGGAAGCGGCATGCCGGTCGTTGCATCCTTGACCGTAATGCCTCTTGCAGCCGGATGAATTTGCGCAAGCTGGCCGAGGTTGCCGAAAATGGCCTTGGTCATGGCATAGACGGTATCGGCGCTCAGACCCTCGCGGGTCACGAGAAAATTCACCACCGCCGCAGTCTCGACATCCTCCGGTTGGCCTTCGTATGTGCGCGCCGGAACGGCCGAAGGAAGATAGGCGGGATCGCCGATCTTGAGCACGGTATCCTTGGGGATCGGCAGCAGCCTGATCGGCACCGCCGTCGACAGGTGGCGGATCGAATCGACTCCCAGCCCGGCTGACTGCAATGTCGCGTCGAGATCGCCCTTTTCGATCATCTTGGCGGATTGGCCGAACGGCAGATAATCGGTGCGGGCGAAGTCGGCATAAGTCATGCCGGCCGCAGCAAAGATGGCACGCGCGTTGAGTTCCGAACCCGACTGCTTGGGCCCTACAGAAACACGCTTGCCCTTGAGATCGGCCAGTGTCTTCACTCCTGACGCCTCGCTCACGACGAGCTGGATGTAGTTGTGATAGATCGCCGCGACGCCGCGCAACTTTGTCAGGGGCGCACCAAAGCCCGCCTCCGCGTTGCCCTTCCATGCGGCCGACACGGTGTCACCCAGGCTGAACGCCAGTTCGCCATCGCCGGCATCCAGCAGGCGCAAGTTCTCGACCGAGCCCTGCGTCACCTGGACGCTCGAACGCGCGCCCGGAATGGATTTGATGAAGATGCTCGAAAGAGCATTTCCCAAGGGATAATAAACACCGCTCGTGCTCCCAGTGAGAATGACGAGATTGGTCTGGGCCGCCGCTGGTGTCGCACAGAATGCAGCCAAGCTAGCCGCCAACATGAGGCGTTTCATGCGATCCCCGCTGTGCGCTTTTGCTTTCGTCGCCGCAAGTAGGATCATATTCTTGCTACACGACCGATTGCAAGATCGTCCGCGTGGACCACTCACGGGGATGGGTGGGCGACGCGCCGGATTGCCAAGGCCGTGATGTCACCTTTCCCTCCCTGTTCGACGTAGAGAATGGGTCACGACGCGACCTCCGCGCGCCGGAACGGGCGGCACCTATGCTCCCGGGATTTTGAAGGCGTTGGGGATATCCGCGGACATCCAATACGGATCATTCGCGGAACTGGCGAAGGAGCTCCTGGCGAGCCGGTACGAGGTCCTTATGGCCGTCGGCGGAGTCCCGTTTCCGGCAGTGCGAGAGGCAGAAGCGAAGGATCCCTTGAACTTCATCACTCTCACTCCCGACGAGCGGGAGAGGCTTCAGAAAGCGATGCCGGAACTGTCGATCACCGAGATCGCGGCGGGCACCTATTCGTCGCTGAAGACGGCCTACATCACGATCGGTGTGTACAATTTTGCGATCGGCCGTGACGATCTGCCGGACGATCTGGTTTACCAGTTGGTGAAGGCAGTCTATGAGAATCAGCCTCGCCTCATGAAGGCTCATGAAACGGCGAGGGAGACGCTCCCGCAGGACGTCCTCAAGAACACGCTCCTGCCGCTTCACCCCGGCGCGATCCGTTACTATCGCGAAATCGGAATCAAGGTTCCGGATTCTCTGATCCCGGGAAGCTAGCGGGAACTGCCTGCAGCGTCGAAAGGTCGATGCGCCGAATCGCCAGGGCGGTGATGTCGTCGGATTGCAGCGCACCGTCCGCAAAGCTTTTCACGGCATCTGCCACGGCCTTCACGATGTCGTCTGTTGTTCCGTTGATTTTGCCGCGCAGGACCTCTTCCAGTCTCTGTTCCGAAAAGAGCTCGTCCTTTCGATTCGCTGCCTCGGTGATACCGTCGGTGTAGACATACAGTGTGTCTCCCGCCGCCAGCATCAGCCGGCCCGCCTCGTACGCGGACTCGGCGCGCAAGCCCAGCGGACGGCCCTTGGCGTTAGTCACCGGCTCGGCTCCGCCGCCCTTGAGGTGGTAGGGCGGATTGTGTCCGGCGTTGCAGAACTGCACATCGCCGGTATCCGGTCGGATTGTGCCGAAGAACAATGTCACGAACATCATTCCGGCGTTGTCCTGGCAGAGCTCCTGGTTGACCATGCTGACGACCTCGGCGGCCCCCAGCGGGCTTCCATCGGTGCGGCGGGCCAACCGTGTGATCAGCCGGATCAGGTTCTTCGTGCGCGCCATGAACAGCGCCGCCGGAACGCCCTTACCTGAGACATCGCCGACCAGGAAGCACAAGGAGCCGTCGCCGCTGTCGAAGAAATCGTAGAGGTCACCGCCGACTTCCCGCGCGGGCTCCATCATGGCGAAGATTTGCAACGGCCGCTCTTTGCTCGGCGCCGGAAAAACCGTCGGAACCATGCCCATCTGCAGCTGACGCGCGGATTCGAGCTCGTCCTCCATGCGCACCACATGGGAGCGCACCGCATCTTGCAGCCGTTTCTTTTCCAACGTGGCTCCAACGCGTGCCCGCAACAGCACGGGGTCGAACGGCTTCGACAGGTAGTCGACCGCGCCGAGCTCGATGCAACGGACCACACTGTCGACTTCGTTGAGCGCAGAGATCATGATCACCGGGATATTATGCAGGCGGCCGTCGGCCTTGAGCTGCTGCAGCACCTGATAGCCGTCAACCTTTGGCATCATGACGTCGAGCAGCACGAGGTCGAAGTCCTGTGATCCCAACAGCTCCAACGCCTGCTCGCCGTCCTCGGCGATGGCGATGTTCGAATAGCCCTCGATCTCCAGGCGCATGATGAGGGTATAGCGGTTGTCCTCGTTGTCATCGACAACGAGCAGCCGCGGGCCCGAACCGGGGGCATCGGCATCGTCATTGGACATCGGTCGGCACCCACCCTCTGCGCCCGAGTTTCGGCGAGCGCTTGCGCGCCATTATGATATCTTATCTTGTTCCACAGCGCGTTGGGCACGCCCGTACCCCAAAATCTCGTCGCGGTTTGCAACCATGAGCTTCAGCGGCTCCGAAGCAAAAGACCGTCTCGTGATCGGCAACACGGTCGCCGAAATGGCCGAGGTCGTCGAATTCGTCGAGAAATTCGGCGCTGCTCACGGCATTCCACAGGCCGCTATCAATGACCTCAACGTCTGCCTCGACGAGCTTCTTAACAACACGATCTCATACGGCTATGACGATCAGGCGCCGCACAGCATTGCAGTCGACTTGACGCTCGCCGCTGACCAGTTGATCGCCGACATCGAGGACGACGGCAAACCCTTTGATCCGCGCCAGAGCACGCCCAAGCCGTCGGGCGGCCCGATCCAATCGCGCGTGGTCGGGGGGCTCGGGCTGCATTTCGTCAAGACATTGATGAACGAGGTGGGTTATAGGCGAACGGGCCGGAACAACGTCGTGCGACTTGTGAAAAAGCTTCGGGAGGCGGGACATGGAAATGGCTGAGGACCGGGCCGGCGAAGTGACGGTCGTGGAGGTCAAGGGGCGGATCGACAGCAACACCGCAAAGGCGTTCGGCGAGCGGCTGACTGGTCTGATCAGGGACGGACGGGCGCTGCTCGTCGTCGACCTCAGGCAGATCATCTACATCAGCAGCGCCGGATTTCGCGCGCTGCTGCTCGCCGGCAAGCTTGCCGATGAGACGAACGGCACGCTGGCGCTGTGCGGGCTGTCCGCCGAACTGCAACGGCTGTTCGATCTGGGCGCCTTCACCGACTTGTTTACAATCTACGGCTCGCGCGACGAGAGCATCGCCAAGCTGCGCTAGTGTGGCGGATTTGGTGGCACGCTTGCTCCCCGTCAATGATCGAAATGAAAATGCACCAGCGCTCGTCCGTCCTTGGCCTCCGAGCGCACGCGGTCGGCGTTGCGGCGCAGCATGAAGCCTGCGAGCAATCGGACGCCGTTGTCGCTGTCGCGGATCTGTTCGATCGACGGCCGGCGATCTGGAAACTCCAGCGCCTCGCCCTGATACGAGACACGAATATCGAGTTTGAACTCGTCGAAGCTCGCCTCGACCGTGATCGGGCCGCCGCGCCAGCAATTCTCTTCCACGGCTTCGAGCAATTGCAGCGCCGCGAAGGTCGCGCGCTTGACCACATCCGGCCGGGCGCCCCATTTGGCAGCATTCGATTGGAGAAAATCCTCGATCATTTGCGAGTCGGCCGGCGGGAACTCGATCGTGAGGCGCACCGTCTTCTTGACGCCGATCCGGAACAACAGGTTCAGCGCCAGTGCGAGCACCGTCGAGAGCACGAGCGATGAGCCGACCAGCGGCGCCAAGGGCTTGGGCGCCATGGCCGCGATCGAGGGAAACACCTCGACCGCCAATCCGGCGATCAACGACAGGCCGAGAACGAGCGTGCGGCGGGCATCGAGCAGCCGGGAGCTGATGACCTGAAGGCCGTTGATCATGATGAAAGTCACCGCGAACAGCAGCGCCGGCACGATCACCGAGCGCGGCATGACGGCGAGCAGCGCCGTCAGCTTGGGGAAAAACCCGAGAAGCAGAAACAGGGCGCCGACCGCGACCGCGACCTGCCGGCTCGCAACGCCTGTGGCCTGCGCGAGGCCAACCACCGGCGTCGAGGTGTTGATGCCGACGCCGCCGAGGAGCCCGGCTGCCGCGGTCCCGAGGCCGTCGGCCAGCACGCCACTCTTGACCGACTGCATGTCGGGCCTGGTCCAGTCGGCATCGTTGGTCTTCTGGCAAACCGCAATGGTGCCGGCCGCCTTCATCGCCGCCGCGATGCTCGCGATTGCGAACGGCGCAATCAGGGTCGCGTCGAACGACCATGACAGATGGCTGAGCGACGGCAGGCCGATCCAGGGCGCTCCGCTGACCGCCGCCAACTGACCGAGCAGGCCGGCGAAGCCCGCGGCGACGTAGCCGACCACGAGACCGGTCAGCGCGCAGACCATGCGCAGGATCCCGCGGCCCCAGACATTGAGGAGGACCATCGCGGCCAGTGTGACGCCCGCCACGCACCATTCGGAGGTGCTGACCGCGGCAGCGTCCGCAGCGAGCATCGAACGCAGGCCAGCGATGCCGGCGGACATGCCGATCATCAGGATCACCAGGCCGGAAATCTCGGGCGGGAATATCGCCCGCATGCGGTTGAGCAGCGGTGCAATCGCCGCTTCCAACAAGCCGGCGAAGATCGTCATGCCGAACAGCATCGGCAGTCCGCCAAGCCGCACCGCGAGCAGCGACGGCGCAAAATAGGTGGCCGTGGGCGTCGTCGGACACATGAAGCCAGTGCCGACCGGGCCAATGCGGTACACCTGCAGGAAGGTTCCGATGGCAAGAGACCAAATGACCATGGCGAGCAAGCTGGTGACCACCTCGACCGGGGTGTCGACCGCGCGGAAAATCAAGACCGGATAGACCAGATTGATCGCGATCACCCCGACGTGCTGGACCGCGTTGAGCAAGGTGACCAGCGGCGGTGGCACGTCGTCCACCGCGTAGACGAGGCCGAGCGGCTTCTTGCGGGGCGGGCGTTTGCCCGCATCCTGTGCGGGGCGCAGCGCGCTGCGAAGTACACCTGCGAGCATGGTGTTCATGGTTTGCCCTTTGACCAGCGAGGCTCCCGGCTCAGGCCTGCTTCAAGTGCGGCACGCCACCCGACGTCGCACGCCAGCTAACCATACGGCAAGTAATACTTCGAATTTTTGGGACGAGAAATGGGCTAAGTTCCACATCTCAATCAGCCACTCTGCGCGCGGGCGCGCGCAGCCGCCGTGCGGGCGGCAACGCGATCAAGCACCGCGATCATGTCCTCGACGTCGGCGCGATCGTATCCCTGGGTGATGAACACGATCTTGCTCCGGCGATCGGCATCGGGCCAGTGATCGAGCCAGGACAGAGTGTGCAACAGATGCTGCGCGCCCTGGATCACCGCCGGTCGGTCGGGCTCTTCGGCGACGTGGATCAGGCCCTTCACCCGCAGCAGGTTTGGTCCGAGATTTTGCTGGAGCGCGTCGAGCAGAAACCGCAGAGCTTCCCGCGTAATCGGCTGTTCGCGGATGAAGCAGAACGACGCGATGTCGCGGTCGTGCAGACCGTGATGGGGATGATCGGCGTGGTCGTGATCCGCATGATCATGATCAACATGATCGTCGTGGTCGGTCCGCGCGTAGGCGGCCGCATTGAGCCAAGCCCTCGCATCGGCGTTCGGGTCTGCCGGATCGAGGCCGGTTTGGCGCAGGAGCGCGCCGACGTTGAGGGTGCGGTCGTCGATCCGTAAGATCTGCGCCGCCGGATTGAGCCGTCGCAGGCGATCGGTCAACTCCGCGTCCCTGGCAGCCGCCTCGTTCGGGTTGAGCAGATCGAGCTTGGTGATGAGGATATGATCGGCGAGCGCGACTTGGCGTACCGACTCGACATGCCGGTCGAGTGTTTCGGGACCATTGACCGCATCGACGGTCGCGATCACGGCGCTCACGCGAAACAACCCGGCCAGGGTCGGATCGGACAGGAACGCCTGCAGCACCGGCGCCGGATCAGCAAGGCCCGAGGTTTCGATCAGGACGTGATCGAAACGCGGAATCTCGCCGGCTTCGCGCGCGTGGTAGAGCCGGTTGAGGGTGGCCACCAGGTCGCCGAAAACGGTGCAGCACAGGCAGCCGTTCTCCAGCACCATGATGGTGTCGTCGCTGGTGGCGGCGAGCGCTTGATCGAGACTGATCTCGCCGAATTCGTTGATCACCACCGCGGTGTGCGCCATGGCGGGATCACGCAGCGCCCGATTGAGCAGCGTCGTCTTCCCGCTGCCCAGAAAGCCGGTCAGAATCGTAACGGGCGTGTGCACCCTTCAGAACACCTCGCAGCCCGGCAACCCGCAGGAGATCAAGCGGTCAGACGGGAAATTGGTGATGATCTGGCAACCGTCCTTGGTGACGACAACTTCCTCCTCGATGCGCGCCGCGCCCGAACCGTCATCCGCGCCCTTCCAGGTCTCGAGCGCAAACACCATGCCTTCCTGCAACGGCCGGTTCTGGCCGGTGAACCGTTTCGAGAAGATCGGCCGCTCCCACAGCGACAGGCCGACGCCGTGGCCATATTGCAGGAGGAATGCCTCGGCCTCGTCGCGATAGCCGAATTCCTGCGCATCCGGCCACACCTGGGCGACCTGATCGGGCGTGATGCCGGGGCGGATCATATCGATCGACGCGCTGATCCATTTTGACGCAGTCTCATAGGCATCGATCTGATGCTTGTTTGGCTCACCGCAAATGAAGGTGCGGTAGTAGCAGGTGCGGTAGCCGTTGTAGGAATGCATGATGTCGAGGAACACCATGTCGCCCGGCTGAATCATGCGATCGGAAAAGGTGTGCGAATGCGGCCGACCGCGCGGGCCCGAGACCGAATTGACGCATTCGACCCGCTCCGAGCCCATGCGGAACAGCCGGTCATGGGCGATCGCGACCAGCTCATTCTCGCGCGTGCCGGGACGGATCGCCCGCGCGATATCCACATAGGTGGCGTCGACCATGGCGGCGGCCAGCTTCAAGAGCTCGATCTCGTCAGCGGTCTTGATCTCGCGCGCGTCCAGCAGCGCCTGCTGACCGTCGACCACCTCGATTCCCTCTTTCTCCAGGGCGCGCAGCATCGGCAACTCCATGATGTCGATGCCGACCGCTTCCTTCTCGATCCCGAAATGCACCAGCGCCTTCTTGATCTGTTTGGCGAAGTCGCCCTGGATGTTCATCCATGGCGGCAGCGCACCCTGCATGGTACTGATGGGAGCAGCGACATTGTCGGCGATCCAGGGTGACGAGATCCGTTTGGCGGGCGGCGCCGGGTCCCACAGGAACGGCGGGCCTTCGGCCGGGCAAAGTGCGTAGCGCATGAACTTATCGCGCGCCCATTCGCCGATATGGGTGCCGGTGAGGTAGCGGATATTGTCGAAGTTGAATGCAACCACGGCGCCGAGCCCGGCGTGGCGGATCGCGTTTTGCGCCCGCTTGAGGCGTTCCTTGAACAGGCGGTCGTAATCGACCCCCTTCTCCCAGTCCTTCGCCATCGTGCCCCAGGACGCGGTGGCTTGCGGTCGGTTGTATTTCATCGTGGCTCCCTGCGCGGCGGGCCTTACGCCCGCCCTGTCCGAAAGTAGCGCAATGCGGGCAGAAGCGCGAACAGGGAATTTCAAAGTCGCGCGTTTGCTGCTAGGGCTCGGTTCGCGTAGGGTGGGCCGAGCGACGCGAAGCCCGCGCGTCCTGCGCTGCAGCGTCCGCGTGGGCTCGGCGGTTTCGCCGCGACCAACCCTACGTTTGCAACACAAATTCGTTCGTGGAGGAAGATTGCGATGATTGCTGTCATTGGAGCAACTGGCAACACCGGCCGTGCGGTCGTCAAGGAACTGCAGGGACTGGGCCAGAACCCGGTCTGCGTGGTGCGCAACGCCGACAAGGCCAGCGAGGTGCTTGGTCCCGACGCCAAGGTGGTGGTCGCGGAGCTCACCGATCGTGCTGCGCTCGAAAAGGCGCTGCAGGGCGTTACCAGCGTGTTCGTCGTGACCGGCCATAACCCGCAGATGGCGGAACAGCAAATCAGCGTGCAGCAGGCCGCCGAGAAGGCCGGCGCCAAATACCTGGTGCGGGTCTCCGGCGGCAGAGCCGTCGTTGGTCCCGATGTCGAGTTGGTCGTCGGACGTGGTCACCACGCCATCGAAGACGCTCTGAAGAAGAGCAAGCTTGGCTGGGTCATTTTGCGGCCGGGCCTGTTCATGCAGAACGTGCTGGCGCAGGCGGCCTCGATCAAGAACGACAGCAAGATGGTGTTGCCGTTCGCCAAGGATCAGCCAGTGGCGCTCACCGATGTGCGCGACACCGGCGCGGTGGCAGCCCGCATCCTGCTCGATCCGGCCAAACATGCCGGCAAGACCTACGAATTCACCGGGCTCAGGACGAACTATGGGGAGTTTGCCGATGTGCTGTCCGACGTCCTGGGACGCAAGATCACCTATATCGCGGCGACGCTCGACCAGGCCGAAGCCGCGATGCGCGGACGCCAAATGCCCGATTGGTTGGTGACGCACATGCTCTCAGTGGCGCGCGTCGGCGGCAATGGCGGGTTCGACAATGAGAACACGCAGCCGATCCGGGATATCGTCGGGCGTGCGCCGATCACAACCAAGCAATTCGCCCAAGACTACAAGGGCGCATTGAGCTGAAATCCGCGCAGTCGCGATCAGACAAGACCGCTGGCGCGAGCCTGCTCGCGCGCCATGACGGCCCAGTCGCAGCCTCCGTCCCCATGGGCGACCGCGCCGACCAGGCGGTCGCGCCAGACGTTGCCGCTGGGCAGCGGAACCCCGACCAATTCACCGGCAACGAGCGCCAGGTTGGCGTCTTTCAACCCGAGAGTCGCCATCTGGCCGACCTTTTCGTAGCTCTCCTCCACGATGATCTTGCCGTAGACCTTGTAGGCCGGCGCCGCGAACAAGCCATCGGTCATCACGTCATAGAAGACGGGCGGCGCCACGCCATATTTGCGTACCAGCGCAAACCCTTCGCCCATGGCCTCGATGGCACAGCCCAATACGAAGTTGTTGGCGATCTTGATTGCCGCGGCCGCCGCCGGATCAGCTCCCGCCTCGAAGGCGCGCCGGGCAATGGCGTCAAACAGCGGCCGGCAGCGCGCGAGGCTTTCGGCCGGCCCGCCGATCACCACGCCGGCCTGACCGGACGCCACCGCCTCGGGTCGGCCCAGCATCGGAGACGCGATCATGACCTGCCGGACCTCGGTGTGCGCCGCGTGCAGCTTGCGGATGACGCCGACGCCGTGCGTCCCGGCGCAGATGTGGATCCGGCCCTGCGGCAGCGATTGCAACAGGCCTTCCTTCTCCCAGGCCACATCCTCGAGCGCCGCGTCGTCGGCAAGCATCGTGAACACGGCGTCGCCGTAGCGTGCCGCGTCCGCGATCGAGCTTACGACCTTGGCGCCCGCCTCGCCGAGCGCCTTCACCTTGCCGGGCGTGCGATTGTAGACCGCAAGATCATGCCCAGCGTCGAGCAAGCGACGGGCCATGTTCTGTCCCATGCGCCCGAGCCCGATAAATCCGATCTTCATGCTGCTTCCTTTCGAACGATGTTTGGATCAAGCCCGACCGGACTTGTTCCACAAGCGTCAACTTTGACTAATGGCGCGACACACCCACAAGTGTCATCGCCCGCGAAAGCGGGCGACCCAGTGATCACAAACCAACACATGGCTTGCGCCAGCGCAAAATTGCACGGCTTGTGGTTACCGGGTGGCCCGCTTTCGCGGGCCATGACCGTGGAGAGGTGGTCGCGTATTTCAAAGTCAGCACCTATGGGACTTGTTCCGAGGTGGACATCGGCCTTCAGCGAAAAAGGCGACCAACAAATTCAGCTCAACTGACCGCGTACCCAGTCGAGCTCGCGGCACACATAGTCGACGATGTCCCCGGTCTTGAGGTTGTCGGGCAGCACGTCCCACGTATAGGTCTCGATCTCGAGCTGGCGCGACAGCGGCTTCGCCTTGTGGAAGCGCAGCGCATCCTCGATCGCGAACCGGGTGGTGCGGAACGGTCCGAGATCCTCGAGGAAGACCGGAACGTGGAAGTGGGTGCGCCATTCGCGCGGGCCCGGATCCTTGTCCCACGCCGCGAACGCATCTTCCAGATTGAGAAACCGGGTCAGCTTGCCGTCCTTCTTCTCGACGGTCTGGGTCAGATAGATCGTCTGTGCGTAGCGCTTGAGGGTGTCGACAATCTCCTGCGTCACATGCGGTACGTGCAGCGCGGCGGCTTCCTGCAGCTTGAAGATCGGAATGCCGGCATCGACTAGCTTCTGCAGGCATTCGGTAATGTTCTCGTATTCGACCGCCTGGTGGCAAATGTCGAACACGATCCCGACGTGCCGGCGCAGCGCGACATGCGCCTCCGAGATCGGAATGTGCGCGAGTTTTGCAAGCGTCTCGGCGGCTGCGCCCGAATAGAGGTGCTTGGTGAAATATTCCACCGTCTCGTCGGTGGTCTCGAGGAAACAATACGGCTCGGGCTCGAGCGCGAGCGTGACGGTGCGTCCGGTGCGCTGCTCGAGAGCGACCAGGTGCGCCGCGACCCGCAGCACGTGATCAGTGAAGCTCGCGACCACGTCGTTCCCGGTCACACGAGGTTTGAATCCGAGCGGCGCGCTTTGAATCGAGGGCGAGATATCCGGCCGGCCACGTCGGCCAAGACATCGGCAACGTTCTGGGTGTAGCGGGTGCGCTCCTCGGACCGCCAATCGGGCTCGTAAACCTGCTCCTTGACCACCGTTCCCTTGAATGCCCCATAGGGAAATGCATTCACGGTGTAGAGATACATGTTGTTGTCGCCGAGGAATTTCTTGAGCTTCTCGCGCTCGCCCCGGCTGTTGACGAGCGTCTCGGCCGATTTCGCCGACAGCCGCAGCGACACGCCAAAGCGCTGATTATGGGCGATCCGCGCTTTCACCTTCGGTACATACGTGGTGAGGCTGTCCCACATCTGCCCCCAGTCATCGCCTGGGTGCACGAGGGTCGAGTAGGTGAGATGGCCGAGACCGTTACCGAGATCCATTGATTGGTTCCTGTTTTTTGATGGTTGTTGGGCTATGCGACGTGTTCGATCTTGTTGGCCGCGGCCGACTTGATGATCGCCTCGGTCACGGCGGCGCCGTGGATCATCTGGTCGAGCGTGATCGGATAGGGCGGGCCGCCCTGCGCCGCCTTGGCGAATGCTTCGAGCGCCGCGCGCGCGACATCGAGCGGTCGCGGCTTGCCAGACCTCGGCCTCGCCCTTGATCGGCTGGAATTTGCAGGTGCCGAACAGGCGCGTGCGCCGTTCCTCGGATGATGCGCCGGCGACGTGGGTCATGCCCTCCAGCCGGACCGAGCCCTTCGAGCCGAACACCTGGAAGCTGAAGCCGGGCCCGGTCGCCGTCATCGTGCCGAGATAGCCCGACATGCCGTCCTTCATGCGAAACAGCATCGATGTCGTGTCGTCGGCGTCGATCTTCGACGACGCGCCGAAAGCTCTGGCAGTAGACGTGGTCGATCTCGCCGCACAGGTCGATCATGCCGTCGACCGCGTGCACGCCCATCGGCGTCAGTCCGCCGCACGGCGTCTCGTCCTGCTGTGCGCGCCAATGCGCCGGCTTGAGCAACAGCGCATTCGGGAACGTCATCGTCGCTTCGACATGCAGGATGGTGCCGAGCTCGCCGGAGCGGACGCGCTCGCGCAGCTTCGTCATCTCGGGGTGAAAGCGGCGGTTGTAGCCGAGCCCGAGCGTGACGCCGGCCTTGCGCACGGCAGCGACCGCCTCTTCGGCTTCGCTCTTGGTCAGCGTGAACGGCTTTTCGCAGAACACGTGCTTGCCGGCCGCCGCCGCCGCGATCACCTGCGACGGCATGCATGCGAGTGCGGCGTGGCAAGCACGACCGCGTCGATCTTCGGATCGGCGAGCAGCGCTTCGTAGTTCGTCGGCGAGCCGCAGGCGTTTGTCGCTTGGCGAAGGCCTCGATCTCCGGCGACACCGTGCGGGTCGCGCCCGCGACGAAGCGGATGACGTCGCTGTTCTCGCCCGACTCCACCAGCGTCTTGCCCCACCAGCCAAGACCGACGATTGCCGCATTGATCATTCTTCAACTTCCCCGATTTCGCCGGATGGCTTAGCCGTGCATTGCCACTACCACGCAGCAGATCGCCCAAAACAGCGGATATTCGTAGCCGCCAATGTTCCATAGCCACTTGCCGCCGGTGACGCGATAAACCGCGATGGTCGCAACGCTGAGATGGATCGCCGCGACCAAGCCGAAGAAGAGCGGATAGATGCCGATGATAAGGCCGGCCGCAAGCACGATCTCGATCACGCACGCAATGTACATCCAGGTCGCGGGCGGCTTGAATTTTGCGGCGACAAAGAAACCAAGCGCCTCCGGAACAAAAAACTTCGCGTAGATATGGGGGATGAAGAATGCCCCGCAGATGATGCGCAGTATGTTGTAGCCGTCGGTGAGATCGAAATTATGCAGCAGACTTGACATGTTGCCTCCCCGCTCGTTGTAGCCATGAGGATAAGCGCATTTTGCGCGCAATGACCACTGCCTCGGACTGCCTACGAGGGGGACATTTTGGCTCGACGTGGACGCCAGTGTCCCGATTCCGAAGTTCGCTTTATCCTGCCGCACCCTCTGGAGCGAGCTTCGGAATCAAAGGGACACTAGCAAATATATGACTTTAGTGTGGTTTTGGA
Source organism: uncultured Alphaproteobacteria bacterium (assembly GCA_963833605.1). Lineage (GTDB taxonomy): Bacteria > Pseudomonadota > Alphaproteobacteria > Rhizobiales > Xanthobacteraceae > JAFAXD01. The sequence continues at coordinate 245,636 of CAWHYZ010000023.1, forward strand.
TTTGAAGTTCCTATGACGAGCGTGCCGCAAGAATGATAGGAACTTCAAATCCACCACACTAGAGTGCGTTTCCAGGCGAAGACCGGCCGTAGAAATGTGGACGATTGAATGGGGCAGCCGCTATTGCGCCCCCCGCAGCCGCGCGATCAACTCCGGCGTCGGATAGGAATCCGCCGGCAGGCCGAGCTTCACCTGCATCGCTTTGACGGCGATCCGGGTCGCGGTGCCGAGTTTGCCGTCCGCGCCACCCACGTCATAGCCGCGCTTGATCAGCAACTCCTGCAACTCGCGCGTCTGCTCCATGCTCAGGGTCGGGACCGTTCCCGAACCGCGGCCCAGCGGCGGTGCGCCTGCGAGCCGCGTCGCGTAGTAGGCGGCGGTCGTCGAGTAGACGAGCGAGTTGTTCCATTTCAGATAGACCTGAAAATTGTCGTAGGCCAGAAACGCCGGCCCAAAGCGGCCCATCGGGAGCAGCACCGAAGCCGGCAGGTTGTCGTTCGGCAGCGGCCGCCCGTCCGGATAGGTCACGCCCCATTTGGCCCATTGCGCGCGCGGCTGTTTCACGTCGAGCCCGGTCTCCTTCCACGGCAGATTTTGAGGTACGCGGATTTCCTGCAGCCACGGCTCGCCGCGCTTCCAACCAAGACTGACGAGATAATTGGCGGTTGAGCCGATCACATCGGCGGCGCTGCGCAGCAGGTTGCGGTGGCCGTCGCCCTCGTAGTCGACCGCGTATTTGAAATATTCCGACGGCATCATCTGAGTCTGACCGAGCTCGCCCGCCCACGAGCCGATCATCTCGGGTGCGGTGAGGTCGCCGCGCTCGATCAGCCGCAGCGCGTCAAACAGGTGGCCGCGGAACATATCCGATCGCCGGCAGTCAAAGGCGAGCGTCGCGATCGAGCGCAGCGAATGATCCTTGCCCATGTTGGCGCCGAAATCGCTTTCGAGCCCCCAGAAGCCGGCAATCACCGCCGGCGGCACACCGTATTGCTGCTCCTCGCGCGCAAAGGTGGCGGCGTTCTTCTTGATCTGCGCAATGCCCTGCGAGATGCGACCGCCCGGCAGCATCTTGGTCGAGAACTCGAGGAAGTTCTGCGCGAACACACGCTGGCCGCGATCGATATTGACGATGCGCTGATCGTAGGTGAGGTAGGGCGATGCCTGTGCGATGGCATTGCGCGAAATGCCCTGCGCCAACGCCTCTTGTTTGAAACGGTCAAGCCACTGCTCGAAGGATCCAGAGGTACGGCATGGAGCCGCCGCAAAAGCAGCTTGTGTTGCGGCAAACAGCGCTATGCCGGCTGCCAGCGCAAATCGGATGCATCTCATGGCCCATCCCCGCGGTGGTGATCCCCTCAATTGGCGAGATTAGTGCGGCAGCGTCTCCAGCGCCTTCGCGGTCAACTGGTCCAACGCCGCAAGCTCCGCCCCAGAGAGCCTGGCCTCGGCCGCCTTGATATTGGCATCAATCTGCTCCGCGCGCGAGACACCTGCGATGACGCTTGCGACGAACGGCTTCTCCAGGAGCCAGCCGAACGCCACGTCCAGCATGTTGAGCTTGTGCTGGTCGCAGAACTCGACGATCCGATAGGTGAGCTCAAGATTATCCTCGGTCCAGAACAGATCCGAGAGACGGTTCTTGCCGACAAGCCTGGTGCCGGCGGGCGTCGGCGCGCCGCGCCGATACTTGCCGGTCAGCAACCCGCTCGCGAGCGGAAAGTAGGGCACCAACCCGATTTTGTGCTGCTGCATCGCCGGGACACGATCTTTTTCGATGTGACGCTTGATCAGGCTGTATTCGTCCTGGGCACAGATAAAGCGAGTCAAGCGGAGCTTGCGGGCGGTTTCGTCCGCCTGCCCGATTTGCCGGCCGTTGAAATTGGAATTGCCGATGTGGCGCACCTTGCCTTGCCGAATGAGATCGTCGAGCGCACGCAGCGTCTCCTCGATCGGAATACTCGGATCGGCGCGGTGCTGGTAATAGAGATCGATGTAGTCGGTCTTGAGCCGCCGCAGGCTGCCTTCGACCGCGGTCATGATGTATTTGCGCGAGGCCCCTTGCATGGTTCCGGAGTCATCAAACGGCGCGCCGAACTTGGTTGCGAGCACGACGTCCTTGCGCTTGCTGCCGAGGATCTCGCCCAAAAACTCCTCGGCCTTCCCGCGCGGGCCGTAAATGTCGGCGAGGTCGAAATGGTTGATGCCGCGGTCGATGGCGTAATGCACGAGCGCACGCGCAGCGGCAAGATCCGTGCGTGGACCGAAATTATTGCAGCCCAATCCGACCACAGAGACTTTGAGGTCGGACGTGCCGATATCGCGATATTCCATGGCGATCGTCCTGCAGCCGTTGAATAATGGGGCTCATCCATACAGGCCGGACGGCCGCTCCGCCAGTTGTTACCCGTGATTCTCTGATGTCGCATTTTCCATGGAAGAAGCGGCGTCCAGTTTTCCTGAAGATGCGCTAATCGAAGGAGCCGATATGCCCACTGACATCCGTATCAAGCCCACCAAGCGGCCCTATCTGGCAGCGACGGCGCGTTTTGCCAAAGGCGAGGATAGTCCGCGCGCGTTCCTCGAACGCGGCCTCAAGGAACTCGAATGGTGGGAACCGCAGATTGGCGCCTTCGTGAACCTCAACATCCCGGGGGCGCGCGCCGCCGCCGATCAGGCAACGGAACGCTGGCGCGCCGGCAAGCCGCTGTCGGCGATCGACGGCATCCCGATGGGCATCAAGGACGTGATCGAGACCGCCGACATGCCGACCGAGCTTGGCTCGCCCCTGTTCGAGAATTGGCGTTCGTGGAAGGACGCGGCGAGTGTCGTCGCGCTACGCGCGGCCGGCGCGGTCATTGTAGGCAAGACGGTCACCACCGAATTCGCCATGTCGTTCCCGCGCGGCACCCGCAACCCCTGGAACCTCGCCCACACGCCGGGCGGGTCGAGCAGCGGTTCGGCGGCGGCCGTTGCGGCCGGCATCATCAGCGCCGGGCTCGGCACCCAGGTCATCGGCTCGACTTTGCGGCCGGCAAGCTTCTGCGGGGTGTTTGGCTACAAGCCAAGCGTGCACGCGCTCAATCGCACTGGCAGCCACGATTATCAGAGCCAGAGTTGCACCGGGGTCCTGGCGGCGTCGCTGGAGGACACCTGGCAGGTCGCCTATGAGATCGCGGTGCGGGCGGGTGGCGATCCGGGCTGGCCCGGTCTCACGGGTCCCGAGCGCGCACCACCGGCCCGACGGCCGCGCCGGCTGGCGTTTCTGGAAACCGCCGGCTGGGCGATCGCCGGCGCAGCGGCCAAGCAGTGCATGGAGGATGCGACTGCACGCCTCCGGGCGGCCGGCGTCGAGGTGCTGACCCGCACGACCCACGCGATGGTCGACGCGATCGAGCCCGACATTGCGGGGGCACTCGAACTTTCGACCCGGATCAACGATTTTGAAATGCGCAGCTTCATCCGCTCCTGCGCCGACCGCGATATCGACAAGCTCAGCCCGGTTGTGCGCGAGCGCTTGCCGAAAACCGCAGCACTGACCGTTGCGGACTACCGCAGCGACCTCACCGCACGCGATGAAATTCGGGCTGCGTATGCGGAACTCGCCGCCGACTGCGATGCCTGTGTCACCCTCGGCGCCACCGGTCCGGCGCCGGAAGGACTAGGGTCAACCGGCATCACCCAGATGAACGTGCCAGCCTCACTGCTCGGCATACCGGCGCTCACGCTGCCGGTGTTTACCGTGGATGAGTTACCGCTCGGCCTGCAAGTGATGGGCTTTGTGGACCGCGACGCCGATGCGTTCGGTGTCGCGGCCTGGCTGCTGGATCTGTTCTAGATCGTGGCTCGGCTCCACTACCACTGCTGCGGCGGTGCTTGCTGCACGTAGCGGGGTGGGCGCGGTTTCGCGCGTCTACGGTGGAACCACTCGCCGGAGATGGCCGGGCCGGCCGTGAATCCGATCACGCCGCCCGCAACCGCCCCGATCGGGCCACCGACGAGCGCGCCGGATATCGCACCCAAGGCCGCATCGCCCACCCGTTCGCCCGCGCTGGCGATGGTCGGTACCACGAACACCGCGCTCGCAATCACGATCGCCGCAATGCCCGTCTTCATTGTCGCCCTCCGATTTTGGTTTGATGACCGGCAGCGTAACGAGCTCTCGGTTAAACGGTTCCCGCGCAACCGCGGTACTCGTCGAACGTGGTTACTGATTTGCTAAAACCGCGGCTTGCGTTTGCTGATTGGATTGAGATAACCATCTGACGGCTCCGCCGCTGCGGAACTCATCTAAAAACCATCCACCGAGGATAAATGCCCAAGCCGATCCTGCTACCGACGAGCCTGGTCGGGTCCTATCCGCAACCGGACTGGCTGATCGACCGCGACGAACTCGTCAAATCGGTCGTGCGGCTGCGCGCCGAGCATCTATGGCTGATCGACAAAGATCATCGCGAGGCCGCGCAGGATGACGCCACCATTCTGGCGGTGCGTGACCAGGAGCGCGCTGGCCTCGACATCGTCTCCGACGGCGAGCAGGCGCGCGAGAGCTACTCCAACCATTTTGCAACCGCACTCGAAGGCGTCGACCTCGACAAGCCGGGTCAGACGCCGAACCGATTCGGCAAGATGATCCCGGTGCCGCGCATTGCTGGAAAAATCCGCCGCAAGCACCCGGTCGAGGTGCATGCGGTCAAACTCGTGCGCGCCAACACCGATCGCATGGTCAAGGCCACGGTGCCGGGCGCGTTCACCATGTCGGTGCAGGCGCAGGATGATTTCTACAAGGACCCGGAAGCGCTGGCGAACGACTACGCGACCGCCGTCAACGCCGAGATCAAGGATCTGTTCGCGGCCGGCGCCGATATCGTGCAACTCGACGAGCCCTGGATGGTGTCGTTTGCCGAGCGGGCGCGGAAGTACGGAATTGGCATCCTTGACCGCGCGATCGCCGGCGCGACGGGCACAACCGCCGTGCATCTCTGCCTCGGCTACGCCCATGTGGTGAAGAACAAGCCTTCGACCTACGCATTCCTGGCCGAGCTCGAGGGCTCCAAGATTGATCAGATCTCGGTCGAGGCGGCTGAGCCCAAGCTCGACCTCGCGGTGCTCAAGGACCTGCCCACGAAGACCATTATTCTGGGGGTTCTCAATCTCGGCGACATGACGATCGAGACCCCCGAGGTAGTCGCCGGACGCATTCGCAACGCACTCAAATACGCGCCCGCCGAACGGCTCGTCATCGCGCCTGACTGCGGCATGAAATACATGCCGCGTGCGGTCGCGTTCGGAAAGATGCAGGCGATGGTCGCGGGCGCAAACATCGTGCGCAAGGAATTGAGTTAGGTAGAGTGCACCGCACGTGCGGCACTCATGGACCCGCGACTTGATCCCGAAGGCGCCAACGTAGAGTACTGACGCGACAAAACCCACGGGTGTCGTCGCCCGCGAGCGGCGCCCATCGCGCCTGCGCGATCGGGCGTCGCGAAAGCGGGCGATCCAGTACTCACCAATCGGGCAATAGATCTCGGCTGGCGAATATCACAGCGCCTGCGGAGTCCTGGGTGCCCCGCATTCGGGCTTCGTCGCGCGCGCGACTGCGCCCTCGCGGGGCATGACACCGGGAGAGCGTTTCGCGACTACTCACCCATCTCCGATCACCCAATAATCCGGGCAGCGTCCTCGTAGATCTCGTCAACCGAGTAGCGGCGCGGGATGATCTTCTGCTGATATGCGTATTGGATGATGAGATCGAGTGCCGGCCGCGTTGCCTCGATGCCGAATGGCGTCGTTTCGATCGGGTCCGATGACGGCATGGTCGAGGTCTTGCCGGCGCGCAGCAAGTTGTAGACCTGCTTGACGACCTCGGGCTGCTGTTCGACCAGCGACTTCTTCACCACCACCATGTGGTTGATCGGCACGACCGCGTGTTTCTTGAACCACTTTGCCGCTTCTTCCTTGGGGTTCTCGATCACGGTCTTGAGCCGCGGATCGTCGGGCAGGTCGGCGCCGTAGATCACCGCATCGATCTCGCGGCCGAGCAGCATTTTCAGCAGGTCGTGTTCCATCGACACGCGAGTGAGCTCGGGCGGATCCTTGTACTCGGCCACGTGCGCGCCTTCCTGCACGGTCCAGTGCGCCTTGTTGAGGTCGACCCCGTAATCGTTCTCGACAATGCCGCGGATCCACACGCCGGTGGTCTGCGTGTAGGAGCGCACGCCGATCCGCTTGCCCGGCAGGTCCTGCGGGGTAAGCCGGCCGCGCTCGGCGCTGTAGACGAGCGTGTTGTGCTGGAAGCGCCCGAACATAACCGCCGGCAGCAACACGATCGGCTTGCCGTAGGCGCGCGCCAGGAGGTAGGTCACGATTGCCATCTCGCTCACGTCGAATTTCTGCTCCTGCGCCATCGGCTTGAATGCGCGGTTGACCGGTTTGATCTCCTCGAATTCAAGCTCGATGCCATCCGCCTTGAGCTCGCCGTTCTTGAGCTTGGCGGTGTAGGGATAGTTGCCGAGCGCGGTGCGCAGCTTGGTGACGGTGGTTTGCGCCATGAGGTTTCTCCCAGTGTCGCCGATTTGAAGTTCCTACAGCAGTTGCGGCAACCTCGCAAAGGAACTTCAAATCGAAAAGCGGCACTGGAACCATGGATTGCTAGTGTCCCTTTGGTTCCAACGTTCGTATGAAGCAGTGCGGCAAGGGGACACGAACGTTGGAACCGGGACACTAGTGTCGCCGAGCCTTTTATATGCTTAATTGCGCCCCGAACAGGGAGCTGCAGCGTCGTCATGACCGAAGCCGTCACGCCGATCTGGGATTTCGTGCTCAACTACTATGGTCGCAAGGGCGTTTCGGAGGCGCTCATCGGACTGCAGGACAGCCAGGGCATCAACGTCAACATGCTGCTGTTCCTGATGTGGATGGCGGCGCAGAAGAAGTCCGTGAAAGTGGATGACGCCAAAGCGGTCAGCGAAACGTCGAACGGCTGGCAGCGCAGCGTCGTGGTGCCGCTCCGCGCGGTGCGCCGTCTGCTCAAGGACAACGCGCCCCTGGTCGCGCCTGACGCGGCGGCAGCGTTTCGCAAGAAGGTGCAGGCGATCGAGCTCGAGGGCGAGCACCTGCAGCTCAACGCCATGGCGGCGCTTGCGCCAAAACTCAAATCCACGCCCGCGGCCTCGTGCGAACAGGCGGCCCGCGAAAACATCAAGGCCTTCGAGGGCGCGGCCGCCAAGGCCTTTCCGCCGGCGGCGGTCGATGCGCTCGCGCGCGCGCTGGTCGAGGTGACGGATGGCCGCTGACACACGCCGGCTCATCGTCGGCCTATCGGGCGCCTCCGGGGTGATCTACGGCGTGCGGCTGCTCGAGCTGTTGCGCGATACCGACGTCGAGACCCACCTCGTGATGAGCAAATCGGCCGAGCTCACCCTCGCCTATGAAACCGATTACAAGCCGAGGGACGTGAAGGCGCTGGCGTCGGTCAACCACCCGGCAAGCGACATCGGCGCCGCGATCTCGTCCGGGTCGTTTCCCACCATGGGGATGGTGATCGCGCCGTGCTCGATCCGCACCATGAGCGAGATCGCGACCGGGGTGACGAGTTCGCTCGTCTCGCGCGCCGCCGACGTGGCGCTCAAGGAAAAGCGCCGGCTGGTGCTGGCGCTGCGGGAGACGCCGCTGCATGGCGGGCACCTGCGCACCATGACGACGCTCGCCGACATCGGCGCGGTGGTGGCCCCGATCGTGCCGGCGTTCTACGCCAAGCCGAAGACCGTGGACGACATCATCAACCACACGGTCGGCCGCCTGCTCGACTTGTTCGGGATCGAGACCAAGGTGGTCCGGCGCTGGCAGGGCGGCCCGCCGCAGGATTAGAGTTTGGGCATCTCGGGCCATTTGCAAAACGACCGGTGTCCTTGGGGATGCCCCTGTTGCCGACCTGCATGGATGCCCTGATGTGCGTGCGCGCGAGGGCATCCATGGCATCCATGGTGATCAGCCTGGCAAAAACGCGGTTTCTCCGTTCCCACTCTTGCCGGCCTGCGTCAGCGTCCGTGGATGCTCCGTGTTGGCGGACGCGAAGACATCGGCGTTGGCGCCTCCGACGATCTCATCCTTGAGAATGCCGGAAGGTCCGTATTTTGGCTCGACCTTGATGCCAGAGGTGCTCTCGAAAGCACGGGCGGTCTCGTCAAGCGCATCGCGCAGGTTGCCCGCGGCATAAAGACGGACGATATCGGCGGAATACGCTGGTGCAGTCATGATGAGCAAGACAATGGTCAGCCAGGATTTCAACAAATACCTCTCCCCACGGTGTCATTGCCCGCACAAGCGGGCAACCCAGTAATCGAGGAATTCTAGCTGAGGAGAGGACTCATCCGGTTGGAACCCTTGCCCCCAAAGTTCTGCCGAGGAGTACTAGGTTGCCCGCTTACGCGGGCAATGACAGCGTGGGTGGGACATCACGCGCCTGGCACGGTGGCGTTGGGAAAGAACAGCTGCTCGCCGTTGATCTTGTAATCGGCAATCGCCTTCTGGCCCTGCGGCGAAATCAACCAGTCGATGAAATCCTGCCCCAGCGCTTGTTCGACATGCGGATGCTTCTGCGGGTTCACCAGGATGACGCCATACTGATTGAACAACTTGTTGTCGCGCTCGATCGCGATGGTGAGGTCGCCGCGATTCTTGAACGCGATCCAGGTGCCGCGGTCCGACAGCACATAAGCATTCATGGCGGAGGCAGCGTTGAGCGCAGCGCCCATGCCCTGGCCGATGTCGCGGTACCAAGGTCCCTTGTCGGCGGCGATGTCGATCCCTGCCTGTTTCCACAACGCGAGTTCAGCCTGATGGGTGCCGGAACGATCGCCGCGCGAAACGAATGGGGCGCCCTTGGCCTTGATCGCCTTGAGCGCTGCCACGATGTCCCTGCTGCCGGCAATCCCGGCAGGGTCGCTCTTGGGGCCGATCAGAACGAAATCGTTGTACATGACGGGAAAACGCTTCACGCCGGCTCCATCGGCGACGAATTTTTCTTCCGCCGGTTTGGCGTGCACGAACACAACGTCGGCGTCGCCGCGCCGCCCGGTGTCGAGCGCCTGACCGGTCCCCTGCGCAATCACCTTCACGTCGATGCCGGTCTTGGCCTTGAAGATCGGTAGAATGTGACCAAACAGTCCAGAGTCCTGTGTCGAGGTGGTGGAGGCGACGACGATCGATTTGTCGGTCGCGGCATTGCCCGGCTTGTCTTGCGCGAACGCTGAGGCGCCAAGCACGAGCGTAGCAACCACTCCGAAAAGCATCGACCTTGCGGCCATCGAACGCCTCCTTTGATCAGACAACCAGGTCGCCGCGCAGGAATGCTTCCGCTTCGGGCGTCCGCGGCATGCCGAAGAATTGCTCGACCGGCGCATGCTCGTGCACGCTCCCGCGCAGCATGAACACGATCTCGCCAGCCAAACGACGCGCCTGACCGAGGTTCTGGGTCGTCATGACGATCTTGACGCCGGACGACGCGACCGCGCGCACCACGTCCTCCACGGCCTTGGTCGAGGCCGGATCGAGACTCGCCGTCGGTTCGTCGAGGAACAGCACCTCCGGCTCGCGCGCCAGCGCGCGGGCAAGCGCGAGCCGCTGCTGTTCGCCGCCCGAGAGCCGCCGGGCCGGCCGCTCACCGACGTGAGCAAGCCCGACCTGCGCCAGGAGCTCGGCAGTCCGCTTGCGGCGCTCGTGCGCCGCACGTTTCGGCAGGCCGTAGGCCACGTTGGCGGCAGCGGATCGACGCAGCATGACCGGGCGCTGAAACAACACCGCAATGCGGTTGCCGTCGGTGCCGGGCTTGCCGCCCCAGGTCAGGCGTCCGGTTGTCGGCGCGTCAAGATTTGCTGCAAGGCGGATCAAGGTTGTTTTGCCGGCCCCATTGGGCCCGATCACAACCGTAGGCGCGCCTGGGCCCAACACCAGCGAAATGCGTTGCAAGATGGCGACGTTGCGAGCATGGACGGAAGTGTCCTCGAACACGATCGGCAGATCGCTCGCCGGTGCGCGCATCTGCTTCATCCCGCTCGCAGTTCACCGAAGCGGCGCACGCCCCACGCCAACGCATTGATCGCGATGATGAGGGCGATCAGCACCACACCGAGCCCCAACGCCAGCGGCAGATCGCCTTTGGACGTCTCGAGCGCAATCGCGGTGGTCATCACGCGCGTGAAGCCTTCGATGTTGCCGCCGACGATGATGACAGTGCCGACCTCCGCGGCGGCGCGGCCGAAGCCCGCGAGCAACGCGGTCATCAGGCTGAAACGCGCGTCCCAAATGAGGGTGGCCACCCGGCGCAGCGGCCCCACCCGCATGGCGGTCAGCTCGTCACGGTATTCGGACCACACGTCCTCGACCGTCTGTCGCGTCAACGCCGCAATGATCGGCATCACCAGCAGCGCCTGGGCGAGCGCCATCGCTTGCGGGGTGAACAGTATGCCGAGGAACCCGAGCGGACCGGAGCGCGACAGCAGCAAATAGACCGCAAGCCCGACGACCACCGGCGGCAACCCCATCGAGGCGTTGAGGACGACGATAACAGCGGCTCGGCCTGGAAAGCGTGTCAGTGCCAGCGCGGCGCCAAGCGGCAACGCAACGATTGCGGCAAGCACCGTGGCGCCAAAACTCACCGCCAGCGACAAGCGGACGATGCCGTAAAGCGCGGGATCGCCACTGAGCAGAAGACCGAATGCTGATGCGCTGTCGTGCACATGAGTTTTCTGGCACGACTTCCGCGCGGGTTCAAACACGAAATGTCTGAGACGCCTTGCGAACGAACTGCAGCCCCCCGACAAGGCTGATGCTGCCCGCGTATAGCCTCAGGCTATAGGGAACTTTCAATTCAAGCGTCTACCCGCCCGTCCCCTTGACCGTCAGCCGTACCAGCTTGGGCACGCGCGAACTGACACACCAGAGCGCCCCGTCCTTGGCGAGGTCCATATGACGGCAATTCATATTGCTGGTGAGAAACGGATAGATGAAAACCATGTCGGTCCGCGGATCGAAACGGCCGATATAGTTGCCGCCCGAGTGGCTGAACCAGACCGCATCGCGACGATCGATGACGATTGCATCGGTCCCGTACGCGTTGCCGCCGTGCGCCGGCGCACGCCAGCTGCGCCAGCGCCGGGTGCGTGGATCGAACATGCCGAGACTGCCGAACTCGCGCTCGGAGAACCAGATGTTGCCGTGCGAATCAAACGCGATGGCGCGCGGCCCCGGATCCTCAGAGGCGCGCGGGTGCGGAATTTCGATTGCTTTGCCGGTCTTCGGATCGATCTCGACCAGCTTGTTGCCGATGGACTCTGCCATCCAGATGTGACCGTTGCGCGCAATCTCGATGCCGTCCGGATATGCTCTGTAGGTCGGAATCGGGAAATAATCGAAATGTCCGGTCTTGCGGTCGATGCGGCCAGCGCCGTCGCCGTAGGCAAGCGAGAACACGGGATTGCGATCGGCATCGAACACCAGCATGTGCGGAAACACAAACGGCTGAGGCCGGTGCGGCATCAGGAATTCGCTGAACAACTCGGTCCTGGGATCGAACATCGCAACCTTGTTGTCTGGCAGACCAGTGAGTGTGAACCAGACCATGCCGTCACGATCGACCCGAAGTCCCTGTGGTCGACCGTTGCGCGTTGGGATCGGCCAGCAGCGCAGGCGCTCGCTCTTTGGATCGAACATGACGATGTTGTTGCGCTCGACGCCGGCGTACCAGATGCGTCCGTCGGGCGCGACCGCGAGGTCGTGGCCTGCGCCGCATGCGCCGGCGTCGAATTCCTTCATTTCGTAGGACTTCGGATCGGCCGGTCCAACCATCGGCGCGGGTGGTAGTGGGGTTATGGGCCGCACCGCGGCCGCTGATATGTCCAGCAGCGGAGGAAGAGCTGCCCCGGTTGCGGCGCGTTCGAGGGTTGCGATGTGGTGAGCGAGCAGTGTCACGGCGTCATCGCTGATCACATCCCTGGGAAAGCTCGGCATCATCTGCAGCGGCGTGCGCAGCGCTTCGAGCACAAGTGCGGGTGTCACCGGTCCGGACGGCAGCCCAACCAATGGAAATCCGATCAACGTTCCGCGCCCGTCGCCGCCGTGACAGACCGAGCAATAACGCTCGTAGAGGTACGCGCCGCTGGTGCGATCGACCTCGCTGTCAGCGGGAGGCGCCGCTGGCGACTGCGCGCTTGCGGCCGGCGTGATCAGCAGCGCGGCGGTCAACGTCGCCAGCACAATGGCATTTGTCCGTCTCACACCCATCCCCGCGCGACCGCGTCCCGGCAGCCGCCAGCTCAACATTGAAGCGTTGCGGACGCGTGTCAACGGCACTGCCCAGCGCCACCACACGAGGGGTTGAACCCTTCGTGCCGCCCTTTACGATGCCGGACTTTCCAGAAAGGAGACCTCGTGCCTCTCGTTACTCTCAATGTCGACGGCAATATCGGCGTCATCGTCGTCGACAATCCGCCGGTCAATGCCCTCAACAACGGGCTGCGCGCGCTCCTGGTCGCGGCGTTGGAGGAGGCGCGCCGCAATGCGGCGATCGAAGGTGTGGTGCTGGCTTGCGCGGGCCGCACCTTCATCGCCGGCGCCGATATCTCGGAATTCGGCCAGCCGCCCCAAAGTCCGACCACACCGGAGGTGATCGAGGCAATCGAGCGGATGGGCAAACCGGTGGTCGCTGCGCTATTTGGGACGCCGATGGGGGGCGGACTCGAGGTCGCGCTAGGCTGTCATTTCCGCATTGCAGCGCCGGGCACGCGCCTGGCATTGCCCGAAATCAAGCTCGGCCTGATGCCTGGCGCCGGCGGCACCCAGCGTCTGCCGCGGCTTGCCGGCATGGCAAAGGCGCTGGCGATGATCCTTTCGGGCGATCCGATCACCGCCGCGGACGCGCGTGCATGCGGGCTGGTTGACGAGATCGCGGAGGGCGATCTCAGGACCGCGGCCATTGCGTTTGCGCGTCGGATGATCGACGAAAAGCGTCCCCTGACGCTGGCGCGCGACCGTGACGACAAGCTTGCCGCCCTGAAGGCCGATCCGGCCATGTTCGACCAGCTCGCGGCCAAGTCTGCCAAACGCGTGGGCGGCCCGATTGCGCCGGGGCGCGCGATCCGGTCCCTGCGCGATGCCATCGAATCGCCGATCGACGAGGCTCTCGCGCGCGAACGTGCAAGCTTCCTCGATCTGGTCGCGAGCGAGGAATCAAAAGCACAGCGTCATATTTTCTTCGCAGAACGCGAGGCCGCGAAGGCGGCGGACCTGCGTGAGATCAAACCAAACGACGTCAAGCGCGCAGCGGTGATCGGCGCCGGCACCATGGGCGGCGGCATCGCGATGTGCTTTGCCAATGTCGGCATTCCGGTGACGATCGTCGAAAACTCGCAAGAGGCACTGACGCGCGGCCTCGCGACGATTGAGAAGAACTATCAGGCTTCGGCGGCGCGCGGCGGTCTTTCCAAGGACGACGCGGCGCACCGCATCGGGTTGCTGAAACCCACGACCGATCTCGCCGCTGTGGCAGACGCCGACATTATTGTCGAAGCCGTGTTCGAGGACATGGCAGTCAAGAATGAAATGTTCTCCGCGCTCGACCGCATTGCCAAGCCTGGCGCAGTGCTGGCAACCAACACGTCCTATCTTGACGTGAACGCCATAGCACGGGCGACGGAACGGCCGGAGGCGGTCGTCGGCATGCACTTCTTCAGCCCGGCGAACGTGATGCGGCTCTTGGAAGTGGTGCGCGGGGAAAAGAGCTCGCCACAGGCGCTGGCAACCGCGCTCGGCATCGCGCGCAAGATCGGCAAGGCACCGGTCGTGGTCGGCGTTTGCCACGGTTTTGTCGGCAACCGCATGCACCGCCTGCGCTCGGTCGAGACCGAACGCGTGCTGCTTGAAGGCGCGGTACCGCGCGAGATCGACGCCGCCATGACGGCGTTCGGCTTTGCCATGGGGCCGCTGGCGGTGAGCGACCTCGCCGGCCTCGACGTCGGGTGGCGCATGCGCAAGTCACAGGGCTATGCGGCGCCGATTGCCGACCAGCTGTGCGAACTGGGCCGCTTCGGCCAAAAGACCGGTCGTGGTTTCTATCTGTACGAACCGGGCTCGCGCACGCCGAGGCCCGACGAGGAGGTGGAACAGCTGATCGTCGCAACGTCCACGAAGTTTGGTATCCACCGGCATCGGTTTGAGGCAAAGGACATTGTCGAGCGCCTGCTGTTCCCGATGATCAATGAAGGCGCGCGCATTCTCGACGAAGGAATCGCGCAACGCGCCGGCGATATCGACGTGATCTGGGTCTATGGCTATGGCTTTCCGATCTGGCGCGGTGGACCGATGCATTACGCGAACACGGTTGGGCTCGCGTACGTATGCGAACAGTTGAAGACCTTCGCCAGCAAGACCGGTGATACCCAGCACGAGCCAGCACCGCTGTTGGCGAAGCTCGCGGCCGCGGGGAAGGGGTTTGAATAGATGTTTGTAGCCGCGTGGAGCGCGGCGCACTGCGGGACTTCCGACCCGGATCACGCTGACGCTCCATCCGGGCTACGTCAGAATCTACAAATCACCAGAAATATGAGGAAACAATGCCCGGGGAATTATTGTTGGTCGGAAGCATTCCGGTGCAAACTGCCGAAGAGGCTTTTCGCAAGGTCGGCGCGCCGCTTGGTCCGTGGCTCGCCTACATGCCGGATGGCGAGGTCGGTGAGCGCAGCTACTGGATCGATGGCCTCGCTTACCGGGTCTATAACGGGCATCCCGCGCTCGAAACCATCAAGCGACCCGCACCCGACGAGAACGGGGTCGAATGGTGGAAGCCGCGCGGGCGTCACGACGAGTTTGCGTTCCGGGTCAAACCCGGGATCAACAAGGTGCGGTTCGGCGACCCCGGATGGCGGCTGGGCTATACGCGCGACGCTGTGAATTCCTACGCGATCTTTCGCGCGCTCAAGAAGGAAGGTGCGATTCCGGAGCACGTGCGGTTTCAGGTCTGCTTACCGCTCAGCTACAGCGCGGTGACCTATTTCTTCCCGGAGCCCGGCGATGTGGAGCGGGTGGTGCCTGGCCTGACCGATGCGCTGCGAACCGAGATCGCCAAGATGGTCGAGCTGATCCCGCCCGAGGATCTTGCCATCCAGTGGGATCTGGCGATCGAGCACCGGCTGATTGAGAACAAGATGGCAGAGAGCCCCGAGGCCGGCCGGCGCGAGGCCGAGCGGGTGATGGCGCCGGCGGGAGAAATTCCGATCCCAACAATGGTCGCGCTCGGCCACCATGCCTGCTTCGGCACGCTTAACGGTTGGCCGTCGCGCCAGCCGGCGAGCCTCGAAGGCGCGGTACTGCTGCTCAATACCGCGATCGCTGCCTCGAACCGGCGGATCGATTTTCTCCACATTCCAACGCTGGGCTCGACCGACGATACGTTCTTCGCGCCGTTGCGGGATCTCAAGACGCAGGGCGCCCGGACCTATATCGGGGCGATCCACCATCTGCACGGTGCCCAGGGCCTGCGCGGCCAACTCAAGACCGTGCGCAAATATCTACCCGAGTTTGGTCTGGCGGCGCCGTGCGGCTGGGGCCGCGCGCCTGAACGCCCCGGCCGGCTGCTGAGCGAGCAGGATGGCAAGATCGCGAATCCGGTGGAAATCATCGTGCGCGATCACAAGGCTGCAGTAGACGCGCTGAGGGCATCGCGAGACTGAGGATAGACGACAAGGACAGACAGATAGTTTTTCGTTCACGCCTGTCGCCGATCTTCCGCCCCCGGCCGTGCATCGTCTTTCATCTGGTGACTGACACTCGCCAGTGCCCGCCCGATCAACACCAGCACGGGGCCCTTGGTCTCGGCCTGATCGAGCCTGCCCGCAATCTCCGACACGGGCGCGCTGATTGCGGTTTCGCCTGCGCGCGTTGCCCCCGCGACCGCGACGGCGGGCGTGGCCGGGTCGAGACCCTGGGCGATGGCGCGGGTGGCGAGCTCGGCAAGCGTCTTCTTGGGCATGTAGACCACCGTGGTCGCCGACGGGTCGACGACGCTCGACCAGTCGATATCCGCCGGCAGGCGGCCGTCGCGATCGTGGCCGGTGATGTATTGCAGGCGACGGGCGTGGGAGCGATGGGTCAGTGAGACGCCAAGACTGGCGGCGGCGCCTTGTGCGGCGGTGATGCCCGGCACGACCTCCACCGCAACGCCGGCCGCGCGGCACGCGGCAATCTCCTCGCCAGCACGCGAGAAGATCAGCGGGTCGCCGCCCTTCAGCCGCACCACGCGCCGGCCGCTTTTCGCGAGCGACACCATCAGCGCGTTGATATCGTCCTGCTTGCAGGATGGACCGTAGCCGGTCTTACCAACCAACATCTTCTTGGCTTCGCGGCGTGCGAATTCGAGCACGGCGCGATCGACCAGCGCATCGAACAAAATCACGTCCGCCGACTGCAGGGCGCGTACCGCCTTCAAGGTCAACAATTCAGGGTCACCGGGGCCGGCGCCGACCAATGTGACCGATCCAGACTTCGGCAGCCTCGGCCTCGCGGCGGGTCAATGCGAGCAGATTTGCAAAGTCGGCTTCGACCGGCGCATGATCAGGATTGCGTAACGCGTTCGCGGTGAACAATTGCCAGAACCGCCGGCGCGCCGCAAACGAGAGGCCGCACGCCTTGACGCCTTCGCGCCAGCGCCGCGCGGCCCCCGCCCACGCCGCAAAGCCTCGCGGAATCACCGCTTCGAGCTTGGCTCGAATCGCCTGCCCGAAGACGGGAGCTGCACCATCGGTCGAAATGCCGATGACCAGCGGCGAGCGGTTGACGATGGCTCCAAAAGCGAAATCGCAGAATTGCGGCTTGTCGATCACGTTGACCGGCACGCCGGCGCCGCGCGCCGCCTGCGCGAAGCGCGCGGCGTCTTCGTTGCGCTCGAACCCGCCGACCGCGATCGCCGCTCCAACAAGATCGGCGGCTTGCCAGGCACGCGCGTGAATGGTTACCGGGCCGCGCGGCGCATGGGCGGCGATGTCGATGAATTCTTCGGCCGATCCATCCGCATACACGCCGACCTGCGCGCCCGCAGCCGATAGGAGCTCGACCTTCCAGGCCGCGCCTGCACCGCTGCCAGCCACAACGACGCGCTTGCCTTCGAGGGCGAAGAACACCGGCAGCCGTGCCAAATCCTCCATCCGCGGCGAGCGCGCCTCGGCCGGGTGGCGGGTTCTGTCAGACGCGGTCATGAGCGTTCTCCATCACACGTTCTCCACGACCTGCGCCCGCGCGACGACCTTCTTGAGTTCGGGGAGGCATGACCCGCAATTGGTTCCGGCACGCAACAGCTTGCCGATCTTTTCGACGCTCGTCGCGCCCGATGCAACCGCGTTTTCTATCCCGGCGAGCCCGACCGCAAAGCAGGCACAGACCAGCGGCCCGGGGTCGGGCAGACCGTTACGGCCGGACAGCAGCGTTTGGCGTTCGCGCTCGGCGATCGTGTCGGCTTCAAACAGGGCCTTAACGGCGTCCCACGGGGGCACGGCCTTCGGCACGCTGTCGACGGGGCCCAGAAACACGCAGCCGTCGAGACGGCCGTCGATGAAGGAGGCGGTGCGGAAGATCCCTCGCGCTTCGTCGACATATTCGGCGAGCTCGCCCGTGAGCACCCCGGCCAGATGGTCGCGCCAGGCAGCCGGGTTGCTATTGTTGGCGAAACTGTACCCGACCCCGCCTGCCACGGCGATCCGGGCCCACCACGTGCCGTCAGGCAGCGCGATCGGCTCCCGGGTGAGTGCAAATCCGCCCATGCGAAACGCGACCGGTGTGATCGCGGCGGCTGTGGCCTTGGCATCCGGCTGGCCAGAATGGGGATCGGTGACGGGCGCGACGAGATCGCCGACGCGCGCCGCGGAGGAATTTGCTTCGCTCCAATGGATGGGCGCGAACAGCGTGCCAGACGGCTGGCCGTCGTTGATTTTGGCTTTCAAGAGGACCGACCCGTAACGCGTTGCAACCCGCGCAAAGCCGCCGTCGGCGACGCCAGCACGTGCCGCGTCGTCGGGGTTGATCTCCACGAACGGCTCGGATCTGTGCGCCGCCAGTTTCGGACTGAGGCCGGTGCGCGTCATGGTGTGCCATTGATCCCGCACACGCCCGGTATTGAGGCGAAAGCCGAAGTCGCGATCCACGCCGGTGCCGAGTTCGGGCCGCTCTGGCGCAACAAACCGTGCCTTGCGATCGGGCGTATAGAAGCCGCCATTGGCGAAGAGCCGCTGCTGGACGGCTTGGCGTGCGGGTTGCGGCCACTGCACTGGCTCGAGCGCGTCGTAGGCCTGGTCATCAAGCCCGGCGAGCGCGCCGATGTCGAAATCGCGGGAGCCGTCGTTTTCAAATGCCGAAAGCGCGGCGTGCTCGCGAAACACATCGGCCACCGACTGATAGGGAAACTGCGCGCCGTAGCCGAGGCAATGGGCGACCTCTTTGACGATCCACCAGTCCGGCTGGGCCTCGCCTGGAAGCGGCAGGAATGCGCGCTGGCGCGAGATGCGCCGCTCCGAGTTGGTGACAGTGCCGTCCTTCTCCCCCCAGCCGGCGGCCGGCAGCAGAATGTGCGCCCCGCTGTTCACCGTATCGTTGGACAGCACGTTGTCGGACACGACCAGGAGTTCGAGCTTGTTGAGCGCGGCGCGCACCGTAGCCGCGTCGGGCAGCGAGACCGCCGGATTGGTCGCCATCACCCACAGCGCCTTGATCTTGCCCGCCGCAACCGCGTCGAACATCGCCACCGCCTTGCGGCCTTCCCGCGTCGCGATCCGGGGAGCGCTCCAAAACCGGCGAACGCGATCGACTTCATCGGGTTCGAAACCCATGTGGGCGGCGAGCTGATTTGCCAGCCCCCCCACCTCGCGTCCGCCCATGGCGTTGGGTTGACCTGTGAGCGAGAACGGCCCCATGCCGGGCTTGCCGATGCGGCCGGTGGCGAGATGGCAATTGATGATGGCGTTGACCTTGTCGGTACCTTGCGCCGACTGGTTGACCCCTTGCGAGAACGCGGTGACGATCCTTGCGGTCGATCGGAACAGGTCGAAAAAGCGCGCCACATCGGCCGGATCGAGCCCGGTGGTGCGAGCCGTGACTGCAACATCGGGCGCAATCTCACGGGCGCGTACAAGCGCTTCCGAAAAACCGGTCGTGTGGGCGTCGATCGTGCGCCGGTCGAGCGCATCGCGTTCGGCGAGATGCACCAAGAGCCCGCAGAACAGTGCCGTGTCGGTTCCGCCCCTGATCTGCAGCACGAGGTCGGCGTCTTCGGTGGTCGCAGTCCGACGCGGATCGACGACGACTATCCTGGCGCCGCGCGCGCGCTTGTTGGCGACCATGCGCTGGTAGAGCACCGGGTGGCACCAGGCCGCGTTGGAGCCGACCAGTACGATCAGGTCGGCAAGATCGAGATCCTCATAGCAGCCCGGCACGGTATCGGATCCGAAGGCGCGCCGCTGGCCGGCGACCGTCGAGGACATGCACAGCCGGGAATTGGTGTCGACGTTGGCGGAGCCGAGGAAGCCCTTCATCAACTTGTTGGCGACGTAGTAGTCCTCGGTCAGAAGCTGGCCGGACAGATAGAACGCGATTGCATCCGGGCCGTTGCGGTCGAGAATGCGCTCGAATTCACCGGCGACGCGATTGAGCGCACTCGTCCAATCCAGGCGTACAAAAGTGCCATCGCGCTGGCGCAGCATCGGGTGCAGCAGCCGCTCGCGCAGGCCGAGGGTTTCGCCCAACGCTGCGCCCTTGGAGCACAAACGGCCGAAATTCGCTGGATGCTCGCTATCGCCGGCAACCGTTGCACCGCCGCGCCCATCAGGCGCCACCCGCAAGCCGCAGCCGACCCCGCAATAGGGGCAGGTGGTGCGGACGGCGGGCGGCTGATGGACGTTCATGCGAGCCTACAGCGTCACCGGAAAGTAGTGGTTGACGAACGCCAGCACGATCAGCAACGCAATTCCGATCCCGAGGCTCCAACCGATCAGCTTCTTTTCGATCGGCAGCAGCGGCTCCGATTTGGCGTTGCGAAGTTCTTCACTGATATTCGGTTCCGACATGATGTGTTCCTCCGAGGTCAGCTGGCGAGCGGCGGCTTGATGCCGGCAAAGAACAGCCACGAGATCAGGAGCCCGACCCAGATCACGAACCCGAACAGGCTGACCACGTACACCGCCGCGAGTTTGCCGATGCCCTCCTGCCATAGCTTCTTGAAGTTGGAGAGAACCCCGATCGAGAAGAACGTCAGGATGAAGAAGATCACCCGGAATGTGTTGGCTTCGCCGATCGCCGCGGGCACTTTCGAAGCAATGTCAGCCGGCGTCCCCAAGGCTAGATAGAGGCCCACCGCAAAGGTGATCACGAAGCCGATGATGAATTTCGGAAACCGCTCCCAGATCTCCGTGACCTGGGCCTTGTCCTTGCTGACGTTGATGTGATTGGTCCAGATCCAACCCAGCACGAATGCCCAGATACCGATGAAGATGTCGATGAAGACCTTGATGGTGGCGGTGGTGCCGAGGATCCAGCCCGGCTGATATTTCACGCCGGCGGCCGCGGACTTCGCCAGGATCAGCGACTCGGTGATGCCGCCGGCCGCGACCGCGGCGCCGTCGGTCTTGACCGCAAGCCCCATCCAGGCACCGGCCACGAGTGGCTCGTGTGCCAGGAACGTCTGCGCCAGGAACGGGAGGATCAGCACTTCGATCACGGCGAAGATCACGACCAGCGATGAGACCAGGACTGGCACGACCGGCCGCGCCCGGATCGCGCCGCCGGTGGCGATCGCCGCCGAGACGCCGCAGATCGATATGCCGGAGGCGAGCGGCGCTGCCCATTCGCGGTTGAAGCCGAACCATTTGCGGGCGACGAAATAAACCACTGCCCAATAGATCAGATAGCCCTCGATGATCGCCGCAACGCCGCGCAGGAGCAGCGCGCTCGCGAGGTTGAGCTTGCCGGCGGCGGTGACCGCGAAGAAGCCGCCCAGGATGACGATCGCAACCTTGATGTAGAGTTCGGGCCGCACCGCATCCTTGATCGCCTCGGCGAAACGCGGAAAGGCGTTCGCAATGACCAGACCGGCAATCAACGCGAAGATGTACCCGCCCTCGTTGGTGAGCTTGAGCGACCAGTTGATGCCGAACTTCTGCTGCTCGGCGGGCGTGACCGCCGCGAAATTGGCGAAGTTGCCGATGATCCAGCTCGCATAGGCGATCCAGAACACCGCCGTGAAGGCGAGCGCGAATTTCGTCACGTCGCTTTTGAGCGCAATTGCCGCAGCGCTCAACACGATCAGGAGCGCCACGTAGGTGGCGATGAGGGCGCCGCCGCCGCCGAGCGCGGTGTAGGATTTCGATGCCGTCCCGAGCGCCGAGGCGACGTTGCTCCAAACCGCCGTCGTGACGACCCAGCCGATGAGGTCGACGTTGACCAGCACCGCCAACGCCAGAACGAAGATGAGAAGACCGATGATGACCGACAGCCAGTCCTCGCTGATCCGCGGGACCGTATGGGCGGTATCGCTGCGCGCCGCTTGGTTCGCGGCCCACTTGGCCGCATGGGTGGTGTTGAGGGACATGATCGCTGCTCTCGTGTGTGAGGCCGATCCAACACCATAGAAATCTATTTTCTTTTCAGGCAATAGTACGCCGCACAAAAGAAGTTTTATCTTAGACAGAACACTCTTAAGGGTCAAAATTCCAAATTCGCGCAATAGGTCGGTTGCGGCATTTGCCCCCGTCACATGCCCGCGATACTCGGCTGGATCAGCGAAACACGCCCGCATGGCTCGCGCTCAATAAACGTCCTGCTGATAGCGACCCTTGCGCTTGAGGTCGGCGACGAACGCGATCGCCTCGTCGATCGTGCGCGCGCCATGCTGGGCCACGATGTCGACCAGTGCGCGCTCCACATCCTTTGCCATGTGCTTGCCGTCGCCGCAGACATAGAAATGCGCGCCCTCGGTGAGCCAGGACCACAGGTCGCGGCCGACTTCGCGCATGCGGTCCTGCACGTAGAACTTCTCCTTGCCATCACGCGACCAGGCAAGCGAAAGCCGGGTGAGCACCCCCGCCGATTTCATGCCGGCGAACTCATCCTCGTAGAAGAAATCGCAGTCGCGCCGCTGGTGACCGAAGAACAGCCAGTTGCGGCCGGACGCCTTCGTAGCCATGCGCTCGTGCAGGAATGCGCGGAACGGCGCGACGCCGGTACCGGGGCCGACCATGATGATCGGCACCGACGGATCGGCCGGAAGTCCGAATTGATGCGCCTTCTGCACGTAAGCCTTGATCGCATCGCCCGGCTTGGTGCGTTCCGCCAGGAACGTCGACGCGACGCCCAGGCGCTGACGGCCCTTGATGGGATAGCGCACCGCGTCGACGGTGAGCGCGACCGCATTCGGATTGCTCTTCGACGAACAGGCAATCGAGTAGAGGCGCGGCTGCAGCGGCTCGAGCGCTTCCACGAAGGCTTCCGGATCTGGGCGCACGCCGGGAAATTTTTCCAATGCCGCCAGCACGTCGAGGGTTGCGGCGTCGCCGTCGGGATCCTCGCCCTCGGCGAGGGCCCGCGCCTTCTGCCGCCGATCGCCGCCGGTGATGTAGGAGATGAGTTGGAACAGCATGTCGGGCGCGGGTGCGAGCGAGACGCTGTCGATCAGCACATCGCGTAGCGGCCGGCCTCCGATCGGAAACTCCGCCGGCGCACCAAGCGCGCGGAGCACCGCGTCAGCGAGCCCGGGATCGTTGGTCGGATAAAGTCCAAACGAATCGCCGACCACGTAGTCGATCCCGCTATCGGTGAGATCGAACTCGATGTGCCAGGTTTCCTTCTCGGACCCTTTCTTATTGAGACGCGTACGAGAGCGGAAGCGAGCAAGCGCGGGGACGTCGCGCGTGATCCCGGCCGACACAACAGCGGTGGCCTTGTCCTCCGGCGGGGAGATGACGGCCGGCGTGGGCGGTTTCGCATCCATCTCCTCGTAGAGTTTCTTGAGCATGCGGGTGGTGTCCTTGCCGCCCGGCACGCACAGGGTCAACCGCGCTTCCGTCTTGCTGAATAGCGCCTCCGAATAGTCGTTGCAGTTGTAGCCGCACTGACCGCAGTCCTGTTGCGCCATCGCCGCCATCATGCGACGGCGCAGCGGGCGGCCTTCTGCAAGCTTCATGCGCTCGGGGAGTTCGAGCGACTGGTCGTGCCAGGGTGCCTCACCGTCACCGCCGTCAGCGGGAATGCCGCCCGGCAGAGTCGGCATCAGTGCGGCGGATTGCTCGGGTGAGAGCGCGGTGACGCCCGCGCCGTCGGGCGAGATCAAGCCCGCGAAGAAGCCATTGAGCCAGTCGCGCTGCTCGGGCGAGAACGGCGCGTTGGCGCCGATCAATTCGACGCGCGGCGGGACCACAACCTAAGTCATTCAACCGCCTCCGCATCAAACAAAACCTTGAGCGCGGCAACGTCATGCCGGCGCGTGAAAGCTAGGAACGTTTCATCCGACGACCCGCGATGTGCCAGGTAGGACTTGAGCATGCGCTCCACGATCCGCGGCGCATCCTCAGCTTTCACGTCGCGATAGACGTCACGTGCGAGCCCTGCCTCGCTGCCAAAGCCGCCGCCGACCAGGACGTGATAACCCTCGACGGCGTCGCCCTCCCCCGAGGTCTGCACCTTGCAGGCGAGCAGGCCAACGTCGCCGATATAGTGCTGGGCGCAGGAATGATGGCATCCAGTCAAGTGGATGTTGATCGGCCCATCGAGCACAACGCGCGCCTCGCACCAGCGTGCAATCTCTTCGGCGTGGCGCTTGGTGTCGGAAGCCGCAAACTTACAGCCGATGTTACCGGTGCAGGCCACGAGCCCGGCGCGAATAGAGGTCGCCTGGGTGGCGAGCCCGAGCGTGGCAATAGCGGCCTCGGCCACTGCGACCTTGTGGTCGGGTACCCCGGAAATCAGCAGGTTCTGCCACACCGTGAGGCGGAGCTCGCCGTCGCCGAGATCAGCCGCGATCTTGGCAAGTCCGCGGATCTGGTCGCCCATGAGCTTGCCGACGGGAAGTACGACGCCGATCCAGTTGAGCCCCACCTGTTTCTGCTGGTGGACGCCGATGTGAGCGGTGCGATGCTGCGGCGGGCGCGGCTTGACGGCGGCGGACGGAACCTTGACCAGCTGGCGGCCGAGCTTTTCCTCGACCAGCGTCAGGAACTTCTCGATTCCAAAATTGTCGAGCACATACTTGAGCCGCGCCTTGGTGCGATCGGTGCGGTCACCGTAGTCGATGAACACGCGCACCACCGCGTCGGCCACAGCGGTCGCCTCTGCGGGTCGAACGACGACGCCGGTCTCGCGGGCGAAATCGTGATGACCGGTGATGCCGCCGAGCATGAGGCGAAACCACACGCCCGGCGCGACGCCGAAACCATCGGCGATCTCGACCGCTTGAAATCCAATATCGTTGGTGTCCTCGAGCACTGGAATGCGGCCGGCGCCGTCGAACCCGACATTGAACTTGCGCGGGATGCCGTAGAGCGAGCGATCGTTCAGGATGTGAAAATGCCACTCGCGCGCATAGGGGCGGGTGTCGATGAGTTCCTGCGGGTCGATGCCGGCAGTGGGCGTGCCGGTGACATTGCGGATGTTGTCGGCGCCGGAGCCGCGCGAGGCGAGGCCGAGGTCCTGGATCGCCTCCACCATCGCGACCGCGTTGTTGGGCTCGACCTCCCGCATCTGCAGATTGGCACGCGTCGTCACATGGACGTAGCCACCAGCGTAACGCTCGGCAAGATCAGCGATGCCCGCGAACTGCCAGTGCTTGAGCACCCCGTTAGGAATGCGCAGCCGGCACATGTAGGTCTTCTGGCTCGGCGCGCAGTAGAACAGGCCGAAGAAGCGCCAGCGGAAATTATCATCGGGTTTGGGCGCCTCGTTTGCGACCGCCTGCGCCTTGAGCTTCTCGTAACCGTCGAACGGATGCAGGTCGCGCTTGAACTTCTCCTGATCGGAGAGCTTCTTGCCCTCCTTGAGAAAGCGGTCCTGCGCCTTCAGGTGCGCCGCATCAGGACCGACTGGCTCCGGCGCTGGCGCGGCAACCGCCGGCGCGGCGCCACCCGTCGTCAGCCCGCGGACCGCGCGCCCAGCCTGCAGGCCGGACGTGAAGCCTTCAAGATAGCGTTTCTGCTCGGGGGTGAAATCGCCGCTCATGGTGGTGATCGCGTTCATGTCGCCGTCCTGGCGCCGCGCCTCATTCGGCAGGTACCTGCGCTACGGAGCTCGGCGCCGCCGCCCGCTTCGGCCGATAGGTCAGGTAAAGGGCAAGTCCGGTGAAGACAGCGCCGCCAACAAGGTTGCCGAGCGTGACGGGAATCTGGTTCCATAGCCACCAATCGGCGAACGTGATCTTGGCGCCGAGCAGCATGCCGGTTGGAATGACGAACATGTTCACCACCGCATGCTCAAAGCCCTGGGCGAAGAACACGGTAATCGGCATCCAGGCCGCGGCGATCTTGCCAATGGTGGAGGTCGTGGTCATGGCGAGCACCACGCCGAGGCAGACCAACCAGTTGCAGAGGATCGCTTTGACGAAAACGGTCACCATCCCGGCGGTGCCGAGCGCCGCGTAGCCAACGGTCTTGGCTTCGGCGACCGCAACGATGCGCGCCGCGACCCCACTGGGTTCGATGGTGCCCATGTTGGTGAGCGCAATCGCGAGCAGGGCGCCGTAACCGACGCTGCCGATCAGGTTTCCGAGGAAGACCCAACTCCAGTTGCTGATAACTTGCCCGGCACTCGCGTCACGATCGAGCCACGCGAGCGGCAACAGACCGAAACTGCCGGTGACGAGCTCGAGCCCGAGTAGCACGATCATGACGAGACCAACCGGAAAGATGATAGCGCCGACCAGCGGTTGACCGGTCGAGATCGCGGCATTGAACGCGAGGCTGGTGGCAACGCCGAGAATCGCGCCCGACAGCACGCCGCGAATCAACAAGTCGGGCGGTGCAAGCCGCAACTTATTGTCGGCACTATCGATCATCGACGCCGCGACCTCGGACGGCTTTGCGTAATCCATTGGGACGCTCCTGGAATTCCTGTGGCCGGGGTCGCCGCGCGCGAGCCAACCAGCGGTGTTGCACCGTGGCGCCGGCAGCGATGTGCCGGGCCGAGCGAAAAAAGCCGCCCTCGCTTGTGTGACGAGATCGGATTCAGCTTCGGTGCTGGAGGCTTGCCCGGCTTTGGGAGCGTAGCTATCGGCTGCGACGGCGCACGCACAAGCCGTCTTGCAATCCGGGTGCCAAATATGTGCATGCGATAATCTCATTTGATTTCAATGCGCTGGTACTGAGATGCCAGGGGTCGCCGAAACTTTGTAGGACAGGCTTGCTGCCCTTTCAGGCTGCGACTTGCCCATCTTTTGATCGTGACTAATTTGTGGGCGATCGGACTCTTCGAGCGCATTGGCCAACGCGCGGCCAAACACCAGCTCGTCGCGAATAGCGTCGATCCGAACCCCCGATCGGATGAGATCGAGATACCAGGGGCCATCAGCGGTATCCCCGAACAAAACCGCACCGACCAGGCGATCATCGGCGATCACGAGTTTTTTGTAGGTCTTGAGGCCCGGATCGGAGAGGACGATCGCCTCGGTACCGGGCGTACCCAGGAAATCGCCGGCGGAGAAAACTCGGACGCCGGAGACCTTGAGGTTGGTGGCGAGCACGCTGCCGGGATAGCGCGCGTCGCAACCGGCGAGGCGTTGAGCAAGGACGCGCGCCTGCTCATACGCCGGCGCGACCAGCCCGTAGCATTGGCTTTGATGCTCGGCGCATTCGCCGATCGCGTGGATGCCTGGAACGCTCGTCTCCAGGCAGTCGTCGACCAGGATCCCGCGGTTCACCTCGATCCCGGCGGCGCGCGCGAGGTCGACGTTGGGCCGCACGCCGACCGCCACCACCAGCAGATCGGCGGCGATCACGCGGCCGTTGGCGAGCCGCACTGCCTCGACTTGGCGGCGGCCATCCACCCGCGTGGTTTCCGCGCCGAGCAGCACCTCGACCCCACGCGCCTCGACCTCGCGCGCAAGCATCTGCGCAGAGTGCGCATCGAGCTGACGCTCCATGAGGCGATCCATGAGATGAACGAGGGTGACCGCGGCACCCCCCTTGGCGAGACCATGGGCCGCTTCGAGTCCCAGCAGGCCACCGCCGATAACCACGGCGCGCGCGCCCTTCGCGGCCCGCCGCAGATCCGCCACGTCGCCAAAGTCGCGAAACACCTTGACGCCCGGCAGGTCCATGCCGGGGACGGTGAGGCGGATCGGGCGCGAGCCGGTGGCGATGACGAGCTTCGAATAGGGAATGGTCGCCCCGTTGGCGAGGCGCACGCGCCGGATCGCGGGATCGATCCCGGTCGCCGGATGCCCATAGAGCACAGTCACACCGCGATCGCGCCACCAGCGCGCCGGTTTGAGCTCGACGTCGGCGGCGGAAATTTCGTCGGCAAGTAGCGATGACAAGAGCACGCGGTTATAGGCGAGCCGCGGCTCCTCGCCGACAACCGCGATGGCGTAGCGGCCACAGGCGCGCTCGACCAGTTCCTCGCAGAATTGGGCCGCCGCCATGCCGTTGCCGACGACGACGAGGGGTTCGCTCATGACAGGTCTCTTGTCCGGAGCATGTTCGTGTCCTTTTGGGGACGGAAAACCTGCTCTGTTCGAGCTCACCGCGCCGCTGCGGCTTGATCCCGACTCGCCTCTTTGTTGGTCCGGCAATGCATCATGCGGCTTCCACGAAGCGATGGCGCTCGTACAGGAACTCGAGCACGCGTTGGCGGCACTTGAGGTAGATTCCGTTGGCGGCAAGCTCGAGCCGCTTGCGCGGGCGCGTGAGCGCAACGTCAAGTATTTCTCCAATCTGGGCCGCCGGACCGTTGGTCATCATCACGATGCGATCGGACAACAGCACCGCCTCGTCGACGTCGTGGGTGATCATCAGCACTGTATTGCCGAGCTTCTGATGCAACGCCATCACCGAGTCCTGCAGATGCGCACGGGTGAGCGCATCGAGCGCACCGAACGGCTCGTCAAGCAGCAGGACCTTCGGTTCCATGGCGAGCGCGCGGGCAAGACCGACGCGTTGCTTCATGCCGCCCGAGATTTCGGCCGGTCGCTTGTCCTTGGCGTGGCTCATCTGCACGAGATCGAGATTGTGCAGGGTCCAGGCGTGCCGTTCAGCGCGCGACTTCTTGCCGGCATGCACCTTGTCAACCGCAAGGCGCACGTTTTCGTAGACTGTCAGCCACGGCAGCAGACTGTGGTTCTGAAACACGACCGCGCGATCCGGCCCCGGCTCGTTGACCTCGCGACCTTCAAGCAGCACGCCGCCCATCGTCACCGTCGTGAGGCCGGCCACGATGTTGAGCAACGTCGTCTTGCCGCAGCCGGAGTGCCCAATGATGCAAACGAACTGGCCTTTCTCGACCGTGAGTGAAACGTCCTTGAGCACTTTCGTCTCGACCGCGCCGCGCGCGAAGCTTTTGTCGACGTGATCGATTTCAGATAGGGTATCATTGCATGATCCTCAGTTTGCCACCGTGCCGCGCGTGACTACATGGGCGATGCCGGCAACGATGCGATCGAGCACGAAGCCGATGATGCCGACATAGATCAGCGCCAGGATGATTTCGCTGATGTGAGACGAATTCCACGCATCCCAGATGAAGAAGCCGATACCGACGCCCCCGATCAGCATTTCGGCCGCGACGATCGCGAGCCAGGACAGGCCGATCCCGATGCGCAGCCCAGTGAAGATGTAGGGCGCCGCCGACGGGACCATGATCTTCCAGAAGAACTCGAGCGGATTGAGCCGCAGCACCGCTGCGACGTTACGGTAATCCTGGGGAATGTTGCGGATGCCGACCGCGGTGTTGATGATGATCGGCCAGATCGCCGTGATGAAGATCACGAAAATCGCCGACGGCTGCCCGTCCCGAAACGCCGCGAGCGAGAGCGGGAGCCAAGCGAGCGGCGGCACGGTGCGGAGCACCTGGAAGATCGGATCGAGCCCACGCATCGCCCAGGTCGACTGGCCGATGAGCGTGCCGAGCGCAACACCGGCGAGGCACGAAAGCGCGTAACCCTTGGCAACGCGTTGCAGGCTGGCGGAGAGGTGCCAAAACAAACCCTTGTCGAGCCCGCCGTTGTCGAAGAACGGATCGGTGATCAGCACCCAGGTATCGGAGATCACCCGCGAGGGCGGCGGCAGGGTGGCTCCCTGTTTGCGACAGAGCACCTCCCACACCAGCGCAATCAGCGCGATAACCACAACGGGCGGAACGATGCGCGCTGCAACGTCGTGCAGCGCCGCGGCAACCCGCACGGTCGAAAACCTTGGCGGTCGCGGGTCGAGCCGCAGCACCTTGGCAAGATCCGGGGTCACCGCCTTCGCCGGCTGGGGCTTCACGGCGGGCATGTTCATTGTACTGTCTCCATAAGAGAATTTGCTGAAGCCGCCGCAGCGACTTCATTGCCGTCAGGCTGCGACGCCATCAGACCTCAACGCGCTTGATCGACAGGCTTTTGAGGTACGTGGTCGGGTTTTCAGGATCGAAGATCTTGCCGTCGAACAAGGTTTCTTTGCCACGCGACGTTGACGTCGGGATCTCCTCGGCTTTGACGTTGAGGTCTTTCGCCGCCTGTCGCCACAGGTCCTCGCGGTTGACTTTCTTGATCAGAGCTTTGGTGTCGTAGTCGGGCTCGTATTTGCCCCAACGCGTGTCCTCAGTGATGAACCACAGATCGTGGCTCTGGAACGGGTAGGACGCGTGATCGTTCCAGTACCTCATAATGTGTGGGCTCTTCTCGACCAGCTTGTCAGGAATGCCGTAATCGAACTTGCCCTTCATGCGATCAGTCACGTCTTCTACTGGACAATTTATCCATTGGCGCTTGGCGCAAATCGCTGCCACCTCCTCTCGGTTCTCCATCTTCTCGCACCACTGCTGCGCCTCCATGGTGGCCATCAGCAACGCCATGGCGGCCTTCGGATATTTGTCGACATAGGCGGCGCGCAGCCCGAACGATTTTTCCGGGTGCTTGGACCACAGTTCGCCGGTAGTGATCGCGGTGTAACCGATGTTCTGGTGGATGAGCTGCAGGTTCCAGGGTTCGCACACGCAGAAGCAGTCCATGGTGCCGACCTTCATGTTCGCCACCATCTGAGCCGGCGGCACAACAATGGTTTCGATGTCCTTGTCGGGGTCGATCCCACCGGCGGCCAACCAATAGCGGATCCACAAATCGTGTGTTCCACCCGGAAACGTCATCGCAGCCTTGATCGCCTTGCCGGACGCCTTCTTTTGCTCGAGCGCTGGCTTGAACGGCGTTGTGTCCACACCGATCTTCAGGTTGCTGTATTCCTTGGCGACCGAAATGCACTGACCATTCAGGTTAAGCCGCGCCAGGATGTACATCGGCGTCGGCACGTTGTTCTGCGTCACCTTGCCGGCCGAGATGAGATAAGGCATCGGCGTGAGAATGTGAGCGCCATCGATGCCGTTGCCTTCGGAGCCGAGTACCAGGTTGTCTCGCGTTGCGCCCCACGATGCCTGCTTCTGCACCTCGACGTCCGGCATGCCGTATTTTGCGAAGATGCCTTTTTCCTTGGCGACGAACAGTGGAGCTGCATCGGTCAACGCAATGAATCCGAGCTTTGCTGCTTTGACCTCCGGTCCCGTGCCCTGCGCGAACGCCCCACTGGGAAAGCTGGTGCTGATCGCCCCAAGAAGCGCCGCGGTGCCCGCACTGGCTTTGAGAAAGGTGCGACGGCTCACGCCGCGCATAATTCCCCTGGTCCCCTGGATCTTCGTCGTCATTGAGCTGGTCATCCTTTGCATTCGCTGCCGCAAGCCGAAAACAAAAAGCCGCCATCGCTGGACGCGTGCGCATCCCCTCGACAGCGGCGTTGCCTATGAGGCCCGTCGTTGGACCTTGAGAGGCCCTTTACAAGCAGCGTGCCAGTTCCGGTTTTCTGAAAAGACTTTTAGGATCAATGTCTTATGTTTTTGCCTAAAAAATATTCATCGGAAGATTTGCCGACAAATTGTGCGGCGCGAGCCTTGACGTGCGGGTTTATTGTGCGATGCACAAAAAATAACAAACTGCCCATCAACTGATCAGTGTTCGTTCGTGGTTGGCTTTTTGAAGTTCGATGAGTCCTTCGGACTCGCGCTCTTCGCGATATTTGCCGGATCAAATGGCGGACCCGCAAAGGCGCCGATGTGATCAGCCGGCTCGCCCGTCAGCGGGGTCGGACCCGATCCGAAAATCGCATCGTAGAGGTCGGGACGAAATACCCGTTGGGCTGCTGCCAGCCGATCGAGTGAGAATTCGGCTTGGCGCCAGCGCACCATCTGTCCGTAGAGCCAGGCTGCGTGCACTGGGTCGGGCCTGCTTGCGCCGTGACGCCCGATGCGCAGATAGCGCTCGCTCTCGCGCACCATTCCGTCCGGCGCAATCTTCAGCCGGCCGTCGAGCGTGCGCCGGACGACTTCTGCGGTGACACCGATACGGTTGGGCGCGGTCAACAAGGCACAGACCTCGTCGCGGTTGGCACGGTCCTCGACAAATGCCGCGGCACGGCCGTGCGCACGAACAAGCGCAGCCAGCGTATTCGGATTCTCCTGCGCCCATGAGCTGCGGACCGCGAGCACTTTCTCAGCCGCGCTCGCCAGAATGTCAGACACGAAATGCAGGATGTAGCCAATGCCGAGATCAACGGCGACCGAGTTCCAAGGTGCACCCACGCAGAAAGCCTCAACGTGCTTGCTGGCGAGACTCTCGACCATATAGGGCGGCGGCAGAACGACCAGCCGGACATCCTCATCAGGTTCGACGCCGCCCGCCGCCATCCAGAAACGCAGATGGTAATTGTGAGTCGAGTAGGGAAACGTCATGCCGAAGGTCAAGGGCTCATGTCCTCGCTGTTTGCGCTCTGCCACCACACGCGCGAGCGCGCGCGCGGAAACCATCGGGTCGGACATATCGCCGTCAGCGGCGGCCTTGAGCGCCGCATGGAGTTCCGGCGAGACCGTGATCGCGTTGCCATTGATGCCGAGGTTGAAGGGAGCCACGATCGGGACCTTGACGTGCCCCAGTCCGAGAACTCGATGCGATCGCCACCGGCGCAAGCAGATGTGCGGCGTCAAACAGGCCGATGTTCAGCTTGTCGCGCACGTTGGACCAGGAAACTTCCCGAACGAGCTCAACATCGAGCCCTTCATCCGCGCAGAAATTCTTGTCAACTGCGACCAACAATGCGGCCGCATCGCAGAGCGGAATGAAACCAATTCGCAAGCGTTCGCCACTCATCGCAGCAGGTCCGCGGCCGTGATGATAGACTGGGCGATCTCAACGATTTTTTTGTTCTCGTTCATCGCGGTCTTGCGCATCAGCGCGTAAGCTTGTTCTTCGGTCAGGTTCTTGGCTTTCATCAAGATGCCTTTGGCACGGTCGATCACCTTGCGCTCTTCGAGCGCGTTTTTGGCACGTTCCAGCTCACCCTGCAGACGCGAAAACGCGTTGAAGCGCGAGATGCAGAGATCGAGGATATGCTTCATGCGTTCCTTTTTGAGCCCGTCGACGATGTAGGCGGAGACGCCGGCATCGACCGAGGCCTGAATCGAGGCGGTATCGCTCTGGTCCACGAACATCGCAATCGGGCGTTTCACGATCCGGCTCACCTGGAACATCTGTTCGAGGACGTCGCGGCTCGGATTTTCCAGATCGATCAGAATTACATCAGGATCGATCGCGTAGATGCGGGCGAGGAGGTTTGCGGTTTCTCCAACGCGCACCACCTGAGTGAAACCGGCCTCACGCAGCCCATCCTCGAGAATGGCAGCCCGGACTGGATTTTCGTCAACAATGACGATGTTGAGGTTGGGTGTAGGGTCCATGGCTCGCTTGCGTTCGGGCGGCGTTGGCATCCTAAAGCGTTTGCATGTGCTATGAATACGGGTTCGCGGCCGCGACAAGCGCATGTCGTATCGGAACATTTTTCGGACTTGCGGGCTTGGTCCGGGTTGGGCAACCGTGTTCCCGCGGAAATGTGCCAAGACAACGCATGCGCGCCATCGAATTGCACAGCAAAACCAACGCGGCACGTCGCAGTTGTGGGCGTCGCGAGGGGACCGTGCGGGCTCTGGACGGCGGGTCGGAAACCGTACGTTCTGCAGCGCGCTACGATAGCAGCGAGGCGCTATTGACGGCGGGTGGAGCGGTCCCTATGGTCCGCCGCCCAATGCGCCGCCGTACCGCCGCGAGAGCAAATCCATTGGGGCAGTCGCTTTCGGAATCCGACCATGCCGCTAAATGATCTCGTCGCGCCGCAGGCGATCATTCCGGCGCTCAAGGTCAACAACAAGAAGCAGGCGTTGCACGAGCTCGCGGCTAAGGCAGCAGACCTCGCCGGCCGTAGCGAGCGCGAGATCTTTGATGTTCTGATGCAGCGCGAGAGGCTTGGGTCGACCGGCGTCGGATCGGGCATTGCCATCCCGCACGGCAAGCTTCCCAAGCTTGACCGGCTGTTTGGACTGTTCGCTCGGCTGGAGCGCCCGATCGACTTCGAAGCGCTCGACGGCCAACCGGTCGATCTGGTGTTCGTGCTGCTCGCCCCAGAAGCCGCCGGGGCGGACCATCTCAAGGCGCTTGCACGCGTCGCACGGCTGCTGCGCGATCCGGATGTTGCCAACAAGCTGCGCGACGCGCGTGCGGCGGAGGCGATCTACGCCGTTCTAGCGATGCCATCGCCGGTGCACGGTTAGGATCAGGCAACCTGCCGCCAACCTCCGGCGCGGTCGCATTCTGGTGCGGAGCGATTTGAAGAACGGCGACTTGCAGGCCGAATCAGGCCTAGCCACGCGCTCCCGCTCAAATCCTAGTGCACGCTCACCATTTCGAGTTGATTGTCCCACGCGTTGGCCACAGCAGCTTCGCGGGTATCGGTAATCAGGATTGGCGTGCCGTCCGCAGCCAGCAAAGCAAACAGGTTCAAGCCCGGTGCCACTTCCGGTGCCTGCGGAAACAACATCGGAACGTCTTCCGAGCGGATCTGTTTGAGGTAAGCGATGCGACCGCCCCCGAGCCGCGCGAGCGCCTCGGGCGAAATTACGGAACTGGCTGCGTTTGTTGCTTCGTTTGTCACGATTTGCACCTTCCCCTAACCAACTGCGTTGCAACCCTTCTTGTTCCCGCCCGTATTGCTCTGAGCGCCGAGACCCGATCCGATCTATTCCTGTTCCCTGATTGCGATTGATCTCGCACTGCGTTTCGCGTCGGGCCGCGCGAGGTCGATGGACAGCAAACCATTTTGCAAATCCGCACCGAGCACTTGCATACCATCGGCCAGCACAAACGTGCGCTGGAATTGCCGCGCCGCAATACCGCGGTGGATATAGTGGGGCGATTTGTCGTCGCGCTGCCGGCCGCTAATCACGAGTTGGCGCTCTTCAACGCTCACGTCCAATTGATCGCGTGTAAACCCCGCCACCGCAACCGTGATACGCAGACGCTCGGGTATATCCTGCGCGCGCGCAATACGCTCGATGTTGTAGGGCGGATAGCCGTCCGCGCTTCTGGCGACCCGGTCGAGTGCGCGCTCGATCTCGTCAAAGCCAAGCAACAACGGGCTCGAAAGCGAGGGCACCCGCGACATGGTCAAAGTCCTCAATGGCGACTTTGCGAGGGCCCATACGGCGCCCTGAACCCGACAAAGATGCGCAAAGCCCTCTTCGGCGGATCGGCGCTGCATATGGGAACGAATCGGTGCACGTTCAAGCGCGCACGCCGGGAGCTGGACGCTCAGTTTAGCGGGACGGATTTTACGTTCCTATCAACGTTGTGGCGACACCTTTGGCAACGTCAATCCAAAGCCACACTAGAATCATGTTGGAATCGGGACGCTAGCCCGTGATGTGGCGAACCTCGTTCAGCACGAAATTGCCGACCCGCTTGCCGCGGTTGCGCAGGAAGCGCAGCAGGCCGGCGTCGACAAAATAGGTGAGCAGGATGCTGTCGCGCGTCTCAACCTCATCCCCAACCGGATCGGCGGAGTGCCAGGTATTGTCGCCGACCGCAAATGCGTAGCCCGTATTCGGTGCGAACCGCATCTGACTTGCCTTCGGCAAGGAACCATCGGGCAATTGGTCATGGAAGATGGTGCCGATATGGGTGGCCTTGTCGTCCCGTGGCAGATAGAGCTGCACCGTGATCCCCTTCCAACGGGTGTCAGTGTGCGGGGTTATGCGATAGCCGGGCGTATCGCGCGTGAGCACGGGAATCGGGTACATGCCGACATCAGTAAAGCCTTCGCCGAAGCGCCGTTTCAGGCCGGGGGCAAGCGCTCGTACCAGCGCCGACTGAAGCTCGTCCGAGCAAAGCGCGCGCCCAACCAGGTCCCACACCGCGCTTTTGTGCGCCGGTAGGTGGCGCGTGTATTCGGGGAACAAATCGATCTTCACCCGCGTCCAGCTGCCGTCGTCCCGCATGTTGCCGTCGTTGCGCCCGCGCAACGGGCGATAGTCGGCGGCGATCGGCATCGTATCGATCATGGCCGAATAAACATCATCCGGGAATACGCGATCGAACTCGAGGTGATAGAACGGCTTCTCGACGGCGCGCGCCTCTCCGACCGAGCTCACCACGAATGCAATCAGGCGCGTCAGCGCGTCACGCGGGGTCGCTACGCGTTGGTCCATTGAGTCGCCCCATTCCGGTGTTGTTGCTGGCTCCGATGTATCAGACCCGTCCCTCCGGGAGCAACTTCTTCCGCCAGGAAGCGACCCTCAGCGATTGCCTAGCTTGAACAGCCGCAATGCGTTGGTGCGTCCAATCTTGACGCGGTCTGGCTCGCCAATGGGTGCGGCATCGAACCACACCGCCGCGTCGCTGATGTCCTCGAACGGCCAGTCGGTCGAGAACAGCAGCCGGTCGACACCAATCTCCAGCATCGCGTCGATCAACGTCTGGGTGCGGAAGTTGCCGGCGGTCGTGAGATAGAAATTGGCACAGAAGTACTCCCCCATTTTTTTCTTGGCGGGACAATTGTGTGGCGATTTCGACCAGTTGTTGCGGTTGTCGACCCGCCACATGGAATAGGGCAGGCCCTCCCCCATGTGGCCCAAAATGATCTGCAAGCGGGGATATTCGTCGAACAAACCCGAGCCCATCAGCCGCAGCGCGTGGGTGGCGGTCTCGACGCCAAACGCCCAGGTCGGCCCCAGCAGCCAGGAATGCCCTTCGTAGATTTGCGACCAGGCCGGCAGTGGGTTGCGCGGATGCAGGTAGAACGGCACGTCGAGCTTCTCCATCGCGCCCCAGAACGGCCAATACCGCTTGAGGTCGTAGTAGGCGGCCGTGCCGGCGTCGCCGACCTGGGAGAAGCCGTTGGCAAGCGCGCCGCAGAACCCGAGATCGCGCACGCAGCGCTCGAGTTCGCGGATGGCGAGCTCCGGATCCTGCATCGGGAGCGCGGCGAGCGCAGCGAAGCGATCCGGCCGGCGTGCCACCTGCTCGGCCAGAAGATCGTTGGCCTTGCGCGCGATTTCGTTAGCCCGCTTGGGGTCCGGGATCGCCTGCACGGCCGGCGCGTTAAGTGAGAGGATCATGATTTCCATGCCGTGCTTGTCCATCTCGGCGAGCCGCCTGTCGTGAAAATCGAGGAGGCGCGCACGCAACTCCGGCCACACCCGCTCGGGGAGAAAGCCCTTGAAATCGTTGATCGTGTCCTCGATGGCGAAATGCTCCTCCAGACCGACCTTGCCTTGCATGATGTACCTCCCGGTTCCGTTGACGAAACTGTGTAATCGGTCTCGCGCCCGCCGCAAGCGGGAATTGCCGGCGGCATACGCGCTGGCTGCGCTGTGTTATGCTTTGCCCGGGACGGCGATTGATAAGCTCGGCAACATCCGGTGGAGCATGGTGCAGCGATTTGGCGCCTGCGTTCTGACCACCTTGGGGCTTCTGTGTTTGGGCGTATGCCTGGCAGGGGCTGCCGACCCGCAATCGAATTATCCGAATCGCCCGATCCGGCTGCTCGTCGGTTTTACGGCCGGCACAGCGCCGGACGTGGGCGCACGCATTCTCGCTGACAAGCTGGCTGAGGCCCTGGGCAAGTCGGTCGTCGTCTGAGAACGTGCTCGGCGCTTCCGGCAACGTTGCAGGCGAACGAGCCGCGCGAGCGGAGCCCGACGGCTACACCCTCGCCCTCGCCGCCAACTCCGCGATCGTAATCAATCCAAGCTTGTTCTCGCAGATGTCGTATGACCCGGTGAGCGACCTTGCGCCGGTCACACAGGTCTTCTCCTACGCGAACATTCTTTCTGTGAACAAGGATGTACCGGTCACGAACGTGCGCGAGCTCGTTGACCTTGCGCGGGCGCGACCCGGAATGCTGACGATCGGTCACGCCGGCGCCGGAACCACGTTGCACCTGTGCGCGGAGTTGTTCAGGTCGATGGCCAATATCAACCTACAGCTCGTTCCCTACCGGGGTGGCGTCAACCTGATGGCAGATCTTCTTGGTGGGCAGATCACCATGTATTTCAGCACGCCGCCAACAATCCTCCCCCTGGCGCGCGAGCACCGCGTGAAGATTTTGGCCGTGAGTTCATTGCAACGCATCGCCGCCGCCCCCGACATTCCAACTATGGCGGAGTCCGGTTTTCCCGGGTTCAACGTCACGGTTTGGTTCGGCTTGCTGGCACCCGCCAAAACGCCACCGGCAATCATCGAGCGGCTTAACCGCGACGCGGTAAAAATCCTGGCACTGCCGGACGTACGAAAACGCTTCGGTGATCTGGGGACCGACGTGATCGGGAACACGCCGGCGGAATTCTCCGCCGTCATTGCGACCGAGGCGCCGCGCTGGGCCAAGTTCATCAATCAGATCGGCATCAGGATGGACTGAACTGCCGCGCAACCGACGATTTCTCGCATCGACGGATCCTGATTGAAATCGAATAACTTAACGCCGATGGTGTCGGCCTGTTGAGTTCCTACGACGGCAAATATCTGGGAGATCCCGCATTCGCACCTGTCTTGGAGGAACTCGATCGCCGCGCAACGATCATCTATGTCCATCCAACTATCGCTGCATGTTGCGGCAGCACTCTTCCGGGGCTGTTTCCACAGGCCATCGAGTACCCGTTCGACACGACACGCACCATCACGAGCCTGCTGATCAACGGCACATTCGTAAGGTATCCAAATATTCGATGGATATTCTCCCACCGCGGCGGAGCTACCCCCACGCTGGCGGGTCGTATGGCTGAAACGGTGGGGCGCCGTCAGAACGCTGCCGAAGTCATCCCGAATGGAGTCTTGGCCGAATTGCGCAAACTCTTTTACGACACCGCGAGCGCTTCATCGCCGGCTTCGATTGCAGCACTCAGGCTCATGGTCCCGTTGAACCAGATCTTGTTCGGATCGGATTGTCCGTTCGTGAAGGCGACGATGGGCATCGAGGAACTCGCCCAGACGCCACTGTCCGACCTCGAACGCCGAGCGATCGAGCGCGAAAACGCGTTGGCGCTCATTCCGCGCCTGCGTGCCTAATGCGGTGAGTTCCTACGACCATCGACGCAAGATCTTCTTATAGGAACCTCAAATCCAAGTATCATTGGGGACATACGCGAAATACGCGCGCGCTCTATTGTTGTATAAACCACACATGAAACTGCGAAATCGGAGGGTTTAACCCCCATAAGTCTTTTGAAAGAGGTTCATAATGCGTATTTATGGGCTATAACTTCTGATTGATATTTCTTTGAACATGTATTTTTGTAATTTGACTATTTGGTTGTATCAAGCATGATCGCTAGTTACGCGCGATAGCTGATGCGGCGCAGCGAGCGGATCGGGGTAAGTCATTGACAACATTGACGGTTGGAAGCGGCGCCACCTACGCCACGATCCAGGCTGCCGTAAACGCGGCTTCGGCGGGCGATACCATCCTTGTGGGCGCCGGCACGTTCACCGGAGCGACGATCAACAAAGAGCTGACGATCATCGGGCAAGGCTCCGGCGCCGGGGGCACGACCATCACGACCGGCGTCAATCAAAACGGCTTCCTGCTGAGTGGCAATATCGACGCGACCGCGGCCGGCGCGGCTGCGACGGTAACCATTCAGGGATTCAAGTTCACCGGGAACGCCTCGGGCGTAAGTGTTGCCTCCACCGCGGTCCTCAATCACCTCGTGGTCCAGGATTCGGATTTCGCCAGCAACAGAACGTTTGGCATCGGAATGGGCAGCGGCGCGCCTGGTCTCGGCGCGATCAACGTCACGAACTCGACCTTCGAGCGGAATGGAAATGGCACCACGAATGGCGACGGGGATATCGTTCTGTTCGGTTTTTCGGGCAACGCACTCATCAAGAACGTAACCATCGCCGGCGGCACTAATTCCGCGCCAACCAATGCCAATGCTGACACCGGCATCCAGATCAGCGGGTTTAATCCGACCACCTACGATGTCACCCATCCGATCGGTAACGTCATCTTCGACAATGTGAGTGTGAGCGGCAGCTACGCCAAGGTCCTGGTCGAAATTCAGGGCTACACCAATCTCGATGGGCTGAGCTTCCTGAGCACCGGTACGACAATCAGCGGCCACGCTGGCTGGGGCTGGGCCCTGGCGATCGACCCAACTGCTGGCGAGACGTCGTCCGCCCAAGCCGGGGTTGCCGGACAACCGGGATATTTCGACAACTCGGGCGCCAGCGCCCTCGCGCCAGACACGCTTGATCTGTCGCACGTCACCGTCGCCAACGATATCCCGGTCAATGTCCCTTCCGGGAGTTCACTTTCTGCATTCAACGGGATCGCGCTTGGCACGGTGTTTAACGGCACAACCGTCGCCGACCGCATCATTGGCGCAGCCGGAACAAATCTGATCACCGCCGGCAGCGGTGGGGACATCATTACCGGCGGAACTGGCAATGACGTCCTGATCGGCGGCGGCGGCAACGACACGATAGACGGCGGAACGGGCAGCAATACCGTCGTTTTTTCGGGTAATCGGGCAGATTATGCGATCTCGCTCAATGGCTCGACCTACACGGTAAGCGATCAAAACACGGGCGCTGATGGCACTGACACGGTAACCAATGTCAACTCCTTCAAATTTGCCGATGGCGTTTTCGCAGCGAGTGACGTTGTCTGCTTCATGCCCGGAACCCGGATCGGGGTGCCCGGCGGCACGACCCCGATAGAGATCTTGAAGATCGGTGATCTCGTTACGACCAGGGACGGCCGCACGATGCCGGTGAGGTGGATTGGCCGCCAGACCGTGTCGCGCCGGTTCGCCGATCCACTTCGCGTGCTACCCATTCGCATTCGGGCCGGTGCACTCAGTCAAAATTTGCCGGCGCGCGATCTCCTGGTTTCACCGGATCACGCCA
Organism: uncultured Alphaproteobacteria bacterium; assembly: GCA_963833605.1. Lineage (GTDB taxonomy): Bacteria > Pseudomonadota > Alphaproteobacteria > Rhizobiales > Xanthobacteraceae > JAFAXD01. Next base: position 286,125 of record CAWHYZ010000023.1, read on the forward strand.
TCCTGATCGACGAGATCCTTGTGCAAGCAGCTTCGCTCGTGAATGGCATGTCGATCGAGCGCGAGAGCAACGTGCCCGTGACCTACACCTACTATCACGTCGAACTCGAAGACCATTCACTTATCCTTGCCGAGAACCTTCCGGCGGAAACCTTCGTCGACAACGTCGATCGGCTCGGGTTCGATAATTGGGACGAGCACGAGGCGCTCTACCCAATCGGCAAGTCGATCGTCGAAATGCCGTATCCGCGTGTCAAGTCGCGCCGACAGCTGCCCCAAACGATACGCGCGCGCCTCCCCCAACTCGGGTTGGCGCGCCCTGGCCATGTCGATGCATCCGCGGCGTGATTGGCGATGCTCGAACTGCTCACCACCGATAGGTAATTCCCACGGTCCGGGTCGCGTTACCCTGAAATTGGTCTCAAGCTGCCGATCAGAACGGCCCCTGTCCGGTCGCTATCGTGGGATGTGCGAACCGCATGCGCCACACGCCAAGCCTCGATCTTGGGGGACGCGCGTTAACTCAAGCCAATTGAAATGGTGGAGCCAGGCGGAGTTCGAACCGCCGACCTCTTGAATGCCATTCAAGCGCTCTCCCAACTGAGCTATGGCCCCGACCGGGCGCGGCCTTGGGAACGCCGCGCCGTGACCCGCAAACACCCGATGCCGCAAATATATACCGCCCGCGGTCTCACGTCTCCTCTTCGTCCTCGATGTCTCCGCCGATGATTTCGGACACGTCAGTGTCCTCTTCTTCCTCCTCCTCGATGAAGGTGTCCTCGGCATCGTCCTCGATGGTTTCGTCCGCTTCCACATCTTCAATCGCCTCGGCGCCCTCCGCCGCGGCTGGAACTTTCTTGCCCTGAGCTTCGGCGTCGGCCTCTTCGAGCGAGATGAGCTCCGCCTCCTGGGCCTCCTCGGCCTCAACCTCCGGCTCGCGCGCCGGGCGCGCCTGATCCGGGCGGGGCCGCGTGGTCACTGGGGCAACCTCGAAGAGCGTGCCGCATTTCGGGCACGTGATCGGGGTTTTGTTCAGGTCGTAGAACTTTGCGCTACAACTAGCGCAAAGGCGTTTCGTACCAAGCTCGGGTTTCGCCACCGTGCGCGATCCTTGAATACGGGTGGTTGAAAAAAGGGCTCTCCCCTATGCTGCCCTTTGCGGCGCTGTCAATAGTGGCCGGCTATACAAAATGAGATCGCTTCCCCGATGACGGGAGAGCCGCAGGGTGCTAAGGACGGCCGAATTTCACCGCCACACTGTTCCATGCACTCGGCTACCGCATCGTCAATGACCGCTGCCGCCGGCAAGCCGTTGCGCGGCCGCGTGCGCGTACCGGGCGACAAATCGATCTCGCACCGAGCGCTTATCCTTGGGGCCCTGACGGTCGGTCGAACCAGGATCTCGCGCCTGCTTGAGGGTGAGGACGTAATCAATACCGGCAGGGCGATGCGAGCTCTTGGTGCGCGGGTTGAGCGTACCGGCTCGGGCAACTGGCAGGTGGATGGCGTCGGGGTTGGCGGCTTTGTGCAGCCAGGCGCGCTTCTCGACTTCGGCAACTCCGCCACCGGTTGCCGCCTTGTCATGGGCGCAACGGCCGGGTGCCCGGTTGCGGCCACCTTCGACGGCGACGCATCCCTGCGCAAACGACCGATGCAGCGGGTCCTCGACCCCTTGATCCGCATGGGCGCGCATGCACTCAGCGCTGCAGAGGGCGGCCGCCTGCCCATTACGCTGCAGGGCGCGCGCGATCCCATTCCAATCGTCTATGAACCGCCAACGGCTTCCGCCCAGTTGAAATCGGCCGTCCTGCTCGCCGGCCTGGGAGCCGCGGGCGCGACCACCGTGTTCGAAAAGGAGGCGACGCGCGACCATACCGAACGCATGCTGCGCCATTTCGGCGCCGAGGTCGCAATCGAAATCGTCGGCGACGGGCGCCGAATAACAGTCACGGGCCGGCCCGAGCTCCGTCCCGCGGCGGTGACGGTGCCGGCTGATCCGTCGTCCGCGGCGTTTCCCTTGGTGGCCGCGCTGATCGTGCCCAGCTCGGATCTCGTGATCGAAGGCGTGATGACCAATCCGCTGCGCACCGGGCTGTTTGAGACGCTGGTCGACATGGGCGCATCGATCGAGGCGCTCGACGCCCGCAACGAGGGTGGTGAGGACGTAGCCGACTTGCGCGTGCGCGCATCCGCACTCACGGGCATCGAGGTGCCAGCGTCTCGTGCACCGTCGATGATTGACGAGTATCCCGTGCTCGCGGTCGCCGCCGCTTGCGCGCGGGGCACGACCATCATGCGCGGCCTCAAGGAGCTGCGCGTAAAAGAGTCCGACCGCCTGGCCGCGACCGCTGCCATGCTGCGCGTCAATGGAGTCGACGTTGAGATCGAGGGCGATGATTTGATCGTGCACGGGCGTGGCCGTGTTCCTGGCGGTGGCAGCGTCGCCACCCACATGGATCACCGGATCGCCATGTCGGCGCTCGTCCTCGGGCTCGCGGCGGACAACCCAGTGCAGGTCGACGACATTGATATCATTGCGACGAGCTTCCCAGGCTTCGCCGACATGATGCGTTCGCTCGGCGCCAACCTCGCATGATCATCGCCATCGACGGACCGGCGGCGTCCGGCAAGGGCACGATAGCCAAGCGATTGGCCGAACACTACCGATTGCCGCACCTTGACACTGGGCTGATTTATCGAGCCGTCGCCAAGGCCGTGATGGACGCCGGCTTCAGGCTCGAAGATCGCGCGCACGCAACGGAAGCTGCGCTCGGGCTCGATCTAACGCGGTTCAACGAAGTTGCGCTCAAGAGCCGCGCGGTCGGCGAAGCCGCCTCCGTTGTCGCGGCCATTCCGGAGGTGCGGGCAGCGTTGTTCAACTTCCAGCAGGAGTTCGCAGCCGGTCCGCGTGGCGCGGTACTCGATGGCCGTGACATCGGTACCGTGATCTGTCCTCACGCAGACGTGAAGATCTACGTGACCGCTTCACCGCAAGAGCGCGCTCGCCGGCGCACACTTGAGCTTGCCGCGCATGGTCAAAGCGTATCCGAGGCCAACGTCCTCGCCGACATCGTGCGCCGCGACGAGCGCGACAGTTCGCGCGCAGTTGCACCGCTGCGGCCGGCAAGCGACGCCTACGTGCTCGACACAACGACCCTCGACATCGAGGCGGCCGTGGCGGCGGCCCTCGCGCGGGTTGAGTCCGTGCGCCAACAGCCTTCGACGCTTCGGAATAGGCTTCATAACGCGAAGTAGGTGCGATTGCGGCGTCGATCGCGATAACATGCGCTAATCAAGCGTCAGGAGGAGTGCCTCGTGAGCGCGACGGCGACGCAGGAGTTTCCCGTTGTGATCGCCGGCGGCGGCCTGATCGGCCTGTCGACCGCGATGTTTCTTGCCCAACAAGGTATTGCGTCGATCGCCATAGAGCGGTTGCGCGGCGGTTCACCGCTGCCGCGCGCGGCGCACTTTCATCTGCGCACGCTGGAACTGTTCCGCCTCGCCGGCATCGAGGATGAGGTCAAGCGTCGCTCGGAGGAGGATTTCCTGCCCGAGGGCGCCATCATTGCAATGGACAGCCTCTCGGGCAAAAAACTCGCCGACATCATTGGCAGCCTCAATGCAGGCGTCGAAGCGCTCAGCCCATGCCGGCGGCTGTTCATCAGCCAACCGAACCTTGAGCCGATTTTGCGCCGGCGCGCCCAGGAGGCTGGAGCGCACGTGCTAGAGGGACATACGGTCGTCGCCGTCCACCAGGATGCTACCGGGATAACCACGACCGTGAAAGACGCAGACAGCGGCGCGGAACACGACTTGCGCGCGCAATTTCTCGTGGGCGCCGACGGCGCGCACAGCATCGTCCGTGAATTGCTCGGCATCCCGCTCGATGGCCGGGGCGTTTTTTCCAACAGCATCACGGTCTATTTCACCGCCGATCTGTCACCGCAGCTGGGCGGCAAGCCGCTCAGCGTCATCTACATCAACAACCCTGTGTTCGGCGGATTCATGCGGATGAACAAGGACTGCCAATCCGGGTTCATCGGCATCAATCGGGCGGGCGATCCGCTGACCGATCCCAACGCCGCCAACGTGGCGAGCGATATCAGCGAAAGGCGCTTGATCGAATTCGTGCGTGCTGCCGCCGGCGTTCCCGACCTGCCGGTGAAGATCGACGGGGTCGCGCGTTGGCGGGCGACCTCTGATGTCGCACGGCGGTTTGCGCAAGGCCGAATTTTCCTGGCCGGCGACGCCGCCCACCTCATGCCGCCCAATGGCGGCTTTGGTGGCAACACCGGCATACACGACGCGCACAACCTCGCTTGGAAGCTTGCTTATGTGCTTAAGGGCCTCGCCGGGCCCAAGCTGCTCGAAAGCTACGACCTGGAGCGGCGGCCAATCGCTAAATTCACCGTCGAGCAGGCCTACACGCGGTATGTCACCCGCACCGCGCCCTACCTCGGGGCAACCGATTTCCAACCACTCGCCGACGATTTCGATATTGAGCTTGGCCACATCTACCACTCGCCCGCCATAGTCTCCGACGAAGACGACCAGGCGGTGCATGGTGATCCGCATCAGACATGCGGGCGGCCTGGCTCGCGCGCCCCCCACGTCTGGCTCGCGCGCGCAGGCCGGCAGGTATCGACGCTCGACCTCTTTGGCGATGCTTTCGTGCTGTTGGCTGCCTCGCAGGGCAATTCTTGGTGCGACGCCGCGCGGGCGGCCGCAGGCCACTTTTCGGGTCTCCCCGTCGGGGCCGATCTGGTCGGCGGTCCGGACTTGCAGGATCCGGCTGGCGGTTTTGCGCAAGCCTATGGCTTGTCGAAGGACGGCGCGGTGCTGGTGCGTCCGGACGGCTTCGTTGCATGGCGGGCACGAGGCCTGGTCAACGATCCGCAAGCTGCGCTGGAGCGTGTATTGGCCACCGTTTTGATGAAGACTGGTAGCCTGCACGAGGCATCGGCGTAACGCAGACCCGACACCCTTGAGTTTCGCTACGTTTCATCCAGCCGACAAGGGATTCCCGCGGCCCTTGCCCATACCTCGGCGGTTGGCTATATCCCCCGGGTTCGGGCCGCCATCGACAAGGTCGAAGCTGTCCGCGCGGGCCGAAGGCGTGAAACCACGCTTTCGTCGTTGGAGGATGAGCCCACGCGCACGCTTCTTTCACGGCCGACCCTGACGCACCATTGTCCCGACCGCTCGGTTGCGCGCCGGCCTGCCGTTTGGCAGTTGCTGCAGGTCCACGAAGGCCTTCAGCCCGCACGTTCGGGACACCCGTCATTCCAACCGTCGGCGCCCTAGGAGAATTCATGGTTGCCACTGCCGTTGCGCCGTCGCGCGAAGACTTTGCTCAATTGCTCGAAGAGTCCTTCCACAAGGGTAACCTGCAGGAAGGGTCCGTCATTAAAGGAACGATCGTCGGTATCGAGAAGGATCTTGCGGTCATCGATGTCGGCCTGAAGACCGAGGGTCGTGTCCCGGTGCGCGAATTCGCGGGCCCGGGACGACAAAGCGAACTCAAGGTTGGCGACACAGTCGAAGTCTATCTTGAGCGGGTCGAGAACGCGCTCGGCGAGGCGGTGCTCTCGCGCGACAAGGCCCGCCGCGAAGAAAGCTGGGGCAAACTCGAGCAGGCCTTCAAGGGCAACGAGAAGGTTTCTGGCGTCATTTTCAATCAGGTCAAGGGCGGCTTTACTGTCGATCTCGACGGTGCGGTGGCGTTCCTGCCGCGCTCACAAGTCGACATCCGCCCTATCCGGGACGTGACGCCGCTGATGAACGTACCGCAACCGTTCCAGATCCTGAAAATGGATCGCCGGCGCGGCAACATCGTCGTCTCGCGCCGCACCGTGCTGGAAGAGACCCGCGCTGAACAGCGCCAGGAGCTGGTGCAGAACCTTGAAGAGGGCCAAGTGATCGACGGCGTGGTCAAGAACATCACCGACTACGGTGCGTTCGTCGACCTCGGCGGCATCGACGGCCTGTTGCATGTCACTGACATCGCCTGGCGGCGCGTCAATCACCCGACCGAGGTGCTCAACATCGGCCAGCAGGTGAAGGTCAAGATCATCAAGATCAACCACGAGACCCACCGCATATCGCTCGGCATGAAGCAGCTGCAGGCCGACCCCTGGCAGGGGATCGAGGCCAAGTATCCGATCGGAATGCGCCTGAAAGGCCGTGTCACCAACATCACCGACTACGGTGCTTTCGTCGAACTCGAGCCCGGCATCGAGGGCCTGATCCACGTCTCCGAGATGTCGTGGACCAAGAAGAACGTGCATCCCGGAAAGATCATCTCCACCTCGCAGGAAGTCGAGGTGCAGATTCTCGAGGTCGATCCAGTGAAGCGGCGCATTTCGCTCGGCCTCAAGCAAACCATGCGCAATCCGTGGGAAGTCTTCGTCGAGAAGTATCCGCCCGGTAGCATCATCGAAGGCGAGGTGAAGAACAAGACCGAGTTCGGGCTGTTTCTCGGCCTCGACGGCGATATCGACGGCATGGTTCATCTCTCGGACCTCGACTGGAAGCGCCCCGGCGAGCAAGTCATCGATGACTACAAGAAGGGCGACAAGGTTCGCGCCAAAGTCCTCGACGTCGACGTGGAGAAGGAGCGCATCTCGCTTGGCGTCAAGCAACTGCAGGGTGACCCGTTCGCGGATGCGGGCGATCTCAAGAAGGGATCCGTCGTCACCTGCGAGGTCACCGAGGTCAAGGAGTCCGGCCTCGATGTGAAGCTGGTCGGCACCGACCTCAGCGCCTTCATCAAGCGCTCTGAGCTTGCTCGTGACCGCGAGGAACAGCGGCCGGAGCGGTTCCAGGTCGGCCAGAAGGTGGATGCCCGCGTCACCCAGTTCGACCGCCGGTCCCACAAGGTCACGGTTTCGATCAAGGCGCTCGAAGTGGCCGAGGAAAAGGAGGCGATCGCGCAATACGGCTCCTCCGACTCGGGCGCTACGCTTGGCGACATTCTCGGCACCGCACTCAAGCGCGCTGGCGAGAAAGGCGACGCCAAGGAAGACGCGAAGGAAGACGCCGAGGACGACGACGAATAGGCCGGCGCGGGCACAATAGAACCATTCGTGTATGATGCGCGGGGCCCACTCCGCGCATCAATTTTTGCAAAGCGGTTTGCGGCCTCGCAGGAGCAGATCTATGCCGTTGGATGCCGACAACATCGTTGATCGCCGTCGCTTGCGGCGGAAACTGACGTTCTGGCGCGTGCTCGCGTTCCTGGCAGTCATCTTGGCCGTGGTAATCACGGCCGCTGTCGTCTCCGATCCGCGCCGAGGTCTTACCGGCTCGCGCGGCGAGATTGCGCGGCTGAGCATTCGGGGCCTCATTCGCGGCGATACCGAGCGGGTCGAGGCGATCGAACGGCTCGGCCGCTCGTCGGTGAAGGCGGTCGTCGTCCACGTCGACAGCCCGGGTGGGACCACCGCCGGCTCCGAGCAGTTGCACGATGCGTTGCGTCGGCTGGCAGCACGCAAGCACATGGTTGTGGTAGTCGATGGTCTGGCAGCATCAGGCGGCTACATCGCCGCAATATCCGCCGATCACATTGTCGCCCAGGGCACTTCGCTGGTCGGATCGGTCGGCGTGCTGTTCCAGTATCCGAACTTTACCGACCTTTTGAAGTCGATCGGCGTCAAAGTCGAGGAAATCAAATCGTCGCCGCTGAAGGCCGCTCCCAACGGTTTCGAGCCCACCAGCCCGGAAGCGCGCGCCGCTATCGAGGCGATCGTGATGGATTCCTACGCCTGGTTCCGCGGCCTGGTGCAGGAGCGGCGCCATCTCGATGGTGATTCGGTCGGTCGCGTCGCCGACGGCCGCGTGTTCACCGGCCGGCAAGCGCTCGACCTGAAGCTCGTGGACGAGCTTGGCGACGAGAAATCCGCTATTGCATGGCTCGCAAAGCAATATGGCATCGACCCCAACACGCCGGTGCGCGATTGGCAGGTCCGATCGCGCTTTTCGGATTTCTCGTTCCTGCATCCGACTGCCGCGCTGTTGGAGTTCGTCGGTCTTGCCTCGCTCGCGCGTCGCATCGAGGACGCGGGCGCCGTAAAGGCGATCGAACAACTCAACCTTGACGGTCTTCTGGCGCTTTGGCACCCTCCGGCCACGAACTGAGCGGCGGGCAGTTCCGGATCGAAGGCCGCGAGCGCCTGTCAACGCGACTTCACGCTGACGCAACAAGCGCGAGCGCGTTGAGCACAGAGGTGAGGTACACTTTTGCTGACCGCGCTCGCGAGCGGTTTTCGTTTGTGGGGTATTGGAAACCGCTCTAGTTTCTTTGGCTGTCGCGTTTTCGGAATGCGAACCCAACCCGGCGACAAGTCCGGGACAGCTTTTCGCCCGAAGACGCGCTCGATCAGGGGCCAACCGCCCCGCGGCAAACGGCGACGAACATGATCAAGTCAGAACTCGTTCAGCGTGTCGCTACGCAGAACCCGCATCTCTATCAACGCAACGTCGAGAATATCGTCAACGCGATCCTGGGCGAGATCATCGCCGCATTGGCACGCGGAGACCGCGTGGAATTACGTGGTTTCGGCGCATTCTCGGTCAAGGAGCGCCCTGCCCGAACGGGGCGCAACCCGCGCACCGGTGCGCATGTGGCTGTTGATGAGAAGCACGTGCCGTTCTTTAAGACCGGCAAGGAAATGCGCGAGCGCCTCAACCGCATTCAGTCGTGAATGCGGCGCGAGGCGCTTCGTGACCGGGGCACAACAGGGATGATTCGCAAGATTGCCAACTGGGTGATCCTGTTGCTGATCACCGCCGTGGTCGTGACGTTCGCCGTCGCGAACCGCCAGAGCATCACCGTCAACCTCGATCCGCTGGGCCTGACCAGCCCGCCCATGTCCGTGTCCGTCAAGGTCTGGGTGCTGGCGCTCGGCATGGTGATCGTCGGGGTCATCATCGGCGGCCTCGCAGTATGGTTCCGACAGAGCCGCTGGCGGCGCAGCGCCCGCGCGCTCGACCGTGAGCTGCGCGCCTTGCGCAGCGAAAACCAAGACCTCAAGCAGCGCATCGAGACCGCCGACATCATGGCGGCGCCCGCGAGCGCACGCCGGATCGCGCTCCGCCCCCCGGCGGCGTGATCCGCCCGTGCGGGTCATTGGTGCCGCCGAGATCGACGGGGTGCTGAGCTACGCAGCGCTTGTCGATGCACTGGCGAAGGCGTTCTGTGCCGACATCGTCCTGCCCGCTCGGCACCACCACACCATCGCCCGTCCGGGTAGCGATGCGACCTTGCTGCTGATGCCGGCGTGGACCGCCGGGAGCGACGGCTTTGCCGGTTGCAAGCTCGTCACCGTGTTTCCGGACAACACCACCCGTAGTCTTCCTTCCCTTTACGGCCTCTATGTTCTGCTCTCCGGCACTTCCGGCGAGCCGCTCGCCGTGCTGGACGGCCGTCCGCTGACCGCTTGGCGCACTGCGGCGACTTCGGCGCTTGCGGCTCGTCACCTCGCGCGTGCAGACGCAACACGTCTCCTCATGGTCGGCGCAGGCGCGCTCGCGCGCCACCTCGTGCGCGCGCATGCGGCAGTGCGGCCGATCCGCAATGTCACGCTTTGGAACCGCACGCGCCACAGTGCCGCTGCCCTCGCTTCCGAACTTGATGACACCGGCCTTACCATAGCCATCGCCGACGATCTCGAAACGGCGGTGCGTAAAGCCGACGTCGTTTCCTGTGCGACGCTGTCCGCGGCACCCCTGTTGCGCGGCGCGTGGCTGCGCGAAGGTACGCATATCGACCTCGTCGGCAGCTTTACACCGATGATGCGCGAAGCCGACGACAACGTCGTGCGCCGCGGTCGCATTTATGTCGACACGCGGGAAGGAGCCCTGCAAGAGGCAGGAGACCTCGTCGATCCGATCGCGCGCGGTGTGATTACCCAAGCCGATGTTCAGGGCGATCTTTTCGAATTGTGCCGTGGCACAGTCCTCGGCCGGGCAACCGATCGCGAGATCACGTTGTTCAAGTCGGTGGGCACCGCAATCGAGGACCTGGCCGCCGCGATGCTCGTGTGGCAGTCTTTGCAACCGTCGCTCCCCGCAGACAAAGCCGCGCAATCGGCGTAGAACGGTGCGGTTGCAGCGGCGAACACTATGTCCTTGTTGGTGAAAATCTGCGGCTTGAAGACGCCGGATGCCCTCGACGCAGCTCTCGAGGCGGGCGCCGATATGGTCGGCTTCGTGTTCTTTCCGCCCTCGCCGCGCGACGTTGGCATGGCGGTCGCTCGCACGTTGGGGCAGCGAGCAAAGGACCGGGCTCGCAAGGTCGCCCTCAGCGTCGACGCTGATGATGTGCTGCTGGCGACCATCGTCGACGTCCTGCGGCCCGACGTGCTGCAACTCCACGGCAAGGAGACGCCCGCACGTGTGCAAGCGATCAGGTCGCGTTTCGGCCTTCCGGTGATGAAAGCAATTGCGGTCGAGACCCGCGCGGATCTCGCGGTGGTCGACGGCTACGCCCGAACCGCCGATCGGCTTCTGTTTGACGCGCGCGCTCCGCGCGAAGCCACGCGGCCCGGCGGGCTTGGAAAGCCATTCGACTGGCACCTCCTGGAAAACCTTGACCTCGATGTTCCTTTCATGCTCTCGGGCGGCCTCGACCCAGGCAATGTCGCCACCGCGCTGCGCATCACAGGCGCGCCCGGCGTCGACGTGTCATCGGGCGTCGAACGCGCTCCCGGCGAGAAGGATTTGGACAAAATCCGCGCTTTCATCCGCGCGGCGCGCGCAACGCAGATTCCCGTCACCCCCGCCATGAGTTCGCGCATGACCATCCAACAACCCAATTCGTTCCGGACCGGTCCCGATGATCGTGGACATTTCGGCCTGTTTGGCGGTCGCTTCGTGGCCGAGACGCTGATGCCGCTAATTCTCGAGCTCGAGCGCGCCTACGCGACCGCAAAAGTCGATCCCGCGTTCAAACGAGACATGGAATACTATCTAACGTACTACGTCGGCCGGCCAAGCCCGCTCTATTTCGCCGAGCGCATGACCGAGCACCTGCGTGCGGCCTCGAACGCAAACGGCGGGGCCGGGGGCGCGAAAATCTATTTCAAGCGCGACGAGCTCAATCACACCGGCGCCCACAAGGTGAACAATGTGCTGGGCCAGATCCTGCTGGCGCGCCGCATGGGCAAGCAGCGCATCATCGCCGAGACCGGCGCTGGCCAGCATGGGGTTGCGACCGCCACTCTGTGTGCGCGGTTCGGGCTCGATTGCATCGTTTACATGGGCTCGGTCAACGTCGAGCGGCAGAAGCCGAACGTTTTTCGTATGAAGTTGCTGGGCGCCGAGGTGCGGCCGGTAGAATCCGGCTCAAAAACCCTCAAGGACGCGATGAACGAGGCACTGCGCGATTGGGTGACCAACGTCGAGACAACGTTCTACTGCATCGGAACGGTGGCGGGACCGCATCCCTACCCGATGATGGTGCGCGACTTCCAGTCGGTGATCGGGCGCGAAACGCGCGAGCAGATGTTGGCCGCCGAAGGCCGGTTGCCCGATAGCCTGGTGGCGTGCATCGGCGGCGGCTCGAACGCGATGGGGCTGTTCCATCCGTTCCTCGACGACAAGGAGATCGAGATCTACGGGGTCGAGGCCGCCGGTCACGGATTGACGACCGGCCTGCACGCGGCCTCGATCGCCGGCGGCCGGCCCGGCGTGCTGCACGGCAATCGCACCTATCTGCTGATGGACGAGGACGGACAGATCAAAGAAGCTCACTCGATCTCCGCGGGTCTCGACTATCCGGGCATCGGCCCCGAACATTCCTGGCTCAACGATTTGGGCCGCGTGAAATATCTCTCAGCGACGGACGATGAAGCGCTCGATGCTTTTCAACTCTGTTGCAAGCTCGAAGGCATCATCCCGGCGCTTGAACCCGCGCACGCACTTGCCAAGGTACTCGAGCTCGCACCGCAAAAGCCCAAGGATCACCTGATGGTAATGAATCTCTGCGGGCGGGGCGACAAGGATATATTCGCCGTGGCGGAGCATTTGGGGAGCAGGCTTTGACCACCCGCATCGACCGCCGGTTTGCGGCGTTGAAGAACGAAGGTCGCGCGGGGCTCGTCACCTTCCTAATGAGCGGCGACCCGGACTACGACACCTCGCTCGCCATCATCAAGGCGCTGCCGGCCGCCGGGGCCGACGTGATCGAGCTCGGCATGCCGTTCACCGATCCGATGGCAGACGGGCCGGCGATCCAAGCCGCGGGCCTGCGGGCGCTCAAGGGCGGGCAGACCTTGAAGAAAACCCTGGCGATGGTGCGCGCGTTTCGCGAGGGCGATCGCGACACACCGATCGTGCTCATGGGCTACTACAACCCGATCTACATCTACGGAGTCGACCGCTTCCTGGCCGATGCGAGAGTGGCTGGCGTCGACGGCCTCATCGTGGTCGACCTGCCGCCGGAAGAGGATGACGAGCTTTGCCTGCCGGCGCTGCGCGCGGGCCTCAACTTCATCCGCCTCGCGACGCCGACGACCGACGACAAGCGCCTGCCGGCGGTGCTCGCCAACACGTCGGGCTTCGTCTACTACGTCTCGATCACCGGCATCACCGGCGCCGCGATCCCGGACGCAGGCAAGGTCACCGGGGCGGTCGCACGCATCAAACGCCACACCGCGCTGCCGGTCTGCGTCGGATTCGGCGTGAGGGATGCCCAAAGCGCGGCAGCGATTGCGCGCGGTGCCGATGGCGTCGTCGTTGGCTCGGCGCTGGTCGAGGTCCTACGCGGGAGCCTCGTGAACGGGCAGTCGAGCCAAAATACCGTGAACGCCGTGGCCGGCCTCGTAGCCGATCTCGCGGCGGGCGTGCGCGGTGCCCGGGTGCGGGCAGCCGAATAGGCCAAGGGCGCCATTGCGGCGCGCCCCGCCGCGGGCCATCTATGAGGGCCAGAACAGGTAGCATGCGCCAATGAATTGGATCTCCAACGTCGTGCGGCCGAAAATTCGCAACATGCTGGCGCGCCGCGACACGCCGGAAAATCTCTGGATCAAATGTCCGGAGACCGGCCAGCTCGTGTTCTATAAAGACGTAGAAGCCAACCTGTTCGTGATTCCCGGCTCGAACTACCACATGCGTATGGGCGCGGTGGCGCGGCTCAAGTCGATGTTCGATGGGGAGACCTGGTTTGACATTGCCGTACCCGAGGTGCCGGTCGATCCACTGAAGTTCCGCGACGAGCGCCGTTATGCGGACCGCATCAAGGATGCACGCGCCAAGACCGGACTCAACGACGCGATCAAACTCGGTTTCGGACGATTGGAACGCCAGCCCGTTGTCATCGGCGTGCAGGATTTCGATTTCATGGGTGGCTCGCTCGGCATGGCGGCAGGAGAGGCGGTGATCAAAGGTATCGAAACCGCGGTCAGCAAGGGTACGCCGTTCATCATGTTCGCAGCGTCGGGCGGCGCGCGCATGCAGGAAGGCATCCTGTCCCTGATGCAGCTGCCGCGCACCACGATTGCGATCCAGAGCCTGCGCGAGGCGCATAAGCCCTACATCGTTGTGTTGACCAATCCGACCACCGGCGGCGTCACCGCCTCCTATGCGATGTTGGGCGATGTCCATATCGCCGAACCCGGCGCGCTCATCGGCTTCGCGGGCCCGCGGGTCATCGAGCAGACCATCCGCGAAAAGCTACCGGACGGATTTCAGAAAGCCGAATATCTGAAGGACCACGGCATGGTGGACATGGTGGTCCACCGCCGCGACATGCGGGCAACGCTCGCTCGCCTGTGTCGGCTTCTCACCAACGCGGCCGCCCCGAGTGACCCGCCGGCGGTGTTGCCAGCACCTGCGAGCGCGTAACCCGCAAAGGGTGCGCCATGACGCAAGTCGACGCGATTCTGGCTCGTCTGCTCGCGCTGCATCCCAGGCGGATCGATCTTTCGCTGAGCCGCATGTGGCGCATCCTCGATGCGCTCGACCATCCTGAACGCAGGCTACCGCCAGTCATTCACGTCGCCGGCACCAATGGCAAAGGCTCCACGATAGCGTTCATGCGCGCCATGCTCGAAGCCGCCGGCAAGCGCGCCCATGTCTACACCTCGCCCAATCTGGTGCGCATTAACGAGCGCTTTCGACTGTCGGGCGCGTTGGTTACCGATGAAGAATTGGCGGACGCTCTCGCGCGATGCGAACGCGCGAACGGCAGCGCGCCGATCACCGTGTTCGAGATCGAGACCGCAGCGGCGTTCCTCCTGTTCGCCCGGCATCCAGCAGATATGTTGTTGCTCGAAGTTGGGCTGGGCGGGCGACTCGACGCTACCAACGTGGTCGAGATACCGGCTGCCAGCGTGATCACGCCGGTGTCGATCGATCATGTCGACCTGCTCGGCGATACGCTCGAGCAAATCGCGACCGAAAAGGCTGCCATCCTGCGGCCAGGTGTGCCGGCGGTGATCGGGCGCCAGAGCGAAGGCCCGCTGGCGATCATCACCCGCCGCGCCGAAGAAGTCGGCGCCCCGCGCCACGCCATGGGCCACGAATGGATTGTCGGCGAGGAACGCGGGCGGTTGGTGTATCAGGACGAAGCGGGCTTGCTCGATCTGCCGGCGCCTCGGCTGTTTGGTCGTCACCAGTTCGACAACGCGGGCGCCGCCATTGCAGCGCTGCGGGTCTGCGGCCTCAGGCTGCAGCCACGAGCATTCGAACAGGGGATAGTGAAGACCGACTGGCCTGCGCGCATGCAGCGGCTAACGACCGGAAGGCTGTTGGCATTGGCGCCGGCAGGGAGCGAGATCTGGCTCGACGGCGGTCACAATGTGGACGGCGGTCGAATCGTTGCGGCCGCGCTGGCGGATCTCGAGGAGCGCGTCTCGCGGCCGCTGGTGTTGATCGTGGGCATGCTCGCCACCAAGGACGTGGAGAGCTTCTTGCGGAATTTTACCGGCCTGACGCGCCGCCTGGTGACGCTGCAAATTCGCCAGGACAAGGCGCTCTCAGCCGAGGTCATCGCCGACATCGCCCGCAAGGTGGGGATCCCGGCCGATCGCAGCGAAACCATCGAAACCGCTTTGGCGCAGATTGGCCGGCTGGAACTCTCGCCGCCGCCGCGCATCCTGATCACCGGCTCACTCTATCTGGCGGGCGAAGTATTGGCAGCAAACGGGACGCCGCCCACGTAAGCCGGCTGGCCGTCGATCACATGCCGCTGTTGATCCAGGCCTCAAGCTTCTGCTTGGGCGCGGCGCCGATCTGGCGGGACGACAGCTCGCCGTTCTTGAATAGCATTAGGGTCGGAATCGAGGTCACATTGTACTTGACCGCCGTCGCTTGGTTTTCATCGACGTTGAGTTTGAGGATCTTGACCTTGCCGTTGAGAGAGCCTGCGATCTCCTCGAGAGCCGGCGCGATCATCCGGCAAGGGCCGCACCACTCGGCCCAAAAATCGACGACCACCGCCCCTGGGGATTTCAAGACCTCGGCCTCGAACGTTGCATCGGTCACTTTGCCTACGGCCATTGGGTTACCTCGCGGGATTGTGCGCTCGAGCGGAAACCGCTCGCGGAGAGAATCTGAAAGTAGGTACCGGGGACAACAGCGTCAAGCCGCGCTCCAAACCGCTCACAAGGGAGTGAGACGGGCGATTTCGGCATCCAACATCTCCGCCGGAAGTTCCATCAGGTCCGGTATATCAGTCCAGACCAGCGCGGCGCGCACGGCCCGCGCCGGGTAAATCCCGGCCAGCACCGCACGGTAGAGCGCAAGTTGGTGCAGATAGCCGGGCGGCACATCTTCGGAACGCCGGGGCGCTGGCCGATCGGTTTTGTAATCCGCAATGAGCACCGCGTCGACGACAACCGCGAGTCGATCGATCTGGCCGGATACGATCAGCGGACCGCCCGGCAACGCAAGCCGTCCGACGATTGGCACTTCCGCGCGGCTTCCCGGGGCAAACAGCGGCTTAAAGCGCGCATCCTCGAGTAACGTCATCACCTGCGCGATCAAAACATCATGCTCGGCGCCGAGTTCACGCCCGGAGTGCATCAAAAACCGCTGCGCCACGCGCGTGCGCCGCTCGGGTTGGATGTTCGGCAGCGACTGCAGCAACCGGTGGACAAGGCTGCCACGGAGCAACGCGGTGCTCCGAGCCGGCGCGCCCAGTTCGTCACGTGCCCTCGCGCGGCGCGAACCCACTTCCCCGGAGGGCGTTAGCACCGCAGCGAGCCCCGGTGCAGTTGGCAGTGGCGTGTGCAGCCAGGCCGGCGCCCACGCGAACACCATCTGCTTTGCGTCCTGTCGCGCCGTCGTTGCGGCAACGCGCGGTGCCGAGCGAAACCGCAGCACCGTACTGTCACCATGATCGGCCGGCTCTTCCACGAGCAATCCGCTTGCCTCCAGCCCCTCCCGCACCAGTTGGTACCAGCAACCGGGCGGCATCGCCTGTTTGCCGACGGCACCGCAAACCACCAACCGGTCGGCCGCCCGCGTCATCGCCACATAAAGGAGCCGGCGGTATTCGTTCTCGGCCGCGGCCAACGCACTGGCGCGGGCATTGGCGATCGGCTTGATTTCATCATTGCGGTTCGGCATCCAGGCGAAGCATGCGGCCGCATCAGGAGACGTCTGATGGACCGGAAGCGCGAACAGCTTCGGCTGATATTGCGGCGGCCCGGCGGGAGGGGTCGTGGTGTCTGCCAAAATGACAATCGGCGCTTCCAGACCCTTGGCCCCATGCACAGTCATCACCCGCACTTCGTCACGCGCCATCTCCATGTCACGTTTGATGTCGGCTGAAGCGGTCCGCATCCAGGCCACGAAGCCTTGCAGCGATGGGGTTTCACGTCCCTCGTAGTCGAGCGCAAGATTGAGGAATTCGTCGAGCGCGTCGTTCGCTTCTGCACCCAGCCGGGCGAGGAAGCGTCGGCGGCCACCACCGGCGCCCAACAGCCTAGCGTAAAAACCGAACGGCGTTTCGCGGCATGCGCTGTCGGTCATCTCATCGAGCACGCGCGCAATATCGCCGCTTCGCTCGCGCAATGCGGCGCGTAGCGATCCACGTCTGCCCCAGGCGAGGGCAAACAACTCGTCCTCGGTGAGGCCGAACAACGGGCTCTTGAGCAGCGTCGCAAGCGCCAGGTCGTCCTGCTCCAGGAGAAGCGCATCGGCCAGAACCAGCAAATCCATGATCGCGATGTGCTCGGTCAGAACAAGGCGGTCGGCGCCCGCCACCGGAATGCTCGCGTCCTTGAGGGCCCTGATGATCGCCTCGAACAGCGGTCCACGCTGGCGCACCAGAATGAGTATGTCCCCTGGTCGTACTGGATGCCGATCGCTGCCGACCGCGTCACCACGCGCGATCCAGGTCCTGATCGCGCCTGCAATCAAGCGGGCGAGCTTGGCGCGCGGACTCGTCTCCGACGCAGTGTCGAACGGCGCGTCCCAGGCTTCGATCGCGGGTTTGTCATCGGGCTTGACCAACTCCCAGAGCTCGACCAATCCAGGTTCCCGTATCCGCACTGCCGTGTGCGCCGTCTGGACCTCATCGCTGCTCAAGCCTGCAAAAGCCGCGGGCTGCCTGAACACCAGGTCGACCGCATCGAGCACGGCCTCGACCGATCGAAACGAATGTTTGAACTCGATCGGCAGAAAAGGCAGGTTGCCGCCCGCGTGAGCAACCCCAAACCGCCGGCCCATCTCGGCGAATGCTTCCGGCGTCGCGCCCTGGAACGAGAAGATCGACTGTTTCTCGTCACCGACCGCGAAGATCGAGCGCTCCAGCATACCGCGCGCACCGACACCCACGGTGAACTCCGATACCAGCCGACTCACGATATCCCACTGCCCGGGTGAGGTATCTTGCGCCTCGTCGATCAGCAGATGATCGATGCCAAGGTCGAGCTTGTAGTGCACCCAGGCGGCATCGACCCGGCCCATGAGGGCGCGTGTCTTCTCGATCAGGTCGTCGTAGTCGAGCAAGCCACCGCGATCCTTCTCGGCGCTATAGCGCTCGATGATTGCGGTCGCGATCGTCAAGAGTGCGGTTGTGCGATCGCGCACGGCCGCAGCCCGTCGGCGCTCGATCAACGGGAGAATCCGCGATTGCTCCTGACCGAGTCGAGACGACAAGTCCGGATGTTTGCGTGCCAAAGTCGCGGTGATGAGTGTTTGACGTGGTTCGTTGTTGTCGGTCATGAAGACCGACAGATAGGCATCGAGGCGCTCCGAACCGGCAGTGGCAGCGGCCTTGGACAACCGTGCAGATTGCTTCTCGTCACTTGACGATCCCGTCGCGCAGATGGCTGCGACCCCGGTCCACGAGGCCGCCGGCAAAAGCGGACCATCAACAATTTCAGCCTCGATCCGCTCGACCATATCGAAGGTGCCCAGGCCCAGGGGCCGCGCGAGTTGTGCGGAGATACCCGCGATCCCGCCGGCCCGTTCCACGAACGCCATGACTTCATCGCGCTTGCCGATCGCTTCGGCGAGCGCATCCTTGAACGCGAAATCGCTGGCGGCTGTGATCGCAGCGGCGAGCGAGCGCCCCGTCGCGCTATCCGGCTTGGCGGCAGCTTCGAGCAGAACCGCCAGCCTCAATCGTTCCAACAGTTCGCGTTGCTGCGTTTCTTCGAGCACCCGGAAGCGTGCCGCGACATGCGCTTCAAACGGGAACTGCTGCAGCAGACGAGCACAAAAGCCGTGAATGGTCTGGATCTTGAGACCGCCAGGCGTTTCCAGCGCAATGGCAAACAGCCGGCGCGCCAAGGCGCGGAGCGCGAAATCGGCCCGCGGTGCGCCGGCATCGCGGATGGCGTGTTCCAGCTCAGCGTCGTCGAGGCTGGTCCACTTGGCGAGCGTCGTGAAGACACGATTTGCCATGTTGGCGGCGGCCGCCTTGGTAAAGGTGAGGCACAAGATTTTCGCCGGGTCGGTTCCATCCAGCAGAAGGCGGATGACCCGTTGCGCCAGCACGTGGGTCTTGCCGGAGCCTGCGTTGGCCGCTACCCACGCCGACACCGAGGGATCCGACGCCTGTCGCTGCACGGCCAACACCTCGTGCGGGATCATTCGCGGCGCGTTCATTCGCCGGTCCCATCGGCGTCGTCGGCGCCGCCCGACAACGACCATTCCTTGACCCGCGCCAAGTGGTCGTAGTCACCGCCGCCGCGACGCATGAACATCGGCCGCTCGCGCGAGCGGTACGGCATCTCCTCGTTCTCAAATTCCGTGAGTACCGTGGTCAGGCGCTGCAGCGCCTTGTCGGCTTCCATATCCGGCGTACGATCGGCCCAGGCGATCTCTCGGGGTTCGCCAGCCGGCACGCCGCCCCTCAGCGACACATACAGGAATTCCGCAATCGAGCCTCCCCCCGGCATATTCTCGAAGCCTCCGGCGCGCAGGATCGCACCTTCAAGGGTGAGCTGCGGGGCAAGGCCTGATGACACCTGCGCCGCGGTACGCACCTGCCCGGTCTTGTAATCGAGGACCGCGTAGCAGCCGTTGTGCAGACGCTCGATCCGGTCGGCGCGCGCCGCGAGCGTGAACGTCCGACCCCCAAGCGGAATGTCGAGCGTGCCGCGGACTTCGGCACGCAGCAACGCAACCTGCGGGCGGCGGAAGCGTTCGAATTCAGCGAACCAGCGCGCGATGCGCTCGAAGCGCGGCCACCAGAACGCGCGCGCCTCAGGAAAATCGTCGAGCGCAGCGAAATGCTTCTTCCCCAGGTGGAGCAGTTCAGCCAGCGCATCGTCAGGCAATCGGTCCTGGAACAGCTGGGTGAACTCGCCGATAGCACCATGAATGACGATGCCGCGGTCGCGCGCCCCCGGCGCGGTGTCGACCGGATCGAGTGGACGCAGGCGCAGCAGATGCTTGGCATAGATGCTGTAAGGGTCGCGCAGCCAGTGCTCGATTTCGGTGACCGAGAGCGCCGTCGGGCGCGCGGCGCGCGGCGGTTTTGGTTCCGGCCGTTTGATTGGTTCGATTCTGTCCGGCCGATCGAGTTCGTGCGCCCAGGCTACGTAGTTCGCGCCTCGCGCCAGCGCTGCATTCCAAAGTTCCTCGCCCGCGACTGCCGCGAGTCGCTGAAGGAACCGCGACGCCACCGTCGGCGTGCCGGCAAGCTTGGCGGCACGCGTAAGCACCACGGTCTTGGCTCCGAATAGTTGCGTGAAGTCATGGGCCGAAAGCCCGATCCGGCGCTCCGGCAGGTCGAGGCCGAGTACGTGCCGCATCGGCCGGTTCAGCCACGGGTCGCTACGCACGTCCGGCGGCCACACGCCCTCGACCAACCCGCCGAGCACGACGCAATCCACATCGATCAAACGAGCTTCGAGCGGCCCAAGGATGCGTACGCGCGCCCCGGGCCGTCCCGGCCGGCGCACGATGCGGCTTTGCAGCGCGGCCAAAAACAATTCGCTGTAGTTGGACGCATCGAGGGCGATGTCGGCATCGGTCTGGGCCACGATGTCGTCGAAGGCATCGGCAAGCGCGCCACCGTCCTGGCCAGCAAACGCCGCAACCTCGTCGCCCTCATCCGCACTGAGCGCTTCGACCACCGCACGATGCCGAACAACAAGTTGCGCAAATGTCGATGTCCGGCTGCCGCTCTCGAGCGGCGACAACGCGGCGGCGAGTCGATGCACCAGATCGACGGCGGCGGTGAGTTCACCCGGTGCCAGGCTGGAGCGCGGATCAGCGCGATGCAATTCGGAGCCTTCGCCTCGCCGCAACATATCGAGCTGCAGCCGCAGGCTCTCCAGAGCACGCGCAAGGCCGGCGCTGCCCGGACGCGGGCGCGGCCCACGCAGGACCGCGCGCTCCAGCGCCTCAGTGGCATGATGGTGGGCGCCCGACCCGGCCCCAAGGCGCACCAGCGGGTGCTTGAGCAGGGCCAGCAACGAAACGGGCGGGAGCCCGTTGAGCGCCGCTTCGGCCGCAAGGCGTGCGAATCGCCCTGCCGCAGTATCGCCAAGTGGATCGCCGCCCGAGTCATCCGCCGCAACGTTCCAGCGGCCAAGCGCGGCAACGACCCGGCGCGCCAGCGCACGATCGGGCGTGATCAGCGCTGCCGTCGCGTTGGGCGTGTCCAGCGCCTCACGCAGAGCGACAGCGATCGCCAGCGCCTCCTCCTCGGTATTGGCGGCGTCGACCACGGCAACACCGGCGAGACCCGCCGCAATATGACCCGCAAAGGCACGCTTAAGCCGTTCGCGCCAATGATGGGTTGCAGCCGCTGGCCGCATGACCTCCGACGCCAGCGCTTCCCGCCCGCGCGCCGGTGCCAGCACTACGACATCGTCGCGACGGGCGCCCAGGCGCGCCAGTAGTGCCTGCATGGCGAATTGTGGATGTCCGGCCGCGGGCGCCACATCGGGGGTTCCGCCGATCATGGCCCAGGCCTCCTCGTCAAGGAACGTGTCGAGCCCCGGCAGCACGACGGCCCCATGCGGCAGCCGCGCAATCGTCGCCAGCAGGGCCGCGGTTGCCGGCATCGATCCCGTCGATCCGGCAGCGATCACCGGCCGTTCGGGGGTGGCGTCCAGCCTTGCAGCCTCTGCCGCAATCAGGCGATCGCGGCGCTCGGCTGGATCGATAGCCCCGTGATCGGCCAACAGTTTTGGCCACTCTTCGCGCGCGATCTTCAAAAAGCGCAGGGTGAGCTGCCAATAGACATCGAGTTCGTCGGGCACAAGCTGGTCGAGCCTGTCCCACGGCACTTGCCGGGTTGTCATGTCGTCCATCAGCCGCGCGAGGTCGTCGGCGAGCCCGAATACCGCAGCCGGGCTGTTGACGATCAAGGGCGGATCGGTCGCGCCAGCACTCGCCAGGCGCCTGGTCCAAGCCAAGATCAGATTTGCCAGAAGTGCCCGCCGCTCGTAGCTATTGAGCGCCGGCGGCAAGTCGAGCGCATCCTCGGCTGCGGCACCGGTCGCTGCTTGCGCAAATATGATCTCGTCCTCGTCGATGTCGCCAAGCGCGACAATGCGCGGCAGCGTCGCGGCGTCGGTTTCGAGTGCGTCCAGAAAAGCTTCGCGCGCAAGCCCGCATGCGCGCCGGGTCGGCAAATAGAGGGTCGCCGCCGCCAACCGCAGCGGGTCAGTGAATGCAAAACCCGGGATTAGCTCGCCGTTGACGAGCGCCTTAAGCAGCGTCGGCAGAAACGGCGCCGACGGCGGGATCGTGAACAAACGGGGCGTGCGGTCCATCATGTCGCGGGATTTGGATCCTGCCCTAGCGTGAGTCTCGTGGGATCTGAAAGGGGGACGTCTTCACGGCTGATAGCCCGAACTCTTCCGACGCGGGCGGGACGGCGTTTCTCAAGACCGATGCCCCGGCCCCTCATGGATGTCCATGGATGCCCATGGATGCCCTGTTGCGCGCGGGCATCCATGATGATCTTTTGCAAATATTCCTAGCGTTTATGCGGCGCTCGCCACAATCGCCGCTTCGGCGGCGGCCACCGCATCCGGCGTGCCAACGTGCATCCACACACCCTCGAGCCGCGTGCCGCATAGCCGGCCGGCCGCGATCGCGCGGTCGAACACCAGGTTGAGCGAAAACGGCCCTTCCGGAACATCTGCAAAAAGTCTCTGCGAAAGCACGGCCGCGCCCGCATAGACGAACGGCACGACGTCGCGCTCGCCACGCCGCACTAGTCGTCCGTCGGGATCCATCGCGAAGTCGCCGGGGCCCCCATAGCCGACACTCGTAGCAGTCGCGGCGACAAGGAGCAGCGCGTCCATGCGATGTTCATCGAACGATCGCGCAAGCCGCTCGAGATTGTGTCTCACCCCGTCAATCCACAGGGTGTCCGAATTGAGCAGAAAGAATGGTCTTGTCCCGAGCAACGGCAACGCGGCACGCACACCGCCGCCGGTATCGAGCAGTTGCGCCCGCTCGTCCGAGATGACGATGTGCGGCGCGTGACGGGCTTGCAGGTGCCGTTCGATCTGGTCGGCGAAGTAGTGCACGTTGACAACGGCGGTCCCGACCCCCGCGTCCTTGAGCTTATCAAGCACGTAGTCGATCAGCGCTTTGCCGGCGACCGGCACGAGCGGCTTCGGCATCCCGTCGGTAACCGGCCGCATGCGCGTGCCAAGCCCTGCGGCAAGCACCATGGCGTGGTCGAGAGATCGAGCGGCGGGTTTGCGAGTCATGTGGAGCACGCGAGTTTGCCGGCCGACTGTAACATGAACGCGACACGGCGCCGCTGCCGAACGCTTCGGCCCCGACAGAGCAAGGACGGGCCGAGATCACGGCGGCGGGACATGTTGTTGGTACCAGGCCGCGAGCGGCGCGAGCGCCGGGTGCCGCAGCGAACGCTGCACATAAGTCCACACCCGCGGCAGGTGCCGCAGATATTGCGGCTTGCCGTCGCGCCGATCGAGCCGCGCGAAAATGCCCAGGATCTTGCAGGCGCGCTGGGCCGCCAGTGTCGAATAGATCTGCGCAAATTGCGGCACGTCGAATTTCGGATCCGCAATCGAGCGCGCGCGCACATAACGTCCCATCAGATCGAGCTCCATCGCCTCCGGCACGTCTACCCGGGCGTCCTGCAGCAGCGAGGCGAGATCGTAGGCGGCCGGGCCGATGAGCGCGTCCTGAAAATCGATGATACCGAGGCACGCGATACCGCGGCGCTCGGGCAGCCACATGAGGTTGGGGGAATGAAAGTCGCGCAGCACCCAGGTCTTGGGCTGCGTCAGCACCGGTTCGAGCAGAGCGCGCCAGATCTCGACATATTCTTCTCGCGCGGCGGCCGAGGCAGTAACGCCGTGATGCGGCAGATACCAATCGAGCAGCAACTCGCTCTCGATCAGAAAAGCATCCATGTCATAGGCCGGCAGCCGATACTCAACGTGCGGGGCTACCGGCAGCTTCACGGGCAGGCTCAGCTTGTGCAGCGTCGCCAGAATATGGACCGCCGCTTCGTAGCGAACCTTGATCGGGGCTGGCGGGTCGCCGGCGACCATCAGTTCGGACCCAAGGTCCTCCAGGACAACGAAGCCAGCGTCGAGATCGGCAGCAAAGATCTCCGGGGCCGAAAAACCGACGCCGCGCAAGGCCCGGGCGATGGCCACGAATGCCTTCACATCTTCGGCGAGGTGCGCGATCGCGCTGTAGGATTTGCCGTCTCGCACCGGCGGCCCATCGGGCCGGCGCGGCGAGTCCATGAAAATGAGGCTCTTTTCGCCCAGCCACAGCCGCTGATAGGAACGCGTCGACGCGTCGCCCGCGAGCGGCTGGCGCAACGCCTTTCCATAGCCCGATTCGTCCAAGAAGCGTCGGCGTGCCACCAAGCGGGCGGCACGTGCCTGATACGTGCCGAGACCGCTGACACGCACATCGCGGTGATCAGGCCCGGCTTCGGGATTGAGCGTGAACGTGATCTCCCATCGATTGCGGGGGATCAGGCTTTGCGCCCGCTCCGGCCATTCCACGAGCACGACCGCCCCCGGCGGCCGATCGTCGAAGCCAAGCTCGGCGAATTCACCGGGTTCCGACACGCGATAGAAATCGGCGTGAATCAGCGAAAATCGCGGCAACTCATAGGTCTGCTGGAGGGTAAAGGTCGGACTCGGTACTTCCAGCATCCCGTTGTCAGCGAGTTCCCGGATGAGTGCTCGCGCGAACGTGGTCTTGCCGGCGCCGAGGTCGCCCGCGAGAGCCACGACGTCACCCGGCGCCAGCGCGGACGCGAAATCGGCCGCGAATTGACGCAGGGCCTCCTCGTTCGGCACCGCCAGCGTAAAGCTTGAGTCGTCCGCCATCAGACCTTCACTGGCTAGTGCCACCGATTTGAAGTTCCTGCACCAGCTGCCGCAATGTTGTTGTTTCCGAAGTTCGTGTCAGAGGATGCCGGCATGTATCACGAACTTCGGAAACCGGGCACTAGTGCTCTTGCTTCACATTCACCGCACTAGCCGGCAATACGCATATCACGGTCGTGCCCCGTCCGACTTCGGAGTCGATGCGGACCGTGCCGCCATGCAACGCGATGAAGGATCGCACCAGCGACAGCCCAAGCCCGACACCTCGGTGACGCGAGCCCTGGGGATGGCTCTCGAACCAATCGAATACCTTGCCTTGCATCTCCGGTGGGATGCCGGGCCCCTGGTCGGCAACGGACAGAACCAATGCACCCGCTTGCCGCTCGGCTGCAAGCACCACGGTGCCGCCGTGCGGCGAAAATCCGATCGCGTTGGACAGAAGGTTGAACAGCGCTTGCCGAATGCGGCGCTCGTCGGCCACGAACATGCCAATGTCGGGGGCAGCCCGGAGGTCAAGGGTAATCTGGTCCTGCGCCAACCGATCCTGCACGCCTTCGGCAGCCGCCTCCATGGTCCTGCGGATATCGATCGGCACAAGATCGAGCGTCATCGCGCCGGCCTCGATCGTCGCGAGATCGAGGATGTTGTCAACGATCGCGAGTAGTGCGCTGGTCGACGACGTGATGTAGCCGAGGTATTCGCGCTGGCGTGCGTTCAGTGCACCGATGTTCGGCGCGCCCAGCAGTTCGGTGAAGCCGATGATGTTGGTGAGGGGCGAACGCAACTCGTAGGACATATGTTGCACAAAGTCCTGTTTGAGCTTCTCGGCCGCCACCAGCGCTTCATTGCGGTCAATCAGGGCACGTTCGAAGTTTACCGCCGCACTTACGTCGGTGAACGTGACTAGCGTCCCGCCGTCGGGAAGCGGAATCGTGGCACAATCGATGATCACACCGTCCTTTCGTTCCATGCGGCTGGCGGCCGGTGTGCGCTCTTCGAGCGCCGTCGCCGCCACGCGCAATGCCTCCCAGGGCCCCGCCGCCCCAAGCGGCAGGCAGAGTTGCATGACGGTCTCGATATGCGGGCGGGAAGCCAGCACCGCAGGGTCGATGTTCCACATGCGCCAGAAGGCCGGATTTGAGAGCCGCAGCCGACCGTCGCTGCCGAACACCGCAACCGCCTCGCCGAGATTGTCGAGTGTCTCGCCCTGTACGCGGATCAGCGCATCGAAACGGCGCTCAAGATCGAGCCGTTCGGTCACGTCATCGAACAGATAGGTGACGCCGCCCTCGGGATTTGGCGTGGTCACGACCCGCAGCGTGCGCCCGTCCGGCAAATGCCATTCGTGTTGCTTGCCCTCGAGCGCCTGATAGGCCTCGTGCAGTTGTAATCGCCATTCGCGAAAATCCCGCTGCTCAGGGAGCTTGCGGGCCGCGCGCAGGACGTCGAGGACAGCCGAATCGGTTGGCGACTGGTCGAGGAAACCGGCGTCCAGGTCCCAAAGCGCCCGGTAAGCAGCATTGTAGAACGTGAGCCGGCGGTCGGCGTCGAAAGCGGCAACCGCCGTCGCCAACTGATCGAGGGTTCGACGATGCGCCTCCACCATACGCGCAACGTCGCGGTGCAGGGTCTCGACCTCGGTCGCGTCGATGCCGATGCCGGCGCTGCCGTGAGGGGTGGGAACGGCCAGCACATCAAGGACGCGGCGATGACCCGCAACCATGGCGGCCCGCCTGGCACGACCACCGCGGTCGTCGTCGGGCTTGCGGCCAGCGTTGGCGTCAAACAGTTCGATCCCACTCGCCACGACCTTGCTCGGATCGCCCGCCTCGACCGCTTGCGCGTAGGCTTTGTTGACGAACACAAGGCGTCCGGATTGGTCGCGCACCCAAACCGGAGACGGCAGCGCCTCGATCAGAGAGCCCACGGTTTCGAGCTCGCGCTGCAGGTTGCGATGTTCGGCCGCCAGGTCGGCGAGTTCACGTTTGAGCCCGCTGACATCGCGCAGACGCAACACGGCTCGCCCGCCAATGGTACGGCCAGACGCCTCGATCTGGCGGCCGTGGCGCGTGGCAAGCGTCATCGCAAAACTTTCGCCCGTGGTCCGCAATTCGCCGACTGCGGTCCGGAGCGCTCCGGCCGCATCCGGCCCAGCCCAGGCGTCAAAATCGAGCAGGTGTTCGGGCGGCTGTGCCGTCAAAAGCAGTGCCTCGTCCCCGATAATCTCCGGATCACCGCCATCCGCCGGCCATACGATCAGAACCTGCGGTTCCGAGAGCAGAAGCGCACTGGTCTCGTTTGCGGCGGCTCGCAACGCGTGGATTTCGGCCTCATATCCGGCGCGCTCGAGCGCGGTGCGGGCGCGAGTGCGCACCAGCATAATCGCGCTGATGACCGCAAAGATGACAATGCCGAGCGTCAGGGCGAGCCCGGCGACCTCGTGCCAAGGAACGCGCGCGAACGCATCCGGCGCGTTGAGCGGCGTCCCGCCGGTAACGCTTTCTGCGAATGCTGATGCAGCCGGAGCGAACCAAACCATGGAGGCGACAGCAAGCCGGCCGGCCCCGCCGGAGCGTTTCTGTAGGCCCGTCGCCCGGTTCGATTCCTGCATTCCCCTTGCCCCTCCCGATCCTGGCGCCGGGACCGCATCGGCCGGCCGAGAGAAGCGCATGGCCCCCGAATCGCTCCGAATCTACTCTCAACGGGAGTCCGACCAAAAGAGTCCAGAGCGTGAACGGGGGATATCGGAGACCTCGTGGTTGAGGAGCGAGCGCGCATCGCTTGCTCCCCGCATGCGTCCAGATGACGAAGGGCGGCCTCGGTCCATCGAGATAAAGGTCAGGAAGCTCACCGACGCACAGGATGAAGCCGAATTTTACCGTCCCGCGAGTTCACGCGCCTTGTTGAGCCCACCGAAGCTCTGCACCGGTGCGCACATCAGGAACGTGTAGCCTTCCTTCAAAATGCGCTCCGCATTGTTGGCGTCGACATGCGGGTGTCCGACCGCCACCTTGTGCTTCTTGCAGGTCTCGACCACGCGCGCCATCCACTTGAGCACTTCCGGATGCTCGTACTGGCGGGGGTAGCCAAGTTCCTGGGATAGATCGCCTTCGCCGATCAGGATGCAGCCGATGCCAGGCACCTTGGTCAGGATCTCGTCCAGGTTCTCAATACCCTGGGTGTCCTCCATCTGCAGGATGACGAAGATTTCGCCCTTGGGATCGAGCGGCCAAACGTCGGCGCGTTCGTAATATTGCTGCTGGGTCAAGCCCCAATAACGCACGGCCTGCGTCGGACCGTCACCGCGCAGACCAGCGGGATGGTGGCGTTGGGCACTCTTGAGGCGCGGATAGCGGCAAGCCGACACCGCACTATAGGCTTCGTCAACGCTCGAAATATGCGGCCACACCACGCCATAGGCGCCGATGTCGAGCACCTGCTTCGCATGCCATTGCGCCTTCTCACATCCGTTCGGGGGAATGCGCACCATCGGGGTAACCGCGGGCGCAAGGCTCGCTCCCTGCACCAGTTGAAGACGATTGAGCATGTATTGCAGCGCGTCGCGGAACGCGCGGATGTCGTAACCGTTGTGCTCCATCTCGAACACGACACCGTCGTATTTCGATCCCGAGAGGTTGATCGCGCTGTTCACCTCGGTGGGAGCGAAGCAGGTAACTGCGGGTTTGCCTGCTTCGAGCGCTTTGATGATGCCATTGAGGCGCGGAATATCGGCCATGTTTTCCCCCTTGCGGTATGGTGCTGGTTTGTACGCGGCGCGCCTAGTGCGGTGGATTTGAAGTTCCTTATCACGTTGCGGCAATCTCGCGTAGGAACTTCAAATCCAAAACCGCACTAGGATCATAGGTTTGCTCGTGCCCATTCGATTCCGAAGTTCGTATCGAGCGTGCTGCGGGTGTGACGAACTTCTGAATCGGGGCACTAGCATGTACGAGGGACCGCAATGTAGCAGAACGCCTCCCCCTGTCACGGTTGAAAGCCTTGGAGTTTTTGTGGTTCTATGCCGCCGCATCTCACCCCAACAGGCGGCGTTCCCATGATCATCGATTGTCACGGCCACTACACCACCGAGCCGAAGGACCTCAAGCGCTATCGCGAGGAGCAGATTGCCGCCGTCAAGGAAAAGAAAGCGCTGCCCTCGAAGGCTTCCCTGAAGATCACCGACGATGAGATCCGCGCCAGCATCGAGGGCAATCAGCTCAAGCTGCAGAAGCAGCGCGGGACCGACGTCACGATCTTCTCGCCGCGCGCCGCCGGCATGGGGCACCACATTGGGGACCTCAACACCTCGCTCGAATGGTCGCAGGTGTGCAACGAACTGATCCATCGCGTGTGCGGGTTGTTTCCGGACAATTTCATCGGCGTATGCCAGTTGCCGCAATCGCCCGGCGTTGACCCAAAGACCTGCGTCCCCGAGCTCGAGCGCGCCATTACGCAGTTCGGCTTCGTCGGCTGCAATCTCAATCCGGATCCGTCGGGCGGCAGCTGGACCGCGCCGCCGCTCACGGACAAGATCTGGTATCCGATCTATGAGAAGCTCTGCGAGCTCGACGCGCCCGCGATGGTGCACGTTTCGTTGTCGTGCAACCCGGCATTCCACACGACCGGCGCGCATTACATCAACGCCGATACGACTGCATTTATGCAGCTGATCATGTCGGACCTGTTCAAAGATTTTCCGAAGCTGCGCCTGATTATTCCCCATGGCGGCGGCGCCGTGCCGTTTCACTGGGGGCGTTACCGGGGGCTCGCCTTGCAGAACAAGCGCCCGCCGATTGAAGAGCTCATCAAGGACAATGTCTATTTCGACACCTGCGTCTATCACCTGCCGGGGGTCGAGCTACTCACCAAGGTGGTTCCGGCGGACAACATCCTGTTCGCCTCCGAGATGCTCGGCGCTGTGCAAATTGTCGATCCCAACACCGGGCACAATTTCGATGACACCAAGCGCTACGTGGATCAGGTGTCGTGGCTCTCGGCCGCCGACAAGAAGAAGATCTTCGAAGACAATGCCAAGAAGGTGTACGGGCGGCTCGCCAAGCGCCTGGCGGAGCGGCCGTCGGCGAAGCAATAGCTGGTGGGACGGCGCCAGGAGGCGACCATGCTGACCAGGCGCGTCTTGCTGTCTGGCGTCGGTGGCGTCGCCACCGCTTCGTTGCTCGCTTCTTCCGCTCGCGCCGAATATCCGGATCGCACCATAAAGATTATCGTGCCGGGCTCGCCCGGCGGGCCGACCGACGTGATGGCGCGGCTCATTTCGCAGCGCCTTCAGCAATCGCTCGGGCAGAGCGTGGTGGTGGAGAACCGCGCCGGCGGTGGCGGATCGGTCGCCGCCAAGGCCGCCGCCAGCGCAGAGCCCGACGGCTATACGCTGCTGTTCTGCAACACCAGCATCATGACCACCATTCCGGCGGTCGCGAAGCGACCGGAGTATGATCCGGTCAAGAACTTTGCACCGATCGCGAAGGTATCGCAAAGCGAGCAGTTGCTCGTGCTGCACCCATCCGTGCCGCCGAACTCGATTGCGGAATTCATCGCCTACTGCAAGGCGAGCCCGGGCAAACTCAACTGCGCCGCCACCGGCTATGGCGGCTTGCCGCATCTCGTCGCCGAGTCCTTCAAAGCCAAAACCGGCGTCGACTATGCGATCATTCAGTACAAGGGCGGGGGCGATTCTCTCACCGCCGTGCTTGGCCACCAGGTCGACATGACGTTCGAGACCACCACGATCCTGCTCCCGCATATTCGCGAGGGAAAGCTCAAGGGTCTCGCGGTGACAAGCGCTGCGCGCAATCCGCAGGCGCCCGATATTCCGACCATGGTCGAAGCCGGCGTGACCGATTATGTCGCGCCAAGTTTCAATGGTGTGGTTGCCCCGGCCGGCACCCCCGCAAGCGTGACGGCACGGCTCAACCGCGTCATCAACGACATCCTGAAGAATGCGGCCGTTGCCGCCGAGATTCAGAAGCTCGGTGGCCAGATTGACGTGGGCACACCGGCGGACTTCTCCGCGTTCATCGCGACCGAGGCGAAGCGCTGGCTCGACGTTGCCGAGGCCAACAATATCAAGGTCGACTAGTGTGGTGGATTTGAAGTTCCTATCATTCTTGCGGCACGCTCGTCATAGGAACTTCAAATCCAAAACCACACTAGAGTCATATATTTGCTAGTGTCCCTTTGATTCCGAAGTTCGCTCCAGAGGGTGCGGCAGGATAAAGCGAACTTCGGAATCGGGACACTAGTGCTCCGCCTCCGAAGTTCGCGATTCGGCCTGGTTTTGCCGCGATCACTGTTGGAACTTCAAATCGGCGGCATTAGCAATCGCTTCCTGGATGGGACAGTGAAGTTCTGACCGCAGCGCGCTGGCCGGGCCGCCCACGGCGGTGTAGATTTGCCGCGAATTGGAACCCACGGGAACCAAGAGGAATGCGATGATCGAAGCTCTCGGATATATCGGCGTGCGCGCCGACGGGGTGGACGATTGGTCGACCTACGCGACGGATTTTCTCGGCATGCAGCGCGTCGACAAAAGCCGCACCACCCGTGCGTTCCGCATGGATGATCGCAAGCAACGCCTCGTCGTCGACGGTGCCGGTGGCCAGGGCATCGCTTTCTTCGGTTGGGAGGTCAAGGATGCCGCGGCCCTCGATGCCGTTGCGGCGCGGCTGGAAGCCGCCGGCACCAAGGTGGCGCGCGGCGCACGCGCTCTTGCCGACGAACGCCACGTGAAGGACCTGGTGGTGCTCAACGACCCCGCTGGTTACCGGCTCGAGATCTTTCACGGCGCGGAATGCGCATCCGACCCGTTCCAGCCCGGTCGCAACATTTCCGGCTTCCGCACCGGCCCGCTCGGCATGGGGCATGTGGTGTTGCACATGAAGAGCATTCAGGACGTGATGCCGTTCTACCGGGATGTGCTCGATTTCAAGCTCAGCGACTATTTCACGCGACCGTTCCAATGCTTCTTCTTTCACGTCAACCCCCGTCACCACTCGATCGCGTTCGCCGAGGTCGGCCGTGATGCCGTGCATCACTTGATGGTCGAGCTCTACAGCCTGGACGACATGGGCCAGGGCTATGACATCGCCCAGATGGACCCCGACAAGATCGCCGTGACGCTCGGTCGCCATGCCGGCGACTACGTGACCTCGTTCTACACCCACAACCCGTCGGGCTTTCAAACCGAGTATGGCTGGGGCGCACAGTCGATCGACGACGCCACCTGGACACCATTTGAACGCACCTGCGGGCCGAGCTTCTGGGGCCACGACCGCTATTGGCTGCCGCCGGACAAACAGCAGGAGGCGCGCGAGCTGCGCATGCAGGCCGCGCGCGATGGTGCTCGCAAGCCGGTTCAGGTGATCGAGGGCAATTACACGCTCAACCCTGGCGTCTGTCCCTGGTGGGATGCGGTGACCCAGAAGCAGAAGAGCGCGTAGCTGTCGGCCGAGCTGGATCGATCAATCGACCAATACCGATCAGCGCAAGCTGCAGGCCAATTCCGATCATGATCAGACCGGCGATGTGCGCGAGCACCTGTTCATAACCGAGTCGGGTTACATTGATGAAGGGATAGGGATAGTAGCCCGCGACTGCACCATGCAGGAACGTCCAGACCACATAGAGAATCGGAAGCACGAGGCCCCCCCAGGTGGCTCTCCATGATAGGTCGTGCTTTGGAACGAAGAGCAGCCAGTCGAAGGCGAACAGTGTCGGTATCAGGTAGTGCAGGATGATGTTGTCTACAAAGCCCCAGACATGGGGCGCACCCAATTTGCGTGCCAGCACCTGGTACACGACGCCAACCATGATGATGTAGACCGCCAGCACGGTTCGCACCGAGGGCCGTTCGAACCACTGAGCTAGTCGGTACTTTGGCGCAAGCCAAGGCAGTGTCATGGCCAGCGTCACCAGGATGTTGGCGATGACGGTGAAATAGCTGAAGAAGTCGATGGTCCAGGTGAGCGGCGCGCTCTTGGAGCTCACACTCACCGCGTAGGCCGTTACGATCGCAAACCAACCCAGCGCTGCCGCAATAACCCGGAAACCGGTCCGCATCACGCACCGACCTACGCATTAATCTTGTTCGCAGCGTCCACGAATTGCGCCAGCTCCCGGTTGAAGCGCGGCGCGTCTTCCCAGAACGGGGCGTGCCCGACGCCGTCGTAGAGCGAAAGCTTTGCCCCCGGCACGGCAGCGGCCGTGAACTTGCCGAGCCCCGCCAGCAGAATTTGATCAGCGACGCCGTGGGTCACCAGCACGGGACAGCGGATGCGCGCCAGCGCATCACCAGGATTGGGCGCACGACCAAGCACGCCGGTGCGCACACTTGTCGGCACCACCATGTTGAACGCAAGCATGGTCTCGAAATCGTCCTGGGTCGGTTGGCGTTCGAAGCACGCGCGCAAAAACCCGCGCGTGCTGGCGATATTGGTGGCGAGATCGTCGGAATACATGCCCGGATAGTTGTTGCGACCCGGACCGAAAAAGGCGGGATCGCTTTTGGTCCCGGCCGCGACGAAATTGATGCCGGCGAGGGCTTCGGTTCCAGAACTGCGCACGTAGTCGCAGATGACATTGCCGCCGAACGACCAACCGACCAGCACCGGCCGCTGCAGTCGCGTGACCCGCATGGTGGCTGCGATATCGTCGCCCCATCGCCAATGCGTGTAGTAATTCTGATCCGCCGGCTTGTCGGATGAGCCGTGCCCGCGCAGGTCCAATGTCACCATGCGAAATGTTGCGGCGAGCGTGGGGTCGTTAACCTGCCGCAGCCAGGAAAGATGCGATTGGTTGAAGCCGTGGATGAACAGGATTTCGGCGCCGCGCGGGTTACCCCACTCCTGGGCAGCAAGTGCGAGCCCGTCGGGAGCGGTGACGCTGATGGCCTGCATCTCTAACTCCCTGTGGATCCAAAACCGCCGGTCCCGCGGACGGTGCCGTCGAGTTGATCGACCGCGCTCACGCTAACGTGCGCGACCGGCGCGACCACGAGCTGCGCGATGCGCATGCCGCGCACGACCTCGAAGGGGACGCTGCCGTGATTGACCAGGATGACCGCGATTTCCCCACGATAGTCGGCGTCGATTGTGCCCGGCGTATTGAGGACGGTCACGCCATGGCGCGCGGCGAGTCCGGAGCGCGGCCGCACCTGCCCTTCGGTCCCTGGCGGCAATGCCAGGGTGATGCCGGTCGGTACCGACGCGTAGGCGCCGGGGGCGAGCACCAAGGGCGCATCGGCCGGAACGGCAGCGCAGAGGTCGAGCCCCGCGGCGAACGCGCTGTGATAGGCCGGCAGCGGCAGGTCGGCGCCGTGCGGCAGACGCGCAATGCGCAGGTGGACGATCATAGAGCGGTCGCGATGCGGTCGACGAGCATGCGCGCCACCTCGTCCTTTGATAGCTCCGGCCAGTCCTCAACACCCTGCGCGCTGACGAGGTGCACCTTGTTGCGATCGCCGCCCATGACACCCGACACGGCCGACACATCATTGGCAAGGATCCAGTCGCTGCCCTTCGACTTGAGCTTGGCCTGGGCATGCTCGATGACGCGCTCGGTTTCGGCCGCGAAACCAACGACCAGCTTGGGACGCTTGGACTTGAGCTTGGCCACCGTCGCCAGGATGTCGGGATTTTCAACGAGCGTGAGGTGCGGCGTGCCGGCCGTGCCTTTCTTGATCTTCTGTTGCCCGGCTTCGGCGACGCGCCAGTCCGCGACGGCAGCTGCGAAAATTGCGGCATCGGCCGGAAGCGCGGCCTGCGTCGCCGCCAGCATGGCGCGCGCGCTGTCCACATGCACCACATCGACGCCGGCCGGATCGGGAAGCGCGACGGGGCCCGAGATCAGCGTGACCTTGGCGCCGGCAGCGGCCGCGGCGCGCGCAATCGCGAAGCCTTGCTTGCCTGACGAGCGATTGGCGATGTAGCGCACCGGGTCGATCGGCTCGTGGGTCGGCCCTGACGTGACCAGAATGTGTCTGCCGGCGAGCGCATGCGTGTGTTGACCAAGCGCCGCAATCGCGGCGTCGGCAATTTCGATCGGCTCGGCCATGCGGCCAAGGCCCGCCTCACCGCGCTCAGCCATTTCGCCTTCTTTCGGGCCGACGGCCGCAATGCCATCGGCGTCAAGTCGTGCAACATTGCGGCGCGTCGCTGGATGCTGCCACATGCGCGGGTTCATGGCTGGCGCGATCAGCACTGGCTTGTCGGTGGCGAGGAGCACGGTTGACGCTAGATCGTCGGCCAGGCCGTTCGCCATCTTGGCGATCAGGTCGGCAGTCGCGGGCGCCACGACAATAAGGTCGGTGTCGCGCGCCAGCCGGATGTGGCCCACATCAAACTCCGTCATGGTGTCGAACAGGTCGATGAAGGCCGCTTCACCCGCGAGCGCCCCGACCGACAGGGGCGTGATGAATTCCTGCGCGGCCTCTGTCATCACGACGCGCACGGTAGCGCCCCGCTCTTTGAGACGCCGGATCAGGTCGAGCGACTTGTAGGCCGCAATCCCGCCCCCGATGACCAGCAAGACACGCTTGCCGGACCGGCCGACGACAGTGGGAGCGGCATCCGGCGTCGCTACCGCAACTGTATCGGCGGATGCGGATGCGCGGCCAGCTTCGCCCGCACCCGCCTCTGCCAGGATGTTCCGGATCTCCTCCTCCATGGAGCGACCATTGCGCGCCGCGCGCACGCGCAGGCGGCTCTTCACGTCATCGCCGATGTTGCGGACCGTCAGGCTGCCCATTGGAGTTCGCCGATCGTCAGTGATTGCAATGCAATCACATTAGGGAATCGGGACAACCTTTTCAACGGAACCAGATCACCAGGGCGACTATCGCCACCAGGGCCGCGATCACCACCATGGCGACTGCCGCGGCGCGATCCTTGCGGGCCTCGGCGCGGCCGATCTTCTCGATCGTATCGGGCGCGAGCACGATACCGTCGCGGGTCGCGACTTCAAGCTGATCCATCAGGCGGCCGGCGCGGCGCAGCAGGGTCGGAACCCCGGCCAGGAACCGGCCGATTTCGACCACCCCGCCGGCAGCGTCCTCGATGCGGCCCGCCGGACCGAGGTGGCGCAGCACCCATTCGCTCACCACCGGTTCCGCCGTGCTCCACATGTCGAGCTTGGGGTCGAGCGTGCGGGCGACGCCCTCGACCACCACCATTGTCTTCTGCAGCAAGAGGAGCTCAGGCCGCGTCCGCATCTCGAAAATAGCCGTGACTTCGAACAACAAGGTCAGGAGTTTCGCCATCGAGATGTCTTCGGCGGTGCGATTGTGGATCGGCTCGCCGATGGCGCGGATCGCCTGCGCAAAGGCATCCACTGAATGGTGCGCCGGTACGTAGCCGGCGTCGAAATGGACCTGCGCGGTGCGCCGATAGTCGCGGGTGATGAAGCCGTGCAGAATTTCGGCCAGGAAACGTCGCTCCTTGTGCCCGAGCCGCCCCATGATGCCGAAGTCGACTGCGACCAGTTGCCCGCTCGGGTCCACGAACAGATTGCCCGGGTGCATGTCGGCGTGAAAAAAGCCGTCGCGCATGGCCTGGCGCAGAAAACTCTGGATCACGGCGCGACCCAGGCGCGGCAAGTCAAACTCTTTGGCCACCAGCGCGGCACGATCCGATAACGGTGTGCCGTCGATCCATTCGAGCGTAAGCACATCCTTGCCGGTCAGGTTCCAATCGACGGTCGGTACGCGGAAGTCGGGATCATCCTTGGTGTTCTCCGCCATTTCCGACATGGCGGCGGCCTCGAGCCGGAGGTCCATCTCGATTGCGACCGTGCGCGCCAGAGTGTCGACAACTTCGATGAGGCGCAACCGACGGGCCTCGGCGGAAAACCTCTCCGCCAACCGTGCGGCGAAAAAGAAATCGTCGAGATCGATCTTGAAACGCCGCTCGACACCGGGCCGCAGTACCTTGACGGCGACCGTTTTGCCGCTGGCGGCCATCGTGGCACGGTGCACCTGCGCGATCGAGGCTGCAGCAACCGCCGGCCCAAAGAATGAGAACAGCTGCGCCACCGGCTTGCCGATATTGCTTTCGACCATGCGCTCCGCTTCCGCCTGCGGAAACGGCGTCATCTTGTCCTGCAGGTTTTCCAGATCGAGTGCGAGCGCAGGGCCGACCACATCGGGACGCGTCGCCAGGAACTGTCCGAGCTTGACGTAGCTCGGACCGAGCGCACCCAATGCGCCCGACAGGCGACTGCCTTGCGCGGCGCCGGGACGTTCGATCAGGCGCACGATCTTGAGCGCGCCGCGCGCCGGCAATGGCAGCAGCACGGGATCAATCAGCCCGAACACCCCGGCACGCGCGAACACAAACCCAGCGCGTGCCAAACGCGCGAGATGGGCGACCGAGCCGATCACAAGCGCCAGCCGGAATGCAGCGCCACAATGCCGCCGGTCATGGGCTTGAACGTGACGCGGCGGAAGCCGGCGGCCTGGATCATGTCGGCGAAGACCGCCGGCCGCGGAAATTTCCTGATCAACTCGGCGAGGTACTGATAGGATTCGGCGTCACCAGCGACGGTACGCCCGAGGACCGGGATAATGTTGAAGGAATAAAGATCATACAGGCGATCGAGCCCAGGCACGTCGACGTGGGAGAACTCGAGACACAGGAATCTTCCCCCCGTTCGGAGTACCCGAAACGCCTGTGCGAGCGCCGCCTCGATACGCGGTACGTTGCGGATCCCGAACGCAATCGTGTAGGCGTCGAAGCTCCAGTCGGCGAACGCGAGGGCCTCGGCGTTGCCCTCCACGAAGCTCACCGCGTCGTCACAACCGCGTTCAGCGGCGCGCTGACGGCCAACCTCGAGCATGTCCGGGTTGATATCGCAGACGACGACACGAGTGCCACGGCCGCCAGCGGCGGCGATCCGAAACGCAACGTCGCCAGTGCCGCCCGCGACATCAAGCACGGCGAACGCGCGCGCATCGCGCGGCGGGTTGACCGCGGTCACCAGCGCGTCCTTCCAGGCGCGATGCAGGCCGCCCGACATCAGATCGTTCATCAGATCGTAGCGGCGAGCGACCGACGTGAAGACGTCGTCCACCAGCGCCTGCTTCTCCGTCAGCGGCACGGTGCGGTAGCCGAAATGGGTGTCACGATCGCTGGGCATCAGGGCGGCTTTCCCGAAACACGTTAGTGCCCCGCTTCCGAAGTTCGTGAAACATGCGGCGCTCTCTGGCACGAACTTCGGAATCGGGGCACTAGCAACTATATCATTCTAGTGCCGCTTTTCGATTTGAAGTTCCGTCTCGAGCTTGCGGTCGATGATGTAGGAACTTCAAATCGGCGGCACTGACTGGCGCCGGACCATAGCGCGCCGTCGGCAGGGAGGCTACAAACCCTCGGCCACACGGGTCCTTAAGGTTAACGACATGCCCGAACTACCCGAAGTCGAGACCGTACGGCGCGGCCTTGAGCCTGCCCTCGAGGGCGCGCGGTTCGATCATGTCGAGGCGCGACGGCGCGATCTGCGCTGGCCGTTGCCGAAGGACTTCGTGCAGCGCCTCGAGGGAAAGACCGTTACGGGGCTCGGGCGCCGTGCCAAGTATCTCCTCGCCGATCTCTCGTCCGGCGAGGTGTTGTTGATGCATCTCGGCATGTCGGGGTCATTCCGGGTCTACCATGGGAACTCCAAGAGCAAGCCGGGCCGTTTTCACCACGAGCGCACCGAACACCTCGCCCACGACCATATCGTGTTCGCGATGTCGTCGGGCGCGACGGTGACTTTCAACGATCCGCGCCGCTTCGGTTTCATGAAGCTCGTACCGCGTGCCAAGCTCGAGGAGGAGCCGCTGCTGCGCAACCTCGGCCCCGAGCCTCTGGGCAATGCC
Organism: uncultured Alphaproteobacteria bacterium; assembly: GCA_963833605.1. Lineage (GTDB taxonomy): Bacteria > Pseudomonadota > Alphaproteobacteria > Rhizobiales > Xanthobacteraceae > JAFAXD01. The sequence goes on from CAWHYZ010000023.1 coordinate 324,740, forward strand.
TTCGACGCCGAAATGCTGGCGCGAGCCTGCCGCGGCAAGAAGACCAGCCTGAAGGCTGCGCTTTCCGATCAGCGTGTCGTAGCGGGACTCGGCAACATCTATGTATGCGAGGCACTGCACCGTGCGCGCCTTTCGCCCAAGCGCAAGGCATCGACGATCGCGGCGCGATCGGGTGCTCCCACTGAACGTGCCGGACGTCTGGTCGACGCCGTGCGCGCGGTGTTGCGCGATGCGATCGAAGCTGGCGGCTCGTCGCTGCGCGATCACCGTCGCACCGATGGTGAGCTCGGTTACTTCCAGCATCATTTTCGGGTTTATGACCGCGAGGGCGAACGTTGTGTGACGCCTGGATGCAGCGGCACGGTGCGCCGCATTGTGCAGACCGGGCGTTCGACGTTTTTCTGCCCGGTCTGCCAGAAGTAGCGCATGCTTCCGCTTCCGATCGATGGCGTCCTGCCCGGGATCACTGCGGCGTTGGGCGAGCACGACGCGGCGGTGCTGGTCGCGCCGCCCGGCGCCGGCAAGACCACGCGGGTACCGCTCGTGCTCGTGAACGAGCCGTGGGCGGTGAATCGTAAGATTCTCGTGCTGGAGCCACGCCGCCTCGCTGCCCGCGCCGCGGCCGACCATATGGCCAAGACGCTGGGCGAAGCGGTCGGTGAAACCGTCGGCTACCGGGTCCGCTTTGGGTCGAAGGTCTCGCGCAAGACTAGAATTGAGGTCGTCACCGAGGGCATTTTTACAAACCTGATCCTCGATGATCCGGCGCTCGACGGCGTTGCGGCAGTTCTGTTCGACGAGTTCCACGAACGCTCGCTCGATGCCGATCTCGGCCTCGCGCTGGCCCGTGACGCGCAACAGGGTTTGCGCGAAGACCTCAGGCTGCTGGTCATGTCGGCCACCCTCGACGGCGCGCGCGTTGCGCGATTGCTGGGCGATGCGCCGGTCGTCACGAGCGAGGGTCGCGGCTTCGATGTCGATACCCGCTATGTCCCGCGCGAGCCGGGCAAGCCGATCGAGATCGTGGTGGCCGATACGGTGGCACGCGCGCTGCGGACCGAAGCTGGCTCGATCCTCGTCTTTCTACCCGGCGCGGCGGAAATCCGCCGCTGCGAGACGCTGTTGCGTGAGCGCGTGCGCGATCCTGAGGTCGACATCGTGCCGTTGTTTGGCGCGCTTCAAGCCGATGCGCAGGACCGCGCCATAGCGCCCGCTCCGAGCGGACGCCGTAAGGTGGTGCTGGCGACCTCGATCGCGGAGACATCGCTGACCATCGAGGGTGTGAGCGTGGTGGTCGACAGCGGGCTCGCGCGTGTGCCGCGCTACGAGCCCGACGTAGGTTTCACCCGGCTTGAGACGGTGCGCGTTTCGCGCGCCGCCGCCGACCAGCGCCGCGGGCGCGCCGGCCGGACCCAGCCGGGAATTTGTTATCGGCTGTGGGAGGAAGCGCAGACCGGTTCGCTCGAGGCGTTCGCGCGGCCCGAAATCCTTGCCGCCGACCTGTCCGGCCTCGTCCTCGACCTAGCCCAGTGGGGCGTGACCGAACCGGACACGCTCGCCTTTCTGGACCCGCCACCCCAGGCAGCGCTGACTGAGGCGCGGGCACTATTGACCGAGCTGGGCGCGATCGACCGCGATGGGCGGATCACGGAAGAAGGCCGCAGGCTGCGCGGCCTGCCGCTGCCGCCTCGCCTTGCCCGCATGGTGGTCGATGCCGCAGCGGAAGGCGCGGGCCGGCTCGCGGCCGATATCGCGCTCATCCTCACCGAACGAGGCCTCGGCGGCAACGACGCGGATCTCGGTCACCGCCTGGATGACATGCGCCGCGACCGCTCCCGTCGCGCCGAGGAGGCGCGCCGCCAGGCGCGCAGGTGGGCCGACGCGGCGAGACACAGCGAGAGGGACAAGGGCGATGCCACACCAAGCCCTGGCGGGCTCCTTGCCCTCGCCTACCCGGACCGGATTGCAAAAAATCGCGGTGACGGTCGCTTCCTGCTGGCCGGCGGCCGTGGTGCCGCCGTGGACCAAACCTCATCGCTGGCGCGCGAGCCTTTCCTTGCGGTCGCCGAGATCACGGGCAGCGCCCGGGAAGGCCGCATCGTGCTGGCGGCGACGATATCGCTCGCCGAGATTGAGGCGCGGTTCGCGCACCGGATCGGGGTGCGCGACGAGATCACTTTCGACCCGCAAAGCCTCGCGCTGCGCGGCCGCAGCACCCGGGCACTTGGTGCGATTTCCCTGGTCGAGCGTCCGTTTGCGGTCGCCGCCAGTGAAGAGAGTGCGCGCAAGCTGGCACACGGCATCGCCCAGGCTGGGCTGGAGTGCCTGCCCTGGAGCAAAGCGCTCGCCCAGTGGCGTGACCGCGTCATGTTTCTGCGCGACGCCGAAGGCGAGGAGTGGCCGGATCTTTCGTCGCCCGCCCTGGCGGCACGCCTCGATGATTGGCTTGCGCCGGCCCTCTACGGCAAGACGAAGCTTTCCGAGCTTTCCGCCGATGATCTTGCCAGCGCCTTGTCCGGGCTGCTGCCGTACGGGTTGCGGCGGCGGCTCGACGCCGAGGCGCCGACCCATTTCGCCGTACCGTCGGGCTCGCACATACCGATCGACTACGAAGCGCCCGAAGGCCCCAAGCTGTCCGTCCGGGTACAGGAATTGTTCGGCCTCGACCGCCACCCGACGATTGCGGCGGGGCGCGTGCCGCTGGTGCTGGAGCTCTTGTCGCCGGCCCACCGATCGGTCCAGGTGACCCGCGACCTGCCCGGCTTCTGGCGCGGCAGCTATGCGGCCGTCAGGTCTGATTTGCGCGGGCGCTATCCGCGCCATCCCTGGCCCGACGATCCCCTCACGGCTCCCGCTACCCGCCGCGCCAAGCCGCGCGGGCAGTAGGCCGCTCAAAAAAGGCGAAGGGCCACCCGCGAGGGCAGCCCTTCCATTGTCGGACCGCGGTCCGGCACCCCCCAGTCAGGTCACTCTCGCGCGAACCTGACCGCTTCTGTCGCAACGATGTTGCGTCACGCCGGAACCTCGGTAGAGGCAAGGATCCAGCTCACGCAAGCCGACGACCGCGGCGAATGACAATGAGACACTGGATCACCTCCTTTCTGATGTTGACGACGAGGCTAATTGTACCGGTTACCAGTGTGATTCGTAAACCGAATTCCGCGCCGCACACGCCCTGCGCCAGCCGCCATAGGGTGCATAGCGGGCCGCATAGCTCGCCTACTTTGCGCGGCCGACGTGGCCGGTTAGAGATGGGTGGCAAGACCCCGCCCCCGTGACCCTGGCGATCCCCGCAATGGCCGACGCCTCGCGCGAGCCGGTAGGCCGCGATCTCGATTTCCCCCTGTTCACCGCACTGATGGCGCACTGCGTCGTGGTGCATGCCGTGATCTCACTCGCACGGGTGACCATCAGTTACCGGACCATCGAGCTCGATCTCTCGATTATCTGGCTCGGCGCGATCCAGGCCGGCTTCTCGCTGATGCCGATTTTTGCTGCGGTGGCGCTTGGACGCTTCATCGACCGGGGCAATGACGCCCTTGCGGCCTGGGTCGGTGCCGCCTTCATGATCTTGGCCTGCGCCGGCCTCTGGCTCTGGGCCAACTCCGCCATCCACCTGTTTGTCTGGTCCGTGATCCTTGGGGTCGGGCAGTTGTGCAGCATGGCGGCGCAGCAAATGATTGCTGTGCGGTGCGGCGGACCGCGCAAGCGCGAATGGGTGTTCGGCTATTTCATGGTCGCGATCGGGGTAGGCCAGGGCTTGGGGCCGACGGTGCTCAGCGTGCTCGGGGGCCGTTCCGCTTTGCCGCCGACCCAGATCCTCTTCGCCATTTCGCTTGCCGGCGCCGTGCTCGCCCAGGTCGTTGCCTTTGGGCTGCGGTCAGCGCCGTCGGGCAAAGCCAGAACTCGAGCCCGGGGCCGAAGTCACCTTGGACAAGCTCCTTCGCCTGCGCGGGCTATCGGCCGCGCTTTGTGCGAGCGTGATCACGGTCACCGCCTTCGAACTCCTCGTGATCTACCTCCCCTTGCTCGGCACCGAACGCCAGATCGATACTCGCGACATCGGCTTCCTGCTGGCGGTGCGCTCCCTGATTTCGATCCTGTCGCGCATCTTCTATGTCCGGCTGATCGAGATCGTCGGGCGCGTCCAGCTCCTGCTGATTTGCCTGCTCACCGGCGCCGCGGCGTTCGCCATCCTGGGCCTGCCAACGCCGCTGCCGGCGATGTACGCTGCGGTCGGCGCCATCGGGTTCGGGTTGGGGATCGCCGCGACGCTCACCTTCAGCGAGGTGGTTATGATCGCGCCCCACGAGGCGCGCGCCACGGCGCTGTCGCTGCGCATCACCGGTAACCGGCTCGGCCAGGTGCTGCTGCCGTTCCTGGGCAGCTTTCTGGCGGTCGCCACTGGCGCCGGCGGCGTCATGCTGGTCACCGCGGTGGTTTTGGCCGCCTCTGGCGTTGCGGTCCGCGCGACCCTGCCCGAGCGCGAACGAGATTATTAGGGCGTCGCGATTTTAGTTCGGCACCTTTGACCGCCTCGGCCGTTGCGGTATGTCGTCCCCACCCTTCGTTCCACTGAGGTATCGATGTTTCCCAAGCCACGGCCTGCGCTCACCCCGAATACCTACGCGTTTGAATCGGAGCCGATGGTCAAGCCCACCGGCTTTCGCGAGTACGACGCGCGCTGGCTCTTCGGCAAGGAAATCAATCTCATGGGGATGCAGGCACTTGGCCTGGGACTGGGTACGCTGATCCATGAGCTCGGCGTGCGCCCGGAAATCGTCACCGCCCATGACTTCCGCAGCTATTCGGCCTCGATCAAGTACGCCCTTGTCTCCGGCCTGATGGCCGCAGGCTGCAAGGTGCACGACATCGGGCTCGCCGTGACCCCGATGGCGTATTTCGCGCAGTTCGATCTCGATGTGCCGTGCGTCGCCATGGTGACCGCCTCGCACAACGACAACGGCTGGACCGGCGTCAAAATGGGGACCAACCGCCCGCTCACCTTTGGGCCGGACGAGATGACAAGGCTCAAGGAGATCGTGCTTAAGGCAAAGTTCAAGCTCGCGGGCGGCGGCGCCTATGCGTTCGCTGCCAACTTCCCCGACCGCTACGTCGCCGACCTCACCAATCGCCCCAAGCTCAAGCGTGCGCTCAAAGTCGTGGTCGCCTGCGGCAACGGCACCGCCGGCGCGTTCTCGCCGCGCGTGCTCGAAGCGATCGGCTGCCGGGTTTTTCCGCTCGACTGCGAACTCGACCACACGTTTCCCAAATACAATCCCAATACCGAAGACATGAAAATGCTGCACGCACTCGCGGCCGAGGTGAAGCGCACCGGCGCCGACGTTGGCCTTGCGTTCGATGGCGACGGCGACCGCTGCGGCGTGGTCGACGACGAGGGCGAGGAGATCTTCGCCGACAAGGTCGGGGTGATGCTGGCGCGCGACATCTCGGCGACGCACAAGAATGCACTGTTCGTCGCCGACGTGAAGTCCACCGGCCTCTTCATGACCGATCCGGTGCTCAAGCAAAACGGCGCGCGCACCGAGTATTGGAAGACCGGCCATTCCTACATGAAGCGGAGGGTGAACGAAATCGGCGCTCTGGTCGGGTTTGAGAAGTCAGGTCATTTCTTCTTCAACAAGCCGTTCGGCCGCGGCTACGACGACGGCCTGCTGTCGGCATTCGCGATCTGCGACATGCTCGACCGCAACCCGGACAAGAAGATGTCCGATCTCAAGAAGGCACTGCCGAAAACCTGGGGTTCGCCTACCATGTCGCCGCATTGTCCGGATGAGGTCAAATATCGCATCGTCGATGACGTGGTGAAGTATTTCGAAACCGCGAAGGCCAAGGGCGACAAGGTCGCCGGCCAGCCGATCCGCGACCTCGTCACGGTCAACGGCGTGCGGGTCACGGTTGCGGACGGCACCTGGGGACTGGTCCGCGCCTCCTCCAACAAACCGGAACTGGTGGTCGTGGTTGAAAGCCCGGCCTCGGAGGCGCACATGCGCGAGATGTTCAAAGCAGTGGACGGCGTGCTGCGCACGCACCCGGAAGTGGGCGAGTACAATCAAACGATCTAGAGCGCATCCCGATCGCAAAAGCCTCTCGGGACGTGCACCACGTGTTCGTCATCTGTCAGTTGTGCGGTTGCCGATTGCCGAAGCCCCCCCAATGTCATTCTGGCCGAAGAATTAACCGCCCGGCCAAGGTCTGCGCCACGCAAGCCCGGCGAGATCGCTGACCGGTCCGATCACGCTGTCGAAGCGCATGGTCATGCGGTCCTCGCGCCGGTACGGCGGCCACGCGGGCAGACGCGGGTGATCGGGCTTGCCCGTGCGCGCGAACGCGATCCAGGCGCCGTGCATCGCTTCCGCAAGCCCCGTGGTCTCCGCGGGTTTCGCGCCCTTGAGCATCGGCGAATCGGTCCAGTTTGCGAAATTGTTGAACACGAACGGAATCTCGAGGCAGTGGCAGGCCTCGAAACCGGCCGGTGATTGCCAGTCGAACTGGTAAACGTAGCCCGGCCGTCCCTGATCGGCCCGCCACTCGGCCATGCGCAGGCTACCGATGCGAAACATCGCGTCGCTCATCAGATCGCCGAGCAGTGCCGCATTGCTGCCCGACGCCCGCATGCGGCAGATCTCGTCGTAGTAGGGCTGGTGACCAGATTTGAACACTGACGCGAATACGCCGTCGATCGCGGCGCGGTCAGCACCCGCGATCTCCTGGTCGATGCCATAGAACGCCGCCATCTCCTCGCGCGTGGTTCCGATCATGGTGTCGACCTTGGCGCCGGCCCCGGCCTTGAGCGCCGGCGCCACCTCACCCGGAAAGACGCTGCCGTCGATCACCGGCCAGAACGGCGCGAGCACGTTGGCGAATTTCTTCTCCAGCCGCGCAAGCTCGCCTTGCGCGCTCACGAACCGCGCGAATGGCAACGTCTTGAGTTTTTCCGCTTCATCCGGCTTGAGCCCGAGCACGTCCAGGAAGCGCCGTCCGATGCGATGCGAATCTTCGAGCGTGCGCGACATGCGTCCAAACGGCGTGCTCTGCAGGATCGCGCGCCGGAAGAGGCCGCGCGCCGCCGGCATGGTCATGAGGATCGCGATCGATGCCGCTCCCGCCGACTGCCCGACCACCGTCACGTTGTCCGGATCGCCGCCGAAGGCGGAGATATGGTCGCGCACGAAACGCAGGGCCGCGGCCTGATCGAGCAGCCCGAGATTGCCGCCGCTGACCCCAGGCAGGCACAGAAACCCGAGCGCGCCGAGCCGGTAATTGATCGAGACCGCAACCACGTCGCCGTTGGCGGCGAATCGCTCGCCCGAATACCATGGAAGCGAGCCTGATCCGCTCGCAAAAGCACCGCCATGGATCCACACCAGCACCGGGCGCTTTCCCGAATCAGGATTTGGCGTCCAGATGTTGAGCGTGAGGCAATCCTCCGATTGCGGCCGCTCAAAATCGCCCATGATGTGGGCAAGGCGCGAGCGGGCCTGGGGTGCGATCGGACCGTCCAGGCGCGCATCGCGCACGCCGCGCCAGTCAGGCGCCGGCTGCGGCGGTGAGAACCGCAGCTCGCCGACGGGAGCCGCCGCATAGGGAACGCCGCGGAAGACCGCGATGCCGTTCTCATAAGCGCCGCGCAGGTCGCCCGCCTTGGTCCGTACCACCAGATCTTCGGTCGCGGTCATTGCCATGATCAAATCCTCCTCCTCACCGGCGTGCGAAGCGCCGCTCCAACGGCACGATCACCAGCCGCTCGCCCGCCATGAAGATCAGCACGATGGCGAAGCAGGTGGCAAGGAATGTCGTGCTGTCGGCGGCGGTCTGCGCCCGCAGCATGAGGTAGCCGAGCCCGGTCGGTGCGCCGAGCAGTTCCGCGACCAACGCGATCTTCCAGGCGATTCCGTAGGCAATGCGGGTCGCCGAGAGTGCATAGGGCACCAGGAGCGGCAGGGTCAGCCGCCACAGGATGCGCGCGCGCCGACGCGTGAAGCTCCTGCCCATCTCCATGAGCTCGCGATCGACGTTGCGCAGTCCTTCCGCGATATTGATCAGACAGAACGGGATCAGGATCGCGACCTCGACGAAGATGACGCCGAAATCGCCGGGTTCGAACCAGATCGCCGCCAGGATTGCCCAGCCGATGGAGGGAAACGAGTTGAGCACCGGCTTGATGCGCTCATCCACCACGGCTTCGAGCGTGGGCACCCCGTGCGCCAGGAATGCCAGCGCGCCGCCGATCGCGAGCGCCGCTGCGATCGACGCCAGCACGCGCCAGGCGGAGGCAAACATGTGCCACAGGAACTCCGGCGTGACGAACAACTCGAAAAGGCGCCGGCCGACCGCGACCGGTCCGGGCAAAATGAACTCCGGCAGTCCACGCGCAAATGCCCACCAGGCAACGAGCGCCAGCGCGACCAGGCCCTCGCCGATCAGACGCTCGGCAGCGGCCGATGTGACGGATGTTCGCTCAGCCCGCATAGTGACGCGACACGTTCGCCTGCAGCGGGGCAAGCACAAGTTGATCCATCGAATGGACGAACGCGATGATCAGAATGATCGCCGCAAAGATCGTGGCGGTGTCGAATTCCTGGCGCGCCATGTTGATCATGTAGCCGAGCCCGCTGTTTCCACCGAACAGCTCGGCGGTCAGCGTCACCTTCCAGGCCACCCCGAACATGATCCGCAGGGTCGCGAAGATGAACGGATAGAGCGAGGGCACGATCACCAGCGCAAACATCTGCGCCCGCCGGCGGGTGAAGCTCGTCGCCATTTCGACGATCTCCTGGTCGATATTGGCGAGGCCGGCCGACATGTTGACGAGCGCGAACGGCACCAGCACGGCGCTGATCGCAAAGATCACCGTGAGCGGCGTGACCCCGAACCACATGATCGCCAGCAGCGTCCAGCCGATGGCCGAGAATGCGTTCAGAAACGGTCCGAGACGACGCTCGATCGCGAAGCGCCACACCGGCACGTAGTACGGGATCAACGCGAGCAGCGAGCCGATGACGAACGAGATCGCGATCGAGGCGGCGACGTGGAACAGCGACGCCCCCAGATGACCGAGATCGCGCCAACTGGTGACGAACGACCAGAGCCGGAGCAGGACCTGGCCCGGCCCTGGCAGCAGATAGGATGGGGCGACAAACGACGCGGCTTCCCACGCAACGAGAAACAGCAGCGTGAACAGGTGCGCAACGAGCTTGCGCGCCACCCGGCTGCGCGGGCGCAACGCGCGGGCAAGCCCGATGTCGATTGCAACCATTACCCGCGCAAGACGTGCTCCCACACCAGCGTGCGGATGTCGGGAAAATTCTGGATCATGCCGATCTCGCGCGACAGCTCGTAGAGTTTCATGATCGCCTGCGCGTGGCTTTCTTCGAACGTGGCGGGCACGTCGGAGCTCTTCTCGAACCACCAGTTGAAGAACTCGGGCGGAAGATTGTTCTGCGCTCCGACGGCGCCGAACACTTCCTCGCGATGCGCCAGCGCGTATTTCACCGATTCCCGGAACATCCGGTTGAACTCGCGAAACGCGTCGGGTCGCTGTGCCAGGCGTTCCGGGTAGCCGACGTTGAGTGCGCTGACGAAGCGCATGCCGTAGACCTCGATATTGTCGCGGCCGGTCTCGGCGATCGGCCGGAACTCGCCGGATTTCAGCGCGCGAAAAGCCTGACTATGGATCAGCGTTGCCGCATCGATCTGGTTCGCCGCCAGCGCGCCGGGCAGATTGGGCGCCTGTATCTCGACCTGCTTCAGGTCGCCACCTTCGAGGGCGGCATTGAGGCCGTATTTGTGAATGAGCGCGAGACGCACCTGGGTGTAGCCGGTCGAGCGCAGCGCATAGGAGCCAAGCGCCTTACCCTTGAGCTCCTGCGGACGCTTAATCGGAGAATCGCTCTTGACCCAGATGCCGGCACCCTCGCCGGCCGCCGACTGCTGCAGGGCGACCGCCATCACCCGCAGCTCGAGCCCGCGCGCCGCAGCCGGCGGAACGGCGATGACCGCCGTCATGATCACGTCGTACTGTTTGGCGGACGTGGCCTGGATCAGTTGCGGGATGGCAAGGCCGCGCGCTTCGACCGTGATGAGATCGGAGGTGACCTTGCCGTTGGTCATCGCCCAGGTCACCGCATCATAGGCGGGGTCGAGCAGGTAGGCGTAGGTGATCTTGTCCTTGGCCTGAGCGAATCCAGGCCGCGCGATCGTCATCAGCGCCGGAGCGGCCATGATCTTGAGAACGGTGCGACGTTTCATCATGCGACGGTTTCCTTGGTGGCGGCGGGGTGCTCGAGCGATCGAAACAGCTTAACCAGGTTCTGTCGATGGGAATCGAGGTCGCGGTCTCCTGGCGTGCGCGGCCGCGACGTCTTCAACTCGATGATGTCGAGGACGCGGGTGGGCTTGTTTGAGAGGACGACAGTGCGGTCGGCGAGCTGCAGCGCCTCATCGATGTCATGGGTGACAAACACGACGGTCTTGGCGGTTTCGATCCAGATCCGTTCCACTTCGGCGCGCATACGCGAACGCATGTTGGGATCAAGCGCAGAGAACGGTTCATCCATGAGGACGATCTTCGGATCGACCGCAAGCGCGCGGGCGATTGCGACCCGCTGGCGCTCGCCTCCCGAGAGCATGGACGGATATTTGCGCGTATCGCCAGAAAGCCCGACCAGGGTCAGGAGTTCGTTCGCCCGCGCCCGGCGCCGCTCCCGGTCGCCAGTGCCGAAGCGCAATTCCGTGCCAAGCAGGACGTTATCGAGCGCAGTGCGCCAGGGAACGAGCCGGGGCGACTGGAACACGAAGGCGATCTCGGGCCAAGCGTCGCGCGGCGCACGGCCATCGACGATGACGCGGCCGTTGCTCACATCAAGCAGGCCGCCGATGACCCGCAGCGAGGTCGATTTGCCGCAACCGGACGGTCCGAGGATGCAAACAAACTCGCCTCGGCGCACTTCAAAGCTCAGGCGGTCATAGATTTGTTCGTCGCCAAAAGCGAGGTCGACATTTTCAAATACGATGATCGGGTCGGATCCCATGCGCGTCTGGCCGATATTTTTTCATGCCACGACGCATAAAGAGCGTCCAGTACGTGTTTTGATCTTCGGGAACCAATTCTGGCGTCCGAACAGGCAATCCGCTACGATCCCGCCGCAATGGCCGCCAGTCACGAGGGCGGATAGCGGTCATTCTAGGGGGAGGACATCATGCCAGCGGCAGTAAACGCCGGCGCGCGGCTCGACCGCCTGCCGATCAGCTCCTTTCATTATCGGATTTTCTGGCTGGTCGGGGCCGGGATGTTCTTCGACGGCTACGACCTTTACGTTGGAACGGCTGTCCTGCCGGCGCTGCTTCAATCCAAATTCTCGACGCTCCCCCTCAACGCGCAATTCGTGTCGTTCACCTTCCTGGGTATGACGATCGGCGCCCTGGTCACCGGTTTTCTCGGCGATCATTTTGGCCGACGTTTCACCTATCAGTTCAACCTCATGATCTTCGGGCTTGCATCGCTGGCGGCGGCTTTCGCACCCGACATCACGACGTTGAACTGGCTGCGCCTGGTCATGGGCCTGGGACTCGGCGCCGAGATCGTGGTCGGTTACTCGACGTTGACCGAGTTCGTGCCGCCGGCATCGCGCGGACGCTGGCTCGCCTTCATGGCATTCCTGGTCGTCTCCGGCCTGCCGGTCACCACGCTCCTCGGCAACCTGATCATTCCCAACTTCGGCTGGCGCCCGATGTTCGTCATTGCCGGCGTCGGCGCGCTCATTGTCTGGTACTTGCGCAAGGCGCTGCCGGAATCGCCGCGCTGGCTCGAGACCAATGGACGCAACGAAGAAGCCGAAGCGATCATGACCGCAATCGAGAAAGAGGCCGCCACCGCGGGCCCATTACCGGCACCAGCGCCGACAATTGTCACGCCGACATTCAGCCTCAAATCGCTGCTTGAGGGCGATCTCTTCCGGCGCATGGTGGTTGGAAGCTGGGTGCTGATCACCGTGAACACGCTCATCTTCGGGTTCGTGACCTGGCTCCCGCAGTTTTTCGTGGCGCAGGGCCTGACAGTCACACGCTCGCTCGCTTTCACATTGGTGATCGTGCTGGGCTCGCCGATCGGCTGCGCCATCGGCGCATTTTGCGCCGATGGCATTGGGCGTCGACCGACCATCATTGGCGCCTCGGTGCTGAGCATCATTTTTGGGTCGATCTATCCGTTCGCGACCGACCCGCCGCTGATGCTCACGGTCGGGTTTTTGCTAATCGTGTCGATTTATATTCAGGTTGCGCTGCTGTTCGGCGTCTATACGCCGGAACTGTTCCCGACCGAGGTGCGGCTACGTGCCAACGGTATCTGTAATACGCTGGGCCGCGCGGCCACGATCGTATCGCCGTTCATCGTGGTCTTCTTGTTCCAGAACTATACGATCCGCGGCGTCCTTGCCCTGATGGCGGTGCTGTTGCTGATCCAGATCCTGGTGGTTTGGGCCTGGGGAGTCGAACCGCGTGCCCGGCCGCTTGAAGCCCTGGAGGCAAAGGCGGCGGCGTGATGCGGCGACTGCGGCTGACCCGCGTCTGCGGCGCGAAGTGCCGGCATGCCCATGCTTGCATGGATGCCCTTGTGCGCACGTGCATAGGGCATCCATGGTGGCCCGCCGCCGCGGTGCCCCTCCGGATGCGCGGGCCCCATGGATGACAAAGCCCCCATGGATGACGGAATCGGCTCCATGGATGACAAATTTCACTTGTGTTTGTCATCCATGGGCAAGCCTTTGGAAAACCGAAGGATTTGTGCCATCCGATGCACCTATGGATGACAGATTTTGTGAGAGATCAGCTGCCCGCGAAACGGGCATGCCCATTTGATGGACAGGCGCCGTCGGCCCCTCGCGGTCGAGCTCAGCTCAAAACAAAGATGCGATCCGGCAACTCGTCAGGCGCGCCATCTGGCGGTGCGTGCGCCGCGAGCACCGCACCGCAGCGCTCGATCGCGGCGATGAAGCCTGCAGCAATGCGTCCGTCGCGCATGTGCGGGGTCAACGCGTCGACGGCCTCCTGCCATTGCGCCTGCCCAACCTTTGAGGCAACGCCCTGGTCGGCGACGATCCGGGCATAGTGTTCCGCCAGCGACACGAAGATCAGCACGCCGCAGCGGTGCCTGGTATTGGCGAGACCGCGCAGGAAGAACTGCTCGATGGCGCCGCGATGCGCCCGTGCGCGCCGGACCGCGCGGGGCACCAGCGCCATGCGCAGCGGTGACCAGGACAGAATCAACGCGGCGATGAGGAACACGACGATCTGCAGCAGGAAGATGCGCTGCACCGTCAGTTGGGTGAAATAGATGAGGGGCCAGGGAACGATCAGCGCCAGCAGCGCCGCCCATTGAATCGGGACGGCGGAATAATCGGACGACGAGCGCGCCAGCACGCAGACGATCTGTCCACAGGTGTGCGCCTCGGCGGCGCGGATCGCGGCGGAGATGGCGGCACGATCGTTTTCGCTGAACACCATCACCAGCTCCCCGATGCGCCGCCGCCCCCCGACGATCCGCCGCCGCCCGAGAAGCCACCGCCCGAGGAGTCGCCACCCCACGAACCGCCGCCGGACCAACCGCCCCCGGATGATCCGCCCCAGTCGCTCGAGGGCGGCCCGCCATAGGGAATGAAGATCGTTCGTCCCCGGCGCCCTGAAACCGTGCCCGACATGCCGCCGGCGTTGCGAACCATGTGGCGGAAGATGAACACGATCACGAGAAACACCAGAATCGGGAACAGGACATCGAACAGAACTCTCCTGATCCTCGGAACGCACACGCGTCTTGGCGTGCCATTCCGCAGCGTCGGTCGTGAGCACCGAGATGATCCCATCGACGCCGCGCTCGATTCCGCCGGGATAATCGTTGGCCTTGAAGCGGGGCACCATCGCGCTGGCAATGATGACCTGCGACAAGGCATCGGTGAGCGTCCCTTCGAGGCCGTAGCCGACCTCGATGCGGACCTTGCGTTCGGTCGGCGCGACCAGCAGCAACACCCCGTTGTTCTTCTTGGCTTCGCCGAGTTTCCAGGCGCGGAACAGCTGGTTGGCAAATGTTTCAATATCGCCGCCCTGCAGCCATTTCACGGTGGCGACGACAAGCTGGATGCCCGACTTGTCCTCGAGATCCTTGAGTTTGGTCTCGAGTGCTTCGCGCGTGGTCGGCGGAATGACCCCGGCCTGGTCGACGACGCGTCCGGTCAGTGGGGGAAAGTCGAACGCATAGGCAAGTCCGCAGACGAGGCAAAGCAGCAGCACGCCTGTCAGGCATGCCCCCGACAAAATCCGCAGGCAACGGCCGCGACAGGCGCGTGGCGGCAAAACGGTCGGCGCAATCGAAGTCACCACCACTCCGTCGGCTCAGAACTTCACCTGCGGAGGCGTCTGCGCACTCTCGTTTGCGGCAAACTCAGCCATCGGCTTGCTGCCAAAAACGGTCTTTGCCCAAATGATGCTGGGGAAAGTTCTGATCTCGGTGTTATAGCTGCGCACCGCCTCGATGTAATCGCGGCGTGCCACCGCAATCCGATTTTCGGTCCCCTCCAGTTGGGACTGCAGCGCCAGGAAATTCGCATTCGATTTCAAGTCCGGATAATTCTCGGCCACCGCCAGCAGGCGGCCGAGCGCGCCCGTCAACTGGTTCTGCGCATCCTGGAATTGCTTCAGCTTTTCCGGATCAGTGAGTTGGGAGGCGTCGATTTTGATCTGGGTCGCCTTGGCCCGTGCTTCAACAACAGCAGTGAGAACATCCTTCTCCTGCTTGGCATATCCCTGGACGGTTGCGACCAGGTTGGGAATGAGGTCGGCGCGACGCTGGTATTGATTCTGCACATCCGACCAGCGTGCCTTGGCCTGCTCCTCAAGGGTTGGAATGGTGTTGTACCCGCAACCCGACAGGACAACGCTCAGGCAGATCACTGTGATGATCGCGGATAGTCGCGGAGCAATTCTTGTCATGATTCCTCTTCAATCGTTGGGTCTTGCAATAGATGCTGACGGACCGGATCCGGTTGGGGCGTCTGGCAGGCGAGCGCCGCCGATCTGGATTTCCCGCGGCGGGAGACCGGTCGGGAACGTTACATCGCAAACGGTACTGCCCCGCCGCGTCGGTACCGCAGGCAAACATTACCGCAGCTTGCCGAACCGGCAAAGGCGCTCGGCCTCCGGCTCACGGTAACATGATCTATAGTGCCCGGTTTCCGAAGTTCGTGATACATGCCGGCATCCTCTGACACGAACTTCGGAAACAAACGGGCACTAGCAAGTATCTGATTCTCAGTGCCGCCCGGCCGGGCGGTGAGGGGAATTACGTGTTGTTTGATGAAATTTCAGGTCGCGATCGATGACGGGGGTTGCAACAACCCACCGCCGGCTCAGAACAGCGCGAAGCGCGCGCACGATCGCGCCGGAACGAAACAGCCGTCATTCCGGACGTGAGGGAGGCTCACGAGCCCGGAATGACCACTGTTTGGAAGCAGTCGCTGCTAGCCGTGATGCGCGTAGATCGTGGCGCGATGGGTCGCATGAACCGGATAGCGTACCCTGTGCCTGACGACCACTCGCTGTCCCGGTCTGATCTGCGTGGCCGACGTGCTGGCAACACTGCGGTTGTTCGGAAGTTGTTTGTTGGTCGCCATGACCGGATAGCGCGGCGCCGCGTTGTTGTGATCGAGGTTGCGTTTGTCGGTGTATTGCTTGTGGCTTTCCATCTTTGGATACTTGGGCCCGTCATTGGCACCTGCAAGCGCGAAGCCGCTCACGGTCGTGAAGGCGGCCGCGACGGCGAGCATCAGGATCTTCCTTGTCATTTCGAACTCCCAGTTGATCGTCACCCCGCAATAGCCAGTGTCTCCCGTTCTTGTCCTGCGGTGTCCGCGAGCCTGGATTGATTGAAGCCTCTCGCCGGTGCACAGGCGCGGGTTATCTGCGACCCAACGTCTCGACGACATGGGGCCTCTCATTACTTGCTGAACGACGTCGCGACACCGTGGTTTGGTTTTGGGGACAGGACTTTGTGCGGCAGCGGACAGAGTTCGACACTGGGCGCGAGCCAGCGTCGCGATCGTTGTCGAACGTACGATGATCGACCGGCTACCGCTCAGACCATCGGGGGGTGGAAGCCGCTCGCGGCCCACGCGATAGCGAGCACCGCCGCGCTGGCGAGTGCGTCAAACCGAATGATCGCGCGGGATATACCGAGCGCGTCGTGCGCCAACGTGCCGAGCAGCACCGCGGTCAGAGCCGCAGCCACAAGTGCACACAGAAGAAGGATCGTTCGCCCACCCATGCCCGGAGTATGCAGCGCGCGGCGATCAATTCAAGAGCGCAGCGCAGTTCCCGACACGATCGCAAACTACGTCGCTGCAGGCACCGTCACCGCATCGTGGCCGGCAGCCACAGCGCAATCTGCGGGAAGATCATCAGCAAAATAGTGGCCGCGACCAGTGCCAGCATCAGAATGCCCAATTGCGTCCCTCTCCCTCATCGTCAAGTCGGCACGGGTGGCATCGGCGACACGCCGTGACCGTTGAGAACTCAAGCAGACTATAAAGGCCTCGCGCGACGCAACAGTGGCAGTTCCACTGGAGCCTGCTGGTTATGGTGGATAAGAACCGCTAGAGTTTTTCGACCCTCACCTGACCAAAGCGCTTGCCAAAAGATCGATCACATCCACCTGCCAAGCGCCGTTCAGTCGTCATCACGGCGCTTGGTACATCACAGACCCTGGCGTGGGCGTCGAGCTACTATCTGCCAGCGATCCTCGCCGACCCGATCGCCGCCGGCCTGCATCTTCCACGCGCGTGGGTCTTCGCCGCGTTCACCGCATCGCTCCTGATCAACGCCGCTGCCGGGCCCTACGTCGGTCGCCTGATCGATCGCCACGGCGGACGCGGCGTGCTCGTGTTGTCGAACCTGGTCCTGGCGGCTGGTCTCGCGTTGCTCGCTGCCGCAAGCGGAGCAGTTGGTCTCTTTGCGGCCTGGGCGGTGCTCGGGATCGGGATGGCGCTCGGCCTCTATGATGCGGGTTTTGCGACGCTGACGGCGCTCTACGGCCGCGCGGCGCGCGGCCCGATCACCGGGATCACGCTGTTCGCCGGCTTTGCGTCGACGGTGAGCTGGCCGTTGTCCGCGCTCATGAACGATGCACTGGGATGGCGCGAGACCTGCCTCGTGTGGGCGGCACTCGATCTCATCCTTGGACTGCCGCTCAATCGCCTGCTGGTGCCGGCGGTGGAGCAGCCCGCGCATGCGCCCCCTGCGCACGCGCCGCCAGCCGGGTGGAAGCCATATCGCGAAATGGTCCTGCTCGCCTTCGTGTTCGCGGCCGGCTGGTTCGTCACCGGCGCGATGGCCGCGCATTTGCCGGGTCTGCTCGAGCGCGCGGGCGCGACACCGCTCGAAGCCGTTGCCGCCGCCGCGCTGGTCGGGCCGGCCCAGGTCGCGGCGCGCCTTGTCGAGTTCTCCCTCATGCACCGTGTGCATCCGCTGGTCTCGGCGCGGATCGCCGCGGCACTGCACCCGATCGGCGTCGGCGTCTTCGCGTTCACCGGCGTGGCGGGGGCCGTGCCCTTCGTCATTCTCTATGGCGCCGGCAACGGCATGCTCACCATTGCGCGCGGCACGGTGCCGCTCGCCTTGTTCGGCCCGCACGGTTACGGCGAACGCACCGGCCTCCTCGGCGCGCCGGCCCGCGCCGCCCAGGCGTTTGCGCCGCTGCTGTTCGGGCTGCTGCTCGAGGCCATCGGGGTTTGGGCGCTGTTCGTTTCAGCCGGCCTCTGTCTCGCCGCGCTGGGAGCCTTGCTCTGTCTGCGCGCCAAACCGATCGAATAGCTCGCCGGGCAGACTGTCGCGAATGGTTCTGCGTGCCCCTCAAAGGCCTATCGGGTTGTCATTTGCTTGTCACATACCCAAATTTGGCCATAAAATACTACCAGTTCTAGGAAATCTCTCCTTCGGGCTCGTGGCGGCTCGCGGAGCTGTTCGAAGTAACGTGGATTAGGAAGCGGGGGAGCAATGGCCGGTCCGACCAAGAAAGCGACGAGCCCGCGCGTGCAATACGCGGCGCTGCCCTATCGGCGCAGCCCGCGCACGCAGGTAATGCTCGGTGACCTCGCGCGGCACCGGCCGCTGGATCATTCCCAAGGGCTGGCCAATGAAGCGCAAGACCCCACACGCGGCGGCCGCGCGCGAAGCGCTGGAGGAGGCCGGGGTCGTCGGACGCATCGGCAAGGAGCCGATTGGCTCATTCACACATCAGAAGCAGCTCAAGGAAGGGCAGGTCTTGCTCTGCGAGGTGCATGTGTTTCCGCTCGAAGTGACGCATCAGCGCAAGACCTGGCCGGAGAAGGGTAAGCGCGATGTGCAATGGTTTTCGCCGGCCGCCGCCGCCAAGACCGTGCAGCAGCCGATGCTGAGCGAAATGATTCGCAGCTTGCGGAAGAAGCCCTGAATCCCTGACGTTTGCTCGATCGGCGTGACAGGCCGACCATGATGGCGCGCCGTAGTCAGCCTCATGGGCGCTTTTGATTTTCAACCTGCTGGCGTCTACAGTTTGCGCGCAGGCGGCATTAAGCGTACGGCCCTGTTGGGACGGCGCGACGATCCGGAACAATCACCGACGGTCGCGGGCGTAGTTCAGTGGTAGAACGACAGCTTCCCAAGCTGTATGTCGTGGGTTCGATTCCCATCGCCCGCTCCATCGTCGCCGCCGTGAATGTGACGAGCGGGCAACGACGCCAAGCCAAATATTCGACTTAACCCCATAAGTATATTTACAGACGAATTGCAATCTGCGATAGTAGTCACGCTTCAAGAAGAAAATGCTCTGACCGCCGCGTACGGCGTACGCGGCGGTTTTTTTTGCGCTCGAAGCGGACGTACCGGCGACGGACCCGGTCCGGTCCCCAATCAATCTTGGTCAGGCACTCTTCAACCCATTGGACGGCGTGGCAGAACGCCGTTAGCATGGCCTCGCATGTCTGACGAACTCGAACCCCTTGTCCTCGATCTGGTGGAATGGGTCGCGCGCGCGCCGCGCACCTATGCCGAGCTGTTCGACGCATGGCGCACCTCGTGCCCGCGCCTGCCGGTGTGGGAAGAGGCGTGCGATCGCGGTTTGGTGGTGCGTCAGAGCGTGCCGGGCAGCGGCGTGCAGGTCGTCGCGACGGCGGCCGGCCGCAGGTTTCTGCAGTTCCATGGCAGGCGCCTCCCAGCGTCGAGCGAGCCTGTGCGCCAAGCTGCCGAATGATCTAGAATCCTCCGCGCTGCGGGATGACGTGCGCACGGCTTCGTGCCACGGCGTTGCGGAGGGCTTGTCATGACGGGATCGAACCGATTGCGGATGTGGCTGCTGGCGAGCGTGGCCGCGCTCGGCGGCAGCGGCCTTGCTGCGAGCGTCATGATCGGCGGCACCGCGATCGCGGTCGCGCGCCCAGACGCGAGCGTGCTGCCGCCGGGCCTGACGGAAGCGGACTTCCTCCTCTGCCACACGCCCCTGACATCCGGACCGCGGGCGAGCCTGTTGCGTCTCGCGGCGACCGAAGTGCCGGCGACAGAGATGCAGGCCGCGACCCCCGCCCCCGATTTCGCCAACACCTATCCGCCGCTGTGGGACGGCCTCGGGACGCTGACCTACAAGATCACCACCTCCGACCCGCAGGCACAGGCCTATTTCGACCAGGGGCTCCGCCTCGCCTATGGGTACAACCACGACGAGGCGCGGCGCGCGTTCCGCGAGGCTCAGCACCGCGATCCCGATTGCGCCATGTGCTTCTGGGGCGAGGCGCTGGTGCTCGGCCCCAACATCAACATGCCGATGCCCGAGGACGCGGTCGCGCCGGCCTATGCGGCCGTACAGAAGGCGCAGGCGCTGGCGTCCAGCGGCGCGAAGACGCCGGTGACCGCGCACGAGCGCGCGCTGATCACGGCGCTGGCGGTGCGCTACGCGCCCGACCCGAAAGCCGACCGCGCGGTGCTCGACACCGCCTACGCGGCCGCCATGGGGCAGGTGATGAAACAGTTTTCCGCGGACAACGACATCGCGGTGCTCTTCGCCGAGGCGGTGATGAACTTGAGTCCGTGGGATTACTGGAAGCCGGGCGGAGCCGAGCCCAACCCGCAGAGCGCGGCGCTCGTACCGACCCTGGAGAAGGTGCTGGCGCGCGATCCCAACCATCCGGGCGCGCTGCACTACTACATCCACGCGGTCGAAGCTTCCGACCGCCCCAACCGCGCCGAAGGTGCGGCTGACAGGCTGCGCGGCGCGCTGCCTGGCGCCGGACACATGGTGCATATGCCGGGCCACATCTACTACCGGATCGGCCGCTACTTCGATGCGCTCGCGGTCAACAAGGACGCGGTCGCGGCAGACGAGAAATATCTCAAGGCGTCGGACGCTCCCATGGGCGTCTACCGGCTCGGCTATTATCCGCACAATGTGCATTTCATTCTCGCGTCGGCACAGATGTCGGGCGACGGCGCGGCGGCAATCGCCGCCGCCGAGAAGCTCGACAAGCTGATCCCGGACAATCGCTTGAACAAGGCTCCGGGCGCGCAGCCGATCAAGGCGGCAGTCTATTTCGCCCATGCCCAGTTCAGCGCGCCCGACACGATCTTGGCCTTGCCCGACCCAGGCAATGCAGCGCCCTACCTGGTCGCGATGTGGCACTACGCGCGCGGCGTTGCGCAGGCGCGCAAGGGCGATCTTAGCGGCGCCACCGCCGAGGCGAACGCGATCGCCTCGATCGCGCGCAGCGCCGATTTCTCGCAGCTCGATGACGCCAACATTCCGGCGCAAGACGTACTTAAACTGGCGCAAAGCGTGGTCGAGGCGCGCATCGCCCAGGCCAAGGGCGACAGCAAGACTGCGATCGACCGTTTCCGACGGGCCGCCGAGGTCCAGGATGCGCTGCGCTACACCGAGCCGCCCTTTTGGTACTACCCGGTGCGTCAGTCGCTCGCGGCGGCGCTGCTGCAGGCCGGCCGGCTCGACGAGGCGCTCGATCAGTTCCAACGCGCGCTCAAGCGCGCCCCCAACAACGGCTGGACCTATTACGGGCTCGCCCAGCTCTACAAGAAGCGCGGCAACACCCAGGCGGCCCGCGGCGCCGAGGCGCAGCTCGCAAAAACCTGGATCGGGGACCAATCGCTGCTCGACATGGGAAGGCTGTGAGCAATGGAAGTCACCCGCGAGTCCCTGGGCGAGACGTTCAAACTCTACAACGATGACGAACTGCGGCGGCTCTATCGGTCGGGCGAACTGACCGATCTCGCCAAGGAGGTCGCCGCAACGGAGCTCGCCCGGCGCGGGATCGAACCGGCAACAGCTCCCGCCGCGCCGGCCACCGAGGAGCCAGTCGCACGCGATGAACCAGACGCGCCGGACCAGGTGGTCATCGAGGGCGATCTCGTAGAAGTCGCGCGCCTGTTGGACCCGGTCGAAGCCGAAATCGTGAGAGGTCGCCTGGAGACCGAGGGCGTCCCGGCGATGGTTGCGGATACGAACGCAGCGCACATGCTTTTTAGATCGTTGATCGGCGGCGTGCGCCTGCTGGTCCCGGAAGCCTACCTTGAGCGCGCGCGCGAGATCTTAAAGGCCGATGCACGCGGGGACTACGCGCTCGACGACGGGGCCGATGGCGGCCCACCGCCAGCGGATGGTTTATGACGATTCGGTCGGGTGGGTGCGCTCGTCGCCGCGGAGCGTGTCGACGAAACGGCCCTCTTACGGGATCGCAGCTCTGACCAGCGCACACGCAGCTTGCGAGCTAGCCAGCGCGCGCGCTACGTTCTTTGGAATGATTGCAAACCGTGGCGCCTGCGCCGCAGTCGAGGAGACAGCCCATGCTCGAGCGTCTGGTGCAGAACTATCGTGAGCTGGAAGCGATCACCACCAAGACCGACACGCGCGACATTCTCTCCCACGCCACCGAACAGTCGGAGAGCTACGAGGACTATTTCCTGGTCGACATCGACGCCCATGTGACCGAGACCCAGTTCTGGCCGGAAATCATCAAGGGCATCGACAACGAGGTGATCCGCCAATGGGGCGAGGCCCAGATCGAACGCGGCAGGCAACACAGCGCTGCTCAATACCGTGCCGGGCATGACCTATCAGTTCCTGCATGGTCGCATTCCGCACCAAGCGAGCCTGCTGGAGCCGGTGGAGAAGACAGGGCGTGCATCGCTTCACGGAGCTCGCGCGCCGCGCCATGGACGCGATCGGGCTCGACTATCAGATCGTGTTCCCGACCCCGATGCTCACGCTCGGCATGCATCCGCAGGACGATGTCGAGGTCGCGCTATCGGGCGCCTATAACCGCTGGCTTGCCGAGCGCATCCTGCCGGAGGACGAGCGGCTCAAGGGGCTGCTCTATCTGCCGTTCAACACGCCGGAAGCCTGTATCGAACTGGTCAAGCAATATGCCGACGACAAGAACGTGATCGGATTCACGGTCTGCTCGACCCGCAACAAGCCGGTCCATCACAATCGCTACATTCCGCTCTATGCGCTGATCGAGGAAATCGGCAAGCCGCTCGCCTGGCATTCCGGCTTCAACTGGGGCGACCCGTCGTTCCTGCAGCTCAACCGCTTCATCTCGATGCATTCGATCTCGTTCGTACACTACAGCCTGATCCACATGACCAACTGGATCATCAACGGGCTGCCGGAGCGCTTCCCCAAGCTCAAGCGCGTCTGGGTCGAGAGCGGGCTCGCGTGGGTGCCGTTCCTGATGCAGCGACTCGACCACGAATACATGATGCGATCGTGCGAGGCGCCGGCGCTGCAAGCGGCTGCCGAGCGAGTACATGCGCGACATGTACTACACGACCCAGCCGCTGGAGCGCTCCAACCTCAAGCTCACCCAGTGCGCGATGGAAGCGGTCAACGCGGAGACGCAGCTGCTGTTTGCGTCCGATTGGCCGCATTGGGACTTCGACCCGCCGTCGTCGATCACCACCCTGCCGTTCCTGTCCGATCAGGCCAAGCGCAACATCCTCGGGCTCAACGCCGCGCGCCTGTTCAATCTCGAGGTCAAGCGCCTGCGCCCGAAGGCGAAGGACGTGCTGGCAGCAAGGCCGGGAATTTCCTGAACGTGTGAACTCTCAGCGCGTCAGAAAGCGCTCCCCTCCCCCTTGTGGCAGGGTAATCGCACTGGGCCTCGCGCGCGGGCAAAGCGTTGCCCCGCGGTCACCTCTCCCCGCTTGCGGGGAGAGGTCGACTTCCGAGCAGCGCGAGGAAGTCGGGTGAGGGGGCGTTTCTAAGCGCTCAAACTCGCGGCAACGCCCCCTCACCCGGCTCGCTTCGCTCGCCGACCTCTCCCCGCAAGCGGGGAGAGGTCGGGCGCCGTGCCAACGTGCCCGAAAATTACAAATTCATTCTTGCGCAATCCCTGCGTCGCGCACCACCTGGCCCCATTTCGCCATTTCGGCCGGGATGAAGCGCGCGAGTTCCTCCGGTGTGCTGGTGAGCGGCTCGAGCGCCATGACCTGCAGCCTGTCCTGCACCTCCGGCCGCTTGATGTAGTCGACGAGTACGCGATTGATGGTCTCGATCGCCGGACGCGGCGTACCGGCGCGCGCCATCACGGCAAACCAGCCAAGTGCCGAATAGCCCGGCAGCGCTGCTTCCGCGATAGTCGGGATGTCGGGCGCGGCCTTGACCCGCTGCGCCGTGGTCACGCCGAATGCCTGGACCTTGCCCTCGCGAATGAGCTGCAGCGACGGCAACAGGTCGACGATCATGACCGGGATCACGCCCGACATCACGTCGGTCAGCGCCGGTACGCTGCCCTTGTAGGGGACATGCTGCATCTTCAGACCGGCCATCTTCATGAACAATTCCATGAACACGTGGTGCGGCGTGCCCAAGCCGGCGGAGGCGTAGCTCAGCTGGCCGGGCCTCGCCTTGATGGTGGCGATCAGTTCGGGCAGCGTTTTCACCCCGAGCGCGGGGTTGGCGACCAGCACGAAGTAGGCCGAGCCGACGAGACTGATCGGGGCGAGATCCTTGATCGGATCATATGGCAGTGACTTGTAGATGTTCGGATTGACGGCCAGCGACGTGGACGACGCCATCAGTAGCATCGAGCCGTCCGGCGGCGACTTCGCGACCGCCGCAGTGCCGATCTGCATGCTGGCACCCGGGCGATTCTCGACCACGAAAGTCTGCTTGAGTTTGTCGCGCAATTCCTCGGCCAGCATGCGGGCATAAACATCGGTCCCGCCTCCGGGCGGAAACGGAACCACGACCGTCACGGCGCGCTCCGGATATTCGGCCCATGCCGGCACAATCGCGGTGCATAGCGCCGCTGCCAAGGCCAGCGCGACATATCTGGACGTCATAGCTGCGTTCCTCCCGCATTGTTCCGGGCGGGAGGTTAGAGCATTTTCCGCAACAGTGGACGCCGGTTCCGTCAGAACGGCGATCGCGCCAAGATACCGACGAAGACCTGCGCGAGGGACCGGCGGCGATCACGCCGTGGCCGGCCGCACGGTATGGATGCCGCACTCCGTCTTGCCGGTTCCGCTCCAGCGGCCGGCGCGCGCGCTCTCGCCGGGCCGTGCGCGGCGTGTGCACGGCATGCAACCGACTGACGTGAATCCGTGGCCGGCGAGCGGATGCTTCGGCAACCCGGCCGCCGCCGCGAGCGCCGCCACCTCGGTCGGCGTCACGCGCGCCAACGGATTGAACTTCAGGCGCGCGCCGTCGTGCTCAACGACCGTCATCCGCGCCCGCTCCCCGCCGTGGTAGCGCTTGCGACCGTTGATCCAAGCCGCGAACGGGACGAGGGCATCGGCCAACGGCTCGACCTTGCGCAGGGCGCAGCATGCGTCCGCATCGGTCGACCACAACTCGCCGGCGGGATCACGCCGCGCCAAAGCGTTGGGATCGGGCTTGATGGAACGCACGTCGGTCAGACAGAGCTCAGCGATGAGCCTATCGCGATGGCTGAGCGTCTCTGGGAACAGCCATCCGGTATCGAGCAGCAAGACCGGAATCGCAGGATCGACCTCGGCCACGACCTTGAGCAACGCGGCGGACTCGATGCCGAACGAGGACACGACCGCAAGCCGCTCGCGACCGATGAGGTCGCGCGCAGTGCGCACGATCTCAGCCGGTTGGGCATCGCTGAGGAAGCGGTTGAGGGACGCTGCGGTCGGCAAGTCGCCCGACCCGCGGTCCACCTGTTCGGCGCGCTGTTGCGAGAGGCTCAGCCCGACTTCGGGTGCGGCGCAAAACATGTTGGCTTCCCAACGTCTAAAGTAGAATTGTTTTCTATATATCTGCATTAATGATTGAATAAATAGAATTTAAAATCAAATATGACGAAATCAATAGTATGTCATTTCCGCTGGACCTGAGGCAGCAGGGGCTTTATCTCGTTCGGCGCTCCGCGTCCGGTCGAGTCGCGAAAAATGGGCCCCAAGCGCCTCGCAAACACGAACCGCCGTTGCCGTTGGCCGGCATCGGCCCTATTTGGGGCAAGTTCGAAGCGCTGATCGCAACGACGCTAGCGTTGCGGCCGCATAGAGGTGCCTCGGTGCCGTCAACGCCCGCCGGCGCTGCCGTGGTACCCGTGAGGACGAGATGACCGTCAAGACAACACGCACGCTCTTGGTGCTTGGGGCGTTTGTGGCCGGCCTCGTGCTGTGTTTCGGCGTCGTCCTGCTCATGACCGGGCAGGCCAGTTCACCGGTCAAGCTGCGGGCCTCCGCGATCGGCGGGCCGTTCCACCTCGTCGACCAGGACGGGCGCGCGGTGAGCGATGAAGATTTCCACGGCAAGCCGTTCCTCGTGTTCTTCGGTTTCACCCATTGCCCCGACGTGTGCCCCACAACCCTGTTCGAGGTCTCGGAAATATTCCGGCAACTCGGCCCGGATGCCGACCGTACCGCGGCCCTGTTCATCACCGTCGATCCCGAGCGCGATACGCCGGCCAAGCTCAAGGACTACCTGTCAAGCTTCGATCCGCACCTGCGCGGCATCACCGGCGCTCCGGACGCGGTTGCGGCGGTCGCCAAGGAATATCGCGTCTACTTCAAGAAAGTACCGACAGAGGGTGACGACTACACGATGGAACACACCGCCATCATCTACCTGATGGGTAAGGATGGGCACTTTGTTGCACCGTTCAGTCTGCGCCGCACCCCGGAAGCCGCCGCCAACGACTTGCGCCGGTACCTTTGACATGATGAACACCTTCCCGGCCGCAGGAAAATCTTCAGCGGCACGGCGTTGCCGGTACCCCTCCCCGCTTGCCGGGAAATTGTGGTCATTCCACGCGGGATGCGCGCTGGCTTTGCTCTTCATGTCGGCGCCCGTACCGGCCGCCGCACAGGCACCGACCGCGCAAGCTCAGGCCGCGAGGCAGGCCGCAGTGCCGAGCTTCTGGGACCCGCGACGGCGCCCGGAACGGCCCGACCTCACACGCGTCAGCCTGATCCGCTTCATGACCGAGGTCGACTACCCGCCGTTCGACTATGCGGGCGCTGACGGTAATCCGACCGGGTTCAATGTCGATCTCGCGCGCCTGATCTGCGACGAGCTCAAGGTTCCCTGCACCATGCAGATGCGCCGCTTCGACACGCTGATCGATGCGCTCAACGAAAATAAAGGCGATGCGGCGATCGCCTCCATCGCGGTCAATCCGCAGACGCGCGAGCGGGTGGATTTCAGCGACCCCTATTACCGTCCGCTCGGGCGCTTCGTGACGCGGCGCGATTCCGGCAACGTTTTCCCTGAACCACTCGACCGCAAGAAGATTGCGGTGGTGAGCGGCACCGCACATGACGAATACGCCCGCTCGCTG
Source organism: uncultured Alphaproteobacteria bacterium (assembly GCA_963833605.1). Taxonomy (GTDB): domain Bacteria; phylum Pseudomonadota; class Alphaproteobacteria; order Rhizobiales; family Xanthobacteraceae; genus JAFAXD01. The sequence goes on from CAWHYZ010000023.1 coordinate 351,598, forward strand.
TTCACCCAGGCCGAGGTCCGCCGCTACCCGAGCGCAGAGGCCGCGCGCGACGCGCTCCGTAAGGGCGACGTCGATCTTCTGTTCGGCGACGGATTTGGACTCGCGTCGTGGCTCAATGGAACCGATTCCAACGGCTGCTGTGCGTTCGTGGGCGGGCCCTACCTGGAGAGCCGCATCTTTGGCGAAGGTGTCGGGATTGCTGTCAAACGCGGTAACGACACGCTGCGACAGGCGTTCAACTGGGCGCTCTTCCGGCTCTGGGAAAAAGGCAAATTCACCGAGCTGTGGCTACGCTATTTCCCGATCAATCCGTATTGATGACCGCCCCAGTCGTTCCAAATAACTGATCGCTTTGAGTTGGATTTGCGAAAAATACGACTAAAGCACGTTGCATCGGTTTGAATCGCAACACTCTCTGTCGTCATGCGCGGGCTTGTCCCGCGCATCCCCCTTATGGAGGCACTGAACCCTCCTAAGCGAGATGGCCGGGACGGGCACCTCGCGCGCTTGCGCGCGGGGACCCCGACAAGCCTGGCCATGACGAGCTGAGAGGCTTCGGTTCCAAACGAACGAGACCTGCTTTAGTGTGCACGCCACAATGACCGACGTTGAGACCATCGCCAGCTCGCTGCGCGGGCTCGCCGAGCAATCGACCGCCTGGCCGTTCGAGGAGGCGCGCAAGATCGTCGCCCGCCTGAAGAAAGCCCCCAAGAACGAGGTGATCTTCGAGACCGGCTATGGTCCGTCCGGCCTGCCGCACATCGGTACGTTCGGCGAAGTCGCGCGCACCACCATGGTGCGGCATGCGTTCCGCGTGCTCACCGACGATGCGGTCAAGACCCGGCTGATCGCGTTCTCCGACGACATGGACGGGTTGCGCAAGGTCCCGGACAACATCCCCAACAAGGAGATGGTGCGACAGCATCTCAACAAGCCACTCACGCAGGTCCCCGACCCGTTCGGCACGCACCCGAGTTTCGGCGAGCACAACAATGCGCGGCTGCGCGCATTCCTCGACGCGTTCGGGTTCGAGTACGAGTTCCTCTCGTCAACGGCCTGTTACACGTCCGGCCGGTTCGATGCGGCGCTGCTGCGGGTGCTCGCGCGCTTCGATGAGGTGATGGCGATCATGCTGCCTTCGCTGCGCGAGGAGCGGGCCGCGACCTACTCGCCGTTCCTGCCGCTCTCGCCGCGCACCGGCGCCGTGTTGCAGGTGCCGATCGTTGCGCACGACGCTCGCGCCGGCACCATCACCTACGATGATCCCGACAGCGGCGAGCGGGTGACGACGCCGGTGACTGGCGGGCGCGCCAAGCTGCAGTGGAAGCCGGACTGGGCCATGCGCTGGATCGCACTCGGCGTCGACTACGAGATGGCCGGCAAGGACCTGATCGATTTGGTCAAGCTCTCCAGCGAGATCTGCCGGGCGCTCGGGGGAGCTCCGCCGGAAGGCTTCAACTACGAGCTCTTCCTCGACGAGAAAGGCCAAAAGATCTCGAAGTCGAAGGGCAACGGCCTCACCATCGAGGAATGGCTGCGCTATGCGAGCCCAGAGAGTTTGTCGCTTTTCATGTACCGCGAGCCGAAGGCCGCAAAGCGACTTTATTTCGATGTGATCCCGCGGCATGCCGACGAGTATCAGCAATTCCTCGAGGCCTATCAGCGCCAGGACGTGCGCCAGCGCCTGATCAATCCGGTGTGGCACATTCATTCCGGTGCGCCACCGTCCCCGGAATTGCCGATCTCGTTCGCGATGCTGCTGAGCCTGGTGACGGCGTCGAACGCCGAGAATGCCGAGACCCTGTGGGGCTTCATCGGCCGTTACCGGCCGGGTGTGACGCCGGCAACGCATCCCAAGCTCAACCAGCAGGTCGGGTATGCGATCCACTACTTCCGCGACTTCGTGCTGCCGGAGAAGAAATTCCGCGAGCCGGCGCCGGTCGAGCGCGCCGCGCTGATCGATCTGCGCGACGCGCTCGCGCAGTTGCCGTCGGACGCCTCGGCCGAACGCATTCAGGACGTGGTCTACGAGGTCGGGCGGCGCGAGCCGTTTCTCGACACGTCCGGTAAGGTCAAGACCAAGGACGGCAAGCCGGGCGTCGTTCTCGACTGGTTCAACATGCTCTACCAGGTGCTGCTCGGCCAGGAGAAGGGCCCGCGCTTCGGATCGTTCGCGGCGGTCTACGGCCTGCAGAACACGATCGACATGATCGACGGTGCGCTGGCAAGGTCGGGGTAGCGTTTCAAATTGGTCCCTACTGGCTCGCCCAGACGATGCGCGCCATCCAGGCTATGTCCTCAGCCGGGAGCGCGCGCTCGGCGTGATCGTCTGCCAGTGATCGCACATCGATGGCCTTGGCACTCGTGCGCTGCAGCTCGATGGCGATCAATTCGCCGCTGCGCGTGAGCAGCACCGCGCGGTCGCCGCGCCGTACCGGCGCCGCCGGCGAAACGATGATGACGGTGCCGTCCGGATAGGTCGACGCCATCACATCCCCAGCGATCTTGAGCGCATAGGCGTGCTCGTCAGTCAGCGCTGGAAACGGTGTCTTGTCCCAGGCTTGCGCGACCGGATGCCCCGCCGGATCGAAAAGTCCGCTCGCGTTCGCTCGAGCATAATCCATCGACGGTAATGTGCGTGCAGCACCCGGAGCCCGATCGGCGATCAGGCTGACGAACTCATCGATCGAGAAGCCGGTGGCCTCGAGCGATTTTGCGACCGATTCGGTCGAAGGCCAGCGCGCCCGACCCTGTCGCGTGATCCGTTTTGATTTGTTGAACGTGGTGGGATCGAGGCCGGCGCGCTTGGCAAGTCCGGACGCCGACAATCCGGCGCGTGCGGCCAGCCGGTCGATCGCCGCCCAGATTTGCGCGTGGGTCAACATGGCGGACAAAGCTCGCCGGGATATTTGGTCAACGGGAGACTATCGCTAGGAATTATAACCTCGCAACGACGATGTCCAGTGCCCCATTCCGAAGTTCGCAAAACTCTTTCGGCACGCTTTGATTCGACCTGCCGCAGGAATTTCAGATCCGCCACTGGATGATTTGGACTCGCGCAAGCTGCGCCTCGGAGCTTAGTGTGCGCCATAGCGTTGGAGTGTGCCGTGATCGGCTTGTTTGACCGCTTCGCCCGACCGTTGTTGCGCGCGTTCGATCCGGAAGATGCCCATGCCCTGACTCTGCGTGCGCTCAAATTTGCGCCGTTGATACGTACGACGGCAAGCGACGACCCCCGGCTCACTGTGCGCGCTTTCGGGCTCGACTTCGGAAATCCGGTCGGGATCGCCGCCGGCTTCGACAAGGGTGCGGAGGTCCCGGATGCTTTGTTCCGTCTGGGTTTCGGGTTTGTGGAGGTCGGCACCATTACGCCGCGCCCGCAGGCTGGCAATCCGCGCCCACGCGTGTTTCGCCTTGACGCCGACGACGCCGTCATCAATCGCCTCGGCTTCAACAGCCAGGGCGCCAAGGCGGTGCTCGAACGGCTCGCGGCGCGCGCCTCGAACGGCGGCATCATCGGCATCAACGTCGGCGCCAACCGCGATACCGCCGACCGCGGCGCCGACTACGTGCGCCTGATCGAAACGTTCGCACCGGTCGCGAGCTACTACACGGTCAACGTCTCTTCGCCCAATACGCCGGGCTTGCGCGACCTGCAGCAGGCGCACGCGCTCGACGACCTGCTGGCGCGGGTAGTGGCAGCGCGTGAGCGCGTCGGGTTGCGCACCGGTGTAGCACCGGTGTTGCTCAAGATCGCGCCCGACCTCACATTGTCCGAGCTTGACGATGTGGTGGCGGTGGCTCGCCGGCGCCGGGTCGATGGGATGATCGTCGGGAACACCACCACCTCCCGCCCGGCAAGTCTGCGCGACCCGAAAGCCAGGGAAGCGGGCGGGCTTTCCGGCAAGCCGCTATTTCGTCTCGCAACCCGCATGCTGGCCGAGACCTATGTTCGGGCCGAGAGCGTCTTTCCGCTCGTGGGGGTCGGCGGTATCGACTCGGGACGCACCGCCGTCGCCAAGCTGCGGGCCGGCGCATCTCTGGTGCAGCTCTATTCCGGCCTGGTGTTCCGCGGGCTCGGCCTGCTCGCCGAGATCAAATCCGAGTTGCTGGGCGCGCTGGCGGCGAGCCGGGTCGCGTCATTATCCGACCTGGTCGGCGTCGACGCCGCAACGATTACGGGCGAGCCATGGCCCGATCAATAATCAGGCCCGCGTGCTGGTTCCCTTCGCAAGCCGTACCAGAATCCAGATTGGAATGACCAGCACCGCGCCAAGCATAAAATAGCGCCACAGCCACCACAGCGCATCGAAGCCCATTTCCCAGATCTGCCGCACCAGGTTCTGCAGGCTGCGCCAGATGTTGAACGGATCGAGGCCAAGCGCCGACAGGATCACGCCGACCAGGATCGACAGCAACACAAGCCGCACCGCCACCGAGACCGGCGACCCGCCCAGGAATTGGCTGATCTCTTTTGACATGTCGGCCCTCCAGACGGCTGCAGCCCTCAGCCTCACCCCGCGGTGTCCTTGCCCGCGGGAAAGGTAGCAATAACACAACACTATCCGTTCGGCTCAACGAGGTCTTTCTTTCCAGAATCAGCTGTCGATCTCTCGATCTTCTGCAAAATGCCTTCCAGTGTTTCGAGCCGGTCGGCGTCGCGCGGCGGCTTGTCCCAGCGCAGCCGGTTGATGCGTGGAAAGCGCATCGCAAGCCCGGATTTGTGCCGGCTCGAGCGCTGCAGGCCCTCGAATGCAACTTCAAACACCAAGCCTAGGTCACCTGCATGCACCACCTCACGCACCGGCCCGAACTGCTCGACGGTATTGCGCCGCACGAACCGATCGATCTCCAGAAGTTCGGCATCGGTGAACCCGAAATAGGCCTTGCCGACCGGCACGAGCTCATCGCCCGCTTCACCTGCGGTCCAGACCCCGAACGTGTAGTCCGAGTAGAACGACGAGCGCTTGCCGTGGCCGCGCTGGGCATACATCAGCACCGCGTCGACCATGAACGGGTCGCGCTTCCATTTCCACCACAGACCCTTCGGCCGCCCCGGCAAGTAGGCGGAATCGCGCCGCTTGATCATCACCCCTTCGATCGCATCCGCGTCGGCGCCGGCACCAGCGCTGGCCGGGTCGGCGCGGGCATTGGCGAGCTCTTCCCAAGTCGCGAACGCGATCTGGGGCGAGAGGTCGATGCGCGGTTCGGCGAGCCGCGTCACCAGGGTTTCGAGCCGCCCGCGCCGGATGCTGAGCGGCGCTTCGCGCAGATCTTCCTCACCCTCCACCAGGAGATCATAGGCCCGCAAGTGCGCAGGAAATTCGGCAAGCAGTTTCGGCGTCACGGATTTGCGGTTGAGCCGCTGCTGCAGCACATTGAACGACTGGACGCGGCCTGCCCGCATGATCAGCAACTCACCGTCGATCGCGCCCACGAACCGCAGCGCGTCGGCGAGATCCGGGAAGCTGCCCGAAATGTCTTCGCCGGTGCGCGAGTAGAGCCGTGCAATCGGCGCGCCGTCGGCCCGTGCGGCGGCGACGGCCTGCACACGGATCCCGTCCCATTTCCATTCGGCGCAATATTGTGCGGGATCGAGCTCCGTGAAATCGGTTTCTTCGATGGCGTGCGACAGCATGACCGGCCGGAACGGCACCGGATTGCCGGTTGCAGGCTTGCTGGCGCGGCCTTCGAGCCATGCGAACAGATCGAGGTATGGCGGCGCAAGGCCCGGCCAGATCAACTCGATTTCATCGGCCTCCTTGTCGCCCAGCGCCGCCACCGCGGTCTTGGCGAGCCGGGCGGAGACGCCGATGCGGAGCGCGCCGGTGACGAGCTTCAGCAAGGTCCAGCGCCCGGTTTCGTCGAGCTGATCGAGCCAGCGCGCAAGCTGGGCCGGGAGCTGCGCCTTGCCGAGAGTGGCGAGCGTGGTGACGACGGAAGAGAGGGTGGGTGGTTCTGCTTCGCAGCCACGCTCCACCTTCGCGGGGTCGACAGGCCACATCAGCGCAACCGTCTCGGAGAGGTCGCCGACGTAATCGTAGGACAACTCGAACAGCACCGGATCGGTGCGCTCGCTGATCAACGTGCGGATCAGGCCGGGCTTGGCATGCTGGAACGAAAGCGCGCCGGTCAGCGCTGCGAGCGCATAGCCACGTTCCGGATCCGGCACGTGGCGGAAATAATCCGTCATCAGCCGCAGCTTGCCGTTACGGCTCGGCTCGTAGCCGAGCCGATCGAGCAGCGCCGCAAAGCGGTTCATGCCGCGCCCTCACCGGTGCCGGTGCTGTCGCTCTCGTCTTCATCGCCGTAGCCAACGATACCGAGCGGCCGCGCCGCAAGGCCGCGCGTGCCGCACCAATGCACCAGCGCTTGCTCGGCGCCATGGGTGACCCAGATCTGCGACGCGCCGGTCGCCGCCACGATCGCACACAGCCCTTCCCAGTCGGCATGATCGGAGATCACCAGGGGCAACTCGACGCCATGCTGGCGCGCACGTGCGCGCACCCGCATCCAACCCGACGCAAATGCGGCGAGCGGATCGGGAAACCGCCGCGTCCAGAGATCCTTCAAGGCGGAGGGCGGACAGAGCGCGATCGCACCGGCAAGCTCCGCCTTGGGCGTGCCGCGCACCATGCGCAGATCGCCGAGGTCGATCGTGTTCGTGTAGTAGCGTGTGATCGCTTCGAGCGCGCCGTGCAGGTAAATCGGCTTGTCGTAACCCGCCGCCCGGATAAGCGCGATCACGCGTTGCGCCTTGCCGAGCGAATAGGCGCCGACCAGATGCGCGCGTTCTGGAAACAGCGCGACCGAACGCAGCAATTTGCCGATCTCGGCACTGGCATCGCCGTGGCGAAACACCGGGAGCCCGAAGGTCGCCTCGGTGATGAACACATCGCATCGGACCAGCTCGAACGGGGCGCAGGTCGGATCGGCCGCGTCTTTGTAGTCGCCGGACGCCACGATGGTGAGTCCGTTCGCCGCAACCGCGATCTGCGCCGAGCCCAGCACATGCCCGGCCGGATGGAACGTGACGGTCGTTCCGCCGAGCCCCTGCGCCTCGCCATATCGGACCGCTTGCGTGGTTCCCGCAAAATCGTCGCCGTAGCGTAGCCGCATGAGATCAAGCGTTGCGCGCGTGGCCAGCACGGCACCATGGCCGGGACGCGCATGGTCGGAATGGCCGTGGGTGATGAGCGCCTTGTCCACCCGCCGCACCGGGTCGATGTAAAAATCGCCGCGCGGGCAATAGAGCCCGGCCGGGGTCGGGACCAGCAGATCTTCCGGGCGCATTTCCGCTAGATATGCCATATCGCGGGCTATGGAAGGACAAGCCAAAACAGCGCCGCTGTTCTGGTCATCCGGCGATCTCCTCGCCGACCGGCGCTATGGGTTTGCGATGGATCTGGCGGCCCGCGGCGACCGGCTGGGCGCCGCCTACTTGTTGGTCCAGACGATCGAGATGGCACCGGGCTTTGCCTCGGCATGGTTTGCGCTCGGCGATTTGCGCGAGCAACTCGGTGAACGGCCGGGCGCCATCGCGGCATTCCGGTCGGCGCAACGCGCCGACCCGCAGGATCGCCATGGCGCCGGCCTGCGCCTCGTCCGGCTTGGCATCGACGTGCCAGATGCGATGCCAGCGGCCTATGTCCGCGCCTTGTTCGACCAATATGCGCCGCGCTTCGATGCCGCGCTCGAAAGCCTCGCCTATCGGGCGCCCGCGCTCTTGCTCGATGGGATCAAGCAAGCTTGCGATGCGCGCGGTCAGCGGCTGCGGTTCGGCGCGGTGCTTGATCTCGGCTGCGGCACCGGGCTTGCAGGCGCGGCAATCCGGCCGATGTGCGACTGGCTGGTTGGTGTTGATCTGTCGCCGGCCATGATCGCCAAGGCACGCGCGAAGGGACTCTACGACCGGCTGGAACGTCGCGGATATCGGCACGTTCATGGCGGCCGAGCGCGATGCCGCGGCCAAGTATCACCTGATCCTCGCGGCCGATGTCTTGCCCTATGTCGGCGACCTCGCGCCCACAATGGCGGCGGCCGCGTCGCTGCTCGCAGCAGATGCGCTGTTCGGCTTCACTCTTGAAACACATGCCGGTGCTGGCGTCATCCTCGGCCAGAAACTGCGCTACGCCCACAGCGAAGCACACGTGCGGGAGACCGCCGCCACCGCCGGCCTCGCATTGCAATCGCTGCGACATGCATCGACGCGTGACGAAGGCGGTGCCCAGGTGCCGAGCCTCGTCATCATCGCGCGCTTGTCGTAAGCCACCAAGCCACTCGACCGTGTGCCGGCGGAGCGGTACCTGTGCGCCATGTCGATCCGCACGCGCGCCCTCGCGGCGCCGGAATTGCCGGAGGTGTTCGCCCGCTGGTTCGCGGGACGCGGATGGACGCCGCGCGCCCACCAATTGGAGCTGCTGGCGAAGGCACAAGCTGACCGCTCGGCCCTGCTCATCGCCCCGACCGGTGGCGGCAAGACACTGGCTGGTTTCCTCCCGACCCTGGTGGAGTTGAGCGCGCCATCGCGCGCGGCCGCAAGCGCCGACCATGCGCAGCAGCGCAAGCTCATGTCCTCCGGCCGCGGACTGCGCCGCGTCGGCGGGCTGCACACGCTCTACATCTCGCCCCTCAAGGCGCTCGCCGTCGACATCGCGCGCAACCTCGAAACGCCGGTCGATGAGATGAGTCTCCCCATCCGGATCGAGACCCGCACCGGCGACACCCCGACATCCAAGCGCCAGCGCCAGCGCCGCGATCCACCCGACATTTTGCTCACGACGCCCGAGCAGCTGGCGCTGCTGCTCGCCTCTGCCGACGCGCCCTACCTGTTCGGCTCGCTTCGGCGCGTGGTGCTCGATGAGCTGCATTCGCTCGTCTTATCGAAACGCGGCGATCTGCTCGCGCTCGGCCTCGCCCGCCTGTTTCGCATCGCGCCGGACATGACCACGATCGGGCTCTCCGCGACCGTCGCCGAACCTGCCGAGCTCTGCCGCTATCTGGCGGCACAGCCGGCCGCCGGTGTGGCCGAGGCGGATCTGATCATCGCGCATGGCGGCGCCGCGCCCGTCGTCACCATGCTCGACAGCAGCGGGGATCTGCCCTGGGCCGGCCACTCGGCGCGCCATGCGTTCCAACAAATCTATGATCTGATCAAGCGCCACAAAACCACGCTTGTGTTCGTCAACACGCGCATGCAAGCGGAGATGATCTTTCAGGCGCTCTGGCGCATCAACGAGGATGGGCTCGCGATTGCGCTTCATCACGGATCGCTTGACGTAGCCCAGCGCCGCAAAGTCGAAGGCGCGATGGCGGCGGGCCGGCTGCAGGCCGTGGTCTGCACATCCTCGCTCGATCTTGGCGTCGACTGGGGTGACATCGATCTCGTCATCAACGTCGGCGCCCCCAAAGGCTCGAGCCGACTTTTGCAGCGCATTGGTCGTGCCAACCACCGCATGGACGAGCCGTCACACGGGGTACTGGTGCCGGCGAACCGGTTCGAGGTGTTGGAATGCACGGCAGCGATCGAGGCCGTGGCCGAGAACGCCCAAGACACGCCGCCGCTGCGCATCGGCGCGCTCGACGTGCTGGCGCAGCATGTGCTCGGTTGCGCCTGCGGGGCGCCGTTTCGCGCCGACGAACTTTTCGACGAGGTGCGCCGAGCTGCGCCCTACGCGCAGCTCACCCGCGCCGACTTCGACGACGTTGTCGATTTCGTCGCGACCGGCGGCTATGCGCTGAAGACCTACGAGCGCTTCGCCAAGATCAAGCAAACCAAGGACGGCCTCTGGCGCATCGCGCATCCGCGCATTGCCCAGCGTTATCGCATGAACGTCGGCACCATCGTGGAAGCCGATATGCTGAAGGTCCGGTTGGTGCGCGCGCGCGCGTCGCGCCACGGATATTCGGGCCCGATCGCGCGCGGCGGCAGGCTCCTGGGCCAGGTCGAAGAGTATTTCGTCGAGACGCTCACGCCGGGCGACACCTTCGTGTTCTCGGGCGAGATCCTGCGCTACGAAGCGCTGGTCGAAGACGAAGTCTACGTCTCGCGCGCGGCCGGCGAGGACCCGAAGATTCCGTCCTATGAGGGCGGCAAGTTTCCGCTCTCAACCTATCTGGCGGAGCGCGTGCGCAAGCTGTTGGCCGATCCTGCGCATTGGGACGCCCTGCCCGATCCGGTACGGGAATGGCTCGACATCCAGCAATGGCGTTCGCTGGTGCCGCGCGCAGGCGATCTCCTGGTTGAGACCTTTCCCCGCGCCGACAAGAATTACCTGGTCTGCTATCCGTTCGAGGGCCGGCTCGCGCACCAGACACTCGGCATGCTGCTGACGCGCAGGCTTGAGCGTGCACGCCTGCGGCCGCTCGGCTTCGTCGCCAATGAATATGCGCTTGCCGTCTGGGGGCTCGGCGATCCGGCGCGCGCCATCAGCCGCGGTGAACTTTCGCTTGCCGCCCTGTTCGACGAGGACATGCTGGGCGACGAGCTCGAAGCCTGGCTCGCCGAATCGGCGCTCATGAAGCGCACGTTCCGCAACTGCGCGATCATCGCCGGCCTGATCGAGCGCCGTTTTCCCGGCGAGGAGAAGTCGCGCCGCCAGATGACGGTGTCGACCGATCTCGTCTATGACGTGCTGCGCCGGCACCAGGGCGATCACATGCTGCTGCGCGCGGCAAGGGCCGATGCCGCCACCGGGGCTCTCGACATTCGCCGCCTGGGTGCGATGCTCTCGCGCATTCGAGGCCGAATTGTCCATAAGGCACTCGACCGGGTGTCGCCGCTGGCGGTACCGGTGCTGCTGGAGATCGGTGCAGAGTTGGTTTCCGGCGATGCGTCCGATGCGCTGCTGGCCGAAGCGGAAGCCGATCTGGTGCGGGAGGCGATGGGTAAATGAAGCACGGCTTGATCGCGCAACCCGATGGACGCCACGCCGCGCCTCGTGGTGAGGAGGGGGCGCCTTATGGCACCGCCTCCGACACGATCGTCATCTCCTCGATGGCGCTCACGGCCGATCCGTCGGGCGCGCTCTACTGGCCCGAACAACGACTCCTCTGCGTCGCCGACCTGCACCTTGAAAAAGGCTCAAGCTTCGCGCGCCGCGGCACGTTGCTGCCACCCTACGATACGGCCGCGACCTTGCGTGTGCTTGCGGCCTCGATTGCCCGTTATGCGCCACGCCTCGTGGTCGCGCTTGGCGACAGCTTTCACGATGGCGAGGGACCTGCCCGCATGGCGGCACCCGATCGCGAAACGCTCGCATCGCTCCAGCGCGGCCGGGATTGGATCTGGATCGCCGGCAACCACGATCCCAACCCGGCGCGCGAGGTCGGCGGCACGTTTGCGCAGGCACTTGCCCTCGAGCCGATCCTGTTTCGCCATGAGCCATCGGGTGCGCCGGGCGAGATTGCCGGCCACCTGCATCCGTCCGCGCGGGTGAGCTGGCGCGGCCACGCGATCGTGCGCCGCTGCTTCGCCGCCGACGCCGAGCGGATCGTCATGCCGGCGTTCGGCGCCTACACGGGCGGGCTCAGCATTCTCGATCGCGCGTTCGCCAAGGTGTTCGCGACCGGCACCTTCACGGCCCACCTGCTCGGCGGGAGGCGCGTCTACAGGTTCGCCTCCGCGCATTGTGCGGGGTGATGAGGTCGGGGGAGCAGGCGCGCAATGAACGCGCTTGCCGCGCTGTCGCCGAAGAGGCCTTCGCTGCCGTATTGATGAGGAATTTCGTGGGACACCCAAGCCCGTTTTCAAAAACGCGCTCGTGTGGTGGATTTGAGCGTGCGGCAAGGTTTGACGGACTTCGGAATCAGGACACTAAAGCGGGCCTCGTTCATTTGGAACCGAAGCCTCTCAGCTCGTCATGGCCGGGCTTGTCGGGGTCCCCGCGCGCAAGCGCGCGGGGTGCCCCGTCCCGGCCATCTCGCTTAGGAGGTTCCAGTGCCTCCATAAGCGGGATGCGCGGGACAAGCCCGCGCATGACGACAGAGCGTGTTGCGATTTAAACCGAGTGAAACATGCCTTAGCTTTAACCGCCCCCTGGAGTGCGCCGCTCGCGCCTGCGGTCGGCCGCAGGCTGATAGGCAATGCGCGAGTGGTAGCCGCAATACGGAAAGCCCTCGGCCGGCTTGCCGCCACAGAATGCGAAGTCCGCAGTGCCGGGATCGCCGATCGGCCAGCGGCATTTGCTGTCGTTCAATTCGATCAGCGAGCAACGCTGGCCCATCGGTATGATGTTCTCGATCTCTTCTGGCTCAGGCGCGAGCTCGACATCATAGACCGCCGCCAATGCGGTGTTGCCACGCATCGTCGGGCGGATGCGCAACATCGCGTGTGTGCGTGGCTTGCGCTGGCGCGGTGCGCTGGAGTTGAGGCTCTTGGCACGGCCCGACAGACCCAACCGATGCACTTTGCCAATGACCGCATTGCGCGTGACGCTGCCGAGCTCGTTGGCGATCTGACTTGCCGACAGGCCATCCGCCCAGAGCTTCTTCAAGAGTTCAACACGTTCGTCGGTCCACGACATGTCTTGCTTCCTTCCTTCAGACCGCCACTTCTGAATTCGCTGTTCGGCGCGCTTCCGAGCATCGCCGTCCCCGGACCTGACCGAGGCGACGCCTGCGCCAACACCGCTCCTGGACCTAAGCAGAATCCACCCTCGTCGACGGGCAGCCACAGGGCCGCCGCCGGGTCGTCTGACGCCTGACGCAACGTAGAAGGTCGGTTGTCGACACGATATATCGTGTCTTGATAACCTAAACCTACAATATGCGGAGACTCCCGTGCAAGAGTCCGCGCCCACGCAGTCCACATCTTCATCTGCGTTATCCGCAGAAAACCTGGGCACGCGGGCAATTCGATGGCAGCGACCGCGCATTTTCAGCCGAAACCCAGCCCCGGACTTGATCCAGGGTGGCCACCGTTTCGGCGCCCAAAACTGCGACCAGCGACACCGGCGCGAGTTCGTTTTCCGCCCTGAACAGTGCTCGCACCCGTTGACACAACAAGGCCCGGATTTAGAATGCGCAGCGTGCCGCCCAGCGAGGCGGCACATTTCATTTTGCAGCGCAATCCTGTTGAACACACGAGCAAGACCGTGACCTCGCACCTGTTGCCGACCTACGCGCGCGTCGATGTTGCATTCGAGCGGGGAGAAGGCGCCTGGCTCGTCTCTACCACCGGCGAGCGCTACCTGGATTTCTCCGGCGGCGTCGCCGTCAACGTGCTGGGGCACGCGCATCCGCATCTCCTTGCCGCATTGAACGAGCAGGCCCAGAAAGTCTGGCACGTCTCCAATCTTTATCGTGTGCCGCAGGCCGAGCGCCTGGCCGAACGACTGTGTGCGATCTCGTTTGCCGACCTCGTGTTCTTCTGCAATTCCGGTGCCGAAGCGATGGAGTGCTCGATCAAGGTGGCGCGCAAGCACCACGCCGCGGCGGGCCATCCGGAGCGCTATCGCATCATCACGTTCGAGGGCGCCTTCCATGGCCGCACGCTGGCGACGCTCGCCGCCGGCGGCAGCAAGAAATACCTGGAGGGGTTCGGCCCGGTCGTCGAGGGCTTCGACCAGGTTCCGTTCGGTGATCTCGATGCCGTGAAGCGCGCCATCGGCCCGGCAACGGCCGCGGTCCTGATCGAACCGATCATGGGCGAAGGCGGTGTGCGCGTTGTCCCCAACGCGTTCCTGAGCGCCCTGCGCGAACTGTGTGATCAGCACGGGCTGCTACTGATGTTTGACGAGGTGCAGACCGGCGTCGGCCGTACCGGCCATTTCTTTGCATACGAGCGCACCGGCGTTGTACCCGACATCCTGGCGCTGGCAAAGGGACTGGGTGGCGGCTTCCCGGTGGGCGCGTGCCTCGCGACCGCCGCGGCCGGCAAAGGCATGACCGCAGGCACCCACGGCTCGACGTTCGGCGGCAACCCGCTCGCGATGGCGGTGAGTAATGCCGTTGTTGATGTTCTGCTGGCGCCCGGCTTTCTCGATAGCGTGCGCAAGAAGGCGCTCCTGCTGAAGCAGCGCCTCGCCGAAATTCATGATCGGCACGGCGGTGTGATCGCGGAAGTGCGCGGCGAAGGCCTGCTGATAGGTCTGCGCACCAGTGTTCCAAACGGCGAACTGGTCGACGCGCTGCGCGCCGAGCGCGTGTTGGCGGTGGCCGCCGGCGACAACGTGGTACGGCTGCTGCCGCCGCTGATCATCAGCGAAGCCGAGATTTCCGAGGGCATCGACCGCCTCGACCGGTCGGCTGCCGCGATCGAACGATCGCTCAAAGCAAAGCAGAAGGCGTCGGGAGCTGCCGGGTGAGCGAACAGATCCGTCATTTCCTGGATCTCATCGACATCGCACCGGGCGAACTGCGCGGCATGATCGACGCCGGCCGGGCGATGAAACAGGAGCGCGTGCGCAGGGCGCTGGGCGGACCGCTCGCCGGCAAGGTGCTGGCAATGATCTTTGACAAGCCATCGACGCGCACGCGGGTGTCGTTCGATGTGGCGATCCGTCAGCTCGGCGGCGACGCGCTCGTGCTGACCGGCCAGGAAATGCAGCTCGGCCGCGGCGAGACCATTGCCGACACCGCGCGCGTGCTGTCGCGCTATGTCGACGCCATCGTGATCCGCATTCTCGAGCACGAGATGCTGCTGGAACTGGCGCGCTGCGCGACCGTGCCGGTGATCAATGCGCTCACACGGTTGTCGCATCCCTGCCAGATCATGGCCGACGTTATGACCTTCGAGGAGCACCACGGGCCGATCCGCGGCAAGACGGTGGCCTGGAGCGGCGCCGCCAACAACGTGCTCGCATCCTGGATGCACGCCGCCGAACGCTTTGCCTTCCAACTCAATATTGCGACGCCACCGGAACTGGCACCCAGCAAGAGCTTGACCGACTGGGTGCGCGCATCGGGTGCCTCCATCCGCCTTGGCGATGATCCGGAGGCGGCGGTCAAGAACGCCGACTGCATCGTCACCGACACCTGGGTGTCGATGGGCGACAAGGATGGCGCGCGCCGCCACAACCTGCTCAAGCCCTATCAGGTCAATCCGCGCTTGATGGCGATGGCAAAGCCGGACGCGCTGTTCATGCATTGCCTGCCCGCGCACCGGGGCGAGGAAGTTACCGACGATGTGATCGACGGGCCGCAGTCGGTGGTTTTCGACGAAGCGGAAAATCGCCTGCATGCGCAGAAGGGCATCCTCGCCTGGTGTCTGCAAGCGAGCGCGGCATGACCGGCGCTACCATTCCATCGCGGGCGCCCGCCGAGGTGCCGCACGACGATTCCATTCTGCCGTTCGAGGTCGCGGCACTCGATCAGCGCGGGCGCGTGGTGCGGCTCGGACCGGCGCTCGATGAAATTCTGTCGAGTCATGACTACCCGCTGCCGGTCGCCAAGCTGCTGGGCGAGGCGGTGGTGCTTGCGGTGCTGCTCGGCTCGTCGCTGAAGTTTGAGGGTCGCTTCATCCTGCAAACCAAGACCGACGGCCCGGTGAGTATGCTGGTGGTCGACTACACCAGTCCCGGGAGCGTGCGAGCGTGCGCCCGGTTTGACGCGCAAGGTGTCACGGCGGCGATCGCTGCCGGCAAGGCATCGGCGGGCGATCTCATGGGTCGCGGTCATCTGGCGATGACCATCGATCAGGGACCCGAGATGAGTCGCTACCAGGGCCTGGTGGCGCTCGCGGGTGGCGGCCTTGAAGACGCCGCGCATGAATATTTCTTTCGCTCGGAGCAGATCCCGACCCGGGTGCGGCTCGCAGTCGCGGAGGAGTTTTTTGCCGGCGCCGGCGGACCGCAACATCGCTGGCGCGCGGGCGGCATCATGCTGCAATTTCTTCCCTCCAAGGCCGAGCGCATGCGCGGCCCGGATTTCGATCCAGGTGACGCGCCGGACGGAACGGTGCCCCACCAGCTGCCGGAAGATGAGGCTTGGGTCGAGGGCCGCTCGCTGATAGGGACCGTGACCGATATCGAACTGATCGATCCGGAGCTATCGAGCGAAAGGCTCCTGTACCGGCTTTTTCACGAGCGCGGGGTGCGTGTGTTCAACGCCCAGCCGGTGCAGTCAAAATGCTCGTGCTCGCGCGCCGGCGTAAAGGCAATGCTCGAGAGCTTTCCGCAGGATGATCGCAATCATATGGTCGAGAATGGCGCAATTTCCGTGACCTGCGAGTTCTGCAGTTCGCGCTATGTGTTTGCGCCCGCGGAGGTCGGCGCGCGCGAGGGTGCGGACTCCGAAGTTCTTCACACCTCGCAGCCCGCGCGAAACCAACATCAGAACCAAAAAGGGCACTAGTGCCCGGTTTCCGAAGTTCGTGATACATGCCGGCATCCTCTGACACGAACTTCGGAAACAAACGGGCACTAGCAAGTATATGATTCTAGTGCCGCTTCTCGATTTGAAGTTCCTGAACGGCATTGCCGCAGCTCGTTCAGGAACTTCAAATCGGCGGCACTAGAGCGGGTTCCGATCGGTCCGCTTCACTCTCCCCATCATCGCCGGGACAAGTGTTTTGGCCGGGACGAGCCCGGCCATGACGAGCCGCGAGGTCTTGCTTCCAAACGATCGGAAGCCGCTTTAGTGTTCCTATTCAATTGATGGTCCGCTTGCCGTCCGGACTGTCGAGCGAAAATGCCGGAATGTCGATGTTGAACCGTTCACCGGTACCGCTCACCATTCCGTAGGTACCGACCATGAAACCAGAGGGCGTCGGCAGCGGCACCCCGCTGGTATATTCAAACGAGGCTCCGGGCTTGAGCACCGGCTCCTCACCGACGACGCCGGCGCCGCGGACCTCCTGCACGCGCCCGAACGCGTCGGTGATCCGCCAGTGACGGGTTTTGAGCTGCACGGTCTCTTCGCCGCGGTTACTGATTTCGATCGTGTAGCTCCAAAAAAAATAGTTCTTTTCGTGCGAGGAGCGCTCGGGCAAGAAGCGAGGTGTCACCGAGACTTCGATGTTGCGGGTGACGGCCCGGTACATGGCGCAAGACCTATGGTTGATGTATCGGCTGACAAACCAACTCTGCACCCCGGCGGCACGCAACGTCCCGCCGGCATTGGCACGCCAGTATCCCATGATTTGCCCGTTGCGGGGAGTCGCCGGCTGACCCAGCCGGTGGAACGCGATTTACGGCTGGATCTGTTCCGCGGCATCGCGCTCTGGCTGATCTTCCTCGATCACATCCCGTCCAACATCGTGAGCTGGATTACGATCCGCAACTACGGGTTCAGCGACGCGACCGAGATTTTCGTATTCATCTCCGGCTATACGGCGGCCTTCGTGTACGGACGCGCCATGCGCGAGCGCGGGGTCGTGGTGGCGAGCGCACGCATCCTCAAACGCGCCTGGCAGGTCTACGTCGCCCATATTTTCCTGTTCGTGATCTATCTCGCCGAAATCGCCTATGTGTCACGCAACTTCGAAAATCCGCTGTACGCGGAGGAAATGGGCATCTTCGATTTCCTGCGCCAACCCGACGTGGCGCTCTACGAAGCACTACTGCTCAAGTTCAAGCCGGCCAACATGGACGTATTGCCCCTCTACATAGCGCTGCTGGCGGCGTTTCCAGTGTACCTGTGGGCGCTGCTGCGCCAGCCGACGCTGGCGCTCGTAGGCTCGCTCGTCGTTTACGTGTCGGCGCTGTGGTTCGACATCAACCTCCCGGCCTATCCGGAAGGAACCTGGAGCTTCAATCCGTTCGCCTGGCAATTGCTGTTCGGATTCGGCGCATGGTGCGCGGTCGGAGGTGCGCAACGGCTTGCCGGATTCATGCGCTCGCCGGTCGTGCTCGGGCTCGCTGCGGCATATCTGTTATTCGCATTCGCCGTCGTGATGACGTGGTATTTCCCACGCTACGGCTATCTTGTTCCGAAATGGATCTCAGACTGGATGTACCCGATCGACAAAACCAACCTCAACGTCCTGCGATTTGTGCATTTCCTGGCGCTCGCTGTGCTGACCGTACACTTCGTCCCGCCCCACTGGCCGGTCCTGAAAAGCCCCTGGTTGCGGCCGGCGATCGTTTGCGGCCAGCATTCACTGGAGATCTTCTGCCTCGGCGTGTTTCTGGCTTTTGCAGCCCATTTCATCATGGTGCAGGTTTCCGAAGCGGTCTGGGCTCAGGTCCTGGCCAGCGTGGTTGGGATCGGCCTCATGGTTGCGGTCGCTTGGCTATTGACGTGGTATAAGAGTATTGAAGGACGCAGCCCGGGTTCGCGTCCGCCCAATGCCGACCTCGCGGGAGGTGAGGCATGAAAGCGTTCACCCTCGCGCTGATCGGCGCTCTGTGGTGCATGTCCGACGCAATCGCCCATGACAGCGGCGATTGCGCTGTTGCGGCGCATCTCGTCACCGCCGATTTTCCGCTGCCCAAGGTGGCAGCGGCGATTGCCAACAAGCAACTCGACATCGTGGTGGTGGGGTCAGCGTCGAGCCTGCTGACTGCGCCCAACGGAACGCCGGAGGCTTATCCGGTGCGGCTCGAAGCGGCGCTGAGCAAGCGGCTGCCGGGCGTCAAGGTCAAGGTAACAACCTACGCCAAACCGCGTACGACCGCCGATGCCATGGAAAAGGAAATCCAAGGGATCGTGCAGACCGACAAGCCGGCGCTGCTGATCTGGCAAACCGGTACGGTTGACGCCATCCGCCGCGTCGATCCCGAAATTTTCAGGACGGCGATCGAGGACGGGGCGGACGCGATCGCCGCCGCCAAAATCGATCTTGTGCTGATGAATCCGCAGTACAGCCCGCGCACGGAATCGATGATCGGTCTTCTACCTTACGCAGATGCGATGCGACTTATTGCATTGCAACACGAGGTTCCATTGTTCGACCGGTTCGCCGTGATGCGTCACTGGGGCGAGATGGGCACATTCGATCTCATTGAAGCAACAAAGAAAATGGATACGGCGGAGCGCGTTCACCAGTGCATCGCCGAGCTTCTGGCCGACCTGATCGTGCAAGCGGCAAAAATGACCGGCCCGGACACGCACGGCAATCATTAATGAAAGATGATGAAAAGGGTGGCTTTTCGCGTCTCCTCTTTGATAGAACCGATATAAATAACATATGACCGGAGCAAAACCGGCAGGTAGGCACAGGGAAGCCAGTAGCGATGTTCTGCGAGCTCCGGAGGGCATGCTTTGCCATCGCCCTGCTATCGACCCTTTCATTGTCCATGGCGCCCGCAAGCGCCGGAGGGGATAGCGAGACGACCTGTAACGGGCCCGTTGACCTGACGCATTTCGAGCGTCCCCTGGTGCATGTGGGCGAGCGCCTGGCGGCGCACGAGTCGATCAAGATCATTGCCATCGGATCGTCGTCGACGGCAGGCGCTGGCGCGAGTTCGCCGGCCGCTTCCTATCCGAGCCGGCTCGCCGTCGAACTCAGCAAGCTTTATCCCGACGTGCCGATCAGCGTCGTCAACCGTGGCATCAATGGCCAGGACGCCGCCGAGATGATTGCACGCTTCAAACAGGACGTGATCGACGAGAGGCCGGACCTGGTCATTTGGCAGCTCGGCACCAACGCGGCGCTGCGCGACCTGCCGATCGAAGATATCGGCAAGCTCATCCGCGAAGGGATCCAGGAGATCAAGAGTGCGGGGGCCGACATTCTCCTGGTCGATCCCCAGTTTGTCCCCAAGAGTCATCGCCAAGCCGGAAGCGGAGGGAATGGTCCGCCTGATCACCACCACCGCGACCAGCAGCAAGGTCAACGTCTTTCGCCGCTTCGCCATCATGCGGCACTGGCGCGAAGGCGACGGCATGTCGTTTGATAAATTCACCTCGCCCGACGGTCTGCATATGAATGACTGGGGCTATGGCTGCTGGGCGAAGCTCCTCTGCACCGCCATCGCGGACGCCGCAACGCGCGCGATCTCGTCGACCCACGCGTCACACACGGCGATCCGACGCAACAACAAGCCGCCGACACAGTAATCAGCAATCAGTCATCAGAAGGACCGCAGGTCCTGGCTGCCTGATTACGACTCGCGGCGCTAGACCTTCTCTAGCGCCGCCAGCAAATCCCCGATGATGTCGTCGGGATGTTCGAGGCCGGCGGAGAACCGCACCACGCCATCGGTGATGCCGAGTTCGGCGCGCGCCTGCGGCGTGAGGCGCTGGTGCGTGGTCGTTGCCGGATGGGTGACCAGGCTCTTGGCATCGCCCAGGTTGTTGGTGATCCGGATGAGCTTGAGCGCGTTGAGAAACCGGAACGTGCCCTGCTTGCCGCCGGCAACCTCGAATGCGACCAGGGTCGAGCCGGCGCGCATCTGCCGGCGTACCAGGTCGGCCTGTGGATGATCCGGCCGGCCCGGATAGATCAGCCGCGTGATCATGGGATGCCCGGCCAGCGCCGCCGCCACCGACGCTGCGGTGTCGGTCTGCTGGCGCACCCGCACGTGCAGCGTCTCGAGCCCCTTGAGCAAGACCCAGGCGTTGAACGGCGACATCGATGGCCCGGTCTGCCGAATGAGTTGATGGATGTTGTCCTGGATGAACTTCTCCGACGCCAGAATGATGCCGCCGAGGCAGCGGCCCTGACCGTCGATGTGCTTGGTGGCCGAATAGACGACGACGTCGGCGCCAAGCGCGAGCGGGCTTTGCCAGAGCGGCGTGGCGAACACGTTGTCGACCACGAGCGTGGCCCCGGCCGCATGCGCGATCTTCGCCACTGCCGCGATGTCGATCACGTCCAGCACCGGATTGGTCGGGCTTTCGAGGAAGAACGTCTTGGTGTTGGGACGAACCGCCTTCTGCCACTGCTCGAGGTCGCCGCCGTCAACCAGGGTCGAGGGTACGCCGAAGCGCGGCAGAAACTCTTCGACCACCCAGCGGCACGAGCCGAATAGCGCCTTCGACGCCACCACATGATCGCCGGCTTTGAGCTGTCCGACCAGCGCCGTCGTCACCGCGGCCATGCCGGTTGCGGTCGCCCGTGCCGATTCAGCGCCCTCAAAGGCCGCCATCCGGCGCTCGAACATCGCAACCGTGGGATTCGAGAAGCGCGAATAGAGAAAGCCCGGCTCCTCGCCCTTGAACCGAGCCTCGCATTGCTCGGCGGTGTCGTAAACGAATCCCTGGGTGAGGAACAGCGCCTCCGAGGTCTCGCCGAATGGCGAGCGCATGCCCCCGGCGTGAACGAGTTCAGTTTCAGGACGATAGCGGTGCGCGGGCGCGGACATGGGGACCCTCCAACAAAAATCCCGGCCGGAATATTTCCGGGCCGGGTTCCACAGGTCCCCCGGCCTTTTAGCGATTTGTTTAACGTGGCTGCAAGCCGGCCGGCTCAAATGACCACGGGACAACCTGTTCCTAACAAGCCGGGCCGCTTTCCGTCAAGGCCGCCATTGGGTAGACCACCTGGACATGGCGCTCGCATTCACTCCCGGCGACCGGGGCATTTTGCCCGACCGCATGATCGACGCGCTCGCGCGCGACGGCGCGATCATCGCTTCGGCCCCGTTTGTGCAGGGTCAAATCCAGCCGGCGAGCCTCGATTTGCGCCTGGGGGACGTGGCCTATCGGGTCCGCGCGAGCTTCCTGCCCGGCCCGGGAACTCCGGTTGCCGATCGGATCGCCTCGCTCAGACTGCACCAGATCAGCCTTCGCGAGGGCGCTGTGCTGGAAACAGGGTGCGTGTATATCG
Source organism: uncultured Alphaproteobacteria bacterium (assembly GCA_963833605.1). Taxonomy (GTDB): domain Bacteria; phylum Pseudomonadota; class Alphaproteobacteria; order Rhizobiales; family Xanthobacteraceae; genus JAFAXD01. The sequence goes on from CAWHYZ010000023.1 coordinate 373,250, forward strand.
TGCCGCTGATGGAACGCCTGGCGCTGCCATCCGACATCGCGGCCTCAGCCAACCCCAAGAGTTCGACTGGGCGGCTCGATGTCTTTACCCGCGTCATCGCCGATGGCACCCGCGGGTTCGATCGGATCAGCGCCGGCTATCATGGCCCGCTTTACGCTGAGATCAGCCCGCGCACGTTTCCAATTTTGGCGCGCGCCGGCTCACGCCTGTCGCAAATCCGCTTTCGGCACGGCGCCGCCATGCTCGACGCCGTGGCGCTTGCCAAATTGCATGCGGCCGAACGGCTGGTCGATGATGACGACGCCGATGTCAGCGAAGGTATTGCGGTCGGCGTCGATCTCGCGGGCTTCGGTTCCGTCATCGGCTATCGCGCCAAGCGCCACACTGGTTTGATCGATGTCGATGTGCGCGCCGGTTATGAAATGCCCGATTTCTGGGAGCCGATCGCACCCCGCGATGACAAGCTGATCCTCGACCCGGATGAGTTCTACATTCTGGCATCAAAACAGGCGGTCCAGGTGCCGCCCGATTATGCGGCCGAGATGGTGCCGTTTGATCCGCTGGTGGGCGAGTTCCGGGTGCACTACGCGGGCTTCTTCGATCCGGGATTTGGCTACGCCGGCGCCGGCGGGCGCGGCGCGCGCGCCGTATTGGAGGTGCGTTCGCGCGAGGTGCCGTTTATCCTGGAGCACGGCCAGATCGTCGGCCGGCTCATCTATGAGAAGATGCTGGCACGACCAGATAAGCTTTATGGTGAAGGCATCGGGTCAAACTACCAGGCCCAGAGCCTCAAGCTGTCGAAGCATTTCAAGGCTTAACGGCTAGCGCGCGATCAGCAAAAGCGCACACCGGATTTGGGTTCGATCGCGCGCACAAATCTTGATCTGGCGCATGACCTACGGATGACCGGTGTCCACTTTTCCTGAAGATGCTCATTTGCCTTGAGCTTTCTGGATCGCATCCCAGATCCGATGCGGCGTGAACGGCATGTCGAGATGCGTGATGCCGTAGGGCTTGAGTGCGTCGATCACCGCATTGGCAATGGTCGGGATGGCGCCGGTGGTGCCGGCCTCGCCGGCGCCCTTGGCGCCCAACGGGTTCGCCGGTGACGGCACCGGCCGGTCATACAGCGTCAGCTCCGGCAGCACGTCGGCGCGCGGCATGTAGTAGTCCATGAACGTGCCGGTGAGCAGTTGCCCGGTCTCCGGATCGTAAACGCAGTGCTCGCCCACAACCTGCCCGATGCCCTGCACCAATCCGCCGACGAGCTGACCCTCGACGATCTGGTGATTGTAGATCTTGCCGGCATCGTCGACCGCTACGTAACTGATGAGTTCAAGCGCGCCGCTTACCGGATCGATTTCGACTTCGCACACATGGGCGCCGCTCGGGAATGCCGACGCGGTGTTGATCTTGATCGTGGTGTCGAGCGGATGACCAGCGCCGCCGCCCAGCTTGGTCGCCAAGTCGGCAAAGCTGATCGAGACGTCGGTACCGGTTACCCGATAGCGGCCCTGCTCGAATACGAGATCGCCCGCCGCCACCTCAAGCTCCCTGGCGGCGAGCTCGGTACCCTTGCGAATGATCTCGCGCGCCCCGGTCGCGAGCGCACCGCCGTGGCTCATGAGCGAACGCGAGCCGAAGCTGCCGGTGCCGACCAGCGGCGGCGCGTCGGGATCGCTGGCGCGCAGCCGCACTTTGTCGGACGCGATGCCGAGGATGTCGGCGACCAGTTCCGGAAACACCGTCTCGTGACCCTGGCCGGATGACCCCGACAAGGTAAAGAGATCGAGCGAACCTTGGGCATCGAAGCGGATCGCGATCTCTTCCTGGCCAACGCCGCCGGACGGCTCGATGAATACCGCCAAGCCGATGCCACGCAGCTTGCCGTTGCGCTTGGCGTCGCGGCGGCGGCGCTCGAAGCCCTTCCAGTCGGCCTCATCCAACGCCTGCTTGAGCAACCCCGGCGGATCCCCGCTGTCATAGGTCGAGCCGGTCGGCGTCTTGTAGGGAAAGGCTTTCCTGGGGATCAGGTTCTTGCGGCGCAGCGTGACGCGATCGATCCCGCTGACCCGTGCCGCCTCGTCGACCAGGCGCTCCGCCAGATAGGAGACGTTGGGCCGGCCGGCGCCACGATAGGCGGTGGTCGGAGTCGTATTGGTGAACACGAGTTGATGCGATCCGTAGGCCGCGGGGATCTGATAGGCATTGATGGCGGTCGAGGTCGGCGCCGCACCGGTATTGATGAACGGGCCGGCATTGGACGCGTAGGCGCCCATGTTCACCAACCACTCGATACGAATACCGAGGAAATTTCCGTCCTTGTCGAGTGCGAGCGCACCGGTGAGCCTGGCGCCACGTCCGTGATGATCGCTCAAGATGCTCTCGGCACGGGTTCCAACCCATTTCACCGGTCGTTCCAGCAATCGCGTTGCCAGGAACAGGGCCGCGAACTCCGGATAGACCTCGTTGCGCACCCCAAACCCGCCGCCGACGTCCTTGGCGTGAATACGGATCTTCTCGCGCGCGACGCCAGCCACATGGGCAAATCCGCCGCGCACGTCGGACATGCCCTGGGTCGGGAGGTAGATGTCGTAGACACCGGTCGCCGCATCATAGGAGGCAAGGCAGGCCTTCGGCTCCATCGGGTTGCCAGCGATGCGCTGCGCATCGAGGGTGAGACGCGCCACGCGGGCGGCGCCCGCGAACGCAGCCTCGACCGGAGCGAGTGCGCCATATTCGTATTCCATGGCGAGATTGCCGGCGACGTCGGCATGCAATTGCGGCGCGCCCGATGCGAGCGCATCGCGCGCGTCAACCGTTGCTGGAAGATCGCGATACTCGACGACGATGCGCTCGGCGCCATCCTGCGCGGCGGCTTCGCTGTCCGCGACCACGAGCGCAACCGGCTCGCCGACAAAGCGCACACGCTCATGCGCAAGCGCGTGGCGGTGCGGCAGTTTGAATGAGCTTCCGCCCTTGCCCTTCATGAACAGCAGCGCCGGCGGTGTCTTGAACGCGGCCTTCACCACGTCGGCGCCGGTGAGCACGGCGAGGACGCCCGCAACCGCAAGCGCCGCGCTTGGGTCGATCGACACGATTTCGGCGTGCGCGTGGTCGCTGCGCAGAAACCACCCATGCGCCTGACCATCGAGATTCCAGTCGGCGGTATATTGGCCTTGCCCGGTTACAAGACGAAAATCTTCGCGCCGGCCTGTTTTAGCTGTGCTTGCGTCCACTTGATCGACTCTCTGTTTGGTGAATGGTGGACGCTCACGCGGCCACTTGCGCCCACTGTTGCTGGGCTGCGGCAGGGATCTGACTCATTGCGTGCTCAGACAAGGCGGTGATGGTGAGGCTCGGGTTGACGCCGAGGTTCGCCCCCAGCATCGAGCCGTCGCAGATATACATGTTGGTATAGCCAAATACGCGATTCTTGCCGTCGCAAACGCCCTCGGCGCGGGTACGCGCCATGCCGGCGCCGCCCATGCAGTGAGCCGTCGTCGGAATATTGAACAGGACTTCAACGATCGAGCTCATCGGAAATCCGCCGGTCGCCTTCGCAGCCTTCATGGCAAATTGGTTGACCTGCGGAATAGACGCCGGAAGCGGTTTGCCCTCGCTTCTCAGCATCTTGCCGAACGGCCAGAACCAAGGGCGCTTGAACCGCATATCAATGTGTGCGTCGATGGTCTGCATGCCCAACAGGATCATGGTTTGGGTGGCGTAACCGATCGGCCATAACGCGCGCAACGTTGTCCACGGCTGCGAAAATATCAACCGCATCAGCGTCGCAATCCAGAGGAACGGTCGCGTCCAATCGGGCCGTCCTCGCGTCATCGCGGTCATCAGCAAGCCAATCGCATCAGAGCCCTTTGAGTAACGGCACGCCTGCATGTCCGTATGCTCGTCGATATAGATGCCGGACCCGATCGCAACCCCTTGGGACAGGTCCACCTGTGTGCCGGGAAATCGAACCGCGATGAGTGACTCGGCATTAGTACGCACGCGCTTGCCAAGCGCGTTGGAGATGCGCGGCAGCGAGCCGCGATCCTTCAATCTGAACAGAAGTTCCTGCGTGCCGAGCGACGAGGCAGCGAAGACGATTCCGCGACACGTCAAACGATCCGGCGCCGAGTCCCGTCGACCTGCCGAAGCCACCATTCTGACTTGGTAGCCCCCGGAGCCGTCTTCCATGCCGTCCAACGGCCGCACGTCGACGACTTTGGTCTGCGCGAACAGCCGTGCACCCTTCTGCTCGGCGAAATAGAGGTAGTTCTTGTCCAGCGAGTTCTTCGCGTTGTACCGGCAGCCGACCATGCACCCACCGCAACCGATGCAGGAATTGCGCGCGGGCCCGTCGCCGCCGAAATATGGGTCAGGATAAAGCTTGCCGGGCGGATCTCCTTCGTTGCCGAAAAACACGGCGACGTCCGTCTTGTAGAAGGACCTTTCGGCTCCAACCAGTGCCGCCATCTCCTTGAGCCGGTGGTCGGCGGGTCCGAGAATGCGATTCTGCGTCACCCCCAGCATGCGCTTGGCGGTGGCGTAGTGCTCCGGTAGTACGCGCTGCCAGTCGTTCAAACCCGCCCACGTGCCCTGGTTCCACACCTGCTCGGGCGGAACCATGAGGGTATTGCCATAAACGATGGAGCCACCACCGACCGCGTTGCCGTGCAGCACCGCGACATGCCGAAAGCGGCTGATGCAGAAAAAACCGCGCATGCCCAACTGCGGCCGCCAGAGCCAACTCCACAACGACCAAGTGGTTTGGGGCATGTTGTCGGGGCCCCAGCGGCGGCCCATCTCGATCACCGCAACGCGATAGCCCTTTTCCGTCAATCGCAGGGCCGACACGCTACCGCCGAACCCCGAGCCGACAATGATGAAGTCATAGTCGTATTGGCCTCGCATTGTGTTCACTCTCTGGCACCGATCGCGTCTATTATGCCCCATCCGCAAAGGGCCCGCGAGCACGCGCGGCGCCGCCGTTTCGGGACCTCCGTCAATATTCGGCGGACGCACACAAATCGTTGCCGGGAGCAGGCGCCATGGACAAGACCGAGCACTCTCACACGCACTTCTGGCTGCGGGAATTGCCCTACGCGGCGGTGTGGGTGCTGACCATCTTCGGCATCGCCTACACCAGTTTTGCCAAACAAGCGCTCATCGGCTATTGGGAATTTCTGGCGGTGGTGATCGCGCTTCTCTGCATCATCACGGGCTGGCGCCACGTCGACGAGGGACGCGGGCGCCTGCGATTGATCGTAACCCAGGTCCTACACTGGGTAGCGATCCTGGGTTCGATGAATCTGATCCTGCTGCCGTCCGTGCAGACCATGCTCAACGTCGACGCCACCGGACTCGCCATCCTGATGCTGCTGGCGCTCGGCACCTTCATCGCCGGCGTCCATACGCTCGATTGGCAGGTTTCGCTGCTGGGTCTGGTGATGGCGCTGTGCGTACCGGCGATCGCCTGGATCGAGCGGTCGGCACTGCTGGTGCTGCTGATTGTCGTCGCTGTGTTCGGCGTAGGCATCGCGATCTGGCTGCGCGTGCGCGAGATGCGGCGCCACGCGTAGTTGTCCTACCAATCGAAATCTTCAAACCGGTTGACAGCGGGTGCTAAGTTAGCGCGCGCTCCTTTGCGCAAACATGGGAGGAACCACATGCCGGAAATCTGGAGCAAGTATGGGCCGACGGCGGCGCGGTCACACGACCAAGCCGGGATCAAGGCCCGGCGCCCGCAGTCGGGCACGCTGGACATCCACTCCCATGCCATGGTCGTGGCGGCGGCGGACCTCGTCAAGCCACACCTCCCGCCGGCGGTGGCACATGCAACGGAAGACACCATCGCGCTCGGCGCCAAGCAGGAAGCCGATCGTCGCACTAGGCTGACCGGATTGACCGAGCGGCTGGCAGATCTCGACGCCATGGGCATCGCAATCCAGGCCGTCAAGCCAACACCGATGCAATGCTACTACAATGTGCCGCCCGACATCGCGCACAAGGCGGCCCGCATGGTGAACGACGGCATCGCCGAATTCACCGGGCGCCGGCCGGACCGGTTTGTGCCGTTCGGTACCGTGCCGCTGCCCGACGCCGCCGCGGCGGCAGCTGAACTCGAGCGCTGCGTACGCGATCTCGGCTTCAAGGGCGTACAGATCCTGACCAACGTGAACGGCCGGGAACTCTCCGACCCGGCGTTTGATCCATTCTGGGCCAAGGCCGAGGCCCTGGGCGCGCTGGTCGTCATCCATCCGCAGGGTTTCACCGAGCCACGTCGGCTCGCGCGCTTCTACTTCAACAACGTAATCGGCAATCCGCTCGATACGACGCTTGCCATTCATCACCTCATTTTCGGCGGCGTGCTCGAGCGGTTTCCCAACCTGCGCATCCTGGCGGTTCATGGCGGCGCGTTTGCGGCCGCCTATTCGGGCCGCATGGATCACGCCTGGGGCGCGCGTTCCGATTCCCACGGTTCGCTGCCGAAGCCGCCGACTCACTATTTGCGCAAGTTCTATTTCGATACGGTGGTGTTCACGCCGCATCAGTTGGAGAACCTGGTGCGCGTGTTCGGACCCGATCATATCCTGATGGGAACCGACTATCCCTACGACATGGGCGAGTACGATCCAGTCGGCCACGTCGCCGCGGTCGAGAGCTTCGACTCCAAGACGATCGCGGCGCTCGCCGGCGGCAACGCGCGCAAGTTATTCGGTCTGACGTAAGGGCCTACACCCGGCGATCAGTTCAGCAGGATCGCGATGGCGCGCGTCCACCGCGCGCAAGCGGTTGGCGGCTCGTATTCGCCCATGCCAGCATACGGATGATAACCGAACCCCCGCCCATGATCGCCGGAGACATACGATGAAAATCGCGCTTGAGGAGCACGTCATTTTTCCGGCTTTTCTCGACTACCTCGGGAAAGCGATGCCTCACGTCTCACCATGGTCGCACGATCAGCTGATTGAGAAGCTTTCCGATTTCGGCGATGAGCGGCTCGGCGCAATGAACACAGCCGGTGTCAAGCTCGCGGTCCTGTCGTTGTCCGGTCCCGGCGTGCAGATAGAGCGGAATACTGCTGTCGCCGTCAAGCTTGCGCGCGAAGCCAATGACCTGCTGGCCGCGCAAGTGCAGCGCAGGCCCGATCGCTATGCGGGCTTTGCGCATCTCGCCATGCAGGACCCGGCCGCTGCCGCCGACGAGTTGCAGCGTTGCGTACGCGAGCTCGGCTTCGTGGGTTCGATGGTCAACGGTCACACCAACGGCGTTTATCTCGATGATCCGCGCCACGATCCGTTCTGGGAGCGCATGCAGGCGCTCGACGTGCCGCTTTATCTTCACCCCACCGACTCGTTCAAGAAACCTTACGTCTTGGAAGGATGTGACGAACTACTCAAGCCAGTGTGGGAATGGACGATCGAAACCTCCTCACACTTCCTGAGGCTGGTTTTCGCCGGCGTGTTCGACCGGTTTCCGCGCCTCAAGATCATCCTCGGCCACATGGCAGAGACGCTTCCCTACGTCCTCTGGCGGCTCGACAGCAGGGCTGCCCTCATCGCCGACAAGCGCCCGCTCAAGCTGCCGCCATCGACCTATCTCAAGCGCAATCTGTTCGTGACCACCGCGGGCCAATGCGACAACATCCCGTTGACCGCAGCGCTGTCAGCCCTCGGCGAGGATCATGTGATGTTCTCGGTCGACTATCCTTACGAGGACTCTGCGACCGCGGGACGTTTCCTCGATGCCGCCGCGATCGACGATAAGGTCCGTGAAAAAGTTGCGAGCCGTAACGCCGCAAGCCTGATGCGGCTGAAACCGAGCTAGAGAGCGCAATGCTTTCTAATTTTCCCGCGCCACTGCACTCTCGTGCCAACGACGTAGCGCCAGGTGCGCGATCACACTGGTCACGAAAAAGATTGCGATACCGCTGAGCGAGATCAGCAACAGCGCCGCGAACATGCGGGGAATGCGCAGTTGGTAACCGCTTTCGAGGATCCGATATGCAAGCCCCGAGGCGCTGCCGCCCGAGCCGGCGACGAACTCCGCCACGACTGCCCCGATCAGGGCAAGGCCGCCGGAAATCTTCAGGCCGGCGAGGAAGAACGGCAGCGCCGCCGGCAATCGCAGGAAGCGCAGCATCTGCCAGCGGGTTGCAGCCATAAAGCTGGAACAGGTTAATCAGATTGTGGTCGGCTGAATTGAGCCCGATGATGGTGTTGGACAGAATTGGAAAGAAAGCGACGATCCAGGCGCAGATCAGCAGCGACAATTTGATGTCGCCGACCCAGATGATGATCAGCGGCGCAATCGCCACGATCGGCGTGACCTGCAGGATCACCGCATAGGGGAACAGGGATTTTTCGAGCCATTTCGATTGCGTGAAGATGACCGCGAGCGAAACGCCGACGGTCACTGCCGCGAGGAGCGCGGCGAACGTGATTCGCAACGTGATCAACAGCGCCCCGGACAGTGTGCCCCAATCGCTGACGAGGGTCTGCGCGATCAGCAGCGGGCCTGGCAGGATGTAGGACGGGATACCTTTGATGCGGACCATCGCTTCCCACAGGCAGAGCATCACGATTCCGATCGCAATCGGCGCGATGATGCCGGGCCAGGTGCTCACCGGCAGCCCGAGCACGCGGCGCTCCTCGGCAAAGACCGGCCGCGCCTCGGCATCGGTGCCGTCGTGAGCGACCATCGGAGTTGGTGACACGTCGTTCATGCGGCGATCGCCTGCGAGAGAGTTTCGGACGCGACCCGGCAGATGCGTGCGTAGTCGGCCGACGTGCGAAATAGGCTGTCGCGCGGGTACGCGGCATCGACAGCGAAATCAGCCATCACCCGCCCGGGCCGCGCCGCCATGACCGTGATGCGCTGCGACAGATAGACCGACTCGAAGACGGAGTGGGTCACGAACACAACAGTAAACCGCTGCTGCCACCACAGCGCCAGCAAATCGTCGTTGAGCTTGTGGCGGGTGATCTCGTCGAGCGCCGCAAACGGTTCGTCCATGAGCAAAATGCGCGGCCGCGTCACCAGCGCGCGGGCGATCGAAACGCGCATGCGCATCCCGCCGGAGAGTTCGCGCGGATAGGCCTTCTCGAACCCCTTCAGACCCACCAGTTCGATCATTTCGGCCGCGCGCGGTAGAGCCTCGGCCTTGGGCGTGCGGGCAAGGGTGAGCGGCAACATGACGTTGCGGATCACATTGGCCCAGGGCATCAGGGTCGGATCCTGGAAGACGAACCCAAGCTGACGCTCGGCTCGACCCCTCGCGTCGTGGACGGACGTTGGCCAGGACACCGAGCCGGCACTCGGCGCGCCCAGCCCAGCGATGATCCGCAACAAGGTCGACTTGCCGCAGCCCGAGGGGCCAAGCAGGCTCAGGAATTCGCCCGCCGCAATGTCGAGATTGACGCCACGGATCGCGAGCGTGCCGTTGGAGAATTGTTTGGAAACATTACTGATCGAGACGAGCGGGCGCCCGCGGGCAGCGGGCTCTTCCCCGCCGGCCACGACGGCAAGACTCATGCGCCGACACCCTTGTTGACGAATTCGAGGCTGTAGGCCTTCTTCCAATCAAGACCTTTCGGAAACACGCCAGCCTCCGCCATGGTCTCGTAGAAACTCTTCCAGCGCTGATCGGTCATCGCACCGATCCCGAGCTTGAGCGCGTCGCCGGACCGCACGATGCCCCTCTCGTTCATGACCTTGAGCGCGTAGGCCAACTTGTCGTCGGACATGTCAGGGTTGTCTTTCCTGATCATGGCGTTCGCTGCCTCGATCGCCGGTCCGCCCTTCATGTACTCGGCCCAGCCTTCGAGCGACGCCGTGACGAAGCGTTGCACCACGTCCTTCTTCTCGTCGACCATCTTGCGCGAGATGTTGATCGTAGTCTGATAATTTTCGAACCCGGCGTCGGCGAGCAAATGGACGACCGGCGTCACGCCGGCCTGCATGATGGCGTAGGGCTCGGACGAGAGAAATCCCTGCTGGGAGATGTTCTTGTCCGCCAGGAACGGCGCCATGTTGAACGTATAGGGTCGGATCTGGTCGTCGGTATAGCCGAACTTGATGCGCAGAAACGGCCAGTAGCTGGTGCGCCCGGCCGCGCCGATCAGAATCGGCTTGCCCTTGAGGTCGGCAAGGGTGTCGTTGCCGACATTGGGGTGCGAGATCAGAACCTGCGGGTCCTTCTGGAAGATCGCCGCAATGCACAGGAACGGCAGATTTTCCTTGGCATAGTTGAGGCCTTCGAAGGCGCTCGACATGATCATGTCGACGCGGCCGCCGAGCAGCATTTGCGATGGGTTCTGCTGGGGCCCGCCCATGCGCAGGTCGCACTCGATGCCATGTTTCTTGTAAATGCCGTTGGCGACCGCGAGATAGAAGCCGCCGTGTTCCCCCTGAGCTCGCCAATTGGTCTGATAGCTGACCTTGTCGAGGCTCTGCGCACGCGCCCGTGTCCCGGGGACGGCGACAAGCGATACCGCGGCCGTTCCACCCAGAAGCCGGAGCGCTCGTCGCCGATCGATGCGATATCTCATCCCGTTCATAATTGAGTTCCCTCTATCGATGCGCAAAGACTTAGGCTCGGTGACAAAGTCTTGCAGCCTGATGCGACCTGTTGTGCAACACCCATGCCGGTTCGGGTTGCCGACCGCAACCCTGACAAAACGCGTCATGCCCAGGAATAATGCACGCGGCTGGCGGAATTATAGGCATAATTCAGCGGGCTCCAAGCGCGCCAGACCGGGCTCACGTGCCGGGTCCGCGTTCTTGCGGTTGCCGGGGCCAGCATGGCAAGTACCAGGCCAACACATCGTCCTGTCCGGATGCATTCGATGACCTCCACACGCGCCGCGCTCCCCTCAGCCAGCAATGCCCGCTATGATATCGATGGCTTGATGGCCGCAATCGACGGCGTGCCGCTCGTCACCGACGCGGTTGCGGTTCGCCGACGCTCGCGCGACTTTTTCTGGTATAGCCCCGTCCTCAACGAGCTGCTCAACGGCAAGTCCGCCGACCTCCTGGTCCTGCCGCGCGACGAAGCCGACGTCATCCGGGTTGCGGCCGCGTGTGCGCGCCGACGGATCCCGATCACCGTGCGGGCGGGCGGCACTGGCAACTATGGTCAGGCGGTCCCGCTCGAAGGCGGCGTTCTCCTCGATGTCACCGGCCTCAACGCCCTCGAATGGCACAAGCCGGGAATCGTCCGGGCGCAGGCCGGCGCCAAGATGCACGACATCGACGCCGTGACGCGACCGGCGGGATGGGAATTGCGCATGCACCCCTCCACCAAGCGCACGGCCACGATCGGCGGATTTGTCGCCGGTGGGTCGGGCGGGATCGGTTCCGTCACCTATGGGGGCTTGCGTGAACCGGGGAATATCCTGGCGGCGCGCATCGTGACCGCCGAAGAGGAGCCGCGCGTCATCGAATTACGCGGCGACGCCGCCCAGAAGGTCAACCGCGCCTACGGCACCACCGGGATCATCACGGCATTGGAAATGCCGCTGGCGCCGGCCTGGCCATGGATCGATCTGATCATCACGTTTGACGATTTCTTCGAGGCCATGCGCTTCGGCTACGACGTGGCGCTCGCCGACGGCGTGGTCAAAAAGCTTCTCACGCCGATGATCTGGCCCGTACCGTCGAACTTCCCGGCCTTGCGCCCGCACATTCCGGACGGCAAGAGCATTCTCATCGCGATGATTGCCCAACCGTCACTCGAGACTTTCAAGGCGATCCTCGGCACGCGCGGCACCATCACCTACGAGACGCCGGACGATGAGTTTCCCAACGTCGTGCCACTATACGAATACACCTGGAACCATACCACGCTGCATTGGCTCAAGCAGGATCGCACCATCACCTACCTGCAATGCCTGTTTCCGCATGAGCGCGTGATCGACTCAGTACGCGAGATGTGGGCGCTGTTTCCCGACGAGGTGCTGCCCCATACGGAGTTCATTCGCTTCGGCGGACGCGTGACCTGCAGCGCGCTTCCGATCGTGCGCTACCGCAGCGCCGAGCGGCTCAACGAGATCATAGCGCTGCACGAGAAGCACGGCGTGATGATCGCCAATCCGCACGTGTTCACCCTCGAGGACGGCAGCCGGCACAAGCGCGCCGACGCCGACCAGGCCGGCTACAAGGCCGAAGTCGATCCGTACGGGTTGCTCAATCCGGGCAAAATGCGAAGTTATGTCCCGCAGCGGACGTGACCATGCGGGTGCTCTACCTGTATTGCCATCCGCAACCAACGAGCTTCCACGCCGCGATCCGCGCCCGGGCGCTTGAGGGATTGGCGAGCGCGGGTCAAGAGGTCGACCTGCTTGATCTCTACGCGGAAAAGTTCGACCCCGTGATGTGGGAGCCCGCGCGGCGCGACTACCACGATACGTCCCGCAACCAGGCCGATCTGGAACAATACATTGCCCGACTGCGCGTTGCCGAAGCGCTCATCGTCCAGTTTCCGGTCTGGAGCTTTGGCATGCCGGCCATGCTCAAGGGTTACTTCGACCGCATGATGATGCCCGGTGTGGCGTTTGATTTAACCGATCCTGCACGCGCCAAACCACTGCTCGGCAATCTGCGCCGTATCGTCGGAATCACGACTTATGGCCGTCCGCGCACGCGCGCGATCGCGGTCCGGTGATCCGCCGCGCAAGATGATCAAGCGCTATCTGCCATGGTTTGCCAACCGGCACGCGCGGGTGGATTATTACGCGCTCTACCACATGAACGTCGCCAGCGAGGCCAAGCGGGTCGCGTTCATGGATAGGATTCATGCCGCGATGAGCCGCCTTTAGTTTCGCGTTCGGGCCGGCTTCGAAGGGTGCTGTGGGGATGCAAAATGCGCAAGCTGTTCTGGAATGAGCTCAACACCAACGAGTTCGCGGGTCTTAACCCAGAGACGACGATTGCGGTATTGCCGATTGCGGCAACCGAGCAGCACGGACCGCATCTGCCGGTCGCGACCGACACCGCGATCGCAGAGGGCATGGTCGCGGAGAGCATCAGGCAATTGCCCGAAAACCTGTCCGTTCTGTTCCTCCCCATCCAGGCCATCGGCAAATCGAACGAACATCTGCGCTCGCCCGGCACCATCACGCTGACCGCGGAGACCGCGCTGCGGAGCTGGACCGAGATCGGCGAAGCCGTGCATCGCGCCGGCCTGCGCAAGCTGATCCTGGTCAACTCGCACGGCGGCAATGTCGACGTGATCAGCATCGTGGCGCGAGATCTGCGCGTACGGCTGCAGATGCTGGTGGTGGCCTGCCATTGGGGCCGCTTCGGCCAGCCAAAGGGTCTCTACACCGACCAGGAGGCCGTCGTGGGCATCCATGCGGGCGATATCGAGACATCGCTCATGCTGCATTTCCGACCCGATCTGGTGCGCATGGACAAGGCGGAAAACTTTGCGCCCGCCACCATCCGGATCTCGAACGAATTCGAGCTGTTGCGCCCGACCGGCCACACAGCGTTCGGGTGGATCGCCCAGGACCTGCATCCGTCAGGCGCCGCCGGCGATGCGTCGCGCGCCACCGCCGAGAAGGGCAAGGCGACGGCGGAATATCGCGCAGCGCAATTCATCAAGCTCCTGCACGACGTGACGCGCTTTTCGCTTGATCGGCTCGCCTGATCACCTCGCGGCTTCGTAAAGAGGGTCGAGTTCACGGTAATCCGGAAGCGCCGTATCGATGGCACGGCCGTTGACCACCACGATGCGATCGTGCTGCGGCCGCGTGATCAGTTCCGGAACCGTGCGCGCCCGCGTCAGCACCAGATCCGCGGGCAGGCCGACCGCGAGGCGGCCATGGTGCCCAAGACCCGTGATCTCAGCCGGGGCAGCGCCGATAAGCCGCAGCCACGGCCGATCGGAATGATCGAGCTGCAGGATGCGCGTGGCCTCGCGAAACACTTCCAGCATGTCGAGATCGCCGTAGGCGTAGAACGGGTCGCGGGTGTTGTCGCTCGCAACCGCAACTGCAATTCCGCCGGCATCGAGTTCGTGCAGCGGCGCGACCCCACGCAACCGCGGTGTCCGACCTGCGCCGCGATCCTGCAGATACATGTTGCACATGGGCAGCGACACCACCGCAATGTCCGCCTCACCCAACAGGCCGATGATGCGGGTACGGTCGGCGTCGGACGCAAGCGCGAGCGAGCAGCAGTGTCCGACAACGATGCGCCCCCGGAAACGGTGCCGTAGCGCGGCGAGCGCGATGCGCTCGAGGCTGCATGCGTCCGGCGAAGTGCTCTCATCGACGTGCAGGTCGATATCGAGACCGTGCGCCGCCGCCATGCCGAACATGCGATCGAGCGCGAGCTCCAACTTCGGTCCTGGCGCCTCCCCCAGGAAGGTGATGCCGCCGAGCGTACCGCCGTGGCGCACGACCGCATTCACGATCGCGCGAAACTGCGGCTCGTCGTCGACCGCAAGGTCGGCCGGGAGCAGTGCGACAGCCTGCAGGGTGATACGATCCTTCCAGGTCTCGCGCATTTCGGCGAAGACCGGCCAGGAAATCGCGGTCTGCTTGCCGATGGAATCGATGTGCGTCCGCAGCGCGCCGGTGCCGTGGGCGAATGCACAACGCAGCGAAAAGTTCATGCGGGTTCGCACATCGTCGGCGGTCCAGGTGGCGTCGCGATCCGCCGCCACCGCCGAACGCGCGCCGAAGAACGACCCATCCGGATTGGGACGGCGCGGCCAGATATGGCCTTTGTCGATATGGGTGTGCATGTCGACGAAGCGCGGCAGCACGATGCCGCCGGAGAGATCGACTGCTGGCACATTTGCGGCCTGAGCCGAATGACCGGGCGCATCGAGCGCCGCGATCCGGCCGCCGTCCACCACGATCTCGGCCCGCGCCAACCGGTCGGCGCCGGCAAACGTGGCAAGATCCGGTGCCAAGTCGACGGGCACTCGGGCGTTGCTGATCCGATAGCGATCCTGCGCGGGCAATGTGGTGAAGTCGTTCGGCATTTCAGCACGGCGGTGTGGATCCCGAAGCTATCTTTGCCGGGTGGGTGCCGGTGACACAACGTTTGTTTTTGCGCATGCTCGGGCCAGCCCACAGCAAAGAGCCCGCCATGAACCGCCCCATCGTTCCTGCCACCATTCGCGCGCCGCTGGCGCGCTACAGTCACGCCATCCTGGTGCCGCCGGGAGCACAATTTCTCGTCACGTCCGGACAGCTCGGCGTCGCCTCCGACGACACGGTGCCCGATGATGTCGAGGCGCAGTGCGTGCTGTGCTTTGAAAACATCAAGGCGATCCTGGCCGACGCCGGCATGAGCTTCGCGGACGTGATCCGGTTCAACGGTTTTGTGACTGATCGCGCCTATTTTCCGATCTACGGCGCGGTGCGGGGGCGATACGTGCAAGGCGACGCATTCGCCTCGACCTTGGTGATCGTGTCGGGCTTCACGCGTCCCGAATTAAAGGTCGAGGTCGAGGTGACGGCCGCCCGGGCAGGATCGCGCTAACGGGCGCTAAAAATCCGCATGCAGGCGCAGCGCAACGACCGATACAGGCCCGCGGTCGCGATTATAGGCCGGATTGTTGATGAACTGATAGTCGAGTGTCGCGGCCCACAGCGACGACAACGAATAGCGGTAGTACGTTTCAATGACCTGCTCGAGGCCCGGATGCGGAAGCATGCCATCGCCGATCACGACGCCGAGACCGCCGGCGTTGAAGTAGGCCTGATGGGCATTGCTGATGTTGCTGACGACGGTGGCTATGCCGAATGTGTCGTCGGGACGACCCCAAGGCCTGCCGGATTGTGATAGTCCGATCGAAAAAGTCCGATCGATGTCGGTAATCTCATAGTCCTGCACGTTACCGTTGGCGAGCCCGGCACGTGCAAACAAACCCAAGTCCGGCGTCAATTCCTGTTCGAGGTTCATGCCGATCCCGCTTCGGCTGTTCGGACGACGCACCAGCCCCACATTGGCCGGCTGTCCGGTCAATTGCGACAGCGACACCGCCGCGTTGTAGGTGCCGAACAAACCCCGGCTCACGAATCCGGTGAACAGGATTTTGCCGGGGCGGCCCCAAATGTCATAACGCCGCTCGATCTCACCAACCCACTGGAATTGGTGAAACCCCGGATCCAATTCGACGCCGGCCTGGACGCGTGAAAGATCGAAATAACCCGCCCGCAGGGCCCAAGGACCAAGATACCATTCCGCGGTCGCCCCATAGGTGTAGCCAAACGTATCGGCTGCGTAATCGAAGGTTCCGGTGGAGACCACGCCCAGGTTCATAAAGTCCGTGCGGGCATCCTGCGCATATCTGTTGAGATCGAACACATCGCCGACCGCAAATTTGCCGGCCGTAATCACCAGCCGATTGGCGGTTCGCGTCGTTGCAAATTGATTGAGGTCAGCCTCGACCTTCTGGATTTCCCCCCCGAGATTGATGGTCTGCTCAAAAAACGCCCGCTGAATGCGCGCGAACGGATAGCTCGCACCCTTGCTGGGATCATTGTTCACAAAGGCCGCAACCCCGCGGAAATCGCTCAGCGCAAAGCCTTGATCAATCTCCGGATTGATCCAGATCTCGGCGCCCTGCCACGGACGCAAGCCGGCATAAAGGGTCACATCCCAGCCTTCGCGTCCCGCGTTCGGCGTGAGACTATTGGCGCCCTGATACGGCGAGCGAAATGGGAACGCGTATTGGCCGATGAAAGTCGTTTGGGCGTGGATCGCAATGTTTTCCAAATTCGGCGACAGTGTTTGATCGGTAATGCGATCCCCTCCCGCACGATCGGCAGGCAACCGGTAATTCAAGCCGAGCCGCAGCTGCGAGATCGTGAGATTGGCCTCGGTGCGCTGGGCCGCGGCGGGAAATGTTGCGGCGTGGTTGCCAAAGTCCGTGAACAGATACTCGACCCTTGCGGTCCAGTTCGGTGCGAATGGAAACTCGATGCCAGCCCCGATCGTCCAACCGAAGCGCCCCAGCCAATCGTTGCTCGATCAATCCAGCGCCAGCGGCACTGCCGGCCGGCGCCCCCGTGACCTGATTCCAGGTGGCTCGATCGTAGGTCCACGCGAGACCACCGGTCATATAGGGCAGCCAGTTGCCGAACCCATAGCCAAGTCGGCCGCGGGCGGTTGCCGATATGAACATACGCTCCTCGTAAAGCGCCGACCCGATCGTTGCGGTTGCGATTCGCTGGTCCCCGCTGACCAGATTGGGAGCCATCACGTCGGCCTCGACCCCGACCACGAAGCGCGAGGGAAGCATCACGTTGTAGCCGCCCTGGAGCCCGGCGAAGTAGCTCCCCTCCCCGTCCCAGACATTGAATGGCTGGTAGAAATTGAGCGAGCCAGCGACCGGTTGCCCGTTCGTACCTGTGGGCACGGCAGTCCAGTCCGATCGTCCCCAGGCGTAGCCGACGTGGCCGCCCAGGTAGAAGCCGCTCCAGTCGAGGGTATCGAGTTTGGGAGCGGCTTTGAGGGGCATCGCAAGCTCCGCACCGCGCAGCGGAACCGTTGATCCGAGCGCGATCAATGCGACGCCCGCAAGAAACAACGCTCGCACGATTGCCCCCAACCCACTGCCGGCAGCCCGCCTTCGGCACCCCTGCGTCAGCTCCGATACGGATGCGATGACTCCGCGAAGTCCGATGAAATTCCAGGCCGCCAGGCCCCAGACCGCGGCATTATTGGCACATGGCGCGCGCCGACAAAGGAGTGTTCAAGACCCTAGCCGACGATTTTGTTCCACCGGCGCGTTCTTGCCACAACGACCTTGGGACCGTGCGCCCTCCCGGGGGAGGACTGCCGCTAGTGCCCGGTTTCCGAAGTTCGTGATACATGCCGGCATCCTCTGACACGAACTTCGGAAACAAACGGGCACTAGCAAGTATATGATTTTAGTGCCGCTTCTCGATTTGAAGTTCCTGAACGACATTGCCGCAGCTGGTGCAGGAACTTCAAATCGGCGGCACTAGTCCTCGTCCACCGCGCCGCGCCCGCGCAGCGTTGCGGCGTCATAGTTCTCACCGACCGACATGGCGCAGATGCGCGACAAATGCGTGAGTGGCAGCCCGGTTTCCTGCGCCCAGGCGTTGAACTGGTCCTGGATCTTCCTGAGATCCTTCTTGGAGGTCGGATCCTCGGAAATATCGAGGCCGGCATCGCGCAAGCACGTCACCATGTCGGTCGAGGTGACGAAACTGTCCTTGCCGACGAAGCGCAGAAAATATTGACCGGTGCGTCCACCCAGCCGCGCGCCGCGTTTGGCGAGGAGATCGAGCAGACCAACCTGGTCGTTGGTCGGCCAATCCGCCAAGAACTTGCCGAAGCTGCCATGCTGGCGCGCAATTTCGGCAACGAACGCTGCGTTGTGGCGCACCGCCTTGATCTTTTGCGGGTTGCGCACGATGCGCTTGTCGCGGGCGAGACCCTCCCAGAATTCGTCCGGCCGGAAGGTGAGCTTTTCCGGCGCAAAACCAAGGAAAGCCGCTTCGAACCCTGGCCATTTGCTTTCAATCACCCGCCACACAAACCCGGCCGAGAAAATCCGCTTGGCCATCTCAGCCAATACCCGGCTATCGGGCAACTTGGCCAAGGCCTTTGGGCTTGCAACCTTCGGCAGCAGGGCAACCAGTGCCGCTTCACCGCCCTTGCGCTTGGCGGCGCGTGCCCGGATGGCTTTGAACGACGGCGTGGCCTTGGCCCGGGGCATGATCGTGAAGCTTATCCCGTGAGTAGCGCCCATCAACCGGCTGTGAAACTTTGTTATTGGCACTATCGCAGCAGCCTCTCTACTTTGGGAGCGCGGCGCAAGCTGCGCGCCGCTCAGGGAGGTCTCGGACATGTTCACACGGCGAAACGTGATGATTGCGGGCGCCACAGCCATCGCTCTCTTCGGCGCGGGCCGCCTCATCCTGGGACCAGCGACCTCGGCCGAACCAGCGACCGTCATCCCTGCGCCCACCGTTGACCAGTCGGCCCCTAAAAACGCCTCCCTGCAAACCGTGGTTCTGGCGGGCGGATGCTTCTGGGGCGTGCAGGGCGTGTTTCAACACACCAAAGGCGTCACCAAGGCCGTATCGGGCTACGCGGGCGGCAGCAAGGAAACCGCCAATTACGAGACCGTGAGTTCGGGCCGCACCGGCCACGCCGAGTTGGTCGAAGTCACGTTCGATCCAAGCGTGGTCAGCTACGGGACGATCCTGCAGATTTATTTTTCGGTCGCCCATGATCCGACACAGCTTGACCGCCAGGGTCCGGATGTGGGTCCGCAATACCGCTCGGAAATCTTCGTCAAGGACGATGATCAGAAGCGTGTTGCGCAAGCCTATGTCGCCCAGCTCGACAAATCCGGGACATTCAAGCATCCGATCGCGACCAAGATCGGCCAGTTGACGGCGTTCTACCCGGCGGAAGCCTACCATCAGGACTATGCGACCCTGCATCCTGAGAGCCTCTACATCGTCTATAATGACCTGCCCAAGATCGAGAACCTGAAGCGGCTGTTCCCGGATCGCTACCAGGCGACGCCGGTGCTGGTCACGGCCGCCCGCAGCACTAACTGAACCTGCGTGGAGGCGAACGTGGAGACCAAACTATTCCCAGTGACTCATACCGACGCCGAGTGGCGCCGCCTGCTCACGCCTGAGCAATACGAGATCATGCGCGGGCATGGCACCGAGCGGCCCGGAAGCTGTGCGTTGAACTACGAGAAGCGCAGCGGCACGTTCAGCTGCGTCGGTTGCGGCCAGCAGCTGTTCAAATCCATGAAGAAGTTCGAGAGCGGCACCGGCTGGCCGAGCTTCAACGATCCGGTCCCCGGCGCGGTCGAAACGACGCGCGACCGGAGCTATGGCATGGTCCGCACCGAGGTCCATTGCAGCCGTTGCGGCAGCCACCTCGGCCACGTGTTCGATGACGGCCCGCCGCCCACGCACCTGCGCTATTGCATCAACGGCGTTGCTTTGAATTTCACACCAGAAGGCAAGACGTAGGCTGAGCTGGCGCCGGCGTTTTGCATTGATGGCCGTCCATAGATGACATCTACACCATAGATGACATCGAAATAGAGATTCGGCGAACTCCATCTCCATAACTTGCCTTGTGAACGGAGTTCACGGCCGTTTTCAGCATGATGACACCAAAAATCGCGTCTGGAGGTCAGGCGACGGCGGCGCCGGCGGCAATTTCGTCCATAGATGACCACATAGATGACATCCATAGATGACATGGCACGCCACTTGCTTGAGGAGGACAATCGCTGGATCGATTCCGGATGCCGACGCGCCGGCATAGGTAGATCAAGGGATGGATGATCGATCGGTTACCGCGCCCGGCATCCACCTTCATGCGTATGCGTTTCCGCCAGCGCATCCAGGAATTCAGATTCAATTGTCAAATAGCCCGGGAACGCCAACGCTCCCAATTCCCGCGGCCCTTCACGGCGGCTCCGCGGAAATGCATCAATGCACAAGATTTTGACCATGTCAATAACTTATATTTTGAGCAAATGCTCTGCCTGGATTTCGAGCCTTGGCGCATCACGGCCACGCGGCACCGATGACGCGGACCTCGCAACGGCACTTTCGTGGTCTGATTGAGTGCGCCACTGTGCTGTGGTTTTCTCCCCCCGAAGATTGTGATTTGGGAGTTCTCATGGCACGGCTTGCGCGCATCTTTGGCTTGGCCATCTGGATTGGCGGTCTCTCAGCCGCTCCGGCGGCCGCGGATGTTTTCCACTGGGTGCAATACGTACCGGGCGGCATTGAAGCGCGCGCGATCACCGACAAGGCCGAATGCCCGGCGGCAGCGATCGACGGCGTTGCGAAGCCCATGCGCACCCGCTCCGGGCGCGGCAAGTATTATCCGATCCTGGTGTGCGCGTTGCCGATCGCGTCAGGCGCGACGCTCGTCACCATCGACGGCGTGCCGCTTCCGCTCCCGGTCGCGCGACCTAACCGCATCCTGGTGATCGGCGACACCGGCTGCCGGCTGAAGGATTTGTTCGTGCAGGCCTGCAACAATTCGGCACTCTGGCCGTTCCAGGCCGGCGCCGACGTGGCATCTCTGATGCGGCCCGACCTCGTCATTCACGTCGGCGACTTTCACTACCGGGAGACGCGCTGCCCTGCGCGCGACCTTGGCTGTGCTGGCAGCCCGTTCGGCGATACGTGGGCGGTGTGGCGCTCGGACTTCTTCTCGCCAGCCCGCCTGCTGCTCGATACCGCGCCCTGGGTGTTCGTGCGCGGCAATCACGAGGAGTGCGATCGCGGCGGCATCGGCTGGGCACGTACGCTTGATCCCTACCCTTTCAATCCGAGGGAAGGGATCGACGGCTGTCTCAAAACTGCCGCGCCGTTCGCCGCGAACATCGGCGGCATTACCGTCATTGTCATGGACACCTCGACTGCGGACGATAAGGAGACGAGAAGCAAGCGGCGGTCTATCGGGAGCAATTCAAGTCAGTGGCGAAGCTCGCGCCAACCGGAATTGTCTGGCTCGCGTTTCATCGGGTGATCTGGTCGACCGACGGAACGGTCGTGCCCGAAAAATCCGGGGGCGACAACAAGACCCTCGCGCTCGCCGCCAAGGGCAATATTCCGGCCAATGTGCAGCTGATGCTCAACGGGCATCAGCACAAGTTCGAGGTCGACGGCTACGAGGAGGACATCCCGGTCGCGATCATTGCGGGCCACGGCGGCGATCTGCTCTCGCCGCAGGCGCCGACGAATCCCGTCGGGCTCGTGGTCAACGGCATGCACATCAAGGCCGGATTCGCCAAGCCTCGCACGTTCGGCTTTTCCATGCTGGAGCGCACGCCGGAGGCAGCGCCCGACCAATGGACGATCACGGATTACGATACCCGCGGTCAGCCGATCGGGGAGTGCCGGATCGAGGGGCGCTCGGTCGATTGCAGGAACTGAACCCAACCGTTACCGCTCGACCGCGACGATCGCGCCGCTCTTGGCCGATTTGAAAATCGCTTCCAGCGCCGCAATGTTGTCGATCATCTGTTGCTGCGGCATCGGATAGGCAGGCCCGCCGCTGGCGGCCTTTGCAAATGTTTCGAGATTGTTGCGCACCCCGGACAGAGGCGGGTAGTCGACGACCTCGCGGTCGTGGCCACCGAATTGCCGGATCACGGTCCATCCGGTGGGGTGCTCAGGGTGGCTCTTGTCGCGGATCTCGATCCAGCCGCGGCTGCCATAGACCGCGAACCGGCCTTCGAACGGCGTCGCCAGCAGCGCGCTGATCATCAGGTTGGTGCCGTTCTCAAAGCTCACCAGCGCGGCCAGCGTATCGCCGTTGGGCAACGTGCTGCCGAGCGTGCGAACCCGCGCAAGCACGGATGCCGGCCGGCCGAGAAAACTGATGCCGAGATCGAGGAGATGAATTCCAGTCGCGGTCATCGGTCCCGCTGGCGCATCGCGCTCTGACAGGCGCCAGTTGCCGGCGGGTAGTGAAAGGAACTTGTCCTGGCTGAAGTTCGCCTCGATCTGCAGGAGCGATCCCAGTTCGCCCGTTTCGACGCGGCGGCGCAGATCGACCGCCGGCGGCTCGAACCGGCGCTCGTGGCCAACTGCAAGGACGACGCCCGCCGCATTACAGGCATCGATCGCGCGCACGGCGTCGGCGCGGGTGAGCGCCAACGGTTTTTCGCAGAACACATGCTTGCCGGCGCCGGCGGCGCCGATGATCTGCTCGCAGTGCAGCGTGTGTGGGGTGCACAGGATCACCGCCTCGATTTCAGGGTTCGTCAGCAATTGACCGATGTCGGTCGTAAATGTGAGGCCATGGACATCCGCGATGGGCCGGGCCTCGGGGTTTACGTCGGCGGCCGCCACCAGACGGATATGGCGGCTGTCCGCGAGCGTTGTCGCGATGATCCGCCCCCACCACCCGAGACCAACGATTTCGGCTTTGATCACGATGCGCTTCCTGGTTGGCTGCAGTTTGGCTGCAGCGTGCGCCAGGCGGTAGCGGCCACGCAAGGGTGCGCGACGCTTATCCGTCTCCTAAGCGCCCGGGGAGTGGCTCGCTCCCAGCGCGAGTCTCAGCGCAATGCCCGTTCACCCACACAGCCCCGGCGCGCCGTCACGGGAAAGGTGCGCCACTGCGGCTCGCTCGATCGGTCTCGCCGTGGGACCGCTCGGCGGGGCGGTGAACTTCCAGCGGCACGCGCGTCTGATCCCCGAATGCGCGCGTGAATTTGTCGAGCAATGCGAGGAAGGCGACGCGCTCGCGCGGCGTGAATGGCGCGAGTGCGCGCGCCTGCGCCCGGCGCGCGGGCTCGGCGAGACGCTTGAGCATTCGCTCGCCAGCGGGCGTCAGTTTCAGGTTGCGCCGGCGCCGGTCGTCCCCGACGCAGCGCCCCACCAGCCCGGCCTGTTCCAGTTTGGTGAGCACCATGCCGGTGGTCGAACGGTCGAGCCCGAGCAACTTGGCAACGGAGATCTGATCGAGGCCCGGCTGGTGCTTGAGCGCGGTGAGGATGCCGTACTGCCGGTTGGTGATGCCGAGCTCGCCGGTTTCCTCCAGGAACAGAGCGACCGCAATCTGATGCGCCCGGCGGATCAGGAAACCCGGCCGCCGGTAGAGTTCATCGATCGGGCTTTGCGACAACGCAGCCTCGCGTCACGACTGCCAGGCACGATTGTCGACCGTGTTCTCGTAGGTGGCGCCGGGCGGCACCAGATCCCACCCGAGCGTCCACTGGTAATTGTCGTTGAAGCGCTCGCGGGTGTAGGGGACAGGCGGCGCATTGAGGATGCGCGAGAGCTTGAGATCCTTGAGCTCGATCGCGCCACCGGCCTCCTCGAGCAGGTAGTGCGCGTACTTCACGGGGTTTTTGTCGATCGCCTCGGCAGCGCGAGCCTCGGCGCGAAACATCTTGGCGAGCGTCTGCCCGTCGAGTTCATCGCCAGCGGCCTCGCTGCGGGTCGAGCGCGTCTCGATCAGGACGCGGCAGCCCTGTTTTTCCGCAACGCTGATCCATGGCTCCTGCAGGTTCGCAGCCTTGACCTTGCCGGCGCGCAGCGCGTCGAGCCGCTCCTTGTGGGTTCCGGCAAACACTGTTTGGATCTCATCGCGCCCGATAAAGCCTTCCATCATCTTGAGCATGGTGAAGTGCGAGCCGTTGAAGGGGCTTACAGCGATCGGCACGTTCTTGAGCTGCTCGGGCTCGTAAATTCCGGTTTTCGGGTCGGTGACGATCGCAAACGACGACATGGCGGAGCCGAGCGCGACGATCTTCGCCGTCCGGTGGCCGCTTCCAAGGTTGGTCTCGACCGCGCGCTTCATGATGCCCCATTCGCACATGCGGAACTGGTCGCACTCACCCTTGTCGTAGAGCGCCTCCATGGTGCGCTTGAAAATGTCCTCGCGCAGCGCCTGGTGATCGGAGCCGGACTGGCCGCTGCCTGGCGTCTTGAGAATCTCAACGTCCAGCCCCTCGTCGCGGAAAAAGCCCTCGTCACGTGCAACCAGCAATGGCAGGTCGTGGATCGCGTTCATCATCGAGGCTCTGACTTTCTTCAGCTCCTGGGTGGCCGTGGCCATCGGGCGTCTCCTCAGTTTTCGGTGGGCGGCCTGCAGATTAGCGAAATCGTCAGACGTTCTGTCAATTGCGCGGCAGACCTCGGAACCCGAACGAGTTCTCATGCTCTCAGGATGAGGCCAAGCCCTCGCCCGCCGCATCGGGACGGCTTACACTCGCCATCCCAGCGTTTGAACACTTACCGGGAGCGACACGCCGCTATGGCCGAACTCAAGCTCAAGACTGTGACCCGCACGCAAGGCAACAATCAGGCCCTCAAGGACGGCAGCGTGAAGCCACGCACCTTCGCGTTCGAATTCGAAGAGATCCCGGTTCTGATCGACGGCTTCCGCCGCATGGTGCGCGGGCTCGAGTTCGACATCTGCGAGATGGCGATCACCACCTATATTTGCGCCCGTGCCCACGGGAAGCGGTTCACCGCGCTGCCGATCTTTCTGGTGCGCGCGTTCCATCACGGCGCCATCATCTACAACACCAAGGCCGGCATCGGGTCTCCCAAGGATCTTGAGGGCCGCAAGGTCGGCGTCAATCGGGGCTACACGGTCACCACCGGGGTGTGGGCCCGCAGCGTGCTGCAGGACGAGTACGGCGTCGATCTCAACAAGATCACCTGGGTGCTCTCGGGAGACGAGCACGTGGCTGAGTATCGGCCGCCCGCCAATGTCGTTCCGATCGAGCCCGGTAAGAAGATGGGCGACATGCTGGCGTCGGGCGAACTCGCCGCCGCCATCGGCATCGAGGCCAATCATCCGGACGTGAAACCGCTCATCCCCAACGCGCTGGAGGCGGGACTCGCAGCGCTGCGCAAACGCGGACATTATCCGATCAATCATACGGTCGTCGTGAAGGACGACTTGTTGGCGGCGCATCCCGGCCTTGCGGGCGACGTGTTCGATACCTTCAACGAAGCCAAGCGACGCTATGTCGAGCGCTTGAAGGCCGGACAGATCGAGAAGCCGACCGACGTGGACGAGCTGCATCGGCGGGTCATGGACATCACCGGCGACCCGCTGCCCTATGGCATCGAGCCCAACCGGAAGGTGCTTGACGAACTCGTGGGGCACGCGCTGACCCAGGGCATCATCACACGGCGGGTCGGCGTGGACGAACTGTTCGCACCGGTGGGAAAGTAAAACGCCACACTTGGCGCTTCGCATGTAGCCTGGATGAAGCGAAGCGCAATCCGGGACAAGAGTTCCCGCATTGCGCTTCGCTCCATGCGGGCTACGAGGTAACTGCGTCTACGACAGCGGTTCGATCTTCGCGAGCTTGACGTAGCCGCCCCAATCCTTGAGGCCCTTGGCCAGGAGTTCGCGCGCCAGCTTGGCGTTGCCCGGCAATACGTCCGAACCGGTTTTGGCAAGAAATTCCTTGGTGTCAGGATCGGCCGCGATCTGATTGAAGATCCATTCCAGCTTGTCCAGGATGGGCTGCGGCACACCGCGGGGCGTGTGCACGGACCACCACGAGAACAGATCCGAGTTCATGATGCCCACTTCCGCCGAGCCTGGGATGTCTTTCAGTGCCGTGACGCGTTGCGCGGTCGTTACCGCCAGTGCTCGCAGCCTGCCGGCTGCGATGTGGGCGGCGCTACCGGCCGGATCGAGATAAAGGAAGGTGACGTTGCCGCCCCACAGGTCGGCGAGGGCCGCGCTCAATTCCTTGTATTTGACCTCGACGGTTGCAAGGCCGAACTGCGCCTTGAAGAGCTCGGCGCTCACCAGGCTCACGGTCGAGACCGACGCATAGGACGCGCGGTCGCCTTTCTGCTGGAGATAGGCGGTGAGGTCGGCCACGCTCCGGAACGGACTATCGGCGGAGACGATCAAAATGAACGGCAACTTGAACAATGTGGTGACGTGCTCGAAGTCGTTCATCGGATCGTAGGAGAGCCTGGTGTAGAGGTGCGGCGCAATCGCCAGCAAATTGGAGGGCGCGATATAGATCGTGTAACCGTCTGGCTTCGCGCGCGCGACGTACTCGTTGGCGATATTGCCGAAGGCGCCGACCTTGTTCTCCACTAGAACGGTCTTGCCAACCGACTCTTGCAGCTTGCGGGCGAAGAAACGCACGTAAATGTCGGCGCCGGTGCCGGGTGGGAACATGCAGATGGCGTGAACCTCGCGCGTCGGCCACGTGTCCTCCGCCGCCGCCCTGGTCACGATAGCGGCGGCGCCCACCGACGAAATCAGCATTTTACGACGTGACAACATGAGCATGGGCGCCCCATGGAAGTCGGCGACGACGAGTGAGCTTAGCGCATTTTCTCCGCAAAAGCGTGCTTCCTGTCCGCGCTGACGTTGCGGGTGGACCTACGGAGCCCCTTCGTCCATTTGACCCCGCGGCTTGATCAGATACTCTGAACCTCCGGAGATCCGCGCAAACTTCAATAAAACCCACCGCGGCATGTCTCTTACCGTTCACACGGCGAATGGAGACGTCATGAGTATTTTTGGCATTCTGATCATTGTGATCATTCTCTATCTGTTCGCCTCGATTTGCATCCTGCGGCAGTACGAACGCGGAGTGGTCTTTCTGCTCGGCAAATTCGAGGGTGTGCGGGGGGCTGGGCTCACGTTCATCTTCTTGCCAATCCAGACGATGGTACGCGTCTCGCTCCGGACCGTGACCATGCAAATTCCGTCACAGAAAATCATCACCAAGGACAATGTCTCGATCGACATCGCGGCGGTCGCTTACTACCATATTGCGGATCCGGAAAAGGCGGTGATCGCGATCGAAAACGTCTATAACGCCATCAATCAGATCAGCCAGACCACGGTGCGCAACGTGGTGGGGCGCTTCAGCTTAGATCAGCTTCTTGCCGACACCGCCGGCATCAACGAGCAGATCAAGAACGTCATCGACGGGCACACCGAGCCATGGGGGACTCAGGTGACGGCGGTCGAGATCAAGGACATCGTGATGCCCGAGAACATGCAGCGCGCCATGGCCAAGGAGGCCGAGGCCGAGCGCGAGCGGCGCGCTAAGATCGTGGCAGCCGAGGGCGAATTTCAGGCGGCCGTGAAGCTCGGCCAAGCCGCCGACATCATCACCCAGCATCCGGTGGCGCTGCAGCTGCGCACGCTGCAGACCATGGCGGAAATTTCGATCGAAAAGAACTCAACCATCATCTTCCCTGCCCAGTTCATGACAACGGTGCACGAGGCGCTCGCGTTGCTGGCGAAGGATTCGGCGGCGAAGTAGGATGCGAGATCGCCATCGCGCAAGAGTTCGGCTGGCCGGTCAGCGTCGCTTATATCCGTGACGGCCCCGGAGAACCGGCGCGCGCGTTAGCGCTGGGCAGAAGCCCATTCCCGCGGAGATCAACCGCTGGAATTGGGTGCATTCCTGCTCAATTGGATCTGACAACGGCAGCTTGAGAACGGGCATGGTGGGTCTCGCTTCGTTGCGGCGGGCGCGACGGTATATTTGATGACAAGCAAAGGTGAGGGTGTCTGCAGCTGGGCTTCGCGTCGCCGCCGTCGCCCGCTTGCGCTTGGAATATGCTGCGGGCCACGGCGTCCGAGTTGATATCAAGCCGCCGCGCTCTCGGCCGTCGCCGTCGCTTCCCCCGGCACGTAGTTGAGCACCGGTGCGAGCCAGCGCTCGGCCTCAGCGAGGGTCCAGCCCTTGCGGCGCGCGTAGTCCTCCACCTGATCGCGCTCGATCTTGCCGACGCCAAAGTAGCGGCTCTCCGGATGACTGAAATAAAGCCCGCACACCGAGGCGCCAGGCCACATGGCGAAGCTTTCGGTAAGCCGCACCCCGAGGCTGCCGTCGGCGGCGCCAAGCAGGCGGAACAGGGTCGCCTTCTCGGTATGATCGGGCTGCGCCGGGTAACCCGGCGCCGGGCGGATACCCTGGTATTTTTCCCCGATCATCTCCGCGTTGGTGAGCGTTTCGCCCTTCGCATAGCCCCATAGCGTCAGGCGGGCCTCCCGGTGCAGGCGCTCAGCGAAGGCTTCGGCAAGGCGATCGGCGAGCGCCTTGACGAGGATAGCCGAGTAGTCGTCGTTGGCTTGCTTCAAGCGCTCGGCGACCGCGTCCTCGCCGATGCCGGCGGTGACCAGAAACGCGCCGACGTAGTCGGGCACGCCTTGCGGCGCGACGAAATCGGCGAGCGCCAGATTGGGACGCTCGCGCTCGTTCTTGCGCTCAAGTTGCTGCCGCAACGTATGCAGCACCTCGATCGGCTGCCGGCGCGCCTCGTCCGCATAGACGTTGATGTCATCGCCGATCCGGTTGGCCGGCCAGAAACCAGCGGCGGCCGCGGCGTGGAACCAGCGCTCCTCGACGATACGGGACAGCATCTTCTGAGCATCGCCGTAAAGCGCGCGCGCGGCAGCGCCGAATTTCGCGTCGTCAAGGATCGCCGGATATCTGCCGGTCAGTTCCCAAGTCGAAAAAAACGGCGTCCAATCGATGAAGCCGACGAGATCAGCGAGCGAAAAGTCCGTGAACGCGCGCGCGCCGAGAAAGCTCGGCTCCGGCGGAACATAGCCCGACCAATCAATCCGCAACGCGTTGTCGCGCGCCGCGCGCAGCGGCAGCCGTCGCTTGTCGCGTTCGGCGCGGCCGTGGGCAGCAGCGACGCGCGCATATTCGGCGCGCACGTCGGCGACGTACGGCCGGCGTTTCTCCGGCGAGAGCAGCGCTGAGGCCACGCCGACCGCGCGGCTCGCGTCGTTGACATGCACCACCTGGCCGCGCTGGTAGTTTGGGTGGATCTTCACGGCCGTATGGACACGGCTGGTCGTGGCGCCGCCGATCAGCAGCGGGATATCGAATCCGTTGCGCTCGAACTCAGCGGCGACGTGGCACATCTCGTCGAGCGAGGGTGTGATCAGGCCCGAGAGCCCGACAATGTCGGCTTGTTCGGCGATCGCGGCGGCGATGATCTTCTCGGCCGGCACCATGACGCCCAGATCAACCACCTCGTAGTTGTTGCATTGGAGCACGACGCCGACGATGTTCTTGCCGATGTCGTGCACGTCGCCCTTGACGGTCGCCATCACGATTTTGCCGGCGGACTTGGCTCTGGCGTCCCCCTTTTCCCTCTCCATGTAGGGAAGCAGGCACGCCACAGCCTGCTTCATCACACGGGCCGACTTCACCACCTGCGGCAGGAACATGCGCCCGGAGCCGAACAGATCACCAACGGTGTTCATGCCGGCCATCAGCGGTCCCTCGATCACCGACAGCGGACGGTCGGCGGCGACCCGCGCCTCCTCCACGTCGGCCGCGATATGATCGGTGATCCCGTGCACCAATGCGTGCGCGAGCCTTTTGTCGACAGGCCATGCGCGCCAGGCGAGGTCGACCTCTTTCTCCGCGCGTTCTTGACCGCGGAAGCGCTCCGCCAGCGCCAGCAATCGCTCGGGCCCGTCGGGCCGGCGATTGAGCACCACGTCTTCGCAAGCCTCGCGCAGCTCCGGGTCAAGATCGTCATAGACCGCGATCTGGCCGGCGTTGACGATGCCGAGATCCATGCCGGCCGCGATGGCGTGGAACAGGAACACCGAGTGCATGGCCTCGCGCACAGGCTCGTTGCCGCGGAATGCGAACGACAGGTTCGACACGCCGCCGGACACATGCGCGCCCGGCAGGTTCTGACGAATCCAGCGCGCCGCCTCGATGAAGGCGCGGCCGTAGTCGTTGTGCTCCTCGATGCCGGTCGCGATCGCAAAGATGTTCGGATCGAAAATGATATCCTGGGGCGGGAAGCCGACTTGCTGGACCAGAATATCGTATGCACGGCGCGCGATCGCGGTCTTGCGTTCGAACGTGTCGGCCTGCCCTTGCTGATCGAACCCCATCACCACCACGGCGGCGCCGTGGCGTCGCACGATGCGGGCCTGACGGATGAACTCCGCCTCGCCTTCCTTAAGTGAGATCGAGTTCACCACCGCCTTGCCCTGCAGGCACTTCAGCCCGGCCTCCATCACGGAGAACTTCGAGGAGTCGACCATCACCGGCACACGTGCGATGTCGGGCTCGGCGGCGAGCAGGTTGAGAAACGTCACCATGGCGGCTTCCAAATCAAGGAGGCCCTCGTCCATGTTGACGTCGATGATCTGGGCGCCGTTCTCGACCTGATCGCGGGCGACCGCGAGCGCGCCAGCGTAGTCGCCGGCCTTGATCAGCTTGCGGAAGCGCGCCGAGCCGGTGACGTTGGTGCGCTCGCCGATATTCACGAACGGAATTTCCGGCGTGAGCGTGAACGGCTCGAGGCCCGCGAGGCGCAGGCGCGGCGCAATCTGCGGGACTACGCGCGGCGCCTTGCCGTCGACTGCGCGTGCGATGGCGCGGATGTGCGCCGGCGTGGTGCCGCAACAGCCGCCGACGATGTTGACGAGACCAGCGGTCGCAAATTCCTCGATCAGGCCGCCCATCACCGGGGCGCTCTCGTCGTAGCGACCGAACGCGTTGGGCAGGCCGGCGTTCGGGTATGCGCAGACCAGCGTGTCGGCAACCTGCGCCATCTCGGCCACGTGAGCGCGCAGCTCGCGGGCCCCGAGCGCGCAGTTGAAGCCAATCGACAGCGGCTGCGCATGCGCAACGGAGTGCCAGAACGCGGTCGGGGTCTGGCCGGAGAGGAGACGCCCTGACCGGTCCGTGATGGTGCCCGAGACCATGATCGGCACGCGCCGGCCACGCTCCTCGCAGACCTCGCAGATCGCGTAGAGCGCCGCCTTGGCGTTCAGGGTGTCGAAAATGGTCTCGACCAGCAGGATATCGGCTCCGCCGTCGAGCAGCCCGCGCACCTGCTCGCCATAGGCCGAACGCAGTTGATCGAACGTGACGGCGCGATAGCCCGGATTGGCGACGTCGGGCGAGATCGATGCGGTCCTGTTGGTCGGTCCGATGGCGCCGGCGACGAAGCGAGGTCGTGCATCATCGGCTTCGGCGATGTCGGCGGCGGCGCGCGCAAGCCGCGCGCCCTTGAGGTTGAGCTCATAGGCAATGCTCTCCATGCCGTAGTCGCTTTGCGCGATGGCGGTCGAGGAGAACGTGTTGGTGGCGATGATGTCAGCGCCGGCGCGCAGGTAGGTCAGGTGCAGATCGTGGATCGCCTGCGGGCGCGTGAGATTGAGCAGATCGTTGTTGCCGCGCAGCTCGCGATTCCAGGCGTCGAAACGCGCCCCGCGGAAGCCGGCCTCATCAAGCCGCAGCGCCTGGATCATCGTGCCCATGGCGCCGTCGAGCACGAGAATGCGTTGCGCGGCGAGTTCGCGCAACTTGGTTTCGACTGGCGAGATGGGGAGGTGGTTCATGGCAGGGCTTTCACGCGGCCTGGCGGATCTGCTGCGGCCGCAAGCCGAGCAGATGGCAGATCGCGTAAACGAGATCAGCGCGGTTCATGGTGTAGAAGTGAAAGTCGCGCACGCCGCGGCGGGCGAGATCGAGCACCTGCTCGGCCGTGACCG
Source organism: uncultured Alphaproteobacteria bacterium (assembly GCA_963833605.1). Taxonomy (GTDB): domain Bacteria; phylum Pseudomonadota; class Alphaproteobacteria; order Rhizobiales; family Xanthobacteraceae; genus JAFAXD01. The sequence continues at coordinate 405,236 of CAWHYZ010000023.1, forward strand.
TGGCGGCGATCAGCTTGCGGGTTGACGGATCGTCATCGAGCCCTTCGAAGCGGCGCGCCAGCCAGTCCGGCACACTGGTGCCGCAGCGCTGCGCGAACTGCTTCACCTGCTTGAAGTTCTGCACCGGCAGGATGCCGGGCACGACCGGCACATTGATGCCGCGGGCGCGCACGCGGTTGAGATAGCGGAAGTAGAGGTCGTTATCGAAAAAAAACTGGGTGATGGCGCGTGTCGCCCCGGCCGCGACCTTGGCGCGCAGCATGTCGATGTCGGCGTCGACGTTGGGGCTGTCGGGATGCTTTTCGGGATAGGCCGAGACCGTAATCTCGGCATCGACCGCGCGCTTGATGCCGGCCACCAGGTCGGCGGCATGCAGATATCCGTCGGGATGCGGCGCATAGGGAATTGCGAGCCCGCCCGGCGGGTCGCCGCGCAGCGCGACGATATGGCGGACACCCGCATCCCAGTAACGCCGCACAACCTCGGCGATCTCGGCGCGGCTCGCAGCGACGCAAGTCAAATGTGCGGCCGGCACCAGCGTCGTTTCGTTGAGAATACGCTCGATGGTCGAATGGGTGCGCTCACGGGTCGAACCGCCGGCCCCGTAGGTCACCGAAACGAACGACGGGCCGAGCGGCGCCAACCGGCCGATGGCGTTCCAAAGCTCCCCCTCCATTTCGGGCGTTTTGGGGGGAAAGAATTCGAACGAAACGTTCAGCCGGGGTCCGGGGCCATCCCCTAGAATCCGGCCGATCGGTGGGGCGCTCGCGGTGTTCATCGGAAGCTCCGGTCCATTCCCATATAACGATATCTTTATACGAAAATAAGTTGGGCGCAAGCCCCAACTCCTCAAAATAACGTGTGGGAAATTGCCCATCAGAGGCAAATTTCGAATGCAGGCGACCAAGTTGGGCAGCAAATGAAAGTAGGCCCACCCGACGCCGAACTTCAGAAAAATTGCTGAAAACGAGCCTGCTCAGGGGTCAGGCATCAGCCTTATTCAAATAAGACATTGATATTAATGGCTAAATACCAACCTATCGACCTGACGCCTCAAACCCTCGATGGTGCCCGGCGTGCACGCAAATCTCGATCTGTTCTCACTTGAGGTCCGGACGGGCCCATACATCAGGCCCGGTCGGCTACATCCTGGTAGATGTCAATTTCGATTCCGTCGCCAATGACCGACCGCCAGGCTTGCAGGAAACCCTGCAGGCGGGCGTCACTCGCAAACCGCTGCCGATTGACTTCGATCTCCTCCGGCGCCTCGTAGTCGATGGTCTGGATATAGCGGGTGGGGTAATCGGCGTTCTGCAGCAGGCGTGCCCGCTTGCCGCCGAACAGTTCGTAGAACGGCTGGGCGGCCTGCATCATCGACAGGAGCTGTTGCGGATCGAGCGTGGGGGCGGTGAATTTCATCTGCAACGTGCGCGCGACCATCTTGGCCATTGCTGCTACCTCGCCTTCACACAGCTTCCCTTGATTCAGCGCGAACCATTGGACGTCGCACGGTAGGGGTGGGCTGGATACACGCCGAGAATGGAGAGTTTCTCGGAGAAGAATTTGAGCTCGTCCAACGCAAGTTTGAGGCCAGGGTCGTCGGGATGTCCCTCGACGTCGGAATAAAACTGGGTCGCAAAGAAATTGCCCTCGATCATGTAGCTTTCGAGCTTGGTCATGTTGACCGCGTTGGTGGCGAATCCGCCCAGCGCCTTGTAGAGCGCGGCCGGGATATTCCTGACCTGGAAGACGAATGTTGTAACGACCAACCCTTTGCCGCGAGGCGCCCACGCACTGTCGCGGGAGAGCACCAGAAAGCGCGTCGTTGAGTGCGATTCGTCCTCGATATCCGGCGCCAGAATGTCGAGCCCATAAATTTCAGCCGCCAGCGTGGAAGCGATTGCGGCGCGGGTCTTGTCGCCACGCTCAGCCACTTCGCGCGCTGCCCCGGCGGTATCGGCCGCCACCAAAGTCCTGACCCCGAGCTTGCGCAGGAAGTTGCGGCATTGCCCGAGCGCCATCACGTGGCTTTCGACCAATTGCAGCCCCGCAAGCGTCGCGCCCTTCGGGGCCATCAGCTGATTGCGGATCGGAAGGAACCATTCGCCGACGATATGAAGGCCGGCAGTCGGCATGAGGTGGTGGATGTCACCAACTCGACCGGCCACCGAGTTCTCAACCGGGATCATGCCGAGATCGGCGTCGCCGGTAGAAATCGCATTGAGCGCATCTTCGAACGTGCGGCACGGCAGCGGCTCATAATCCGGGTAGGCTTCGCGAATCGCGATATGCGAGTTCGCCCCCAGCTCGCCCTGGAAAGCCATCTTCTTTGGGAGGGTGCTCATCGTGTCCGGGTTACGCGTACCACACGCAACGAGTCAACGATTTGACAGGATCGCGCGGGCGGCTTCGAGATCCGCAGGCGTATCCACCCCCAACGGCACGGACTTCACGAGCGCGACATCGATGCGCATGCCGGCTTCGATCAACCGCAGTTGCTCGAGCTTCTCGCGCCGCTCCAATCCGGAGGGTGGCATCGCCACGAATTTTTCCAGCGCTGCTCGGCGGTAAGCATAAAGACCGATGTGGTGGTAGAGCGGACCCTCGCCATAGGGCGCGGTCGCCCGGGTGAAATAGAGCGCGCGCAGCCGGTCCGGCGCCAGGACGGAGCCCACGACTTTCACCACATTGGGGTTGGCGCGCTCCTCGGGCTTTCGGATTTCGGCCGCGAGCGTCGCCACGTCGACCGCCCGATCGGCGAGGAGCGCAAGTGCCGCGTGAAGGTCGGCTGGATCGAGGGTCGGCAGATCCCCCTGAAGGTTGACGACCGTGCGGACGTTGCCATCGGGATCGAGGGTCGCGAGCGCCTCGAAAATGCGGTCGGATCCCGACGCATGGTCAGCCCGGGTCATGACCGCCACCCCGCCGGCCCTCTCCACGGCGGCGGCGATCGCCTGTGCGTCGGTCGCAACCGCAACCCGCCCGACCCCTGCGGCCTGCGCGCGGCGCATCACGTGCACGATCATTGGCTCCCCGCCGATGTCGGCCAGGGGCTTGCCGGGGAGCCGAGTGGCGGCCAAACGGGCCGGAATGATGATCAAAACATCGTCGACCATAGGGAAAGAAACCGAGGCACGGGCGTCAATCTGGCCCGCTTATACGGGTTGCAAGCCCCCCGGCAAACCGGCTATCTGAGCGCCATCGAGGGCCTGTTCGGGAACAGGGGGACGCTGGTTTTCCGACCAGAACATGCGGCGGCCGAATAGTCCTGGGCCGGTGCCGGCCCATCAAAGCAAATCCCCGGAGCTGTTGGGCGATGGATTCGTTTGAAATCAACAAGGTCCTTGGCGCAGTCTTGTTCACGCTGCTGTGCCTGCTCGGGCTCAACATCGCCGCCGGCGCGATCTTTACCCCCCCGCACATGGCCAAGCCCGGCTACGAGATCGCGGTCCCTGAAAAGCCGGAAGGGGGCGGAGCGCCAGCCGCCGCGCCGCAGGAGTCGATTGCACAATTGCTGGCCAACGCCGACCCCAAGCGCGGAGAACAGATCGCGCGCGTCTGCCAGACCTGCCACACATTCGAAAAAGGCGGCCCCAACAAGGTCGGCCCGAATTTGTGGGATGTTGTCGGCCGCCCGAAGGTAGAACCGGGCTTCAACTATTCGGCAGCCATGAAGGCTAAGGGCGGCGACTGGACGATCGACGACTTGAATCAGTTCCTGGCGAGCCCGCGCGGCTACATCCCGGGCACCGCGATGTCATTTGCCGGCTTGCCGCGCGGTCCGCAGCGCGCCGACGTGATTGCGTTCCTCAATACGCTTTCCGACCACCCCAAGCCGCTGCCGACCGCAGCCGAGGCCAAGCCTGCCGAAGGCAGCAAGCCGACGGCGGAAGCCGGCAAGCCGGCCCCGGGACAGCCTTCGGGTGGGCAGCCGAATGCACCGGCGGGCGGAGCACCTAAGCACTGAGTGGATTAAGGGTGCTCGGTTATTGCGCACCCGTCCATGGCAGGCGGGCAACCGTCGCGCGAAACCAGCAGTGCCGTTGCGTCGCAATCGCCCGATCAAATGACTGTGTAGAATGATCTAGCGCAATTCGCACGGGTTTCATTACCGCCAGCTTACAGGCACGTTAGTCAACTTTAATGCGCTGTGCCGCGTCTCCTACATTATCATTATGGTTGGCAATCGAGCCTTGGGCGACGAACACATTGGGAGGCCTCGTGTCGATCCGCTTCACCCGCCGTGCATTCGTTGGCGGCACGCTCGCGCTGCCGGTCACGACCGTCAGCGCTCAGCTGTTCATGCAATCCCCGGCCAAAGCCGCAGAACCGGTCTGGCGTCACGGCCTCTCGCTGTTCAATGAGGTGAAATATCCAGCCGGGTTTGCGCATTTCGACTACGTCAATCCGCAGGCGCCGAAGGGCGGCAGCGTACGCCAGATCGCGATCGGCACGTTCGACAACTTCAACATGGTGACCTCCGGCGTAAAGGGCTCGCTCGCCGCCGGCATCGATCTGATCCACGATACCTTGCTGATATCGGCGCTCGACGAAGTATCGACCGAGTATGGGTTGCTGGCGGAGAGCGTGAGCTACCCGGATGATTTTTCGTCAGCCACCTATCGGCTGCGCCCCAACGCCCGTTGGCATGACAGCAGGCCCGTGACCCCAGAAGACGTGATCTTCTCCATCGAATCGTTCAAGAACAATGACCCGCGCTATGCCGCCTACTATCGTCACGTCGTCAAATGGGAAAAAACCGGCGACCGCGACGTCACCTTCAGCTTCGACCAGCCGGGCAACCGCGAACTGCCGCAGATCGTCGGGCAGATCAACGTGCTTGCCAAGCATTGGTGGGAAGGTACGGACAAATCCGGGAAGAAGCGCGACATCAGTGCGACCACGCTGGAGCCGCCGCTCGGCAACGGTGCCTATCGAATCAAGGAATTCACGCCGGGTCGCAGCATCGTTTACGAACGGGTGAAGGACTATTGGGGCAAGGACCTCAATGTGAATGTCGGGCGCGACAATTTCGACGAAGTGCGGTTCGAATATTTTCGCGACTCGACCGTGGCTCTCGAGGCATTCAAGGCCGATGGGGTCGACTGGCGCATCGAGAACGCCGCCAAGGACTGGGCCACCGCGTACGATTTCCCGGCGATCAAGGACGGGCGGGTGATCAAGGAGGAGTTTCCAACGCGCAGCTTCGGGATCATGCAGGCGTGGGTGTTCAACCTTCGGCGGGACAAATTCAAGGACCCGCGGGTGCGTCGCGCGTTCAACATGGCGCTCGATTTCGAGGAGATGAACAAACAGCTGTTCTTTGGGCAGTACTCGCGTATCGGCAGTTTCTTCGAAGGCATCGAGCTCGCCGCAACCGGTCTGCCACAAGGGCTGGAATTGGAGATTCTCGAAGGCGTGCGCGACAAGGTGCCGGCCGAGCTGTTCACGAAGCCCTACACCAATCCGGTCGGTGGCAATCCGGAATCGGTGCGCGCCAATTTACGTGAAGCTCTGCGCCTGTTTCGCGAGGCCGGTTACGAAGTACGCGATCAGAAGCTGGTCAATGTCAAAACCGGCGAGCAGCTGACCGTCGAGTTTCTCGTCGACTCACCGCAATTCGAGCGTGTTGCATTGTTCTACAAACCATCGCTCGAACGACTTGGGATCGGGGCGAGTGTTCGAACGGTCGACGAAGCACAATACGAAAACCGTTTGCGTCAGTTCGACTTTGATGTGATCACGTCATCCTGGGGGGAGTCGCTCTCGCCCGGCAACGAACAGCGCGGATATTGGGGGTCGCGAGCGGCCGACCAGCCCGGCTCGCGCAACATCGGCGGGATCAAGAATCCCGCGATCGACGCGTTGATCGATCGCGTGATCTTTGCGAAGACCCGCGCCGAACTGGTGGCAGCCACCAAGGCGCTCGATCGCGTACTGTTGTGGAATTACTACGTCGTGCCGCAGTGGACTTATGGCAAACTGCGCACCGCGCGCTGGAATCGGTTCGGGCGTCCGTCGACCATGCCGAAATATGGCGTGGCCGCCTTTCCGACAATCTGGTGGTGGGATGCCGAGAAGGCCGCGAAGCTCGGGCAGCGGCCGTGAATGAGGACTTTCGACACCGGCTCACCTCACCTCTACCAGCGTGCGGGGAAAGAGCCGGCCCCGGACTTGATCCGGGCTCGGATTACCGAACGATCGGGGGATATCACCGAGAGCCTGAGCGGGCGGTAAGCCCCTCTCACCTTTCGCGGCGCCAGATATTGTTCCTAACCGCCGGCGCGGTCGGCACCGCCGCGATCGCACCCCAGTTCCTCCTTCGCGCCGCGCAGGCCGAGGAAGGCCCCGAGCGCCACGGCCTATCGGCATTCGGTGACCTGAAATACCCATCGGACTTCCGCCATTTTGATTACGTCGATCCGAACGCCCCCAAGGGCGGCACGTTCTCGCAGATCGGGCCGAGCGTGATGTTCAATCAGAATTTCCTCACCTTCAATTCGCTCAACAGTTTCATTCTCAAAGGCGATGCCGCGCAGGGCATGCAGCTCACCTTCGCGAGCCTGATGGCGCGCGCGATCGACGAGCCCGACGCGATGTACGGCCTCGCCGCACGCGCCGTACGCATTGCGCCGGATGGTCTCACCTACGTGTTCCTGCTGCGGCCGGAGACGCGCTTCCACGACGGCAGCGCGCTTACCGCCCACGACGTGGCGTTCTCCCTCAAAATCCTGAAGGAGCAGGGGCATCCCCAGATCACGATCATGCTGCGCGATATGATCGACGCGGAGGCGAGCGACGATCGTACCGTCGTGGTTCGCTTCAAAGAAAAGCGGGCGCGCGACGTGCCGCTGTTCGTCGCCGCGTTGCCGATCTTTTCGCGCGCCTACTATACGGCACGCCCGTTCGATGAATTGACGCTCGACGTCCCGCTCGGCTCCGGCGCCTATCGGGTGGGTGAATTCGTACCCGGCCGCAACATCAGCTATGAGCGCGTGAAGAATTGGTGGGGGGCCGAGCTCCCAGTCAACATCGGCATCAACAATTTCGACACGCTGCGGTTCGAATATTATCGCGACCGCGACGTGGGTTTCGAAGGCTTTACTGGCAAAACCTACCTGTTCCGCGAGGAATTCACCTCGCGCACATGGTCGACGCGCTACGACTTTCCTGCGATCCGAGAGGGGCGGGTCAAAAAGGACGTGCTGCCGGACAACACGCCGTCGGGCGCGCAGGGCTGGATGATCAACACGCGGCGCGACAAGTTCAAACATCCCAAGCTGCGTGAGGCCCTCAACTACGCATTCGACTTCGAGTGGACCAACAAGAACATCATGTTCGGTGCCTATGACCGCACCCACTCTGTGTTCCAAAACTCGGATATGATGGCCAAGGGACCGCCCGGGCCGGATGAGCTCGTGCTGCTCGAGCCGTTTCGCGGCAAGGTACCGGACGAGGCGTTTGGCGAGCCGTTCGTCCCGCCGGTCTCAGACGGATCCGGCCAGGATCGGGCGCTGCTGCGCAAGGCGGCCCAGTTATTGACCGAGGCCGGCATTGCAATCAAGGACGGCAAGCGAACTTTACCGAACGGCCAGCGACTGACCATCGAGTTTCTGATCGACGAGCAGACATTCGAGCCGCATCACATGCTGTTCATCAAGAATCTCGGCATCGTCGGCATCGACGCGTCCCTGCGGATGGTCGATCCGGTGCAATTCAAGAAGCGCGAGGACGATTTCGATTTCGACATCGTGGTGCAGCGCGCGTCGTTCTCCACGACCCCCGGCGATTCGTTGCGAACCTATTTTTCCTCCACGGCGGCCGCGCTGCCAGGCTCGCAAAATCTTGCCGGGGTCGCCGACCCGGCGATCGATGCGATGATCGAGCAGATCATCGCCGCCGATAGCCGGCCGCAGCTGGTGAGTGCCTGCCGCGTGCTCGATCGCCTGTTTCGGGCCGGGCGCTACTGGGTTCCGCAGTGGTACAAGGCCTCGCACTGGATCGCGTATTGGGACGTGTTCGGTCAACCCGCGACAAAACCGCGCTACGCCCGCGGGGTGCCGGAAACCTGGTGGCACGACAGCGACAAAGCGAGCAGGTTGCAACGGGCCGGGTAGGCGTTTCCCGTCGCGGCCGGGCTTGTCCGGACCGGCCATGTCTCTATGTTGCCGGTGAATTGAGGACGTAGGTGCCCCGAGTCCCGGCGTCGACCTGACGGCACAAGATCGCAGCAGAGAGCAAATGGCCGCCTATATCCTTCGCCGCATATTACTGATGGTGCCGACCATGTTGGGCATCATGGTGGTCTGCTTCGCGGTCGTGCAGTTCGCGCCCGGCGGGCCGGTCGAGCGGGTTATCGCCCAGCTGTCCGGGTCTGACACCGGCGCCACATCGCGCATTTCAGGATCCGGCGGCGACTTCGGAGGACGCGGTCAGCTCCAGGGTGCGTCGGGGCTCGACGCCGCGACCTCGAAATATCGCGGGGCCCAAGGTCTCGATCCGGAATTCATCAAGAAGCTCGAGAAACAATTCGGCTTCGACCGGCCGGCCTACGAGCGATTTTTCCTGATGCTCAAGAACTACCTGATGTTCGATTTCGGCAAGAGTTATTTCCGCGATACACGGGTCATCGACCTGATCAGGGAGAAGCTGCCGGTCTCGATGTCGCTCGGCATCTGGATGGCGCTGATCGCCAATCTGATCTCGATCCCGCTCGGCATCCGCAAGGCGGTGCGCGACGGCTCGCGCTTCGACGTTTGGACCTCAGGCGTCATCATCGTCGGTTATGCGATCCCGGGCTTTCTGTTCGCCATCCTGCTGATCGTGCTGTTTGCCGGCGGCTCGTTCTTCAGCTGGTTCCCGCTGCGCGGCCTGACCTCCGATGGCTGGGCGCAGTTCCCCTGGTGGCAGAAGATCCTCGACTACTTCTGGCACCTGGTGCTGCCTCTGATCTCGATCGGGCTCGGCGCGTTTGCAACGACCACGTTGCTCACCAAGAACTCGTTCCTCGACGAGATCCGCAAGCAATATGTTCTGACTGCCCGCGCGAAGGGATGCGCCGAGCGCCAGGTGCTCTACGGGCACGTCTTCCGCAACGCCATGCTGCTGGTGATAGCAGGCTTTCCCGGCGCCTTCATTCACGCATTCTTTGCCGGCTCGCTGCTGATCGAAACGATCTTTTCGCTCGATGGGCTTGGCCTCCTCAGCTTCGAAAGCGTGCTCAATCGCGACTATCCGGTGGTATTCGCGAACCTCTACATCTTCGCCCTGTTGGGGTTGGTCGTGAATCTGATCTCCGATCTGACCTACACATTGATTGATCCGCGCATCGATTTCGACGTCCGCGAGGCCTGAGATGGACGCGCGGATTTCGCTCGAGACGCCCGACACTACAGCGATTGCGCCGACCGGCCTGGCTGTGATGCCGGAAGGGCGCCCGCTCGTGCTGTCGCCGCTGAACCGGCGGCGCTGGCAGAATTTCAAGACCAATCGGCGCGGCTATGTGTCGTTGTGGGTTTTTCTGATCTTGTTCATCACGTCGCTGTTCGCCGAATTCATTGCCAACGACCGGCCTTATTTCATCAGTTACGAGGGCCGATGGTATTTTCCGGTGTTCGTCAACTACCCGGAAACGACCTTTGGCGGCGAGTTCGAAACCACGGCGGACTACCGCGACCCCTATCTCCAGAAGCTGATCGCCGACAAGGGCGGCACCATGCTCTGGCCGCCGATCCGCTATTCCTACAATACCCACAACCTCGACCTGCCTACGCCAGCACCTTCGCCGCCGACCTGGACGCTGACCGAGGCGCAATGCAAGGAGGTGGTCGAGCGCAAGGGGCTCAAGAGCTGCAGCGATCTCGAATACAATTGGCTCGGCACTGACGACCAGGGACGCGATGTGCTCGCCCGCATCATCTACGGCTTTCGCATCTCCGTCCTGTTCGGCTTGATCCTGACGGCGATCTCGTCGGTCATCGGCGTCGCGGCCGGCGCGATCCAGGGCTATTTCGGCGGCTGGGTCGACCTCCTGTTCCAGCGCTTCATCGAAATTTGGACCGCGATTCCGTCGCTATATCTGTTGCTGATCATTTCGTCGATACTCGTGCCAGGCTTTTTCGTGCTGCTTGGGATTCTGCTGCTGTTCTCGTGGGTCGCGCTGGTTGGGCTTGTGCGGGCCGAATTCCTGCGCGCGCGCAATTTCGAATATGTCCAGGCCGCGCGTGCCCTGGGAGTCTCCAACGCCGTGATCATGTTTCGCCATCTCTTGCCCAACGCCATGGTCGCGACCATCACGTTCCTGCCGTTCATCGTATCGTCATCAGTTGCGGCGCTGACCTCGTTGGATTTCCTCGGTTTCGGTCTGCCGCCAGGCTCGCCATCGCTGGGCGAGCTGCTCGCGCAGGGCAAGGGCAACATCCAGGCACCGTGGCTCGGCATCACCGCGTTTTGCACGGTCGCGCTCATGCTTTCGCTGCTGATCTTCATCGGCGAGGCGGTGCGCGATGCGTTCGATCCGCGCAAGGCATTCGGGTAGGCTGCGATGGACGCGACGGCTACTCCCCTCCTTTCCGTGCGTGATCTGTCGATCACGTTCACCCAGGGCGGTCGCGCGACGCTCGCGGTCGATCGCGTCTCGTTCGATCTCGCCAAGGGCGAGACGCTTGCTCTCGTGGGTGAGTCCGGATCGGGCAAGTCGGTGACTGCGCTCTCGATCATGAAGCTTCTGCCCTATCCGTCGGCGCAGCATCCTTCCGGCGAAATCCATTTCAACGGCCGCGAACTGATCGGTTTGGGCGAACGCGAGATGCGGCGCGTGCGCGGCGACGAAGTCACCATCGTGTTCCAGGAGCCGATGACCTCGCTCAACCCGCTGCACACGATCGAAACACAGATCAGCGAGATCCTGCTGCTGCACCGCGGGCTGACCGGCGCTGCGGCGCGCACCCGGGTGATCGAGCTCCTTGGCCAGGTCGGCATCCGCGATCCGGCGGAGCGGCTCGCCGCCTATCCGCACCAGCTCTCAGGTGGGCAGCGCCAGCGTGTAATGATCGCCATGGCGCTCGCCAACGAGCCGGACCTCTTGATCGCCGACGAGCCGACGACGGCGCTCGACGTCACGGTGCAGGCGCAGATCCTCAAATTGCTGAAGGAGATTCAGACCCGGATGGGGATGGCCATCCTGTTCATTACCCATGACCTCGGTATCGTGCGCAAGGTCGCTGACCGCGTCTGCATCATGAAACAGGGCAAGATCGTGGAGCACGGCACGGTCGAGCACGTGTTCAAGGCGCCGACGCATCCCTATACGCGCGACCTGTTGGCGGCCGAGCCCAAGGGCAAGGCGCCGCCGCTCAACCCGGGCGGTCCGGTCGTGGTACGCACCGACGATCTCAAGGTCTGGTTCCCGATCAAGCGCGGCCTGCTGCGGCGGACGGTCGGTCACATCAAGGCCGTAGACGGTGTTTCGATCGAGGTGCGCAAAGGCGAGACGCTTGGCATCGTCGGCGAATCGGGCTCCGGCAAGACCACCCTCGGGCTCGCCATCCTGCGGCTGATTTCATCGAACGGTCCGATCGTGTTCCTGGGCGAGGCGCTGCAAGGCCTCCGGTTCAAGCAGATGCGGCCGCACCGGCGCGAAATGCAGATCGTCTTCCAGGATCCCTATGGCTCGCTATCGCCGCGCATGTCGATCTCCGACGTGATCGAGGAAGGGCTCTGGGTGCACCAGCCCAAGCTGACCTCAGCAGAGCGCACGCAGAAGGTCGTGCGCGCCCTCACCGAGGTCGGGCTCGACCCCGACACGCGCTTTCGCTATCCGCACGAGTTCTCCGGCGGTCAGCGCCAGCGCATTGCGGTGGCGCGCGCCATTGTGCTGGAGCCGATGTTCATCGTGCTCGACGAACCGACCAGCGCGCTCGACATGCTGATCCAGGCGCAGATCGTCGACCTCCTGCGCGACCTACAGCAGCGCAGGGGCCTCACCTATCTGTTCATCTCGCATGATCTCAAGGTGGTGGGGGCGCTGGCGAGCCGACTCCTGGTGATGCGCAACGGCAAGGTGGTCGAGGAAGGTCCGGCGAGCGACGTGTTCAAGAACCCCAAGAGCCCGTACACCCGCGCCTTGTTCGCCGCCGCCTTCAACATCGAGATCGCGCCCTGAAGGTGTGGTGGCGCAGTAGCGAATGAACGAACGTCCCATCGCGCGCGAACCGCTCGCCGATGCCAAGGCCGAGGCCTCGGTGTCGCCGCCAGAACTGCTGGTCAAAAGCTTCCGCACGTTCGAACGCTATCGCGTGGCCCTGCGGCATTCCGATGGAACGACAACATCGCTCACCCGCGACGTCCTGCATGTCGGCAAGGTCGTCGGCGTCCTTGCCGTCGATCCGGCGCGCAACGCGGTCGTGCTGATCCGGCAATTCCGGTTGCCTGCGCACCTGGCCACAGGCCAAGGCGAATTGATCGAGATCGTGGCCGGCCACGTCGAACAGGGCGAAACGGAAGAACAGGCGGCGTGGCGCGAGTGCATGGAGGAAATCGGCGTGGCCCCGCGCTCGCTGCACCGGCTGTTCAGCTTCATGCCGGCACCCGGGATCAATGACGAGTTGGCCACCATGTTCCTCGCCGTCGTCGATTCGATGAAGGTACCCGAAAGCGCCGGTGCCGCCACCGAAACCGAGGACACGCGGCCGCTCCGCGTCGATATCGATGCGGCGCTGGCGGCGCTGACCGAAAGCAAGCTGCACAACGGCTATCTGATCATCGCCCTGCAATGGCTCGCGCTCAATCGGCACCGGATCGGCGCGATCGTCGCGGGTGAAGATAAAGGGGCGTGACATGGAGCCATTCGACTTCACCGGCCGCAGCGTGTTCGTGGCCGGCGGCACCAGCGGGATCAATTTCGGAATCGCCCAGGCATTCGCGGCGCGCGGCGCTCGCCTCACCGTCATCAGCCGATCGCCGGAGCGGGTTGCGGCGGCGGTCAGTTCGCTGAAGGACGGCGGCGGCGAGGCGCTCGGGTTTTCGGCCGACGTGCGCGACCCGGCCGCGGTCGCCGCAGCGCTCGGCTCGGCCTACGAGGCGTTCGGAGAAATCGACGTGCTGGTCTCCGGTGCGGCCGGAAATTTCCCGGCGCCGGCACTTGGCATGTCGCCCAACGGCTTCAAGGCCGTGATCGACATCGACCTCCTCGGCACCTTCAACGTGCTGCGGAGCGCGCACCAGTTTCTGCGCAAGCCGGGCGCATCGATCATCAGCATCTCGGCCCCGCAGGCGATGCATGCCACGCCAATGCAGGCGCACGTATGTGCGGCCAAAGCCGGCGTCGACATGCTGACCCGCGTGCTGTGCCTCGAATGGGGCCGCGACGGTATCCGGATCAATTCCATCATTCCGGGTGGGATCAGCGATACCGAGGGCATGGCGCGGCTGGCGCCGACGCCGGCGGCCAAGGAAGCTTTTCGCAGCGTGGTGCCGCTCGGCCGTTTCGGGACCAAGGACGACGTTGCCAATCTCGCACTGTTCCTCGCTTCGCCACTTGCCTCCTACATCACCGGCGCCATCATCCCGGTCGACGGGGGCCGCACCGCCAATGGAGATCCGGGGCTTGGCCGCGTTCTCGCGGCAGCGGTTGGCGAGCCGCGCTGACGCTGACATGCCGGGGGCCCTCGCCATCGTGGTGACCGACTGGGACGCCGGCATCTGGGCCGAGCGATTCCGCGCGTGCGCGCCGACGCGCAGCGTGCGCGTTTGGCCCGATCAGATCGGCGACGTGGAGGCGGTCGATTATGCGTGTGTCTGGAAGCCGCCGAACGGCGTACTCGCAACGTTCCCGCGCCTGAAGGCAATCTTCTCGCTTGGCGCCGGCGTCGATCATATCCTCGGCGATCAGCTGTTGCCGAAAGTTCCGATCGTACGCATCGTCGATCCCGACCTCACCGGGCGCATGGTCGAGTACGTCCTGCTGCACGTGCTGATGATCCACCGGCGCCAACGCCTCTACGACGCACAGCAGCGCCAGCGGATTTGGCGCGAACATGATCAGCCAACCGCGGGTGAAATCACGGTCGGCGTGATGGGGCTTGGCCAGATGGGCAGCGCGGCCGCGTCCGCGCTCCGGGCGATCGGTTTCAACGTGCTCGGCTGGAGCCGGAAGCGCAAAAGGCTCACGGGCATCAAGTGCCATTACGGAGCGGCGGGTCTCCCGCCATTCCTGGCGCGGAGCGAAATCCTGGTGGTGCTGCTGCCGCATACCCCGGCCACCGAGGGCCTCATCGACCTCGCGCTTCTGCGTAAGCTCAAACGCGACGGGCCCATGGGTGGGGCCTACCTGATCAACGCCGGCCGCGGCCGCCTGCACATCGATGCGGACATTGTCGTTGCACTCGAGGAGGGCTCGCTCGCAGGTGCAACGCTCGATGTGTTTTCCGACGAGCCGCTGCCGGCGACAAGCCCGCTCTGGCTGCACCCGCGGGTGACCGTTACGCCGCACAACGCGGCGGCGTCCGACGCGCGAGCGCTGGTGACCAACGTGCTGGCGCAGATCGAACGCTTCGAGCGCGGGGAGCCGATGGAAAACGTGATTGATCGCTCGCTCGGATATTGATTGAGCGCGCTTTTCGAATCTACCCAGCCTTGGCGCCCGCCTGACGGACGACTTGACCTAGTGCCCGGTTTCCGCAGTTCGTGATACATGCCGGCATCCTCTGACACGAACTTCGGAAACAAACGGGCACTAGCAAGTATATGATTCTAGTGCCGCTTCATCCTGAACGACATTGCCGCGGCTGGTGCAGGAACTTCAAATCGGCGGCACTAGGCGATCGAGGTCAGCCGCGATACACGCGGCAAATTCGTTCGGCGTGCAGATCACGATGTCGGCGCCTTGTGAAGTCATCAGCCGGGCAAGCTCTGGAGTGCGGGCCGCCTGGCTGAGCTCGCGATGCAGTACGTTCAAAATCGGAGCAGGTAGCCCGGCCGGAGCAAGAATACCATGCCAGAAGTCAAGCTCGACGCCCGCGAAACCGGCTTCCGCCATCGTCGGCACCGCGGGCAGCAGCGCCCCGCGCCTCTGCGCGCTTACCCCACGACCCGCAATTTGCCAGCCTCGATCTGCGGACCGGCCGACAAATAGGGCGCGACCAGCGGCCCCAAGCACCGTCGGCGATCATCGCACGCTCATCGCTGCATATTTGTCGGCCGGAACGAGGACCGTGACTGGATTTCGCAGATCGTAGTATCGTTGCGCTAAGATGTGCTCGTCCAGAGGCAGTTAGGGAGGATTCCGTGAAGCATTTGGCGATGGCGGTGCTCGGGCTCGTCACCAGTATCGGTGCCGCAGCGGCGCAGGACAAGCCGGTCGATTTGAAGTTCTCGCACTGGGTGCCGGCTACTCATCCGATCGTGAAGGCGTCCGAGCAATGGGCGGAATCGATCCGGAAGGCTTCCAACGGCACGATCAACATCACAATCTATCCGGCCCAGCAACTCGGCAAGGCCTTCGACCATTATGACATGGCGCGCGACGGCATCGCCGATATCGCCTACGCCAATCCGGGTTACGCACCCGGGCGCTTTCCGGTGATTGCTGGCGCGGAACTCCCGTTCATTCTGGCCAATGCCAAGGAAGGCAGCGCAGCGCTCGATGTCTGGTACCGCAAATACGCCCCCAAGGAGATGTCCGAGGTGCGCTTTTGCCTAGCCTTCGTGCACGATCCCGGCACCTTCCACTCGACCAAGAAGAAGATCGTGGTTCCGGCCGACGTGGCTGGCATAAAGGTGCGGCCGGCGGGCGCGACGGTCGCGCGCTTCGTGACGCTGCTCGGCGGAGCGAATGTGCAGGCCTCGGCCGTGGAGGCGCGCGACATCCTGGAAAAGAACGTCGCCGAAGCGATCACGTTTCCCTGGGGCTCGATCGTGCTGTTCGGGATGGACAAGGTCCTCAAATATCACATCGACACCGCGCTCTACACCAGCGTCCAGACCTGGGTGATGAACAAGGCCAAGTACGACGCCATGTCGCCGGCCCAGCAGAAGGTGATGGACGACCATTGCTCGACCGAGTGGGTGCTCAAGATCGCCTCGCCGTGGGCTGATTTCGAAGCGGCTGGGCGCGATAAGATCAAAGCGATGGCCGGCCAGGACGTGTACACCCTCACACCGGATCAGCTTGCGCAGTGGCGCACAGCCGCAGAGCCGCTGGTCAGCGAGTGGGCGGAACCCGCCCGCAAGGCCGGCTACGACCCGAAGACATTGCTCGACGAGCTCAAGGCCAGCGCCGCAAAGTACAACGCCGCCTATTGAGCCGGACCGCGGCAAACGACGTGACGCAGGACGCCATCACGGTCGCGAACGTCTCGCACGCCTACGCGCGGCCCGACGACGGCGTTGTCAAAACGCTCAGCGGCATCTCGCTTGGCGTGCGCAAGGGCGAACTCCTCTGCCTGATCGGGCCAAGCGGTTGCGGCAAGAGCACGCTCCTCAATATCATCGGCGGTCTCGTGGCGCCGACCGTTGGCGAGATCCGGATCAACGGACACCCGGTGCACGGGCCAACACCGAAGGAAATTGCCTACGTGTTCCAGGAAAACACGCTGTTTCCCTGGAACACGATACTGGACAACATCAAGGTCGGCCTTGAATTCCAGGGCGTGCCGGCGGCGGAGCGGCAAAGCCGCGCCCAGGAAGCAATCGAAGCGGTTGGGCTCGCGGACTTTGCCAACAACTATCCGCATCAGCTTTCGGGCGGCATGAAGCAGCGCGCTTCGCTTGCACGCGCGCTCAGCCTGCAGACCGACATTCTGCTGATGGACGAGCCGTTCGCGGCGCTCGACGAACAGACTCGTACCTACCTGGGTGAAGAGCTTTCGGTCCTGCTCGCCACCACCAACAAGACGATCGTGCTGGTCACCCACAGCCTGTCGGAGGCCGTGTTTCTGGCCGACCGGGTGGTGGTCATGACAGCGCGGCCGGCGGAGATCAAGGCCACCATCGAGGTTGCGGCCGGACATCCGCGCGAGCCCAAGTTCACGACCTCGCCCGAGTTCGCGGCGTTGCGCAACGAGCTCTACACACTGTTGCGCGGCGAGATTGAAAAGACCGTCGGGGGCTTTGTCGGCAAAGCGGCGGCGCGCGATCGCGAGCGGCGCGCGATTGCGGGCGAGGCCGAAGTGGTGAAGCCATGAACGCCCGCTTCGATTGGCACGCGCGCGCGATCCAGGTCGGCTTCGTCGTCGCGTTGATTGCGCTCTGGTATTACGTCGGCCGTAGCGAGCTTGTGAGCGCAATCTTTTTGCCGCAGCTCCCGCGCGTTGCCGACAAGTTCGTTCAGATCGTGCAGTCGAGTGCGCTTTATGCCAATCTCGCAGTCACCCTCTTCGAGTTGCTGGTGGCGGTCGCGATTGCGAGCAGTTTTGGCCTGACGATCGGATATCTGGTCGGCCGCTCGCGCTATGCCACCGTGGTGTTCGAGCCGCTGCTCGCCGGCGTGTTCGCGGTTCCGCTGGTGGTGTTCCTGCCGCTGTTCATCTTGTTCTTCGGCATCGGTGTCGAATCGAAGATCGCGTTCGGCGCGGCCTATGCGTTCTTTCCAATCGTGCTCAATACCATCGGCGGCATCAGCCAGGTCGACCCGCGTTTCGTGATGGTGGCGCGCTCCATGGGGGCGAGCGAGCACCAGCTGTTTCGCCGAGTGCTGCTTCCGGCGGCCCTTCCGGTGATCGTGACCGGACTGCGCATCGGTTGCACCATCGGGTTCCTGGCGATCCTGGGCAGCGAGATGATCGCCGGCCTGCGCGGATTAGGCAGCCGGATCGTGACCCTCGCCGAGGGCATGAACACGGCCGAGATGTTCGCCTACATCGTGTTCGTGATCATCCTGGCGATGATCCTCAACGTCACGCTCAGCAACATGCAACGCCGGTTTGCCGACGTCCGGAGGACGACGTGAGCGAGGCGGTTGCCACAACCGGTGCACGGACGGCAGCGATGCCTGCCACACGCGCGTTTGTGCGGCGCAACCCGGCAGCGGCGCGGCTTGGCATTGTGGTGCTGGCCTTCGTTTTGTGGGAACTC
Source organism: uncultured Alphaproteobacteria bacterium (assembly GCA_963833605.1). GTDB lineage: Bacteria > Pseudomonadota > Alphaproteobacteria > Rhizobiales > Xanthobacteraceae > JAFAXD01. The sequence continues at coordinate 423,308 of CAWHYZ010000023.1, forward strand.
GCCGGGCACACGGTGCTCGACCCCAACTTCCTGAGCCCGCCGTCGGCCATCGTCGCCGCGATGCCACGCGTGCTGGGCGATCCGGGCGTGCAGCAAGCACTCGAGGCATCGTTCTTCGAGCTCGTGGTTGCGTTCGTGCTGGCGGTCATGGCCGGCGTCGCAATCGGGTTGCCCATTGGGCTGAGCGGCTTCACCCGGCGTGCAACGCTACCGCTCGTCCTGCTGCTCTACTCGATTCCGCAGGTGACGATCCTGCCGCTGTTCGTCCTCTATTTCGGCATCGGCGCCGGCTCAAAGATCGCGTTTGGCGTGAGCCACGGCATCTTTCCCATTATCCTGAACGTGGTGGCCGGCGTGCAGAGCGTCGAGGCCGCGCACCTCGTTGCTGCGCGTTCCATGGGCGCGACGCGGCTGCAGACGATCCACCGAGTCGTGCTTCCGCACATGACGCCGAGCCTGTTCACCGGGCTGCGGCTGGCGATGTCGGGAACGCTGCTTGGGGTTTTGCTGGCCGAGCTCTACGTGTCCACCGGCGGGGTCGGCTACTACACCCGCATCTTCGCCGATAGTTTCGATCCGCCTGCCACCTTCACGCTGGTCACGATGCTGGCGCTGATGGCCGTTGCACTCAACGAAACGGTGCGCCTCGCCGAGCGGCGCGCCTCGTTCTGGCGCGCACACCGCCAGTGAAACGGGGATCCCCGATCACTGCACAAATTTCGTGGTGAACATCTGCTCGTCGGGCGGCTCCAACTCGAGAATGTGCATATCGACCAGCGACGACTTGATCACCTTGATGGCTTCCGGATCAAAGCGGCCGTTGTCCTGCATCATGCCGATCTCTACGTCATAGGCGCGGCTGACGATGTCCTTGCTCAGCTTGAGCACCCGTGCCGAGATCTCGACGCTTTGATCCTTGTTAGCCTTCATCCAGGCAATAGTTTCGAACCAGCCTGCCAGAAAGCGTTTGATCAGATCCGGATTCTTGTCGATCAGTTCGTTGCGGGCATAGACCACGTGGGTATGAAACTTGGGGGCGTAGGAGCCCATGTTGGCGATGATCTTGGCTTCCTTTTTCTCGACCAGCATGTAGCTCGTCTCGGTGGCGAGCATGATGCCGTCCACCTGTCCGGTCTTGAAACCCGCATAGTTGGTTTCGAAGCTGCCAAGCGGCACCGCCACGAGGTCGTCGTATTTCCAGCCTTGCGCCATGGCGGCGCGATGGAGCAACCACTCGGTCAGCGAACCCACCGTGGTCACGGCGAACTTCTTGCCCTTCATCTCCTTGATGTCGTTGTAGGGTGCATCGGGCTTGATCACGATCGAAATGCTGTAGGGCGAGCCCGCGAACGCCGCGACCGCCTTGGCCGGAACCCCCTTGGCGGCGAAGCCCATGCCCGGCCCGCTGCCGAGCGCAAAATCGACGCCGTTGGCGGTGAGCGCTTGCTGCACCTTGGCGTCGCCGCCGAAGCTCGAGATCTCCACCTTCAGTCCGTGCTTCGCCCAGATACCGGTCTCAACACCCATGTCGAGCGGCGTGAACGTCCATGCGATCGGCACCGACTTACCCACCCGTATGGTGTCGACCGCGTAGGCCGCCTGGCTCGAGGCCAGGCCGGCAAGCGCCGCCGCAAGCAAGATCCTGCACAACATCGTTTCTCCTCCCAGCGCCCCGGTTGCGGGTATTTCATGGCATCATAGACGACGTGCCGGCTTCGTGCGAGTTATGTGGCAGGGCGTACGATGCCGATGGAACAATCGGGAGGACATATGCGGGGCCTGTTTCATTTCGCCGCAATCGCGTTGGCGGCGCTGCTGGCGGCGCCGGCGGCGGCGCAGCAAGCAAAGCTCGAAAAGCTCGTGGTCGCCGCCGCCCCGACGCCGTTGTTGCACTGGTATCCATTCTACGTGGCGCTCGGCGCCAAATACTTTGCCGACGAAGGCCTCGACGTGGAGATCGTCGGGCTCAACTCGGGAACCGCGATGGCGGCGGCGATCGCGGGTGGCGGCGCCGATGTGTCGCCGCTCGCCATGACCCACGCGATCACATCGGCCGCACAGGGCGGCGGGCTGGTGGCGACTGCGGCGCTGTTCAACGTCTATCCCAACAGCGTCGTGCTCACCAAGGATGCGATGGCGAAATCCGGTATCACGCCTGGCATGGCGCTCGACGAGAAGGTCAAGCGTCTCGCCGGCCTCACGCTCGGTATCACCGCGCCCGGGGGCGCGTCTGACGTGCAGATCCGCAAGATGCTGCTGACGCGCGGCCTCGACCCCGACAAGGCCGTCAAGCTGCAGCCGCTCGGCAACCCGGCCGCCATGCTGGCGGCGGTCGAAAAGAAGGTGGTCGATGGGTTCGTGATGTCGGCGCCAGTCGACGAGCTCGCCAAAGCGCGCGGCACCGGCGTGATCGTCATCAACCCGTTCGCGGAGCCAATTCCCGAACTCGCCGATGTGCCCTATTCGGTGTGGGGCACGAGCCGCGCCACCCTGCAGAAACGGCCGGCAGTCATCGCCGCCTCGCTGCGCGCCATCACCAAGGGCATCAAGCTCGCGGCCGAGAACCCCGAAGAAACCTTGCGGGTGATGCGGCCGCAGATCAAGGACATGCCGCCCGACGCGCTCGATGCGGTACTCGAGAAATATCGCCATGGAGCGGCCAGCACGCCCGTCATCAGCCGCGCCCAGGTCGAAACCACGGTGCGCTGGATGAACCTCGGCGAAGGAAAGCCGATCTCGGTGCGATTCGAGGATGTGGTTGACAATCGCAACGCCGAGGCGGCGGCCGCCGCGATCATGAAGCCGCGCAGCTAGCTGGCCGGCGCATGTCGGACGCTGCAAGGATCGCCGTCGCGCGCATCGCGGTGTTGCTCGGCTTTCTGGCCGTGTGGGAACTCGCCGGACGCCTCATCGATGCGACCTGGACCAGCGCGCCGAGCCTGATCGCGCTGCAGCTCGCCGACTGGGCGCGCGACGGCCTCGCCTGGCACGTCGCGGTCACGCTCAGCGAAATGGCGATCGGCCTCGCCATCGGGGTGCCGGGCGGCATTCTGCTCGGCCTGTGGCTCGGTCGCTCGCCGCTGCCGGCGTCGCTGCTGCGCCCGTTCATTGTGGCCCTCAACAGCGTGCCAGTGGTTGCGCTCGCCCCGATCCTGATCATGTGGTTCGGTCTCGGCATGGAGCCCAAGATCGCCCTGGTCGCGCTGGTGTCGTTCCTGCTCCTGTTCTTCAACACATTCGCGGGCGCGCAGGCCGTCGACCCCGATTGGATCGCCGCGCTTGAACTCATGGGAGCAACGCGCCGCGAGCAGTTCCGCAAGGCGGTCGCGCCCGCCTGTCTCAGCTGGATCTTCGCCGGCCTGAAGAATGCGCTGCCCTATGCGCTGATCGCCGCCACCATCGGTGAAATGATGGTGGCGCGTGCCGGGCTCGGTTTTCTGATCACATCGTCCTCGGCAGTGTTCGACATGACCGCGCTCTATGCGGTGCTGGTTATACTGATGCTGCTCGGCGCCGCCATCAACGCGCTGGCGGAGAGCTCCGAAGCCTTCATGCTGCGCTGGCGGCCGGTGCTGAGCGAGGCGCCATGACCCGGCATCGGGCCGCGATCTGGCTTGGGCGCGCCTCGATCCTGCTGGGATTTCTCGCGATCTGGCAACTCGCCTCGGGGACGCTCATTCCAAGAATGTTCGTGAGCGATCCCGTCAGTATCGTTGAGACCATCGCCCAGTGGATCGCCGACGGCTCGCTCTGGAACCACCTCGCAACCTCGCTCGTCACGCTGATGCTGGGCTATGGGCTGGGCGGCGCGATTGGAATCGCGGCAGGGTTCATGCTGGGACTCGCGCCGTTCGCCGATCGCACGCTGGCGCCGTTCATCGCGGCGTTCTACGGCCTGCCCAAGGTCGCGCTGTTGCCCCTGTTCGTCATCTTCCTCGGCATCGGCATCGAATCCAAAGTGGCCCTGGTCGCCGTCGTGGTGGCGTTTTTGCTGTTCTACAACACGCGCGCCGGGGTACGCGACGTCGACCCGGATCTCATCAACTCGCTGCGCCTGATGGGCGCGACCCAGGCGGAGACCTTGCGCAAGGTGTTTGTGCCGGCGACGCTGCCCTGGATCTACACTGGGCTGCGCGTGGCAGTCGGCTACGCGCTGACCACGACCGTGGTCGGCGAGGTCCTGTCCTCCAACCGCGGCATCGGCTTCCTGATCGAGTCATCGGCCGGACGTTTCAACTCGGCAGGCGTGTTCGCGGCCGTGGTAGTGCTGGTGGCGTTGAGCCTGCTCATCACCGCGACCTTGACCCGGATGGAAGTCTCATCGTCGCGCTGGCGGATGTAAATGACTTCGGTCTCGTCCTTCGAGACGCCGCGCTTTGCGCGGCTGCTCAGGATGAGGTCCCAAAACAGAAGGATACCGAATGCCGTCAACTGAAAAGACGCTCGACGGCCGCGTCGCCATCGTCACCGGCAGCGCGCGCCGGATCGGTCGCGCGACCGCCGAAGCACTGGCGCAGGCAGGCGCGGCGGTCGTGATCAATGCGGTCAAAGCCAAAGATGAAGCGAACGCGGTCGCCGAGATCATCAAGTCAGCGGGCGGGCGCGCGACCGCGATCATCGCCGACGTATCGCAGCCCGATCAGGTCGCCGCATTGATCCGCGGCGCAGTCGATGCCTTCGGCCAACTCGATATCTTGGTCAACAATGCCGCCGTGCGCCGGCGCGTGCCGCTCGCGGAGCTCACCTATGCGGAATGGCGCAGCGTGACCGCGATCATCCTCGACGGCGCGTTCCTGTGTGCGAAGGAAGCCGTACCGCATCTGATCGCGAGCGGCCACGGCCGCATCATCAACATCGGGGGCTGGGCGAATTTCGCCGGCGCTGCCCACCACGCCCATGTGCTGGCGGCAAAGTCCGGGCTGGTCGGCCTCACCAAGGCGCTGGCTCATGAGCTCGGCCCGGCCGGAGTGACGGTCAACCTGCTCTCACCGGGCCTGGTCGAGACCGCCGACGACGATCCCAAACGGGTCGCCGAGCGGCGGGTGAACTTTGCATTGGACCGCATCCCGCTCCGCCGCGTCGGTGCCCCCGACGATATCGCGCAGGCGGTGGTGGCGCTCGCCGGCGACGCGCTTGGCTACATGACCGGCGGCGTCATCCATGTGAACGGCGGGCTCTACATGGGGTAACCCGCGGACGGGAGACATGTTTCCCTTGATGAGAGTTGAGCCCCCTAGATGAGAGTTGTTGCCCCTTAGATGAGAGTTGGGGGCGAATTTCCTCATCTATGGTAAGATACTGACAAGACGGCAATATTCGTCGTTTTTTGGCCCTAGATGAGAGATTTGGCGGGAGACCTGAGGCGGCCCTCACACATCTAGTGCCGCCGATTTGAAGTTCCTGCAGCAGCTGCCGCAATGTCGTTCAGGAACTTCAAATCGAGAAGCGGCACTAGAATCATATACCTGCTAGTGCCCGTTTGTTTCCGAAGTTCGTGTCAGAGGATGCCGGCATGTATCACGAACTTCGGAAACCGGGCACTAGCCCGGGCCAGGACGAGCCATGCAAAACATCACCGCTAGCCTCGCCGACTACATCGCAACCGCCGGCGCGCGCCCGCTCCCCGACGAAGTCATTGCAAAAACGAAGCATCATATCCTCGACACGCTTGCAGCTTGCGTCTCCGGCTCGCAACTTGCGGCCGGCAAGCGCGCCATCGCGTATGTCGGGAACGCCGGCGGGAAAGCCGAAGCAAGCGTGATCGGAACGAACCTGCGCGCCGCGGCGATCGATGCGGCCTTCGCCAACGGCATGATGGCGCACGCGGACGAGACCGACAACTCGCACGCGCCCTCGCTCACCCATCCGGGCTGCGCGGTGATCCCGGCAGCGCTTGCGGCGGCCGAGCGCTTCGGCGGCAATAGCACGGCGTTCATCCGCGCGGTCGCGGCCGGTTATGACGTGGGCTGCCGGGTCGCGCTCGCGCTCGGCGGCGACAAGCTGCATCAGCACCATCATAGCTCGCATGCGATCGGCGGCGTCTTCGGCGCCGCGGCAGCCGCCGGCGTGCTGGCGCGGTTCAACGAAACCCGCTGCGCGTATCTCCTGTCCTACACGGCGCAACAGGCGGCCGGCCTTACGTCATGGCGGCGCGATCGCGACCACGTCGAGAAGGCGTTCGTCTTTTCCGGCATGCCGGCGCGCAATGCGCTCGCAGCCGCCACAATGGTGGTGCAGGACTTCACCGGCGTGACCGACACGCTCGACGGCGAGCCCGGATTCTTCGCCGCCTATCCGAACGCAGCAGAGCCCGCGCGCGCGGTCGCGCAGCTCGGCGCGCGCTTTTACGTCATGGATACGACCATCAAGCGCTGGTGCGTCGGCTCGCCGATCCAGGCGGCGCTCGAATTCAACGCAGGCGCTGTGCGCCACCGCGGCCTGGGGCCCGGCGGACATCGAGCGTGTCGAGGTCGAGCTGCCGAGCGACGGCGCCCGCGTGGTCGATGACCGCGCCATGCCGGACGTGAGCCTGCAGCACCAGGTCGCCCTCATGCTGGCGGACCGCACCGTCACGTTTGCCTCGAGCCACGATCATGCGCGCCTGGCCGATCCGGCCGTTGTCACGTTGCGCGGCAAGGTGAAGCTCATTGCGCGCGACGAGCTGGTGCACACCGATCCGCCGCGCCAGGCCAAGGTCACGATCTTGCTTACCGACGGCACGCGGCTCTTTCATCACACCCGTGCAGTACGCGGCACGCCGGCCGATCCGATGACCGCCGACGAGGTCGCCGCCAAGGCGCTCGACCTGATGCTGCCGGTGCTCGGCGACAAGGCAAAGCGGCTGGTGCAGGCCGTGTTCAGGCTGGATGAGATTTCCGGCATCGGCGAAGTGGCCGACTTGCTGCGGATGGATTGATCAGCGCGCGAGCGGCAGCAGATATCAATCGTCTTTGCCGCGGTTCGTGAACCGCGCATTTCCGAGCCCGGTGCCGATCGTCAGGACCGCCCAGCGTTCGATGTCCTGCATGAAGGGAATCTCGCTCAATCCCTGAACGACTGCGTCGTTATGCATGACAATCGACGTTTCATGATCGCCAATGGTGGGGATCATGTCGTGCAAAATCAATGGCAGATTGAATTTGCTGCTTGTCCAGTTGCCAGGAAGATTTTGCGCGCCGCGGTCAATCGATCCATCTTCTTCAATGATGCCGGGGCAACCGATACCGATGAACGGCGCCAGCTGGATGCGCCTTTTCTTCGCGGACGCAATCAAACCGTTGAGCATCTCGCCCAGCATCGCGATGGCCTGCTCGCGCTTGACCCCTTCTTCATCGCCGTGACGCCATAGACTGAACTTCCACACCTTGGCCTTTGCGAGGTCACCCGATCGCTTCAGGTTCAACTGGACCACGCCCGCCCGGATGTTGGTGCCGCCGACGTCGACGGCCAGGACGGCATCGAAGGCCTTGAACATCCAGGCCGGGGCGAGATGTACCGCCCCGAGCAAGCCTGCCTCGTCGGGATCGTTGCGAATCGGCACAAGCTCGAGCTCGATGCCCTCACCCTTGAGCAGCACTGTCGTCCGGCCGATCACCAGTTCACCGACGCGGCTTCCGCTAAATCCGCCGCCGACGACGATCCGCTCAGTATCCTTCCATTCCTTGAGCTTGAGGAAGCGCCGGATGACGAGAGCAAACTCCTGCGAGAACTCCTCGATCGCTCCTTGCAAAACGCCGGCCGCTTCGGGTTTACCGCTCGCCAGCAATTGGTCGAGCTGCGCCTTGCTGAGGTCGTCGCTGTCCTCGTCGCCCAGCGGGTCCACGCCTGATTTTCGCAGCGACTTGCGGATATTTTCGATGGTCCTGCGAAATGCGCCTTTGCTCGCACGATCGCCGATGAAGCCTTCGTTGTCCTCCAGTTCCACGTTGTAACTGTCGACATCGACGGATGGCAGGCGCTGCGCGCCATGCGCCGCCAAGGCTGGGAGAGTCGTCTGTTCGGCCATGTACGGATCTTGCGTATCGAATACGCCCTGGAGTTCGATCGGGGTTACGGGAACGCCCCAAGCCAATGCAAAACGCTTCACGCCCCGCCATGGTTCCGCCGGAAAAGCCGCAGAGCCGAGGCATGTGCTGTGGTGCGGACCCATCTACGATGACAGAATCCCATAGGTGCCCTTTTTCCCCATAGATGCCCTCGCCAGGCGGCATGGCATCTATGGTGATGAATCCCATAGATGCCCTTTTTCCCCATAGTGCCCTCGCCAGGCAGGATGGCATCTATGGAGATGCTCCGTCGGCGTAAGTTGCCGATGCGCATTCCGTTTCTTGGGCGGCCGGCCGCGCGCGCGAATATTGAAACTCCGGGCCAGGCGCGTCTGATCATTTGCGTCAAGCAACCTGATCCTATTGCCTGCTCTTGGATTCATATCCCGCGAGCAACTTCATGAGGTTTGCTTGCTTCTGCTTGACCTGACGGTGGCGACGCCATACGGGGTCCTCGCCATCTCGACGCGACGCCAACCGGATCAGCGTCGGCGACCTAGTGGTGCGATCCAAACAGATGCTTCGCATCTGTTTGGGTCGCACCACTAAAATCAATATCTTAGTGGGCTGACTTGTCCCAACATTTGGGTACCAAATGTTGGGGTCAGACCACTAGCACGTCACCTCGAATACGCCGACGAGACCCTCCGGCTTGTACTCGATGTTGACCTCGCCGCCTTCGGCCTTCAATACGCGCTCGACGAGGAAGGATCCGAATCCGGTGCGTGTCGGGGGTTTCACGGTCGGACCGCCGAACTCGGTCCAGCAAAGTCGCAGCCGATTTGCCTCATCACGTTTGACGAGCTCCCAGGTGAGCCTGACGCGGCCGGTTTGGTTCGACAATGCGCCATATTTTGCCGCATTGGTCGCCAGTTCGTGCAGCGCCATCGTCAACAACGACGCGATGCCTGCGTTGAGCCAGAGGTTCTCCGGACCTTGAAGTTCAAAACGCTCGTGCGCTTTGTCCTGGAACGGGCCGAGGGTACGGCCGATGACGTCGGCGAGCGGCGCGCGGTTCCAGTTCTCCACCGTCAGGAGATCGTGGGCACGCCCGAGTGCTGTCAGGCGCGCAACGAACACGTCTCGCTCGGAAACGTGCAAGGTCCGCGTCGCGATCGCCTGCACCGTCGCCAGCGTGTTGCGCATGCGATGCTTGAGCTCATTGACGATCAGGCGCTGCTCCTCCTGGGCGCGCTTGCGCTCGGTAATATCGCGCGCAATCTTGGAGGCACCGACAACTTTGCCGTCGACGTTCCTGATGGGCGACACGGTCAGCGAAATTTCGACGAGCGCTCCATCCTTGCGCCGGCGTATCGTTTCGTAATGGTCGATCCGCTCGCCGCGCCGAAGGCGCGCAAGGATTCCCGGTTCTTCGTCCGCGCGCTCCGGCGGGATGAGGATCGACACCGGCTTGCCAATGACCTCTTCGGGTTTGTAGCCGAACAGCGCCTGGGCGCCGCGATTCCAGCTGGTGATGATACCGTCCAGATTCTTGCTGATGATGGCATCGTCGGAGGACTCAATGATCGCCGCCAGATATTGGGCGTCGGTGTCGGCGCGCACGTGGTCGCCAATATCGACCAGCATGTTGGCCGCGCCCACGTGCGGGCCCGATGCATCGCCCTCGTCAAGCATTGCGGGCTTTGCCTCGAGATCCACGGGCCCGATATCGCCACGGCGGATTTCTTCGTTCGCGAACCGCATCATCCTCTACGCCCGCACTTGGGTGATTTTCGTCTGCACGCCATCGCACTGGACGCAGACATAGGTGAGCAATTCGGTTCGCTCGATGTCCGGATGGGGTTCGATCCCGAACAGCCTGGTCTTGGCCCCGCAGTGAGGGCACTTGGGGCCGCCGGGACCTCGATTGGGCAAATGCACGACTGCAGCCATTCAATCAGGCTATCCCATATTGCGGGGTGATCAATTTATACTTTCATCGAACATAAATATTGTATTTTGCAGCATCAAATACTTATTCGCCATTTCATAAACCTGAGTTGCCTCAGATTTCTTAGCCAAAACCGCATTCAACTTAATTTACCCATCTAACGCCATTGACTAACACGACTTACATCACTAATTATGTTCAAAGAGTTCACAGCGTGGAGGGCACCACGATGGCAGACCGAATGCGAGGAGAACGCTTGCAGATCATGCTTTCTCCGGAAGAACTGACCATCCTTGACGATTTCCGTTTCAAGAAGCGCATGCCGAGCCGAGCGGCGGCAGTGCGCGAACTGCTCAAGCGCGGCCTTACTGCCGAAGGCTTCGGGATCGCCCCGTACGGATCAAAATCGAGCGAATATGGCGTGGTCGGCAAGGCGCCGGCGGACCGCCGCTAAGATTGGAACCGGCAGGCGTCGCGCGTCGGCGTCGAGGCGGCGCCCTGAGGCCGCGTCCGTCAGCGTTGTTGCACCGGCGGGCGCTTTGAATGCGCGCGGGATGACCGATATTTGATCTATTTGATCGCGCTTTGTCGAAAGACGCAGCCCATCATCCTGGCCGCTGGTATGATGCGCCTAGCATCGGCAGAGCAATACCCACGGGCCAAGCGTCGGTGGCTGAGAGACAAGGAGCGCTCCCACCTGCGACAAAGCGCCTCCGGTCGAACTTCCGCGTTCATTTGGCACGTGCGCGTGGCCGGTTGCGGCGGGACGCAAGATGAGCACTTCGTCGGACCATTCGCTTCAGGCAAAACGCTATTTGAAATACGCCCAGGAGCAGATTGCGCTTGCCGAGAAGGCGATCAACGACAGCGCCCGAAAGCATCACGTCACAATGGCCGAACAGTATTTGTTGCTTGCCGAAAAGGAATTGATGGCGGCTGATCGGGCGACGATTTAGAGCGCCGCGCCGTGCCCGCGCTTTGCCTGCGGCGGCACGGCGCTACGCTCGAAGCAGCCCATCAACGCCGGCCACCCAGACCAGCCTGCTGGTGTCAACGCTCCAACGACGGCAACGCGCAATTTCGATCGAACCGCGTCAGCGATAGCCGTAACCTCGCGCGTGGTAGTACCGATGGCCGGATCGATAACGTCCATACGCGTAGGTCCGTGGCGCGTGGCGACGATAGTAGTAGGTCGATCCACCATAGTACCCATACGACGGGGCGTAGGCGTAGCCGTACGAAGGCCCGTACCCATACGCATCGTAAGGATCGTAGCCATAGGCCGGCGCGTAACCGTAACCGTAGCCGTAGGATGGGCCGTAGCCGTAACCGTAATAGGGCGCGCTCGCGATGGCGCCCAAGGCCAAGCCGCCAATGACCCCGGCGGCGACCGCGCCGCCCCAGCCCCAGCCTCCCCACCGCACGTCGGTGGTGGACGCGCCGGCTGCATTCTTCACAGCCGTGGTGTTGGACAGGACAGGGGCGGCCGAGGCGGGCGCTACCGCCGAAATTGCCAGAATGGCCGCCGTTCCAACCCCCAGTGTGCGCCTGATCAACGATCTGCTCATGCTGTTCTCCGCTGAATGTTCTCCTCGGGCTGACTTGCCGTAAATCCATAACGCGGTCGCGGCGTTCCATGTTCCTGGAACTCCGGCAGGTTGCGGTGCGCACGTTGCGATGCACGTGGACCTGGCTTTCGCTACTCCGCGCCGGCAAGGCAAACCAACGTCTATCCGGAACCCAAGGAATTACTGTGCATTGGCATTGGGGGCCCCAGAGGAGATCAGCTCATGAGGTTCGGATATTTGCTGGGTGCCGTGCTGCTGGCATCGTTCGCCACCCCGGTACTCGCCGACAGCTTCTACGTCGTGCAGGATTCAGCTACAAAGAAGTGTACGGTCGTGTCGCAAAAACCAACGGTCAGCACGACGACAGTTGTGGGTGACGGAAAGGTCTATACCTCCCAGACCGAAGCCGAGAACGCCATGAAGACCGTGACCATCTGTCAAAGCCGATAGAGCACCAGCAATCAGCAATAATGAAAGGGCCGCTTTGCAGCGGCCCTTCTCGCATCCGGACCAGCAACGCGGCGAGCACCCTCGTCGCTGCCGATGCAACCCTTCGTTACCAGCGTTGGGCGCCATACCAGTCATCCACGTCCTTTCGGACCTGATCCTTGGCGTAGCCATAACGTTCCTGAATCTTGCCTTCCAGCTGATCGCGCCGGCCGTTGATGACGTTGAGGTCGTCGTCGGTGAGCTTGCCCCACTTCTCCTTGATCTTGCCCTTGACCTGCTTCCAATTTCCCTCAACACGGTTCCAGTCCATTGTCGTCTCCATATGCGTGAGTGTGCATAGTCAACGGCGCTTGCTAACGACGGTTCCGATCGGCAACGCGGGATCGCACGGCGTGCGGCGTTTTCGCTTGAGGATGCGATCCGCTCAAGCCGCCGTGCGACGGTGGGAACCGGAACGGCGCGTTCTGCGGCGAGATGTGGGCTTACCCTCACGTTTCACGCTCTGGCGCAGCGCGTCCATCAGATTGATCACATTGCTCGGCTTCTCAACCGGCTCGGCCGCCTCGATCTTCTTGCCGGCCGCCTTTCTTTGGACGAGCTTGCGCAAGGCGATCTCATACTGATCCTTGAATTTTTTTGGATCGAAATGAGCCGCTTTTGTTTCCAGGATGTGTTCGGCGAGCTTGAGCATGTCCTTGGCAACGCGCGCGTTCGGCACATCGGCAAAGTACTGCTTTTCGTCGCGTACTTCGTAGTCGTACCGGAGCGTCGTTCCCAGCAGGCCTTTGCCGCAAGGCTCGAGCGCGATCACATGTTCGCGGTTGGCCATGACGATCCGGGCGAGCGCAACCCGGTCCTTGTCCTGCATCGCTTCTCTGATCACCGCAAAGGCTTCGGCGCCGACTTTTTCGTTGGGCGCGATGTAATATGGTCTGTCGAGATAGCGCTTGTCGATTTCCGAACTCGGCACAAAGCTGTCGATGTCGATCGTGTGAGTACTTTCGATCTGAATTTCCTCCAATTCGTCCTCATCGATCTCCACGTAGCGGCCCTTGCGGAGCTCATAGCCGCGGCCCTTGTCGTCCCGATCCACGACCTTGCCGGTTTTGTCATCGACCATCTGCTGCCGGAGCCGATGGCCGGTCTTCTTGTTGATCTGGTGAAAGTGGGTTTTGTCGGCCTGGGATGAAGCTGGAAAGAGCTCAACCGGACAAGTGACCAGGGACAGCTGCAGATAGCCTTTCCAGTAGGCACGTGGCGCCATGTCTGATCCTCCCCCTTAAATCCGCGCTTGAACCCTGCCAGTTGAAGAGCTGGCAGGAGCGGCGCCGATCGACCCAATCAACCTCGCCAAGCGCTTTCGCGCCGCTGGTCGTAATGCTTGAACGCGGTCACCAGGCCGGCGAGCACCTCGGCCGCCGTTTCGAACATCGCCTTGAATTGTGGTTCATCCACTCGTTCGATGTCCTTGCGCAGGTGACCGATCGTCTCCTGCAGCCTCTTGCTCATCTTTTCAGTGTGATAGCGCGGATCGTGCTCCGGCGCTTTGTTCGCTTGATCGTTCATCGGCAAATTCCGTGTTTGTTGGCACATTGCGGCCTGAGAGGAGAACGGCATCCATGCCCCTCAGTTCCACAGCTGCGGGTTTCGATTTTACCCGGCTTGACTTGCAGTTTTCTGGAGCGTCGACAGCCGAAACGGCGTAAGCGCACGATTAAGCGACCGTACATCAGTGGCGTTTGAAATATTGCACCGCGCGCTCGTGGCGCTCTGCGGCCGCGCGTGTCCTGAATGTACCGAGATTACGCCGTTTGCCCGTCCGTGGATCAATCTTTCGCGAATAGAGGCGATAGCCGCCGGATCTGAGCTTGCGAATCATCGCTTGCTGTCCTCTTGGGCCGCGGGGGAGTCCATCCATCCGGTGTCCCGCCAGAAGGCGCGGGCCGCACCATACGACGGACGGCAGCCCGCGCCGCGACATCGGCAACAAGTCAGGCCGCCCGCCAATTCACGCCGCCCTCGGCCATCGCAGTCAATTTCTTGTCGGTGGCCTTTTCCTCATCGAGGTTCTGCTGCAGCAACGCCGCACAGTCGGACCGCCCAAGCTGTTTCGCCCATGCGACCAGGCAGCCGTAACGGGTGATCTCGTAGTGTTCGACCGCTTGGGCTGCAGCGATGAGCGCCGAATCCAGCACAGCCTTGTCTGCAACCTCGCCTGCTACATCGTTCGCTTCCTCGATGATACCGTCGATGGCCGGACAATTCACCCCCTTGGCCTGCACGCCATGCAACTGGAACACTTTTTCGATGCGCTGCACCTGGCCCTGGGTCTCGCGCAGATGGGTTTGGAGACCTTGCTTGAGCTGCGCATCACTCGCCTTGTCGATCATTTCGGGCAGCGCCTGGAGGATTTGCTTTTCGGCGTAGTAAATGTCGCGCAGCGTATGCACGAACAAGTCGTCCATGCTTTTGATGTCCTTCGAAAACAGACCCATTGTCTCCATCCTTCCTGCTTGCGGGCTGGGAAATTTGGCGTGACCTGGTGCAAGGCCGGTCGGGCCACGCCCTGACCGACAACGTTGGCGCTGCCGGTCAGTTCCGGCGCGGCGCCGGCACCTTGGGCCACTCTTCTTTGTTTCGACGGCGAGTAGCCATCGACGTTGCCGATCATCCAACCGGAACCGGTGGCAATGGGAATTCGTTGACAGATGCCCAGCATGCGAGCGCGGCACTGGTCCCCCGAGTTCCTCCGCGCAAACCGAGGCCTGTCATGTCAACCATCGTGTCGGATACCACTTCGGTTGTGGGCGATGAGATTGATGTCGTTCAAATCCCAGCGGCGACGGCCCATTCCCGCATTTCATGGAGCGCAGCAATCGCCGGCGTATTCGCCGCGACGGCGGTCACCTTCATCGTCGTTTCCTTGGGCTCCGGCATCGGGTTGGCGGTCACGTCTCCCTATGGTTCTGGTCCCTCCGGGACCACGCTGACGCTCCTCGGGGCCGTGTGGTTGGTCATGGCGCAGGCTCTTGGCTTTGCCTGCGGCGGTTATCTATCGGCGCGTCTGCGCGCGCATTTTGACGACGACATCGGTGAGGAAGGAAGGTTTCGCGATGCGGCCCAGGGGTTTCTGGTGTGGGCCCTGAGCGTGACAGCGATCGCCATCTTCGTTGCGGTCGCCGGACTCTCAGCGGTCCGAACGGTTGCGACGCTGGCGATGGACACCGACGCAACAACGCTGAGCTCGCAGAATCCCGACCGCAGCGACGGGGCCACAAATGCGGCGGCCTATTTCGTCGACATGTTGTTCCGACCGGCCGCCGCCACCGGGGCGGCGCCTGCGGGGCGAACTCCCGATGTGATGGATACGCAGGCCCACGCCGAAGCGGCCCGCATCATCACGCGCGGAATTGCCGGCGGAGGGCTGAGCGCTGATGACCGATCCTATCTCGCCTATCTCGTCTCGCAACACACCGGCTTGTCGCAGGACGATGCTAAGCGGCGCGTTGCGGGAGTGGAGAGCCAAGCCCGGGAGGCCGTCAAAAAGGCGGTCGACAAGGCCGCCACGGCAGGCGCGTTTCTCTCTTTCTGGACTTTCATGTCGTTGTTGTTCGGGGCGGCGGCGGCGACGCTCGCCGGCTTGCTTGGTGGTGAACTCTGGTACGCCGAGCCCGCCTGGTCGCGGCGGGATGCAGCGGCGACCATCCAACCGAAGTGAGGAAGCCATGCTCAGCCTTGTTGTAACCCTGCTCATCATCGCTCTCATCGCCGCCGTGCTTGGCTTCGGCGGTATCGCGGGGGCGGCAGTCGAACTGGCGAAGATCATCTTCTTTGTGGCCTTGCTGCTGTTCCTGATTGCCGCGTTGGCCGGAATTGTCGGCCGCGGTCGCACATATCAATAACCGCGGCTGATTGCCGCTTCGGGGATGGGCTCCCGAGGCGGGTGTAATCGTCGATGCTGCGCGCGACGCACCCACAACGAAAAGCCCCGGCAGGAGACCGGGGCTTTTCTATGTGATCGGGCGAGACCCTCGGGAAACCGGGAAGCCCACGCAGCCGTCAGCAAACAGTCAATCCGACGGACCGCGCATTGTTCCCAAGACCGAGCGGCGCTTGCGGTGATGACGCAGGCGAGCTCCCTCCTGCACCGCAGAAACCCGGGAACTCAGTCGAGTACCGCGTATTGTCGGATCGATGGCCTGCAATCAAAGGAACGGTGGTCCCATGGAACGCTTCGAAATTCAGGATTACGCCCGCCGGCTGATGGAAGCCCACGGAACAAAAGCCATTGCCGAAGCCGCCGAAAAAATCCGTCGCCTTGAGGAGCGGGGCGAGGTCCAGCAGGCGCAGGACTGGAGAGAGATCCAACGAGCCCTGATGCTGGTCCGCGGGCCGAGCGCAAGCTGAGCCGCG
Organism: uncultured Alphaproteobacteria bacterium; assembly: GCA_963833605.1. Classification (GTDB taxonomy): domain Bacteria; phylum Pseudomonadota; class Alphaproteobacteria; order Rhizobiales; family Xanthobacteraceae; genus JAFAXD01. The sequence goes on from CAWHYZ010000023.1 coordinate 439,675, forward strand.
ATGATCACTCGCTCGCGGCTTGCGCCAAGTTGCGACACCGCTGCGAGAACTCCTTGTATCGCTTTTTGGCCTCTGGATCGGCCGCGGCGTCAGCTATTCGGGCATATTCCTCCGCTTTGATGCGAAATGCCTCTGATTCGCTCGCGCGCCTATTCGGACGCCTCTTTACGGACGCTTCCGCCCGCTTCGCGTCCTGCGCCAATCGAAGGGCGCGTAGCCGCGCCGTTTTGGCTGCTACTGCCTGACGCTCCGCCTCATAGGCGGCCATGGCAATCTCGCCCTCACGTTGGCGCGTCTCCTTCTTGAACAGGGCTGCAGCGCGGGTATGCTTGGTATCGTTATCCAATCGGGAGCTCCTGATGGGCAAGCCGGCCGCGACGGCGTAAAGCGGCCTCTACACGAGCGGCATGGCGAGGGTGCTGGAGACAAACGTCACAGGGACCCATTTGTTCCCATAATCTTTCATTGCAGACCTTGTGACGCGCACAAGCAACACGTCGCCGGAAAGATTCCCGCCAAGGCAGGAGCGTGGAACCATTCTGCCGCAAAGGCGTTTTGAGCCAGCCCCTTTTGTTCCTGCAACCGCGGCTCAGCGATGAAGTGCAGCTTCGATCAGGATGACATCCGCGCCATGGCGACCGCCCTCGACGGCGCCTGGAACTATCTCCGCTGCCGGGAAAGCCTGCTGTCACAGCCGGGTAAAGCTCGATCAACCCGGCTCATGCTTGCAACGCGCATCATAACGGCCGCAGTGCATGACGAACACAGACAATACGGTGAACTGCTCCTGTCAGCGTTGAAAGGATTGGCTCCCAGCGCCGACTTTGAACCTCCGGTCGGGGTTGCGCATCGCGGTTCAAGGCCCGGTCGCATTGCGACCCGGCCGCCAATCTAACTCGAGGACTCAGAACCCGCTCTTCGGAAAACCGCCGAGTTCAATTTTCTACCATTCATATTTCCCACTGATCTCTCATTTCAATGGGCGGCGACTTCCGCATCTGTGCGGTGGAACCAGGCCTGATCTCCCGGGTTGATCTCGCAAGATACGAGTGAGGTGGGACCATGTGGAAGAACACCATAGACCGGGATGATCTGACTCTGGCATGCGCCGCCATTATCTCAGCGATGATCATTTCGCTGGCGTTGATCTGATTTGATCGATGAGGGCACGTGCGGTTGCGCGCGCAGTGACCATGAGCGGCGTGAGATCCTCAAGGTCGAGGGCGATGTGCAGACTTGCACCACGCACAACAACGCTCTGACTGACTGACCCACACGACTTCATTCTGCGCCGAAACCATCAGGCAAAAATGTAGCGATCACAATCGCTGCGGCCGGAGCGACGGCGCCACGGAGACTCGAAGGCAGAAGTTGCAAGCTCCGGTATTGTCAGCAAGGTTTGTATCGCGAGTCCCTCCTACGGTCAGCAAACATCAGCCGAATGCACGCGGGAACCGCCTACCAGCCGCCGCGTTGAGCAGCAGGTATCCCAAAATCACGGAGCAAGCAATGTCCGCCAAAGAAAAGACGCTTGAGGACCTTTTCTACGAGACTTCTCAAGGACATCTATTTCGCCGAAAAGCAGATTCTCAAAGCACTTCCGAAGATGGCCAAAGCTGCCGGGTCGGACAAATTGCGCCAAGCATTCGAGAACCACCGCAGTGAAACGGAAGGTCACGTCGACCGCCTGGAGGAGGTCTTTGATCTCATCGATAGGCCCGCCCGCGGCAAGACCTGTGATGTGATCCTCGGCCTTGTCGATGAGGGCAAAGCAATCATGGAAGAGTTCGCTGATTCGGCGGCGCTCGACGCCGGGCTCCTGGCCGGCGCTCAGGCCGTTGAGCATTACGAAATCTCACGTTACGGGACCCTTCGGACATGGGCCGAAGAGCTGAGATGGACCGATGCGGTGCGTCTTCTTGACCAGACGCTCGCGGAAGAGAAGAAGACCGATGAACTGCTCACGGCGCTGGCGCGCACGTCAGTCAACCTGAAAGCCGCGTAAGCCGTCGTCCGTACGTCGCCTTGCCGGACCCATGACTTTGGGAGGCGAAGCGAGAAAGGGCCGTCGACTATCGCGCCATGACGAATGAACAAGTTTGCACGAGACGACCTTTTTACCTTGGGCGCGGCCGCGCTTTTGACTTGCGCCATCATTTTGACGGCGCGGCCGGAGGACCAGGAAACGCAGCGTAGACACGAGGACGAGCGTAGCCTCGCGGCGTTTCGGGCGCGCAACCCGGCGGATGAGCCGGCCGTGGTTCAGAAGGCGCGGGCCACGCAACCCGGCCGCGGACGCGCGGCCGATTCCCCGTTTGCGATCCCTTGGCTCGGCTGGAAAGACATTCTCTGGAGAACGTGGAACGGCATTACGGAAGACCACCTGCTCACGTTAGCTGGCGGCGTTGCTTTTTTTGCGCTGATGGCAATGGTACCGGCGCTCACGGCCGGCGTCTCATCCTATGCGCTGTTCGCCGATGCACGCGCGATTCAGGAGCAGTTGAACCTAGCGTCGGACATTGTGCCGCCGGCTGCCCTCGAAATCGTGCGCAGCGAAATCACCCGTATCGCGGCGAGCAGCGATGGCAGACTGACGGCAAGCTTTCTGGGTGGCTTGGTGCTGTCGCTTTGGAGCGCCAACGCCGGCGTCAAAGCCCTCTTCGAAGCGCTCAATATCGTTTACGGCGAGCAGGAGAAGCGCAGCCTGGTGAAGCTCAACGCGTTTTCACTGCTTCTCACCATCTGCGGCGTTGCGGCGGCGCTGCTCGTCGTCGGCGCCGTGGTCGTGTTGCCGCTGGCACTTTCGATCATTGGATTTCCCGGTATCAAGTTCACGATCATCGCGTACCTGCGTTGGCCCGCGATGCAGCTTCTGGCCATGGCGGCCTTCGAGGTCTTGTTCCGTTATGGACCGAGCCGCCGACTGGCCAAGCCACGCTGGACCTCGCTCGGCAGCATGTGCGCAGCGTTCGTTTGGCTTGCGATGTCGGCGACTTTTTCCTGGTATCTCGGTCACGTCGCCAATTATACGGCGACCTACGGGGCGCTCGGCGCCGTCATCGGGTTGATGATGTGGATGTGGCTCTCGGCGGTCGTGGCGCTGGCGGGCGCCAAGCTCAACGCCGAAATCGAACACCAGACCGCGGTCGACTCGACGATCGGACCGCCAAAGCCGTTGGGCAACCGGGGCGCCGTCATGGCCGACACGGTCGGCCGGGCGGTGGTCAATTAGTTGGAAGCTATTTCATGTCGTCGCGGTGAGCCACGCACCAGCAGCCAGCCAAACAGCGTTGCGGCCCCAAGAACGCCGAGCATCGTCGCGCGGTTGCCGTTGCGCACGAGATCAGCGCCGCGTGCCACAGCCTCGTGGGTCGTTCCGCGTGCATTTGACCGGACCTGCCGCAGGATATCATCGATCGCCGGATATCCCGTACCTGGGAAATAGCGACCGAGCAGAACGGCCAGAGGCTCAACCAGATCCTCGGCTTTGGCGGACGAGAATTGTGCCGGCGGCGGAGCCAACCCTTCCGCCAGCTTACCCGCCTCGGATTCGGGAACCGGCGGCGTCAACTGTGCAGTTTTGCTGGGGCTGCGGACCAGACGCCACGCCGCCACGTCGCCCGCGGATTGCCTGGCCATCGTCAACGCCGCAAACACGAGGATGACCGCAAGGGCGATCAATACGCTACCGGTGAGCGCGAGCCCGGTGAACACGCCGTAGTGCAACTCGCCCCATTTATAGAGAGCCGCCAGGCCTACGATGAGGGCCAGGAAGACCACGATGGCGGCGGACAGAAGAAGGCCCGCGACCAATGCGGTGGTGCGGGCCTTGCGCGTCATCTGCTCCGAAGCCTGCTCGACCCTCCACGCGAGATCAGCCTTGAGTTCGGCAATCTTCGCGTTGACGTCGAACCCGGCAAGCTTCAGAAGTTTGAAGAACATCAGCCGTCGCTCCGGCTGCGGCTGATCACTCCGATCAGGACGCCGACCATGACTGCGGCAGCCATCGCGCCGAGTGGATTGCGACGACCCATGGTCTCCAGCTCCGACGCAAATGTCTTGGCCTGCTCTTTTGCGGCGGCTGCGACGTTCGCACCGCTCTCGGCCAGATTCGAAGCGGCAGTGCCGACTTGGCTCGCCACCGAGGATGATACCTCGCCCGCCTGCGCCATGAACCGAGACACCGTATCCTTCAGACTGTTGAGGTCCTTGCGCAGGCTTTCCAGATCGTTTGTCGCATTGCTGGCGAGCGTGCTGGTCGCGTTTGCAAGGCCTTCCTTGCCGCGGCTCAATGCATCCGTCACGTTGTCCTTTGCAGCTGCGAAATCCGAGGACCGCGTGCCGGGATATCCTGACGTTGCTGGTGTAGATGCGTTCACGTGTTTTCTCCGAGCGGCTTTCGCCGCGGTTGTTGCTTAGGGCGCCTGCTCCGACGACCCGATGGGGGATGCACCGTACAAGCCCGCGTCGCTACAAAAGTTCCATCGGTCGGCTAGCCCCTGATGATCCGACCGATGTTACAGCGGACGAACCTGGATTTTGAATGATCTTCGGAGGAGACCAGCGTCTTGAGGACGCAGCAGGAACCACTCGGTTCGCCATGCGTTTTCAATCCAAGGCCTCACAATCCAGATCGGAGCTCTCGATGAATAGATTTGCCGCAGGCGTGGCCGCTGTCCTTCTCGCAACCGCGACCGCATATGCACAGGCGCCGACACCTGGGTCGGCCCGGTTGCTGACGGCGCTGCCCGCGGACTCAGGAACCGTGACCAACTACTACAAGCAGAACGTCTATGATCCCTCCGACAACAAGATCGGTGAAGTCGTCGACGTTCTGGTAGATCAAGGAGGGCGCGTGAACGCCCTGATCATCGGAGTTGGTGGCTTTCTCGGAGCTGGCGAGAAAGACGTTGCGGTGCCGTTCAACGCCGTCAAAGGCAAGAAGAAAGACAACAAATGGTACCTTGTCATGAACACGACGAAGGACGCCCTCAAGAGCGCGCCAGGGTACAAGTACGACAGCAGCAAAACCCAATGGGTTCCTGACAAATCGTAGATTGCGTCGCCATATCTGGGTGTTCGGTTGTCTGATTCCAGCAGGCGCATTTCATCCATGAGCATTGGGAACGCGCGATGCATGCTTAGTCGACGCCGCTGAGGACACGCCGGTCGTTTGCAAGCGACAGACCGCGCAGCCTGTTCGGCAACATGGGCTTGATGCCGGTCCATTCATGATGCAGCCGGTCGCGTTCTATGCGACGGTGTTCTTCCTCGTAGACGCGACTTGCTTGATCTGGGAGCTTTTTGACCGAACTTCAGTTGGTGACGTTTCGCCGATGGTGCGTAGGATCATGCGTACGAGCGGTCGCGACTTTATGTTCTTTCGCGGGGCCACGGTTGTGGCGCTGAAATATCCGCTGGCTGGGCTCGGAATTTGTATTTGTTGTTGCCTGATTGTTTATCTCAAGCCAGATCCGCCCGCAGGGCGTGTGATCTAGCCATCAACGCGTTTGATCTTGTTTCTTGTGACGGCTTCGTATCCTGTCAGCGTTGGCCTGCTGTTCGGACTCATCCTTGCAGGTTTCGATCGTCTTGCCGGACATGTTGCCTGGGTTGTAATGGAATTTTCCAGGCGCTTTTTCGCCCGGTTGTTTCCGGTTTGGATTCCTGTTGTCGGCCATGGAACGCTCCTTTGACTCTCAACGATAACGGCGTCGGCCGAGGCTTGTTCCTTCTTGGTTCGCTAGGATTATTGACAGCATGTATCCTGCCACTCGCTTGGTTTTGTCGATGCTTGGGCAAGATCGTGGCGCGCCGCGACGCGGCAGAGCGGTCGATGAGCGTCACAGACGCATTCATTGCAGCAACAGTCGAAGTTCACGGTCTAACGCCGGTCACGCGCAACGCCTCGGACTTCGGAGCCGACGTTGACCGCCGTTTTGAATCCGTGGAAGCAGGGCCGATATAACGAACGCTACTGATTGTCGGCGCGCGGCAACGCCGCCTGCTCACCGCAGCAAAACGAAAACGGCGTGAACCTCACTTGGGCGGGTTGAGCTCCTTCCACGGGTCCTTCACGTTCGGGATCGTGTCGAACTCGATATTGGCGAGCTTGCCGTCCTTCATCTCGGTTCGGCGCAGATAGATGTTCTGAATGATATCGCGGGTCGCCGGATCGACCGCGATCGGACCGCGCGGACTGTTCGCGGTCTTCCAGTTCGTCAGGAACGCGATGGCTTCGTCGCCGGTGAATTTGCCCTTGGTCGCCTTGATCAGGTCGAAGATCGCCGACATCCCGTCCCATCCATCCGCAGACAGAAAATTCGGGATCGCCTTGCCGCCATATTCGCGATCCCACGCTGCCAGAAATGCCTTATTGGCTGGGCGATCCGCCGCCGCCGAATAGATGCCGGAGGTGACGAGGCCGAGCGCAACATCACCGATGAGCGGCAATTGTTCGTCCGGAAGGAGATCCTGGGTCGAGATCACGTTGATGCCCGCGCCGCGTAAGCCGAAGTCCTTGACGGCCTTGAGCACCGCTGTCGCCTGTTCCTGTGCCGGCACCCAGATGAACGCCGCATCCGGGCGGGTGTCCTTGATCCGCTGCACGATCGGCGTGAAGTCCGGGTTGCTGGTCGGGAAGCGAACCGAGCCGACCATCTTCAGGCCGGCGTCGGTCCAGCCCTTGGTGAAAGCGCCTTCGGCGTCGTGCCCTGGGATGAAGTCGCTGACCGCCGTGTACGCGGTTTTCCAGTTCTGCTTCGCGGCCCATTGGCCAAGCGGATAGGCTTGCTGCCAGAGCGTGAACGAGACCCGCACCACATAGGGCGATATGCGCGGGATTGCGACGCCGGCCGCATTGGTGATGACGAGCGGGACCTTGGCCTGTGCGGTCAGCGGCGCAACTGCGGCGGCGATCGGCGAACCGACGATGCCCAGCAGCAACTGGACCTGTTCGCGTGTGATCAGTTCCTGGGCGAGGCGCTTGCCGGTGTCCGGTACGGCGCCGTCATCGCGGCGGATGAGTTCGATCTTCACGCCCGGCGGCAACTCCTTTTCATGTTCCTTGACGTAGAGATCGATGCCCTTCTGCATCTGGTCTCCCGCTTGGGCGAGAAATCCCGAATAGCTGTTGATCAGCCCGATCTTGATGGTTTGCGCCGATGCGGTCGGTGCGCTCGCGAACCCCGCCAGCACTGCCATTCCCGCACTAACCGCGCTCCACGACAGGTATTGCCGTCTCATCGTCGCATTCCTCCCTGATGTTTTTTACGGAACACGTCGCCATCCAGGCACCACTATAGCGAGGAAGCGCGCTCCCGGTCGAGCGTGGGGCCGCTGCGGCCTCACGCCGCTATTAGCCGCGATTTCAGGCGCGGCGCTGCAAAATCGAGGAATACACGCAGCTTTTGCGGGAGCAGACCCTGGCGTCCGTAGACGAGGCTGACCGGCCAGGGCGCGGGCTCGAACTCCTCGAGCGCAAGCGCGAGCGAACTGGCCTGGAGTGCGCTCGCAATCTGGTAGGAGAGCACGCGCGTGACGCCGGCCGACGCAATAGCCGCGTCGATGGCGGCTTCGGCGGTGTTGACGACAAGCCGCGAATGGATCGGGACCGATACGATCGAGCGGCCAACAACAAATTTCCAGCTGTCCGGCGCCGTCAGTCCATCGAAGGCGATGCAGTCGTGGCTACCGAGCTCGCCGGGGGTTTGGGGTGTACCGCGCTGCGCGAAATAGGCGGGGCTGGCGCAGACGACGCGACGAATCGAGCCGATGCGGACAGCCATCAGACTGCTGTCGGGCAACTCGCCGATCCGGACGGCGAGATCGACATCGTCTTCCTGCAGGTTGACGACACCGTCGCTCAACGCGATCCGAATGTCGATGTCTGGGTAGGATTTGAGAAATTCGATCGCGACCGGCAAGACGTGCAGACGGCCGAACACAATCGGCGCCGTGACGATGAGGTCGCCGGTGGGAGCGGTGTATTCTCCCGAAGCGGCACGCTCAGCCTGGTCGAGGTCTTCGAGGATGCGTTTGCAGGCCGCAATGTAGGCACGACCAGCATCGGTCAGGGTGAAGCGGCGGGTGGTTCGAGTGACGAGACGCGTTCGTAGATGTGCCTCGAGTTCGGACACCTTTCGGCTGACGGTCGCAAGCGGCATCCCGAGCTTGCGGGACGCTGCCGAAAGGCTGCCGCCCTCGACGGCCGCAACGAACGTTGCCATCGCGTCAAGCCGATCCATGCAAATCCTTCCACTTTTTGGAAGTATATATCCAATCTCTTATCGATACTATTATCTTATAGAAGAGCCCATATTGTGTTTACGGGAGAGACCGCGGTTTGCCGGCGCTGGTATCGTGTGCTTTTCGAACCAATTTGCCGCTCGCCTGGAGGCGATCATGAGTACTGCAAGTTCGAGCAACGTCGCGTTCACGGCGTCCGTGAAGGCGGTGCAGACCCGCAAGGGATCCCGCCAAACCTACTCGCGCTTGGAGGACCGTGGCGGCTGGCAGACCCGCATCACCCCCGACTTGGCCGAGTTCATCGCGGCGCAGACCAGCGCTTTTCTGGCGACCGTCAACGCCGAAGGCCAGCCCTATATCCAGCACCGCGGCGGGCCGCGCGGATTTCTCCATGTACTCGACGACAAGACCATCGCCTTTGCGGATTTTGCCGGTAACCGCCAATACATCACCCAAGGCAATCTCGCCGACAACCCGAAGGCCCACCTGTTCCTGATCGACTACGCGCATCGCAAACGGGTCAAGATCTGGGGCGAGGCGCGCGTCGTCGAAGGCGACGGCGATTTGACGGCACGACTGATGCCAGAGGGCTACCGGGCGCGCCCTGAGCAGGTGATCCTGTTTACTGTTTCCGCGTGGGACGCGAACTGTCCTCAGCACATTCCGCAGCGGTTCGAGGCCGCCGACGTAGCCGCCGCGCTCACCGAGCGCGAGCAGCGGATCGCTACGCTTGAGGCAGAAATCGCGCGGCTACGAAACGCACAGGAAGCAACGTCGTCATAGAGCGCGACTCTGAAAAGTGGCACCGGTTTAAGATCGTGGCTCCAACAAAAAAGGGGCCAGCTATGGGTACCAGGTCGGATGGAAGTTCACGCCGAGGCGGATGATGTTGTCGGAGTAGTTGTGGTGGACCACGACGTTGGCGGGCGGAAGGAACACGTTGGACGTGGGGATCGTCGAATTGAAGGTTCCAAGACCCACGTAGAGATACTCCAGCTTGGCGGAGACCCCTCTGGCAAACGCCCACTCGACGCCGGCGCCGGCGGTCCAGCCTGAGAGCTTCGCGATCACGTCAGACTGCGCCACTACGGCACCGCCCTGCACCCCAAACGAATCGACCGCGTGCACGGTTTCGAACGCGTAGCCGCCGGTGACGTAAACGAGCGTGTGATCGAAGGCCCATCCCAACCGGGGACGGACGGTCATCAGGAACGTCAGATTGTTCATGGAGTCGCGCAGGAAATCGCCCGGCACAATGCCGGGGGGAGGGGGCGTAGCTGGGATGTCGACGGTGCGGTTGAGCCTGTTGCTCACCGCGTTGGCGTCCGCTTCGATTCCGACGACGATCCGATCAAATTGCCAGTTGTAGCCAGCCTGAAACCCGCCGGTGACGCCGATCGGGTTGATTGTGCCGGCTGAGGCGCCGTCGATGGCTGCGGCACCGGCCGGGTTAAAGGCACCGCCCGCGTCAGTCGTCGTCGTAAGCCGATCGTTGCCCCAATGGCCACCCAGGTTGAGGCCGAGGTAGGCCCCGCTCCAGGTAAACGGCAACAGAACCGGCGGCGAATAGACCGGCACGCCGATTGGAAGATCGGCCGCTTTCGCGGTTCCCCCTGCAAGCGCGATCATCGCCGCGCCGACCACAAGCAGCCTCGACACCATGGCAGCCCCCACCTGGCTCACCAACCGTCCTTTCTGAATGCTTGTTTTCAATGGCTTAGCTCTCAAATTGTCCAACCTGACTTCTAGGTTGGACAAATTGGTGTTCACGATCCGCCCTCGATCAGCTTGTTCATGGCCGATTGTGCGAGCCGCTTTCTGTTTGCTGCCTTCGTGTAGCGTTGGACTTCGCTAAGGGTTGCGTGACCAGTGATGGCCGCGATCTCGTGCGTGCTGCATCCGATCTCGGCGAGACGACGTGCCGTCGCCTTGCGCAAGCCATGTGCAGAGACATCGGGGCATCCGGCTTCGTCGCAGAGCTCACGAAACCAGTTGCCAAAACCATTCGACGTGTACGGCTTGCCGAACTTGGTCACAAGGAAGGTTTGGTGTCCGATCGGGTTTGTGGCATCGATGATCTCGTGGAGCTTTGGGTGCACGGGAATCTCAAGATGCGCTTCGTCCCGGCCCTCTGTCTTGCCCTGATCAATCGTGATTACGCCTTTGTGTACATGTTGACGCCCCATCCTCACCACATCACCACGACGCTGACCTGTGTAGAGCAACAGACCAAAAGCCAACCGCGCCTTTGTGCCAATCGGATACCTTGCTTCGAACCGTTCGAGGTGCGCCTCAGACCATGTCTTGTAGCCACTGGTTTTCACCTTCACCCGCTTCACCCCGAGTGTGGGATTATCGGGCACCCTGCCCTCCTCTAGTGCCCATTGGAAAACAGCGCGCAGCGTGTTGAGGAAATTGCGCTGAGCAAATGGCGTCGCAATTTTCTCGTTCACGATCCGCTGCATGTGCTCCCGGGTCAGGAGCATGTAGCGTCGGCCGCTCCGATCAGTGCGGAGGAGCGGCAGGTCGCCGTAGGCCTCGCGGAAGTTTTCGAGGATATTGCGCCGTGTGCGCTGCGTCTCAGGCGAGAGTGTTTTGAAGGGCGAACTCGACTTGACGTCGAGATAGGCAGCTACCAATGCGTTGACGCTTCCAGCAATTGTACGTGCGGCACCGATGTTGGTCGCCTGTGCCTTTACCCCTTCGAGCGCCGCCGCATACTGCCGCAGGAATTCGTCGGCCCATGGAATGCCCGTGAGATAGGTCGTGAAGCCGCTCTTGCGGAAGCGCACGCGCCGCTTGCCATGCCGATCGGTGTTCCAGCTACAATGCTTTGGCAGGCCGCTTTTTGTCCGCAACATGGGTATCCCAGGGGTTTACTTCGCCTCTGCTATCTTCCGCCGAATTCTCGCTCATTGCCGGCGGCGACAACAATGATTTTTCCACTGCGATCAACCTCGACCTTGGCCACTTGCACACCGGCCGCGACCACCGCCTTGACGGCTTTGGTCACGTCGCGCTGCGTGAAACGGCAAGAACCTCGGCTCATTGGGCGCTGCCCTTTAGCAAGCCCCAGGATTCGAGAATTGCCAGCGCGCGGTCCAGACCATAGGCCGTGAAGCAAAACGCACCAGCGGCCACCATGGCGGCCTGCGTCGCTAATTGGCTCTCGGTCACGCGGCCGTCGTCGGCCTTAAGCTCAAGCCCGTAGACCTGCCCGTCCTTGATCCAGATTGTGTCCGGCACGCCCGCGACGGTGCCGGTCGCCTTCATGATCGCGGCCTCGATCTTCGACCTCACACCGCCATTTGGGACCGCAAACATGAACACGCCCGGGACCGTGCGTGTGCGGTAATGCTGCACGATGGCGCGTTGTATTTGGTCCTCGGGGCGGCGGCGGGACATCAAATGCCCTCCATCCCGTCAGGCGCCCTCTCATTTTGATGGGCGCCCGACCCCTCCGAGGGCGCCTGACCGTTTGTATTCGGGATTTCCCATACCCAACCGGAGCCCTTTTGGCCCTTGGGCTGGTAGGACTTGATGCAAAGCTCTTCCTTTGCGGCTCGAAAGGGTTTGTCCTTGTTGATCGGCGTGGACGGCCCGAGCATCCTAGCCGCCCGTGCCTCGGCCTCGATGTCTGCGACGGCCATAGGGCCATCCGCCAGCACTTGGCGAAGGAACTCGGCCGCATGATTCTTCGCAGACGGTTTGCCTGTGCCGCGTTGGATTAACTCAGCCGCCAGAGCCTCATCGGCGGTCTGTACCACGTGCTCGCTGTCAAAAGAGACCGCCGAGGCGATAATGCCCTCTGCGACCAGTCGCTGTTCCAGCCGAAAGGCGAGACCAGGCTGGCGCTGCGCCAAGTTATTCTTAGCGTTCAAGATGAGTACGCGACCCTCGTTTTCCGCGTCAGCAACCATTGTAAAGGCAATGCGCGCCGCGCCTATGTGTGCGATCGATCCGATGAACCTGTAAATGGCCTTACCGCCCGGCTGTTTACTGAAGTGAGTAATGGCAAGGACTGCGACCCGCAAACGCCCAGCCATTTCCGATAATGGCTCGAGGACCGCTCGCACCGCCGCATTCTTGTGGGAATCAATCCCCGCGCCGATGTAGGCGTCCACTGGATCGATAGAGATCAGGCCAACATTCCCGATCCTACGGATTTCCAGTTCAAGGGCGTCAATGTCTTTGGATAAGTTGAAAATCCGATACCCACCGGCGTCAACGTCCTGCACGGCAGTGACGACATGGATTTTGGAACAATCAGCGCCAGCCGCCGCCAACCTTGGCACTATGGTATCGGCGGGGCTGTCCTCAGCGGAAAGGATGATCGTGTTTTTCTGCGGTGCCATTCCCTCGTTACAGGGCCAACGACCGTGTTTACTGAGTACAGCGGCAATGTATGCGGACAGTTGTGATTTACCTAAGCCAGGATCGCCACCAACAAGCGTTGTCTTACCGACGGCTAATCGCCCTTGCCAAAGCCATTCAACCGGCTCGATATCGATTTCTGATGCGCACTTGATGACAAGCCGTTTGGTCTTAGCTTTCGTGTCTTGGCTGTTTCGGTTTGGCCCCTGCGGCTGCGCCCGCTGCTCGTTCGCACACTTTGCGCCAATACCGAGGTCGGTCCAAATATTTTCTAAATCAGCCTCGGTGATGGCCATTTTGGCGTTTGCCTTCAACATGGCGACGAATGTGTTGGTGATATCGACGTGGTTGCTGCTCAATGAATGTCTTCAACCTTGCAGCATCGCCCTGACGCAGCAGGAAGTCGATGGCCTGCTCCAGCGAGGTGGGTAGGCTTGCCTCGTCGCGTCGTCGGATGCTGTCTTCGTAGACGGCTTGATCAGCGGCGCGACCATGTTGTCGGCGGCCGTAGTCGGTGTGAAGGATTCGGAGCGCGATGCGACGAACGGTCTCGTCGTTGAGACGGAAGCCATCGCCGCAACCGCGCTTGAACGCCTCGCGAATGAATGCATCGCGGTCTGGCTCAAACAGGGCCAGCCGCTCTAGATCTGCCCTGAAGGTGGCCGCCCGAATGTCGCTATTATGGTCTCGTCCAGGATGCTTGCGGGCGCCCTCAAAGGTGACAAGCAGGTTTTCGGTCATTGTGCGCTCCGAACGAACGCATTGCTGAGTGCTGCCTGCACAGCGTCCGCGCCGACTTTCTGGACGAGACCCGCGACCTTGGCGAGGAGCCAGAGCTCATCGATAAGATCTTGTCGAAGACAGTCGCTTTGGTGATGAGTATCGCGTGCTAGAAGTTCGAAACACTTCAGGCATTTTTTTGTTCGGGAGCCGCGGATGGCACGCACAAACGATGAGAATTCGAACTCACTCATCGCCGCGCGTCCTCGTGGACGATCAGGTCGAATGTCCCGAACCCGAGGAATTTGCGATGCGGGTCGCGTGACGTTTTTAAGGGCATCAACCACGCGACTTCCTTCAAGCTGTGTGACTGGCGGCTTGGCGGACACGGCGCTGCTGCTGTGTGTTACCGTTGCTTTGAAGCTGCCGCTCGATGTACTGACGGATCGATTCGACCGTGATCTTCCGCGAGCGGCCGTCAAGGAACGATTCTTAGTTCACCCGCAGCCAGAAGCTCGTAGCCCCGCGTGTTGCCGCATTGGAGCATCTTCCAGGCAATCTTTGGCTTCACAACAAGCGGGCCAAATTCCCAGTGTGTTAGTCCTGTTTTGCGACTAGACATGAACGGATGCTCCACTAGGTGTCGCACGCATCCGCACTCATACGCTTTCGGCTAAGAAAGTCAGGGGAGAGATTGCTAAACTTTGGGACGGCTTTTGTCCCCCGGTTCTAAGAAAGCCGGTGCTTTTCGATCTTTTTTACGTAATCCGCACCCGTGTGTATGCCGGACAAAAAGCTAGCGATGTCGCGACATGGGAGTGGTAGGGACCGCCAAGGTGGGTGCGAAACTCGTTGACTAGAATGCGTGCAGCAGGCGTCATTGGTTGAATCCTATGCGGCCAGATTTTTGCTGGCAATGGGTTGGTGGCCGAGCAACGCTTGCTGATGTCGTAGCAACGCGGCCCGCAGAATCGGGAGCTGCTTGTGGGCCTTCAAACGGCGGAAGCTCTTCTCGGCCTCCAGCATTGCGGTTCCAGTCCATCGCAAAGCCATCCGTGCATCGCGCCAACGTTTGACGTTGCGGCAGACCTGCCGCAGAACGGCCATCAGGCTCTCGATCGCGTTGGTGCAGCCGAGCGAGCGCCGCAGCTGGTCAGGCAGGCCCAGGCGGATCACGGTGAGCATTTCATCCAGCCCTTCGTGGATCGAAGCCGAGACGCCAGGAGCATCGTGATCGAGCCGTCGCGCCAGGTTCCTGAGAACGCGCTCGGCCTGCTCGACGGTCGGACTGTCCCAAGCCTGACGCAGCACCTTCTTGACCCCGGCGTGCAACGACGGGTCGAGCCGCTCGATGATATTGCGTCCCTTATGCACCTGGCAGCGCTGGATCAGCGCGAAGCCACCGAAGGTGTCGCGCACGGCCCGGCTCAGCGCCTTGGCACCGTCCACGATGAACAGGCGGGCGATATCCGGTTGCAGCCCACGCTCGATCAGGTCGGCCAGCAGCGCCTTGACCACGGCGGTATTCTCCGTCGCCCCCAAGGCCAGTGCCAGTACGTGTTTGTCGCCGGCCCCGTCGATGCCGATGGCTGCCACCAGGACATGGTCGCCGACACGCAGCCCGTCGATCTGGATCACCAGCAGGTCGAGCCCCGACAAGTCAGCTGCCAACCATTCCTTCAGCTTTGCCGTGCTCAGCGCCACAAAACGCCGTGAGACCGAGGACTTCGTCGTGGCGCGCTTGGCCTGGCCGGCCAGATCGCCGTCCGGTAGTCGTACCGAGCGCGCGTACTTGCGCGTCGCCACGCCGATTAGCATCTGGTTGAATGCCCAACGCGACAGAAGGTCCGCCTTCTGGATCGCCGTCCAGCTGGGAAGCTCCAGTTCAGCGCCGCCGCGGTGACGCACCCGTGGCCGCCGGATGGCAGCCTTGCCACCATGCCACCCGATCTCGCTGCCGATCATTCCCCATCGATGGCCCTGCCGGTCAGCGTGACGTTGGTAGCGCTTGCCACAAAGCTGTTCCGCATCAGCCGCAAGCATCGCCTCGATTGCCGAAGTCCCGGCCTGCAGGCACAGCCGGTCGAAGCTGCCCTTGAACTCCTCAAGCTCCTCGATCACCAAGGGCGGCAACGCCAGCGTACCCATCGCCAGCGCCGTCCCTTGGTTCATCGTCTTCAATCCGATATGTTTCGTCATGGCGTCGATCTCCTCGCTCTCGGTTTGCGATTCGCAACCTCAAGCCTAGTGGCCTGAGGCGATCGACGCCTGCCTCCCTATTTCAACAGCGACAGGGACATTCCGCTAGCGATGGTCGCGACATGGCGGTCAGTGGTAGGGACCGCCAAGGTGGGTGCGAAACTCCTTGACTAGGACTATGGCTTGGCGACGCGCGCTCTCAGCTCACTTATCGTGTCCATCCATACTTCGTGTTTTTTTGGTTCTCGGACGATTGAACAAGCCATCGAAACCAAGTCGACTCCGCTGCGCTCTCTATTAGGTCTGCAAGTAAAACGATTTCTGCGCGGCGATTTTGGCTTTGGATTACGGGCGTAAATGGCCATACGGATTCCCAGTTATTGATTTTTGTGCACCTAGTAGCGACACTGTGGCTGGAGCCCCTCACGGAGTCATTTTGGGCATAGATCTTTGCTTCTCTTTTCGCTGAAGCTTTCTTAGAAAATGAGGGGGACGGACCTGGTGGTCGGTTGCTTCAAAAATGGCATATGGGTGCGAACGAATTCTCGATCCTTGACGGAACCGAATGCCTGATAGAGATAGGGTCCTAACAAAAATGGTGTTGTGCGGGGCCTGTCTTGCCCCTCCAGCGACCTCAGGCGGCGCTCCTCCAACGACAATGGCGGCTGCGACATCAGGCGCTCGTTTTGCTCTTCCAACCACAAGAGGACCTTCGCCAATTCTGAAGATTGCAGCAGTTTTTCAATTCGATCGATAATTTCCTGGGTCTGCAGCCGTCCACTAGGCCCAGCAAAATTCCTTATGCGACGAAAATACTCCAACTCGGCATCGAGTTGAGTGGGTGCGCGGCCCATTGAGCACCTCCGCATGGTGCATCCGCATGTGGACGCGGCGGAAAGCCGATGCGGAACCGGCCTTGTCGGGAGCGACCCTATCCGCCGCGATTAGACATTATCATCCGGTGCGCAACGAGACGACCTTGCTTTGTTCGGCTGGAGCTTTGCAAGATATCCCCCCAAGCATCCATCAGTCGGCGCCGCTTCTCGAACAGGTCGCCGCGCCGGTATGCTGCCTCGACCTGGTACCGACCGTTGCGCCAGCGCCATCTCGACCACTTCGCTCGGGAAGCTCGTGCGCTCGGCTGCCCAATCGCGGAAGCTAGACCGGAACCCGTGCGCGGTCAGATCGCCCCGTCCCATCCGTCGCAAAAGCATCAAGAAAGCCATGTTGCTGAGCGGCCGGCCTCCCTTGCCGCCGGCAAAGATGAACTTCGCTTCCTCGCCGTCTGCGGGTTTCAATTCTTCCAAGATGGCGATCGCGCGAGACGTCAAGGGCACGCGATGCTCGCGGCCGGCTTTCATGCGTGCGGCCGGTACAATCCAAAGTCTTTCGCGAGTGTTGATCTCATCCCACCTCGCGCCGATGCTCTCCCCGGTCCTCGCGGCCGTCAGGATCGTGAATTCGAGCGCGCGCGCAGCAATACCCTCCTGCTCGCGCAGGCTCACCATGAAGGCTGGCAACTCGGCGTAGGGCAGGGCGGCATGGTGTTCGACCTTCCGCACCTTCGAGCGCGCCGGTAGCAACTTATCGAGATGGCCACGCCAGCGCGCCGGGTTCTCGCCCGCGCGATATCCGCGGACCTTGGCCCAATCCAAGACGGACTCGATGCGACCACGCAATCGACCCGCTGTCTCAGGCTTCGTCGTCCAAAGCGGCTCGATCACTTTGAGCACGAGCGCGGTATCGATCGCTTGAACTGAGAGCTTGCCGATGACCGGTTCGGCATATGTGGCAAGCGTCGCTTCCCATTGCGCCGCGTGCTTGTCATTTCGCCAACCGGCCTTGTGTGCAGCGATGTAGCTGGCTGCGCATTCCTTAAGGTGATCGTTTTGCCGTCGAGACGTGCTTGTTGTCTTGCGGCTCGCCGCGCGTCAATCGGGTCTATGCCGTCGTGGCGTTGCTTACGGCACTCCGCGGCTCGAGTCGCGCATCGGCAAGACCGATGGTGTGCAGCGGTCCCATGCCCATCCACCGCGGCCGTCCGTTCAGCATGAATCGGAAGACCCAATTCTTGGTGCCGTCCCCCGTAACGCGAAGATAAAGCCCGCCGCCATCGGCATACATGCCCGGATCTTTCGCCTTGTCGACCTTGAGCGCAGTAAGCCGTCCGATCACCCGGGCCATGATAGGATCCTCAAATTTGTCCACAATTAATTAGCGGATTATGGCGGAGCGTGGCGAACGTGTAAAGACGAAAAGAGGTGAAAAAAGTCCAATATTGGCGGGCTAAAAATGAACTATCGCGGATGGCAGTGAACGGTAGCGAATAAGCTTGTTGGCGGAGAGGGAGGGATTTTGACCCCCGATACGGTTACCCGTATGCCGCATTTCGAGTGCGGTGCATTCAACCACTCTGCCACCTCTCCGAGCTATTGAAAAAGAAGAATTTTGCGCAGATGGCTGGGCGCGACATGCCGGCTTGCTACCCCTTGCTACCCAGTCTGCAAGGCGACGTTAACGATCGCGGCCACGTCTTGCTGCATGCCAAGTTTTCCCGCTTTTGACGACCCACAGTGGGCTTCCGGATGGCCGACCGATGCCGTGCCTGGAAGGGCTCGTCCACCTCTTCCAGAGCGGTACTCCCAGGCACTACGATGCTATGAGCAGAGTTGAGACGGCGGAGTTAGCACACGTGAGTGGCGCGGTATTTGCGGGCCTTGTTACAACGCTGAGGCCGGACGGCGATAGTGCCTCCCATGGCCCCGCGACGATCGACACCCGTTGTCTGCGACGAGCAATCTACGAATTTGGGTGCGTCGTGATACGGGGGTTTATCCCGAAGCCCGATGTCGAGTTGTACGCCGGCATTGCCGAACGTACTTTCGATACGTGCCGTCAAATGCTCCAAATTCTGAAGGTGCCGGATAATGTGCCAATCCACGACATCACTGATTTGCGGCTGCGAAGATTTGTCCAGAACATTCGCATGGGCCAGTTGGAACAAGACTACTTCGACCGCCTGATCCTGGGCGACTCGATCTACGACGTCTCTGACCGCAGATCCGATGCGGCAAAATTTCATCCGCACCTTGCTTGGCGGTGATTGGTATCCGGGGTCGTCTGTGGTGCGCCGCGTCTCTCCTGTTCCCGAGCAGCAGCTTAAGAGCTGGCAGGCGCCGATCTTCATGCACTGCGATGGACCGCATCTGTCGCGCCACGCATATGCGGTCAACGTCTGGGTCACCACCGTCGCGTGCCCCGGCGCAGCGCCGGGCCTGCAACTGGTCCCCGGACCGTTCGCTCCGATGCAGGCGGCCGTGCATCACGACTTTGCAACAAGTAGCGTCGACCCCGGCCGCCAAGCCGAAATGCAGGATCTTTACACGAGCGGCAAGGACGGCCGACCGCGTTTCGTTCCCCAACTCGAAGTCGGCGACGTTGTTATCTTCCATAACTGGATCATGCACGGCAGCTTTGTGACGCCGACGACGACGAAGCCGCGCATGAGTTTTGAGCTGCGCTTTAACGCGCCTACACAAGACAACTTCGAAGCATTCGCGCGGGACTAGAAGGAATGCCGCGCGCGGATGCCCACCGTCAATGCTTTCCCGTCAGGCGCGGCTGGGTACTGTTCTTTCCAGTTCGATCCCGACTGTCAGAACTCCAGGCCGAGGAGATCTTTACACCAGCCGGGATCGCGTCCCAGGCGCGCTGCCTGGACACCGCATCGAGCGCGCGCCATTCGCCGCCCGTGCCGTGGCGAAAGTTTACCGTTTGTGTAATGAACCTGTTCGGCTGTTGTCCGCGAAATATCCGCGTCATCGTACCGGGCCAGGTCGCCGCAGACGTTGGCAAACGTGATGAACGAAATATCGATACCGGACTTCTCGCGCGCCGCGATCCATTCGTCGATCCAGTTTGCGAGCGTCCGGCAATCATCCACAAAAGCAGCAGAGGACGGCTGGCGGACGAGCGGCTGGGCCGCGCGCATCTGCACCAGCGAGAACGCGGCATCGCGCGGGTCGCGGACCTGAACCCAGAGCGCTCGCACGCCAGCTTTGCGCAGGGCTTCGAGATTGATCGGAATGGCGCGGAAATGCTCGTGGGTCACGGCGCCGCCGCGCGCAAGCTGCGCCGCCCACCCGGGGACGACCACGGACTGCATGGCGTTGCCGACGCTCATCTTGAAGATCGGG